>JAYGEX010000010.1:0-72996 GCA_046582185.1 Pseudomonadales bacterium | reverse complement strand
GGTGAGTGTTTTTGGGGATGCCAAAATGACCACGGCATTGCTGGATAGAATCACCCACCATTGCTCAATAATCGAAACAAAGAACGACTCATATCGTTTTAAACAGAGCCAACAAAAGCACAAAAAGTAGACCTCAGGGGTGGGTCAATTTTGGATGCCAATTGACATCCAGAGGAACGATAGAAGTCGCAGGAACTGCGGTGAAATTGGTGGCCGGACTCGGAATCGAACCAAGGACACGAGGATTTTCAATCCTCTGCTCTACCGACTGAGCTATCCGGCCATATTTCTGTCTTATCACTTTAAAGGAGGGGGTTTCGGTTGAAATTAACCTCCGACTGATAGCACTTATTTACGATATAGATCGTTCATAGTAAGTGCGTTAGCAGAAAGGCGGCTATTAAACCCAAGGAGTGCATTCTAGTCAAGACAAAGGGTGTATTTCATGTTTGCGTCAACCTGTTTACAATACGCTTCCTTCATCGGCGCCATATATATGGTCGCGCCAAATTATGCCTTTGAAATGCATTTGTAAACTCCAGTGAGAAGCAGAATGACAGACACCATCGAGCAATTACGCCAGGATGCCCTGGACTATCACAGACACCCACATCCGGGGAAGATCGAAACGAAGATCACAATGCCGGCAGAAACGGCCAGGGATCTTTCCCTCGCATACTCTCCTGGAGTAGGAGAACCTGTGAGAGTGATTGCGGCAAACCCGGATGAAGCCTATAGCCTGACATCAAAGGGAAATCTCGTTGGTGTTATTAGCAACGGCACGGCGATTCTAGGTCTCGGGAATCTCGGGGCGCTCGCGAGTAAGCCTGTTATGGAAGGTAAAAGTTTACTGTTCAAGCGATTTGCGAATATTGATAGCTTCGATATTCAGATCAAGACTGAAGATATTGATCTATTCGTTCAAACGGTCGCTCAGATTGGGGATACCTTTGGTGGCATTAATCTGGAAGACATTGCTGCACCGGCATGTTTCGAGATTGAGAGGCGTTTAAAGGAAATCCTGGATATTCCTGTTTTTCACGACGATCAGCATGGCACAGCAATTGTTACAGCGGCTGGATTGGTCAATGCACTGGAGATACAAGGCAAGCAATTGAAAGATGTTCGAGTTGTTTGTCTTGGCGCTGGTGCGGCTGCGATGGCTTGTATGGGTTTGCTGTTTGATCTGGGCTTGCCAAGAGATCATGTGTTGATGGTTGACTCCAAAGGAGTGGTGCAAACGAACAGAGAAGATCTGACTGTTTATAAACAAGCATTCGCGGTGGAAACAAATGCAAGGACCCTGGCTGATGCCATGCACGGTGCAGATGTATTTGTTGGCGTTTCCGGCGCTAACTTGCTGTCATCGGAGGTATTAAAAACCATGGCGGCGAAGCCCGTTGTTTTTGCGATGGCGAATCCTGATCCGGAAATTTTTCCTACCGTCGCGATGGAAGCTCGTAGTGATATCATTATGGCTACAGGCCGTTCCGATTTCCCTAACCAGGTAAACAATGTCCTTTGTTTTCCGTTTATTTTCAGGGGAGCGCTGGATGTTCGTGCCACAGAGATCAATCAGGAAATGAAGATGGCAGCAGTGAAGGCGCTCAGTGATATTGCAAGAGAGCCAGTTCCCAAAGAAATATTGGCGGCTTATCCCGACGTTGATTCGCTTAGTTTTGGGCCTGATTACATTCTTCCCAAACCCATGGATCCGAGATTATTGGAACGTATACCCGCGGCAGTTTCCCAGGCAGCACGCGACACTGGCGTTGCTCGACTTACCTGAAAGCCAGGTTATTAAGTAAGGTAGCCTGTTTTGATTGGCGCTTAAGCAACCGAGTTTGAACATCAGGAAGAATCTGTCGGACTTACATAACCTTCGGCATGGTCGGTTTCTTCGCCGTCCAGAAATTTATCGCGTTGCGCATTGAGATATTGCCGGTCGGCTTTATCCATCATGTTGAGATGTTTTTCATTGATCAGCATAGTTTGCATTGTTTGCCAGCTCTGCCACGCCTCTGCAGAATAGTCCTCAAAGATCTCTATACCTTTGGGTCCTGGAAAAGGCGGGGCATCGAGTCCGGGTAGTTCCTTGTTCAGCAGTTTGCACATTACGTTGCGAGACATGTTTGTTCCTGGATAATTTCAATAAGCCGAGATAACAGCAATCACTATCAGCAAGCACCTTCAGGCTAAAAGTTGGTCGCTCAATCAATTGGTGGAGCTTGCCTGATTCCTGAATTGAGTTCACCTAATAGTCTGGTCACCGGCTTCGTCAGTCCGATTTTATCTGGCGACGAAGCGGAGAACCATAGACTTCCTGCCTCAGCCATTGTACTTGGCATGTAAGCTAATTTTACGTGAACTGGCGTGATATCCAAATGAAAGTGCGTAAATGTATGCCTAAATACTGGCAAGGTTTGCTGTTCTTCTATCTGATCGCCTGTATTGAAGGGAAGCATTTGCTCAAGCACCTCTCTGACATTCCCTTCAGGAAAGCTCCAAAGACCGCCCCACAGTCCCTTAGAGGGTCGCTGCAATAATAGGAGTTCCTTGTCCGGGTTTTCGATGAGCACCATTGTCGTTTCACGGATAGGCAGCACCTTCTTCGGTTTCTTGCCAGGATATAGCACGATCTGCCCATTGAGATTCGCCGCGCAGTCTTTATTAAAAGGACATTGGCCGCAGTCAGGTGATGTTCGCGTACATAAGGTTGCGCCCAGATCCATGATAGCTTGCGTATAGTTTGCGACATTTGTGTCTGGTGTTAATCGTTCTGCAACGATCCAGAGTGAATCGGCCACTCTTGTTTTTCCTGGCCAGCCCTCAATGGCGAAGCATCTGGCCAGCACACGTTTAACATTGCCATCGAGTATTGTGGCTTTTTTGTTTGCGCAAATGGCAACAATAGCGCCCGCCGTGGATCGGCCGATGCCGGGTAGAGCAACAAGCTCAGATACGGAGAGCGGTAACTCCCCATTGTATTGTTGAACAAGCTCTTTGGCCGTCTTTAACAGATTCCGGGCGCGGGCATAATAGCCGAGACCTGTCCACTGGTGTAATACCAGATCTTCACTAGCGTTTGCCAAGGCAGCAAGGTTCGGGAAGGCGGTCATGAAATTGTTGAAGTAAGGAATGACAGTGGTTACTTGGGTCTGTTGCAGCATAATTTCAGAAACCCAGACACGATAAGGTGTCAACTCCTGCTGCCAGGGCAGGTTTTTCCTGCCATTTTCCTTGAACCAGTCTAACAAACGATCGGCGAAATCTTCCATTGTCTAGAGGCCTGCCAGTTTCATTATTTGAATAAACCCTTGAGCAAGCTCTTAAGATCTTCTGGCACTTTATCTTCGAGGACTTTATCTATTTCCTTCTGGCCCCTGGATTTAATTTCCTGCTTGGCGATGTCGGCGACCAGGCGTTGAATTGCCTTAACGTCAGCCCGGCATATGTCGCTGGCGGATGCGCTTAGAGGTCCTTTGCAGTGTATGGGCCACTCAATGCCGGTCAGGGCTTCGGGTACTGAAAAAGGGCCGTCGCTCGATTCGGTCATTGTGGCAAAAAAATCGTAGTTAATCTGCTGTGGGAAGTAGTCAATCCCACCACTGCCCTGAATCCACATGTTCTCGAGATTGAAGCGCAAGCGCTGGTATTGAACGATACCCTTGTTGAAGCGATGGCTCCCGTTTAAGGTACTAAATGGCATCTGATCTGGCCACTGGGAGATGCTCGACTGCTTGCCGCGAAGGGCGTCGACAGTCGTGGTGACTCTTTTAATCGGCCTTACATCAAGCATGCCATCGTTGACGGTGAATTCACTTGTGCCGTCGAGCGTATCAAGCAGATCGCTCATCATTGAGCCTCTGAAGGTCAGCCTTGAAGCCAGTGTGAGTTGCCCGCTGATAGATTCCAGATCGCTCAAGGCACCAAGATCCATGTCGTTGATGTTAACAAGTGCGGTTGTTGACGCCGAATTCCTGAACTCGGATTTAAGATCGATACTGGCATTGCCCTCAAATGCTGAGCCATCCATCAACACCTGTAAGCGCTGATCCTGATTCTGGATACTTAAGTGGTAGTCGGAGATCAGGTGTGAGTCATAAGCAATCTTACCGATGGATAGCTTTCCTGCGATGTTTGTTTCTCTGAGAAGGGTAAGGGGAATGATTTCACTGTCGGCAATGACGGTCATTTTCTGCGGCGCTTGGGTAGTGTTGTCTGGTTTGTTGACTGAGCGCTTGGCTGTTGTTGGGCTTTGCTTATTAACGGCGCTCCCGGCTGCTGGTTCAAGGTAATCGCTGACATTAATTTCATCCAGGGCCAGGTCAAAACTGATTGATGTCTGGTTGCTCATGCTTATGCCCATCGATCCCCTAAAAGCGGTTTGATCGAGACTGCCATCGATTTTTGTCAGTCTGATTGTTTTACTGTTCCCTGAGAATTGCGTATCCAAGCTTAGATGACTGAGCGCCTCTGGCCTTGTTGTAGCCGGCGGGATGATGCCGAACTGCGTCATCAGGTTTTTCAGGTTCAATGGGGGCAGGCGTATATTTCCGTTAAATTGTGGGGAGCCCCCGGAAAATCTGTTGATGGTAATATCGAAAGATGGCTTGAATTCTCCAAAACGAAGCTCTCCCTGATGAATTTTGGCGATGTCTGTATGAAGGTTAATTTCACCGTCAAGAGTGATTGAAGCGTCCAAAATTTTGCGTTCGGGTGAGCCAATGTCAGCGGCGATATGGAAGTCCTCAAAGGAAATAGACTTGCCGGATTCATTACTTGTTAACGAACCGTTCATGGTGCCGGATGCTGCGAATTCGCTTACCAGGTCATTGGCCTTAAAAGCCAATTGGAAGTTGACTGGCGTATCATATGCGATCACGCCCGTCGTCATCGAGGGTATGGCGAGCAGGTAATGGCTGTTAGATTGTTGGTCGTGAAAGTCAATTGATACATTAGACAGCTCAATATTTGAGATATGTATCTGCAATGGGCGTTCGCCGCTTGTTGCTTTCTTTTGATCCTTGTCTTTTGAATGACCCGCCGGTTGGGATGTGGCCGCGTCTGGCCCGGTATCAAGCGTCCAGTTGTCCCGCCCTGCCTCATCTATGATGGCTTGTATTGTCAGGCCGTCAATGAGGAGTCCTTTGATGCCGATGGTCTGCTTACCCATGAGCAGCGGCAGAAGGTCCAGGTCAATTGACGCCTTGGCAATGTGGAGCAGCTGAGTTTCACGCCCGGGGAGGCTGATACTGATTTTATTCACGTCCAGCGCAATCGGCGGCCAATAACGCCAGGAAACATCACCATCAATAGCGACCTGGTACCCGGTACTGGTACTCACATGTTCAAGTATCTGGTCTCGATATGCCTCAGGGTTCGAAAGTGTGAGCGCGATTACCAGTATCAGCACGATGGCAATGCCGAGTAGTATGGAGACGAGCAGTAAGGGGCGACGCATGGCGAAACTCTTGGAGGATATTGATCAGTTTGACACTTGAGTACGCGCGAGGTTCTGCCTTGCGTAGTCGCAGAGCACCCTGACGATGCCGCGAGTGACTTCTTTGCTGCCGGCCATCAGCTCATAAAGCGATTCGCCCTCCAGGCGTAACAGTGTGCAATCTTCGATGGCTTGTACGGATGCTGCTCGCGGCTCGGGGTCAAGTGCTGCAAGGTGGCCGAATACTCCCCTGTGGCCGAGGATGCCTAGCTCCTGGTCTCCCTCGTAGACTCGAGCCTTGCCATCGACCACGATATACATGGATGAGCCAAGGTCACCCTTGTGAATAATGACATCGCCTGCCTGGTATTCCACCGTATCGACAATAGTCGCGAGATCGACGAGTTGCGCTTCAGGGACAGAGGAAAATATATCTACCGATTTAAGAATGAGGACTTTTTCGATTGTCAATAACATGTCGAACTACCGATTGCTGCGATTGGGTGTGCCGTCTTCCCATTATGACAGTTCAACCCCTGCTATCGAAATTTAGTTTAATCGGGGTCGGTAAACCTTTAAGCAGACGTTTTCAGCCCGCGAATTGTTTTCTGGGCGTCATGACGTTGGTTCCTGTATTGGTAAAGCGGAGAGCAATTCCTGAACAATACTGACGACGCTGGCGTTGTCGTCGTCACTGTGGGCTCGTAGAACCCGTCGGGTATCAGCTGGATTCAATTGTGCTAGTGCCCAGAGCCCTGTCTCCCGGATAGTGGCCTCCTTGTCTTTGAGAGAACCTCTCACAACATCAATTTGTTTCAATTCGCGATCCATTCCGATCTGGTACAGCAGTGTACTTCTGGTCCAGAAAAAAGCATGGTCGAAATGAGTATCAACAACATCATTAAATCGATCCTCAGGTGTCATGCTCTGTTGTGGGAATTTTTCTGCAAGGATGGACAGACGTTCGGCAACTGTCAGATCATCCAGTAAGGGTAAAACAATCTGCTTTATTTCACCGGTAAGCAGGTTGTCGAGAACTTCCAAAGCAAAGATTCGCAGTTCAGCAACGTTGGAATCGATATTCGCTCTGGTGTCCAACATAACGATAGAGGGGAACAGGAAGGAGATCAGTAAGAGCATGCCATCTCTTTTTACATCCAACTCGTGCCCCAGCGCCCGGTGAACGATATGATATTTTTCAACGCCATGTAGATCCTCCATGGCGGCTAGCAGCCAGGTGATATTGTGTACATCTTCATCAAGTTTATTCACGAAAATATACTGATCGTCCGGGTCTGCCTGATAGTGGAGACTAGCGAGGCTAAGAAATATTCGGTGTCGCACCTCCGGTCGATCTACATCAATGTGTCGTAGCAATACTTCTGTTGCTTTGACGCCGCCGATTTCCCTTACTATATCGATAATGTGCAGCTTTATTTTGCGGTCCGCATGAGGGGAAGTGAAGCCGAGGTCAAGATCGTACAGAGCCGCCTCTTTGAATAATCTAAGAGAAGTGCTAGCGGCTGGCAGCAGGGCGGGAATGGAAAGCTTAGAGACCAGAATATTGATCAGTCGTGAGTCGCCGATCAATCCTGTTGCCTGTATTGCCCTTTCAACCACGGAAGTCTCGCTATCTTCCAGCAGTTCTACCAGGTAGCCGGAAAAATGATCGCTGCCAATCTTGCCAACGACATCTGATGCGAACAGGCGATCAACGGGGTCTTCAGAGCGAACCAGTTTAAGGAGGTGATTGTTTGCCTCTTCATTGGTTGGCTGGAACGTGAGCATGGCGATAAGCGCCCCGCCTCGAACCATTTGATCAGCGTCGTTAAGGAACGGCGATGCAACTTCAATGGTATTAGCGGGTCCCAGTGCGGCATAAGTAATGATTGCTTCGCCCCGAACTTCGGCATCTTGCTCTTCAGCAATTCTCATTTGAATATAAGGAATCAGCGGTTCAATGCCGGCTGCAGCTATCCGGCGAAGGACGTCTAATCTTACGTCGCGACTATCGTTGGACAGAACGGTCTTTAATAGTTCCGTAATTTCCGGGTGATCAATTTCTTCCAGTATATCAAGGCAATAAAATATCTCTGCAGGGTAAGGGCTTAAAAGTCCTGCTTTGATGATGGCGAGACTGGCATTGTCTAATTCGGTAATACTAAGCTCGCCTAGTTTTCGCTTTTGGATACTGACAACAAGATTCGAGAGATACAGGCGCCGAATAAATACCGCGAGCACGAGCCAGACAAGCATCAGTATGCTGAGTAATACGAGAAATTGCTTCGGTACCAGCCCAAGCGTGTCGATCAGGAAGAACAGACAGATACCAGCGAGCCCCCCCGCCAGCGGGTCAATAACGCCTTCGATAAGCGCGGACCCTGTTGTGCGTTGTTTGCTGGGCAGCACCTGAAATAAAATCGCTACAGATGGCTTCCAGATCGCCGATTGCAGAATGAACCGGGCGCAATTGGTTGCCACGATGACCGCGAATACCGCAGAGATACCAAACCCCGAGAATTCCATAACGCTGACTGCCATGGAGCCGGTAAATATGACCACGGGAAAGGCAATGACGCCAGCGATGATGCCAAATTTTCGCAGGAACGGCGCGAACAGGAAGATCATTGTAATCATCGTCAGGAACCCCGTTGCGGCGAAGAATTCGGCGATGAACTTTGCTAACAATTGGTCATCCGGATATTGTACGGAAGCGTAATCGTAGAATGCGACTTCAAGAAAGAAATAGGCGAACATAAAAATAGTGTATGCAAGGGCGATTAATTTCACATAGGGAATTTTGAGCAGACCAAACAGGCGGCTTTCTGTCACTTCACCTTCGACCATCTCTTTGTTAGTGATTAACAGATTATTTTTAAATTTACTGGTGGTATAACGAACAACTACAAAGACCATGGCAGTGGTTAACATTGCCACAAAAAGGAGGTCCTTTATTTCGAGAAAGGCCAGCAAAAAAACAATCAGGAATCCACCAACAGTTTCCGCAACAAACTCGCCCGACCTTGCGATACCGGAGAGGCGTTTCGCCTGTCGGACGTTCAGCAGCCTTGTTAGTAGCGTGATAAATTGCAGGCTAAACAGCATATAAACCAATTCAAAGAAAAGCGGCAGGGTGAAAATTAAAATGCTGCTATCAGTCAGGCCGAGTAGCCCGCGAAATACAAGAAGACCGATCAGGATCGTGCCCAATATGGTCATGATGTAAGTGTTAGTGCTGAATCGATAGGTAAATCGATCAATGATGATTGTCGCTGGCATGCCAATCATGGCCATCAGTATTGCGATGAGTGCCAGCTGCTCTGAACCGTAGTGTTTTAGAAAGAGCGTTAGGGCGCACACTCGGATCATGCCAATGGCGATGCCGGACAAAAACATGTTGCTAAAGAGCAAGGCCGTAACAGATTTGTCTTCGGGTCGAATGCCAAAGCGTGCCAACCATTGTTCACTGGTGCTCAATGTAGCAGTAGATGCAACCGTATTTGCGGTGGCGGCTTTTTCAATGGCTGTTTTTTTAATGGAAGGGTCAGTCATTGTGCCGATTAATGTCTGTTCATTTGCGGGGAGATTATTTTTACCTTGGCAGCCCTTGATTATGCGTTATTCAGCACCGTTGATCGACCTTTTTCCGGGATGCCCGGCATACAAATATCCAAGTGCTCAGCTGAATGGGGTCGATATTTTTAACCATTGAATTATTCAATCTGCTAATCTCGAATGTCAGGGTTTCGAAGGACAAATTGATGGCAGATATTGGAACTGAGGAGCAGCCGCTGCGAGTCGCGATTGTTGGCTCAGGCCCGGCTGGTTTTTATACCGTCAGCCATTTGTTAAAGCAGAAAGATCTGCATGTGCAAATGGATATGATCGATCGTTTGCCGACGCCCTTTGGCCTGGTTAGAGCAGGTGTAGCGCCAGATCACCCAAAAGACAAATCTGTTGTTCGAGCCTATGGGAAGAGTGCCGACAATCCCAATTTTCGTTTTTTTGGCAACATTGAATACGGCAGACATTTGACGCTGGCGGACTTAAAGACCCACTACCATCAGATCCTGTTCGCCACCGGAGCATCTGTAGACCGGGATCTAGGTATTCAAGGTGAGGATCTTGTTGGTAGCCATTCAGCAACTGAGTTCGTCGCCTGGTACAACGGCCATCCGGATTATGCTCATCTGGAATTTGATCTTAGCCAGGAGAATGTTGCCATCGTTGGCGTGGGCAATGTTGCCATGGATGTCGCCCGTATTCTCTGCCGCTCCTATGGGGAGTTAGTCCAGACTGATATTGCTGATCACGCACTAGAGGCTTTGCGCCATAGTCAGGTTAAGAATGTCTATCTACTGGGCAGAAGGGGTCCGGCACAGGCAGCATTTACGCCGCCTGAATTAAAGGAGATGGGCGAGCTGATAGATGCTGATGTCTATATCTCGAGAGATGAATCCATGGCAGATGCTGCGAGTATTCGTCAACTGGAAAACCAGCCAGACAAGAATGTAGAAAAGAACCTTGCCTTAATCGGCGAATATGCGAAGCGGATTCCCAGGGGCAGACGCCAGTTACTGACCTTCAGGTTTAAGGTGTCTCCAGTTGAAATCCTCGGTAAAGATGGACGGGTATCAGCCATTAAAATAGTCAGGAATGAACTGGTGGAGACGGACGAAGGTGCCATTCGCGCCAGAGCCACCCATGATGAAGAGCAGATACCTGTCGGCCTGGTATTTCGCTCCGTGGGATACAAGGGTGTCGCATTAGCGGACGTGCCGTTTCATGCGAAATGGGGAACAATTAATAATGAACAGGGGCGCGTGAAATTGGAAAGTGGCGAGCAGGCTGTGGGATTGTATACCGCCGGTTGGATTAAGAGGGGGCCCAGCGGCGTCATAGGAACTAACAAGACCTGTGCCCAGGAATCGGTTCATTGCATGATGGAGGATCTGGCGGCAGGCATTCATATCAATCCTGTTTCGCCGGATTCAATAGCTGCCGCGTCGATGTTTAAGCGTACACAGGTAAATATCGTGAGCTATCTGGATTGGCAGAAGCTAGACCTTAGTGAAATTTCAAAAGGCGAATTGGTCAATCGCCCGAGGATAAAGTATACCGATATCGGTGAGATGCTTGCTGTTATTGCTGATTAGGCAAGCATTCACTATCTTAGTTGTGGCATCACATCTTCAATGTAAGCGTCTAAGGCCTCGGTATTCCAGGGTGCTCGCAGTGCGACATTAACCATGTCGGCGCCTGCCGCTTCATACTGTTTGATGCGCTCGACTGCTTCAGTTGGCGTGCAGAGTAATGCGCCACCTTCAATGCGGCTGGCTGCCGGTCCCCATGCGGCACGTAGTTCCTGCCGCTCTTTTTCAACATCTGCGGCAGTCAGCCCGAGATTGAATGTGAGGTTGATTGATCGCTTCAGCGTTGATTGATCGCGCTCTTGCTTCTCACACCATTGATCGAGCACTTTATTCAAGTGGATGAAATGTTCAACTGTGGTGTAGGCAGCGTTCCAACCATCGGCGTGTTTGGCGACTAGCCGCAATGTTTTCTTCTCACCGAGGCCGCCGATCCATATGGGTAAACGGTCCTGAACAGGGGCGGGCAGGTTAGAGGCGTTGTCCACTTGAAAATGTTTACCCTTGAAGGTGGTTCGCTCATTGGTGAGCATGCCGCGAATAATTGTCGCCGCCTCATCTAGCATATCCAGGCGAGTGCCAACACTAGGGAAATCATAACCGTAAGCAGTTGCTTCCTGTTCATGCCAACCGGCACCAAGGCCCAGTTCGAACCTGCCTCCGGAAATATGGTCCAATGTAGCGGCCGCTTTGGCAATGCTGGCAGGATTGCGATAGCCAACGTAAAACACCAGACATCCCAATCGGGCATGCGATGTTTCGGCTGCCAGTGCACCGAGGGTCGCCATTGCTTCAAAGTGATCTACAGTGCCACCTGCTGGTGGCGCTTCGTAAAAATGATCCCAGGCGGAGATCCAGTCAAGCCCGGCTTTGTCGAGTTTTCGCCACAGCGCTCTCATCTCGTCCATTGACATATTTTGCTGACCAACATGGGCGCCCAGTAATAACGACATCCGTAACTCCTGCTTTAGACGATGTAGATGGCGTGAATCATAACACTAGCCCAGGCATCAGAATTGTTGCATTCACATCGTGATAAACTTTTCTTATGAGTGAGAAGAACAATACCCAGAGCCAGCTGAGAAACCAGTTGAGAAAAAAATGGGCGGGCCGAGATTTGTCCGAAGTAGTGAACGACGTCACTTTGCAGTTAATGGACGATACGGGTGATTGGGATCCTCCCCTCGGGATAACCCCAAAGCGAGAACTGATTCGATTAGCCATCGGCATTCCCGATAGCCAGACCGTGCCCAAAGAGGAATTCTTAAGCGCGACAGCAGAAACGATTACCAGGCCCGGTGAGGCAGCTTTTATTTATGGTTTTGGTGCGGGTTATGCTCGCTTGCGGGCACAATTGGCGGAGCGGTACAGTCGGGATCGTGGCATAGCTGTTGATAAAGACTGGTTTCAGCTCACTAACGGTTCTGCCGGGGCTATCGACCTTATTTGCCGTACTTTGATTAATCCCGGCGATGTCATTATCGCTGAGTCGCCCACTTATATGGGGACGCTTAGGAACTTCAGAGGTGTTCAGGCGGAGATTGCGTCTGTGCCAATGGATGAAGACGGCATGTTGATTGATGAGTTGAGTTCTCTCGTTGATGATCTTAAATCTCAAGGTAAGAGGATTAAGTTCATCTATACCATTTCAACTTTTCAGAACCCCACGGGTGCAACTTTAAGTGAAAGCCGAAGGCAGGCTTTGCTGCAGCTCGCGGCTGACCACAATATTCTGATTCTCGATGATGATGCCTACGGAGAATTGTACTTCGGTAATAAGCCGCTCGGTACTTTGTCAGGTGCTTTGTCAGGTACATTGTCGGGCATGAGTGGCGGGCATGGCGTCCTTACGGTTGGCACATTCTCTAAAACGCTGGCGACGGGTTTACGGATTGGCTGGATTCATGGCGAACCTGAACTTGTTAGTCTCTTTGGGCAGATGCGGTTCGCCATGGGTTTAAACCAGATAATGGTGCGCATGGTCTCGAATTACATGAGTGATGGCGTACTCGATAAACATACGGCGTACATTCGAGGTTTATACTATAAGAAAATGACAATACTTGCTGATGCCCTGGAGCAACGTGCCAGTAAGCACCTTTACTTTAGCCGGCCTGGTGGCGGCTTCTATCTCTGGGTGGGCTTAAACAATCTTAATGAAGATGATGTATGGCGGACTGCCTGGGAAGAGGGCGTTGCTGTGACGCCGGGGAAAAACTTTTTCGTTGATCGCTCTGGCGAGAACGGCGAGCACATCAGGATCGCTTATCCCTGGACCCCGATTGAACAATTGGAGGAAGGCGCACGCCGAATAGGCATCGCCTGCGAACGGGTTGCTGTTGGCGATGTCGCTTTGCGTCGCGGCTGAATCAAGTATGATAACTGCTGTCGGTGATTCAGGTAACAGCTATGCTCAGATTACGAACTGATATTCCCTTCTCTACCGCGCATGTTCTTGTGCTGGTTCTAGCGACATTTGTTTTCGGTGTTTCGATGGCAATAGCGCCATCCGCGCATGCAGCTGGAGTCAATCTTGAAGATGACAGCATCACCATCAGCTTGTATGTCGAGCCGCCAAATCTTGATAGTACTCTCTCGGAAGATACAACCAGCGGCTTTATTCTTGGTTTAACCAATGAGGGCCTGGTGGTAATTGGCAAACGCGGAGAGATTTACCCAGGCGTAGCTGAGTCCTGGGAGATAGGCGCTAACCAAGCCATTTTTAAATTGCGCAAAGACGCGCGCTGGGCGAATGGTGCGCCCATAACGGCTCATGACTTTGTGTTCTCCTGGCGACGGCTAGTAGACCCGAGGACCGCGGCAGCGGGCTCTACTTTCTTTGCTTATGTGCTGGAAAATGCCGGGGAAATTTTGGCGGGAAAATTGCCGCCTGCTTCCCTTGGTGTGGAGGCGATTGATGATCTCACCTTATTGGTCAGGCTGAGTCAGCCAGTACCTTATCTGTTGACGATACTGAGTGGTACTGCATATTTTCCTCTTAATCAAAAATTTGTAGAAGCCCAGGCAGGTCGATTTGGTGCGGAAGCTGAAAACATGTTGTCCAATGGCCCCTTTGTGCTGGAAGACTGGATGCATAATTCCTCAATTAAACTAAGTAAAAGCAATAGCTACTGGAATGCAAAAGACATCCGATTGAGCTCCATTGACGTTGGCTACATCACCTCCGATGTGCGCTCTCTGCTTAATGTATACAAAAGCAAGGAGCTGGCGACTTTACAGTTAAACGAAGAAATCCTTAGCGATGCTGCGGATTCAAACTTTCGAATTCAAAAGGCGCCGACGAACTGCCTTGCCTGGTTGTGGATGAACCTTCGCCCTGGACGAGTCACCTCCAATCTAAAAATACGGCAGGCAATTCGCTTGGCATTTGATCGAGACAGATATGTAAACACTATCGTTGGTCTACCCGGGACGCGGAAAATTGACACGGTATTTACCAAACGAATTAAAGGGGTTAATGCAAGCTTTCAGAAGGAATACCCTGCTACTGCGCTTGATTTTGATATCAAAAGGGCGAGGATGCTTATTGAAGAAGCAAAAGCAGAGATGGGTGTTGATGAAATTCCATCGCTCGTAATACTTGCCAATGAGACTCGACAAATTGAAGCTGAGTTTATTCAGGCGCAATTGGGCTCAGCGCTTGGCCTTGACATTAAAGTTGATAAGCAGACCTTTAAGCAATCCCTCGACAAAATGAGTAAGGGTGAATTCGATATAGCGCGTGCAGGCTTTTGTGGTGGGGCGCTTCGTGACCCAGTATTTTTTGCTGGTATATTCATCTCTGAAGGCACGTACAACGACGCTGGGTACGCGAATCCTCGTTATGATGAACTAATGGCCATAACCAATTCATCAGCTAATCCTAAAATTCGAATGGATGCCTTTGGCAAGATGCAGGAAATACTCTATAACGATATTCCTATAATTCCAACACATGAAAGCTCTTATGTATACCTTCAAGACAGTCGGGTTAAGGGGCTGATGAGGTATCCGGTTGTGGATTTTTCCAAAGGGTTTTTGACACCTTAGGCATTGGTATTTTGTAGTCCTTTACAGTTAGAGACGTCTCTTGAATGATTCAAGCTTGCTTGCTGCGAATCAGGGGGCGCGTAAGACATGTAGGCCCGCCTTCTCCCTTTCGGCTAATCTCGATGCCGCAATAGGTAGTGACATCACAGCCAACAGCCTGCAGACGGGAACGAGTTTGTGGTAGTTGATCGAGCATCACTACGCGCCTCGGCCCGGTTGCAAGAATATTGCAGCCCATTGACAGGAATTCATCTTCTGGCACATCAATCAACTGGACGCCGAGGTTTCTCAGGAAGGCGCAAAATGATTCCGGCATCAGGGGTCGATAAATCAGTGCGAGATCTTTGTCGAGAGGCGAGATCATGCTCATAAGATGAAATACATCCTCTGGGTGCTCTGGAGCAGGCAGTGGGACGATATGCAGCTTCACCTGATTGCCAAGCAGTGCTTGCAACTGTTCAATTCCCTGCTGGTTCGTTCGCGGGCCGAGGCCGATAGCGGCATTGACATTGTCGAGCCAGATAAAGTCTCCACCTTCAACAGTTCCTGGTTCCTCGATCTGTCCGTGAACAGGCACGCCAGCTTCTTGTAACTGTTTGGCGTTGAGCATGGGTTCTTTGCCGCGGCTCTTACGGCCCATGTTACATAGAACCAGGCCGCTGGGCGTTACTATTAGTGCGTCTCTGGTATAAATGCTGTCCAGCGTCAGGTCATCGTTGCCGTCCAAAGAGATGATATCCGCGCCATGCCTGCGCAAGATGTCGACGAATTTCTGATGTTCAGATTGTGCAGCTGTTAGCTCGGGCCGACTGTGATATCTAAGTGCGTGCCAATCCCGGTCCAATCGCTCATCATCGACAAACGCTTGTTCCACGGCCCTGACAGCTAGGCTTTGTATTGGGCTGTACTCATTGAAAGTTGTCATCAAGCTTGCTTGCCCGATGCAAAGATATAGAGAGGTATTGCGGCGGCGAGCATCAGGGCAAGTATGATTGTGCCACTGCCTGCTACAAACCAGCCGCGCCAGAAATCCAGGTGTCTCTTTCTTTCAGGCTCCTGGCTTAATTCAGTCAAACCTAGCGCCGGATACAGTCGGGCAGGACGCATAACATTTCAAATAACAGGTTTGCCGCTAGCAGGGCCGTATTACCGCTTGTGTCATAGGGTGGTGATACTTCAACGAGGTCGCAACCCACCAGATTCAGACCGTAGCAACCACGGATGATTTCCAGCCCCTGGGACGTCATTAATCCAGCAGGTTCTGGTGTGCCCGTTCCCGGCGCTACCGAAGGGTCGAGCCCATCAATATCAAAGGTTAAATAAACAGGTCGTTCGCTGCCGATGGTGACTCTGATTCTATCCATAAGAGGTGCAAGGGACTTATACCAGCACTCCTCTGCCTGAATGACGGTGACGCCTTTGTTGCGCGCCCAATCAAAATCGTCTGCAGCGTAACCACTTGCCCGCAGCCCAATTTGAAACATATTTTCCGGCACTACTAAATTCTCTTCTATGGCTCTCCGGAAGATTGTCCCATGGGTAACCGCTTCGCCGAACATGGTGTCATTCACATCAGCGTGTGCATCCACATGAATGAGCGCAACGGGTCCATGCTTCTTCGCAATGGCTCGCAGGATCGGCAAGGCAATCGTATGATCGCCGCCCATAGAGACGGGTATAATCGGATCTTGTAATGCTTGCTCGTAGTGAGATTGAATAATCTCAATGCTCGCCTTCAGGTTGAAGGGATTTAAGGCAACGTCCCCTAAGTCTGCTACCTGAAATGAATCAAATGGTGCTGCACCTGTGGCCATATTGTATGGCCTTACCAGTACAGACTCTGAGCGTATTTGTCTGGGGCCATATCGAGTGCCATTGCGGTTGCTCGTGCCAATGTCCAGAGGCACGCCGATGATGCCGACGTCGATTCCCTTGCTGGTCTCGGACGTTGGCAGGCGAAATATAGTAGCGATGCCTGCGAATCGTGGCATTTCGTTTCCAGACAAAGGCTGGTTGAATTTATTCATCTTTGTTCTCCATTGCAGACTTCGTGGTCGCTCTGATTGAATCAGCCCTGAAGTTTATAGATGTGCGACCAGACAACACCATGGCCGTACATGCTCAATGTCACTATCTTAAACCTCGAAAAGGGTTGGATTAACAAGGCTAGTTCCAAGGTTTCCGGGGAGTGACGATGGGAAAGCGACGTTCAAATCGATCAAACAGACCGGATAGCTGCGCTAGTGCGCCCAAGTCTCCTTTAACCTTCAGAGCACCTGATTCCATGAGTTCACCGGCATCAGCAAGCCCCATCATCAGCCGCTTGTAGTCCAGTTCATTGATGAACATTGTCGCACTTGGAGAGTCATGCTGTTTACCAATAAAGGCGTGCAGCACGGAATTCTCGATTGTTAGCAGCGTGTGCTCCTGATCGCCGAATTTGATATTGATATGCAGGGTAATACCGTCCGCTCGTTCACCGTTAAGCCTTACCGCCATCGTCTGGAAGAGATTGAACAGGGGAATGCCTCTCGCCATACCTTCAGATGCGCCAAACGCTGAACCACCGGGTAATCCTTCTCTGAGCTCCAGTGCGCCGCAGAGATAGAAATTACGCCAGGGTGCAGATTCGGATTGATATCCCAGTTGTTCGAGGGTATCTGCCAAAAGGCTTCGTGCCGGGAAATGATCCGGTTCTGCCATGACGATATGATTCAGGACTTCAGCAACCCAGCGATAGTCTCCTTCGTTGAAAGATACTTGCGCCTTCTCAACGATTGCATTTGCGCCGCCCATATATTCGAGATAACGATTTGCCACTTCTACCGGAGGCAGTGGATACAAATGCGACGGATTACCGTCGAAGAAGCCCAGGTATTTTACATATACGGCTCGTGCATTGTGGTGCACGGTGCCATAGTAATCCCGGTTGTAGAATTTCTGCCCCAGTGAATCAGGCAGATGGATTTGCTCGGCAATTTCGTCTTTGGTGTAGCCAAAATTGGCGAGGCGCAAAGTCTGGTCATGGATGAATTTGTATAAATCACGCTGTTTTTTCAGGTAGTCGACGGCTGCTTCCCTCCCCCAAATGGGCCAGTGGTGGCAGGCGAATTCAATCTCCAGGCGTTCGCCAAAGAGATCTATGGATTCGTTTATTTGTGCCGACCAGGCTAGTGCGTCACGTACCTGCGCGCCCCGTGGCGTATAGACATTGTGCAGATGATGAGAGGTGATTTCAGACATGCACAATGCTTTGAATTGCGGGAAATAGAAGACCATCTCTGCAGGCGCCTCGGTGCCCATGGTCATCTGGAATTCGATCTCGATACCATCAATGGTTCTGGTTTCGCCAGTCTCAGAAACTATATCGTTAGGAACCACGAATCCTGTCGTTCCCATTGATACGGCTGCCCCGAGGCCGGCGGTTACAAAGCCGGTGGCGGAAGGCGCGAGCAAGTTTCCGTACATATAGGTTGCTCGCCGGTTCATGACATTGCCAGCGAGCACATTTTCGGAGATGGATTCGTTGACGAAGTCTATGGGTGCGATGACAGCGACTTCGCCTGACTCAGCTTGCTCTGCTGTAATCACGCCCAGGACACCGGCAAAGTGATCTGCATGACTATGGGTATGAATCACCGCGATAACCGGACGCTCCCCCAGATGCTCATTAGCCAGCTTGAGGCCTGCCCTTGATGATTCAGATGAGGTCAGCGGATCGATAATAATCCACCCGGTTTCACCCTTAATCAGCGTCATATTGGCGATATCAAATGAGCGAATTTGGTAGATGCCTTCAACTACCTCATATAAGCCATGATGCTGGGCGTTTAGTTGCGCCTGCCGCCAGAGGGATGGATTGACGGTATCTGGTGCTTCGCCATCGAGGAAACCCATCTTCGACATATCGAAGACGGCTCGCCCGCTGTCTTCCCGGGTGATTGTTATCGGGTCGATAGAGGCAATAAAGCCTCGCTTTGCGTCATGGAAACTCTGCCGGTCGTTAAAGTTCAGTTTATCCTTGAATGATTGCTGAACAGTTTTGGTAGTTTTTGTCGCTGGTTTTGGCGAGCGATCTGATTCCGGAAGTGGAGAATAGTCAGTCATGGTCGTGATATTCATTAATTGAATGATGCTCAAGCATATCGTTTGGCTGCGTAGAGGCAAGTACATTTAGGCATGAATATGCAAGGTGATGGACAAGATTTCGAGCGAACATGCGGACATTGCAAGAATCTTAGATCCGATCTAACCGTTGATAATTGATTCCCGCTTAAACAGCCTTGCCGTAATAAGCACAAAAGCCATGCCAAGAACCAGGCATGAAAGTGCCGAATAAAAATAAGCTATCAATGGCACGGACTTACCGCCAAGCACCTCAACCAACAATAGATGCTGGCCCAGCATTGGTACGGCGAACATCCAGTCTTGCATTGCCACCGGGTTAAACATCATGTACATGGAAGGCACAACAGGTAGCAAGATGAGAAAGCCTATGTATGATTGCGCATCTTTAAATGACTTGGCAAACATACCGAGCAACAATTGCATGCTGGTCGCAAGCAAAGCCAGCGGTAAGGTTGCTATGATCATGAGCATGACTTGAACGGGCGATACGCTGAATTGCAGGCCGATTTGATCCAGGGGCACATGCAACATGGCCATGACGCACAATATGAGGGTCATGACCATGCCGAGGGCAGAGAATAGGCTGGCGGCGATCCACTTACCTATTACGATATAGTGCCGCTCTATGGGGTTGATGAGCAAGGGTTCGAGGGTCTTTCTCTCTCGTTCGCCGGCGGTGCTGTCGACGGCGATACCCATTCCCGCAACAAATGCAGCCATTATGATGTATAAGGGAATGAAATTAAGCGCCGCGGCAGTACGTTGTTGTTGGCTGGCGACATCGACATTCTCGCCCACAATAACGCGCATGACTTCCGGAGAAACACCTCTTGTGATAAGGCGCAGCGACGCGATCTCACCGTTGTATTCGCGTAATAGTTGATATACCCGAGCGATAACAGGCTGTGCGTCGGTGCGGGAGCTATCACTAACGACTTCAATTCGAACCGTACGAAGCTCGCTCAATCGTTGCTGATAGTTTTCAGGAATGATGAGTACTACCTTTTCCTCTTTGTCTTTGACGACCGCCCTTGCATCCCCTGTAAATTCCGTGGCCTTAACGTCTTTTTCCTGCAGCCACTGAATGAGTACCGGCGCCCGTTCCCCGCCTTGAATTGGTATGGTGATTTTCTCCGCGTCTGTTCGGAGCTCGATGATCGCGGTCAACATAAAGTAGACCATAACCGGCGCAAAGATGGGGAAAAGGAAGGCAGACAATACCGAACGTTTGTCTCGTCTGGCGTCTCGTATTTCCTTGCCAAGGACAACTGTGATTGGATGCATTAATCCACCACCCTTTCGACCAGCTTAACAAATGCATCTTCAAGGTTATCTTCACCTGCGGTGTCACGAATCTCATCTGTCGTGCCGTTGGCGACGACGGAACCTTCAGAGATGATGACGATGTGGTCACACAATCTTGAGACTTCATGCATAAGGTGGCTAGAGAAGAGGACGGTAATATCCCGGTTCTTCAGCTCTGAAATTATCTCCCTGACGGTTCGGGTTGTCATTACGTCCAGGCCATTGGTGGGTTCGTCCAGTAATACATTGGGCGGATCATGGATGAGTGACCTTGCCAGACAAACCTTCATTCGCTCGCCTTGGGAAAACCCTTCGACACGTCTATCTGCAATTGAGGTCATGTCCAGCAGCTTAATAAGCTCGTTTGACCGGGTTTCTAAACTATTTTCGTCGATATTGTGCAAGCGTCCAAAGTAGTGAATATGTTCCCTGGCGGTCAGCCTTATGTATAAGCCATGGCTGTCTGGTAGCACGCCAATTTTCTTCTGGGCGGAAATGCGATCAGAACCGATCTCCACACCATCGATCAGCGCATCGCCTGAATCCTGGCCAAGTAAACCATAGAGTATTCGCAAGGTCGTGGATTTACCGGCACCATTGGGCCCAAGTAAGCCCGTCACTTTTCCGTTTTCTGCCAGGAATGAGACATTCTTGACGGCCTTGACTTCGCCGAATGATTTGTACAAAGAGCGGACTTCAATCATTGGCTGGTTCCGCATTATCAGGTTTCGTCACAGCCCCTGCGTAACTGGTGAAAAATAACAGCCGGCGCAGGTTAACGCTGCAAGACGCATTTATTTCCTTTGGCTTGGGATTATCGAAGAATGTGGCGACAACTTCCGGCATACACCCTGCAACCACGGAACCATGTCCGACACCTGGCACGATCACATGTTCCGAATTGCCAAGGGTTGCTGCCGCTTCCCATGCATATTTCGGTGGTGTAATAGGATCGAGTATTCCTGAGGTCAGCAGTACCGGGACCATTGAGCTTACTGCGTTAAAGTAGTCTTCCGGTATGGAGCCCCTTGGCCAGAATTCACAGGCACCGGAGAGCATGTTGAAGAGTGGGTTGTCGAAATCCTCTGTGTTGTATGGTGAATCAAGAAGCGTCATGTCTTCAGCGCACAGTACCGACAACATCATGCCAGTACTTAACTGGCTATCTTCGCCGCTCATGGAATACGAGAGTGTGGACAAAGGCTGATAGTTGCCCTTGTAGGCTTCTTCAATCACCAGCGGAAGTAGTTGGGAGAGTGTCCTGCTGTAGAGTACGCCACGTGTCAGCCGGCTGATAAGCAGCGGGTCAACTGTGCCCCTAATGGCGACGCCGGTGCGAGGATGTCGTATCGTTACCGTTTCAGCGACTGTTTGCAGCCGTTCAACGACCTCCCTGAAGTGAGCATGCAGATCAGGAAATGCCTGTTTGCATCCTGGTTGAGACTGGCAATCGGCCAACATTTGTTCGAATGCTGATTGGGCATCTACTGCAACATTCTTAGGAATGACCATCGTTGTTGGCGCGACTGCGTCTAATACGATGCTCCGGACGGTGTCTTCATGACGGCGCAAATAAACAAGCCCGGCGCGAGTGCCGTATGAGATGCCGAGCAGATTAATCTTGTCATAACCCAGAACTTCCCTGACCTCGTTGAGATCATCCATGGCAATGGGCGTCGTATACAAGGCGGGGTTGGCGTCAAACTCGGTGAGACATTTCTTTAGTTGTGCGGTGTGAAGTACTGTTATTTCTTCGATGCTAAGACTCAATTGCTCCAATACAGGAATGTCCAGTTCGCAAGCAAGTGAACTGGATTGCCCCGTGCCTCGCTGGTCTACCAGGACAATATCCCGCTCCTTCCTAAGCTTTCGCAGCACCGTAAATAGTGCAGGGCCCGTCTCAACAGCAGACTGACCAGGGCCACCTGCGAGGAAGAATATGGGATCCGGTTTCACCGCTGATGTCGTTGCGGGCAATAACATAATGTTCAGATCAATTTTACGGCCGGTTCGATCATCTCTATCTTCGAAGACGGAAATAGTGCCGCAAAGGCTTTCCTCGATGAGATTGGCATAGGCATCATCTTCCGGCTTTTCACAGCTCGACAGTAAATGGTAGTTGGGCAGCGCCATATTTTCGCGCTCTGCAGGGGGGGCACATCCGAAGAGGAGAGTGCTCGAAATCAGGATGAGCGAAGATAGATTCTTCATTTGGATCATGATGACTAATTCTGAGGACTAATTACATCTGGATCAAGCTAGTTCCTGTCGTCGCTTGGCCTGAGCACCGAAGAAATCAGTAAGCATAAAAAGGAAGGCGTTGTCCTGTAGCCGCTTATTGTATCGTAGTTTTTACTATCGCAGGTTCAGGCTGCCAGGCCCTGTATTCTTGCTGCTTCTTCCCTGACAAGTTCCGGTGCGCCCAGTAATTGTCTGTTGGCGCCAATTCGCTTGAACCAGTAGTGCAGGCCGACAAGGTCAGTGAAGCCCATGCCACCGTGCACTTCTGTAGAAGTCTTTGCGACGAATTGGCCTACTTCTGACAAGTGCGCCTTCGAGTGACACGCGATCAGCCTGGCTTCTTCAGGAACGTCGTCCAGTGCATGTCCTGCGTACCAGACCAGCGACCGGCAGGGTTCAAGATTGGAAGCCATCTCTGCACACATGTGTTTGACCGCCTGGAAGGATGCAATCACTCTGTTGAACTGTTCTCGCTGCTTGGCGTAAGTAACCGCCTGATCAACCATGCACTGCGCGGCACCTAGCGTATCTGCAGCCTGCATGACCCGCCCAGCATCGAGAGCGCTGGAATACACTTGTGGGTCGTCTGAAATTAATTCACATGCAACATCGTTTAAAACAAGTTCGCAGAATGACCGGGTCTTATCAACGATGGTCAGTGAGCTGCGCTTAAGTCCTTCGGCATTTGCGGAGACCATGTAGAGCTTCTTGTCTGGTGTTGCGATGAGGTAACTGTCTGCAACTGCATCAAAAACGAAGATACATTTACCTGAGATTGTTTCGCCATCGATATTAACGCCAGCATCGTTTCGTGCGCCGATGGCTTCGCCAAATGCGATGCCTACCCGGTGCCCGCCACTGGCAATATCTGCTAACAGATCTACTTTGCCGGCAGCAAGCAAGGCAACTGGCGCCATGACAGCGCTTGAAATAAACGGACCCGGGGTTACATGAAACCCGAGAGATTCTGCAACGATTGCGGCATCCAGCATGCCCAGCCCGACACCGCCATGTTCTTCCGGAATCAGGAGTCCGGGAATGCCCATTTCTGCCAATCCTTGCCAGACGTCGGCATCCGTAGAATCACCTGCTGCGACTTCGCGAACGGTGCTGAGGGGTACCTGATCGCTAAGGAACTTATTGACGCTGTCCTGAAGTAATATCTGTTCTTGTGATAGTCCGAATTCCATGGTTATGACTCCTACTTCTTTTCAACTTTGGGTTCTCTTGGCATGCCAAGTCCCCGTTCACTGATAATGTTCTTCTGAATCTGCGATGTGCCGCCGCCGATAATGAGGCCAAGGTAATACATATATTGGTATTGCCAGGAGCCATTGCCGCGAAGATAGGGGTTGTCCTCAAAGGAGAGTCCAATCTCGCCCATAACATCAATAGCCAGGCCTTCGATCTCATGTCGCAGCTCTGTGCCCAGTAGTTTCACAATCATGCCTGCAAACGTAGCGTCCTGCGTTTTGTTGATACGGGCGGATAAGAGCCGCATATCATTAAAGCGCATGGCAAGGACGCGGCCCTGAAGTTTCATAAGACGATCTCGATAGGCGGGATTATCGATTAGCTTCTCACCGGCGATCGTTTCTGATTGCATCAGCCGCATCACACCTTCAAGTCGTGACTGGGCCGCCTCCGGTGGAGCGAGAGAGCCTCGCTCATGCCCTAGAATGGCATTGGCGACCAGCCAGCCTTGTCCACGTTTGCCGACTATCTGATTCTTGGGCACACGTACGTCGGTGAAGAACACCTCATTGAAGTTGGCGTTGCCCGTCATATCTACAAGCGGTCTAACTTCGATTCCGGGGGTATCCATCTTGAACAGCAGAAATGAAATACCCTGGTGTTTTGGTGCATCCGGTTCGGTTCTGACCAGGCAAAATATCCAGTGGGCGATCTGCGCCGTACTGGTCCATATTTTCTGGCCATTGATAACCCATTCATCGCCGTCCAGCTCGGCTTTCGTTGTCAGGCTTGCAAGGTCACTGCCAGCACCTGGTTCCGAGTAACCCTGGCACCAGATCATTTCACCTTCGATGGTGGGTTTAATGAATTGTAACCTTTGCTCTTCGGTACCCATCTCAAGAAGTACTGGCGTAAGCATCGATATTCCCTGTCCGCCGAGGCCGGTGTTCATTTGGGCACGTCCAAACTCTTCCGCAATTATTCTGGACTTTATAATGTCGGGCACAGCTCCGTAGCCACCATACTTCTTCGGAATGGTGCGCGAGTGAAATCCATTGTCGATAAGCAGTTTCTGCCATGCAAGTGCCTCGGGGCTCCTCTGACCAGCAGATTGCGGTTGTTTATCCTTATTTTGCTCGATGAATTTGCAAACTTCCTGGCGGAAGTCGCCGTATTCACTACCAAATGAAAGGTCCATAGAGAGCTTCCTCTTCTATCCAGTCAGGCTGATGTTTGCACAAGGCTACCACAACATCAGCCGTTGCTAGTTGATCCAGATACATTCATGGCATCCTTAATGAGTCCCACGACACCTTCAAATATTTTCATAGGAGGACTCTCATATTTTAAACGCCTGAAGACTGAAAGAAGCAGCAGAATGCCTTATTTTGTCCCGAGCTAATTGTGCTTGCACTCATTATCAGTTCAAGGGAGACTCTCATACTCGAATTTGAAACCCTGTAACGAAAGTTGCACAATTTCCGCGAAATTGCGGACACCCGGAGTAAATTATGTCAATAAGCATTGGAGATAATGTCCCAGAAGCAACGATGAAAATTATGGGCGAGAAAGGCCCCCAGGATATTACAACGGCAGATATCTTTAGTGGTAAGAAGGTCGTTCTGTTCGCTTTGCCAGGGGCCTTCACACCGACGTGTAGTGCTGCTCATCTACCTGGGTTTGTGGTTAACGCGGACAAGATCAAAGAGAAAGGCGTCGATTCAATCGTCTGCCTGTCCGTCAATGATGCCTTTGTGATGAATGCCTGGGGTAAAGATAAAAATGCAGAAGAACTGATGATGGTAGCAGATGGTAATGGTGACTTTACCAAGGCTATGGGTCTTGAGATGGATGGTTCTGCGTTTGGTCTTGGAAGTCGATCGCAGCGGTATGCGATGATTGTTGAAGATGGCAAGATCACGGCATTAAATGTCGAGCAAGGACCGACGTTCGAGGTCAGTTCTGCCGATGCGATTCTGGAAGCTCTGTAGTTGCCGGGCTTTACCTTCGATATTTAAGTTTCTGATTTTAGTTGTTCTGTTGTTCGTAACAATCTACTAAGGAGAAAATAATGGCCAAACCCTTCCCTAATCATCCGAATCTGGTGGGTGGATTTGCACCGATTCAAATGGAATGTGATGCTTCAAATTTGGTGATCGAGGGCGAGGTGCCGCTTGATCTAAATGGTACATTCTTCAGGAACGGGCCAAACCCCCAATTTGCGCCCAGGGGCGACCATCACTGGTTTGCTGGCGACGGTATGATTCATGCCTTTCATATTGAGAATGGCAAGGTGTCGTACAAGAATCGCTGGCCGCGTACGGTGAAATGGAATCTTGAAAACGAGGCGGGCGAATCCCTGTTTTCAGCTTTCAATCCAATGGATGTCGACCCAAGAGCAGCGGGCGTCGAAACTGATGGTGTCGCCAATACCAACATCGTCTGGCATGGTGGAAAATTGCTGGCGCTGGAAGAAGGGCATGCGCCTTTTGAACTTGATCCCGAGACGCTGGCATCCAAGGGTGTCTGTACATTTGATGGTTTGCTGGAAGGACCGATGACAGCGCATCCCAAGATGGATCCGGAAACAGGTGAGATGTTGTTCTTTGGCTACAATGCAAAGGGCCTGATTTCTGAGGATATGTCTTTTCACGTTGTTGACAAGGATGGCAAGTTAACCCGGTCAGAAACCTTTAAGGCGCCTTTCGCATCCATGGTGCATGACTTCATCACAACCCGAGACCATATTATCTTTCCAATTATGCCACTGACCGGCTCTATGGATCGTGCAATGTCCGGCGAGCCGGTATATGCCTGGGAGCCGGAGAAAGGATCCTTTATTGGTATTATGCCGCGCGCCGGAAGTGTAGAAGATATCAGGTGGTTCAGAGGCGATCCCGCTTATGTATTTCATTCAATGAATGCGTTTAGCGATGGCGACATCGTCACTTGCGATGTGTGTGAATATGGGGAAGCGCCACTATTTCCACATGTGGATGGAACGCCTGCAGATCCTGAGAAGAGCAAGGCCTATCTCAAACGATGGACCTTTGATCTGGGCAGTAATTCGGATGATTATTCCATCGATCAGCTTGATGATACGGTTTGCGAATTCGCGAAGTTGGACGAACGATTTACCGGGCTTAATTATCGGCATGGATATTTTGCATGCGAAGGGGGGCAGGAATCAACGAGTGGTGGGTTTAATGCCCTTGGCCACATTGACCATAACAGTGGCAAGGTGTCTATCTTTGATATGGGTGCCCAATTTGCGACCTCCGAGCCGGTCTTTGTAGCAAAATCGGATGGCGCCGCTGAAGGAGAGGGTTATCTGGTCGCCAATGTATATGATACGGCGACGGACAAGAGCCATCTAATGATTCTTGATGCTGAAAATCTGGAAGCGGGACCTATCGGCAAAGCGATGTTGGATCATCGCGTACCATTTGGGTTCCACGGCAACTGGAAACCTCTAGCTGCTTGAGTCAAGGATGCTTTTGATATCCGGCTAGCCTGATAATGCTGGAGAGCTGGATATTCTGGTCCTTGTTGGCTGCGTTAATGCAGTCTGTACGCACCGCTGGGCAGAAATATCTTACTGCCCATATTTCTGCCCTGGGTGCGACGCTGGTCCGCTACCTATTCGGATTGCCCTTTGTCGTCGTTTATTTGGTGTGGTTGGTTCATCGAAGCGGAGTACCGGTTCCGGTACTGAATAAAACCTTTCTGATTTGTGCAATCGTTGCTGGTTTTTTGCAGATCGTTGCCACCATACTTTTGATTAGATTATTTTCAATGCGAAATTTTGCCGTGGGTAGCAACTATGTGCGCGGCGAAATTATGTTCACAGCACTGATAGGTGCAGTTGTCTTCGGTGAGTTGGTTTCAATGCTGGGATGGCTGGCGATCTCCATCAGTTTCGCAGGGTTAATGGTTATCAGCCTCGGAAATACGGGCAAGCTCAAAAGTATGTGGAATCGATCAGCCGCATATGGCTTGAGTGCCGGGCTCGCGTTTTCATTGACGTCTTTGCTGATAAGGAAGGGCAGTTTGTCACTTGGCATAGACAACGCAATGCTGTCAGCTGCTATTACTTTGACCTTTATGGTGGCCCTGCAGACCGTTATCACCCTGGTATGGGTAAGCGTCAAAAATGCCGGGGAGTTAAGAACCATCTTTCAACATTGGCGGCCCAGTCTCTTTGTTGGCATCACCAGCGTTATTGGATCGGTTGGGTGGTTTACTGCGTTCACACTGGAAAAAGCAGCGTACGTAAAAACCTTAGGTCAGATAGAGTTCCTAAGTACGCTTCTTATCGCTATTTTCTATTTCAAGGAAAGGCCAAGTAAATCTGAGATCGTTGGCATGTTGTTGATCGTGCTTGGTGTAATCATATTATTGCAGTCAAACTAAGCTTGATCTGGAATAGATTATTCGCGTAGTCCGCATGCTAGATTTTGGAGTTCTCTGGTCGCACCGGCGTGAACCCATCCATGGGGCCTGACTTTCGGACGTCCTGTCCTCGAGTCTGCGTCCAGAGAACTCCAAAATCTAACATGCTCATTGCCATTATTCATAGTCCCACTAAGGGTTGGGCTAATTAGTTGCTGTCAGGACAAGAACTAACTACAGCCGCACTATTGGGGTTTCTAAATTATGGGTTCCGCAGAATTCCCGAGTGGCCTCAATATATACTCACCTACAGGCGTCAGCCAGTTTTGCGATCTTATCCAGAGCAGGCAATACTTTATCGGCATTGCCCTGAGGCAACCAGAACAAGAGTTCGGTGAAGCCCTGGTCTATGCGTCCTTTGAGCTTATCCAAATCGTTAGGCGCGCCAAAGAGCGCCAGCGTAATATCGTTTACGTCTCTGCCTCGATCCTCGCAAGCCTTTGTTAAACTTTCCATGCCGCCACTACCAGGGCCGCCAATAGGCATCCAACCTTCACAATACTCTGCTATCCGGTCAAATGTCCATTTTGAGCTGGCGCCCATCCATATTGGTGGTCCCCCTGCCTGAACCGGTTTTGGCCAGGACCAGATAGGATCGAAATCGACGAAGTCGCCATGAAATTCTGCTTCATCGTTGTTCCAGATTTCCTTCATGGCGAGAATTTTCTCGCGTACAACCTTCCAGCGATTTTTGTAATCAACGCCATGGTTTTCCATTTCCTCACGATTCCAGCCTGCACCAATACCAAGGATAAGCCTACCGCCTGAGATGTAATCCAGGCTTGCACATTCTTTGGCGAGGGTAATGGGGTCTCTCTCGATAACAAGGCATATTCCCGTACCTAATTTTATTCTGCTGGTGACAGCCGCGGCTGCCATCAAGGCAATGAAGGGGTCATGGCTGCGCCAGTAGTGCTCTGGTAAATCACCGCCCGCTGGGAAGGGCGTTTTTCGTGATACTGGGATATGGGTATGTTCTGGAAAGAATAATGAATCTAGGCCTCTTTCTTCGACGGCCTTGGCGAGTTCGATTGGCTGAATCGTCTTGTCTGTGGGGAACATCTGTACGCCGAAATTGGGCATGTCTTTAACCTCGTAGATAAGTGGCTAGATTAAGACACGGCAAGGATTGAATATCTAGCGATTAACCGGGGTCCATAAATTGTGTGATGGGCGATTGCCTAAAAGACAGGCATAAAAAAGGGCGCCGAAGCGCCCCTAAATAACGAAGTTAAATCAACATGTTGTCAGATTACTGACCCATGCTATAGGTTACCTCAAGTCCGTACATTCTTGGTTCAGTGACCTGACCTGTACGACGGAAGCCTTCACCTTCACCATGACGTTCGATCTGACGAATACCGATTTCGTCTAGCAGATTGCTAACAAAGCCGGTGACTCTCCAGTTATCGTCAGGACTCTTCCAGGTTGCCCTGAAGTCGTAGCGCTCATAGGCAGGCGCCCGGTCTACTTCAGTTTCAAACTGGGAAAAGTAAACGTCATCGATCCAGCTTGCAGAGAACATGAAGTCAACTGTCCCATTGTCCCCGAGAGGCAAACTGTAGGATGCCCAGAAGGAACCTTTATATTCTGGAACCTGGAGTACCTGATTGCCCTTTATATCAAGATTGCTATCAAGTGCTGGGATGATTGTATCTGGGAATCGAATATCTGCCCCGTCACGAATCAGCAAAGTTTCACTATACTCACTGGGTGTGTAGCTGAAGTTACCACCCAAGGTAATACGATCTGTTGCCAGTCACATACCTTCAAGTTCAAGTCTATAGATCTCTGCACCAGGTGCCTCCAGTACAGAAGCGGTTGTCCCGCCAACAAGTGATACTTCCGTTCCAAAGGTATGAATATTGCTGTAGTCATAGTAGTAAATAGAAGAATTCAACTGTAAGGTATTATCAAGTAGTTGTGCCTTGTATCCAATTTTGTATGCAATCAGTTCTTCTGGATCAAACTGCTCCGTCGCACTGAAGAATACCAGGTTAAATCCGCCGCCTCTGTAACCAGTAGTTACAGAAAAGTACATCATGGAACTATCATCAATATCCCAGTCAAGGTTCAAGCGCCAAGTGATTTCATCATCAGTTCTTCTATTTGAGCGATATACGCTCAGTGACATTGGGATGCCTTGAAGTACCGGGGCATTGCCTGTTGGCTCCAGGGTAACTGGGTCGAGTGCTCCTAGGGCTACGTTGTAGCTAGCCAGAGTATTAGAAAGGCCAGTTGCTGCAGCATTAGCATCATAAAACTGACTGCTTGGATCTATCAGATATGGAACCCCAAAAGCAGCACCTACTGGACCTGCTAGCCCGCAAGCCCGCAAGCCCCTAGGGTGCCACAGGCTGTGGTTGAGCGGTACAGATTTTCTTCACCGGCAACCTTGTCCTCTGCCCAGCGGATACCGAAGGTCAGGGTAAGAGTGTTATTCATTTCATAGACGCCCTGTGCATAAACTGCGGTAGCATCCCGACGAGTTCGAGTAGCGTAGAGAAGGTCTGTCGCCTGTGTATCGATTCCGTGTTTGACACCCAAAAAATCACCCCAGGATCAGGGCTCAGTACAGCTAAGACCAAGTTTGAAAATAAATTAATATCAGCGTCGGTATCTACCTTACCATTAGCTGCGACGAATTGATTCTTGGCACTAAAGAGGTTTATAGGATCAGTTACTATGAAACCAAGGCCTGGGACTAGATTTAGATTGGCGCCAACTGGATCGGTGGCACCTGTCAGGAATTGTCCGCTTGCATTGGCGTCAAAGAAGTCACCTCGCTGATCAATGACAGCGTCGTAAAAGAAGATACCTGCGGTAAAACTCAAGCGATCATTGATGTCAACAAATGCCTGCAACTCATGAGACTCATACTGCGCTTCATGATTGACATAGAACTGACGATCAGACACAAGGCTGGAATTACCGTCATCCTCAGTAATACGCTGATAGCTCAAATCATTGAAACCATATATGTATTTAAGCGAAATGCTGTAGGTGACATCCCAGTTGGTCTCAAATTGAATGCCGTGCTGGTCGAATCGTTCAAAGTTACCACCATTGGTATAGGTACAAAGATCGTCACCATCAATGCTTTCCGAGTCTGTGAGTACACACTTTGTAGGTGAATCCGGCGATAAATAGCCGTGATTAATCGCTAGAGAAGCGTCAGACTCATCAATCCCTATCCGCAGCTGTTGAGCCATGACAACCTCTCCGGTCGTTGGATTAGTAAAACTACCAACGGGTTGAGCTGTGTTCAGATAGTCACTGGCTAACTGGTTGGTCTGGAGAGGATCTACCATGCGAAAGCCAAAAGTACCACCAACCTGTTGGTTTGACAGACCGTCGAGACTTGTACCTCTAAACTGAACTAGTCCGCCACCATCTCCACCACCCATCACGCGGTAGACATTGGCTTGGTTAGTTCGAACCATCATTTCCAAATTATCTATTGGCGTCCACGTAAGGGAAATCGAATAGTTTTCTTCGCCGCGGCTGTCCAGATCTGGTCTGCCCCCGAGATCTTCTACGTAGCCATCGCGTTCTCTATTGGAAAAAACGAATCGACCACTTAATTGATCTTCGATCAGAGAGCCATTGATCATGCCATAGGTCTCTTTGGCATCAAAGTTACCCACCATTGCTTTGAATTTATAATCAAATTCCTGGCTGGCTTTGTTGTAGGTGAAGTTCATGGCTCCACCAACAGCGTTTCGACCATAGAGCGTTCCTTGCGGTCCACGTAGAACTTCGATACGTTCCATGTCCCAAAAAGAACCAATAGTTGCTGTGTACAAATCTTCCGAGTACACACCATTCATATAGGTTGAGATACCGGGGTCCCCGCCCAGGTTTCTAAAGTTCCGGCCGACACCGCGTACTGCAGCGTCGTAAGGCAAAATAACCGTTGCCGGATAAAATTCTGTAAGTCAGTTTGATCTCGAATCCCGAAGTCTTCGAGCATCTCGCTGGTAAATGCCGTGATAGAGATTGAAGTATCCTGTACGGATGCTTCCTGCCTCTCAGCAGTCACAACTACCTCTTCGAGTTGCCGGCCAGATGACGCGGCATTGACTGCAACAGGCATTGCCAAGGCAAGTCCGATTGCAGATACGATGGGCAGTTTTATCAGTAGGCTGGACGAAAAACCGTCTTTCATTGCGCCTTTCATTGAAGGTCCAATAGCCATTACCTTCCCCCTATTATATTTTTAAGTTTTAGTGTCTCAGAAGCTTGAATTCCATCTTTGCTGTACGCCGCTTAAAAATATCAACGGGCACCAAAACGTAGAACGCAATTGACGCTCCATGTGCAGCCATACATCTACTGGAAAGCCCTTGCAATTAGCTTTACGCACAAATATACAAGCGTTTGCTGAATCCTAATTGGTACATCTGGTGTGGATTGGTGATATTGATGGGGGAAGCGCGCCGATTCTCATACTGATTCTAAGACCGTTGGTGAAAAATCCTTCATAAGTAATTGAATTTAATATGTAAAAATATTTCATTTTCATGCTTGTCGCTTGATTTAGTGAATTTCTGGGCCGAAACAAGCGAATGGATCCACTGATCTTGCATAAAGCCCAATTACCCATTGCCGAATTGGAGCCTTGCAATGGATGAAGCGGGGAATAAGAGGTAGGATAAATGGCTCATAGCGGGTGTAGCTCAGTTGGTAGAGTCCCAGCTTCCCAAGCTGGTTGTCGCGAGTTCGACCCTCGTCGCCCGCTCCAATATCAAATTGTAATTCGCTTCAGAACTTTCTTGTTAGCATCTGCTTAGTTTGTGTTGGTGTGAAATACTACCTAAAATGCCCTCCTGACTTTCGTATTCCACAGAAAAAAGACCAGGACAATCATGAGCGTAGGTGTTTGGGAACCCAGTAAGTCATCCTCTTTTTCGTTAGAGCTTGTGCGTGGACTTTTGGGTGACATTAGTAATATCGATCTTGAGGCTATTGCTGATGCAATGGGTGAAGATTTTATAAATTCGAACAGCAAGCTGATGACACTAACCTGGGAGAGATGGAAGGTGGTTGATGTGTTATCTGATGCAGATATGGAAACACTGATACGTTTCTTTACCTTGGCCGAAATGCAACTTCAGGGCTGGAAGGGTGGCAATCAGAATCCGGTTATTTATCTGGTGAGGATTCTCAAATCCAGGGACGCATTTACGCCAGAACTGCGAAAATGGATCAAGAAGAATACTGATAATAGATATTTGCCCTATGGTTCTGCGTTGTGAGCAATCAGGGGTAAGAAAAATCTCCGCGCTGAGGGCCAAGCTGTTCTTGCCCAGATTCTAAGACCGCCGGTGCTCGTTCCTTGGTAAGTGACATTTTCTTGTGCCTAACAATAAATTGATTCTGCGTTTCTATCAAAATCATGTATTTTACGGACAGGAACAAGCCTGTATAATATGCCGCCTGCACGAATCACCTATATTTTATAGAATAGTTTCTAAAAGAACTGTTAGAAAAAGCAGCTATAAACGGCGACAAATACCATGAGAACTGCATCCATCAACAGAAATACACTCGAAACACAGATTGATGTGTCGGTGAATCTGGACGGTACCGGCATCCGTACTTTCGATACCGGGCTACCATTTCTTGAGCATATGCTGGATCAGGTTGCGCGACATGGCCTCATAGATCTGGAGGTGAAAGCGAGCGGCGACCTTGAAATAGACGCTCACCATACGGTAGAGGACATTGGAATTACGATTGGGCAGGCGATCTTTGAGGCGATTGGCGACAAGTCCGGGATTCGAAGATATGGACATGCCTATGTACCACTGGATGAGGCACTTTCAAGGGTGGTGATTGATTTTTCGGGGCGGCCAGGACTTGAGTACGATGTTAAGTTCACTCGGCCCAGAGTTGGTGATTTTGATGTGGACCTGTTTTACGAGTTTTTTCAGGGCTTTGTTAACCATGCCAAGGTCAGCTTACATATTGATAACCTCAAGGGTGTGAACGCACACCACCAGATAGAATCCGTGTTTAAGGCATTCGGACGAGCGTTAAGAATGGCCGTTGAGGCAGATCCCCGGAGCACCAATGTTATCCCTTCCACAAAAGGAACTTTGTAGTTGCAGATTATTCCAGCGATCGATTTTAAGGACGGAAAAGTTGTCAATCTCAAGCAGGGTCGGCTAGATGCCCTGACGACCTATTCTGATGATCCTGTCGGCATGGCTGCTCACTGGGTAGAGCAGGGCGCGGAGCGACTGCACCTGGTGGATCTTGATGGTGCCTTTCAGGGTAAGCCTGTCAATCATGAAGCAATCTCGACAATTGCTCGAAATCATCCTGATCTAACCATTCAATTAGGCGGCGGCATCAGGAGTGCAGAAACTATAGAAAGCTACCTGGCGGCTGGCGTAAGTTATTTGATCATCGGTACAAAGGCAGTGGAAGAGCCTGAATTTGTTAATGAGATGTGTAAGCGATTCCCTGGTCATATTATTGTCGGGCTGGATGGGCTTCACGGCATGATTGCCAAGAATGGCTGGGAAGAAGTCACCGAAATTTCCGTAAAGAGCCTCGCCATGTTGTTTGAGGCCGACGGTATCGAGTCGATCGTATATACGGATATCGGAAAGGATGGAATGATGGGTGGCGTAAATGTACGTGCGACAAGAGATCTGGCGAAAGCTGTCGCTGTACCCATTATAGCTTCTGGCGGTGTAACGGACATTCGGGATATTCAAGCTCTGTTGGACGTAGAAAGAAAAGTGGCCGGTGGCATAACAGGCGTTATTATCGGCAGGGCGATTTACGAAAAGACGCTTGATTTAAAAGAGGCAATTTCGCTGTGCAAACAGTTTGATCTTGAAGAATAACGATCGCTGATTGGTTCAGTCCAAGCCCTGAGTAGCGGACGGAATCTATTTCAGTTGGGCTATTGTTCGCGAAACACTTTCCAGCTCATAGATATGCTGCAAGGCCCCGAGATTTGATGCGGGGATGATCTCGATCCCTTCTGCTGCCAATTTTGGTATGGCGAGTTCAAGATAGGCCAGGGTATCCGGATGGGGGTGGCCAATGGCGACGGCGGTTCCTCGCTGTTTGGCCAGCGTGATTAATCTTCTGAACTGCTTGTCGATCTCATACATTGATGGATTATTGTCCAGGAAGACATCCCGACTAGTGCACAGGAGGTGTTTGTCCCTGGCGACTTCTGAGGCGATTGTTAAAGAGGTTGTTCTGGAATCTACAAAGAAAAAATCCAGTGCTTTGATTTCATCCATTAGCCATTCCATGGGAATTCTCTGCTGGGTAAGTGCGCTGCCCATGTGGTTGTTAATGCCTTTTGCGTGTGGAACTCTTGCCACCGCGTCTAATATGGCAAAGCCAAAATCTCTTCGGTTCAATGATTTCGTTAGGCCGCCTGGACCTATAGGCTTGTTTCCCAAATTTTCCATTGGCAAATGGACAATAACTTCTTTGCCGGACGCATGAATATGATTAGCAAGACGTCTTGCATGGGTGCTGTAAGGAAGGATTGCATAGGTCAAAGAGGCGGGTAATTTCGCAGCCTGAAGTCCCCTCGCATAGTTATGGCCCAGATCGTCAATGATAATTGCTATATATGCCATTCCTTCGGATTGCTGGAACAGTAGTGAATCCCGTTGCCGGTCGGAATTATCAGATTTCTCTGCGTGAGAATTAGCGGCGAGGAAAATAATAAGCCCCGCCAGCAGACTTCTCACCGGTCAGTTAACCCTGTGGCTGCTTTGATTTTCGAGCCAGAATATTTAAGCCCTTAAGTAAGGTCAAAGCTTCATTAAGTTGATAGTCCTTCGCTGCAAGCTCGGCGCTAGCTGGGGCTGAATCTTGATCCTCCGAAGCCTCATTACTGTCGTCATCAGATACATTGCCATTAGCCAAATGGCCTGGAAGATCCTTTTCCTTTATTTGCCACGGGCTGGATTTTATTTTTGTCACATTGGAGCGATTGACCCAAATATCGGGAATAATACCCTCGGCCTGAATGGAGCGACCATTTGGCGTGTAGTAAAGCGCAGTCGTCAGCTTGATTGCCTTTTCATTGTTGAGTGGCAGGATAGTTTGCACTGATCCCTTTCCAAATGTGTTGGTGCCCATAATAACCGCGCGGCCGTGGTCCTGCAGGGCGCCGGCTACGATTTCGGACGCCGAGGCGGTTCCCGCATTCACAAGCACCACGATAGGGACGCCATCCGTAGCATCAGGTGTGGTTGCGTTGAACCTTAAATCGGAGTTGCTCAGTCGCCCTGATGTATAAACGATGAGGCCATCTGCCACGAATACATCAGATACTTCGACGGCAGCTTGTAATACACCTCCCGGATTGTTACGCAGGTCAATGATCAGTCCGGAAAGTTTGCCTTCTTCGGTGAGCTTTTCGATGGCTTCTTCAACTTCGCTGCCGGTTTTGCTTTGAAACTGTGCAATACGTAAGTAACCGTAGCCATCTTCGATCAAATGATGTCGAACGCTTGCGACTTGAATGACCTCGCGGGTAAGTACAAAATCCTTGGGGATGGCTTGCCCCTCACGTACAATTGTTAGAGTAATTTCGCTTCCCGCCTCGCCGCGCATTTCTTCGATTGCCTCAGAAAGGCTCATGCCTTTTACGGGCTTGTCGTTCAAGCGAATGATCAGATCGCCGGATTCAATGCCTGCCTTAGCTGCCGGTGTATCGTCCATTGGTGAAATGACCTTGATAAAGCCATCCTCCATGCCCACTTCAAGGCCGAGGCCGCCATAGTGCCCAGTCGTTGTTTCCTGGAGGTCGGAAAATGAACTTCGGTCAAGATAGGCAGAGTGTGGGTCGAGTTGGGATAACATTCCCTTAATGGCATTTTCCAGCAATGTGCGGTCATCAATTTCTTCCACATAGGCGCTACTGACTCTGTCAAAGGCCTCTGCAAACACCCGTAATTCATTTAAAGGTAATCTTGCTGGCAGTGTAGGGTCTACCTTGCTGTTTGAATTCTCGGTAGCCGATACCTGCATTGGCAGGGTGGCACAAAGCAGTGCGATAACAATAGATAATTTGAACATGAATATTCCTTGCTTATGCCGCGCGTTTCGAGCGTACCCGGCACCATAATTGTGGATCGGTAGTTTTGCCAGCGACCCGAATTTCAAAATAGAGCCCGGACTTGTTTTGACCGCCGCTATCCCCCACTGCTGCGATCGTTTCGCCCGCTGTTACCCACTCACCTGTCTCTCGATATAGTACTTGATTATGGCCGTAAAGGCTCATATGGCCTTCTCCATGATTGATAATCATCAACAAGCCAAAGCCTCGTAACCAGTCAGAGAATACAACCCTGCCGTAATGTACCGCGTAGACTGGGTCTCCCTCAGTTGCGTCTATCACGACCCCCTGCCACTTTACATTTCCCGTATTTCGGCGATGTCCATAGCGATGTGAGATTCTCCCCGATACCGGTAGGATTAGTTCGCCCTTCAGGCTCGCAAATGGAACGATGTCAGCAGGTGTAACGAGGTTTGCGATGCCCTGTTGAATACTGATGATGAGTCGCTCCAGATGTTGTCGATCCTGAATCTTCTTTTCAAGGGCCTTTCCGGTAATGGCGATCTCCAAGTTGATGGCCTTCAATACCTTACGTTTGTTCGACTGCGTCACTTTCAAGGCAGTTTGTTCCAGCTGAAGATTCCGCCGGTTATCCTTCAGGCTTGAATTTTCATTTTCTACCAGTTTGGACACTCTTCTAAGTTGTTCAATGGTGTCTGAAAATTCCCGGACCTGTTCTGATCTGGCGCGATTGAAATAGTCGTAGTAGGTAAGCATTCTGGACAGCTGATTGGGGTCTTCCTGGTTTAATATAACTTTAAGGTACTCCTGATTGCCTATTTCATAGGCAGCACGTATTTGCCGTTCGATATATTGTTGTTGTTCTGATTTTGCGAGCTGAAGTTCTGTTTGCTGATTTAACAGGCGACCAACCCTAGCCTCCCCATTGGTGAGATTTTTTTGTATAGATTCAATTTTATTCAGTAAGTCGTTGATCTTCTCCTCGTTAAATTGAAGATTGTCCTCGAGATCTGTTTTTTGATCTTCGGTACTGTCGAGAATCTGCTGAAATTTATTGATCTCGAACTGGAGTGCTTTTAGTTGCTTCTCAAGGGTGGCAGGTTCACTGGATGAGTCTGCTGCGTGCGAACTTGCTGGCATAGCGAGCAAGCAGGTAACGAGAAATAAAATGGAATACAGCTGCATATTGTTGTTTTGTTTAGTCCTTTTGGTATTTAGTCTTTTTGACAAAGCAGCGACTGCCCGGTCATTTCAATGGGTTGATCCAGCTCCATCAATGCGAGCAGCGTTGGTGCTATATCACTAAGAGTGCCGCCTGTTTGCTGTAGTTCGATAACTTTGCCTCCATGGTAAACGAGTGGTACAAGTTCCGTCGTGTGTGCAGTATGGGCCTGTCCAGTCGCGTGATCACTCATCTTTTCTACATTACCGTGATCTGCAGTAATCAGGCAGTGGCCGTTCACTGAATCCAGGGCGATGAATATTTTACTCAAGCACTCATCCAGGCACTCAACTGCCTCGATGGCGGCAGCAAGGTTTCCCGTATGCCCAACCATGTCGCCATTGGCATAATTGCAGATGATCAGAGGATACTTTTCCGAGCGTATGGCATTGATGAGTTCGTCTGTGAGTTCAGGCGCACTCATCGTTGGTTGCAGATCGTAAGTGGCGACTTGAGGCGAAGGGATAAGCAGCCGGTCTTCATTGGGAAAAGGCTGTTCTCTGCCGCCGGAGAAAAAGAAGGTCACATGTGCATACTTTTCTGTTTCAGCAATACGCAGCTGGTTTAGGCCAAGGGAGCTAAGGTATTCGCCAAGACTATTTTTCACTTCATCGGGCTTGAACGCGCATAGGGTATCGATGTCGTCTGCGTATTCGGTGAGACTGACAAAGCTATCAAGGTTAGGGAGATGCCCACGGTCAAAGTGAGGAAAATTATTGTCGGTAAAAGTTCTGGTAATTTCCCTTGCTCTGTCAGCCCGGAAGTTCATAAACAAAATGCCATCGCCGTCGTTAATAGTTACTGCTTGTCCGTCAGCCAATATCGATGTTGGAAGCACAAATTCGTCCGTCTCTCCGCGGCGGTAGGCAGCGTCGAGACCTTTCTTGGCTGTATTTGCGGGGAAGTCTGAATGGCCATGGGTGATTAGATTGTATGCCAGTGCTACCCTTTCCCAGCGGTTATCCCTGTCCATGGCGTAATAGCGGCCAATAATGGAGGCGATTCCGCCTTTTTGTTTGGCAGAGGTTTGCTTGCGAGAGGTTTGTTTGTGAGAGGCTTGATAAAATGAGGCTTGCTCGAAACAAGCCTCGATTCGCTGCAAGGATTCCATTGCCGATTTTGGTGGTACATCTCTGCCATCCAGAAAGGCGTGAAGCCATACGATATTTACGCCTGTATCCCGGGCTAATTTAATTGCTGCAATAATGTGGCTCTCATGGCTGTGTACGCCACCTGGGGAGAGTAGGCCAAAAATATGAAGTGCCTTTCCACTATCCGCAAGGGATTGGCACTGCGAGACGATCACTTCATTGGTGAAAAAACTGCCTTCTGCGATCGCCTTGCCAATTCGCGTAAAGACCTGATTAACGACCCTGCCAGCACCAAGATTCATGTGGCCAACTTCAGAATTACCCATTTGTCCTTCAGGTAAGCCTACATCGATGCCAGAGCCGGAAATCAGGCAATGGGGCCGATCCTGCCATATCTGGTCCCAGGTAGGTGTATTTGCCAGCGCAATTGCATTACCTGCCGTTTCTTCGCTATGCCCCCAGCCATCCAGGACTATGAGGAGGTGGGGTGGGAGTGCTGCCATAGGATTATTCAGAGTTATAGACGAACCTGGAGTTTACAGGCATCGACAAAGTGAGTGAATATGACCTTTGATATTTATTTTCGATTCTGGAAGCATTTGTTTTTGTGTATACTGCGCGACTAAATTTTCGAGCGAGCATCATTTTAAGTGGTTGATCAAATCTTCGAGTTTGCAGGTAATCACTACATTCTGGTTAGCCTGTTTGTATTTTTGTTGGTAGCCTTTGTTATAAATGAAGGTAAGCAGGGCGGGGCTGCCATCAGTCCCACGAATCTTGTGACCCTGGTAAACCGCGAAAACGCGGTAGTTATTGATGTTCGTGATAGTAAAGAGTTTGGCAATGGTCACATTGCAGGCGCCATTAACATTCCTGCGGCGAGTATCGAATCAAAGATGTCGGATCTTGAAGCGCATAAAGACAAACCTATTGTACTGGTGTGTAAGATAGGCCAGCACGCTAGCGCGGTCGGGCGAAAGATGAAGGCCAAGGGTTTTGAGAATGTTCGCAGACTATCAGGCGGTATGGCTGAATGGGCTGCCAGTAACTTGCCGATCGTTAAATAGCGCGTAGATAAATAGCCCCTAAATGAATGATGATCACATGCCAATGAATAATAGCGACATAGAGTCCGTATCCACCTCGAAGCTCGAGCAAGGGCAGGAAGCTACCGGGTCCCGCATAGTCATGTATACCACCAGGTTTTGTCCTTTTTGCGTCCGCGCCCGTCAGTTGTTAAGCAGCAAGGGCGTCGAGTTTGAAGACATCCCCATTGATAGTGATTCAGCGATGCGCCAGCAGATGATGGCGAGAGCTGGGAGCCATACGGTTCCTCAAATCTGGATCGCAGACGAGCATATTGGTGGTTGCGATGAGCTGTATCAACTGGAATATCAGGGTGCACTTGACGCACTGCTAATGGAAGTGGGTTATGAGTGATCAGCAACAAGAAGGGAAAAATCAGCAAGGCGGTAGTCAATTTGCCCTACAGCGGATATTTCTAAAAGATGCGTCTTTTGAGTCTCCCGGTTCTCCAAATAGCTTCAAAGTGGCATGGAAGCCGAAAATCAACCTTGAGCTAAATACTCGGCATTCACTCATTGAAGAAAAGCTGTGGGAGGTCGTTCTACATCTGACGATCACTGTAAAAAATGAACAGGATGAGAACATGTATCTGGTAGAGGTGCAGCAGTCTGGCATCTTTCATCTGGAAGGCATGGATGAAGAGACCATGAAGCGGACGCTAGGTGCTTTTTGCCCAAGTGTACTGTTCCCCTATGCCAGGGAAGCGGTGGATGCTCTTGTCGTAAAGGGTAGTTATCCAGCGTTGATGTTGTCGCCTGTTAATTTTGATGCGATCTATGATCAATCTGTACTAACCCAGGCTAATAACAGTATCCAATAATTGTTAATCCGCCCTTGCCTGAGGTGCTCTTCGCTATGAAGAGTGCCATCTTTCAGGCCATGTGATTGCTGGATGAGCAGCTATCCTTAATTTAGGCTTAGCTGGCTCCGCTGAAACCAAATTGCCGCCAGGCCTCGTATACAACCACCGCGACCGCATTTGACAGATTAAGGCTGCGGCTATTTGGCTGCATGGGAATTCGTATGCGTTGAGCCGGCGGCAGAGAATCCAATAGTTCAGAGGGCAAGCCGCGAGTTTCCGGGCCGAACAGGATGAGATCGTCGCTCTGGTACTTGATCTCGTCGTAATTTGCGCCTCCCTTGGTTGTGACGGCCAGCACACGTGCGGGTGATAGTGTGCTCAGTAAATCATCAAGGCAGTGATGTGATCTGACCTCCGCATAATCTCGATAGTCCAGACCAGCGCGCCGTAACTGCTTGTCATCCAGGCTGAATCCCAGAGGCTCTATCAGATGCAGTCTGGCACCGGAATTTACACACAGCCGCATAATATTGCCGGTGTTGGGCGGAATCTCGGGTTCAAACAGGGCTACATTAAACATAAGAGTTAAACATGGAATAGGTCGTTGATCTTGTCAGTTCTATTTTATCAGTTCACGGCGGGTAGCAAGTAATAGGCAGACGTCAAGATTGCCCAATTGGAACGTAAACTGACCTTAAGCGTCAGTAAGCCTAATGTAAACGACCTGCGGTTGGTGCAGCAAGATACTAATATAAGTAATTGATTATTAACAATAATAAGTTTTTATAACAAGATTGGCACGGGTTTTTTATCACTTATGTCAGAAAAGAGCAATTTCAAATAAATGAAGTTAATTCAGAGATGATAGAGAGTTATCACAGGGAAATGATCCTGAACAAGCTAAACAAAGTATTTACAGGTTTCGCATTCGGAACGCTATTCGCAAGCCATGTATTTGCCGGTTCTTTGGGCGCAACTTATACAGACAGCAGTGTTGTCTCTCTAGAAGTTGTGGATCGAGTACAAATCACCAGCGTTTGGTTTTTAGCAATAGAAGATACAACCAAGATTTCACACCTGTTGTCAGGAACTAGCCAGGATCTGATATTAGAATGGCAATCTCTTCGAAAATCAAGCACCTTCATCAGTAGAATCGGTTTTCTAAACTAATTAGTCTAGATTGTCCTTGTCTCCAATTCCGAGCTCGTTGATCTTTCTCGTTAGAGTATTTCGGCCCCAGCCAAGCAGAAGGGAAGCGTCTCTCTTTCGGCCCTCTGTTTTTTCAAGTGCACATTCGATCATTATTCGCTCGAATCGTGGGAGTGCATCACTTAACAAGCCAGAATCACCTGCACGAATCCGGGAAAGTTTCTGTGTAGACCAAATGCGTAGTGATCGCTCCCAGTCTTCGCCAACATCCGCTTGTGGTTTGGCGCCGCTTAACTCCGGCGGAAGGTCTTCAATGTGTACCTCCCGTCCCGCTGCCATGACGGTTATCCAGCGACAGAAATTTTCCAATTGGCGAACATTGCCTGGCCATGGAAGATGGCAGATGAATGCAAGTGTGTCTGGCAATAGTCGCTTTGCTTCTTCTCCTAATTCCTTCGCTGCTTGATAAAGGAAATGGTTCAATAGAAGTGGAATATCATCCTGTCTCTGGGCGAGGGTCGGGATGTGAATTTTGATGACATTCAATCTGTGATAGAGGTCTTCCCTGAACAGGTTCTTTGCGACAAGGTCTTCCAGGTTCTGGTGGGTGGCTGCAATAATCCTAACATCTGTTTTAAGGGGGTTGTGACCGCCTACTCGATAAAACTCACCATCCGAAAGAACTCGCAAGAGTCGGGTTTGGGTTTCCGGAGGCATATCACCGATCTCATCGAGGAACAGCGTGCCCCCATCGGCTTGTTCAAATCTACCTCTTCTTAATTGATTCGCGCCTGTAAATGCGCCTCTTTCATGGCCAAATAGCTCTGATTCAATCAGGTCCTGGGGTATAGCTGCCATATTCAGCGGTATGAAAGGATTGTTCATACGAGTGCTGTGTCGGTGTAAGGCGTGGGCTACCAGTTCTTTGCCCGTTCCGGACTGGCCGCTAATCAATACCGAGACATTCGATTTAGAGAGCCTGCCGATAGCGCGGAATACCTCCTGCATCGCAGGTGATTTGCCGATTATTTCTGGCGCAGCATCTGGAGCGTCATCCTCCGGCTCCAAAGTAGCTTCTTGCTGATGGAGTAAGGCACGGTCAACCACGGCGATGACTTCGTCAATTTCAAATGGCTTAGGGATATATTCGAAAGCCCCGCCCTGGATCGATGACACGGCGCTGTCGAGGTCAGACTGCGCCGTCATAATGATGACTGGTATTTCAGAGAATCTGTCTTGTATGACTTTGAGAAGTTCCAGACCATTGATGCCAGGCATCCTAATATCGCTAATAATGACATTTGGTTTTGAGGACTCTAGCTGCGCGAGTAAAGACTCGCCGTCTTCGAAACAGGTGACATCCATTCCTTCCCTGGATAAGGCCTTGTCCAATACCCAGCGTATTGATCTCTCGTCGTCAACCACCCATATAGATTGTCCGGACATTAGATATTTTGCTCCAGCGGGATAGTGATTGTGAAGGAGGTACCGTTTTCCCTGTTCTCAAATTCGATAAATCCCTGATGTTGGTGGATGATCGACTGGGCTACAGATAAACCCAGGCCGGTTCCATTTGGTCTGCCGCTAATCATTGGGAAGAAGAGCTGCTCCCGGAGGGAAGCATCAACACCTGGCCCGTTATCGATAATATCGATTTTGAGGACGTTCCGATGCCGAACGGAGGCGATTGTGAATTGCCTTTCAGTTCGAGTGACTAGCGTGATCTGTGGGTCGGGTGTGTCTTCCAGGGCTTGCATGGCGTTGCGTACTATATTCAGCAGTGCCTGGGTCATCATTTCTTTATCAAGTTTCAGCTCGGGGATGCTGGGGTCATAATCCCTGATTATGGTGAGCTTCGACCTGGCTTCCAGCTCAATTAATTTTCGCACTTTCTCGAGTATTTCGTGGACATTGGTGCGCGCAAACTTAGGGATCACCTTTGGCGCTAGCAACCTGTCAACGAGTGCTGTCAGACGATCCGTTTCCTCAACTATGATGTTGGTATATTCCTCCAGTTCCGGGTTATCCACTTCCTTGTGCAGTAGCTGAGCGGCGCCGCGAATGCCTCCCAGGGGGTTCTTGATTTCATGGGCGAGCCCGCGAATCATGGATCGGGTGACTTCCTGGTGTTCATGGAGTGCCGCATCCCGATCTATCTTTAAATAACGATCCATAGGATGAAACTCAAGCAGGAGTCGCGGCCACTGGGCTTCCGATGAATAGGAAACGGTGAGATCAACGACGACGCTCTTCCCCGATTGGGTCGCGATTTCTGCGCGGCGCTGCGTATATTTTTGCTGCGTCTGGAGCGTATCGCAGAGGAGAGTCTTTAATGATTCGGTACCCAGGATCGCCTTATCGATGGTCATGCCCAGTGCACGCCTGGGAGAGAGCTCTAATAAACTCTCTGCGGCGGAATTGATAAAGCACAGGCGTAATTCATGATCCAGCGAGACAATCGCGGTGTCCAGATCGTTGAGAATATTGTCGTTCATAATTTGCTTGTTCGCTTCTACGCCTGATTTGCAAATTGATGGGCAGGCGATAACAAATTCGTCGATAATAAATCTATTTATGATAAATCTATCGATGATAAATCTATCTATGATAAATCTGCTGCAATTACCGCACCAGAAATCTTAATGCTGGAATGCCATTGGAATGCGGCTCTACATTTTTATTTTGGCATATCCTGTCGAAAATGCACCATCATGGTGCATTTTCGCTGGCGAGTGCTACTTAATAATGTGAAGGTCCCGGGACGCTGTGGCGAAGAACGGAAATCAGTGTCTCGGGGCCAGTCTGCACTATTCGCTGACTGTCGGTGTCTATCACTTGCAACTTGAATAGATGAGTACCACGGTCGATGTTTTCTAGGGCGACTGATGTGGTTCCGGAGATAGTGCTGTGTGTCTTGCCATCCATCAATAGTTCTATGGTATGACCCTGTTGCTTGTGTGGATCGACGATGACCAGAATCTCCAGGTCCCCGTTATTGGCGCGCACAGCTTCTTCATTTGTAGTGCTTGTGACTTTGAGCGTTTTATACCTGAATTTCCCATTTCCTGGCCCACTCTGCCGAGAGGTACTGCCTTTACTGAATTCTTCCAGTAAGCGGGTGGAATCAAATGTGCTGGTTTCTTGCAATTTGACCTCTTTGGATGAGGCAGACCCTTGATCTGAAAACACCGTGTTGCCATATTGATCTACTGATTTATAAATTGGTTCGGCTGCGGAAACCTGGAAACTGCTAAAAGAAAAAACCAGGATGAGAAGAATGAAAAAGAGTTTCAACATGATCGCGTCCACATGGGTAAACGCTATATTTTGTATCTAATGATGAGTAAAAAAAAGCCCCTTTTGACAAAGAGGCTTGATCGTAGTGCTTTTCTGCTCAGAAGTTGGCGGGCTTTAGACGCTATAGTACATCTGGAATTCTATCGGGTGGGTCGTTGAATTTAGAAGTTCGACTTCCTGTTTCTTCAATTCGATGTAACCGTCAATCATGCTATTGGTGAATACATCGCCCTGGGTCAAAAATTCCCGATCATTGTCCAGTGCATCCAGTGCTTGCTCAAATGAGGAGCAAACAGTGGGCAGATCTTTGAGTTCTTCAGCTGGCATATCATAGAGGTCTTTATCCAGCGGTCCGACTGGTTCGATCTTGTTCTTAACACCGTCGAGCCCTGCCATCATCATGGACGCAAACATCAAATATGGATTAGCTGTTGGGTCGCCAAAGCGTACCTCAGCGCGAACGCCATTCGGGCTTCCACCTTGCACATAAGGGATCCGGATTGAAGCGGATCGATTTCGAGCTGAATAAACGAGCATCAGCGGCGCTTCAAAGCCGGGGACTAAACGTTTGTAGCTATTTGTACTTGCATTGGCGAACGCATTGAGTGCGCGGGCGTGTTTGATGATTCCGCCGATGTACCAGAGGGCTTCCTGGGAGAGGTTACCGTAGCCATCACCAGCAAAGATGTTGGTGCCGTCCTTCCAGAGGGACTGGTGAACATGCATGCCGTTACCATTATCTCCAACCAGTGGCTTTGGCATAAATGTCGCTGTTTTGCCGTAAGCGTGAGCAACATTATGAACGCAATATTTGTAGATCTGAACTTCATCTGCCTTCTTGACCAGCGTGCTGAAGCGGACGCCAATCTCATTTTGCCCGGCAGTGCCGACTTCGTGGTGATGGAGTTCTATGTCAAGGCCCATTGCTTCCATTGCAGCGCACATGGAGTTTCGGATGTCGAGATGTGAATCGACCGGCGGAACTGGAAAATAGCCACCTTTGATGCCTGGTCGGTGGCCCATGTTGCCGCCTTCGAACTCGGAACCGCTCATCCAGGCTGCTTCCTCGGACTCAATTTCGTACATGGCGCCGGACATACCAGCTTTGAATCTAACGCTGTCGAAAATGAAAAATTCCGGCTCGGGTCCAAAGTAAGCTGTATCGCCAATTCCTGTTGAGCTCAGGTAAGCCTCAGCTCTCTTAGCCAAGGCTCGTGGATCGCGCTCATATCCTTGCAGCGTACTCGGCTCAACGATATCGCACCTGAGGTTAACGGTTGTCTCTTCTGTAAATGGGTCGATGACAGCAGTTTCATCGTCCGGCATGAGGATCATGTCGGCTTCGTTAATTGGCTTCCAGCCGGCAATGGAAGAGCCGTCAAACATGGCGCCGTTTTCAAAGAACTCCTCATCGATGAGCTTCGCATGGTTTGTTACATGCTGTTCTTTTCCATGGGTATCTGTAAACCTTAGGTCTACCCATTTTGCGTCATTGTCGCGTAATAGATTCAGAGTCTTCTCTGGCATTTTATCTCCTCCAAGGGGGTGTTCATACTAGGATCTTGTTAAATAGTGCATTAGGGACAGCAAAGAATATGCCATCGTCAATTAATAATAAACCCTTGTATTACGAGGTTTGTAGCGCGATGTAAAATTGATTGTGCGCAATATCGGTGCGTACATACAACGAAAGCTCCATATTGGTGCGTTCAAGACGTTTCATTAACTTGGATGAGAATAAATATCTCTCGATCCACTGTATTTGTGGATAGCACTGTATGGCCGAAAATTCTACACCAGCTCGGGATATCGCTAAGTGCCCCCGGATCTGTGCAGGTTATTTCAAGTTTGTCGCCTGCTTTCAATTCCTTTATCCGGTTTTGCGTTCGGATGACAGGCATTGGGCACAATAAGCGGCGCGCATCTAATTTGAAGAGGGATTCCACCTTATTCATTTGCTGTCCTCTGCATTCTGGTCTTTAGACATGCCAAGTAGAGGGAATGTCGGCTGGCGAAATCGGCTTTACGTCAATTGTCTTTGCTGTGCCATCTGTCATACGAATCTCGATTTGAACCATGTCCGCATCCCTTCCCTGGCTATATCGTGCAACGATGGTAGCTGCCTGTTCCAGGTCTTCATCGTTTGCCATGCCGTCAATGATAGCGATTGGACCATTGTGGGATTTACTTTCCAGGCTGATATATTCGTTCTTGTAACCAGCGAGATAGTGGTTCTCGCCTTCTTCCCGGCTCACGATGACCTTATAGTGAGGTCTGGGTCGGAGATGTCTGCCAACCTTCAGCAGCATAATATCATCCAGTTCATAGTCTCTGTCGCCGCGCGCCTTCCACAGATCCACGAGCTTGTTGGAGTAGGACTTATCGGTGAGAAAGCAACATCCGCCAGCGGGTTGAGAATATTCCTTGAAGCCAAATGTTTCTGCCAATGCCATTTGCGGCTTTCGATTGCGGCCATGAAAGTCGAACATGGCATTTCTGTCTACCCATCCTTCTCTCTCTGGTAATGTAGGCGGGAGATTTTTGGCACATAAAGGTCGCAGCAGACGATCATCTGCGCCGGACTCTCTGGCGATAATTGGCATGGTTTCAAGTCGCTGCGATTTTGGCCGTTGACCAATGACTTCTCCGGTAATGATAAAGTCGAACTGGTTCTCTTCCATCCATGCCCAGGCCTGGGCTTTGTTCACCATGAATATCTTGCAGTCCAGGCAGGGGTTCAGGTTTTTCCCGTAGCCATGCTTTGGGTTGATCAGCACATCCTTGTATTCTTCTATGACATCAATAATATGTAGCTTGATGCCCAGTTGTTCTGCCACCCACAAGGCACTATTGCGTTTCTGCTTGTTTTTGTCTTTTTGTCTTATTGCTTGGGTATGGCCTTCCACACAGAACCCGGTGAAGAAGTTTATGCCTTCTACATGGACGCCTTGATCCATGATGACTTTGGTGGCCAACATGGAATCCAGGCCGCCAGATATCAGGGAAACGGCTTTTCTCTGCGTTGCACTCATCGTTTGTGAATCACTACTATAATTTTCGAGCGCGTATTATACGTCTTAAAAGCCTACGACTGTCCATGTTTACTATGCAAAACGTGCACAATATGTATAATGCCGCGTTCTTCACGTACCTCTCTATATACTCCCATGAAACAAAACATTCGCAATATAGCGATTATTGCTCATGTCGACCACGGCAAGACAACGCTAATTGACAAATTACTCTCCCAGGCCGGTGCCTTGCATCGCGGCGAGTCCGACGGTGAGCGCCTGATGGACTCCAACGATCTTGAAAAAGAGCGTGGCATCACCATCCTGGCAAAAAATACCACATTGGAATGGAACGGCTTCCGCATCAATATTATCGATACGCCAGGACACGCCGACTTTGGCGGCGAGGTTGAGCGAATCTTATCAATGGTCGATTCGGTTCTGCTATTGGTGGATGCCGTTGAAGGGCCAATGCCGCAAACGCGATTTGTGACAAGAAAAGCATTTGAAAATGGGCTTAACCCCATATTAATGGTTAACAAGATTGATCGCGACGGCGCCCGGCCAAACTGGGTGGTGGATGAGGTCTTCGAATTGTTTGACAATCTTGGGGCCACTGATGAGCAATTGGATTTCCCGGTTATTTATGGATCAGCTCTGGAAGGCACGGCCGGGCTAACGCCGGACACTATTGAAGATGATATGACCTGTCTGCTACAGGCAATCGTGGACAATGTTCCAGCGCCGGATGTGGATATCGAAGGGCCGTTGCAGATGCAAATCAGTGCCCTGGATTATAGTAGTTACGTGGGCATCATCGGCTTGGGTAGAATTTCTCGCGGCTCAATCGCGACAGGTAGTCAGGTCATTGTCATCGATGGCGATGGTAAGCAAAGGAAGGCGCGAATTCTGCAAGTGATGGGTTATAAGGGCCTGGAACGAGTTGAAATTCCCATCGCCTATGCGGGTGATGTGGTTTGTATATCCGGCGTCGATGGACTACAAATATCAGATACTGTTTGTGCCCCTGGGCATGCAGATCCTCTGCCACCGCTCCAGGTTGATGAGCCTACTATCTCCATGACCTTTCAGGTCAATAATTCACCTTTCGCAGGCCAGGATGGCAAATTTGTAACCAGTCGTAATATCAAGGAGAGGCTGGATAGAGAGCTTCTCCATAACGTTGCCTTGCGAGTTGAAGCGACCGATAGTGCTGACAAATTCAAAGTGTCGGGCCGGGGTGAATTACATCTTGGTGTCCTGATTGAAACGATGCGCCGGGAAGGATATGAGCTGGGTGTTTCGCGCCCTGAAGTCATATTTAAAGAAGTAGACGGTGAGATTCAAGAGCCGTTTGAAAATTTATTGCTCGACGTCGAGCAAGTTCACCAGGGCTCTGTAATGGAAGCGCTTGGTATTAGAAAGGCAGATTTAACCAATATGATGCCTGACGGAAAAGGTCGGGTGCGTTTGGAGTTTCTTATTCCCACCAGGTCTTTCATCGGTTTTAGAACTGAATTCATGACCATGACTTCCGGTACCGGAATTGTTACCAGCGTATTCTCACATTATGGAAGGATAGTCAGCCACGAAATTCATAAGCGTAGCAATGGCGTACTGGTCTCAATGGCCAGTGGTAAGGCGCTGGGTTTTGCGTTGTTTAATTTGCAAGCCAGAGGGCGATTGTTTATCCCTCCTAATACCGAAATTTACGAAGGCATGGTAGTGGGATTACATCAAAGAGGTAATGACCTTGTTGTAAACCCGCTGAAAGGCAAGCAGCTAACCAATGTCAGGGCATCTGGAACAGACGAGAATATCGTGCTTTCTCCACCAGTTAAACATACTCTAGAGCAGGCGCTTGAATTTATCTCTGATGATGAGTTGGTGGAAGTAACTCCGCATCATTTAAGAATTCGAAAGAAGTTGCTGACAGAGAATGAACGTAAGCGGGCGGAACGAGCCAAGGTTGCTTAAGGAACGTCAGCCCTCTAAACCTCACTAAGCAGGAATAGGCTTAAGCTTGCCTGGATCAGCTCTTAAGTCAGGAGCAAAGTCAGGAGCAAAGCCAGGGGACGAATGATGTTACCGTTGTATCCAGAAATAAAGCCTTACGCTCGACACCGCTTACAAGTAGATGATATTCATGAGCTCTACATTGATGAGAGCGGATCTGTCGACGGGATACCTGTATTGTTTGTTCACGCTGGCCCTGGCTCGGGTTGTGAATTCGATAGCCGCTGTTTTTTCAATCCCGAGAAGTATCGAATTATTCTCTTCGATCAACGGGGTTGTGGAAGATCTACCCCCCATGGTGAATTACAGAATAACCATACATCAGATCTTGTCGCTGACATGGAAAAGATCAGAGAATATCTGGGCGTAGAAAAATGGGTATTGTTTGGCGGTGGCTGGGGCTCGGCACTCAGTATCAATTATGCTGAATCGTATCCAGATAGAACCCTGGGGCTTGTTTTACGGGGTGTGTTCCTCGGTCGTCAGAAGGACATAGACTGGTTCTACCAGGAAGGCGCCAGCCAATTTTTCCCTGATCATTGGGAAGATTTTGTCGCTCCTGTTTCCAAAGACAAACATGACAACTTTCCCGGCGCCTATTTCAAGCTAATGTCCGGTGAAAACGAATTGGCGCGCATGGGTGCGGCAAAATCCTGGTCCAGCTGGGAGGCACACTGTGCAACCTTGCATCCTAATCAGCGATTGATCAAGCACTTCTCCAATCCACATCGAGCCTTGGCGAGATGTAAGATCGGCAGCTATTATTATTCCAACGGCTGCTTTCTTGAAGAAAATCAGCTCATCAAGGCGGCGAGTGCGCTCAAGGATATCCCCGGTATTATTGTTCATGGGCGATTCGATATGGTATCTCCGCTGGAGAATGCTCACCTGCTGCATCGGGCGTGGCCCAATTCACAACTCTATATCGTACGTGAAGCCGGACATTCAGCGACTGAACCCGTACTGATTGATGCCTTGATCAGGGCGACGCGGGACATGTCGCTTCGCTTTGAAGACGAGTTCGGCGTTTAAACGCTGCAGGAGTTTTATTTGCTTGGATTGATCCAGAGGGTGAGCGAAGCAAAGGTCGTTGTGGATGGGGAGACTGTCGGTGAGATTGGCCGCGGAATCTTGCTGTTCCTTGGCGTGCAGAAAGGAGACACGGAGGCCAGAGCTTCAAAACTTGCCAACAAGGTCGTCAATTACCGCGTTTTTCCGGATGAGACTGATCACATGAATCTCAGTCTTGTGGATATTGCGGGAGAATTGTTGATTGTATCTCAATTCACTATAGCCGCTGATACCAAAAAGGGCCTTCGGCCCTCGTTTTCAAGTGCAGCGCCGCCCCAGGAAGCGAAACGCCTTTACGAGTTGTTTGTTGAGCAAGCAGCAGAATTATGCCGAACTCAAACTGGGAGATTTGGCGCAGACATGAAGGTGAGATTGCTCAATGATGGGCCGGTAACCTTTACACTGGAAAGTTAAACCTCCCTGATAGTAAGGAGTCCCGCTTGCTTAGGATTCTTGTTTTTCCTTGCCCTGTTCATTCCTGTTCTGCACCATCATGGAGAACAGTATCCCAAATTCATAGAGCAGCCACATTGGAATGGCCAACAGAACTTGTGAAACCACGTCGGGTGGAGTTAGTAACATCCCGAGCGCAAAACAACCAACAATAACGTAAGCGCGCTTCTTGCGCAGGTTCTCGACGGTGGTCGCACCCGTCCACACAAGCAAAATAGTAGCAATTGGTATTTCGAATGCGAGGCCAAAGGCAAAAAATAACTTCAGCACGAAATCAAGATATCGATTGATATCCGTCATGATGGTTACGCCCTCAGGAGCGGCACTGGTGAAGAAGCCGAAGATAAGCGGGAATACGACGTAGAACGCGAATGCGATGCCGGTATAGAACAAGATGACGCTGGACGTTAGTAAGGGCAATGCGATCTTCTTTTCCGTGGAATAGAGCCCGGGTGCGATAAAGCTCCAGATCTGATGCAGAATGAATGGCATCGCCGCAAAAATCGAAAGGACCAGGGTTAACTTAAATGGCGTTAGGAACGGCGAAGCAACCTCTGTTGCGATCATGGTTGTGCCTTCCGGTAGAAATGCTCTGAGTGGTTCAGAGATATAGGTGTAGATATCGTTGGCGAAATAAAATAATGGCAGGAAGATAACTAACACCGACAGCATGCTGTGCAATATTCGGGTTCGCAGCTCAATAAGATGATCGATCAGGGGCTGGCCCTGATCAGTTTCTGCGCTTGTGCTTGATTCCTGGTGGTTCATTCCTGTGAATGCAACTTGCTGCTGGTCGCCTCTGCTGTCTTTATCGCCCCGGCGGTATCCTTTTCATCAGCCGGCCTGGATTGTTCCGGTAATTTCTGAAGTTCTGCAGCGGAGTTGCCAACATCGTTAATGGCGGAATTGACGCTGTCTTTTACCTCGTTAAACGCTTCTTTGGATTTTGCAATCTCTTCCATGATTGATTCGTTATAAAGCTGCGAACGTATTTCATCGGCGCTAATTTCCTTCTCGATTTCCTGTTTGATGTTCGCGAAGCTGCGACGAAATCTGCCGATCCATAAGGATATGGTTCGAATCGTTTCGGGGAGCTTTTCCGGCCCGATGACAAGTAGCGCTACCACGCTAATGATGAGCAGTTCGGGGAAACCGATGTCAAACATAGAAAGGTCCGAATATTAAGATTTACTCTTTGTCTTCTCGGTCTGCTGCAGAGTAGTAGGTGATTCTTCGCTGCTGTCAGTGACGGTCTTGATTTCGTTTTCTTTTTCTTTTTCTTTTTGGTCTTCGTCAGAGACTGCTGTCCTGAACCCCTTGATGGCGGACCCGAGGTCGCTGCCAAGAGACTTGAGTTTTGTGGTGCCGAATAAAAGCAGCACGATGACTAAGACGATGACGAGTTCTGTAATTCCAAATGACATAATTTGCTCCGATTTCTGTTCCTGGTGCTCGCTAAACTTGCGGTGATAACTCCCGTAACTTTTTCGATAACTCTTTACGGTATAGAGATTGCCGGGACCTGTATAAATTGTTCAATTTGAGTTAATTGTTTCTCGACTCTTTTTCAAGAATACCAGATGTGCCAAATCTGCTTTCCAATTCCGCCATAATACGGTCTGGATTTATGTCAAGGTGATCTAACATGACCAATGTGTGGAACCAGAGGTCTGCGGTTTCCTTGATTACTTCCTCTACATCTGTGGAAACTGTAGCATCTTTAGCTGCAATGATTGTTTCCGTCGCTTCTTCTCCAACCTTTTCCAGTATCTTGTTTAATCCGGCCTTGTGTAAGCTCGCCACGTAAGATTCTGCGGGGTCCGCATTTCGTCTGTCCTGCAAGACCAGATAGAGCTGCTTAATAATGTCAGACATTTACGTCCTGCTTCTGTGCTTCTTGTTTCTTAGCTTTCTGGTTCATCACTTTCTATTTCTTTGCTACTTCGTGAATTTAGGACTTTGCATTGTTGTGATGGTCGTATATCTCACCAGGATCTTTGATCACTGGATCCACGGTGGCCCAATTTCCATCTTTCAGGATTCTGTAGAAGCAGCTTGACCTTCCCGTGTGGCAAGCAATGTTCCCAATCTGTTCAATCATCAATATTATCACATCGCTGTCGCAGTCAAGGCGTACTTCCTTAATGAGCTGCTCATGGCCGGACTCTTCCCCCTTGCGCCACAATTTGCCTCTAGAGCGGGACCAATATACGGCTTTGCCCGTTGCCATTGTTTCCCCGAGCGATTCCCTGTTCATCCAGGCCATCATAAGAATGCGCTTGTCCGTTGAATCCTGGGCGATTGCCGGGACTAGTCCCTTGTCGTCGAATTTGACGCTATCCAGCCATGATTTAGTATCACTGTTCATATCTGCCCCGCTAGCTGTGGATATACATCCAATAGATCCCAATGCTGCCCAAAATAGAGGTGCTCAGCAGGACTTCATTGCCAGCCGCATAAGTGGAGAAGGGGATAAGTGAACTGAAAATTGCCGCAATCAGTGCGATTCCGCCAAGGCGTTGATAGCGACTCTTACGGTGTAGCTCGTCCCGCAGCTCCTTTAGGGCTTCAGTTTGCGAATGGGCATTGTCGCCAAGCTGCTTCAGTTCGGTCATTGCAGAAAACGCAAGATCTGGAATCTCTGGCAGCTGCTCCAGCCATCTGGGGGCATTCTTGGTGATGACTTTTAGCAGTTGGTGTATACCCATTCTCTTTTCCATCCAGCGTTCCATAAACGGAGCTGCGGTTTCCCAGAGGTCCAGCTCGTCATATATTTGTCGACCCATTCCTTCAATATTAAGTAAGGTCTTTTGTAGCAGGACAAGCTGCGGTTGAACCTCCATATTAAATTGACGGGCAGTATGAAAGAGGCTCAAAAGTACCTTGCCGAAGGATATGTCCTTGATAGGCTTTTGAAATATTGGCTCGCAGACACTCCTGATCACGGCCTCGAATTCACTAATATTGGTATCTCGAGGGACCCAGCCGCTGGCAATATGGAGCCTTGCAACTTCGTGATAGTCCTGATGAAAAAAGGCCAGCAGGTTTTTCGCCAGATAGTTCTTGTCGTTGTCTGTTAACGATCCGATGATGGCGCAGTCCAATGCGATATAACTGGGGTTGTCCGGATCGCTAATATCCACAAAGACATTGCCTGGATGCATGTCGGCATGGAAGAAGTTGTCCTCGAATACCTGCGTAAAGAATATTTCAACGCCAAGATATGCCAGTTTTTTCAAGTTAACATTGTTGGCCTTCATGGTTTCAATGTCCGACGCCATTACGCCGTAGATTCTCTCCATCACCATGACGTTCCTGCTGGAGTATTCCAAATAGACTTCCGGCACGTACAGTTTGTTGGAATGTAGCCACTTGTCTCTGAGTCTGACGGTGTTGGAAGCCTCCAACTCCAGGTTTAGTTCGCTCAATATAGTCGATTCATAGTCGTGAACAATTTCTATGGGGCGCAAGCGCTTGCCTTCCTCCCAGAATTTTTCCACCAGGCTTGCAATCAGAAACATCACTTCAAGGTCGCGCTTGATTGTTTTCTCAACTCCCGGGCGAATAACCTTGATGGCAACTTCTTCACCGCTAAACAATTTGGCGACATGAACCTGGGCCAGTGACGCGGAAGCGAGAGGTGTTTCCTCGAAGTCTGTGAATGCTTCAGATATTGATTGGCCGATGTTCTGCTCGATAATCTGCATCGATATTGCGGAATCAAAGGGAGGTACTCGATCTTGTAGCTTCTCCAATTCCGTAGAGAATTCATTGCTGAAGAGATCTTTTCGGGTGGATAATATTTGCCCAAATTTAATGAAGACCGGCCCCAACTCTTCAATTGCGAGTCTTAGCGAAATGGCAGGGTGGTTTTTTGGTGCGGGGACAATTGCCAGTGGGCTCAGCACGATTCTCAGCCACCATGGTAGCTTAGTGCCTTCAGGGAGCAATTTATCAAAACGATGGCTGACCACCACTTTGAGGATAAGCAGGATCCTAAAGAGGCGCATGACTTGTCTTGGCACCCTGGTGAATGGCAACGACTCCGTTTAACAGATTGTCATACTTAACGGACGCAAAGCCAGCGTCCGTTATCATGGCTGCAAGTTGTTCCTGGGTGGGGTGCATTTTGATGGATTCCACAAGGTACTGGTAACTTTCCTTGTCGCCGGTGATGAGTTCGCCTACTTTGGGCCAAAGGGTGGAAAATGCCTCATATGCCCGCCGAATACCCGGATTAACGGCTGTGGAGAATTCGAGAATAATGAGCCGCCCGCCTGGTTTGAGTACTCGTAATATTGATTTGAGAGCCTCTTCTTTGCGCGTCACATTACGCAGGCCAAAAGCCATTGTTACCGCGTTGAAGTAGTTGTCGGGAAAGGGCAGACGCTCCGCATCACCGAGCACAAACTCAACATTGGAGACGATGCCCTTGTTATGTAAGCGGTCCCTTCCCATGTTCAGCATGGATTCGTTTATATCGCAGAGTACGACCTGGCCCTCTCTGCCGACGAGGGGTGATAACTTCTCTGTGAGATCGCCGGTTCCACCGGCAAGGTCCATGATCCTGTCTCCGGCTCTGGCGCGTGTAAGCTCGATGGTGAATCTCTTGATAAGCCGATGACTGCCGAGAGACATCAGGTCGTTCATGAGGTCGTAGCTGCTCGCAACGGAATGAAAAACGCCCGCGACCTTGCCGGCTTTCTCTTCCATCGGTACGGTTTTGAACCCAAAATGCGTTTCTTGCGACATTTGACCTATCTACCTCTCTAAGGTCTGCCATTTTACTACATTCGGCTTGGCTTCGCATACGGTCTACCCTAGCTCGGATTAGGCTTTGAGGGCCCGAAGAGCTGGATTAAGTACTAACAGCAATAAATTGCGCGTTTCTGGATTTGCCGGCTTCTTCCAAGCGTTTCAGGTAGCCGTCCCAGTTTGAATCCAGGCTGTCGCCGAGATCTCGTAAGTATTTCCAGCTAAAGATGCCGGTGTCGTGACCATCGGAAAAGACCAGTTTGATGGCGTAGTTGCCCTGGGGTTCGATATCTCTGATCGTCACCGCGCGTTTTCCGTGTTGGAGTACCGCCTGTTCCGGGGAGTGCCCCTGTACCTCCGCTGAGGGGGAGAAGACCCTTAGATATTCTGCGGATAATGTCTGGCTACAATCATCGTAGATCAACTCCAGCGTTGCGGAACGGGAGTGGAATTTGATTTCGTTGGGGGCCATGGGAGCTCGCGGTTGAGTTACAAGATGTATCGGCTGAGATCAGTGTCACCGGCCAGGTCTTTAAGGTGCTCATCGACGTAGTCTGCATCAACTAAGACGGTATCCGACTGCTTTACTCCGGGATCCCCGGCATTGAAGGATATGTCTTCGAGCAGCCGCTCCATAACCGTATGCAGCCGTCTTGCGCCAATATTTTCAGTGCTTTCATTTACCTGCCAGGCGATCTCTGCAATTCTGGTGATGCCCTCACTGGTGAAATTCAGGTCGAGGCCCTCGGTTTCCATAAGCGCCTGATATTGCTCCGTCAGGGACGCGGCAGGCTCGGTCAGAATGCGCTCGAAGTCCTGAACGCTGAGCGCATGCAGTTCGACACGGATGGGAAGGCGCCCTTGTAGTTCCGGAATCAGATCAGATGGCCTGCTGAGATGGAATGCACCGGAAGTGATAAACAGAATGTGGTCTGTCTTAATCATGCCGTACTTGGTGGATACGTTGCATCCTTCAATTAATGGCAATAGGTCTCTCTGTACGCCTTCTCTGGAAACATCTGCGCCGCCTCGCTCTCCCTGCTTTGAGATCTTGTCCATCTCATCGATGAAAACGATACCGGTCTGCTCCACCGCCTCGACTGCGCTTGCTTTCATGTCATCTTCGTTGATGAGCTTTGCAGCCTCTTCTTCAGTGAGGCGTTTGAGAGCATCTTTAACCTTGAGCTTCCTCGATTTTATCTTGCCGGGTGTCATGGAGGAAAACATATTTTGTAGCTGGCTGGTCATTTCTTCCATGCCTGGAGGTGCCATAATTTCTACGCCGATCGATGCTGATTGAATGTCGATTTCAATTTCCTTGTCGTCAAGATCACCTTCACGCAGCTTCTTTCTAAATATCTGGCGGGTATTGCTGTTCTGTTCTTTGTCATCCCCGGTAGTTCGTGCGCTCGGCAATAAAACATCAAGGATGCGCTCTTCAGCAGCATCGGCGGCGCGAGGCTCCGCCAGTTTGATTTGCTTGTCCCGTAACATCTTAATGGCGGCTTCCGCCAGATCTCGAATGATGGATTCGACGTCTCTGCCCACATATCCGACTTCTGTAAATTTAGTAGCCTCAACCTTGATAAATGGTGCGCTGGCAAGTTTGGCCAGTCGCCTGGCTATCTCGGTCTTCCCGACACCGGTGGGTCCGATCATCAGGATATTTTTTGGAGATATTTCGTTTTGTAATGCTGGATCGAGCTGTAATCTGCGCCACCGGTTTCGTAGCGCAATGGCGACAGATCGCTTTGCATCAGACTGGCCAATGATATGTTTGTCGAGATCATGGACGATCTCTCTTGGTGTCATATTCGACATAGAATTTAATTTGTCCTGGAGGTTGGATCTAGTAATTGATTTCTTCGATGGTTCGTTGATGGTTGGTATATATACAAATGTCTCCTGCGATCTCCAGGCCTTTCTCAACGATGTCGCGAGCTGATAGATCAGTATTATTCATCAGCGCCAGTGCGGCTGATTTCGCATATTGGCCGCCGGATCCTATCGCCATAATTCCATCGCTAGGTTCAACCACATCGCCGGTTCCCGTGATAAGAAGTGAGTCGTTTTTGTCAGCCACGAGCAGCAGCGCTTCCAGTTTTCTTAAGACGCGATCAGTTCTCCAGTCTTTGGCAAGCTCTACCGCCGCTCTTACCAGATGACCCTGGTGTTTTTCTAATTGCCCTTCAAACCTCTCAAAGAGCGTAAATGCATCTGCAGTGCCGCCAGCGAACCCGGCGATGACCGTGTCCTTGTACAATCGTCGAACCTTGCGAGCATTTCCCTTCATGATCGTGTCGCCCATGGTCACCTGACCGTCGCCGCCGACGACGACGGAATTACCCCGTCGAACTGAAAGTATCGTTGTCCCTCTAAATTGTTCCAAACCCGGTTCCTGCTTGTGATGGCGAAAAGAAAGGCATCGCTGCCTATGGCGTCTAATTGAACTATAGAAGATGGGGCATATATAGCCCGATTTCAAGGTTTGTTATTAAGGGATGGCTGGTTTCTTGTAAGGCGAACCAGAGTTGCTATGGATTCAGCGTTTTACCCTAAATGGTATCGATTCAATTTCTGCAGCGGCCAATTTGTCCTGGGCTCGATTGAGCAACAGATCACTGGCCAGTGGACCGACCATCACCCGGTGCCATTGGTTGTCGTCGACCTTTATCTCTTTGATAAATACTTCGAGGCCAAGCAGTATCAATTCGGCCCTGAGTTGGTTTGCATCATTTGGATTTCGAAAAGAACCAGCCTGGAGTAAATAGTCAAAGGGTTCCGCGCTTTCGACCCGTAAGCCCTCGATATTATATTCCTCGACGATTGGAACCTCGGATTTTGGGAAGAGATCGTAGAAATCAAAGGTCATTTCCTCTACCAGCTGATCTGGCTGGGCTTTTGGAAGTTCCTTGATCTGTACAGTCTCCGGATCAGCAGGAACCACTTTCCACAGGTAAGCCAGAAAGGAAATGAAAATGCCAGCGATGAGTCCAGTGACAAACCATGCCCAGCTCGGTACCGGGGCCTGCGCCTTGCTCTGTGTACGATGGCGTTTTGCGAAATCCTGAGTCATTGAACCTTGGGCGGGGGCATGTGTTGATTTGAACTGAAATTATAGCAAAAGATCATCTTCAGATTTTCCGTTTCGTTGGGCACCTTTCTCAAAGCAGTTCGATTGGGTCCACATCAACTGACCAGCGGACTCGCTTCGACTGCTTTAACGCCTCGGCTACCTTAATCTTTTCCGCTATTGCATGGTGGAGCCTGGCCCTGGACCGACTGGAAAAGAGAAGATGTGCCCGGTACTTTCCACTTCGTTTCTCCATACTTGCGGGTACAGGCCCCAACATTTCAACTGAGGTGTTTGAGAGTGCTTTCTCGGCCACCGCATCAAGAAAATCCATGGCAATATTTCTCTGTGGAGATTCGGCACGCATTAAACAATGGAAACTATATGGTGGCAGCAGGTTGCTTTCCCTTTCTTCAAGGATTGCCTGAGCAAAAGAATCGTAACCCTCGTTGAGCAAGGTCTTCAGAATTGGCTGCTGCGCAAATTGGGTTTGAATGATGACCTTACCCGGCTTACCCTCACGACCGGAGCGCCCGCCCACCTGGAGGATAAGTTGCCCGGTCTTTTCCATGGAACGATAGTCGGCGCTGTAGAAACCTGCATCGATATCAAGCATTGCGACCAGGGTAACGTCCGGGAAGTGATGCCCCTTCGCCAATATTTGCGTGCCCACCAGCAACATAGGCTGCCCGGACTTTAATTCCTGCAAATACTTCTCCAGGACGCCTTTCCTGCGTGTTGAATCTCTATCAATGCGACGGACCGGAAATTCTGGAAATGAGGCCGAGAGCGTTTCCTCAATACGTTGAGTCCCCATTCCCAAAGGAATTAGCCTGGAAGACTGACATTCGCCACAGGCCTTCACCAGCTGCGTGATATACCCACAGTGATGGCAAATCAATTTGCCCTGGGCGAGGTGATAAGTCAGCCTCGCATCGCAGCGATTACAAGCTGCGATCCATGTACAGTCCTGGCAGTAGACGACGGGAGAGAAACCCCTTCTATTAATGAATACCAATACCTGGTTGCCGCTACGAAGTTCTGATGCAATGGCAGCTATTAACTCCTCGGAGATTGGACCTTCAATTTTCCGGTTGCGCAGATCGATTAGTTGATACTCTTCGATGCTGGCACCGCCGGTTCGCTCAGTTAATTTGATCAGGGTGTATTTGCCTGTGGCACAGTTACGAAGGCTCTCCAGGGAAGGTGTCGCCGAGCCCAGGATAATCGGTATATTTTCGAGATGGCTGCGCATAACAGCCAAGTCTCGCGCAGAATAGCGGAAGCCGTCTTGCTGCTTAAATGAGGCGTCATGCTCTTCATCAACCACCAGCAGGCCAGGATCTTTAAGGGGCGTAAATATAGCGGAGCGGGTGCCAATAATTATCTTTGCTGTTCCGTCTGCTGCCTTGCGCCAGGAGGATAGTCGCTCCAGGTCAGTTAATCCGGAGTGAATCAATTCGGTGGTGACATTGAATCTATTTGTAAACCTGCTCAGAGTTTGTGGCGTTAACCCGATTTCCGGAACCAGTACTATTACCTGTTTGCCACGGGTGAGCGTTTGTTCGATCTTGCGGAGATAAACTTCTGTCTTGCCACTGCCGGTGATGCCGTGAACCAGATAAGTACCCTGACTGGAAATTTTGCTTATAGCAGCGCGTTGCTGGGGATTTGGTTCGATTCCCTGGTAGTTAGCGATTAAAGATTCATTCTTTCTTTCGGGAGGATGAGATGCAGATTTTTCTTGCCGTATCTCTTGCCACTGGGCAAGATTTTTTTCAATTAGTGCTTTTATTATCGATGAGCTGAAGCCTTGTTTTCTCAGGTCGTTTATTTCCAAACTTTGGTCTGCTCTCAAGAGCATCAGCAATGCAGTTTGTCTTTTTGATCTCTTGAGCTCAAGAGGATCGATCTCATTACCGAGCGTCGTTGCGTTTAACTTGTAACGAGGCTCACTCCTGACCTTGCCCTTGCGCAGTAGGACTGGAAGGGCTGTTGCCAGTACTTCGCCAATGGGATGGTGATAATAGTCTGCTGCCCAGATACATAGTTTGAAGAGCGCATGGGGGAGCAAGGGTTCTTGATCCAGGACCTCGGTGATGGGTCGCAACTTTGAAGGATCTGTAGCTGGTTTGGCTGATAGTCCAATAACAACTCCGACCAGGCGTTGCCTGCCAAACGGGATTCGTACCCGGCATCCGATCTTGACCTCATCACCGCCATCAATTGGCAGATATTGGAATGATCTTCTTAGTGGGGTGGGCACCGCTACATCAAGATATTTGGCCGAGGATTTCTGCATCAGTCCGTATTATGCACGCTCTTTGGGGCATGCACTTGGAATAAAGTGAACCAGGGGGTTATCGACACCGGCATGGCTATAATAGGTGATGTGCTTCTTGCTAATCCCTTCTTGCTAAAAAAGGGGACTCTGGTATCATTCGCACCCTTTCAAATCCAGTGAGAAATGGCAGCAAGCACCAGTAATGAAGATTGCTCGCCGTAGTAGGGCTTTGATCGCAAGCTTTTGTACCAAGAATTTGCTACTTAGTTTCTACAAATAGATCATTACTTCTGGAGCCAAGTTGAAAGGGCAGGCCGAAAAGAAAATTTTGAAGTGTCACACGCAAACGACGATTAGTAAGGTAGACCCAATGAAGGCAGAGATTCATCCAAAGTACGAAGATATTACGGCAACTTGTAGTTGCGGTAATGTTGTTAAGACTCGCTCCACTGTTTGTGAGGACATCCACCTTGAAGTGTGTTCTCAATGCCATCCTTTTTATACTGGCAAGCAGAAAATGATTGATACCGCTGGCCGGATTGATCGATTCAATAAGCGGTTTGGTGCTCGCGGAGCTGCCAAGTAGGCACTTTTCCAAAGTAACAGCTTATGAAAAAGGTGCCGATGGCACCTTTTTTTTGCCTGGTTTTTTTTACCTGTCTTCCGAGCTTATTGAATCGATTAAATATTTTCAGCGCTAAAATATCTGTTGAAAAGGGTTTGCCTCTTCCATCGATTTGTCGGCAACTATTTCTGTAGGAGCGTATTCTTCGCGGAAAATTTCGAAGATCGCATCTGGCGCCCCAGGTTCAGCACGATATCCTGTTTCAGGGTCAATCCTGACTGATACCATTCCGCTGGGCCTCGGTAGTATTGATGATTCATCTTCTGGCGGCAGTGCTTCTGCCATAAACTCAATCCAGGTCTCTATGGGCGTCGTCGACCCCCATTCCCTGTTTCCTACCGGGCTGTTGTCGCTAAATCCCGCCCAGGCTGTCGCCACCAGATCATGCGTAAATCCAGAGAACCAGATATCGGCGTCGTTTGTGGTACCTGTCTTACCTCGCAGATCACTTCTTTTTAACACTTTCATTACCTTTGTTCCCGTTCCTCGCCGGATGGCGTCGCTGAGAATGCTGTTGATGATGAATGCAACCCGCGCCTCTACTACCCTTGGCGCCGGGTTATCGCAAGCATCACTGCATACTGTTTTTGGGTTTGTTTCAAAAATGGTCTCGTTGTTGATGGTGTCAATGCGCTCAATGAAATAGGGAGTAACCTTAAAGCCCCCATTCGCGAATGTTGCGTAGCCTGTTGCGATATCAATGGGCGTTAAGGCGATGGTTCCGCCGCCAAATGCTAGCTGGACATTCCTTGGAAAATTAGTGGTATCGAAGCCGAAGCGCTTAACATAGCGGATTGCGTTATCGGCGCCAAAATCAAGTATGACCCGCAGAGAAACCAGATTAACAGACCGATACAGGGCTTCTCTAAGGCGCATTTTGCCATGAAAGATATCACCTGAATTTCTTGGACGATAAGTTTCTTCCTGTTCGCCGCCAGGTAGAACGATTGGCGCATCGTTGTAAATTGATGCCGCGGTGCGTCCATTCTCAAGAGCCCCGGCGTAAAAGAATGGTTTGAAATTCGAGCCCGGCTGTCTCTTTGCCTGGGTGGCATGATTAAATTGTTTTAAATTGAAATCATATCCACCTGCCAGTGCCTCAATTGCTCCGTCGTTTGGATTAAGTGCAATGAGGGCGCCCTGAATATCTGGAACCTGTCCCAATTTCCACAGGCCTTCTGCTGTTGGCTCAATCCGGATCATGTCTCCCACGGAGACAACGTCAGATGGCTGAGCGGGTTTGCGGCCCTTCGAATTTACTGTGATATAGGGTCTTGCCCATTGCATGCTCTCCCAGCTCAACTGAAGGGATTGTAGATCACGGTTGAGCACGGTAATGCTGTCCTCTTTGATTGTCGTCACAATGGCGGGGTGTTGGTTGCCTAAGGTCTGGGATTGGCGAAGTGTATCTATCCAGTTGGATGGGTAGCCGTATTCCGGAGCTGCAATGTACTCACTGGTACCCTGCAATTGGGAGTAATCAGGTCCGCGATAGCCGTGCCTTCGGTCGTATTCGCTCAGTTTGTTCTGTAGTGCGTGCTCTGCCGCCAGCTGACGTTTTGCATGGACTGTCGTGTGAACCACTAGACCCTGATTGTAGGCTTTACGACCATACATTGAAAGTAAGCGCTTACGAACCATTTCGGCTATATATAATGCGGGGAGTTCTATCGTTCGTTGATGCATCTTGGCACTTATGGGCTCGGAAGTCGCCTCGTCGAATGCCTGCTTTGTGATTGATCCCTGTGCAAGCATACGATTTAGCACCAGGTTACGTCGATCTAAGGCTCGTGCTGGCCCATTGACTGGATTTCCTTTTTCAGGTGCCTTGGGAATACCCGCGAGCATCGCTATCTGGGAGAGATTGAGTTGATTGACGTCCTTTCCATAATAGGTATTGGCAGCAGCCTGAATGCCAAAGGCGTGTTTGCCAAATGGAATGATATTCAGATACAGGGCAAGGATTTCCTCTTTGCTGAGTTCGTTTTCTATTTTTAGTGCAAGCAGCATCTCTTTGAACTTGCGAATAAATTTGACTTGAGACTCGCCGGAGATGTTTTTCACTAGTTGCATCGTGATGGTTGATGCTCCACTGCGGATAGTGCCTTGGTTCTGAATCAACTGCCATGAAGCATTCATCAGGGTAATCAGATCTATGCCGCCATGCTCAAAGAATCGTTTGTCTTCCGTGTCGAGCAGGGCGCGAACAAAGAGTGGCGGTATATCATTGTATTCGACGGGTATCAGACGTTCGCCAAATTCCTGAATAAGCAAGCCATCGGCTGAATAGATTCGCAATGGCGCTCTGATTTGGACATTCCTGAAGGTTGAAGAGGCTGGTACCTGGGGATTGAGGTAGAGGAATGCAGCGGACAGGAAGAGCGTACAGCCACAGATAGCCGCGAAAGTGCTCCAGAAAACTGCCCTCACAAATGTGCTCATATTTGAAAATTAGAAAAGAAATGAATGGATTTACGTATTTGGCAACGAATGGTGAGGTTCGAAGCCCTGCAAATCCGATTATAATGACTAGCCCCTGATGATAATAGGGTCTAGCTTTTTCTCGTCCGTATTCTAAGTCCGCTGGGGCTCGTGCGCGAGTCCGACGTTCCTTCGTAAGAGATTGTTTTGCAACGCTAACAATAATTTGGCTCTGTGTTTTTTGTTCAAATCATGTGCTTTATAGACAGGAACCAGCTTCATTAGTGTCAAACTTGTGCTTTTCGGTAGGGTAGGACACAAGGTGTTGTGTTTTCGAGCTTACGCCCGGTTAAAATATACAGGGTTCCAGGGGGAAAAAGTTGTGTAAAATGAAAGGATTACGAGATGTATTTCATTTAAATTGTTTGCGATTAGTCAAAAGGTGTTATTTAATGCCTAATTGCAAGGAAGATCGTTAAGTGTGTGAACTAAATAGGAAATCATAGTGTTTGGCTTTCTCCGCAAGGGAACAAACAGCATGCTCGGACTGGACATTAGTTCCACGTCAGTGAAGTTGTTGGAGTTGAGTCGTTCCGGAAATGAATACCAGGTAGAGAGTTATGGTGTTGAACCGCTTCCGGAAAATGCTGTTGTGGAAAAAAATATCAGCGACGTCGAAGGCGTGGGTGAAGCCATCCAGCGATTGATCGAGCGTTGCAAGACCAAGGTAAAATTTGCCGCTGTTGCTGTTGCCGGTTCAGCGGTTATCACCAAAACCATCGAGATGGGTGCAAGCCTTTCTGATGATGAAATGGAAAACCAGATTCAGGTCGAAGCTGACCAATATATTCCCTATCCATTAGACGAAGTTTCCCTGGATTTTGAAGTGCAGGGTTTGTCGCCGCGAAGCGATGAGCAGATTGAAGTTTTGCTGGCAGCCTGTCGGCGTGAGAACGTTGAGATGCGCGAAGCTGCATTGGAAATAGGCGGCTTAAAAGCCAAGGTCGTTGATATCGAAGCGCATTGTATACAGCGTGCCTTTGAGCTGGTTCGGGCTGATTTCACCTCTGAAGGGGAGGAGGCCGAAGACCAGATAGTTGCCATCATTGATATCGGTGCGACCATGACAACCCTGAGTGTACTTACGGGTGTTGGCGCGCCGTATACTCGTGAACAGTTATTTGGTGGCAAGCAGCTCACCGAAGAGATTCAGCGAAGATATAGTTTGTCTGTTGAAGAAGCAGGGCTTGCCAAAAAACAGGGCGGTCTTCCGGATGACTATGAAACTGAAGTTTTAACACCCTTTAAAGAGGCCGTGGTTCAGCAGGTGACAAGATCCTTGCAGTTCTTTTATTCCTCCAGCGCTTATGATGACGTCGATCATATTATTCTGGCTGGCGGGACTTCCTCCATAGATGGGCTTGCAGATATGGTTGCTGCCAAATTAGGAACGCCTTGTTCCATTGCGAATCCGTTTGTCAATATGTCCTTGTCTTCCAAGGTGAATGAAGCGAATCTGAGTAACGATGCACCGGCATTAATGATTGCATGCGGCCTGGCGCTCCGGAGCTTCGACTGATGCGAGCTGCAACTAATACGAGAATAGAACGGGGGACGTGTTAGCAAATGGCTGACATAAAAATCAATCTACTTCCTTGGCGTGAAGAACGCCGAGAGAAAGAGAAGAAAGAGTTCCTTAATATACTTGTTGGGACTCTCCTGCTGGCTGGCGTGATAGTCGGGGGCTTTGACCGTTTTTACAACAATTCAATAGATGTCCAGACGTCTAAAAATCAATTTCTGGGTAAGGAAATTAAGATTCTGGAAGGTCGGACCGACGAAATTAAGTTGCTGCAGCAAAAGAGAAATGAGCTTCTATCGAGGATGAAGGTTATTCAGGAACTGCAAGGCAACAGGCCAATTATTGTACGATTGTTTGACGAACTAGCCAGACAGTTAGCGCCAAGAGTGTTCTTCTTCAACCTGGAGTTGATTGGCAAAGAACTCGCGATTCAGGGAGTCGCTGAATCTAATAATAACATCTCCAGCCAATTACGTAATTTTTCAGATTCTGGCTGGTTCGATAAGCCAAACGTAACAGCAATTAATGCGGATAAGGATTACGGCCCACAGGCGAGTCAGTTTTCGCTAAGCGTTGAACAAAGTGTGCCAAAGAAGACGGAGGCTGAGTAGCAATGGCTATGCAAGATCTTCTGGATAGCATTAAGAGTTTTGATGTTGACCAGCTAAATGATTTCAATAGCGTTGGCTCCTGGCCAATGGCAATCAAGATCATCATGTGGGTTCTTGCTTTTGTGGCTGCCCTTGCGCTTGGTTATTTCTTGCACATTACGAACCTGCAAGAGGATCTGTCTAAAGTACAAAGAACTGAGGTTCAGCTGCGAGAGGACTATGAAAAGAAGTTTTTTGAAGCAGCCCATCTGGAAAATTACCGAATTCAGCAAAAAGAGATGAAAGAGTCGTTCGATGCCATCCTGCGCCAATTGCCATCCGATACCGAAATACCTGGTCTGATTGAAGACATTACCTTGGTAGGTCTTAAGAATGGCCTGGCCTTCAGTACTATCGATCTTCAGCCCGAACAGCTACATGAGTTTTATATCGAAAAGCCTATTCAGATCGTAGTTACCGGTAGTTACCACGCCCTGGGATCATTTGTTAGCGACGTAGCAGATTTATCAAGAATTGTAACTTTGCACGATTTCACAATACAGCCTGAACGACGTCGCCGGGCAAAACAACAAGGTGGTGAGCCATCTGGCGGGCTTCTTCGTATGTCAATTCTCGCAAAAACGTATCGATACAACGATGAGCGTGGTTAGAGGTGAATAGACGAACTGTCAATCTAACCGTCGGGCTAAGTTCCAACCCACTTGGGCTGCTTAACCTTCGCTTCGTGCTTTGCATAATATTGTTTATGGCTGGCTGCTCCAGTGGCGATCAGAATGCCGATATTCGAGCGTTCATGAAGGAAGTCGAAAATAAACCAAGAGGCCAAATTGCACCTTTGCCTGAATTTGAGCCATACCGACCGTTTGCATATGGCGCGGCAAATTTACGAAGTCCATTTGAAGCGCCGGTAGTTCGCCCGACCATATCTGAATCAAAAAAGAAAAATATTGGCGTTAAGCCACCGAGAAACCACGTGAAGCAGTACTTGGAGCGATTTAGCATCGCATCGCTTTCCATGGTAGGCACTTTGCAGCAACAGAATGAAACGTGGGCGCTGATTCGAGATGACTCTGCTGGTGTGCACCGGGTGCAAGTAGGGGATTTTATTGGCACCCAGTGGGGCCAAATAGAGAGTATTAATGATGCCAGAATTGACATTATTGAAATTGTTAGCGACGGAGCCAGTGGTTGGCTAAGAAGACCAAGAACTATCGAAATCAAAGGTCTTAACTGATGACCGTTAGATTTATGGGGGTAAACTCGCACTCACAGAGACAGAACAAGTGACTGCAGGGAAATATTGGATGGGCGTTCGAAAGTATCTGGCGATCATTGCCTTTGGCATCTTCGGCACATCTGCTGTAGCCGATGTGATAATGGAGGATATTGAATTTTCATCACTGCCAGGTGGCAAAGTTGAAATTCGGATGATGTTTGATGGTGTTCCTCCGTTGCCGACTGGATATACGATAGAACAACCTGCGAGGATATCGCTCGACCTGATAGGCGTCTCAAGTGGTTTGTCCAGTAAATATCATCCTCTTGGTGGTGGCAATGCACGAAGTGTTACGGTGGTGGAAGCTGGTGATCGAACGCGGGTTATTGTGTCTCTAACGGAACTTGAAGCCTATACGACACGAATAGAAGGTAGTTCTTTGTATGTGCTGATTGGCCTCGATCAAAACTCTAGCGGCCTTGCTGCTATTGATCTATCAAGTTCGTTCACGAGTGCACCACAGAGCAATGAGAGAAACATACCTCAGATCGTGGAGATAGATTTTCGCCGTGGAGAAAATGGTGAGGGTAGAATTATTGTTAGGCTATCCGATCCAGGCATTGGCATCGATGTTAGCAGCCAGGGCGGCAACATCAAGGTTGAATTCATGGATACTTTTATACCAGAGAAACTTCAGCGAAGATTGGATGTGTCGGATTTTGCGACACCAGTATTGACAGTTGATTCTCTCCCTGAATCCGACAATTCGATTCTGATTATTACGCCTACAGGTGAATATGACTACCTGGCTTATCAGGCTGATAATTTGTTCACCTTGGAAGTGAAACCTCTGGGAGGTATTGGACAGGATGGCACCGAAGATAATGTCTTCCGCTACAGGGGTGAAAAGCTGTCTCTTAATTTTCAGGACATTGAGATTCGCTCTGTTTTGCAGTTGATCGCTGACTTTACCGATTTAAACCTTGTTGCTAGCGATACTGTTGGGGGGCGAATTACATTAAGGCTAAAGAATGTGCCCTGGGATCAAGCTCTTGAAATTATTATGAAGACCAAAGGACTTGATAAGCGCCTGGTCGGCAATGTGTTAATGATTGCGCCTGCTGCAGAGCTCGCAGCACGGGAGAAGCTTGAGCTTGAGAGCCGAAAGCAGATATCTGAGCTCGCTCCGCTAAGAACTGAGTTTATTAAGGTAAAATATGCTATTGCCACGGAGATATTTGACCTGTTTCAGTCCAGTACTGATGCTGAAGGTGTTCTTTCCGCCCGGGGATCAGTTATTGTTGATGAGCGCACTAATTCAATTATCCTGACGGAAACCACCGCAAAGATTAATGAATTTCGTCAAGTGCTTGATAAGTTAGACGTGCCAGTTCGACAAGTGTTAATCGAGGCAAGAATTGTTACAGCGTCGTCCAGTTTTGGCCGCTCCATTGGTGTACGCTGGGGTGGATTTTCTACCGGATATCATGATGACGGCTCTATCCTGACACAAACTGGTGGCTCGCTGACAACCGTAGGCGAGGTTCGGGATGGACAAGTGTCTGGTGGGCCCATTGATTTTACAAGCCCTGAGCATCTGGTCATCGACCTGGGTGTTGCGGGGGTTGATGCATCTGCGTTTGCAGTAGGTATTGTTGACAGCAATTACCTCCTGGAACTCGAACTGTCTGCGAGAGAGTCAGAGGGCACTGTGGAAACTATTGCCCGGCCAAAGGTCATCACCGCCGATAAACAGAAGGCTAGTGTTTCGTCAGGTACAAAAATTCCCTATCAGGAAGCCTCATCAAGTGGCGCAACCACCACTTCCTTTGCTGAGGCCGTTCTGGGTCTCGAGGTGAGGCCTCAGATCACGCCGGACGACAGAATCATTATGGAATTGAAGGTCACATCTGATGAAGTGGGTGACATCAGCCCCCAGGGTGTACCAAGCATTAACACCAACTCCGTTGAGACACAGGTCTTGGTTAACAATGGTGATACCATTGTTCTTGGCGGGATTTTTACCACCGGGGTGGCAGAATCTGTGACGAAAACACCGTGGCTTGGTGATCTTCCTTACGTTGGTGTTTTATTTCGAAGAACCATAAAGACCGAACGGAAGCAGGAACTATTGATCTTCATCACACCTCGTATTATTAAAGATTCACTGACGGATCGATAAACTGTTGCCGAAACCGCGAAGCCCCGAGGCTTCCCGGTTTCCGATTATCAAGATTGTTATAGAATGGCACTAACTTAAGTACGATGCCGGGGCCATCATCCCGCGGCGTAATTTACCTCCCGTAACGAACTATCACTGATACATGCGCCTATCAAAGAGTAAAAACCTATTTCTTGTCGGACCCATGGCCGTCGGTAAAACGACGATTGGCAAGTTGCTTGCGCGGGAGCTGGGCTTGCAATTCATCGACTCTGATCAGGAAATCGAAAAAAAGGCAGGGGCCGAGATAACCTGGATATTTGATGTTGAAGGTGAAAATAAATTTCGTGATAGGGAGAGTAGCGTTATTGACGAACTTACCCAAAGAGAAGGGATTTTGTTGGCCACGGGCGGTGGCTCGGTACTGAGAAAGTCTAATCGGATTCACTTACAGTCTCGGGGCATTGTCGTCTTTCTGGATACCTCCCTTGAAACACAAATAAAACGTACCGAAAAAGACAAGAAACGGCCACTGCTACAGAATGTTGATCATCGAAAAGTCCTATCTGAGCTCAAAGATATTCGCGGCCCAATGTACAGTGAAGTAGCGGACTTTAAAGTATTTGTTGGCGATAGTAACAGCCGTAAAACAGTTGCAACTATACTGCATCATCTCAAAGACGATGATTTGGTTCAGGACTAGCGCAGCGTGCTGCTTTCCAAGAAGATAGAGAATCTATGAACTTAAATCGTGATGTTGTGATCATGGACCTGGGTCCTGACTCCTATGAAATTCATATCGGCCCAGGCCTGATGACAGATTCAGATCTCCTCCATTCAGTGGTGAATGGGGATAGGGCTTTTATCGTTACCAATGAGACTGTTGCGCCTCTCTATCTTGATAGACTTCTGAAATCCCTTGATGGCATTGACTGTGATGTAATTCAGCTCTCAGATGGTGAGCAATTTAAGACCCTGGAATCTTTTGAACAGGTTCTTACAGAATTGTTAGTTCAAAAACATAATAGGAGTACCACTATTTTCGCCCTGGGCGGTGGCGTTGTGGGTGATACAGCCGGCTTTGCGGCGGCCAGCTATCAGCGAGGCGTAGATTTTGTTCAAGTTCCGACAACTTTGTTAGCACAGGTAGATTCCTCCGTTGGCGGCAAGACCGCAGTTAATCATGCCCTTGGTAAAAACATGATTGGCGCTTTCCACCAACCTCAGGCCGTCATAATCGATACTTCTACACTTAAGACTTTGCCTGCTCGTGAGCTTAGTGCTGGGCTTGCAGAAGTTATTAAACACGGTGTGCTTGCCGATGCCGAATTTTTTCGATGGTTGGAAGATCATGTTGACGACCTGCTGGCGCTGGAAGATGCTGCGATTCGACATGCGATAAAGCGCAGCTGTGAAATCAAGGCTGAAGTTGTCTCCGCAGACGAGAAAGAACAAGGTGCCCGGGCTACCTTAAATCTCGGACATACTTTTGGCCATGCAATAGAGACCAATGAAGGTTATGGCAAGTGGCTCCACGGCGAGGCGGTAGCAGCAGGCCTGGTCCTTGCTGCCGATTTATCTATGCGCAGCGGCAGGATATCGCAGCAAGATGCAGGGCGCATAAAATCTCTGGTAGGCCGGTTTCTATTGCCTGTAAGTCCTCCTGAGGGGCTAACAGCGGACCGGTTCATCTCCCTGATGGAAATAGACAAAAAGGCAACCGATCGGGGAATACGGCTAATATTGGTTGAGTCTATTGGTGAAGTTTCGATTGTCGATGGAACAGATCAGGCGCTGCTACTGGAGTCTCTGCAGGCGAAATCGGCGCTCTGTGAATAGACAGGGTGAGTAAAGGCTCTCTGTCTCATCTCCTGGTTCATGTCTCTACAGTTGGGAATTGCTGCCGTTAGTCATCTTTTTCGGGTTTATACATTAGAAATGAATCAAAATAGCTGAATTGGGTAATTCGACTGTTGATACTAGCTTGTTTACATTGATTCATAACTAAGTATGTTAACAACATGATTTTTAATGATATTT
>JAYGEX010000012.1:0-112779 GCA_046582185.1 Pseudomonadales bacterium | reverse complement strand
TGCTGCGGCTTTTCTGATTGTTTACTTTCTAGCACTGGTTTATCCGATCGTTGCTCTTTCAAACCTTTATTACAACTCAACGATGCTCGCAACCCATGAGTTTTCGGCAGACCTGCAGATGGCACCTTACGCCAAGGTTTTGTTAGTTAACCTGATACTCATTGTCTTGACGTTGGGTTTGTATTTACCGGTTGCCAAGGTGCGTATGACAAAATATTTCGCGGACAATATCTGCTTCGTCACGAACGGCTCCCTAGACAGTTTTGCTGCGGCGGAAAAAGAAAATGTCTCCGCTCTGGGTGAAGAACTAGGTGAGGTGTTCGACTTCGATATCGGCGTCACCTAGGTGCTAACCCGAATTGAGGGTCACTATTCCGATGGTAAGAGCTCTCAATCAAAAGACGCCGTATTGCTTTTAACAGATGCAGGCGAACTGCGAGTCCAGACAGTCTTTGATCAAACAATTCAAACTGTGGTTCAACTTGATCAGGTTGAAGTGTCCTCCCGATTGGCCAACGTTCCTCGCAGTTTTAGATTTCCAGATGATTCGCAATTTGTTACGCCACATAATGATCTGGTTGATAGCTACCTTGTGCAGCATCATTCAAATTCCTCTTTTCTGCATGCCCTGGAGTCAAATCTGGGCTGGGTATTCGGGGCGACGATATTCACCGTCGTTTTTATCTTTCTTTTTGTATGGAAAGGTATTCCTGCAATTGCGGAAGTGATTGCATATCAAATGCCTGACGAGATAGTCGCGCTGTCCGGCGAAGGTTCACTCGATATTCTGGACAGAGTATGGCTTGACCCCAGTGAATTACCGGAATGGCGACGGCGTGCTGTCGAATCAACATTTGCGCCGTATCTCGAGAAAGGCAATGTTCGCCGACTTGAGTTTCGGCGAGGCATCGGCCCCAACGCACTCGCGTTGCCGGATGGCACGGTTGTGTTTACGGATGAACTGGTGGAGCTGGCTGAAGACGATGCCGAGCTCATTGCGATCTTGTTTCACGAGATTGGTCACCTGCAACACCGGCATTTTCTGCGAAGGGTTGTGCAGGATTCAGCAATAGCCATTCTGGTGGTGCTGATCACAGGGGATATCGAGACTGCGGATGTTGTGCTTGGCGTGCCCGCGATATTTCTGGACGCTGCTTATTCCAGGCGGTTCGAAGAGGAAGCAGATCGTTATGCCTTGGCAGAAATGAATAACCATGGAATCGATCTCGCTCATTTTGGGGCTATCATGACCCGCCTCGAGGGCCGTCGCGGGGATTGTGACGATGTGGAGACTGATACTGCAGAAATTGAAAGCCAGGATTCTGCACAAGACCATACGGCCGACTGCGCTGGTAAAAGTGGAGACGCAGATGAAAGTAACGCACTTCTAAACTACCTATCCACGCACCCGGTGACGGAGAGTCGAATTCGCCTGATCGGCGAATACTCCAACTAACGGCGCATAAACCCAACAATTAGTAATAGATCCAATCCTAACTTACAGTTTCAAGGAGAAACCATGCATCTCTATACATTCAGCGCATCACCAAACGGCAAACGTGTAAATGCTTTCCTGAAAGAGAAAGGTATCGAAATACCGACAACAGAAGTCGATATCCTGGCCGGGGGGAACTTGTCACCGGAGTATCGTGGAGTGGTAAAAATCAGGAAACCCTGCAGGAAGACCCAAGGGAGCGCGTAATCTCCTGAGCGAGTCCGTGCTTAAGGAACTCATCTAAATAAGGAGAGAATTACCTAAACTAAAATCAGCCCATACCACTCGTCCAAACCACTAATACCTATGTAGTGCAGGAGTCCCTTTCTGTGAAGTGGGGGTAGGGGGGTGCGGGTCTGTGAGAAAAGGGTGGTGTTGAATTGGTTTTGGTAAAGCGAACTACAGCTTCATGCAAATTCTAATGGCATGTAAGTTGGTATGTATAGAACATATTGTCATTTAAGTTATTGATTTATATAGGTAGTTGGCGGAAGAGGTAGGAGTCGAACCCACCAACCACTTTATCAGCAGTTCAACGGCTTTGAAGGCCGCACGCCCCACCGGGGGCGACGCTCTTCCGCCGCGAATAGTATCAAATTTTTGTTGTCGCGTGAGTCCGTCTTTTTAAATCAGGAACCGAATCGCTGAGTGGCGGATACTTCAATTACCTGAAGCAGTTGCTTGATGATGTCCGGAAATTTCATCTTCCAGATTTCACCTTCCTTAACCAAGGTGTAGACGCGAATATTACTTGCGGATGTTTCGCCCTGTGTCATGTGCACCCGTACAAGAAAATGTACCATCTCTGCCGTTTCATTAAAACGACCAAGAACTTCTTGCCCATCTACAACCAGGTGTTGTGTATCTGCCGCTGTGAGGATTTCCTTAGCCAGTTGACCTATATAAAAATCTGCAGTGGTCTCCTTAATGACCTTCATGGATACCTTCTTGCCGAATACACGCTTCTGAATGTCGTAGCGCCCGACCCGAACTTGCTTCCTTATGGCATTAACCATCAGCTCTTGCAGCTGATTCATATCCTCCGCTGCCATTAAAGAACCGATAGTTTCGTAGTTTCTGTTATTCAGTATCTGGAAGTATTGGCCCATTGCATCTTGAGGACCATCAGCGGTCACTCCAGTACTTAATACGACGCAAATCAGGGCGATTAGAAAACGTCCCATAGGTTTTACCCTCTTGGTTTAGAAGTTAGTTGCCGCGATCATCTAAATAGTTCGCTAGTTTACATGGTTTCACTTGGGCCATGTCGAGAAGAAAAAGCACGGCTTTTAATAAGGCTAATTCGCAGAGAACCATTCACACTTTTTGAGGAACTGAGCTTGTATCAGAATAAGAACAACGACTAATTTACTCAAAAATCGACCTAAATGAGCGATTTCTCACTTTTTTCTCAAATATCTAAAATAATTTCAAGCATTTTAATTCTTTATATTCAATGACTAAGCAGAAATTAACTGTTCTCTTTCTGCATGTTTCTTGGCATTCACAAAGCTCCTGTCTGCCTTGGCGATGTCCTCAATGGCTAGATAGACAAGGCCTTGAAGATAATAGAACTGATGTTCATCCTTCTTCAATCGAATAGCATCATCAAGATTCACAAGCGCCATGTTAAATTCACGTCTATTGAATGCCGCCTGCCCAAGACTATAGTGGTAATACGGATTGTGATCCCGATAATAAGTGACCTGGGACAAGTAATAATCAGCCTCAGAAGGCCGATCCAATCGACCGAGGACAGCCACCAGATTGACCAGAGCGGACTTGTTAGATGATTGAATCGACAAAGCTTGCTGATAACTTTGTACCGCGAATTCATCGTGCTGGTTTCTTGAATACAGTACGCCAAGATTCACCCAAAGACCTGCAATTTCAGGGTCAAGCTGTATCCCCTTCTTTAAAAATCTGAACGCTGAACGAATATCATTCTGTTGCATCGATTCAACTGAACGATTACTAAAATATAGCGCCAGCGCATAGGTATCGCTCATCTTTTTAGTGTCATAATTACCGTTGTATTCTGCTGTATTAAAATCCACGACAAAATCCTGCATGAATGTCGTATCACTCCTGATACCACTCACTAATATGTTGATGTGATTATTCAACAAGACGAAGTCGCCTTCAGAGTTGTAGCTGGGCGGGATATCGGCCATTTGAAAAGAAACCTCCAGATTCGCTTCCCTGGCCATTGCAACGAAGAGATTGGAAAATGACAGACAGTTTCCCTGACGAGAGTGAAATGTTTGTTTGGCTGTGTAGGTAAGATTAGGATCGTAGTCGAGACTAAGCAAACCATCGGTAATCATTCCTTTAAGCAGCCGTCTTAGTCTGGATTTAGCCGTCGGCAGACCACCTGCCTTTGCTCTAACAAATTCTCGCATGTCATCGTCAAGGGCAAGCACTTCACTTTCAGAAATATCAGACACGCCCACTTCTTCACCAAACAGCGCAACCCCGGACAGGAGCTCATCCACCGATTCAGGTGGGCTCACACGCATTGGTGTGCACGACGCGACTGATGCAAGGAAACAAAGCAGCAGAATTGATTTAGACATCTATTTGCCTGTTAGGAGGGCATGTAAAAGAATGGTTGATGTCAAAATGACTGGAAGGTTGTTCTCAATCGATCACACTGGCAGAACAACGGGCGCTTCTTTACAGGAACTGGGGGCGACTCCAATGATGTCGCTCGTTATTGAGCAGTTAGCGCAGGCAGAATTACATTTGCATCAATAATACTGCGCTCACTCTGGAAAGGCCAGAAATGCAACGGTAGTTGATGGACGAAGTCACATGTAATCGCCAGTATTCCGATGAGTTAAAACGGCGGAAGGTTCTCAAATGTCAGCCAGTCTTTCGTTACCGGGTGAGTGAAGTGTATTTCCGCAGCATGTAGCAGTAAGCGGTCTGCCATATTGAAAGCCTTCTCGTGCGCATACAAGTCACAACCCAATATGGGATGACCAATCTCTGCCATATGAATTCTTAATTGATGGCTCCTGCCAGTTAGCGGGAAGAGATTAAGACGAGTCTGGTTCGACTCACGATCGAGCACCTCAAAGTTGGTGAGGGACCATTTACCCTTATCCATGTCAACGAGCTGCCGCGGCCTGTTCTCAGGGTCAGGACGAAGAGCCAATTCAATCTCTCCTTTGTCCTCGAGAACGCAGCCATGCACCACCGCCACATATCGCTTCTTTACGATTCGCTCTCTAAATTGACGATTAATATCTGAGGTCGCCAGCTTTGAAAGAGAGAATACAAGTATCCCGGAAGTATCCAGATCCAACCTGTGTACGATCTGGATATCCGGGTAATCGAACTGAAGTCGTGACAAGGCACAGTCTTTCACGATACGTCCTGGTACAGACAACAAACCAGCAGGTTTGCGCACCACCAACAGATGGTCGTCGCTATACAGTACTTCGATTTCCTCATCACAAGGTGGCGGAATATGGATTGTATAAGCGCTCAAAAGTAAAACCAGGTGATGTCAGGACTATATTCTAACACTTCGATACCAGGGCAAGGGTGCCGAGCCAAACCGCATGGATGCTGATGAGATTACAGGATTAAGCTGAATGTTCGGCAGACATTCTCATATGTGTCCAGACCAATATGCCGCAACTCACAATTTCAAATACCAGTGGCACTACCGTCTCTGGCACAAAGCCGAGCGTTGCATATCCCTGTAAGCGCCCAAGCGCAACAATACCCATCAGTAAGGCGCTCGCCCGCAACCACACCGAATGACCAGCCCGGAGCCCTAACGCTATCATAATGGTTGTACCAAAAAACAAGCCACCCATATCCCCCATTAAATTATTAACCCCATGGACACCCACAGGCTCAACCATCCACTCGAGGGCAATATCCTCAAATGCGAACCACCAACGAACGCCAAACAAGGCCATGAGCGCCGCATACAGCCCACATATGATCTTTAATCCGATCGTCATAACAATTCCTCGCGATAAAATATTTCTGCATCATGCAGGATATCTACCAGATGAAAAGTATAATGACTTTAAAGCAGAACCAGTAGAACGACCACCCTACCCCAATTCTCAAATCAAGCAAATTGTTGCCCGGGTCGAATAGATGAATGAAGTTGAAATTACCCATGAGCCTGTTGAGCTCTTTAAGATACTAAAATTTGAAGGAATCGTCGCTAGTGGCGGGCAAGCAAAAGCAACGATCGCCGAAGGGCTTGTCTCGGTAAACGGAGTCATTGAAACCCAAAAGAGGCGGAAAATTGTTCACGGCGATATTATTCAGATAGGTGATGAATCCTATCGGGTCAGACTTATTGGACACCGGCGTTAGCCTGACGCATCAGGGTACCTCTGCTACACGCGTATCTACCAAATATAGTCGTGAGGAAATTTCAACATTCGCCGAATCCCTTGCGGACATACATCCTGAAAAACGCTAATAACCATTAATAAACATCCGGCTATCCACGTGCAATAGATTGTTATCGTTGACAACACTCAAGATGAATACCAGCCTACACAGGTAGGACGACTTATCTATACTGTATGCGCTGGCACTGATGTCCAATCACCTGATAGTCATCATCCTGGATTTCCTGGAGTGGAATAATGAAACGCCGTTCAATATTAAAAGGTAGTGCAGGCATCGCCCTTGCGGCAGGGGGCGCTGCAATTCTCTGGCGCCCCAGAGATGAAGGCGCGCCTCACAACGCGTACTTTTCAAATTTGAACGATCTACTGAAGCGCGACGGACCCGGCAGGCCGGTAATGCTTATAGATGCTGATCGCATGGCAACCAACATTGACCACATTACGCAATCAGTTGGCAGTGCCAAGACGTATCGAATCGTCGTTAAGTCTTTGCCTTCGATCCCTTTGCTGGAACGGGTCATGCAGCGTGCAATGACCAGTTCATTAATGTTGTTTCACCAGCCATTTATGAACGCAATTGCAAGCTCATTCCCCGAAGCCGATGTACTTGTCGGTAAACCAATGCCCGTGGCAGCGGCAGCGACGTTTTACAAGAAACTTGATCTTACGAAATACGATGCTGAAGCCAAGGTCCAATGGCTCATCGATACCCCCGAACGGTTACGACAATACCAGGCGCTTGCACGTCAACTGGGCATCAGGATGCGCATCAATTTTGAGCTGGATGTCGGCCTTCATCGTGGGGGTTTACCAGAACCTGAATCCATTACACCCCTCCTGCAACTAATAAAGGATGATCCCCAACACCTCACACTATCTGGCCTAATGGGTTATGAACCACATCTGGCAGGGGATTCTGCGATGGGAGACCAGGCAGTTACCAGTGTTCTGGACATCTACAAAGGCTTTATAAACAAGACCAAAGCTGCCGGGTTTGATACAGAAGGCCTAACGCTAAACGGTGCCGGCAGTCACACGCTCGGCATATACAAACATGATGGCACCATGAATGACCTGTCAGCAGGTTCCGGCGTTGTGAAACCCACAGATTTTGATACCTATCATTTGACCGAAAACCTTCCCGCAGTATTTATCGCGACACCTATCCTGAAAAGATACGATGAATTAATGATTCCTGGAATGGGTGAAATTGCCAAGATCTGGTCCACGTGGAATCCAAATATGAGGAGGTTATATTTCATCTATGGAGGTTATTGGAAGGCGAAGGTAGTTTCCCCCGCCGGTGTAGCAGACCCGATATATCACAGCACTAATCAGAGCCCCTACACGACATCCACATCGGTGAATCTTCAAGTGGACGATTACATGTTTCTTCGCCCAAGCCAAAGCGAACACGTCATGCTTCAGTTTGGCGATCTGCTGCCATTTAGGGGCAATAATCTGCTGGATCCATGGCCGGTATTCCACCAGACGGGCTAAAAAGGGAGAGGTATATTTCTTGAAAGGATGGATTCAGGACTCGTTTGAGCCAGACTTTAGACAGCGCGCTGCTTAGGGACTTCTATTAACGGCTGCTTTTAACGATAAGGACTTGCTGTTCAACAAATTGCCGCGTGAATTCCACACATCGACCACAGCCAGTGCCGAGCCCCAGCTGCTCACTAAGCTCCTCAACATCGGTGATACCGCGATCAATGGCTTCTTTGACCTGGGCCGAATTGATTTTTTTACATACACAAACAATCATGTGATTGTGCCTAGCCTTTGAATCTGAATTTACAACTGAAATCCAGTCTAGATGATCAAAGAGTTAATGTAAATGATAATAGTTCTCAATTCTAGTAGCGTTGGCAAATAGCAACGACGTTACCCGACATTGGCGCATTGCAGTAAGATCCAGTTATCGTCACGCTGCTGTTGCCAGTAGAAGGAAATTAGAAATGAAACCCCAATCTTCTGAAGTTATCGACTACCTCAACAAAGTGCTGAAGAATGAGCTGACGGCCATTAACCAATACTTCTTACACGCAAAGATGTACAAGGATTGGGGGTTTGAGCAACTGGCAGAAAAGGAGCACAAGGAATCCATCGAGGAGATGCAACACGCCGACAAACTGATTGATCGGCTCCTGTTTCTTGAAGGTCTGCCAAATCTCCAGGACCTCGGAAAGCTGATGATCGGCGAAAATGTCGAAGAAATGCTGAGCTGTGACCTTCAGCTGGAACTAATCGCTATTCCTCTGCTACGCGAGGCTATCGCTCATTGCGAGTCGGCCTCCGACTACGTCAGCCGTGAGCTATTCCAGGACATCCTGGATGCAGAAGAAGACCATGTAGATTGGCTGGAAACTCAGATTGAGCTGATCGACAAGGTCGGATCACAGAACTATCTACAATCCCAGATGTCTTGAATACCAATTCTGCCTTGAATGGGAATTAGTCCATCCTCATTCCTGGCTCCATTAGTATTTAGATTGGTTCTAGATTTCAGTGAAAGGATTGCGAAAACCGCCGAAGAGTCACCAGACATGGTCTTTCCCTATGTGGCTAAAGGTAGTGTTGCCAAAGGTAGTATCGCTAACGGTATTGGAGTATCGCCAACGGTATCGGAATGTTGCTATCAAAACGATTGGTATCAAGTTGAGCCACCTGGTCGGGATCATGCTCGAAGATCTCCGCCCAATCACTGGCCCACTCCGGGTCTTTAACGCTGGCGGGGCGATATCCTGGCATACAGATTCTTAATACACCGGGCAGTAACTTGCTAAATATTCGTACCAACAATTTCATGAGCTTTAAGCGGCTTGCGAAGCTTGACCACAGACCATCTTCCTTCAACAATTGGCGATAGCCCTGACCGGTTCTGGACATAATATGCGTCGCAGCATAGAAGAGCCCAAATATTCGCCAACGATATGTGCCATCAAGGTGTTCAAATACTTCAAAGGTAACGTTTTTGTGTTCTATCTCTTCGACAAAATGCCAGAGGACTAAGGATGCAACAGATGTATCGCTACCACCGAACAGAAACTCCCGGTCATTTATCAACATATGCCCAATGACCAAAGCCATCGCCTCGAAACCCTCCGCGTAAGCAATGTTAAAGCGCAGGGATTTCTCTTTACCCAATCTCTTATAGTCATCGGCAAGGACCTTCTCGATGCTCGCTACACAGTCATATCTCGCAGCAAGCTGATCATTGTATTTCTTGTGCTGCTGATAATGTTGGGCTTCCTGAAAGACATAGAGATCCAGTGATTCCTTCAGTCGTTCATCGGTGATCTTCGAACGAGCTTCCCGCATAGTCTTAATTAGGTACGGCTCCAGGTACGGCATACCAAAGGATGCAGCATTGACCAGCTGAGAAAATTCCGGTTTGGATTTATTCCAGTGCGCGTCTGTCGAACTGGTGAACGAAAAAGGCATTCGGCGCACCGTCATGCGAGCGGGATCTTCATATTCTGCGTTGTCATCTGTCATCTTTCAGGCCCGCAATTGAAATCTATTACCTCAATTATCCTAAACCCCTATCCGTTCAAACGCACCATACCTTGTTCGTTGTACCTTGTACCCTGAACACGATCAGCCAATTTATCTAATTGGTTGATCTCATCTGCATTCAGTACCAGATCTTGCGAACCAATATTGACCTTTAGATTTTCCAGCCGTGTGGTACCAGCAATTGGCAGCACGATCTCACTTTTTTGCATCACCCAGGCAAGTGCGACCTGTGCCGAATTAACATCCCTGGATTCCGCGAGCCTGGTGATCTGCTCTACCAGTTCGAGGTTGGCCGTGTAGGCATCCCCTTCAAATCGTGGCTGCATACTGCCACGGAAATCCGTCTTCTCGATGATGCTTGTCGCTTTGAAACTCCCCGTAAGCATGCCTCGCCCCAACGGCGAATATGCGACCAGACTCGCGCCGACGTCAACGCAGGCGGGTAAGATATCAGTTTCAATGTCGCGACTAAAGATCGAGTATTCAGATTGAACAGCCGATATAGCGTGAATTTTACTGGCCCGTCTAATCGTATCTGCAGAGGCCTCGGACAAACCGATCGCACCGATTTTGCCTTCCTGCACCAGTTCTGCCATTGCCGAGACTGTGTCCTCGATAGGTGTATTGGGATCAACACGATGTAAATAGTAGAGATCGATATGATCGGTCTGAAGGCGCTTTAGTGATCCTTCCACTGCCCGTCTACAATTCTCACGAGAACCATCAAGGCCAATTGGCGCTCCCGTTTCAGGGTCTCTCAAGGGGCCGAACTTGGTAGCGATAATCACCTTGTCGCGATGATCGGCAAATGCCTGACCCAGTAATGTTTCATTAGCACTGCCTATGCCATAGGACTCAGCAGTATCAAAATGATTAACCCCCAATTCAATCGCCTCATGGAGCAATTTGATGGCATCCCTAATATCCGTGGGTGGGCCGTAGAATTCAGATAACCCCATACAGCCAAGGCCTACCCTTGCGACCTTTAGTTCTGTCTGCCCGATTACCCGCTGAATCATTAGCTTTATCCCTTTCTTGTCATTCAGGAGTGTCGTTAAGTTACTCTGGCTCTGCAACCTTAATCATTAATTTGCCAAAATTCTCGCCCGTAAACAACATTCGAAACGCACTGGGTGCATTTTCCAAGCCCTCAATGATAGTCTCCCGATATTTTAGCTTGCCCTCTTTAATCCATTCTCCAAGGACCCGAGTGGATTCTTCAAATTCCTCGATCCACTCTGTAACGATGAAGAAGCGGTTAAAAGGAGGATGCTCCAAGGCAGCAAACACAGCCTCAGGCGGCGTAATCTGGTCGTCACTGGTGGCGTTATAGGCTGAGATATAACCACATATCGGCACACGTGCACCTTTGTTAAGTAGAGGCGCTACAGCGTCGAGTACCGGACCACCGACATTTTCAAAATAGATATCAACCCCGTCCGGGCAAACCCCGGCGAGCTTTTCCGCAAAGTTTGAAGCTTTGTAATCAACACACTCATCAAAGCCCAGCTCATTAACAACATAGTCACACTTTTCCTTTCCGCCTGCGATACCGATAGCTCGTGCACCTTTTATCTTTGCGATCTGGCCCACCACAGAGCCGACGGCGCCAGAGGCTGCAGATACGACCACGGTTTCACCTTCTTTCGGCTCACCAACACGCAACAAGCCGAAGTATGCGGTCTGCCCCGGCATACCAGTTATACCAACCGCCGTGGAGATTGGCGCAAGATTAGGATCAACCTTATACAAGCGATAATCATCTGCCTTTGCGATCGAATGGGATTGCCAGCCATACATTCCGCTAACAATCGTACCCACCGGAAAGTCATCATTCCTGGACTCAATCACCTGGCTAACGACGCCACCGGTAATCACCTCACCAATCTCGAGAGGTTTGGCGTAAGATTTCCGGTCGCTCATTCTGCCTCTCATATATGGATCTAACGATAACCATAATGTGCGCAATAACATTTCTCCTTCACCAGGTGATGAAATTGGAACGGACAGCACATCAAAATCATTGTCAGTTGGCATGCCAACCGGTCGTGATTTTAGTACGACCTGAGTATTGGTGATGTTGTTTGTCTGTGTCATGTAATCTCTATTCAACCTCTAATTTGGCGCTGAGTCTGTTTTTAGTCCGGGCTTCCCGCGGGCGGCCACTAGCTTCACTTACTTTATATTTCGCTATCAAATCTTCGCCAGCGTTTCTCTGGCCTCTTCAATCGCATCAAAATGGGACTGGGTGTCTGGTAGATTCTGATTCATCGTGACCATCGCGACATGGCTAACGCCAAGATCCTGAAGCGACTTGATTCTGTCTGCACTGATATTTGTTGGGATGATGCACTCAATTCCGATATCCGCGGGATCACGACCCGCTTCCTTCGCGCTTTCGTGCAACTGCTTGATCTGATTCCTCAACTCCTTTGAAGCGAAGGGGAACCAACCGTCCGCGATCCGCGCGACCCGATCAATTACTTTGGGTGACATGCCGCCTAACCAAATAGGAATGTCTCTCTTTGCAGGTAATGGATTCAAGCCTGCATCGGTAATTTTATGCCATTTGCCGTCATAACTAATGGCTTCGTCCTTCCACAATTTGCGAAGAACATCAATTTGCTCTTCGGAACGAATACCACGGTCATTAAAGTTCGAATCCAGGGCCTCGTACTCGACTTCGTTCCAGCCAGTGCCGATACCTAATCTGAGTCTGCCACCGGAAAGCACGTCCAGGCATGCGGCTTGCTTCGCAACGAGCGCCGTCTGGCGCTGAGGAAGAATAATCACGCCGGTGACCAATTCGATAGTCTTAGTCAATCCAGCGAGATAGCTGAACAGTACCAAGGGCTCCTGAAACATACTTTCAGTGGTGTACGGCCCTTGCCAGTCCGGACGGCTGGCGGTGCTCGCACCAAGAACATGATCATATGCAAGTATGTGATCATAACCAAGTGACTCGGCAGTAGTCGCAAACCTTGCGATGGTTGCTGGATCTGACCCTAATTCGGTCTGTGGAAATACGACACCAATCTTCATTATCTAAACTCCCTAATATTATCTTCGTTTCAGCTTATTTTAGTGTTAACGGCAAATGACGCCGCCGCACCTTTGTTTCATAGATTGCGGCAATTCCAGTGGCAAAACCAGTAACAATTACCTGTAACTTTTTACCCGCAATTATGCCCGTGTTGCAGACAAATTGAATCAATAAGGCGGGCTCCATAATGGTAGACATCGACAATCCCCGCACCTGGGCCTCTCTTAACTGCCCCCGAAATCGCGAGAGGGAAGAGTATAGTTGACTATTTAGTAAAGTCAATTGGACGCGATCAGACAGACTTCTTCGCACCTTGATCAGAGGTGATGCCCAGCAATCTCAATGTGCCTGGCCAGATGTCATCCAAAATATCGGGGTCGTTATGGATTCTGGCCTGGGTTAAAACACCCTCATAGTGACTAAGGACCATCCTTGCACTGGCGGCCACATCGTCAACATTCACAACGCCAGCCGCTTTCCCATCACGTATTGCCGTCTCGAAGTACTGAAGTGAGCCGCGAAGTATCTGCCTGACCTTTTCTGCGATTTCCGGCGCTGTAGCGCTAATCTCTGCCCCTACCGAAAAATCAGGACAACCAAGCATTCTGCCTTGTTCTTTAAAGGCACGCATTTGTATGCTGCTGGCCTCATCAAAATAGGCTTTTAATCGTTGCATGGGAGGGATAGTTGAGGAGAACAGCGCATCCATCGCAGGCTTACGGGCATCCCATCTTGCCTGAATCGCAGCGGCAGCGAGGTCTGACTTGGAATTAAAGAAATGATAGAAACTACCCTTTCTTACATCTGCTCGCTCACAGATCGCATCGATTGTGAGGCAGCCGTAATTGCCCTGCCACATCATGCTGGAAATGGCCTCCATCAGTTGTTGCCTCGCGGTGCTTGTTCTACCCAAAATTTCTATCAATAGTTGACTGTATATTTAGTATACGTTTCCAGCGGATCAGCGTCGAGCCAGACTGCAGGTATTTAACACTCAATAATACTGACAGGAACGGCAATGACGTTTATAGCCTAATCGCCAATGGGATCACGGGTCAATCCCAGATTGTGCTCCGTCGCAATCTCCGCTGCATTCTCAACTTGTTCCGGTGTACCGCCAAGTGCATCTGTCAGGGCAGACAAAGTCACCCAATCCATTACCTACCAAGGGTCATCAGTGCGCTGATAGATAAGCCATGTTCCTTGCATAACAGCAGCAATTGCTCTGCGGAATCAAAATCATAAGGTACAAGCAAAATATAAAAGGTGCTTATAGACACTTTGATTGCCTTCATAATTGTAATTATGGCAAATCATTATATCCCGAGATCCCGGGAGCATGGTCTTATACAGCAGGCCTACAATTTACAAATGAGATGTATTATCATTTAGCACGCCCCCTATTACAAATGACCGACGGATGCTGAAATGACAAAACCCACAGACATTTCCCTTATTGAGAACCTCGACGCACTGCAAGCAATCAATGGCAAGGTACACGCGAGTACACAAGCAAAAGTACTCAATAAACTTGAAGCTCATACCCGGAATTTCATTGCCCGCTCTCCATTCCTGGTCCTGTCTACCAGCTCTGGAGGTGATTCCGACGCGTCACCTCGTGGCGATAATGCTGGCTTTGTCAAAGTAATGGACGATACAACCCTGCTGATTCCCGAGCGACCAGGGAATCGTCTTGCAGATTCTTTAACGAATATTCTGATCAGCCCGGGCGTAGGCATGATCTTTATGATTCCTGGAATGAACGAGACCCTACGCATAAATGGCAAGGCTTATATTACTGACGAATCAAAGTATCTGGATATGCTGGTTCACAATGTGGTGGATGGTAAAAAAGCAAGACCACCAAAACTGGCTATCGTCATTGATATAGAGCAGGTCTATTTCCACTGCGCCAAGGCATTCATTCGTTCAAAACTCTGGAATGTAAGCCTGCATATGGACAGAACTGAAATGCCGACTCTAGGTAAAATGTTGTTGGACCAGATCAGAGGAGAAGGAGTCACCAGGGAAGAAGTGTATATGGTTGACGCCAGCCTTGCCCAGGACGCCAAAGATAATCTCTATCACCAGCAGTAATCTGTGTTCAACGGCAGGTAACTGTTATTCTTTTTGACGTGTTCACATAAGGGTATTCATTCTGAGTGTGCATATTGAATGCTTTGGTAAGCTAATCATTCCATTTAGCCCGGAACAAAAATGAATCTAGAACAGTATCTGGCACGTATAAAATTTGAAGGGCCGATCAAAGCGGATCTCGATTGCCTGAATGCAATTCACTATCAACATCTCCTGCATATCCCATACGAAAATATCGATGTCCAGCTACGAAGACCCCTAGATTTCGATATCGATCGAATCTTTGACAAGGTCGTCATTCAGAACCGCGGCGGCTGGTGTTACGAAATGAATGGCTTGCTGTGCTGGGCACTGAAAGAGTGCGGCTTTGATGTAATGCGCATGGTGGGCGCCGTCGGGCGAAAAACAGACGGCGAAGAAACATTAGGCAATCACCTCGTGCTCACCGTGCAACTAGAGCAAGCTTATCTTGTAGATGTGGGCCTTGGAGATGGCTTGCTAACACCAATACCCCTGCAAGCGGGAAAATATACCCAAGGTTATAGAACGTTTGAACTCGAAGCTTTAGGCGACAACGAATGGCGCTTCCATAATGCACCAGGGACACTTCCGCCTGATTTTGATTTCACCTTCGGACCCGCCAATGAAGACGTACTGCAAGATACCTGTAAGCACTTGCAGTCAGATCCAGGCTCAATGTTCAGGCAGAACTTAATCGTCCAACGCTTGTTACCCAATGGCATACATTTTCTATTAGGCCGAGTATTTTTCCACAGAACCGCTGCGGGGATGGAGAAGACACTTCTGAATTCAGCTGCAGAATTGTCTGAAACTCTGGAGAATAAATTTGGGCTAAAAATTCCGGAGATACACAAAATTTGGCCAAACATCCTTGCGCGGCATGAGGAGCTGTTTGGGTAAGGTTGAGCTATGCCTGGCAATATCAAATACGTCGAGCGAATCACCCGACATAACAAAAATTGATGTTCGCCAAATGAATTGCTAAAAATTCAAGTCCTGAGATGATGATCGCCACAGCACAATATTTCAGGAGCAACGAGAATTGGAATTTGAGGACGTAGTCAAAGGGCGCCGCAGCATTCGTGGATACAAACCGGATGCTGTACCACAAAAGGTGATTGAGGAAGTTATCGAACTTGCTACCAGATCACCATCATCGATGAATACCCAGCCCTGGCATTTCTATGTGGTCACCGGCGAGCCGCTGGAGAAAATCAGGAAGGGCAATACAGAACTTAACCTTGCTGGCGTTACCCCCTCTCGAGAGATTCGCTCCCACGGTGCCTATGAAGGCGAACACCGAAGAAGACAAATAGACATCGCAATACAACTATTCCAGGCAATGGGTATCGAGCGAGACGATGCTGAAAAGAGGCAGGACTGGATACTGCGCGGTTTCAGACAATTTGATGCACCGTTGTGCATCGTCGTGACTTTCGACAAGGAACTGCAAGATGGTGATATTGCGCAATTTGATTGTGGCGCTGCCGTCAACGGCCTGGTACAGGCTGCCTGGTCCAAGGGACTCGGTGCCGTCGTTAACAGTCAAGGCATTATGCAATCGCCAGTTGTCCGTGAACATGCCGGTATTCCAGATGACCAGGTTATTATGATTTGCGTCGCCATGGGATATCCAGACGAGGAGTTTCCAGCCAATAGCGTGGTATCACGCCGCCGACCAGTTTCAGAAGTTGCATCCTTTGTTGGATTTTACAATTAGCACTGATTTCAAAGTAGTACCGATTTTAAAGTAGTACTACTTTCGAGCGGAGCAACACAGCCAGCCGTCTTTTATTGGACGGGGGCTAGCTGGAAGTCTGGTAGTTAAGCATAGTTACTCGCGCGTCCTTAAAGACGGAGAAAGAGGTGCGGATAAACAGTATCGCAATGCCCAGACCAACAACAATATCCGGCCAGTGACTGGCAGTCACCAGCACGCCCAGACCAGCAATCAGCACAGATACATTCGCAATAATGTCATTTCTTGAACACAACCAAACCGAGCGCATGTTGACATCTTCTTCCCTGTGACGCGTCAGAAGAAACAGGCAGTAAGCATTTGCGGCCAATGCTATCAAACCGACAGCGCCCATGATTTCAAATTGAGGAGTCTCTATATAGATTAGCCGAACAACGACCTGCATAAGTACGAACAAGCCAAACAGAAACATTACCGCGGCCTTGGCATAAGCTGCCCTTGCTTTCCAGCCATCGTCCCTGGACACGACGTAGAGGCTGAAGCCATAGACAAAAGCATCACCCAGCATATCCAGGGAGTCCGCCATCAGAGCAATCGACGAAGCGACAAAGCCAGCGGAGAATTCAACAACGAACATGATGCAGTTAATCGCCAGCACGATTTTGAGCGTGCTGGATTGTTTAGCCCGCAGCTTTTCGATTGCATTCGCCGTTTCGTTACAACAACTACTCATGACCCAATACTTCCATAATAATGTCTGTTGTCACATCGAAGTGACTTTTACCGTTCCTGCCTGCCCTTGATACCCAAGAACGTGATTTTACACTTTGTGTTGCGCTTTGAGCCAGAGCTTCTCGACCATCTTTTCTGCGATCATCACCGTCGTCAGGTGAGTATTTGCCCTGGGCACATTAGGCATAACCGATGCATCGATGACGCATAAATTTTCTGTACCCAAGACGCGGCACTCTGAATCAACCACTGGCAGAGCTACCACCTAAATCTCTTTCCCGCCAATAGAGCTTCTGCTCCTGCATACTGGTTCGAGCTGCTGTTAAGCGCGAGTAGCGGAATTCCCTTTGAAGCCTGTTCATTGAGGAACAAATATTATTAACACAGTTACCATCACAAGCAAATATGATCATTGAGCCGAATCATCGGCTGCAATTTACAAGTGTCAGTAGCAAGTTGCTATTTTTGGTGTTCTGTCAGACTATTGTTTGCTCAGTAAACAATCAAAATCTCGACGACTTAAGGTATCAACATGGCTGAATATATTCCCCCATCACTAGACTGGGTACGTAAACAAGTAGAAATCTATGAGAGCAGTGGCGGCACCAAGGGCAGTACGCTCCTCGAGACTGGTATGCCATGCATTATCGTGACCCACATGGGCAACAAGAGTGGTGCAATCCGCAAGATTCCTCTAATGCGTGTAAAAGTCGATGACAGCTATGTTCTGATTGGGTCCATGGGTGGACAACCCAAAAACCCGGTGTGGGTCTATAACCTTCGGGCCAATGGCGATGTGGAAATTCGTGACCAGACCGAAGTAAGCAACATGCGAGTCCGCGAAGTCACCGACGAAGGCGAACGTGAAAAATTATGGGCCGCAAGCGCAGAGGCTTACCCTCCATACAATGACTATCAGGCCAAGACTACACGAAAGATTCCGGTGTTTATTGCAGAGCCTGTCTAACCCGGCCTAAAGCCGTCATCGTTTTACGACTTGTTGTAAGCAATAGTCGTAAAAGCCAGTCGGGAATATAACGCCGCCTTGGTGAAATATCCGGGCTGGCGATGACAGCAGTGACAGACTGAGGCATGGTCTTTAGCGTTATTTGTCGATTCTAAAGGGCACTGGCGAACTTTTCCTCGAGAGAATCCGCAAGAATACTTCGTCCGGTTTCCCTGAGCCGCTTTAAATAACCAGCCAATTCCCCTCTCACATGGAAGGGCCCGCCCTCATCTATTACATTCTGCAGGGGGTCTCGCCCGCGTGCGGCATTGATCATCGCCTCAGCGTGCCAATTCGACAATCGTTTGATGCCTTCATTTAGAGCTTGCTCATTGGATGATGCAATGTTCACTTGCTCATAGGGATCATTCTGCAGGTCGAACAACATCACATCGTCATAAAGGTGGTAACCGTCATGCATGGTTTGCATCAGTAGCCAGTTATCCCATCTAACCCCACGCTGGCAGGTCCAGGCGCCCTGGGAGACGATCAATTCATCCCTACCCTCATCCTCTCCACGATTTAGAGATTCGGCAAAGCTGACCCCGTCCCATGAACCGGGAACACGCACGCCAAGCAATTCCAGTATCGTCGCTGAGAAATCGATCTGGTAATGCAGCGCAGCAAATTGTCTGCCGGAAAGCGCATCTGTATCCGGCCACTTCAGAATCATTGGAATGTGCGTTGTCTTCTGATCTGCTGTCTGATGATCGCCATAAACATTGAGCTCACCTAAAGTCTCACCATGATCTGACGACAGCATGATGGCTGTATCTTCAAGAATGCCCATATCGTCTAGCTGGTTCAGCAGTCTTCCAACATACTCGTCCGCAAATAACACACCGGTATCGTAACCATCGAACATCTGTCGCACCGCTGCCATATCGGAAATTTGCTGAGGCTGCCTGGGAAAGATTTTGATGCCTTCCGGATTCGGGGAGAAACCACTACATTCCTGCGCCGAATGCGGCCCGCAGCGGTCCCAATCACGAGCACGTACTTCTTCAGTTAACCATGATGGAATCGCCTCTTCGGCAAATGGATCGCCAAAGGCTGCCGGTGAGCGATAAGGTGTGTGCGGATCCCACATATGCACATGCAAGAACCAGTTATCGTCGCTGCCATTTCGGTTCAGCCAGTCGCTGGCCAAGCCGTGAACTTCATCGGCAGTTTCCAGGCCAAAACTGCCGGGCACTCGCATGGCTTCATCAAAGCCAGCATACCAATGAAATGCAGAATGCCGCTGTGCAAAAGAACTGATGGTAACAGTCCTTAAACCCGCCCGCTTTAGCCTGGTTGGAAAGCTGTTAATCTGTAAATCAGACCAGAATTTTCTGCTGGGGCCGCCGATAACCGGGTCTGCATCTGTGCCACCGTGGTTCACAACACCATTATGAATTCCGAATTGTCCGGTCAACAGAGCAGTGCGACTAGGTAAGCATGGAGTATCGGATGCGTGTACATTATTAAACTGCATGGCACTGGCTGCCAGCGTATCAATATTAGGCGACGTATTCCTGTGATAACCATAACATCCCAGGTGGTCCGCTCTTAGGGTATCAATATCTATATACAGGATTCTCATGAGCTCGTTATAACCTTTATATTATTGCAGTTTAATGACAACTCTGGCACCACCAAGAATAGAATCTTCAAGATCAATAGTACCCTGGTATCGAGCGACAATTTCACTAACGACCGCAAGCCCAATACCTTGCCCAGCTTCCTGAGTATCCAATCGCGAGCCACGCTGAAGCACTTTTACTTTATCTGCTGCGGCAATGCCTTGACCATTGTCTTCTATAATCAATATAAGGCCACCTCCTTCACCACCCTGGCTTCCTGCCTCAATTTTCACTTTCCTGTTTCCATATTTACATGCGTTGTCCAGAACATTTCCCAACAATTCCATCAGGTCTCGCTCGTCACCAAAGAAACTGCACTCCATGATATTCGATTCAATATTAACGTCCTTATCCTTATATACCCGGGTCAGCGCAAAAATAAGCTTTTCGACTACCGGCTTCACTTCTATGGACTTACGAATCAGGTTCGAACTGGAAACAACCGCTCGCTGGAGCTGATAGGAAACAATTTCATTCATCCGCGCAACTTGTTCATCGAGGGTATTTTTTATTCCTTCTTCCGGCGCGCTCTGGAGGATAGCCAGTGGTGTTTTCAAACTGTGGGCCAGGTCTGCAAGCGTAGTTCTGTATTTCTCACGTTGTTGGCGTTCACTGGAAAGCAGCAGATTTAAATTTCTGGTCACGCCATCTATTTCTGCCGGGTAAACACCCGCCAGATGATCTTGCCGCCCATCTTCGATGGCTTTGAGATCATCGGCCAGGTTTTTTAATGGCCGCAAACCCCAGTTCATGATCAGCGCCTGAACGATGACCAGAATAACAACGACGGCGACCAGCCATCCCCAGAGGCTGTTTCGAAAGCCCGCAATTTCGTTGTGGTAGGGCGCCATATTCTGCAAGACAACATAAATATAGGGTGTTGTTTGATCTCCAGAGCCTTGCCACAAAATTTTATAGCTAAGGTAGAACAGCGAAATGTCGCCGCTCATTAGCGTACCGAATGTTTGAACGCCTGTTTCCAATTCCGTGTGGAGTGCGGAGGTCTTGTTAGTTGCTAACGGCAAACTAACAGCAGATGGGCTCATCCATAGTTCCGTTCCGCTCTCATCAAGAACGAAGCCATACAAGCCTGTACTGGGATTGTTAAATTGAGGTTCTTGTAAGGCTTCAGGCAGAAATAGTTCTCCATCTATTTCATCGCTGACTGCTAGCAAACCGTATATATGAATGAGGAGCTTCTCTTCAACCGATTGCTCAGCACTTTGCTGGAATGCTCTATCGAGCACAAATCCCATTAGGCTTAAAAATACAAGGAGCACCAGGGCAGCAGAAACAAGCAGTCTGAATCTGAGAGAGGTGGGTTTGTTCACCTAATTAGGAAGTAGACGGTGTAAATCGATACCCTTGTCCACGCACGGTAGCGATAGGTTTAAGGGCGTTATTTGGATCAATCTTTTTCCTTAGCCGACCCACGAAGACCTCAATAACATTGCTGTCACGATCAAAATCCTGGTCATAGAGATGATCTGTGAGCTCAGTTTTTGAAATAACATCTCCCGGTCGTTTCATTAAATACTGCAATAGATTGAACTCGTAGGCTGTGAGCAAAATCTTGACCCCTTCAACTTCTACTTGTTTGCTCTTGGTATCCAGCCAGATTGGGCCAAACTCTATGATTGTTTTAAGTTCGCCGGATGCCCTCCTCACCAGGGCTTCAATTCGTGCAATAAATTCTTCAACATGGAACGGCTTAACCAGATAATCATCGGCGCCAACGGACAAACCATCTACCTTGTCCTTCCAGTCACCGCGGGCGGTGAGTATCAGAATGGGAAAGTCTTTCCCCTCTGAGCGGAGTTGTTTGATCACATCAATGCCTGGTAGCTTAGGTAAGCCAAGGTCTATGACAGCAATGTCATAGTTATACTTCTGCCCCATGAGTAAACCTTTGGCACCATCTTCACAAGCATCAACGATGTATCGTCTCTGCTCCAGAAGATCAAGCAGCTGACCGCGCAACTTATCCTCATCTTCAATTAATAACAAATGCTGACTCATACGCGAACTCCTAATCGAATACGTGCCCGGAAGTGCCATCGACAAAAACGTACTTGACCACACCACTCGAAGACAGGGTCTTCACACGATAGACAGGTGGCCCCTGGCTCTCTATAAGATTAATAGAGAGTACCTTACTGGCCTGATATTTTTGCTTGACCAGTGAAGTTGCCTTCCTGTTCGTTATCTTCGCCTGTTGATTGGGCAAGTAGCTCTGCGAACCTTGAGCTGTGAACCACACCGAACGCAAGTTCGCGGATGGCGTTGCCATGACTCCAAGTGAGTATGCCAATAATATGATGACTACCAAAAACCGCATTTAGAAAATCCTCCTGGCACTTAATCCTCGCACTTGATCCACGATCTTAGTCTAAGTGACCGGTGTTATCGTAAGCCTTACCTTAATGGTATCACCTGGGTCTACTTTCATGCGAGTTGAATAGGTTGCATTGCTATACCGATATCTGACCTTGTATCCGACAATTTCTTCTTCAATATGTGCTTCCTGAATTATTTCACAGCGCTCTTCATAACCATAGGAGACCGGCTGGTTATAAGCACTGTAAATGTCTTCCTGTTGACTTTTTCGGCGCTTCTCCGCAGCAACAGCATTGCCGATGGTAGCGCCGAGAAGCGCGCCAATTACTGCACCTACCTGCTTGTTTTTCTTGTGATGACCGAGCGCATTGCCGATAGCGCCGCCGATGACACCTCCCACGATTGTACTAGTAGCACCTCCGCGGTAATTATCGTAGCGATGGTCGTCATAACGGGTGTCGTAAACGACCTCTTCCTGCCAGCATTCCTGCCTGGGAGTCATTACGCGAACGGTCTTGATGATGGGCTCAACATCGAGGACAGTCGCGTAGTCATATTCAATGTTGGCTGCCATGGCTGTGCTGCTAACCGAGAATGGAATAGCGAATGCGAGGGCTGTAATAGCGAATGTTTTGAATTTCATTTCGAACACCTGACTTATTAAGGTGAAGTCAGATTATTCCATCAAGACTGAATAGAAGCTGAACTGTTCTTGGACCATCCTGTTCCCTGCCCTTAAAGTGGCCCTTGAGGTGGGCTATTTTCACCTCATGTCAATTACCCCATCCCCTACTGCTTGGTATTCGACGGCTTTGTCTTCGAAAAGGGGGCAATTGAGTGATCTTCATTCAAACGTAGAGTGAGATCAACCTGGCGGGGTAATCTGTTAAGCATATCGCGGGTTATTCGCTCGTAATACATAATAAATCGCCGAATGGCGGTTTCGTCCATCACCTGAGTACCGACCTTTAATTCCTGTTCTTGCTGAGCCCTCCAGCGAAATACTGCATCCATCGAAGGCACGGCCAGAAAGATGTTCAAGTCGTTATTAAAAGCCTGCTGGTAAGAAGTTGAAGCCAGTCCATCATTCACGGCCCGTCGCCATACTCCATCCTGGTCTTCTATTGTTTCGAGTTCGTTCACCGGATTGATCAAGCTCTCTTCGTCCGCCGGCATCGCCCCCCAGCACCAGCCTTCCAGTATGATGATATCCACAGGGGTAACTATTTTGAAATCTCTGGAGCGATCATCTTCGGCCTTGTTGAATATTGGTTTCTTTGTGGTTTTACCAACGGTCAAGTCTGCAACGACCTGGTTTAGCATTTCCATATCGTGGGTGCCGGGCACACCGCGGACGCTAAAAAGCGGATGCACGCTCTGGGCGAGCTCAACTCTCTCTTGCCTTGTCTTATAAAAATCATCAAGAGAGAGTACTTCGCTGCCAAGGCCGATAGTATCTTCCAGTACCAGTGCCAATAATTCTGCCAGGGTAGACTTTCCGCAGCCCTGTGCACCGGCGATGCCAACAGTAATAGTCACTGTTGCTTTGTCCACCCTCTTCTTCTCAATCATGTCGACGATCGCCAGGATAGCGTCGTAGTATGCAGGATCATCAATACCTTTTGCCCGGGCCAGGGATATAAACTCAGATCGATAGGCTTCCTGATCTTTCATAATGAATCTGTCATAAAGAAGCTACCACGAAGAATCTTTCATGAAGACACGCCACATACCGTTAGACCGGAAGATCGGGGGCGATAAACCATTATCCAATTTCCCGCCTGAATGGAGGCAAGGAATCCAGCAGCTGCATTCCATATCTCTGGGTAATCAGCCGTTTATCTAATATGGTAATCCGCCCAGTGTCCGTTTCCGTTCGCAGCAAGCGACCACAAGCCTGCACCATTTTTAGCGCCGCATCAGGGATCATAATCTCCTGGAAGGAATTACCGCCCTCTGCTTCGATCCATTCACTCAAGGTGGCGCCAACGGGATCTACAGGCACAGAAAACGGAATCTTGGCGATAACAACATGCGCACAATAATTGCCGGGTAAGTCTATTCCCTCGGCAAAGCTCGCCAATCCAAATATGCAACTCGCCTCACCCGCATCAATTCGTTTCTTATGCTGGCTGATAATTTCGGCTTTCGACAAAGACCCTTGACTGAGGATTATCTCTGCAAAGTCTCGATCAATATCATCCAGGACTCTCAACATTTGCTTCCACGAGGTAAAGAGAACGAGGGAACCTGTCTCGTTAGCTAACAGCCCAGGCAATATTTCACAGATTTCCGCAGTATGCTCGTCACTATCCCTTGGATCAGTGGACATACTGGGAACAGATAACACTGCTTGCTTGCTAAAGTGAAAGGGACTCGGCAAGGCATTGAAATGATTGTCCTGCGATATCCCTATCTTTTTCCGAAACCGTTCGAAGTTGCCTGACATGGACAATGTCGCTGAGGTAATCACTGCCGCAAAGGCCCGCGACCAGAATAAATCTGCCAATGAATCACTCACCGAGATAGGTCTGGCGTTTAGCTGAGTCTCAACACCCTCCTGGTTGCTGCCTTCACGAAATGAAATCCAGCGGGCGATTGGCGGGTGCCCGCCTATATCCTGCTTCATATAGTTCGACCACAAACTCGCACCAGACTCGAGGCGGGCAGCCATGGCGGACATAACGGGCAGCCAGTATTCATTTCGCTCGCGGCCAAAATCATCTGCATCATCCAGTTGATCGTCAAGGCAATTTGCCAGTTGGTCGGCAAGGGTAAACAGTCGGGAAAACCTGCCAGCTAGCTCACTGCTAAGCGCTCGAATTGAATCGTCTACCTGACCCATGGGAAATCTGTATTGCGCACCGTAGTCCTCTAACATCGCTTCTTCTTGCAGAGGATCCAGCAAGTTATTCATATCTTCCAGGCCAGCAATTGCATCATTGACCGCATCCTCAAATTGACTTTGCCCAGCGGGTAAATTACCGATAGTCTCGAGTTCGGCGACCATCTGCGTCAGCGTAGTCGGAATCTGGGAAAGCCATCCCTGAGTGGAGCGTACGCCAATGAAATTCGAGAAGTGGTTAGCTGCCTTCTCCGGTAGACGGTGGCCTTCGTCAAATATGTAAATTGCATCTTCTGGTGCAGGCAGGACCGCTCCTCCACCCATCATCAGATCAGCCAGAACCAAGTCATGGTTGGTTACGATGCAATCAACCTTATGTATTCGCTCACGGGCCTTGTAGAAAAAACAATTGCCATAATTTGAGCATTGCCTGCCTGTGCACTGCACATGATCTGTACTGACCCTCGCCCATGCCGGGTGCTCAATTTCTTCCTGCCAGTTATCACGATCGCCATCCCAGTCTCCGCGACCAAGGCTTTCCACCATGTTCTGATACAACACGCGGTGTGATTCTTCCGGCTCAAAACTTTCATCATCGTATAAGGCGAGTGTCTGATTCAGTGAGCCCATTTCCTGCAGCGCCAGATCCAATCGAGACAGGCACAAATATCTGCGCCTGCCTTTGGCCAGGGCAAAAGAAAAATTCAGTGAGGCATGTTTTCTAATATCCGGCAGATCGAGATAAACTATCTGTTCCTGCAGCGCGACGGTGGCGGTAGATATGATCAGCCTCTTACCCATAGCCTTTGCTATTGGCAGGGCTGCTATGGCGTAGGCGATGGTTTTGCCGGTACCGGTTCCCGCTTCAACCACGCAAATATTGGGGCCAGGTAGTCTGTCCCCATCGTCATCAACTTCAACATTGCCAACTGTGCGAGCAATGTCAGCAATCATCAGGCGCTGGCAGTATCGAGCTTTGTAACCCTTCTCGGATAACAGACGGGAGTATGCCGCCTGAATCTCTTCCTTGAGTTCATCACTCAACATCGGATAGGGTGGCAACGGTACTGGTAACGAAACATTTATAAGCGAAACAGATCATGAAGAAATCGATCATAACACTTTGTCTCTATCTGGCGCCCTTTACCCTTGCCATTTTCGCTAGCAGCGCCGTCAGCGCAAAGAGCCTCCCCCTCAACATATTGAATCTCCCGGAAGGGTTTTCCATCAGTATATTTGCCGAAGTCGAAAACGCACGGCAAATGACACTCGGTCCAAATGGGACTATTTATGTTGGCAGCCGAAAGGAGGGCAAGGTTTATGCCCTCATTGATAAAGATGGGGACTTTTCGGTAGAAACCGTCATCACAATCGCCGAAGATCTAAACCTGCCGTCTGGCGTGGCGATGAAAGACGGAAATCTCTACGTCGGCGCGGTAGACCAGATACTACTTTACAAAGACATAGATGCGGGGCTCGGCAGCCATCCCAGCCCGGAGATTATTATCGATTCCCTCCCGGATAAACGTCATCACGGCTGGAAATACCTGGAATTTGGGCCTGATGGACTCCTATATATTCCAGTGGGTGCGCCATGTAACATCTGCCTTTCCGAGGCTCCCTTTGCCAGCATCCTGCGCACCGATGTACGGGCCGAAAAAATCGAATTGGAAACCTTTGCATCTGGCGTTCGAAATACCGTCGGCTTTGACTGGCACCCTCTAACAAAAGAACTATGGTTTACAGATAATGGACGCGACCTCATGGGCGATGATATACCGCCCTGCGAACTAAACCATGCTCCCAAGACCGGGCTGCACTTTGGATATCCCTATGTTCATGGTAAAGATATTCGTGATCCAGAGTTCGGAAGTAAAGAGTTCGGAAAGGATCAGGACGGCAAAGATTTAGGGTTAGAAAATTATGTAGCGCCCGCACTGGAACTTGACCCCCATGTTGCCCCCCTAGGCATGATGTTCTACTCGGGGAATCAATTTCCTGCACGCTATCACAATCAGATTCTTATTCCCGAGCACGGCTCCTGGAATCGAACGGTGGAGGCAGGCCATACAGGCCACAGAATTATGCTTGCCAGCTTTAAAGAAAATGGACAAATGGATTATGAGGTATTTATCGATGGCTGGTTGCAAGATAACAAAGCATGGGGCAGGCCTGTAGATATTATTCAATTGCCGGACGGTAGCATCCTGATCTCAGATGACACAGCGGATGTTATCTACCGGGTCACGTACAAGATGTAGCCAGAAATTTCCGGCTACAATGATAAGAAGTAAAGACAGAATAAATCAGTGGGTGGCTCACATCATGAGCGAATCGCACAGACAAAGGGTTTTGACCAACGGTCCGAAAAAACGGAACATAGACGCCCCTTTAGGCGTATGGCAGAAATAGATATGACAACAGAACGCAGAGCAGACAGTGAAAGACGAGCTGACGAGCGCCGACAAGAAGAACGCAGAAAGGCAGAAGCCGAAAAGCTCGAGGCAGAACATCGTTCAGATGCACGGCGCGCCAACAAAAGATGTACCGGACCCAGACGAGAGAAATAAACCTCCCGGATTTAATTTTCGATCTTCGCTGTACGCATATCCAACAGCTCCGGCATATTGTATGAAATAGATTCCTAAGGAGCTTTCTTCCGCCATAAGCCGGCAACCGTGATAAAATTATTGGTCACCGGCGGAATACTTGGCCAGCACAAAAGATGACTCAGGAACAAATTATCGCCAAACTGGCACCTCACCTGCGCCAGTTTGTACAGATTCAAGACTACAGCGCCTACACTGCCCGGGATCATTCGGTTTGGCGGTTTCTGATGAATCAGCTCAGCTTTCAGTTAACGGACAGCGCCCATCCTGTTTATCTTGAAGGTCTTCGCCGAACCGGAATCAGCCAGGAATACATTCCATCCATCGATGAAATGAATACATGTTTATCGGGAATTGGCTGGAGCGCTCTCGGGGTCGACGGATTTATCCCGCCCGCAGTCTTTATGGAATTCCAATCATTAAGAATATTGGTCATCGCCATGAATATGCGAACCATCGATCAGCTTCTCTATACACCAGCACCAGATATTCTCCACGAATCTGCCGGACATGCGTCCTTCCTCGTGGACGTTGACTATGCAGAGTTCCTGCAGCATTTTGGTGAAATTGGCATGAAGACACTCTCCTCCCTCGAGGACGAGGCAGTCTTTGAGGCCATTCGGCACCTGTCTATCGTCAAGGAAAATCACCGCGCCACTGAACAGGAAATATTGCGGGCAGAGACAAGGTTGAAGGATGCCACCGACAAAAACAAAAGCACATCAGAGTCAGCGCTTTTAGCCAGGTTACACTGGTGGACGGTTGAATACGGCCTGGTAGGAAGTCTGAATGATTACAAAATCTTTGGTGCAGGCCTGCTTTCTTCCCTGGGTGAAAGCAAGAACTGCCTTGATGATTCCGTCGTCACCAAGAAGTTACTCACGCCAGATGCGATTAATAATAGTTATGACATAACAAGGGAACAGCCCCAACTTTATGTCACTCATAGCTGTCGACATTTGAGCCAGGTACTGGGCGATGTGGCTAGCGGCATGGCACAGGTTCGCGGTGGCGCGCAGTCGGTCCGGACTGCAATTGACTGCCGCACAGTGGCAACAATGGAATACAATTCCGGGATTCAGATAAGTGGTGTGGTGACGAAATTGATTACCGATGCCATGGACAACATAAGTTACGTAAGAACCACCGGTAAAACCCAGCTATCTTTCCAAGGTAGCCAGCTGACAGGGCACGGCATCGACTTCCACTCAGCGGGCTTCGGTTCTCCCGTGGGCTATGTCAATGAATTCAGCCGGTGTTTGTCTGGCTATAGCATCGACGAGCTAAGGTATGCGGGCATCGAAATTAATAACGCCACAAAATTGGAATTTGTCTCTGGCGTTATCGTGGACGGTGACCTAATCTCCATCGAGCGGTGCAATCAGAAGAATATCCTGTTCAGTTTTAAGAACTGCACAGTGACTGATGTTAATGGAGGCATATTGTTTGACCCTTCCTGGGGACAATACGATATGGCAGTGGGCACGACCATCTGTTCCGTATTTGGTGGTTCCGCGGATCCTTCACATTACTCACTCTACAAACAGCCGTCTGAAGGATCATCAAGCCCATCGCAAACGCCATGGAGCGACGCCGACAAGCTGGTTTTCAACATCTATCAGAATCTCCGAGACCTCAGAGAAAGTGACAAAGTCGATGCTGCATCATGCACGCGACTTCACAGCTTGATCGTCGAAGAATCAATAGAAGATTGGCTGCTATATCTGGAATTCTATGAATTAGCTGTTCAGCAGAATGATCAAATCACCAAGCTGGCGCTATCGCAACTTATCGACCTTGTTAGCGGAGATGAAACTATTCGCAAGCTCGTCAATCAGGGTATAGAACGCATCAACAACCCTATTGCCCGGGAATAGAATCCTTATAGATCGGCCAATTCCTTAAAATTTCCTGGACCACAACGTTGCCAATCTGAAATGCGGCTTCCTTTGCAGGTAATCCATCATCTGCATAAGGTGCCGTCGCACTCCAGGCTGCCTTCTTCCCTGGTGGCGGAATGGTGAAATTGCTTGCAGTGCGGAGTATCAATACTCGCTCTGGATCAACAAGCCCCACTCTTCCAAGGCGATGAATGGCAGTCATGGTGCCACTGTCCTCCATATTGCTGGTCATAAAATTCATCTTCTCATTACTGTAGAGCTTGACCCAATCATTTGCCCATTCATCCATAAGGGCGCCATGCCAATAGGTGCTGGAAGACAGCGTTTCGCCCATCGTAACGAAGGGAGGCCTTTGTGCATTTGGAAAGCCCTTGAACTGTTTTCTGAACTCGCGAATGCCTGGTGAATCCGGGATCTTCACATCTTTGGTCAAGTTGAATGCCCAGTTTGTGAGCCCTGCATTTAACTCAAAGGAAATGGTGCTTACTGTCCATCCCGTGCTGATGTCCTGAGGCTTCTCTGCACCTAAGGGAATCAATCCGTAGGGCCATTCTTCAGGTATCTCCCGGCCATCGATTTCGTAAAGTAAGTCACCATCGATAACCCAGCGGGCCCAGGCAGCAGAGCCTAACGACATGTCCGCAGGATCGGCGCCCGCTATACCGGCGATAAGCCAGTACGCATCTCTTAGGTCAAAGCGGGAGTCCATGCCGAGGGCCATAATTGACGCGGTGGCATTGGGTATTCCACCGCCCACACATATACCTAGTACGCCATCACCATTCATCCTCAGCTCATACTCGCCCATTTTAAATGGCAGCACTGTATCCAGGTTCAATCTCTCTACCCAGAACTGGAATTCACCTGGCCGGTCGCCGGTAATTTCTCCACTTTCAAACATTGCAACGACAACCACCTTTACCGGAATAGGTGTAGCCATTTTCTCTGTATGGTTCTTTGTATGCTTCTCTTTATGCTTTTGGGCAAAAGAAGAAGGGATCAGCGACGCTGAAATTATGCTCGCTAACAAGATAGATAAAACAGTGCAGCCAACTTTCTGAAACATGAATCCTCGCTAAATTTATGGATAATTCTTTTTGCAACGTACTCTAGTATAGTCATCAATCCAGGGCTGCAGAACAATAAAGGAAATAAACATGATTAGCTTGCTTGGCATCGCTATCATTCCGGCTATTGCATTTTTGTTTTCTTCAGATCGATCCAGAATAAACCTCAGAACGGTCATTGGCGCATTCGCAATCCAGGCATTAATTGGCGCCTTCGTACTATACGTTCCTGCGGGCAAGCAATTCCTCGAAGTCATCGCAATTGGCGTCTCCAGTATTCTTGGCTATAGCCAGGAAGGCATTAGTTTTCTGTTTGGTTCTATCGGTGATCAGAGCAGCGGTTTCATATTCGCATTCCATGTTCTGCCGGTGATTATCTTTTTCTCTTCACTCATCGCCGTCCTGTACCACATCGGCATCATGGGCTGGACGGTGAGACTCATCGGCGGCGCCTTGAGGTTCGCCCTTCGAACCAGCAAACCAGAATCCCTGTCTGCGGCTGCAAATATATTTGTCGGCCAGACAGAAGCGCCTCTCGTTATCAGGCCGTTTATACCCACCATGACAAAGTCGGAACTATTCGCCGTGATGGTTGGCGGGCTGGCATCAATTGCGGGTTCTGTTCTCGCAGGATATGCAGCCATGGGCGTGGAAATGACTTACCTGCTAGCCGCCTGTTTTATGGCCGCGCCCGGCGCGCTAATGATGGCGAAGATCATTCTCCCTGAAACAGAAGAACCCAAAAACGAACTATCTGAAATCAATACTGATGATCAGAAGTACGCCAACATATTTGACGCAGCGGCCAGCGGTGCTGGGTTCGGATTGCAAATCGCACTTAATGTCGGTGCCATGCTGCTGGCATTTATTGCTCTTATCGCCCTGATCAATGGCCTCATTGGCTGGGCAGGAAACCTGGCAGGTTTCTCCGACCTTACGTTTCAGGGAATCCTTGGCTACTTCTTTCAACCTATTGCCTGGGTGCTGGGCGTTCCCTGGAGCGAAGCCAATACCGCCGGGAGCCTGATTGGGCAGAAGCTGGTGCTGAACGAATTCGTCGCCTATTTTGAGCTAATGGGTTTGGAGGACAAACTCTCTCCTCATGCGGAAGCTATCGTTACCTTTGCTCTTTGCGGTTTTGCTAATCTTTCAAGCATCGCAATTCTTATGGCAGGCATCGGCGCCATGGCCCCTGAAAGAAGGCAGGAGATAGCGCAACTTGGGTTAAGAGCAGTACTGGCGGCTACACTTGCCAATCTGATGAGCGCTGCGCTGGCTGGGTTATTTCTGTCTCTTTGATACGCAAGGGTTGTTTACGAAAAGGCTGCTCGCATCTAAGACTCGACTGAACCGAGTATGGGCAGAGCGAAGCTCTTGTTATCCCGTAGTTCCTCATCGCTAAGACCACATAGCTCATAGGGAAGCACCAGCCAATCATCAGTTTCATGCATATAGAAGTCAGGCACGCGCTCCGTTCTGTTTTGCTTCGGCTTGTGCCAGAGACTTGCGACCCGAATATTCTTTGGCATGTTTCGCTTCAGTCGACCCTGCAAACGTCTTATCACCGCATCGACGTTTAGTCCTGTACTAAAAACATCATCGACGATGAGCAGCGAATCCGTTTGATTCAGAGACTCCAACAGGTACTGCGTCCCATGAACCCTGATAACTTCCGTTGGATTGTCCACCATTTCCTGATAACCACTCACGCCGGTATAAGATGTCCTGATGGAGATATGATCTGTTTCAATGCCAAGCGCCTGCAGGCATTCCTGAACCGCAATACCTACTGTGCTACCGCCGCGCCATAATCCCACAATAAATGTAGGTCGAAAATTTGCGTTAAAAATCTGCACGCCGAGACGATAGGCATCAAGCAATACGTCTTGCTCGCTGAGAAATTGCTTGTTATCCATTCAACTCTGCCCTAGCCTCGATTGACCAAAATGACACGTTCCTTTCCAATACGGAGAATACCCCAGGGTGACAGAGAAACGCTATCTAGATGCGCAGGAACTATTGGAAGATAGCATGCGCCTTGGCATGAATGTCTTTAACAGTGGGTTCGAGCCGACCTTCATCATCGCTATTTGGCGAGGCGGCGCACCTATCGGCATCGCCGTTCAGGAGATTCTGAAGCGCCAGGGAATCGACTCAGACCATATTGCTATTAGAACATCTTCCTACCATGGCATTGATGGGCGAGCAGACGAAGTTCAGGTTTATAGCATGAACTACCTGATCAAAAACGTAAGCCACAAAGACAAATTGCTAATCGTTGATGACGTATTCGATACCGGTAAAAGTATCGATGCTGTTGTTAACCACCTGCAGCAAAAGGCTCGCCTGAATACACCGGAAGATATACGAATTGCCGTTCCCTACTACAAACCAACGCGAAATTTAACCGAGCGGGTGCCAGACTATTTCCTGTATGAGACGGAGCAATGGCTGAAGTTTCCCCATTCTCTTGAAGGTTTGAGTATCGAAGAGATGAAGGCCAGTCGACCGGAATTACTGGACATATTGAGGCAGGCAAATGGGTCAATTTATGCTGAAGATGCCCTGAATCAACAAGCATAGGAGTTAGTTGATAAGGTACAATAGCGCGATGAGTGGAGAAGTCGTCAGCGTAAAAATTTTTCCAGAGGGAAACCTCGATATCTTATCCCAGGGAGAAGTAAACAAGCTTCTTGATACCAGCCAGGGAGGTTTGTACCACCTGTTCAGAAACTGTTCCCTCGCCGTTCTAAATTGCGGTTCAGAAACTGACGATGTAAGACTGCTCCGTAAACAATTCGCCGACTTTGATATACAAGTGATGCAGGAGGAACGAGGCCTGTGCCTTGAACTGACCAATGCCCCAGGGGATGCCTTCGTTGACGGGCGTATGATTCGCGGCACTAAGGAACTCTTGTTCGCGGTGCTGCGGGACATAATCTATGTCAGTAATGAAATAACCAGTAAGCCAGATAGCAACCCGGATCCGTCAAAGAGTGCCACAGACGCCGTATTCCACATATTAAGAAATGCCGGCGTCCTTAAAGCCCATACGCCCCCTAATATAATTGTTTGCTGGGGCGGCCACTCCATCCACAGAGAAGAATATCTGTATACAAAGAAAGTAGGCTATGAACTTGGCCTGCGAGGAATGGACATCTGCACTGGCTGCGGCGCTGGCGCAATGAAAGGGCCTATGAAAGGCGCCACCATCGGCCACTCAAAGCAACGCATCAAGACTGGCAGATATATAGGGCTGACAGAACCAGGCATCATTGCCGCAGAGGCACCTAACCCGATCGTCAATGAGCTTGTCATCCTGCCGGATATCGAAAAAAGACTGGAAGCCTTTGTACGTATCGCTCATGGCATCATCGTCTTCCCTGGCGGGGCAGGTACCATGGAGGAAATTTTATACATTCTGGGTATTATGTTGCACCCGGACAATGCAAATATCCCACTGCCTCTTGTATTTACCGGCCCAGAATCAGCGCGGGCATACTTTGAGCGTATTGATCATTTTATTGCAGAGACGCTGGGACCCGAAGCACGACAACAATACGAGATCATCATTGATGATCCAGTAGCAGTCGCTGAGGCCATGAACAAAGGGCTTAGGAGTGTACGGAAAGTTAGAAAGGCCCGTCGAGATGCCTACTTCTTCAGCTGGATGCTGAAAATGTATGAAGAGTTTCAACAACCCTTCGCACCCACTCATGAGAATGTTTCGACACTCAATATCACCCGGGATCAACCTGCCTATCGCCTGGCCGCCGATCTTAGACGAGCCTTTTCATGCATTGTCGCGGGTAATTTTAAGGAAGACGGCATTCAGGCGGTAGAAGAGCATGGCAAATTTCAGATTACTGGCAACCCGGAGCTGATGACGGCAATGGATGAACTGCTGCATTCATTTATCGAAGAAGAAAGAATGAAATTGCCGGGTAAGACCTATATCCCTTGTTACGAAATCATCAATGCCTGAGTTCCAGTGCGTCGAAACAAACTGGTAAGGCTGTAGGCACGGCCAAGAACTAGAGTCAACAGAAGTATGAGTATAAATATAGTACCAATCGACTACCGTTCACCAGAGTGTGCTGAGCAATTCGTTGCTTCACTTCGGAAAACAGGATTCGGCGTGCTTCGTAATCACCCAATTCCCGAAGAACTGGTCACAAGGATTTATCAGGACTGGCAGGCATTCTTTGACAGCGATGAAAAACATGAGTATTTGTTTAATCGAGAAAATCAGGATGGGTTTTTCCCGGTTGATGCAGCAGAAACGGCAAAGGGTTTTACGGTTCGTGATATCAAAGAATACTTTCATTACTACGATTGGGGTCAGTGCCCTGAAAACCTCAAGAAGGATTTGGACGAGTACTACCTTGCTGCCGTCGCCCTTGCCAGCGAATTACTGGCGTGGGTAGAAAAATATTCACCAAGAGAGGTAGCAGAGAATTATCGAGAGCCACTGTCCGGCATATTAGAGCAAGGTGGACAATCGCTGCTACGCATCCTTCACTATCCACCACTTTCCGGCGATGAAGAACAAGACGCCATTCGCGCCGCCGCTCATGAAGATATTAATCTGCTGACGATATTGCCTGCAGCGAATGAGCCAGGATTGCAGGTCCTGACCAAGGAAAATAATTGGATCGACGTGCCCTGCGAATTTAATACACTGATCATCAATACTGGCGACATGTTGCAGGAAGCATCCCAGGGATATTTCCCATCTACCACCCACCGGGTGATCAATCCTGAAGGATCTGATGGTAATAAACCCAGAATCTCCTTACCCCTGTTTCTCCATCCACGAAAGGATGTAGTGCTGTCAGATCGATATACTGCCTGGAGTTATTTGCAGGAACGTCTTAAAGAACTCGGGACTAAGTGAGAAAGTAGAACAAGCCATGCCAGTTACACCCAAAACCTTAACAGCATCAGCGTTTGCCCCTTATGGCGATGTCATCCAACTGTCGTCGGCAAAGGAAGAGCGGGAAATTAACGACGGCAATACCATCCGTTATCATGACCTCGCACAGCTATCTTTAGCCAAAGATGCTGGTACCCCACTGGTCAATATATTCAGATCGACGCCGGTTGCCCGCCCGATTACTCTTAGGTCAATGGAATACCATCCCCTATCGAGCCAGGCATTTTATCCCTTGTCTAACAATCCCTATCTGGTTGTTGTTGCGCCAAAAGGGGAATTCGATGAATCAAAGGTTGAAGTATTTCTGGCGAGCGCCAGCCAGGGCGTAAATTATCATCCCGGCACCTGGCATCACTACAGCCTTGCGCTGAACTCTATATCTGATTTTCTCGTTATCGATCGCGGCGGCCCGGAAGAGAACTGCGAAGAAGTCACCCTGAGCAAAGCAATTGAGATTAGTCTCGATGATCTAGAGGTGTAAGTGAAAGTATTACCAGCATTCCTGAAAGCTTATTCAGATTCATCCTTCACCAACCCACATGAAGTTGTACTGGATACAGTACCGCCTGATTGCATGGGCAATTTTACCCACATGGGCGCCAAGTACTGGGGGTTCGAAACTTCCCGCCACATCGCGACCAGCATCAACCAGGAAGATAAACATTTCTCATACAATGCCGAGGCACACCACTGGCTTGACATAGGTCTGAGATTTCGTTCTGAAATACACAAGATCAGCATTAGTACAAAATGGTTCACCGGCAATCAGGTACCAGAAGTATCTGTTGAGCTCTTTGATAAAACAACAGGGCAAACAAAGACCATCCTGGACCATGTACCGCTGCAACCTGATACAGAACATGAATTCGATATCGAGCCGATCATGGCAAGCGACTGCCATGTGAAGTGTTATTCCGAAGGTGGCATTGCCCGTGTAAATTTACTGGGGCACGCCAAAGACGCATTGTATGAGCGGCCAAATCTGCTCAGTGATGCAGATATTTCACATACCTCAAATGACCACTATGGCTCACCGTTAGATGCAGTCAATGGTAATCGTGAAGTTCAACATATGGTTGGTTGGGAATCGGCACGCACCGGGTTTGGCGAACACACGATCTTTACACTTGCTCGGCCCGCTGTCATCGATACAATTGTTGTCGATACCTATATGCATCGCCTGAACCCACCCTTGAGTTGCCATATCTTTGCTGCGCAACTGGAATCCCCTTTAGAAGATTCGCTGAAAAAACTTCCCCGGTGGAAGCTTGTGTTCCCGGATGGCGACGAAATCATTCCGGAAGATTTTCAGAAATACATGCTGCAAAAATCCTTTTCGCCTCAACATAAGCAGTTTGATATAAAACTGCACCACACCTCCGACTCACCCTGGAAGCCGCTGGTTTCTTTTGCACCACTCAAGCCCGATACCTGGCACGAATTCGCCAACATGGAATCAACGTCCTCGGTTAATGTGATTTATTATATGCACTATCCAAATGGCGGGATTCATGGCCTAAAAATGTTTGGCCAGTATTCGTGATGCTCTGCTAGCCTCGAACTAATTTAGGTATGCCCAGGTATCGGCACCATCGAATTGCCGAATTCGAATATCCTTTAGCTCTTCTCGTTCCAACAACCGACAATTCACTGCCATATTCGGCGACTCTTCCGGCTGCAAACTCTCCCAGTGAGTGGTGCATCCGCAACATTTGCAGGTATGGATTGCGAGGGTCTTATCTCCTTGAATGTAACTTGACGTCGCCCCTTCGTCACATTGTATTTCGATATCATCAATGGCTGCATGCGCCCACAACACACCTATACGCCTGCATATGGAACAGTTACATTCCGTCAGCCATTCCGGTTTGTGTTTTAGGGTGAATCTAACGGCACCGCAATGGCATGATCCTTTCATCATTACTTCGCTCCTCAATGTCATATTCTCTTAAGGCTAGATACAACCCAGTTCTACAAGTGCTTGCCGGCACTGGAACGGGCTCTCAAACTGAATCGTCTTAATGCCAAACTGGGACGCCGCCTCAAGATTCACTGCCATATCATCAATAAATACCGTATCGGTGGCGACTAGGTCAAATGTTTCAAGCAGGTGTTCATAGATTTCCGCATCGGGTTTGATCTTCTTTATTCTGCAGGAAAAGACTGCCCCATCGAACAAATCCCAGATTGAATATGTCGCTTCCAAATGATCGATGGCCGCATGATGCATATTCGACAGGACATAGAAACGGTTGTCGCTACCGCTGATTGCATGCAGAAGATCAATTGTTCCCTGAATCGGCGTGAGGGAGTGAGGTAGTTGATCAAACAGGCTGGCAATTTGTTCTTCAGGTAGATTCGTACGCGCTGCACCACGTTCGATGGCATCCTGCTTCTCCAGAGTCCCCTTATCCAGGGCCAGCCAATCAGGATGATTAAATATTTCATCCTTGACCAATTTCCGCGTCGCATCATTGGTAAACACGCTTTCAATAATCTTGTCCGGCTGTCAGTTAAAGACCACGCCCCCAAGGTCAAATACAATATTCAAATAACTCCTCCATACCAAATATTATCAATTACCCGCCTCTAATGGCCCACTCCTGGTAGCGCAAGTTCTGGCCATACAAAATTTGGCAACGATTGCCCTGATTATGAAAGTTCAGGCAAGGATAGAAATTCATCCTTCTCTGCCTGTGCAAGGAAACTCGCTTCAAAGCTATTTCGCGCCAGCTGAATTGCCTGGTCCTGTGTCATCGACAGACTGTCCGCCAGGGCCATAAAATTATCGTTAAGGTAACCACCAAAATAAGCCGGGTCATCGGAGTTGACCGTGACGCACAATCCTCTATCGAGGAGTTCCAGTATCGGATGCTTGTTCATGTGGTCAAAAACACAAAGCCGAACATTGGACAAAGGACACATGGTAAGCGGCATTCTGTTCTTTACTAAGTCTTCTACCAATTCCGGTTCATCGAGACATCTCACGCCATGATCGATCCGTTGAACACCAAGCAAGGACATGGCATCACGAATATATTGGGCAGGACCTTCTTCTCCAGCATGGGCGACACGATAAAAACCGGCCTCTGCGGCACGGGCGTAAACGCGCTGGAAGTCTGCCGGTGGATTGCCTAGCTCCGCACTATCGAGACCCACCGACAATATCCTGTCTTTATAAGCAAGACCTTGCTCGAGTGTCGCCATCGCTTCACTCTCCGGAAGGTGGCGCAGAAACGACATGATGAGTGAAGAGGATTGATGCCACTGATCACGCGCATCATCCAAAGCTCGAGCAAAGCCATTAATCACCGTAGCAAAGGAAACGCCTCTGTCCGTATGCGTTTGCGGATCGAACATGATTTCAGTGTGAATGATGTTCTCATCTCGACACCGGCCGAGATACGCCCACATCAGATCGTAGAAATCCTGCTCATCGATCAGTACTCCCGCCCCCAGGTAATATAGATCCAGAAAGCTCTGTAAGTCTTCGAACTGGTAAGCAGCCCGTATTTCATCCAGCGTCTTGTATGGCAGCTCAATGCCATGCTTACTCGCAAGAGACAACATAAGTTCAGGTTCCAGGGAACCCTCTATATGAAGGTGTAGCTCTGCTTTAGGTAACTGCCTGATGAATTCAAGACCAGCAACGCTCACTCACTAGTACCCGGCTGGTTATCACCAGAGGTATTTACTTCTGATCTACTAGGCTCAGAGCCGGGAATCCGATCTTTGTAAATATCCCAGTTATTCAGTATCTCATCGACCACACGTCCGCCTACGACATATGCTGACTCCAGGGCGACCGCCAGACCCGCATAGCCTTCATTCTCCGCTAACAGATTCTCCACAGCCGTGATGCCTGGGGGTGGCATGGTGTAATTACTGGCTGTCCGCAGCACCATCACCCTATCCTTATCTACCTTACCAATCTTATCCAGCCAGCCAAGTGACAGAAAACTACCCGTATCTTCCATGGCAGCCGAAACAAATTCGCCCTTCCCTTCTGTCCAGTAATCAACCCATTTGTTTGCCCAATCCGTCAGAATCGCGCCATGCCAGAAAGTTAATGAAGCAATATTGTCACCCTTAAGAACAAACGGTGGTCTCCTCGCATTAGGATGATTGGTATAGCGCTCACGGACCTCGACCAAGGATTCATCGTCCCCGAGGTTAATATCCTTGGTCAACTGATAGGCCCAATCTGCCAGGCTGCCATTAATCTGATACATCTCACCCGTGGGTTCTGGTTTATCAGGGTCGAAGGGCATTTTGGTATAACGGGCAAAGTATCCAAACTCCCAATCGTCGGGTATTTCCCTGGCATCAATTTCATGAGACAAATCGCCGTCAACCAGATATTCCGCCCAGGCTGCAGACCCGATAGAGGCATCTTCCGGGTCAAACCCTGCTATACCAGCAATAAGAAAATAGCTTTGACTGAGATCGAAGCGTGGATCCAAACCCAGCGCCATCATGGAAGACGCGGCTCGCGCCGTGCCGATGCCGGTCACTATGCCAAGTATTCCGCTGTCCTCATTAAAGTACAGATCCCTATAGCCGTGAAACGGAAACTTCTTATCCAGATGTCGCCGCTCCTTCCAAAGCTGGAACTCCCCGGCTTTGTCTCCGCTGAGTTCGCCAATCTCGAACATAGTGACCACAACCACTTTGACAGGTATCGGCTCCTGCGTAGAAAGGGTCTGTGCGCAAGCTGACAAAATCAGCAATAGAGATGTAGCTAATGTAAGGACTTTGAAATTCAAAATACCTGACTCCTGTATCCAGTAAAAACAAGACCAAAATAGATGGGGCAAAAAAAAGCAGCTACCCAAGGATAGCTGCTTTGATAACTGACCTAAATAGACAAAACCTATTCAGGCTACTAATTGTCCAATAGGACAATGTCGCTTTTTAGAAATGGTACTGAATTCTAGCTTGAAAGTGCCGTGGCAATTCAGGCAAGACAATTTGACTACCAAACAGGTTAGGGAAGTTAGCCCTGAAATATCTCTCATCTGTCAGGTTCTTGCCGTTAAGGCTGAATACCCAATTTTCAGTTTGATAGTTCACACCAAGGTTTACCAATGTATAGCTTGGTAGCGTGACTGAGTTGGAAAAAGCAGAAGGGACAGAATCAACATCAACGATGCTACCACTAACCGCAAGACCATTATTGAAGTCATAAGTCGCTGTTAGAGACCAGATATTTTCTGGCATACCGGCTCGCTCGCTGCCACTTGGCACTGCGCTAACAAAACCAATCAAAGCACCACCATAGAGCGCATCAGGTGCAATAGCTGGCAGATCGTCAGAACCAATGAAGCTAAAGCGGAAACCATCTGCCTCAGTCTGAATGTTCGTCACAACAATGTCGGAGTAACCAAGGGTTACCAGCAGATTCTCGTTAACAACCCAGCGAACTTCCACTTCAACACCTTCTGTATGGGTTGCCTGGTTAGTCACGATGGCCTGGGCAGAACGGTCTGTCCTGTCCTGCTCATAGATAGAAATAGCGTAGTAGAGTGCATTGTCTATCAGGCTACCCTTGATTCCGAATTCTTGTAATTCTGAGATATCAAAAGCATCGCCAGATTCAATATCACCCGGGCTAAGGTCTGCACCCTGACCAGCGATGAGAGTCCCCTGCTCGGAAAGCGTTACGTAAGGAATAAACATGCCATCGGCAAACTCATAACTTATGCTCGCTGTCCATGAAGTGCCACCCAAATCATCGCTTCCTTTGATATCAGTTGGACCTTCAGGGTTTAATTGCAAAGCAACTGGTGTCCTGCTCTCCGCATCAATCGTGTCATAGCGCACACCAAGCAACACACTAAGGCCTGAGTCCCAGGTAAAGTCAGCCAATGCCGCAATACCCAGATCAAGATAATTGCCAATGTTGTAGTCAGAAAAGTCTTTACCAATTCGCGTTGCTAACAAACGTCGGTCCAGCGCTGTTGACGGGCCGGTCAGGTCACGACGATCAAAGTATTCATTTGCAAAGTCATCACCATGTTTGAAATCTGTGTACCGAATCGAGGGTGAAATCTGAACCGATGTGGTCAAACTATTACCTTCAAACACCTTGGAAATAATCAGCTTGTCCTCAATCACCCAGCTATCGTGGAACTGCGAAAATCCGTAGGCATTTTCATTCAAGTTCTCATACTCTTCATAAAAAAGCTGATTCTTGATTGTCCAGTCGTTCGATGTGGTGTAGACGACATCGAAGTAAAGTGTTGTTACCTCATTCGCTAACTGATCATCTGCTGCAACAAGCGTGTTGCTACCATCCAGCTTTGCTGTACCTACATTTATTAACTGCATCGCTGAAGTATCACCGACAAGGATTTCCAATTCTGCAAGCGTCTCGTCAGATCCCGGGGTCAGGTAGAAATTGTCACCCAAGAAATCAAATCGAAAAGGGTTAATCGATACATTACCGTATTCCTGGTGAGAAATGGAACCATCACCGTTAAGATCAAGCGCTTGGGCCTGACCTGTAACATAGGTACCATGATCAATAAGCTCCTGTGTCAGGCGGTTCCAACCAGCAACCTGGTTGCCATCGTACTTATGATACATACCACCGAATTGGAGTCTCAGCTTATCACTAAGGTCCAAATCAAATGACGCCTGCAACAGAGTTTGGTCCGTTGAAGAATTGTCATAGTAACTTCCTGAATTTTCCTGCTCGCCATAGAAATAGTAACCCAGCTCTCTGCCTCCAATTGTCGCAGGTCCGCCGACTTCGGCACTCAGAATACTCTTATTCCAATCGCCGAAGGTATAGCTCAAGGAACCACTTGGCTCTGATACAAACTGGCCATCTTTCTCGACTCTCGCAGATTTTGGATTGAAGTTCATATAACCACCAATCTTCGATGGGCCATATATCGGAGACGCTGGACCACGAACAATGTCAATTCGATCTGAAGCACCAATAGGTGTCGGATAGTTACCTGGATTATCCAGACGGCGTACGCCTCTGAAATATGTTTCACCCGGTGTACCCCGAATATCCAGACCACCGGCAACGCCGAAGAAGGATTGTGTAAATGTTCCTGGTGCAAGCACGATGAGTTCATCGATGTCCTGCATGTTAAAACGTTCCATAATCTCTGCACCAATGGTGGACACAGATCTGGGTGTATTAAGGATCGATTTATTAAAACCGAATACTGATTCGACATCTTCGCCAGGAAGGCTGCCTAAGCTTCCCTGAACGACGATCTCTTCCATTACTTCCGCTTGCACGGGCAAGGAACTGAAAGCCATCACAACGAGTGCGGCTATAAGCTTAGATAAGTTATTGTTGTTGGTGGTCATCTCTGACGTCTACCTCCCCAAGGTTGATAAATAATTGCGAGCAGTCATAAAAGAGTCTTACTCGCGACCAATTCACAGCAGTTTGCGAGCGTGAAACTTACACTTGCATTCACCAGATCCTCTGGAAAGAGAAACATACAGTGAGTTGGTTTTGCGCGCGCGCGTTATTATGCCTTAATTTCTCTGACAAAAGTCATACTGTTTACTAATAAATCCCCTACATTGGAGATTTTTTTCATCAATTTTGCTCAATCTGCCCCGCAGCATCTGTTTTTCAAATGATGCGATTCGTTTTTCGTATTTTGACAGCAGGATGTTTTTCGTTTCCTCATCCACAAATGAGAATTTCAGGGAGTTTCGACTGAGGGTTTTTAGCTCATCCCAGGACAAATTGAACTCATGAACACCGACAAAAAACTCATCGGTCATCGTGGAATCCCACATTCCCCTGTCATCGGTAGACAAGGCGACCGGGATACCAAGCCGCAGATACTCGGGAAAGGGGTGCTGGCTATAGTCATCAACGTACTTCAATAGTTTATTACTCACCAGATTGATCTCCACCAGGTAAGGTCCGCCGCGCATCAGGATCATCAGGTCCGGATCTGTAATCAGATTCACACCATGGCCAATCCTCTCTGCACCCAGCAGGAGCGTATCCCGCACATGGAGATTGGGCTCATCAACCTCTCCGGCATGTATCGATAGGTGGATGCCATGATATTTTCTTCGCATCTCTCGAAACTTATTGAGGAAGCGCCCCGGATAACCTTTGTCGTCATCCTCTCTGCCCACCATGTCAATGCCCACCCAGAGTTCCGGATTCCTGGAGGCAACTTCATAGACATATTCAAGATGTTCAATTGCATCTGGTACGAATCGCAAAATAGCTAATTGAAAGCGAATGGTCATGCCTGTTTTCTTCACATCTTTTTGCGCAAGTCTTTCCTGCAGGATTTTAACGCCTTCCTCCGGGCTAAACCGGGTGCCGTCAGGGCGAATTGAAGCGATGACACTATAGTCCGGCTCCATATAGATGAGCCCTTCGTCGCTAAAGGCCTTCATATTCTTAACCAGTGCCTCAGCAGCAAGGTAAGGATTAGAGGTTAGCGCACCGAGTCGTTGCCAGTGTGTCTCGAAGAACTCATCTCGCCCCTCGTGAGGTTTATCCAGCCTGATGCTGTTCATCCAGGCTGTCTTTTCAAGCTCATTGAGTTCGCTTAAGAGTCTGTATTCACCCTGTTCGCACTTATCAAGCTGCTGCCACTGGGATGCTTGAATCGTCAGAAAGTACATCAGATAGCGCGAACGAAACTCGTCACCCCCATATTCCTTGCAGTTGTTTATTTTTGTCTTGGTATAATAGATGTAACCATTTTTTTCCTGCTCGAGTGCGAGCTCGTACCACCATTCAGAGAAAACCGAACCAGATGCATGGGCATGCAAATCGCCACCTTTGGGCATGGCGTACAACACTTTATAGATGTCCTTGGCATCGCCGGACTTCTTGAGTTGCTCGAACCACTGATTAATTTCACTGCCTGCTGCTGCAAGCGACATCAGGGATAACAGGAGTAAACCAATAAACAATCTAATCAATTCGACACTCTCGCTTCATCATCTAAAAAAGTGCGCGTAATATAGCAGGCTGTGTCCATTCAAGGAATCTCATGTCGAAACGTAATTCCACCACGTCAGGTAAGCCGGATCTTTACCCGAGAGATCTCAAAGGATACGGCGAGTTTACACCCAGGGTAAGCTGGCCAGAGGGGGCGAAAATTGCCGTACAGTTTGTCATCAATTACGAAGAAGGCGCCGAAAACAGCATTCTTCATGGCGACGAGGCATCTGAAACATTTCTCTCCGAGATCATCGGCGCAAAAGCCTACCCGGCAAGGCACCTCAGTATGGAAAGCCTGTACGAGTACGGCAGCAGGGCAGGATTCTGGCGGTTAAAGCGCTTGTTCGACGAATTTTCCCTGCCAGTCACCGTCTTTGGGGTTGCCATGGCAATGGAACGAAATACTGAGGCGGTCGAGGCAATGCTTAAATCAGATTGGGATATCGCCAGTCACGGCTATCGCTGGATCGACTATCAGTTTATCCCCGAGGACATAGAGCGGGAACATCTGAAAAAGGCTGTCGAGATTCACACCAAAATAACCGGCGAGCGACCCCTGGGCTGGTATACCGGAAGAGACAGCCCGAATACTCGGCGCCTGGTTAATGAATACGGAGGTTTCCTCTATGACAGTGACTCCTATGCAGATGATCTGCCTTATTGGTGTACCGAATTCGAGAAACCACATCTTATTATCCCCTATACCCTGGACGTCAACGATATGCGTTTTACCGCGCCCCAGGGATTTAATGCCGGAGATCAATTCTTCAACTATCTGGTAGATACATTCGACACCTTATATGAAGAAGGACATTATAATGAAGGCCATGGCCACGCCAAGATGATGAGCATTGGATTGCACTGCCGTGTGGCAGGCAAACCAGGCCGCACCGCGGCGCTACGAAAATTCCTCGGCTATATCAGCGATAAGCCAGATGTCTGGGTTTGCCGGAGAATTGATATCGCCAGGCACTGGCATGAGCATCATGGCGCGAAAAAATGAGCTGAGACTAAAGCGAGCTCTTGTTCTGGGCATTCAAAACTTCCGTTCTGGTAGGAATCGATTCAATGGCACCCTTTCGGCTTACTGCAATCCCGGACGCAATAGTCGCCACTCGTACAGCTTGTTGAAGAGTTAGGCCACGAGAAAGTTCTGCCGCCATGGTGCCATTGAAGACATCGCCCGCAGCTGTGGTATCAATTGCCTGAACAGCGTTGGCAGGAACATGGATTGATTCACCTCCGGATACAATCAGACTTCCCTCTGCACCAAGTGTCGTTACCACAGAGCCAATGCCCATATTGCACAAATGGCGAGCAGCTATTGTAACTTGCTCCAGGTTATCTGCCGGCATGCCGCTAATCTGTGCCAGTTCAATTTCATTTGGGGTGAGGATATCTATCATGGAAATTAGTTCTTCGCTGAGGGATTGTGCAGGCGCCGGATTCAACACGAAAATTGCATCAGAAGATCTGCACATTTCGGCAGCTCTTATAACTGTCTCCATTGGGATTTCAAGCTGCACAAGAACAACCTTTGCTTCCGCCACCAATTGCTTGTGAGAGAACAACAATGTGGGCGTCACATGCTCATTTGCACCGGCAGTAATTCCGATGCAATTTTCGCCATCGGCATCAACAAAGATGGATGCGCTTCCAGTGCCGGTATTCTCAAGTGCTATGACGTGTTCATGAGGAAAGTTGATGTCATCAAATACCTGCCGAACCGAAGTGCTGATATCATCGTCGCCGATACAGCTTAAGAATATTGTTTGTGCACCACCTGCCAGAAATGCAGCAACTGCTTGATTTGCACCTTTGCCACCGAGGCCAGATTGCAGGTTGCCGCCTGCTACCGTTTCCCCGGGTTGCGGCAGGCTCGGCAGATACATGACGATATCCCAATTGGTACTACCGATTACAAGAACGTCTATACTGACATCAGACACTGTGCCACCTGCTTCGCTGAATACTTCTATTCAGCCCATTCATTTTCGCTGCGCCTGATCACAAAACGCGCGGACTCAATGAGCAATGCGATCACTGCACCCGTTGTCACTGGGAACTGGATCACAGTAATCAAGCCCGAAGGAAGAAAGGAGGCCTGATCCACCAACAACGAAGCAACAATACCCCCGATAATAGAAACGGCCACCACAAGCCAATCATTATGCTGCGGCGAGCCGGTTTTCACAATTCGAAATCCGGAATACGCCACCATGGAGAACATCAGCAAGGTTGCGCCGTGAAGGACCGGCTCCGGCATTACCTGAAAAATGCCACCAACGATGGGAAAAAAACCCAACAATACCAGCAGGCCTGCAACAAAGAACCCAACATAACGGCTGCAAACGCCTGTCAATTGAATAACCCCATTGTTCTGGCTGAATGTAGTATTCGGAAAGGTACAAAACACCGAGGCCATCAATGAGTTAAGTGCATCTCCCAGCACACCGCCTTTCATCCTTGTCCAGTAAGATTTGCCCCTGGTGGCAAGCCCCGAAAGGCTGCTGGTCGCTGTAAGATCACCCACGGACTCCATCATGGAGATAATAAAAATTGGCAACAGCATGGCAACCGCACGCCAATCTACATTCAATGGGTAACGGGCAATCTGGGGAACAAATAAGTTGTCCAGCTCAGACAGCAGAGAGAAATCCACCATGCCCAGGGCAAATGCCGTGATGTAACCGATGAGCAGCCCAACTGTAATACTACTTAATTTGAGCCAGGCATTACCTGAACGGGCAATGATAACAATGGTGAAGAATACAATTGACGACAACAGAATCACCTGCCAGCCATCGCCCGGATCAGCACCTACGTAGACCCGCTGAATGTTTGTAAATGTCGTCCAAACGAGTGTCGCGCCCAACAACATAACGGTTGCACCAGTAACGTTTGGCGTGATGATGTTGCCTAAGCGCGGCAATCCAAAACTCAGTGCCACCATAATCATCGAACATACCGCCGCAGAACCGAACAAGGTGCCGAGCGCATCACCAGGATTATCCGCACCGCCAAGAACGTAAAATGCTGCGATAGTTGGCCCAATAAAGGAAAAACTGGTGCCTTGTATGCTCAGCAAGCCTGAACCAACAATTCCGAATCGCTGAATCTGAAGAAGCGTAGCCACTCCCGATATGAGCAAGGCCGAGCTAACGAGATAACTGGTATCGCGAACCGACAATCCCATACCCATGGCCATAATCAGTGGCGCCGTGAGGATTCCACCGAATACCGCGAGTACATGTTGAAAGCCAACCAACAGGGATGTGAAAAAATTTGGCCTGTCATCAAGACCATAAAGCATCGTCGGCTGACTTAACGATGCTACAGACGTCGTTTCAGACATACAGGGTAGTACCTTCCTAAATCTTGATTTATTCTTATTATATCTATTCTTGCCAGATCTGTTCTTACCAGATCAGACCCCGGCAAAATTCAATGCGGGTACTCAACATTAATATTCAAAAGGATATCGAGGAGTATCCACTATAACCTTGTTAACGTTCCTTTTGGAATGTATCTTCTGGGCAAAGTAAAAAGGTAAGCAAATTGAAACAAGCACTGGAACAATTTATCCGCGGCATGCCGAAAGCTGAACTACATGTGCACCTTGAAGGTACACTTGAGCCCGAGCATATCTTCGCCATGGCGGAGCGTAATAACATTGAGCTCAGCTACAAGACACCGGAAGAAGTCATCGCCGCCTACGAATTCCACGATTTACCGTCTTTCCTCACCATCTACTATGCGGCAATGGGCGTATTGCAAACAGAACAGGATTTCTTCGAGCTCGCCTATCACTACTTTGAGAAAGCCCATGAAGACAATATCGTTTACGTGGAGCCTTTTTTTGACCCACAGGGGCATACCAGTCGAGGCGTAGAATTCGAGACAATTATCACCGGAATTCATCGAGCCCAAATTGCCGCAGAGGAAAACCTCGGCATCGAGTCCAATCTGATTATGTGTTTCCTGCGCGATATGCCAGAAGAATCTGCCAACGAACATCTGCAGATGAGCCAGCCTTATAAGGACTGGATCGTGGGTATTGGACTGGACTCAGATGAAAAAGACAATCCTCCCGTAAAATTCGCGAAGGTCTTCGCTGCAGCAAAGCGCGCCGGTTATAAACTGACGATGCACTGTGACGTAAACCAGGTGGATATCGTCGATCATATCTGGCAATGCCTGAATGACGTTGAAGTAGACCGCATCGATCATGGCATCAACGCGCTGGAGGACGAAGAACTGTGCAAGGAAATCGCGAGCAGAGGCCTTGGATTGACCGTCTGCCCAATCTCGAATCGCTTCGTCGTCCAATCGCTGACGGGCGATGAAATTAGATCCATGCTCGGCAAGGGGATGAAAGCAACTATTAACTCCGATGATCCCGGATATTTTCGGGCTTACCTTACGGACAACTTTCTCGCACTTGCAGAAGAAGCAGGATTTACCAGAGAAGAGATAATACAACTTGGTGCCAATGCGTTTGATGTAAGCTGGCTGGAGTCCTCCCGGAAACAGCACTATCTTGATCAGTTGATGGATTTTTCGCTTACTGGCTCATGATATTTCTGGAAAAGAAAAAATGACAGATCCGCGAGCGAACACTCACGCCGATTTACGAGATTACGAGAACAACCAGAAGGATTCTGTCCCGGAATTCTATCGTCTGAATCATCAACACCAGACCTACGACTTCGCGCTGGCGAAAAGATCCGAATACGGAAAGTTGAATCGTTTGAACCTGGGCGTTTGGGAGGCGTGTAAAAAACTAGACGAACTGGTTGATGACAGCGACCCGGACACCGAACTCAGCCAAATTGAACATCTCCTGCAAACTGCAGAAGCTGCCCGGCGAGACGGTCGACCTGATTGGTTTATTCTGACCGCATTAATACATGACCTTGGAAAGGTGCTCTGTCTATTTGATGAGCCGCAATGGGCAGTCGTCGGTGATACCTTTCCCCTTGGCTACCCTTTCTCGGACAAGATCATTTACAGTGAATTCTTCTCGGAAAACCCAGATCTTCAGCGGGAAGAATTCCAGCAGCCCTTTGGCATTTACAAAGAAGGCATTGGTCTTGATAAGGTGGTCATGTCCTGGGGTCACGATGAATATATGTATCAGATCAGCAAGAAATATCTACCCAAAGAAGCCGCTTATATCATCCGTTACCACAGCTTCTATTGCGCCCACAGCGAAGGCGAATACACCGAACTCATGAACGATGAAGACAAACACATGTTCCAGCACGTTCGCGACTTCCAGCCTTATGACCTTTATTCAAAGACGGAAGACGCGCCTGACATCGACGAACTTGAACCCTATTACAAAGAATTGATTAGTCGTTTTTTTCCTGAAATGATTTCGTTCTAAGGTAACTTCAACAAAATGTAATAGATAGACACTCAAATCCACTACACGCGACGAATTTAAAGCGACAATCTTCCACTCCGGCCATGATCAGCTCGATCAATTAATCAAGCAACGCCAAAACATCATCCAATGACATCTTGCCACTCACCTCACTGCCCTCCAACAAACTATCCGCCAAATCCCGCTTCTGCGCATGAAGCCGAACAATCTTCTCCTCAATCGTATTGTTAACAACAAGGCGATAAACTGTCACAGGTCGCAGCTGCCCAATTCGATGCGCCCTATCACTGGCCTGATCTTCAACGGCAGGATTCCACCAGGGATCCATATGAATCACATAATCTGCCGCGGTCAGATTGAGCCCAATACCACCTGCTTTCAGGCTGATCAGAAACAGCTCGCTCTCCCCGTTCTGGAAGGCATGAACCGCTGCCGTCCGTTTTTTGGTGGGCGTTGATCCATCAAGGTACTGATAGGTAATGCCACGCTTATCAAGATATTCACGTATCAGAGACAGATGTTGTACAAATTGGCTAAAGACCAGCGCGCGATGATTATTTTCCAGCAATTCATCTAGCACATTTCCCAGAACTTCGAGTTTGGACGAGTGCATATTGGCACCCGTCAGGACCATATTTGGATTACATACTGCCCGGCGTAGTTTTGTGATGCTCGCGAGCGCGCGAATCCTCTGCTGGTTGCTGCCAAGGTCACTCTGCTTCATCTGACTCACAGCTTCCAATCGTAAAGCCTCATACAGTGCGGTCTCCTCCTCACTCGGATCAACATGTAATGTGATATCCGTTCTTGGTGGCAGCTCACTGAGCACGTCTCGCTTCAGGCGGCGAAGTATAAATGGACTGATCAACTTCCTGAGTCCCTCACTTGCTACATCATCTTTCTGATTTTCAATAGGACGGGCAAACTTCTCATTGAAATACTCGCGCGTCCCCAGTAAGCCGGGGTTGATAAACCTAAACAGATTCCACAACTCCCCCAGATGATTTTCAATCGGCGTTCCAGTGGCGATTACTTTAAAGTCACCCTTAAGCGCCATGACTGCCCTTGATCGCTTGGTTGCAGGGTTTTTAAATGCCTGCGCCTCATCTGCAATTATTGTTGTCCAGTTCACCTCTTGAATCGTTTCGATTTCAACTTGTAATAGACCGTAACTGCAAATAAGAAGGTCATAGGGCTGTAAGTTCGCAAGTGTTTTCGCCCGGTCGCCTTCGCCAAAAAAAATGGGGTTTAAGGTTGGCGCAAAGCGGTTGGCTTCTTCAATCCAGTTTGTACATACAGAAGTGGGCGCCAGCACCAGAGTTGGCCCGACTTGAGCCCGCCTGACAATTACCGCCAGCGCCTGCACCGTCTTTCCAAGCCCCATATCATCTGCCAGGCACGCACCTGCACCCCACTCCGCCAATCGCGAAAGCCATTGGAACCCTGTCAGCTGGTAGTCTCGTAATTCAACTTGCAAGGTATTAGGCAGTACTGGCTCAAGCTCTCTGACTTCCTGTAATCTGGTTCGAAGAGAGAGCCAGCTCTCATCAGCATCTATCGACATACCTTCGATGCTCTCTTCCAGAGAGCTTGCGTTTAACGCATGTACCTTTCCGCCATGACTGTAGCTACCAATCTCATCAAGGCGCAACCTCAATTCTTTCGTTAAAGTCAGGAATTCGCCATCGCCAAGTTCAATAAATCTGCCGGAGCTCGCCTTAATGAGCTCCAACAGGTTTTGCATTGAATAGACTGTATCGTCATCGACCCTTAATTCGCCGTCGAGTTCAAACCAGTTAGTCTGCTGCCGAAGTGAAATTGTAATCTCGGAAGATTCAATAGCACGGCTGAGTTTTATCTTTTTACCTTCCGGCCAGGTAAGCACAATCGAGTCACCCATCGATTGTAATTTGAGCAATCCCTCCAGGGCTTCATCAGCACCTTGCCAGCGCCACTCACCAGGAGCAAATTCCACCAGATCAGCACATGCACTGGTGACAGACAACATCAAATCAGTCTCTGCCTGCAAGTTTCGCTGGGTATATACGCGCTTGCCTTCAATCTCTGCGAACAGACTTGTACCACCCCGCCCAGGATGAAGAACCGGACCTTTCGCCAGAGGTTGCACGTGAAAACTCAAGCGCAGGCCTAAATCCTCCGCCTGAAGATGGATATACAAGCGGGGATCAGCATCTCTCTTTTCAGCGTCAGTTTCCGTAACCCCAGCGACATCTGAATGTATAGTCAGCAAGGGAGCTATCGCGGATATACTCTCCAGCACTTTGTCCTTCGCCGACAAAGGAACATCCAGACCACCGGAATCCAGTATCTTCGCGATGCGAAGATGCTCATTGGTAAAATGTACAATCTTGTATTTGCCATGTAATTCCTCAAATACGAGACAGTCATCACTCTCGGAGTATGGCTCCAGGGAAATCGTTAGTTGTCCATTTTTCTCCCGAACAAGGAGCTCGGGGTTTCCTTCATAAAATTCAATTTTCGATTGCGGGCTCTTCATCAGGAACAGGGCAGGATGGCCAACAGCCGCAATCATGGCTTCTTTGTTGGCCAGCGAATAAGTGACCTTGCCATAACCGTAGTAGTCGGATGACCGCTCCCTTTCAATGCACTGAATCATCTTTTTGTCCCCATCGGTAAGGTAGGGGAATTTCTCTGATTCTTCAGCAAGGCGCTTCAACGATATTATCTTTCCCGCCGACCAGCTGCCGTTCTTCCTGAGTTTCTGTTCCTTACCCTTAAAGCCCAAGCCTCCAAAACTCTCATCCAGGAACCAGGCAAGGCGCGCAATACCTTCAGCCTCCTTCTTTTTTGTTTTTGAGACCTTGCGCAAAGCATCAAGCGAGAGCTCCCAATTTTCCATTCGCGGAAGCACTTCTATCAGTGATACACCAAGTGATTCATGGTCCTTGTATTCACCGCTTGAGAATACAGACAATATCTGCCGAGCCTGTTCTGCAAACCAGGGATAGCCAGCCACTTCCGCTCTGTCCGCTTCATCTTCAAGTCGGTGAACAAATGCCATCTCTGGAGATTCGTTGTTCCACAGCAAGGTAAGCCCTATGAGTATGGATTCAAACGAGGAATAGTGTGAATAGTGATAGTTTGCGAGCGCTCTATGTATAGAACTTTCGCCATTCTTGATATCGCGCACAATGGTCAAGAGGCCCATGGCCACCACATGAAAATCTTCCATAGGTTCGCGCCCTATAGCCGCAATCTGTTGCTTGGCCAGCGCCTCATTGTTGGCTGACTGATCTTTTAATAACGCCAGGAGGTAAATCACGCCCTGAAAACCAGGCACAGCGATCTTGCGCTTTCTCGTTGAAGCACGCATCCGGGTAATAAAGGAGCTGAACAAGACCAGGGAACCCGAAGTATCACCCTGAACAAAGCGAAGACAAGCCAGCAGGCAATCCGCGGGTATAGATGCCAGGCGAGTTAAATCCTGTTCGAGGCTCAGCCAGTGCCCACGGAGAAATTTTTGCTCGTAGTACATTTCAAGTAAGGGCAGGACTCTATTGGTATCATCCATGTTCAACATCAATGTTTCCAACAACTCGAAAGCAGCTTGTTGATTGCTCCAGTCGTAACTACTACGCTCAAAGATCTGCTGCAAGACCTGATATTGGAGCTCCATGGGAAAGCCAAGAAACCAGTTCAGGTGAATAGGATTTGCGCAGATGGTGACCAAACATTCAGCGACGGCCCTGTCCGGCTTATCCCACCAATCGTCCAGATCGAGAAGTTCGAAAACTCGCGCTTCCGCCCCCTCATGCAAGGCATACCTTAGTTGCCTTAAGGTCTGGTCAGCGGAAAAATGGGAATACCGGTAACCGAAGTTGTCAATAATCGGTGAGTATCGCAAGGCAACGTCCAGAATGTTCCCATAGCTGCCATTGTCTACTGCCTGGAGGGTCAGCCATTCAACAACATAGAGATTACAATACAGGCGGCCGTTACGGAGCTGTAGAAGCTTCCGGTTCTGGAGTTTCTCCTTCGTTCCTCGATCGAATAGTAAATCGATGCCTTCAAATCGCTTGTCTGTTTCTCCAACCATATGGAGTATCTTCTTCAGCGTGGTTTGATTTGTAGGCTCATAGACGACGGAGATGAGCTGCAATAAGAGCTTCTCCTGGGGGAGCAGCTTGTCATAGTGAGCAACAAGCTTTGTAAATGAATTATCGAGCATTGTGAACTATCATGGGTTCTTCATCATTTGTGGGCGTTCACCCTTTACAGAAAAGCGAATTTAGCAGCGAATATTAACGCCAGTATGTACACCGCTATGGGGCACTCACCTGGCTTGCCGCTAAGCATCTTGATCGCGGCATAAGATACAAAACCAAGTCCAATTCCATCTGCGATGGAGAACGACAAGGGCATGGCAATGGCACATATAACGGCTGGCGCACTCTCCGTGTAGTCATCCCACTCTATGTCTGCAAGGCTTGACAACATAATGCAGGCTACGAACAACAATGCCGCAGCCGATGCGTAGGCAGGTATGCTCTGCGCCAGCGGCGCAAAGAAAATACACAAAAGAAATAGCAGGCCAGTAGTCACCGCGGTCAAGCCGGTACGGCCCCCTGCTTCAACGCCCGCGGCACTCTCAATAAAACTGGTTGTAGACGATGTACCAGCCAACGACCCAACAACAGTGGCGCCGGAATCGGATATCAAGGCCATGCCCAGCCGCGGCATTTTCCCATCCTCTGTCATCAAATTTGCCCGGTTAGCTACGCCAACAATGGTTCCTGCGGTATCAAACACATCAACCAGCAACAAGGTCAAAATCACGGTCACCATTGAGAGATCGAACGCGGCAGCGATGTCCAGCTTAAGCATCACCGGCGCAACCGAAGGAGGCATAGAAATAATACCCTTGAGCTCGGTAACCCCAGATGCCCAGCCCAGAAGAGCCGCGCCCAACATCCCAAGTATTACCGCGCCCGTTAATTTCCTCGCGCTTAGCGCGGCGATGACGGCAAAGGCCAGCAGGCAAACTGCTGGCCCAAACTGGGTAAGATCTCCAAAGGCGACAAATGTTGCGGGGTTTGCAACCACAATGCCTGCATTTTTCAGCGCGATAAAGCCAAGAAAAAATCCGATCCCGGAGGCAATTCCCAACTTCAAATTCTTCGGAATCGCATTGATAAGCCATTCCCTAACCGGTAATACACTCAGAATGACAAAGATGACGCCGGAGATAAAGACGGCGCCCAATGCTGTTTCCCAGCTATGGCCGGTACCAAGCACTATGCCGTAGGTAAAAAATGCGTTCTGCCCCATCCCGGGCGCCATGGCAATTGGATAGTTTCCAAGCAGTCCCATGGCAATTGATCCAAATGCTGCGGCGATGCATGTTGCAACGAACACGGCACCAAAATCCATGCCCGCATCCGATAAAATGGCCGGATTCACGACTGTGATGTAGGCCATCGCAAGAAAGGTCGTTAAGCCGGCGACTAATTCAACACGTACCGTGGTCTTATGCTCAGATAATCGAAAAAATCTGTCGAGGAATTCCATAAAGCTCCATATAATCCAGCAATCAATTTGGCGACGACAAGCCAACAATTACAAACGCACAAGAATAACAAAATAATGGACAAACATTTCATTTCTGCAAATCAACTTTTAGAAGACTCATTTCGCCTCGGTAAATTGATCTTTGAGAGTGGGTTTCGCCCCGCTTTTATCATCGGCGTTTGGCGCGGCGGCGCGCCAGTTGGCATCGCCGTTCAGGAGTATCTCGAATTCAGAGGTATCGAAACAGACCATATCTCAATCAGGACTTCTTCCTATCATGCCATCGGCGAGCAGGAAAAGACCGTACGGGTCCATGGCATGCAATATGTCATCGACAACATCAATGCCGAGGATGCCCTGTTAATAGTAGATGACGTATTTGATAGTGGTCGCAGTATCGTTGCGATACTTGATGAGCTGAAGCACAAGACCAGAAGAAATTTTCCGGACACGATCAAGATTGCAACGCCCTGGTACAAACCGGAAAAGAACATTACAGATATCGAACCAGATTATTATCTCCATGAAACCGACCGCTGGCTGGTTTTCCCCCACGAACTTGTAGGCCTGACTGCAGATGAAGTTTTAGCAGGCAAACCCTACCTTGCTCAGGACGTGCGAGAGGACATCAGTAAATCCTGACTTATATATGCTCAACCATTGATTTCCTTGAACTCTTTGAACTCCTCGACTAAGGCATCAGCCATGGCTAACCGCATTCGTCTTACCTTGACGAGTTTCCTCGCTTACGCGGTCATGGCCGGTATGTTGTCGCAAATCGGCATCATGATAAATCCGATGGCCGAACACTTCGGCAACGATGTCACAGAGATTGCCAGCCTATTTAGCTGGTTAACGGTGGGCATACTCATTGGCTCCATTGTCAGCCTTGGCATATTTGATCTGGTTAAGATCAAAACGCTGAACACCATTGTTCTGACCAGTATTATTCTTTCCATCATTGGGATGAGCCTGGCGGATAATCTGACGGCCAATTCGATATTCCTGGGAATAATCGGGCTATCTTGCGGTATCGCACTACCCGCAGCCGCAATTGTGATCGCAAGAACCTATCAGACCCAGCACAGGGCAACGATGCTTGTGATCACCGATGCGTCATTTAGCCTCTCTGGTGCACTTTGCTCGGCGCTTGCAGTCATGTACTTTGCCTCAGGCATGAACTGGAGTAGCGGCTTTAGCACGGTTGCCATCCTCGCATTCGTTGCTCTTTTCATCACACTTTTCTCTACCTATCCAGAGGTAGAGGCAGAGGAAAAGCTTAGGCCCCTGGAAGAAATCAGATCCTGGCCCGCGTCCATCTATCTCTGTATGGGCGCACTCTTTGTCTATTTGCTTGGGCAAAATTTTATTTTGATCTGGTTACCCGCCTATGCGGAAACACACGAAGGTGTAACGTCAGATCAAGCCGGCGCATTGCTTAGTAATTTCTGGGCTGGCATGTTTATCGGTCAACTGATCGCCGTCGCGCTACTCATCAAGATCCGAGTTGCGTTGCTAGCCTTTGTCGCTTCAATTTTGGCGTTTGTTGCGACCCTTCCCCTGTGGTTACTTGAAGACATCAGCCTGTTATCAACGGTGACCTTCCTTTGGGGCATGTTCACATTGGGATTGCTGAAGCTCATTCTTTCCTGGGCAACTGAAATGGTCAGTACACCAAGCCCCAGACTTATTTCCGGATTGCTCATGGCAGCCACATTAGGCACCGCCGTCAGTCCTGCACTAAGCAGCCAGCTGGTTGCATTGACGAACATTCAGATGCCAATTCAAGTTGGCTCAATTTGCTTTTTCCTTGTCTCCGCCCTGGTTGTTTCTGCGAGAATAAAACGATGACTGATAATTTTACCCACGTGGATTCCAAAAAGATCCCGGTGGTTTTTGATACCGACCCCGGAATTGATGATGCAATGGCACTGTTATTCCTGCATGCCTGTTCCAATACCGTGCTTACAGGTATCACAACGGTCTTCGGAAACGCCAGCGTTGAACAATGCACAGAAAATGCCCTCTACCTCTGCGAGAGATTCAACATCGATGTGCCGGTGTACATTGGCGCAAATCTCACCGTCCTTGGAAAATCAGAGAGTAATTACCCGGCTTTTGTTCATGGCGATGATGGTTTGGGTAATATCAATGCAGCGCAGCCAAAACTTCAAGCAGAAGAAACTTCAGCGACAGACTTTCTCATTGAAGCCGCCGCCGCTAACAAAGGCGAGCTGGTTATTATTGCTGTGGGTCGCATGACAAACCTTGCGCTGGCGATAAACGAGAGCCCAAATTTCTCACAGCACGTCAAGGAGGTCATCATTATGGGCGGCGCAGTTGATGTTCCAGGCAACGTGACTGAGTGGGCTGAAGCCAATATCATCGGCGATCCCGAAGCAGCTGACATACTGTTCAAAAGCGGCATCCCGGTGACCCAGCTCGGACTCGATGTCACCATGGAAACAATCATGATGGCATCTTATATAGACGAGCTATCACGTAACGCCGGTGATGCCGGGAAATTGTTATCCGAGATTACGCCTTATTACCTTAACTTCTTTAAGGAAAGGGAAGGGGTTGATGGTTTCGCCTGTCATGATTCGTCGGCAATCGCTTACCTTGAAGATCCGGATGTCTACACAACAAAGTCGGGTACGCTATCAGTAGTATTAGACGGTGAGCAACGCGGGCGAACCCTCTTTGCAGAACAGGCCAATGGAATACACACACTCTGTACGCATGTAGATGCAATCCGAATGTTGGCGCTGTACAAAGACTATTTGATTCGATGTTACGCTTAAGCTTCCGGACAATGACTCCATTCATATTTATCCGAGATTTCTAGCTCTGCTTTGCTGGCTAATAACTTTGACTCTCCACCAACCGCGACAGGGAGACTTCAACTTTCAGTTTCTCAATCACGTGATTAGCAATTCTTGTCAAGATTCGCTCGCTCTCTAAAATCCGTAAAGGGCAGGAAGCCGTAGAACAAGGCAAGGCGCTAAGCAGTGATGAATTGCAACGCGAGATAGATTCATGACCGGCAGGATTTCCAGCCGGAGGATTTACCCTAAAGCTCCGGCTAAAAAGTCGTTAACTCTGAGTGAGGCTACTAAATATTGTCAGAGCAAAGCTAATTCTTACTCAGGTGAGTAGCCTTAATCTTTTCCTGAATATGTTCTCCAGCAGTGATGGGATCAAATTGCGCGGGGTGATCCTTGTCGATGCAACTATCCAGAACTTGAACAGGCGTCGCAGAATCAGGATCGACAAAAACGGCAATTGATGAGCGAGGCACGTTTCCTGTCCTCGCTTGCACACGGTGCAGGGTCGATTTGAATCTGCCATTGGTCCAGCGTTCCATGAGATCGCCGGTATTAACTACAATGGCGCCCTCCACCGGATCGGCATCAAACCACACGCCATCGTCATATACCTGCAATCCACCTATGTTGTCCTGAAACAAGAGTGTAATCATTCCGTAGTCAGTATGTGCACCTGCACCTAACTGACCCGGCGCAATATTGTCTTCAGATATCGGCGGGTAGTGGAGTAATCGCAAGCTTACGTTCTCGCCATTATGATACTTGACGAAAAAATCCCGAGGCACATTGAGAATTGTCGAAAATACCTGCTGGACCTTGTAGGCACTGCTCATGCAATCAAGATAAAACTGGTTCATACTGTCTCTGAATTGCCCGGATGGCCAGCGATCATCTGCTTTATCATGCTCAGGGACATTTCGCATGGTGAACGTCTCTTTGATATCAGAGGCCTGACTTGGGTCGAGATACTCCACGCCCAATGCCTGGTAGCCAAAATTTTCAGCTGCAGACCGATAAGCTGATCTGGATTTTTCTTCGGATGATTGCGCAAAGAAGCCCCGGCTCAGGGCAAATATTTCCTTTAGCTGCGATGCACTGACATCCAGATTCGTTACAGCCATAAAGCCGGTTGTCGTCAGCGCATGTTCAACATTTTTACCGATTGACTCTAAGGTCTCTGGTTTTGTGGGATCAAACGTCGAAAAATCAATCAGGGGCAGCCTCACTGGGAAGCGCCACTGGCCAACCATGCCAATAGATCCGCACGCTCTTCTTTTGACATATTGGTCACGTTACCCAAAGGCATATAGTTACTTCGCACTGCTGTTGTCATTCTCGCCGCACTACCCATCACATCGTCTTTACTATCCATTATCACGCCACCTGGCGGTGCCAGGAAGCCGGGAAATGTCGGGCTCTGGGAATGACAGACGGTGCAATTTTTTTGTACAACGGTCATCATTTCATTGTCATCAAAATTTACAGTCTGGGCACCGGTATCGGCAACACGCTCATATCCAAGAACAACTGCAAGCACCAGGAAGGCAATAACAGCTCGCACAATGATCCATGGACTAACAATACCTCTATGGCGCAAATTAAAGAAGTGGCGTGCATAAGCCATAACGCCCATAACATAAATCAGAATGACCCAGTTGTACTCGTGCCCATAGAGGAAAGGATAGTGGTTACTGATCATGCAAAACAGGACGGGCAACGTGAAATAGTTATTGTGAGTCGATCGTAACTTTGCAAAAGCTGCGAGATCGGCATTCGGTTCATTACCGGCCTCAATTGCCTTCACGAACGCTTTCTGCGCAGGAATTATACCCAGGAAAACATTGCCGGCCATGATGGTTCCCATCAGCGCTCCAATGTGCAGGTAAGCGGCTCTGTCGGAAAATAATTGCACAGATAGCCAGGATAGAAAGGTCAGGTAGAAAACAATCAAAATGGCAAAGGCCATGGCCTTGTGTTTCAGCGGCGACCTGACAGCCAGCTCATAGAAGCCAATACCCAGAGTTAAAAAGCCAACACTTGCTGCAACCGCAAGCTGTGGGTCGCTAATCCAGTTGTCCGGCCCCACAAGGAAAGACTGCGCCTGCAGGTAATACACGGCAACGATCAGGAAGGTGCCCGTTATCCATGTTGTGTAGGCTTCCCATTTGGACCAGTGCAGCGTCGTTGGCCACGAAGGCGGCGCCAAATGATACTTGTTGAATTCGTATATACCACCACCGTGAATGGCCCATAGATCACCCTTGATGCCCTTGTCTTTCTTCCACTGGGGCGGCTCCTGCAAACTATTATCGAGCCAGATAAAATGAAGAGATGCGCCGATCCAGGCAATACCTGTAATTAAATGTAGCCAGCGAACAATCAGGCTAAACCAATCAACAATATACACTTCCATTATCTACCCGCTCTTCTCATTATTTTCACAGCGCCGATTTACCGGCTGCCCTGTTTTTACGCGCACTAATGTTACGTGCTCTATAGTTTCGTCCACTATAGTTCTGATGTACTTTTGTTATATCGCTCGATTCCATGGCAGTAAGTACGCTCGATGGATCTATCATCACCCATCATCATGTATACAAACAACTCTTCGCTAATTGTCTTACACTGTTCGATTCTTCGTTTAATGATTGGCGTCGGCGCAGGATCGAGAATAACAAAATCAGCTTCCTTCCCCTTTTCAAAATTACCAACAAACTGATCGAGGTGAACAGCCCTGGCATTGCCAAGGGTTGTCATATAAAACGCTTCATAGGGATGCAAGGAATGCTGCTGCATCTGGCAAACTTTATAGGCCTCGCCAAGCGTTGCCAACATGGAGAGACTGGTGCCTCCGCCCACATCCGTGGCGATCGACACGGGGATTCCAGCACCGCGTAATTTCTCTAAGGGGATTAATCCACTCCCGAGAAACAGGTTCGATGTCGGACAAAAAGCGATCCGCCCTCCGCTGTCTGCCAGGCGCGATATCTCGCTATCCGTTAGGTGGATGCAATGGGCAAATATCGAGCGCTCAGTGCTCAAGCCGCGCTGCTCGTAGGTATCAAGGTAATCTTTTGCATCCGGGTAGACCGTTTTCAGCCAGCTGATTTCTTCCAGGTTTTCGGACATATGAGTTTGCAGCCAAACATCTGGGTATTCTTTTAAGAGTCTTCCTGCAAGCGTCAGCTGTTCATTGCTGCTGGTACCTGCGAATCGTGGCGTGACGGCATAACCAAGCCGTCCCTTGCCATGCCAATTTTTGATTAACTCCACCGAATCATCGTATCCGGATTGCGGTGTATCTTGCAGAGCCGGCAAGGCATTTTGATCCATCAGGACTTTGCCTGCCACCAGCCGCATATCCCTCTCGTAGGCTGCACTAAAGAGTGCATCTGTCGACTGCGCATAGCTGGTTGTAAATACAAATGATGTTGTTGTGCCTACCTGCAGACAATAGTCCAGAAAATCATCCGCTGCTCTCGTTGCATAAGCTTCATCGGCATATTTTGATTCCGCCGGGAAGGTATAATTTTCCAGCCAGTCGAGTAATTGTGTGCCGTAAGATGCCATTACATCTATCTGCGGCGAATGCACGTGGGTATCGATAAAGCCCGGCATTAGCAGATTATCCGGAAGCCACTCGCATTGCTCCAGATTCAAGCCATCACGTTCCGCCTGCCTGGCATCGCGACATATTGAAACTTTGCCATCCCGCACAAGCAACACACCATCTTCCAGATACTCAACATGGGTACCATCGTTAATGGGCTCATCCAGAAAATGAAGGATGCGGCTCCTAATCGCAAGATCGTTCATTAACTGGCTCCATCCGTAATTGAAAACATCCAGTGTTACTTCCTTTGTAAGTGATTGTTTTGTACACCTAACAATATTATTGTTCTGTTAATTTTGTTCAAATCATGTACATTCCGGACAGGAACTAACTGGCTCCATCCGTAATTGAAAACATCTGGTGTTACTTCCTTTGTAAGTGATTGTTGTGCATGCCTAATAATATTATAGTTCTGTGAATTTTGTTCAAATCATGTGCATTCCGGACAGGAACTAACTAGCGCTCATCCAGAAATAGAAACCGCCGGTGTTACTTCCCTGGTAAGTGACTGTTTTATATAGCTAACGGATCTATAATTTTTCATATATTGCTCTGATTTGGCTATTTATGGACGGGAACTAACTACCCCGGTATGTTGAGTAACCAAAAGGGTTAAGCAGCAGCGGTACGTGATAGTGATCAGTTGTAGATACCACTTTGAATCTGATCTGAATATCATCATAAAAGCTGGGCTCATCATGCTCTGCAAAATAACCGGCTACCGAAAAATTAAGTGTGTACGTGCACGACTCCAGTTGATATTCACGATCCCACTCCGCGACCCGACCATCCTTGTTGGTTATTCCCGTGGCAATAGTTAGCTCACCCTTAATAAGTTCCACGCGAACGCCTGAAGCAGGCTGACCTTTGCTGGTATCAAGTATGTGTGTGGTAATGGGTGCTGTCATATATTCCTGCTATTCGATTTAGAGTACTGTTATTTGATTATGGCACTGCCATTTAACTAAAGTACTGCTATTTAGCTAAAGTACTGCCAGTTCGGGTGGCTATTAGTTGTTATCTGCTAAATGCTGAATGATATCATTCGTGATTTTGTGACGAGTGCAATCATTTGGCTTGCAGCAAGTTCGCCAGGCGCAGCTGGGTGATCTTTCCTTGCTCTGCCGCCGCATTATCCAGCTCAAGCGTTCGATTGTTGCTAATCCGATTGCGTAACAGAATCAACATCTCACTTGCTGACTTGCCCGTGGCACAAACAATAAAGATGAATCCATACCTTTCAAGGTAATGCTGATTCCCATCGCGCAAGGCCAGCAAAGTTTCGTCTTCCGCTTCAACGATCTGCCCCTGCTCTCGATTGGCATCCTTAGCATATTTGTTTCGCAGCGCATCCATATCGCCAATCTGCGGATGCCCGGAAAAAGCTTCCAGTCGCTCTGCTTCGCTTGAAGACTGCCAGAACGCCAGCGCCTGCTCTTTAAGGCTTGAGGCAGAGTCGAATGGACTCGCCTTGCTCATATCCTGAGCCCAGCGTTTACAATGACAACAGGCAAGGAATATATCGAATCTCGTCTGGCGATCAAGATGGTTCAAGTCATCCAGGGTCATGAATCTTCCGACATAATAACTTCTTTGATTTCTTTCCAGCTCAAACCGCGGCGTATGGCTTTTTCTTCAACAGGCATCTTGAACATTATTTGCGCAGCGATGGATACTGCGACTTCCATGGGCAGCTTGCCGCTCAGTTCGGGAAGACCGATAGGGCAACTCATCTTCTCGATTATCTGTTCATCAAAACCATCATGGGCCAGCCGACGACGAAACCTCGACGCTTTGGTACTGGAACCGATAACACCAAGGTAGTTAAAATTATCGGCATCCAGAATTTCCCTGGCCAGTCGATAATCCAGCGCATGGTCATGAGTAACAATAACAATTTTTGACGCCTCTGGTATCTTGTCAATATAGTCTTCCGGCCGATCCAACAGGATTTTCTCGACACCCGGCGGCAGTTGCTGTGGAAAGAGATCGTCGCGGTTATCAACCCAGCTGATATGCATATCCAATTCGGAGACAATGGTTACAAGGGCTTTGCCCACGTGCCCGGCGCCAAAGATCACAAGCTCCGCCTCGCTCCTGGGAAATACCTCGAACAGCACCGTGACACTTCCGCCGCAACATTGATTCGCCTGTGCTCCCAGCGGAAAATGATGTACCTCCTGAGTATGTTCTGTAGCCAGCAGGAGCTTTCTTGCTCGTTGCGTCGCCAGCAGTTCAAGCTTGCCACCACCTATGGAATCGAATGTATCATCCAGGGTAACAACCATTTTACTCCCACCTTCCCTCGGCGTGGATCCCGTTGTACCAACAACAGTAACCAGGCTGAAAGCCTGTGCATTTTGTTGGCAGATGGCGACCGCCTGTTGCCAGCGATGTTTAATCATCTGACGTCTCCTTCGATGCTGTCTTAGCCCCTAAATATTCGTGGGCAAGGCCAATGCAGCGGTAAACCTCTTCGTTGGTGGCTGGTGCATTCATAGGAGGGCTAAACTGGTAACTGGTAATGCTCGAACAGGCATCTCGCAAGGCGCACCAAACAGATAAGGCCAGCATTAATGGTGGTTCGCCAACAGCCTTTGAACGATAGATCGTCTCTTCATTATTCTCTTCATCGTATAAACCGATGTTAAATATTTCCGGTACATCATATGCCGTAGGGATCTTATAATTGGCAGGACTATTGGATATCAGCCTCCCGCTTTTATCCCACAAGAGTTCCTCGGTTGTCAGCCAACCCATGCCCTGCACAAAGCCACCCTCGATCTGGCCAATATCGATGGCGGGATTTAGCGAACTACCCACGTCGTGCAGAATATCAACTCTTGTCACCCGATATTCGCCTGTCCTGGTATCAACGATCACTTCGGACACTGCAGCACCATTGGCAAAATAGAGAAAAGGCTGGCCGGTGCCTTTATCAAAATCGAAGGAAATTTTGGGCGTCTTGTAAAAACCTGCGACCGACAGCTGTACACGATTCATATAAGCAAGCTTGACCAGTTCGCTGAACCCCAGGGATTCACTCTTCGCCGTCAGAACATCGTCAACAAGGCTGATATCATCAACCGAGCACTTGAAATATTCAGCGGCAAATCCCAGCAGTCGTTCGCGCAGCTGGTTCATAGCATCCAGCACGGCCATACCATTTAAGTCAGTCCCTGATGAAGCTGCCGTAGGAGAAGTATTAGGCACTTTGTCTGTTCTGGTCGCGGTCACCTGTATCCGGCTTCTTGCAACCCCTAGCGCCCGGGCCCCGATCTGCCCAATCTTTGTATAGAGCCCCTGCCCCATCTCCGTGCCGCCGTGATTAACCTGAATACTGCCATCAGAATATATATGAACCAGTGCGCCGGCCTGATTCAAATGCTTGGCGGTAAAGGAGATGCCAAATTTCACTGGCGTCAGGGCCAGACCTTTCTTAAGCGGTGAATCACTTGAGTTAAATGTCCTCAAGGCCACACGACGCGACCGATAGTCACTGGATTCTTCCAGCTGCTGCAATAACTTAGGCAACACATGTTGTTCAATTTTCTGACCATAGGGTGTCGTATCACAGCCGACTTTGTACAAGTTAGTCAGGCGCACATCAAGCGGATCCAAGCCAAGTTCACGAGCAATATCATCCATCATAGCTTCTGCAGCAATCATTCCCTGAGGGCCACCGAAGCCGCGAAACGCCGTATTGGAAACTGTATTGGTCTTACATCTATATCCGGTAATCCTCGCCGATTCATAGAAATATCCATTATCAGCATGAAACATTGCTCTATCAACGATACCTTCTGACAAATCAGGCGAGTATCCACACAGCGCGGCCAGATCCATGGTAACGCCCTGCACCTGGCCATTTGCATCAAAGCCTACTTCATATCGATTCCAGAAATCATGGCGCTTGCCGGTTTGCACCATGTCGTCCTGTCGCGGCATTCTGAATTTCACCGCACGCCCGGTTCGTCTCGCTAATATTGCCGCTATACACGCAAGGTTAGCTGCTTGTGACTCCTTACCGCCAAAGCCGCCGCCCATCCTTCGTACTTCAACCTGTACTTCACCAATAGGTATATCCAGCACTTGAGCGACGAGTTTCTGTACTTCACTCGGATGCTGCGACGAACTGAACACATGCACACCACGATCTTCATCAGGTACACACAGACTAACCTGCCCTTCAAGATAAAAATGCTCCTGCCCCCTTATATAGTGGGCCCCTTTTAACTTGTGGGCTGCATTTTCGATCGCACTGCTGGCATCTCCCTTCGCCAGTGTTTTTTCCGGCAGTACAAACAAGTTTGCATCGAGAGCCTGCCGAGGCGTCAATACTGATTCAAGCACCTCGTATTCTATGCTTGCTTTGGCCGTAGCTTTTTTTGCAGCTAATAAAGAGGTTGCTGCGACGGCAAAGAGAGGCTGGCCAACAAACTCTGTTATCTCGTTGGCAAAGAGCGGATCACCCTTGTACACGGGCCCAACATCTCCATCCCCTGGTATATCGGCGAAACAGATAAGATCTACCACACCTTCGCTTTGCCGGACTTGCGCAAGGTCCATCGATTTTATCCTGGCATGTGCATGTATTGATTGCCCGGTTGCGACATGTAGCTGGCCAGGCAATTCTGCCATGTCATCCACATAAATAGCCGCACCAGTGACGTGCTTGATAGCAGACTCATGTGCCTGCGCCGAAGACGAATCCAGGACCTTATTCACCACGCTTGTTTGATCAAATCTACGCATCGAAGTCTGTCACTCTTGGTAACAATTCACCGTCAAATTCTCGAAGGCAGCGATCCAGCATTTCAACCGCCATATCCATTCTATAAGCGGCACTGGCCCTGACATCCGTCATGGGTGTTAATGTTTTTCTCAAACAATCACAAGCAAGCAAAATAGTTTCATCATTGATCTTGTTTCCCTGCAATAGCTCTTCAACTGCTCGAACCCTCACAGGCACCGCCGCCATACCACCATAGGATACCCTGATGGTATCTATTACATCTGCGGTCGAGGACTCTGAATTCAAAGACCCTGAATTCAAAGATAAGGAAAAAACACCCAAAACAGAGGAGATATCATCTTCCAAGCGTTTTGAATTTTTGTAAATGCGGTGGAATCGATTTATAGATGCCAGCGGTATCTCAATGCTGACAATGTATTCATCTTCGGCTAATACCGTCTTTCGATAATCCAGATAGAATTCATCGACCATAACTTTCCGTGTTTCGCCCCTGGTATTACGAAGTACAATTGAGGCATCCCAAACTATCAAGACCGGCGGCGTATCTGCTATCGGCGAAGCATTGCCAATATTGCCACCGAGCGTTCCGCCATTACGAATTTGTCGGGAGCCCAGACGATGGAGCAGATCTACAAACTGAGTGGAATAATCAGCAAACAGAGATTCAAGCTCCGTGTAAGCCACCGAAGCGCCAATACTGAGCACATCGTCTCTCATATCTACCTTCAACAAATCCTTTACCCTGGAGATATCGATAATATTCGCGAATGGACGTAATCGTTGCGTAATTTCCAGCCCGAAGTCCGTGCAACCGGCTACAAGACCGGAGGTACCATGACGATTAACAAGCTTGTCCAAATCATCAAGCGACTTTGGAATATAGTAGTGACTGTCACTGGAATCAGTAGCAGAGTTGTTTTGAAGAAATTCCCGCGCTTCGCTATGACAAACCGAGACACTCGCTCCATTCGAATCTACGCTCTTCTCAAGCACACTCATTCCAGCATCAATGATCGGCCGGTAACCTGTGCAGCGGCACAAGTTTCCGGAGATGCCTGTCGTTACCGTCTCCCGTATAGATTCTCGTATCGAATCTGGCGGCATAGAATCAGACGTCAATGCTGAGCGCTGATTCTCTACCAAACTAGCCAAAGACATCACAAACCCAGGTGTACAATACCCACACTGTGATCCGTGGGTATCCACCATTGCTTGCTGCGCCGGGTGTAAGGTCTCACCATTCGCCAAACCTTCAACTGTAACCAGATGACGGCCATCAAGACTTCCCGCTAAAGCAATGCATGCATTGATTGTCTGATAGGAGATATTACCGGCATCGTCACACTCACCCACCATAACCGTGCACGCCCCACAGTCACCTGATGCGCAGCCCTCTTTGGTACCAACCAAGCCGCGATCTCGCAGCATATTCAATACCGTGGTATCGGCAGCGATATCGAGCTTTGTCAGCAATTGCTTGTTGAGCATGAACTCCACAGGGAGATCCTTTCCGGTTTAATCCGCTAATATTCAATCAATTTCCTGACCATGTCGACAGTTTTCTTATGTATTGGTAGATTATTTAATATTTATTCTTTTAAAACAGTAATTTATATAGACAGGTTATATTGACTAATTGGCCAATATAATAAACTATTGCACTACCAGCTCATAAAAATGCCACCTAGAGAAGCAATACTGTGGGAGCACAAACCACCCCAAGCATCAGAGACCGCCAGTTCAACACCATTTTGGAGGCGGCAGTAGAGGAATTCAGCCGCCTCGGTTATAAGGCGACCAGCGTTCAGGCAATTGCCAACCGCGCCGGACTCGCCAAGGCAAACATCCACTACTATTTCAGGAACAAGGAAAACCTGTACACCGAAGTATTGAATCACATCATAGAGTTATGGAACGCTTCATTTGAGGAACTACAGGAAGATGAAGAGCCAGCCATTGCCTTAAGCCGCTTAATTCGCGCCAAGGTAAAATTGTCATACACGCATGCCAGCGCATCTCGCCTGTTCGCCAACGAGATAATACACGGCGCCACCCACCTCGAAGGGTATTTAAAGAACGAGCAGAGACAATGGGTAAGAGAAAAATCGCGCATTATTCAGACCTGGATCGACGCAGGTAAAATGGATGCTGTTGACCCGGTCCACCTTATCTTTCTGATCTGGTCATCAACACAACATTACGCCGACTTTGAAACGCAGGTACTAACCATCATGAACCATGCAGAGTACGAAGCAGAGATGATCGATCAAATCGCTGACTTTCTGTGTCAGGTGATACTCAAAGGTTGCGGCCTTAAAGCGCCATGAAAAATGACGACCACAGAAGTTCTGATTAGTGAATAACGTGGTCTTACACCCTCGCGAGAAGAACTGGTGAATTATCCGGGCTAGTTCCGATCCATCGCGATCTTGATTTCCATCAGGTCCTGACCAATCACAAGATCTCCGTGGTAAATCTTTCTTATCTGCTTCTCCCAAATTTCGGGTCTATCAAAAGCCAGCAGCCCTGTTGGTACGAAATGATTTAACACCAATTTTCTAACTTTTGCTTCAACAGCAATCCGGGCTACCTCTTCGATAGCAGTATGAGCATCAATAATATGGCGTTTGAGGGCTTCATTGCCTGGGTCAGTGATATTGACCGCAGCATCTACACCGGCAAGAGCGAGTACTTCATGAACCAAGACATCTGCATTCTCAGCGACTTTGATCAGGCTCTCGCTACGAGAGGTATCGCCGGAAAAAACAATGGAGCCGTCAGGCGTATCAAAACGAAACCCATATGAAGGCTTTGCCGCCCCATGTGGCACTTCAAACGCAGTGACTTTTACATTTTCATCTTTGTATATAACGCCATCCCGCAGGATGTTATGCGCCCGAACCAGGCCTTGAAATGGCATCCGATTTTCGTCACTAATTCTCAGCTTAATTTCCCAATCCATATATTGCATATACGCTGCCGTTATCTGCTCAATTGGCTTTGGCCCAAAGGTGTTGACGGGTTCTGACAGGCCGCTCAGCCACGAACGAAGCAGCAAGGTTCCATAATCTGCAGCATGGTCCGTATGATTATGGGTAATAAATACAGCTCGAAGTTTCTTAGCAGATATACCGGCCAGCGCCATCTGTCTCGCCACACCATTACCTGCATCAACTATATAAACGCTGTCATTAACAATCACAGCGCTCGCGGGTTGCGCCCGGGCTTTCTTTATAGAGGGTCCACCCGCCGTGCCGAGCAGAATCAATCGCGTTCTGGATTCTGGTCTTGCCTCAGCGTAGAGATGAACACCTGGGAACGCCAGGATGAGAAATACTGCAGCGACCACCCAACTAAAACGTCGACTAAATCCATAGTTCATTTTCATGTTCCAGTAATCCGCGTCTGGACAATTTGTCTGATGCAGACAGGTTCCAGCTTCGCAATTATCAACGATAGTATCGCGATCCAGGAAAACATAATTGATTAATGTCCCAGTGACCATTGACTAAGAAGGTGCCTGAGTCAGCTCAATGACACTGCCAAATGGGTCTTCACAAATGATCTGTCTGCCGCCGACTCCATCCAAAATGTAATTTCTGAATTTGACGCCATTTGCTTTGAGGCTTTGAACCACGGATTCTAGATCATCGAAGTCCAGGAGGTATCTGTTCCAGCCTCCTCCCGGACTGGGCACGGTACCCTCAAGCATTGGCAATGAGGCCGATGCTTTCGGTCCGGAAACCAATAGTGTCAAATCATCACGAACCAGGATTGCAATTGCAGGACCAAATTTTTTTTAACGCTGAATCCCAAATTTGAAACGTAGAAGTCACCAGCCACTTCAACGTCATCTACGATGTATCTTACCCTGGCCATCTTCACCTTCCTCTTAATAAGTAATGTGTAAAACAACACGATTGATTTCAGGTTTTTAACAATTGTAAAGCAAGCAATCCCTACAGAACCCTACCATTGGATTCGACTAACCGTCCATCAACTTCTTACACTTAAGCAATGTTCAATTTACGCAATACTGGTGGCCCTCGAAGAAATCTTTCAGGGCAAGACTCGTTCGGGTATTATTAAACAAAGTGCCCAGCTTGCAATCAGTAGAAGACCTCGCATCCGAATACAAAGGCCTGTCTGCGCAGTTCCAGTGTAATTTGAAGTGAGAACGGGTCGTTCACTATATAGTTGCACCTATGCAAGCTGCGAGAATTCTCCGGAGAGGACATGTCTATGGTTGTTGCCCCGCCTTCAGAATCGCAAGCCTCCACCCATAGCCAAACAGAATCCGACTACTTACTTCTTGACGAACATACGCTAAAAGATCTGGAAATATTCAAATCAGAAACAGGTGGAACGAGCCTCTTCCGATTTTGCAATCTTACCCAGACCGATGGTGGCGCCAGGATATTACGGCGGCGAATGGAGCGCCCGTGGTCAAATGCCGCTTACATACAAGACACGCAGGATGCCCTTTCGTTTATTCTTGCGCGGCGACAAACATTTGAAAACATGCCGTCCGCTTATACCGCCAACCGCGTGGACCACTATGCGCGCGATGCGCTGCCAATTGTAGTACCTGACAATACACTGGAATTTGGCTTAGGGGCCCTATCGCTGTGGTCCACCCATGACCGCCACTATATAAATATCGTGCTTGGGGTTAATTTCACTAGCGAACTGGTTCAGGGCCTGCGAAGTTTCCTCGATCAAGCGGAACTCGCTTCTCCTGCCGGTGAACTAAGCCCTTTGTTCGAAGAAATGCATGCATTACTCGCCCGTACAAAATTGTCCGGGGTTCCAAAAGGCAAGATAGGAGGATGGCCCTGGGGAATCCTGCGCCTGGATCAAATATTCCGCTTACACGAAAAATCAACGATACTTCGACTACTGCAACTCGTCTTCGAGATAGACGCACTGGTTGCGATGGCAGACGTCACTATATCTAACGGGTTTTTTATGCCCGAAATTGAGGAAGGATCGTTCCGCGTAATAGCTGAGGGCCTGGTACACCCCCTTTTGCAGAACCCGGTTGCTAATCCTGTCAAGCTTGACCAGGAGCACCGACTGCTTTTTCTGACCGGACCGAACATGGCCGGCAAAACAACTTATCTGCGAGCATTTGCCACAGCATATTACCTGGCACACCTCGGTATGGGGGTACCCGCCCGCAGCTTCTGTTTCGTTCCGGCACAAAGATTGTTCAGTTCAATTTCGCTCAACGACAATCTCAGCAGTGGAGTCAGCTATTTCAGAGCGGAGGCCCTACGCGTAAAGGCAGTCGCCCAGGCAGTTGCAGATGGTTATCGTGTGGTCGCACTTATGGACGAACCTTTCAAGGGGACCAATATTAAGGACGCGTTTGATGCATCGCTTGCGATCATGGAAGGTTTCGCGACCAAAGAAGATTGCCTGTTCATGTTCTCCTCCCACCTGATTGAGCTAAGCGAACAACTGAATGCCGCCGATCAAATCGACTACAGATATTTTGATGCGGAAGAACGAGAGGAGCGCTTACGTTTTGATTACCGTCTACGCAAAGGTGTATCCAACCAACGACTGGGTATGCGCGTTCTAGAAGAGGAAGGAATATTTGAGCTATTGAACGGGACGCCTACGACGAGATAGGAAATCGCCCTGTTCAGACATTTTTAGTACAGTGCAAGTATAGCCATTATTGTCACTTTTAAACGAACTCACGATGGTGAATCCCTCGCTCTGATAAAGTTTGATCGCGCGGGAGTTACCATCCAGAACATAAACGCTGGCTTTATTTTTTAGTCGATCTAACGCTGTCCGGACAAGGTAGCGACCAATTCCGCAGCCCGTGTCCGCCGGATTAACATAGAGCCAGCCAATTCTGCCACCATCAATTCCAACGAATCCTGTTATGCGATCATCCAGACAAGCCACCAGCTTTTGGCACTGCTGAAATTCCTTCAGGTCCTTTTCATCATCAGCCAGAGGAACGAATGCCCTCGGGTCGCAGGAACCTTCCAGTTCGATTGGGCGTGCCAAATCATGAATGATTCTGACTTCATCCCAGTCTGAGTTTGTGTAAAGCCGGGTGAGCAAATTGCTATTCAAGGGAGATATCTATCGCTTACATTCAGGCCACTGAGCTTTCCTCGATTTCCCTTTGCAATACCTGACAGCGCCGCATAAGGCGGCGATCCTTGGGGTCGATATCATCCCGCCTATGCAATACGCAGCGATTGTCCCAAATGATGACATCACCCGGATGCCACTGGTGTCTGATAACGTGTTCTTCCATTGCCGCGTACTGCCATAACTCGTCAAGCAGTGCTTCACTTGTTGCTGGGTTAAGGCCGACAATACAAGCCCATTCCCGGCGCCCTAAGTAAACGCACTTCTTTCCAGTTTCACTATGGGTGCTGATGATGGGGTGTATCGCGCCTGGGGCTTGCTCAGGCGTATCAAATGATTCAAACCCCGGCCGCAGTTTACCAACGCTGGTATGTGCTGCATCGTGTTTAATACTGAGATTTTCGATACGCTTTTTAAGTTCTTCGGGAAGTGCCTCATAGGCCGCATATTGATCTGCGAACCAGGTATCTCCGCCTGCTTGAGGTATCTCTACGCCTAACAACACACTCGCAGGCGGCGGCATCTCAACATAGGTCATATCGGAATGCCATGTCGCCTCAGAACTACCCAGACCTCCAATTGGCCTGCCGTTTTCAATAATGTTGGAAATTACGGTGACGTAGATATTCTTGATCTTTTTCTTAAGTTCCTCGGAAAGACGCCCATAAGGCATTTCTTCAAGAGGTCCGAATCGCTCGCTAAATTGTTGCAATCCATCTTCATCAAGCTGCTGGCCACAGATTCTTAAAACGCCGTGGTCGAGCCAGGCCTGATAAATGAGTTCAAAGTCGGCATCCGTAATAGTATTGAGATCCACGCCAATGATATCAGCACCAAAGTTCCCCAGGATTGGTTTAATGTCGGTCATTTTTTTCTCCGAAATATTAGCGCCACTCTACTGCTGATCTCTCTATATGCCGTGGCATTGTGCCCTGATCTGGATATCAATTAGGTCCGGAATGGTGTCACTTGAATATGAAATAATCAAGTGACTCACACCACCTCGCCACCATCTTGAGATCGATGGCAAGGTATGTATTTGGACCAATGAAAACTCAGAGTCACTCTTCAACTTCAAAGAGTCTATTAGATATCCATTCAATCGGCGCCAAAGAATTGCTCATTCGAAGAACAGACTGAACATACACAAAATGTTATTCATGCCTGCACCACAATCAGCTACCTCGGAACCTGCCATTGACAAACGCTAGCCAGAGATCATGAAACCCCGCATATTATTAACCCAGGGGCGACTTGCCATGTACGCAATTTGATACTGTTAGATATCAATATCTATTGGCAACTTATCCCACCTTCCTTCTCCATAATTGCAGACATTCACTAATACCTCCCCTATGAAACCTTCGCCGGAAATCACTGCCGACTTGACGATATCAGCCACGGAAATTTGCCGAAGCAAATTGCCTGGCGTCGTATCCAAGAGTACATGTAAAACGGACAGGATTCCCGCCAAAAAGTAGGCACTTTCGTTTCGCGAATTGTTCATCTTGGCTATGGCTTCACACATTCGGCCTCGCATCAGCATCGAGCGATAGAGCTCTCTTGGTTTTGCCGACTGTCTGCCTATAGTCACCACAATTGCCAATTGTCTAAGTTGATTGAGTCCCAGCATAATAATAGTTTCTGCTATGGAATCTAAACGCCGGACAAGTGAGAACGCCGTAGAATTGACAATTGTTAACAATTTATCTTAGTATCGGGCCTACCTGAACAATGTCTTGAATCGATTTTGGCGTCGCGTCAGGCCTTTGTAGTTCTGCGATCAACTTCAGAATCGCCGTTTGATTTACGCCAAGTTTACCCTCATTCAGATTCTTGGGGTTTTCAAGAAACTGACCATGGAAGAGATCAAATCCCAACACAATCATCAAACAACTTTGTAGTTGTAACATTTTCAGCCAGCACCATCAGCTTATCGTCATTGCGAACCCGCAAAATTTGCGACCTGATCTCTTCTACCTTCAGACCTTGTACGTCTACCTGAACACTTGTAAGCGAAGCAATAAGCGGCAAGAGTTCTTCATAGTTCCGACCAAGATAATTCGCTAGTGAAACCTTGAACCCCTGATCCAGCAGATTTTTTACGACAGGTAAGAACTCTTCAACTTCTCGTTGACCACAATTTACTTCAATTACAATTTCGTCGCCGTTAGCAGATCTACATAGTTCACTTGCAACCTCAAGCGGTAATCGAATGTACGCAGGGAGGCTAGTGATCTTACTTCCGTCATAAACACTGGTGTGTTCACCCAATAGATCTAAAAATGGAGGATCAGCATCACGCAAAAGCGATCTTTTGAACTCATCCGGATCCTTGTACAGAATCTTGTAGGCAACGACATCCAGACATTCATCATAGACTGGAGACCCGACCATTACGGGGCCCAACGGTCGATCCAAACCTGTCTTCGCGAGTTCTTCACTCATCTGATTCTCTCGATACCTATAAACAATGGTAAGTGGAGCAGTGAGGGCTTAGGGCAACAGCAATTCCTTCGACAAGTATTCACCATCAGACAGAATTGTCCAACGCCTTGCAGTTTGTTATTAGAGGAACTGGGAGGTTATAAGGAAGTGTATTCAGACAATAACGACATGCCCTCCTTCTCATTAACCTACGGAGAATCACACCCATGGTTACGACAGTTGTCTGACTCTTAGTGACTCGGCTCTTGATGACTAGAAGTAGCCATCCGACCTGCCTCACTGAATATTCACCTTGTTTTTGGGGCTTTTCACCGGCGAAGGAAGTAAAGTCGCCATTCATTAATCATTTCCATGGGCGACGAATGAAATTTCCGGATTTAAGATTTACGATCGCAAGTCTCATATTGCTATTTACAGTTACAGCTTGTGCCGAGTTGGACATGATGGACAAAGGCGTAGATGCCCAGGCACTTGCCGCAAAACTTCAAGCTGGTGATCGGTCAGATGCAGAAAAAGGACGAGATGCCGGTCGACAACCCGCTGAAGTCATCAAATTCCTGGATATCAAGGAAGGCATGTCAGTACTTGATCTGATCGCTGCTGGAGGTTATTACACAGAAGTTCTTTCCTATGCAGTGGCTGGACAAGGCACTGTGTATGCTCAAAATCCCGCCCGTGTACTTCAGTTTCGCTATGGTGCAAACGATAAGGCAATGACCGCAAGACTTGCCAATAATCGCTTGCCAAATGTGAAACGCCTGGACAAGGAAATTAGCGATCTTGGTATTGAAGCCGGTTCCTTGGATGCCGCTTTAACCGCGCTTAATTTGCATGACATCTATAACAACTCACCGGAGAATGCATACAGTGCACTCGTGACAATCAAGGGCCTGTTAAAATCAGGCGGCGTCCTTGGCATCATAGATCACAATGGCAATGCAGGGGCTGACAATGCCAAGTTGCATCGAATGCAGATGGCCCAGGCGCTGGAACTTGCTGCAAAGCTCGGCTTCGAAGTAGAAGAGAGTGACCTGTTGAGTAATTCAGACGATGATGGCTCAACGAGTGTATTTGCACCGGGCGTGCGCGGCAAAACTGATCGATTTTTGTTGAAGCTCACCAAACCCTGAGTATTGATCAGGCGGAGTATCTAAGCTACTCCGCCTGATTTTTTCTTTCGCGTTGTTATCACCCAGCACACCCTCGAAATACACTCTCGAAACACGCACTCGAATCACACCTTCAAAAAACTCGCTAACAGATTTCTCTCACTACACATTTCGATACTAATTAATTCGGAGTATCAGTAGAATTGGGCACCATGAAAACCTGGATTAAGAACCCCCTACGCACCTGGACAGCAAATGGATCCAATGCCAATGGTGGGATTGTCATTGATGGTGACATTGTCACTGAGCTGATTCCCTTAGGCGGTTCACCAACAACAAAATACGATTCGACCTTCGACGCCACCGGGTGTGTCTTACTGCCCGGGCTCATCAATTGCCATCATCACTTCTATCAAACGCTGACCAGGGCATTTCCGAATGCCCTCAATAAAGAGCTCTTTGACTGGCTTGTCAGCTTGTACCCGATATGGGCGAATCTGACGGAAGAAGCAATCTCGATTTCAAGCGAGCTCGCGCTTACCGAACTATTACTTTCCGGCTGTACTACTGCAGCAGACCATCATTATGTATTCAGTGACAAGACAGCCAACGCCATCGATTGCCAGGCAGAAGCAGCCAACAAGGTTGGCATGCGCGTCCTCCTGACCCGGGGATCGATGAGTCTGGGCAAAGACCAGGGTGGACTACCCCCCAACGAAGTTGTGCAATCCGCCGAAACAATATTGAATGACAGTGAAAGAGTCATCAAGGCATATCATGACGGTAAAGAAGGCTCGATGATCCAGATCGCACTGGCTCCTTGCTCACCCTTTTCCGTCACAACTGAGTTGATGCGCGATAGCAGCACACTTGCCCGGCAATACAGTGTCATGCTACATACCCACCTGGCGGAAACCCAGGACGAGAACCAATTCTGCATCGAAATGTTTGGATTACGACCGCTTGATTACCTCGAAAGTGTTGCCTGGCTTGATGATGATGTATGGCTAGCTCATGGCATTCATTTTACTGAAACTGAAATCAAGCGCCTTGGCGAGGCAGGAACGGCGATCTCTCATTGCCCCGGATCAAACATGTTGCTTGCCTCAGGTTTATGTCCAGTGTCGGATCTTGAAGCTGCCGGATGCCCGGTCGGCCTCGGAGTGGATGGTTCTGCATCGAATGACTGCTCAAACCTTATTCAAGAGGTCAGGCAGGCATTCCTATTACAACGACTCAGATATGGCTCCGCCAATGTGAGCCATGAAGACTCCCTGAGACTCGCAACCACTGGCGGCGCACGTTTGATGAGCAGATCTGACATTGGGGAAATCGCTGTTGGCAAGCAGGCAGACCTCGCTCTATTCAGCCTGGACGAGCCGAGATTTGCAGGCTCGGGCGATCCAGTTGCTGCTCTGGTGTTATGTGGTGCTCATCGGGCGGAACACGTAATGATTAAAGGCGAGTGGCGTGTCACTGATGGGGAATTGGTTGCCGGTGATTTAGGATTACTGATAGAGAATCAGAGGCGAATTGCAGCAGGTCTTTTATCTGCAAGCTGATATATCTGAGTTTGATAGCCGCCTCCCTCTAAAACCGCAAGTTTTACCGGTCAACCCCACTCAAGTTCTAATTTTTCAAGGCCATGAAAATGATAGCGATTTGCAAAATCTGGCTCGCCTTTCAGGCGAATATGAGGCAGCCGCTTGAAGAGAACAGGCAATGCGATTTCCAATTCTAGCCTGGCCAGGGGCGCACCCACACAGAAGTGAATACCAGCACCAAAAGACACGTGGCCAATGCCGCCGCGCTGTGGGTCAAACGAATTTGGATCAGAAAATTTAGCAGGGTCGCGGTTTGCCGAACCAAGCATCAAACCGATGACATCGCCACGCTTGAATTCCCGTCCGCCATACTCAAGATCTTCAAGTACAAACCGATTGAACATATGCAGTGGTGGATCAAAGCGCAGGCTTTCTTCAACCAATGCCTTAATATTATCCGGGCTTGAGAACCAATGCCCACGATCTATTTTGTTGGAAAGAATGTTTTTCACACCATTACCGATACCGTGAACGGTTGCTTCGTGACCTGCATTTAACAGCAATATGCAGGTCGCAACCAGTTCCGCGAGCGATAGCTTGTCTCCCGCTTCTTCCACAAGAATCAGCTCCGACAGCAAGTCATCTGCAGGCTGGCGTCTTTTCCCTTCGATTTGTAACTCGATGAATTTCTCAAATTCCGACGTCGCCTCATTGGCTTCTACTTCAACCTTTTCGTCCCTGCCATGCTCGTAGATTGCAACCATCTTGTGAGACCACAGAAGTAGTTGATCTGCCATATCGGTGGATACGCCAAGCAACTCACAGATAACAACAACGGGGATAATTTCTGCGTAAGCAGTGAGCAAGTTGACGTGGCCATCCGATTCGAATTTATCAATCAGTTCGTTGGCAAGCTTTTCAATCCTGACTCTTTGCTTCTCTACCTGCCTTGAAACGAATGCCCGGTTAACCAGCCGCCGAAGTCGAGTATGTGCAGGCGGTTCAAGTTCCAACAGGGAATTTTGCTCAAAGCGATCCAGCGCAGAATCGCCGCTTCTGCCTTCAAGTTGATTGCCAAAACGCCTGTCGCGAAGCAGTTGATTGACTTCGTTAAATCCGGGGAAACACCAGTGTGCATATTCCTCCCAGTAGAAGCTGGCCCCCAGCTTTCGCATCTCATCATAAATAGGATAAGGATCTTGATAGAGCGCAGGGTTCTTTGGGTCGATTGAATAATGCACGTAGTCAGTTCCTGTCGATAAAGCGCATGATTCTAACAGAATAACGCAGAATCGTTTTATCGTTAGCCACTAAAACAATCACTTACGAATGGGTATCGGACTCGTGCCCGAGCACCGGCGGACTCCAAACCTGGATAAAAACTTGTTAACAGCTTAGGAAAAGAGCCGGCCGAAGAAGCCACGGTTTAGCTTTTTCTCACACCTTTTTAGCTGCTGTGCATAAGTATCGGAACGCTTTGATACCTTACTGGCGACGTCCATCAACCACTTCTTCTTTTTGTAACTACGATTCTTAAAGCCGCCCTGGCCTTCATGGTAGGCAAGGTAAAGGTGATAGGCGTCGTCTTTCTTAATGCCGTTTTTGCGCTGACTCTGATCGTTATACCAGCCAATAAAATCCATGGAATCGCCGAATTTGTTTCGATCGGCTCCCCACTGACCGGTCCCCCTCTTATATGCACTCCAGGTTTCGTTGGTCGCCTGGGAGTATCCATATGCGCTTGCCGGTCTCGGGCCAGGAATAATCCATAGAATCTTCTTCCTTGGTGGCTTTGCCTTGGCGCGGAATTTTGACTCCTGGTGAACGAAGGCCATCATCACCGGTATGGATGTCCCCCATTTACGAGAGGATTTCCTCGCCTTTTTGTACCACTTACTCTTGTCTTCAAAGATTTCGCAAATATTACTCAAATTTTCCGGAGGCGAGGAATTACACCCCGCCAAGGATAGAAACAGGGCGATCAGGGCAAATCTCGGCATAGAATGTTGCATCTCAGGCGCCATTTTCTTTTAACATTTTCATCAACTCTTCCTCTGATATCACTGTCACCCCCAGATCCTGCGCCTTTGTCAGCTTGGAGCCCGCAGCATCACCAGCCACGACACAGCTGGTATTTTTGGAGACTGAGCCTGCAACTTTTGCCCCGAGACTTTGCAGTCGCGCTTTCGCTTCGCTGCGAGTCAGCTCTGTCAGGGTACCTGTAAGCACCCAGGTCTCCCCTTTCAGTTTCTCGGGATCTGCGCTGGAGATTTCAGTTTTCCAGGTCAAGCCAGCTTCGATAAGGGAATGAACAACATCGAGATTAATATCCTGACGAAAGAAATACCAAATCTTTGCAGCAACGATTGGCCCAACATCTGGCACGGTTTGTAGTTGTTCTTCATCCGCAGATATAATTGCATCGATGGTGCCAAAAAATAATGCCAGGCTACGAGCGGTAGCCTCACCAACTTCCTGAATGCCAAGGCTGTAGATAAACTTTGGCAATGTTGTGTCTTTACTTTTCTCAAGGGCTTCCAGCAAATTATTCGCAGACTTTGGCGCCATACGCTCAAGCGCAACAAGCTGCTCTTCCGTCAGGCGAAATAGATCAGCCGGGTTTTCAATCAAGCCTTCATCAACCAACTGTTCTACAATCTTATCGCCAAGGCCCTCAATATCCATGGCTAACCTGGAGGCAAAATGACGGATGGCCTCCTTGCGCTGTGCAGTACATGCGAGGCCAGCGCCGCAGCGCGCAATCACCTCGTTTTCTCCCTGCAATATCTCGGAACCACATGCAGGGCAAGATTCTGGCAATTGAATTGGCGTTGCTCTATCGCCCCGCTTTTCAATGACTACCGAGACAATCTTTGGAATGACGTCGCCTGCCCGCTGGACAATAACCGTATCACCGATGACCAGCCCCAATCTCCTTATCTCATCCATATTATGCAGCGTCGCGTTGCTGATTGTGACACCTCCGACATTTACCGGCTCCAGCCTTGCAACCGGTGTAATGGCGCCGGTTCTACCAACCTGAAACTCAACATCGTTAAGTATCGTAATGCCTTCTTCCGCGGGAAACTTATGTGCAATAGCCCACCTGGGCGTTCTCGTTAACATGCCTAGCTTTTGCTGAAGTGAGATGTCGTTCACCTTGAAGACGACGCCATCGATCTCATAATTCATTGATTCGCGCTGATCACGCATAGCACTGAAATACACCATGCACTGGTGTGCGCCAGAGACCAATTTCACCGCCGGATTAATTCGCAGCCCCCATTCGCCAAGCGCCGCCAATATGTCGCGCTGATTACCAGGTATCTCCCCGCCTTCGACCAGGCCCACGCTATAACAAAACATGGTCAGCTTCCTGCTTGCGGTCAGCCGGCTATCCAGCTGTCTTAATGACCCGGCAGTGGCGTTTCTGGGATTGGCAAATTGCTTCTCACCCTTTTCTTCCGCCTGCTTATTGATCTGCCTAAATGTGGATTTTGCGATATAGACCTCACCCCGCACTTCCAACCTGTCGGGATAGTTCTTGCCCAATAAGGCAAGCGGTACCGACTCAATGGTGCGAACGTTTTGGGTCACGTCCTCGCCGCTCGTGCCATCACCTCTGGTGGCTGCGCGAACCAGCTTACCCGCTTCATAAAGTAAACTGATGGCAACCCCATCGATTTTGGGCTCGCAAACGAAGTCGATCTCTTCACTTGTTTCAAGGCGGGCTTTGATTCTGCGCTCGAAGTCGAGCACATCATCTTCATCGAAGGCATTATCCAGGGACAACATGGGTAGTTCGTGTTGAACCTGGGAAAATGCTGACAATGGTGCGGAACCCACTCGTTGCGTGGGTGAATCAGAAACCACTAACTCTGGATAATCGGCTTCTATCTTCTTGAGATCCCTAAACAGACGATCAAATTCTGCATCTGTGATAGCAGGCTCATCTTGCGAGTGATAGAGAATATTATGCTGGTTGATCTCATCGCGAAGGCGAGATGCCTCGTCTACGATCTTCCTGGAAGGACTCTTGTTTAATGCCGCCACAATTATCTTTTGTCAGCCATCAGGCAGAATGTTTGTACTGAAAATCCAGGATATCCTGACGGCAATGTTCAAAGGTCTGTGAAGTCATCGCGCTTCGCGATTCATCCTGCAATTCTCCGCCCAGATCACCACACAGGCGCATGGCCACTTGCAGCATCTGATCATAGACCTTCACAGGCTCGGGAAACTCATGAGCGCGCATAAAGAGTACAACGCCCCGCGTCTGGATTTGATTCATCGTCGCTGGGTCAAAAGTGCCCGGCTCCATGGAATTAGCAAGGCTGAACAATTGTCGTCCTTCACTATCTTCCATGTGAAAAATATCCATCTCGCCAAATGTCATACCAAGAGAAACCAGCGATTCAAGCAATTCCTGACCATCAAAAATTGTATCGGCCTGTACATTCACAACGACAAATTTTTCTGCCTGTGCAACAATCGCTGACTTTAATGCTGGTGGCGCTTTTTCCACGGCACGGGGACGCTCGTCAACAGAAGACTGGGCTTCGATAGGTTGCTCAATTAAAGACAGGTCTTTGGATAACAAGTCTTTTGATGACAAGCTATGGCCCAAATCATCTGCAAGCCCACTTTCCGCAACTGAGGGCTCTGCAACGAGCGGCTCAGAAACAGTTGATTGGTCTACACCGGCATCTTTATTTATGTGCTCTGTTTCACCAGGCTGTTCTGATTCGCTGAAATGCTTTGATTCAACGGATTCTGCAACTACTGTTTCAGCAGGCATTGATTCAGATACTATTGTTCGTGAAGCTATTGTTTGTGAAATCAGGGTTTCTGAAATCACGGGTTGTGCAAATAGAGGATCAATTTCAGTCTCTGCACGTTCCTCCAAGGAGGTGACAACATTCTCTTCTATATTCCCCAAGTCTGAATGAACTTGTTCCAGGGGTCCAATATCAACAGATTCCATCAATACTGGTACGTCTTCATCCAGCTGCAATAATGCAAGATCAACGGACGTTTGTGCATATTCCGAAAACACTCTTGCGCCACCGTTAGGTAGTTCTGCCTTTAAATAGGACAAATCATCTGGCCTGGCGATCTGACCCGCTGTATTCAGATAGGATTTGTCGAGCGCCATTTTCAAGTCGCCACGACCTCTGCGCATTCGCCAATATCCATGTAGAAGAACACCGGTGACAAATACCGGACCTAAAATAAGCAACCAATCTCTTAAATCAAAATCCACAGTGACCTCGCCTTTTATTATTCTACCTTTTACTATTCTACAAAGGTTAAACCGCTACCATTGCGACTGCTTCATCAACATTAACAGAAACCAGTCGTGAGACGCCTGGTTCATGCATCGTGACACCTATCAACTGCTCACCCATTTCCATCGCTAATTTGTTGTGCGTGATGTAAATGAACTGAACTGTTCTGGACATTTCTTTCACTAAATCAGAGTAACGCTGCACATTCGCATCATCCAAAGGTGCGTCGACCTCATCCAGTAGACAAAAAGGTGCAGGGTTGAGGCTGAATATTGAAAATACCAGGGCGATGGCAGTCAGCGCCTTTTCACCACCGGAAAGAAGATGGATGCTGGAGTTTTTCTTTCCGGGCGGACGTGCCATCAAACCGACACCAGTATCAAGCAGGTCTTCGCCGGTCATTTCGAGATAGGCATGGCCCCCGCCAAATAATTTTGGAAAGAGTTGCTGTAACTTAACGTTCACCTTGTCGAAGGTTTCCTTGAATCGCGTTCGAGTTTCCACGTCAATTTTACGAATGGCATTTTCAAGGGTTTGCAGCGCACTCTCCAGATCCTCATTTTGAGCATCTAGATATTGCTTTCTCTCTGATTGCACCTTGAACTCATCTATTGCCGCAAGGTTAATAGCACCCAGGCGCTGAATTCTGTTACCTACCCGGCGCATGATATCTTCCCATTCTTCTTCATTAGCCTCGGCTGGCATGTCTTTGAGAACGACTTCAAGATCTGCATCATCTTCTACCATCTGTTCTTCGATTGTCGTCCGTCTCACTTCAAGGCCCTGGAAATCAATTCTAACGGTTTCGAGACTTGCCCGTACCTGTTCAACCTGTTCTTCAAAGCCAGCCCGGCTTTGCTCCAGAGAACGGATCTTGTGCTCCACGGCTTCGGACTTTTGCCGTACCTGGGTCAGCTCATTCTGAATCTCCAGGCGTTTAGCCAGCTGAACTTCAAGTTCTGATTTCAGTTGACTCTGGGGCTCTTCACTTTCAGTGATAGCATTCTCAAGAGATACCTTTCTATCATTCAATGTCTGCTGCTGTTCATTCAGACGTGTCATCGCAGATTCTGTAGATGAGATCTTTGAATTTAATGATTGAATATTAAGCGCCAGTTGATGTGCTGCATCCCGGTCCGTCTTAGCTCTAAATCGAAATTCCTCGAGCTCTCGTTGAATCTCATCTCGTCGTTCGGTGCGCCGCTCTCTATTGATGGTATCTTCTTCCATGCGATCCATAGCCAGCTGCAATTCGTTTCTGGCCACTCCAAGATTCTTCTCATCTTCCTCAAGTTGCTCGCGACTGGAAGCGACTTCCGTATTAGCCCGACCCAAGTCCGTTTTCACCTGTTCGGCCTGCAACTTCTTTGCACCAAGTTGCGCCCTGGTCTCACCGAAGGCTCTTTGCTGTTCGGCCAGACGGGTTTGCTGCTGGCCTCTCTCAGTCTCTGCCACAGTCAAAGCAGCAATGCCATTCTCCAAAGATTCAGTTAATTGCGAGGCAGACGCTTCAAGTTCTGCAATGCGAAGGGTCAGGTCTTCAATTTCCGACTGACGCTTAATGACTCCAGCAGTTGCATCGTGATCCTTGCTAATCCGCAGCCAGTTATGACCGATCCACACACCCTCAGGTGTGACGATGGACTGACCGACTTTCAAGCTACCCCTGGCAGCCAGCGCCGCATTCAGATCTTCGGCGATTAGCACATTGCCAAGGAATGAGGTGATATTCACATCACCTGATACCTTTGAGGCAAGCGTCTCCGCCAGTGGTGCAGCGGCATTGCCAACATCCATGGCGACAAAATTCAGTGCGCCTTTCTCAAAATCAGCAAGCATGGCCGGCAGTGAATCCAGCTCATCTACAAAGACCGATTGCAGGTAATCACCCAGCACAGTTTCAACCGCCAATTCCCAATTAGCTTCAACCTTAATCTTCTCCGCCAGGCGGCCCTTGTTATTTAAGCCATGTTTTTCCAGCCAGCCCATCTCTGCATCATCTTGCTGACCCAGTGCAGTTTGCTGAAGGGCTTCCAATGATGCGAATCGACCCTTTACACCCTGGAGCTCACTTCGGTCACGGTCGAGATTTGTATTTAAGTTTGTATTCTCGTCCCGCTGGTTTTCTATCTGCGCAGTCAGCTCTTCTATTTCTGCTTCGATTCGTTCTCTTTGCTCTTCCTGTGTTTGCAGCATGGATTCCAGTGGCGCAATTTCTTCTTCAACCGAAAGACCTTCGAGACGCTCAAGCTCTGCGTTCAAGCCCCTGATGCGCCCATTCAAACGTTCAATAGATCCTTCCAGATGTTCGATTCTGGATTGCTGAACTTCACCGGACTGCCTTGAGTCTGCCGCCGCGTGATTAAATTCATCCCATTCGTTTTGCCAAACCTGCATTGACTCTTCGGATTCCAGGAGGCGAACGCTGGATGCTTCTTCATGTAGCTTAATTTCTTCCTGCTTAGGCTCTGTGTCGGCAATTTCCCTTCTGTAATTGGCAAGCAGAATCTCATCACCTTCCAAATCAATGTGTACTTTCTGCCAGTTGTCCGTGACCTGCCCCAGATCTGTATTGAGCTGCCTGGTCCTCTCATTCTGGTACTGAATACTATCTTCTATGCGAGCTATTTCGGTGCCAAAATCGTAGTAACGTTTCTGAACCTCATTCAGATCATCTGAAAGTTCAACGAGAGAATCCCGTTCAGTTTCAATTTGCGCATCTGCATGCCGCTGATCTGCGATTCTCGCCTCTTGTTCATTCTGAAGACGACCAATATTTTCCTCTTTGGATTTCGCTTGGTCGCTAAGCGCCTGCCACTTCAACCCGTGTAGCTGGGACCTTACAAGCCGCTCCTCTTTCTTGTATTCCGTGTATTTTTCAGCAGATTTTGACTGTCGTTCCAGATGGTGCAGCTGCCGCTCCAGCTCATCCCGGATATCGCTTAGACGATCCAGATTATCGCGAGTATGGTTAATACGCCTTTCAGTCTCACGACGTCGCTCTTTGTATTTGGAAATGCCGGCCGCTTCCTCAATAAACATCCTGAGATCTTCAGGCCGTGCCTCGATCAACTGGCTGATCATGCCCTGTTCAATTATTGAGTAACTGCGCGGGCCGAGTCCTGTTCCCAGGAAAATGTCTGTGATGTCTTTGCGCCGGCACTTTTGTTTGTTCAGAAAATAGCCTGATTGACCATCGCGACTGATCTGCCGTTTGATTGAAAGCTCCGTGTAAGCAGCATATTCACCAGTCAGACGGCCTTCAGTATTATCGAATATCAATTCAATAGTGGCCTGACCCACGGGTTTACGAGTGGTTGACCCGTTGAAGATCACATCCGTCATGGATTCGCCGCGAAGTGTTTTAGCGGAAGACTCCCCCATGACCCAGCGAACGGCATCAATAATATTGGACTTGCCGCAACCATTTGGGCCGACGACGGCACAAAGATTTGAGGGGAAGGGGACTGTTGTAGGATCTACAAAGGATTTAAAACCAGCGAGCTTAATTGCCTGCAAACGCATAAACTTATGTTACTCCAAAGCTCCGTTTATAGGAACCGGCAAAAACGCGATATTCTATTATAAATTCGACACTTACGTATACTTTAAGCCTCATTAATTGCAAAGAATTGTGAAAAATATATGACAACAGTTTTCATCGTTTCCGGTTTGGCGATTTTGATGTTGCTGGCCATATTTTTCATTGCGCCAAGGCCTCGCCTGAATGCCGTGGCACCTGAGACCACGCTTCCTACAGGAATGAGCCTTGATGACCTTGATGACTGGATCAAACAGACAGAAAGTGAAGTCGAAAATCTCGTGCCTGGCGCCGAAGCCGGCATCGAATGGGCGAATAAAGACAAGCGCGGTAAGACAGATTTATGTTTCCTGTACCTTCATGGCTTCTCCGCAACACGCCACGAAACGGCTCCAGTCACCGACCTCCTGGCATCCGAGTTTGGCGCTAATGCCTTCCACGTCAGGCTTGAAGGCCATGGCGTTGGCCCTGCGGGCATGCTGGCAAAATCCGAATTATGGCTGCAAAGTGTGGTGGATGCCTGGAAAATCGCCTCAATGCTCGGCGACAAAATCGTTGTCGTCGCAACTTCAACCGGTGCGCTGCTGTCTATCTGGCTGGCACAGCAGGAAGCAAGCAAAGGCAAAATTCATGCCTTACTGTTCATGTCTCCGAATTTCAAAATCAAGAGCCCCTTTGGCTTTATACTCACATGGCCCTTTGCGCGCTTCCTGGTTCGCTCGCTGATTGGCAAGGAAGTCAGCTGGGAGCCTGAAAACGAACTTGCGGGTAAATACTGGACCAGCACTTACTCTACATATTCACTGATTGAGATGCAGAAGCTAGTTGATTGGGTTTCGGCCCTGGATTTATCCCGGCATCAAATCCCGCTGGCAACCATGTATATGAAAAACGATACGACCATTAATGCCCAGGCAGCTATCGATGGCCATCATCGCTGGGGAAGTTCGCAAAAGCAGCTTATTCCCGTCACAATCGACGGTGATGCAGAAGAGCATGTTTTTGTTGGTAACATAACGGCACCTCATCGGGTTGATTGGTGCGTTGCCGAATTCACCCAATTCCTTAGATCCCTGGAAATGGATCATTCAAATCAAAGCTAACAGGAGTCATCGATGGAAAAAATAGCATATGGGCGTACCGGACATATGAGCAGCCGAATACTCTTTGGCGCCGCAGCTATCGGTGGCATGAGGCCGGAGAAAGCAGATTCGGTACTACAGATGGTCATGGATGCAGGTATTAATCATATCGACGTTGCCGCCAGCTACGGTGATGCCGAGCTTCGCCTTGCACCCTTTCTGCAAGATCACCGCAAGGATTTTTTCCTGGCAACCAAGACAGGCGACAGAACATACGATGGCGCCAAAGCCAGCATTGAACGATCTCTGGAGCGAATGCAGGTTGAACAAATTGATGTCATTCAATTCCACAATCTCGCCAAAGATAACGAGTGGAATACCGTCATGGAAGCAGGCGGCGCGTTAGAGGCAGCGATTGAAGCCAGAGAACAAGGTCTGGTCCGGTTTATCGGCGTCACCGGTCACGGTACTCGAATAGCCGAGATGCACTTAAAGAGCCTGGCAAAATTTGAATTCGCATCGGTATTGCTCCCTTACAGTCACATGTCCATGCAAGACGATCAATACGCAACAGAATTTGAGGAACTTTATACACTTTGCATGGACAAGGGCATTGCCGTGCAAACAATCAAAGCCATCGCAAAGAGACGCTGGCAAGAAGGCGATGAGTCGCCAAAATTCAGCTGGTATGAACCTATTCGTGAAGACGACGCGCTCACCAGAGCCGTGCATTGGGTACTAAGCCGGCCCGGTATATTTCTGAACTCATCAAGCGATGCCACGCTACTACCTAAAATCATTAAAGCTGCGAACGAATTCGATGCCGATAATGTTGGAAATTTGAATGCCGAAGTCGAAGCAGATGTCAGTCGTCAGGAATTAGAGCCGCTGTTTGAGCGTGATGTTCAGGATGATGTTCGATAGTCTTCTTCAGGTATTAACTGTATGCATAAACCGCATGTTAGATGCTCAATACCACTAACGATTATTCAAAATCCTTAAAGCCGCACAGGCAGCACCGTAGCCGTTATCTATATTAACGACCACCAATCCGGAGGCGCAACTAACCAACATCGAATGCAGCGCTGCCTCACCATTCTTGGCCATGCCATAACCAATGGAAGTTGGCACAGCGATGATAGATGCGGATATCAGACCACCCAGAACGGTAGGAAGCGCCGCGTCCATTCCCGCGATGCAAATAACAATGCCGACGCCGCGCAGCTGATCCAGCCTTTCCGTAATACGCCACAAGCCAGCTACACCAACGTCATGTATGAGCAGACTTTTGTGCCCGTAAAATTCCAGGGTCCGACTCGCTTCCATGGCGATTGGCACATCGGAACTACCGCCAGTGACAATGGCCACCTTCTCCTCAGAAATTATTGGATAAGGAAGATGAAAGGCCGTCTGTGAAACAGCGTCGTAATCAAAAAAATCTGCGCCTTGTGAACCACTGAGATCACTATATATCTCGGGTGCAAGCCTGGTGAACAACATTGGCTTGTCATTGGCTTCAAGTTCATTGCTGATCGTTTTTAACTGCTGCAAACTCTTACTTTGGCAAAACACAGCCTCTGCCAAGCCTGTCCTGTTCTCACGATCAAAATCCAGTTTGATTTCATCAGTCATTCTATTTCCGGGCTACTCAAGCGCAGTCTGAGGTGATTCAATCTGAAGCGTCTCGATAAGAAATGCGCTGCCTCGTTTGTAGGGTTCGATGGTCACTGTTTGCAGGTAGTTCTCGAAGCCATAAGAGGTAAAGAGCCTGGTGACGATTCTTTTTGCCTCGAGTGCGTAGTCTGATTCCGTATCCAAGGTCTCCAATGTATCGATTTCAATCGCCACCGCGTCTACGCGAATTCGGCAGCGGACGCCCTTGATCGGCAGCATCATCTGTAAATTTTCCCAAAGCGACTCTTCGACCTCATTGATCACCGGTAACAACTTTTCATCGATGGCGATGCCGGTAGTGACCCTGCTGGAAAGGCAAGGCGCGGCGGGTAGATCCTGAAGATCCACAAGACCCAATGATCGAGCAATATCTCTGATGCCATCCTTGGTAATCCCGGCATCTACATAGGGATGTTTGACCTTATGCTCGTCTGCCGCAATCAAGCCAGGCCGGTAGTCGCCCAGATCATCCAGATTAGTGCCGGAGACAACGCTTAGATCTGTTTGCTCGCAAACAGTGTCATACAAATTAGTCTTACAGAAATAGCAGCGGTTCGCCGGATTTGCCACGTATTCGGGATCATGAATTTCGCCAGCATCAACCAGATGCAGATCCCAGCCTTCCTGCTCTGCATACTTGCGAACCCGGGCAGTAGCCTGATGGGGTACTGCAGGCGAAAGGGCGTGAAACATCTGGCACTCTGGATTAGTGCGATGGGCAACGACGGCGAGCGTCATGCTATCCACGCCGCCGCTAACGGCAACGGCAATTGGTCCCCTGACCGCCAGGACTTCGATTAAGCGATCGAGAGTTTTCTTATCCAGACTGGTCATGAATGTTCTCTAAATTGAGTTCTCTGGTTTGTTGCAATGCTGCCCGCTCTATCTCTTGCCTGAGCTTACCATGGAGGAGAAAGTCATGGCGCTCATCTGAAGCTGATATCAGGTCATCCATTTCTACTTTGGCCGTTAAACCGCTGGGACGCTCGGCAATTTTTACCCTGTACTGCGCACCCTCTATTTCAACGACCACCTGGCTGCGCTTAAGTATCGAGCGTTCGATGTTTTGCCGCCTGATACCAAGTGTATTGGTCACATTAAAGCAAAGCTCAAGCAGCACCTCTTCAATACTTAAATCTGCCAACACTCTTATGCTGGTGCATTGGCGCCCCTTCTTGCCGAGGGCCGGAAATTGAATCACATCGAGCACACCCTCAAGGCGCCTGATTTGCGTCAAGGCAAAGGCAAGATCCTCGGCTGTTTGATCATCCACTTCAAACTCACATTGAAGCACGCGGTCGTTCTCCCATCCGGAGGCGATGTTTTGCGCCATGGAAAAAACCATACAACGCAGGACATTAGATATGCCTGGAAATTTCTTTGTGCCAAACCCAAACCCGGTATTCCTTAAGGTACACCCACCTGGAATACCTCTGGCAGGATCTAAATATCGTAATATGGCGGCCCCTGTTGGCGTAATTCGCTCACCTTCAAGACCATCGTCAAGGAATTCGAAACCTTCCAGCAACAAAGTCGTTGCAGGCGCTGGAATGGGTAGCCTTCCATGGGCGGTGGCAACCTGGCCTCTTCCAAGTGGCAGCTTTGAAACACTCCAGGAAAAAACACCGCTATGGCAAATCAGCCATGCCGCACAGACCACATCAGCAATTGAGTCCCATGCACCGACCTCGTGAAAGGCAACATCCGCAACAGCCTTGCCATGAATTTTTGCTTCAACTTCCGCGATGAGCTGAAATATTCCCAAAGCGGTAGCCATGGTCTGCGCATCAAGACTGGAATTTTCGATAATACTGACAATTTCAGCGTGGTGCCGATGCTTACGACTATCGGATTCTGATTCAGCAGAAACCTTGAACCGGGTTCCTGTCAGAACACCGTCATTGAATGCCTCCGATGAGAGTGAAACCATCTTCGCAAACCCGGCTTTATCAAGAACAGCCGGTAGTAACCCTCCAAGTTCCGGAAAGCAATCGAGCATTGAGCCAATAAACATATCGCCAGATATGCCGCCGACGAGATCAAGATGAATATGCACATTATCTTCCAAATAAGAATATTCCAGAGAAAGAGTTCTACTTGTTTAAACCGATGGTATCGATCTAGCTTAACAATTGATGTGTTGGTCCGCACAGGTCTGCGATAGGAATTTCATGGGTGCAGGCATCTTTGCAAGGTGCCCCATCACAGCTCAGGCAAGCGCTGGCGGCATTGCCGAGCATTGCATATTCAGCCTTGGCAAATGAGAAATCACCATAATCTGTGGCATACATACGAGTCCGCAGCACATCCGCAATAGGCACACCATATGGGCAAGCGCCTTCACAATCATTGCAGGCGTGGCGGCAATAGCTCATGTCCGTCATCTGCGCATAGTGTTCCAGTAATTTCATATCCTCAGAGGTCACTTCGCCAGAGCCGGAGGCACCTAGATACTCATCGATGGTATTCCTTGAGGTCATTGAAATAATGACCGCATCGACATTTTTGTTGTTCAGCGCCCAACGGAAGGCAGCCTGGGCAAATGTCGCATCGCCTGTTTCAAAGGGTCGCATATCATTTAACTTTGCGCCACGAAGTACCTTCATTGCAACGATGCCTATGCCTTTTTTCTTCGCTTTTTCCATCGCCGCGGGAAGCCTGGACTGGTTGGCAACGAAGTCGAAAGAGCGGGTCATTCGATCATAGAAATTCGGATCTTCACCAAAATTCTGCGCCAGCAACATGACATCAAACAATTCGTGTTCGGCAGCGTACTCCACACATTCCGCGAGATGGCCCGCGTGACCAGACATGCCGGTAAATCGAATTTTCCCCTGCTGCCTGGCCTTATCAACAAATGCACGCCACTCCGGATTCTTCAGCCGGTCAATATCGTTCACTGCGTGATCGAAGTAGATATCAATATAGTCGGTCTGCAGATTTTTGAGGCTTTCCTCCAGCGATCTCATCATCGCACCCTGACGAGTGCCAGAACTGGTAACGGTCTTGCTGACAATTACAACCTTGTCACGCTTTCCCTTCAGCGCATTACCGATGACTGGCTCGGACTGACCGCGGGAGTAGCTTTCCGCGGTATCGAAATAGTTAACACCCAGATCATAAGCATGTTCTACAAGGCGTTCTTGCCCAGATCGAAGGCGGCTGGCACCGAAGGAAATATCGGAAATATTAAGGCCTGTTTTACCTAGCGGTACATATTGTCGAACGCCAGTTTGCTGGCTTCCGGCTTGCGGACCTATTTTATTACCCTGAATTGCCAGCGCCGGCACCGAAACACCAGATGCCAGTCCTGTAATCGCACCGATGCGAAGGAAAGATCGACGATCAATGTTTTTTTTCACCCGGCCTCCATCAAACTACCTGTATTGGTTCTAAACCACTCCTACGACGCTAATTCTTCGACGATACCACTATCCATTTTGCTTCTTGATCTTACGCCAAGCACTGTTTCCGGCTGCAGGATGCCAGCGCTGCGCTCCCCCAGACCATCAGGATCTGAATAATATCCAAGGGCATAATTACCCATGGTATATCCAAGTAGTTCCTGTAATGTCGGCGATAGTTTCTTCGCATATTCAGGCGGACAGGAAAGATATTGGTTCTCTTCCTGGCGAAGCCATCCCAAACAGTAGGTGATATTCAGGCCCATCCTTATCTGCTCTGATTTATTCTCGCCGCCGGAGTGAATCACGCTACCTGAGTACAACAATACTGATCCGGCGCTCATCTCTGCCTGACAGATTTGCTCCCGATCTGCTCGCTTCTCCCAATCCCAATGGTTGCTCCCCGGCACAACTCTGGTGGCACCATTTTCCGTAGTAAAATCAGTCAAAGCCCACATGGTATTGAATTGCGGCTCGATACTTTTGGGTAAGTGCTCGCCCCAGGCCAATCGGTCTCTGTGCAAAGTTTGAGCGCCGCCCCCTGGACCAATACAAATCGTCTGTGTCAGATGAAGGATAATTCGCTTGGTAAAATCAGCCAGGAATTTCTCTGCTGTTTCGAGAATGAGTTCATTGGTGACAATTTCACGGCAGGATTCGGAGCGAGCCACCAAAGCACCGGTGCGACGTGTGCGCTTACCAGTGAACTCATCGGCGCCATATCTGGTCCGTTCAACATATGGCATCACCTGCTCGAGGGTTTGCTTAACCTCTTCTGCGGACAATACATCTTTGATGATACAAGCCCCATCTCGCCGGAAAACTTCCAGAAGTTCATCAACGGGAGAAGCTTTTGGAAAGGTTACAAGACTCGTCATGGGATCACCCTCAGTGGCTTCACTTCGTGAATACCTCGATATCTTCAGCCTTATGGAGCACCATAATGAGTGACAACTGGCACCGCCGACTTTCTAATTCAAGTTCTAATTCAGGCAAGAAATCGTTAGCATGGTCTAACATAACCATATTGAAGGTAATTTACTAGCAATGCGCATCGGACTGATCGCTGACACCCACATGCCTGGCTCCATCAAAGAATTGTGGCCTCAGGTTTTCCATCTGTTCCAAGGTGTGGATTGCATACTCCATGCCGGGGATTTGCATACCCTGGATATCGTCGATGAATTATCAAAAATTGCACCCACCTATGTTGCCCGCGGAAATGGAGATGCCGGACTTGTTGATGATCGTTTACAGGAGACCTGGTTCCTTGAATTCTCCGATGTCTCCATTGGCATGATCCATCAATTTCCATCGCCTGTGCGAAAGTCCAGCGAGGCAATATTCCGATACGTGGATAAACACTTTGCGGAGCGCCCCAGGGTGCTGGTATATGGGCATACTCACCTTGAAGGCATGCATCATGTTGAGGATATGCTTTGCGTCAACCCGGGTTCGCCAACCCTACCGCGCAATCAGTCCATCAGGCATGGCACAATTGGTCTGCTTGAAATTCATCAGGAACATGTTGAAACCACGATATATCAGCTCAGCGATAATGCCACCGAAGTCCATGAAACCGTACCTCCAACCCAATTTTCACGTGGCGTTACTGCTAATATGGCGCTATAGGTAAAGCTCATCAAACTTGCACAACGCATGTGCGTGTGGCAGCTTGTCGATTCTCAAACTTAAGGCTTATATATAGTGATACTGGATTTACACACCCATTCCATCAAATCTGACGATGGCAGGGCAAAAGTCGAAAATTATTGCCAGTGGATTCGCGCCAAAGAGCTGCCCATTGATGGCTTTGTGCTCACTGAACATCGACAATTTGATGCGGAATCCGACTACTCTGCACTGGCACAAAAATTTGATCTGGTGATTTTAAAGGCAAGTGAAGTAGAGACCGAATATGGTCATGTACTTGTTTATGGCGTCACTGAAGCGCTCACTAAAGCCTTCGATTTCAGCAGCATTAACCTGTCTCTTGAAATAGTGCTCGAGACCAGTGAAAAACATGGCGCAGTAGCAGCCCCTTGCCACCCCGGAAGACCCAGAGTCGGCATGTTTGCTCATACGGATGAGCTTGGCATTCCCAAGGGCGTCAGAATTGTTGAGATATATAATGGCGGCAGTCGCGACGACGAAGATCAGATCTCAATCGATAACGCCAGCAAACTGGGGTATCTGGGTATCGGTGGTAGCGACTCACATATCGTCAGCCACGTCGGCCGGTGCGGCACCAAATTTACAGCAGACATCGCTAACATTGATGACCTGGTCGCAGCATTAAAAGGTGAGGACTTTGAAGCCGTCACCTTCAAACACTAATTCAGAAAGCAATATAGAACCAATTTAGCTTAGATAGAGGAAACTAGCGTGGACGCGGATATAGAAGACGTACGGGAGAAATTCCTGAATCTGGATTTTGATGAGAAAACTTTTGAAGTTGACCCTGAAGTCACCATTGAATATGCAAAACTCTGCGGTGAAACGGCAGAGCGATTCCTGAACAAAGATCACCCTGATTTCCAGGCACCGCCGACATATATAGCGAGCTTGAGTGGCAGGCGTTCACTGCCAGAGAATTTCCCTCGTTTCGGCATTGGTATGGATGCTGGCAAGGGTGTTGAATGTTTGCAGCCCGTTCGCCCCGGCACAACAATAACCGGTAAAACACACTTACACGACATATACACAAAGACCGGCAGATCCGGTCGAATGATCTTTGTGGTTACCCGATTGGAATTTTACGATGCCGAAGGCAAGCATCTGGCGAATTCAGATAGCCGAATGGTCATGAGGGAGAAAAGCAAATGACAGTAGATACCTTAAAAGACGTAGAATTTGGCGTTGACCTACCAGCATTTGTACCAGATACAACACTTGAAACAGTAAAGACCTTCGCCAAGCTAATTGGCTGGGGTGGCGCGAGGTTCAGCGACCATGAAGCGGCTAGAAAAGAAGGGCTGCCCGGTGCGATGGTTCCCGGTGTTCTCAGCCAGGGATATCTCGTTGCCATGATTCACAACTGGGCACCCTCTGCACAGATAAAGGCGATCGATACTATTTTTCGCGCCCCTGTAATTGCCGATGACGCGCACACTATTACCGGCGTCGTTACGGATATAGATGAAGACAACTCAGTCGTCGAAATCGACCTGACCGTTGTCAATGAAAAAGGTGAAACCAGAGTCTTTGGCACTGCCACGGTGAGCTTCCCAAGCTAAGCGTTTTTGGTCGGGGTACGGGAAGTAAAAAATCATGACAGAGCGAGCAGTAGACTCCCATCTATTATGCTGATGTCGCGTTTCACTTCCAGTACCTGAGAATCATTATGACCCACTGCGGCCAACTCTGGACCGAAGAGGCCATTTCAACCATAACTCACTGGGATAATGTCTTTATGTCCTGCTGCGCGGTGGCACCCAAATATTGGCCCGAGAACTTTGTCCACTTCATCAATACCCGGGGCAAAGAGAAAATGATGTTTGGTACTGAATATCCAACCATTGCCTGGAAGCGAGGCCGAAAGGAAGTCGAGGCGTTGGCCTTGCGAGATAATGTCCTACCACTTTTCCTTCGAGAGAACGCCTGCCGGATCTACAACTTTGAACTTGATGTGAGCTAGCCCCTTTCCAGAATTTCTTATGAGATTAGATCAGCCGCGGCTGTCTGACTCTTTGTTGTTACCCTAAAGATCATGCCAGCGTATCCAATAATGGGAACGCACTTAATACATTGGGCTGTCCTAATGCTGTCGCTCGTTCCATCAAAGATGGATTAAGGTCCTTAATATCCCTAACACCAGCTAAAGTCATAGAAAGTCTAAGCTCCACCTCAATCAATTTTAAGGCTTTGACCATGCCTTCAGGACCTCCAGCAGCCATTGCCAGGCCCTGCACACGCCCCATTGCAATAATGTCTGCGCCCAGACACAAACCTTTCATCACATCTGCTCCGCGCATAAAACCGCCATCAACGATTACTGGCACTCTGCCATTAACAGCTGCTGAGACTTCGGGCAAGGCATCAATGCACGCCCGGGTATGATCCAATTGACGACCGCCGTGATTGGAAACCCAAACGACATCCACTCCGGCTTCAACGCATCGGTCTGCATCTTCGGCTACATTCACCCCCTTGATATACAATGGAATATCAAATTTCCCTTTGATATGAGCAATGGTATCCGTGGTAATGCCTGCCTGATAATCACCACCCATCCAACCTGTCTGACTACCGCCTGGTGGCTGAAACCCTTTGTGGATATCCCTCTCCCTCCGGGAATAAGTCTGCGTATCAACCGTCAGACAAAAGCCTGTATAACCGGCATCAATAGCGCGTTGAATATTGTCATCCATCCACGCCTGATCACCCATCAGGTACAACTGATAAACTCTTGCGCCCGGCACATCTTTCGCAACCTGTTCGAAATCCGGCGTACAGGACGAACTTAGTACCTGCAAGGTCCCGTAATCCTGCGCAGCTTTGGCGACAGAAGAACCGCCGCCAGACTCAAATAGCTGTATCGAACCGATGGGCGGGAGAATCACCGGCATCTTCAGCGGATGGCCCAGCAGCTCGGTTGCATAGTTAACATTTCGAACATCGTTAAGCACCCTTGGCCGAAATACCCATGAATCCAGCCCATAGCGATTTCTATTCAGCGCAGATTCGGTATCCGCCGCCCCCATAAGATAGTCCCAACTATTCTGGTCGAGTTTTTTTCTGGCCATATCAACCATTTCGGTTAGTGTTGCAAACGGCATTAAGTACCTATTTCTAATTGTTGAGGATGGGCTTAAGCATAGCGGATTTCTGCTCTTTCTTGTCCGGAAATAGAAACCACCGGTATTAGTTCAAAGCGCGGTACCATCGAAAGGATGCGATGCTTTAACAAATCCATTGGTTTCGAGGGTGCGACCCTGAATGTGAATCATTGTACAATTCTCAGCTGCTTGTCCACTGGTTCGAGGTAAGATCACTGGCACAGTATGTGGCATAGTTCCTATATAGTTCTGGGATAGTTGTGAAATTGGCCGTTTTCAAGGAAAGGCTCTATGAAATACAAAATTCTAGGAAAGAGTGGCTTAAAAGTCTCGGAATTAGCACTGGGTGCAATGACATTTGGTACGGAGACTGGCATTGGCGTCGACAAAGTTGAAAGTCGAAAGGTCTATGATGCTTTTCGTGCGGCCGGTGGGAACTTTATTGATACCGCCAATGTATACAACCGGGGCACCAGTGAAACTTTTCTCGGCGAGTTTATTCAGGGAGATCGCGACCGTATTGTATTGGCGACCAAATACACTGGCGCAATGCGTGGAAGGGATATCAATGCGGCGGGTAATTCTCGAAAAAATATGATGGATTCTGTGCACGCCAGTTTGAAGCGACTAAAGACAGATTACATTGATCTCTACTGGGCGCATGCATGGGACCCTCTCACGCCGACAGATGAACTCATGCGCGGCATGGATGACCTGGTGAGCCAGGGTAAAGTCCTGTACGTGGGGATTTCAGATACGCCTGCATGGGTCGTATCGAAGGCGAACACTATCGCTGAACTACGTGGCTGGTCTCAATTTGTCGGATTGCAGATTCGTTACAGTCTGATTGATCGTACAGTAGAGCGTGAGTTACTCCCTATGTCCCGCGCCCTGGATATTGCTGTTACCCCCTGGGGTATTCTTGGTTCTGGTATTCTATCCGGAAAATACAATAAGGATACCGCCACTAAAGGTCGTGCCAGCACGCGAGGGCAGATCAACGAGAGGTCGCTCCTGATTACGGAAGAAGTCATCTCCGTCGCAGAGGAAATTGGCGCGACAGCCACTCAAGTATCTATCGCTTGGCTCCAAAACGGGCCGGCCAATATCATTCCGTTAGTAGGTGCCAGAACAGTTGAGCAGTGGGAAGAAAATCTGGGTTGCCTGGACCTTGAATTATCTGATGAACAAATGTCGCGTTTGAATGCAGTAAGTGCAATATCGTCGGGGTTCCCGCACGATATCCTGGCGGGTCAGGCTGAGGGCCGATCAACACGTATCGAGAACCATAGGGAATGGGCCACAGGTGGCCCGACCGTACCACAGTAGCCGCGCCGTAAAAAAACCAGACAGAGAAAAGGCATTAACAACACGATGAGCTGGAAAGACGAAGTAAGTGAGATCGAGCTAAGAAAATCACTCGCATTAAAAATGGGTGGCCCAGAAGGAATAGAAAGGCAACACAAGCGTGGCAAATTAACCGTTCGAGAGCGCATCGATAAACTGGTTGACGCCGAATCATTTAGCGAGTTTATGGGCCTAATTGGCAACGCGCGGTATAAGGGGAACGAGCTGGAATCCTTTACACCAAAAGGGTCGGTGGAGGGGTTTTGTAAGTTAGATGGCCGAAAGGTGGTATTGACTGCTGGTGACTTTACCGTCCGTGGAGGATCAGGAGGCGCAGGCGGTGGCCTGGGCATGGAGCTCGCTTCAAACAGGCGCGCTTTGGAGTGGCGACTACCCTTTGTCAGGTTGTTGGACGCATCCGGCGGCAGTGTGCGCTCTTTTGAAGACATGGGTAGGACGTATCTGCCGGATGGAAACATTTGGTCGGCTATTGATGTCCAACTTTTAAGTCGTGTACCTGTGGTGTCGGCAGTTATGGGTTCTGTTGCAGGTTTACCCGCCATTAACGCTTGCCTGGCACATTTCAACTTGATGGTTAAAGATACCAGCCAATTGTTTCCCGGCGGGCCGCCCGTTGTAAAAGCATCCCTGGGTTATGACATTACGAAGGAAGAGCTGGGGGGTGATCGTATTCATACGAGGGTAAGCGGCGTCATCGATAATCTTGCACAGGATGAAGAAGACGCCTTTCGCCAGATTCGTCAGTTTCTAAGTTATCTACCCGCAAATGTCTGGGAAGCACCACCGAGAATTGAAACCGGCGATGACCCCAAGCGAGCGGATGAGTCCTTACTCACCGCTATTCCTAAAGATCGTCGTAAGACTTACAAGGTCCACAAGATCATCGACGCAATCGTTGATAAATCATCTTTCTTTGAAATTGCCCCATTATTCGGTCGTGCTCGAGTGACCGGGCTTGCGAGAATCAACGGTTACCCCGTTGGCTTAATGGCAAACAATTCACGACACAGGGGTGGATCTACCGATGTCGCCGCCGGGAAGAAGGTAATGCGCTTGCTCCAATTATGCGATACGTTTCATCTGCCGATTATATCTCTGGCGGATGAACCCGGGTTCATGGTTGGACTGGAGTCAGAGAAACAAGGTATCGAACGTGCAGGTGCCGCGCTCGTCGCAATGACTTGTGAAAGCCAGATGCCCTGGGCAACGGTTGTGATGAGTCGCGTCTATGGCGTGGCAGGTCAATGCCAGCATCGACCCAGTGGCATGTTCAGGCGAATTGCCTGGCCTTCCGCCAATTGGGGATCAATGCACATAGCTGGCGGCGTGGCGGCAGCATACCGACGAGAAATAGATACCGCCGACAATCCAGAAGAGAAACTTCAGGAAATTGAAGCCCGTTTACAGGCATTGGCGTCGCCGTTTAGAACAGCAGAAGCGACGGGACAAGATATCATTGATCCCCGTGAGACGCGGCAATACCTATGTGAATTTGTTGAAGACGCACAACGCGTATTAGATACCCAACGGGGCATGACAGCCGGACGCTATTTACCAATTTAGGGCGCTGTACAGTTCCTGTTGGCTATGAGTGGCTGGGTGAATTAGGACACCCAGCGTTCACCCCAAAACACTGTAAACGTATGACCGTTTCCTTTGTGGGTATTGGATGGATGCTGGCTGTCCTGTACTTCCGGGTATTGGATGGATGCTGGCTGTCCTGTACTTCCGGCATCGGTTATTGCTTGCCTTGGAGTAACGAAATAGGAGAGACACATGAGCGAACTAAAGCTAGGCATTACTGAAGCCAGCATCATGCATACGGATACAGATGAACCGTTTGACCTTGAGACCAGGTTCAGGATGGTTAAAGAATCAGGGGTGTATGATTATTATGACAAGACCCCACCCGAAGACCAGGAAGATGAGTACCTGGCCATGAGTGAAAAGTACCAGGTGCCAATTCTTGCCGGAGGTTGGTTCTACCAGTTAGGCAAGGACGAGCAGTTGCTCAAATCGAACCTGGCACTTGGCGGTCGGCTTGGCTCGAAAGTACATAATACCCAGATATTCTGGCGTCATCACGATGGCCATGAAGTCACTAACGAAGAAGTGATGGCGATATATCTGCAATCGGCTGAATGGGGTGAGCAGGCTGGTTGCACGCCCACCTTTGAGGTGCACATCAATATGTGGTCAGAGGATTTCAGGCGAGTCAGCCAGGTGGCAGACCTGGTTGAAAAGCATGGTGTGCCTTTCAAAATGACACTGGATCATTCCCATGTGATCTTTAAGATAGATAACGAGCCAGAACTTAAAATGTTCGGTCTCGCCGATGCGCTTGCCGCCGGGGAGCTCATTCTAGATCCTGCCCTCGCCGGGAACATTTGTCAGGAATGGATCGATCGTGGATTTGTACGCCATACACATGCCCGTGCTTCAGTGCCTAAGAACCCAAGAAATACCTTTCAGGAAGATCATAAGGGACGCCCTGGCAGAGGTGTCCAGTATCCGTTTATTGAGCCTGAACCTGGTCAGTATGTAGAAGCCGTTTGGCGTGAAGAACGCCTGGAACCCTGGAAGCAGGTGATACGAAATCTGCTGGAATCACAAAGCCAGCTGGACGGTACCAGTACGATATCGACTGAATTTATCCCCTTTCCCGATTATGGCGGAGGCCATAAATACTCGATCTGGGAAAATTCCGTCGCTTGCGCGACCTGGATCAGGGCTGCCCAGTTAGATTAGGGAAGGAATTTTGGGCTTGGAGTAAAGTGCCAGCCTACTCTGGCACTTTACTCCAAGCCCAACACTTCAGAAGCGAACCATAGGCGCAGAAATGACAAAAAAGGGGATCAATTGATCCCCTTTTCTTTTTCTTTACCTATCTGATATTCAGATTTCTATTGATCTACCACAAATCGTACTTCTGAATTTCTGCACGACCTACCACCATATGATGAACTTCATCAGGGCCATCTGCTAATCGCAAGGTACGCTGACCTGTGTACATGGCGGCAAGTGGGGTCCATTTAGATACACCCGTGGCACCATGCATCTGGATAGCCTCGTCGATAATCTTACAGACTCTCTCAGGAACCATTGCTTTAACAGCACTGACATAGACGCGGGCTTCTTTATTGCCCAGGACGTCCATCGCTTTCGCTGCGCGCAGAACCATCAAACGCATGGCGTCGATATCGATCCGTGCTCGTGCAACTATTTCAACATTCTTACCCAGTCGAATAATTGGCTTACCAAACGCTATGCGCGTAGCTGCACGTTTGATCATCAGTTCCAATGCACGTTCTGCTTGTCCGATAGAACGCATACAGTGGTGGATTCGGCCAGGTCCCAAACGTATCTGGGAAATCTCAAAACCACGGCCTTCGCCTAAAAGGATATTATCTTTTGGCACACGAACATCGGTAAATTTGATATGCATATGACCATGAGGCGCATCATCCGCACCGAATACATGCATTGGCCCTAAAATATCAACTCCCGGCGTGTCAATGGGCACAAGAATTTGTGACTGCTGACGACTGGGAGCAGCATCCGGGCTGGTTTTAACCATCGTGATCATAATCTTACAGCGTGGATCACCGGCACCGGAGATATAGTATTTCTCGCCATTGATTACCCACTCATCACCATCGAGCTCTGCGCGGGTGCTAATGTTTTTCGCATCGGACGAAGCCATGTCAGGCTCTGTCATTGCAAAGGCTGAACGGATTTCACCGTTCAACAACGGTTTCAGCCACTTTTCCTTTTGCTCAGGCGTACCGACTCGCTCAAGTACTTCCATATTCCCTGTATCTGGCGCACTACAATTGAGTGTCTCGGAAGACAGTGGATAACGACCGAGCTCATTCGCGATGTAGGCGTAATCCAGATTCTTTAAACCTTCACCCGTTTCTGCGTTTGGCAGGAAGAAGTTCCACAAGCCGGAATCTTTCGCTTTCTGTTTCGCTCCGTCCAGCAATTCAAGCTGTCGTGGGTGCCAGGACCAGCGGTCTTCTTTGCCGTCCTCAAGGGAATAAAACTCTTCAACGATGGGCGCGACATTTTCATCAATATGTTTTTTTACTGCGTCAAATAGCGGTTGCACCTCTTTTGACATCACCAGGTTATTCAGGTCATCAGCCAGATCCGGCATTGTTATTCTCCTTTTTGACATTAGTGGGTCAGTTTAATTAACCCAGAGCCAGCGAATGTGCCAGCCGTTTCGTTAAATTTACTATCAGCGTGGATAATCCATTTATTAGCGCCGCCCTGTCAACCGTTTGCTGTGACCCTTGCTCCCGCTTATGGCTGTGCCATGTGTTCAGTTATGTCTTGCCCTGATCTGGCGATACCAATCAAACACAACAAGCTACGCAGGCTCTTTGATTTTCGAATCCGGCGACGGCACGATACCCTGCATTGGCACCATATTGAGCACATTAATCTCGATCAGCACCGGACCGTCCGCATCCATTGCCTCCGCCAGACGCGCATCGAATTCATCCGCATTATCTGCGTATAACCCTTTAACGCCCATGCTTTCGGCCAGTTTCACAAAATCTGGCGTAAAGAGTTCAGTCTCATTTATCCGGCCTTCGAACTGCCGATGCTGTAACCCACGCAACACTCCATAACCTCCATCGTTAAAGACGACGACGATAATCGGCATCTGGTACTGGGCTGCGGTCGCAAGCTCACCTACGTGATACATAAAGCCACCATCGCCGTGCATGATGATTGTCTTAACACCAGTTGCCACTGCAACGCCCATCCCTAATGTCAATCCCGGGCCAATGGCACCCGATGTTGGGAAAATATAACCGCCGGGCTTAAAAATCGGCAGTAGTGCATTTCCCCAGTAGTACCCCGCAATCGTATTGTCACGGACAAAGTATGCATCCCGATCCATATACTTCGTCATCGAATCAAGCAAAGTTGTGTGATCCGGCCCTATGCGATCAATCGTCTTGGCTTTAGCGGTTGTGGCTGCAGTTTGAAGCTCTTCCCGGTATTGCGCGTCACCGGTTTCCAGCGCTGCCGCCGTTAAACTTTCCAGAGTTGATTTTGCGTCGCCAACGACGCCTATTTTTGCCTTGTAATTTAAATTAATGTTTCGCGGATCGACATCGATGTGCACTATCGGCGGCAGCGGCACTTCGATCTGTCTGCCGCCGACGCCAGCCTGGAATCTGGTGCCGACTGCAATCAGTAAATCGGCATCCTTTAAGGCAGCCAGTACTTCCGCCGTCATCAGCACCGGCCCGAGATGCAGAGGATGATCGTCCCTGATTGCGCCTTTTCCGTTCGACGTTGTGATGATCGGGGCGTCAATTTGTTCAGCAAACTTGCGCAGGGCCTCAGAAGCGCCTGATATTGCGATACCACCACCAGCAAGAATCACGCGGCGGCGAGCATTTTTTATCACCTCTATCGCCTGACTTACCGCTTCCGGATCTGCACTAATGGCTTGCGGCTTTGTTAATTCAAGCGCCGGTGTATCAATAGATGCGTATTGCAGGTCAATTGGTATCTCAATCGCGCCGGGTTGCGGACGTGCACTGCAGATATCCTCAATTACGGAGATCAGCTGGCTTTCCAGCTCAGCAACGTATTTGGGTGACGCTACCTTTCTAGCGACGGTCTCCAGCATAGCTTTCTGGTTCTCGGCTTCATGCACATAACCTTTACCTTTTCCGTAGAAAGTAGTTTCAGCCTGACCAGTAACAACCAAAACCCGTGATGACGCATAAGCAGACTCATAAATACCGGTTACTGTATTGGTCGTACCTGGCCCGGTACTTCCCAGTGAGACACCAAGCCCACCGCTTGCGCGTGCATAACCATCTGCCATATGCGTCGCACTTTGCTCATTTCTAACGGTGACCATCTCAATGCCATCAAGACGGCCAATGGCGTCTACAATCGGCATGTTATGAATACTGACGATACCGAACACCTGGCGAACACCTGCTTTTTTTAATGTTTCAGCGACTATCTCTGCCCCGGTTCTAGTGCTCATATTCTCCCCTTAATATTTTTCTATACCCATACCATACACAGACTCGCAAGGTTTCGGTATATTTAGTCCAAAACTCAATATGACTACTAAAAGCTAATACAAACGACTATTACAATCAGGAGAACAAATTGAATCGATTCGAAGGTAAAAATGTGATCGTCACCGGTGCAGGTTCCGGTTTTGGCGCAGCAATTGCCAAGCGTTTTGCGAGTGAAGGCGCCAACGTACTCTTATCAGACATTAACGCCGAAGGTGTTGAGGCGGTCGCTAACAATATTCAGGTGGCAGGAAAGATTGAAACAAACATCACGAATGTTGCCGAGGAAGCGGATGTTATCGCCATGGTTGAGCAGGCGAACACTTCCTTTGGTGGCATTGATGTATTGGTTAACAATGCCGGGTACAGCCACCTGAACAAACTGATGTGGAAAATATCTGTTGAGGAATTTGATGCAGTATTTGCCGTAAACGTCCGGGGCGTTTTCCTGGGCTGTAAACATGTGGTGCCCATTATGATTGAACAAGGTACCGGCGGATCTATTATCAATATCGCATCAATTGGCTCTATTGCCCCAAGACCAGGTGTCACGCCTTACAATGCCACCAAAGGTGCCGTGCTTACCATGACGAAGGGTCTGGCCATCGAAGTTGCACGCAACCAGATTCGCGTCAATGCCGTGAACCCCGTCGCATCTTTAACCGGATTTATGGAATCCGCGACCGGCATTCCAGCAGATGATATGAGCGAAGAGCAAAAGGCCAGGCTTGTTAGTACCATTCCCCTGGGCAGAATGGCGCAGCCTACAGATATAGCCGGTGCGGTGACCTTCCTTGCTTCTGATGATGCTGTATTTCTAACGGGCACTTCAATTAATGTTGATGGCGGCAGAAGTATTTAGTTTACTGCCCTCCGATCCCCCCCCAAAATAAGTAGAGGTAAGAATTATGCAGGATCTGTTTTCAATTAAAGGTAAGGTCGCGTTCGTGACCGGTGGCTCTCGTGGTATTGGCGAGATGATAGCGGCTGGCTTCCTGGCTAGTGGCGCCAAGGTTTATATCAGCTCCAGAAAGGCAGATGTTTGCGACGAGACCGCCAGACGCCTGAGTGAAACCTATAAAGGCGAGTGTATTTCCATTCCCGCTGATCTTTCTAAACTTGAAGGCATAGAGGCTGCCGTCGCCAAGTTTGCTGAGAACGAAGACCAACTGGATATCCTGGTGAACAATGCCGGTGTTTCCTGGGGCGCGCCTCTGGAAGATTTTCCGGAAATGGGTTGGGACAAGGTGATGGATACCAATGTTAAAGGCGTATTCTTTCTCATACAGAAAATGCTGCCTTTCCTGGAGAAATCAGGCAGTGCGCAAAGTCCTGCCCGTGTGATCAATATCGGCTCCGTTGATGGCATTAAGTCTCCGGCCTTCGAAACTTATTCATACGGTCCTTCAAAGGCCGCAGTGCATCATTTAACCCGAGTACTGGCAGGCCATCTGATAAAACGCCATATTATTTGCAATGCTATCGCACCCGGACCCTTTCCAACCTGGATGCTAAGTACTGGCGTGGGTGGCGGTGGTGATACTGATATCGATTGGGATTTGGTCGCCAAAGGCAATCCGAGCAAACGCGTGGGTACCATGGAAGATATTACTGGATTGGCAATATTCTTAAGTTCCCGGGCGGGTGCCTATACAGTGGGCGAAGTGATTACCTGTGATGGTGGGTCAGTGGCTTGTTCTTAAACTACTCACGTAGCTGGGTATCTAATAGTTAGATGCCCTACTTTAATTGATGTACTCTCTTGTCTTACCCTACTCATCAACCAAAGCAGTAACCAAGACTGAGTCTTGTATAGGAGCACAATCATGGCACATGATCTCATCATACGTGACGGTCTTATTGTTGACGGCACCGGATCTGAACCTTATATAGGCGATGTCGCCATCGACAACGATACCATCGTTGCGGTGGGCGTCGTCGAAGGCACGGGCAGTAGAGAAATCGATGCAACAGGACATGCGGTAACACCGGGATTCGTCGATCTTCATACTCATCTGGATGCACAAGCTGGATGGGATCCTGATCTCACACCCGTCGTCTGGCATGGCGTAACGACGGCATTAATCGGAAACTGTGGAGTGACATTTGCGCCCTGCAAGCCTGAAGATCGCGAGTACCTTGCCGGCATGATGGAGTCTGTTGAAGATATCCCCAGCTCAGTCATCCTCAATGGCCTTCCCTGGGATTGGGAAAGCTATGGCGAATACCTCGATTCTCTTGAGAAACTGAATCCTTCTATAAACCTGGTCGGCATGGTCGGCCATTGCGCTATCCGAACCTATGTGATGGGAGAACGAGGCGTTGATGAAGAACCCACTACAGATGAAATTACCCAGATGGCAGAACTTGCGGGAAAATCAGTCGCAGAGGGCGCGATCGGGTTCTCAAGCAGTCGCCTGGTCGCACACAAAATGCCTGATGGTCGCTGCATTCCAGGTACGTTTGCTAAAACCGAGGAGATGGTCGCTATCGCAAAAGCCGTAGGCGAAAATAACGGCCTGATACAGAACGTACTCGAATACTCGCGCTTGGATTCCGAATTAGCCCTATTACGTGAACAGGGACTAGCCGCACAAACACGCGTTATTTTCACTGCCCCTCACATTCCAGGTGGACCCGGAAAAGCCAATGCGTATATTGACCCTATCGAATCAATGTTAGCTGAGGGTATAGACATTACAGGACTCGCTCTACCTCGTTCCTTCGGATTCCTTTCTGGTCTCAAAACCAACATCATGTTCATGACTCCGGCATGGAAAGATCTAATCAAACTCGATTTCCCGGCCCGTCTTGCTGCCATCCAGGATGCGGATACCCGCGCTACGCTGATCAATGAGGCAAGAGAAATGGGCGGCGACAATACTGGTGCAGGTCTCGATATGTGGGTAAAGAACTTCTACTGGCTCGGCGATGGCGACTCACCCAATTATACAAAAGGCGATGACGAGAGTTTGCCTGCCATGGCCAAGGCAGCGGGTGAACATCCCGCTGAAACCTGGCTACGTTTTATGCTCGAAAGTAATGGTAAAGCACTCTTCCATGTTCGCTTCGGCAATCATGATTACGCTGCGATGGAAGAATTCCTCAAGAATGACTGGATACTACCAAGCCTTGGCGATTCTGGTGCGCACCTTACCCAGATTATAGATGCAGGTTGGTCAACTTTTATGCTTTCACATTGGCATCGAGAGAAAGGCACCTTCACTTTAGCCGAGACGATTCGAATGCTAACGAGTGCACAAGCGCGCATCCTGGGATTTGAAGATCTCGGCACTCTAGCAGTTGGCATGCGGGCGGATATTAATGTGATTGATGTCGATCGTGTTATCGAGGGTCAACCAACACTAGTCCGTGATTTCCCGGACGATACTCCACGCCTTACTCAAAAGGCCAAAGGTTATCTGGCAACAATATGTAATGGCAGTATCATTGTCGAAAATGGCGAACTGACCGGCCAAAGAGCAGGGCGCATCTTACGCAATCAACCCAAGATATAGAAAAACCCCAGGGGATGATGGAGGTAGGCAACAGAGACCATAAAAGTGAAGGTTAATATCTACCTTTTTAACCGCCCCCTCGTAGTCAAAGTTCCAACTGACCTGCATCACGGCATCGTAGCTGTCGAGTAGATTTTGTTTTGTTGTATCTGATTCTTATAAATTTTCAAGCTGGCTCATCGATTGTTCCATTTCAATGTTGAGATGGTTGCCAAACTTAAATTAGTCGTGCGCTAGAAACATTGATCCATGTCAGTAACCGGGAATGCCGTTGCGTCCAAGCAATCCTTTCCTTGACGCAAGTCAAGATTATGAAAGACGGGGGAAATGGGGTCGAAGTAAAATGCCAGAATAGGCTACCTTAAAGCGGTTTACTCTGGCACTTTACTTCGACCCCAATACTAGACTGGCTTAAAGAGCGGTATATTCAAATGCTCGTGCTCTTCCCATTCGACCTCTACCTTCATGCCTATTTCCACGTCATTCAGGGCATCCTCTACCCCGACTACATTTGACAGAATGCGTGGGCCTTCATCCATGTCGATCCATGCCACGGCATAGGGCACCTTGTTTCTGAAAAATGGATGGTAACTCTGTCGTACCACACTATAGGTATATATCGTGCCTTTACCTGACGCTACTTTCCATTGCAGGGTCCCGGACGTACAGCCAGTGCAATGCCTGCGAGGATAGAAAATAACCTTGTCGCAGCTATCACATTGCTGATAACGAAATTCTTTTTCCTTGGTGAACGCCCAAAATTCCCGGGTATCCATTTCGTCTGCTCGTGGCAGTGGTCTTGTTGGCTCACTCATTAGTCCTTCCCCAGGATGATTGTTCCAGCTGCATGTCGGCTACCCAGCATGCCACCGTTGCCATGGGCAACTGCGAGTTTTGCGTCTGCGACTTGTGACCTTGATTCGCCCCTTAATTGACGCGCCGCCTCTATCAAAAGGAATATGCCCCGCATACCCGGATGGTTAGATGAAAGGCCGCCACCATCTGTATTCAGCGCCGGGCCGTCATCGGGTCGATCAAACCTCAATCGCCCGCCTTCAACCCATGCACCGCCCTCGCCTTTTTTACAAAAGCCAAGATCTTCCAGCAGAGTCAATACGGTTATGCTGAAGGAGTCATATATCATGGCGATATCCATTTCAGCAGGGGTAACGCCAGCATCTGCAAAGGCAATGGGCCCTGACTGCGCCGCCGCACTTGTGGTGATATCGCCGCCATTTTCAGGATACTTGGTGGCCTCACCAGACCCTATGATCCACACGGGCGGCTTTTTGCAGTCTCTTGCGACTTCAGGTGAGGCAATTACCACGGCTCCCCCGCCGTCAGAGATCATGCAACATTCAAGCAGATGAAGCGGATCTGCAATCATCCGCGAATTAACAACATCCTCAATTGTCGTATCCCGTATATCAAGGAATTCCAAATCTTCCATGGCGCGAACTGCCTCCGGATTGCGCATGGCGTGTGCTCTCGTGGCGATTGAAATTTCCGCCAGCTGTTCGCTCGTAGTACCATAATTGTGCATATGCCTGTGCGCCACCATTGCATAGTTGGCAATCAAGGTCATACCCGCAAATGTATCCATGTTTTCTGCCGGATGGGCGCCACCGCCACCGCGGCCGCCAACACCAATGGCCATGCGGTTACTCTTTGCAGTAGAACCATAAGTCAGGAGCGCCACCTTTGCCCTTCCGGCAGCGATGTCTCTTCTGGCGTGCGCCGCGTGAAATTCAAAGGAGGTACCACCAACAGCAGTGGTATCTATTACGTCTGGCCTTAGCCCAAAATATTCAGAGATGGTCAAGCCGCTCATCATACCGCCACCTTCACCCGCATCGTAGATCGCATCCACATCCGACCAATTCAAACCAGCATCTTCCAGTGCTCTGGCGGCGGACTCTGCCTTGATTTGCAGGGCACTCACTTCACCTTCGACGTCACGAGACGGGTATTCATGAATACCGACGATCGCCGCTTCCCTTGCTTGACTCATTTCAACTCCGAAATTGTTTATTTTCCAATGCCGCCATATCACTGCTGTGACGGTCCATATCTACCAGCGGCCACAATACCAGAAATAGAGCGTTGAGTGCCGCAGTGACATAAAACATCTGACTGTAGTCCAGTAATCCATCCATTGGCGCAACAAGGGCAGCGCCCATGGACAGACCCAAATTGGCCAGTGCCATATAGACCGCAAATTGCGTCGCAGCAACACGCTTGAAGCTGATTCGCATAAACATTGAAATAATGGCAATAGTGACTATTTGCCCGGTCAACGCCATGATCAGGATCACCCCTTTAACCAGAAATGCGTCCTGCCAATAGCTCTCAAAAAAGCCTGTAGCCAGAAATAAAAGCATTCGTATTCCAACCATAATCGTTAGGGTTATTTTCGCACCATAGCGGTCAACGATGGGCCCCAATATCACACCAAAGACTGCTGCAGCGATGCCGGTAACAGCGATCCAACCAGCAAAATCCGCCTGTGACCATCCCAGCTCCTGAACCGTAATAACAGGTCCAATAGCCTGCAGAATTCCTGCAGACATGCGGTTAAGCGCTTCCAGTAACACAAGAAGAACACTCATGGGTAAAATCAGAGCGCGTATTAAGGGAGAAAATATCTCACTCCATTTCTCTGAAACGGACGCTAACGCTTCTTCCGACGGTGCACCATTCGTCCAAGGTAACAATCGTTCACCTGGACGTTCTCTCATCAGCAATGGTACCAACATTATAAGCGCAACTATCATCGCCAGAATCAGCGCAGCCGGACCCAAGCCAAAATTTGTTAACGCATAGCTACCGAGCGCCGCCGAACCGGACATGCCGGTAACCTGACCACCAAACATAAACGCATTGGCCTGCGCCCTCTCGTTTTCCTCAAGGATATCTATTGCCATGCCATCAACAGCCACATCCTGTATGGCGCCGAAGGCATTGGCGACAAACCCAAGCCCCGCCAACAACCCCAGTTGTGATAAGGGATCTGGAGCCACTATGGCAATCAGGACCAGCGACAGCACAATGCATGCCTGTGCCGCTATCACCCAGGGTCGCCGCCTGCCCATGGGTGGAAAGGAAAATCGATCCATGATCGGGCCGGCTAACAACTTAAAACTCCAGGGTAAAAAAGCGATGGCAATAAAGCCGCCTACTTCCGCTGCAGACAATCCTTCCGCTGCCAGCCAGGCAGGGATCGCAACTTGAAATAGTCCAATGGGAAGGCCCTGTGCAACATATAACAACGCAAGCGTGATTAATCTCAGGATTCGATGATCTTTTAGCGCAGGTAATGCTGTTATTATTGTGCTCGCCAAGTAAACCTCGGTCTTATACTTTGACATGGTTATAACACAAGTTTAGGGAGAAATATTTGAAAGTTATTTGCTTAACCGGAGGACTCGCCTCGGGAAAATCCACAGCCGCAAAATGGCTAGCTGAACAAGGGGCTAATTCAATTGACGCAGACAAGCTCGGCCATCGCGCCTATGATATCGGCACACAGGCTTACCGGGAGGTCATCGAGACGTTTGGTGAAGATGTAGTTAGTGAAAACAACGAGATCGATCGGAAGATATTAGGAGGCAAGGTATTTGGCAAACCTGATGAACTTACCAAACTAACGGATATTGTCTGGCCGGAAATCCGTCGTATGGCGGAGCTGGAAATTGCAGGATTTGAAGCAAACTACCCCGATGGCATTGTCATTCTGGAAGCGGCCGTTCTTTTCGAAGCCGGATGGGAAGACATTGGACAAGAAAGCTGGGTTGTCGTGGTCGCTCGTGAAACCGCGATCGAACGATCAATCGCGAGAGATGGCTTTGATCGCGAGGCGGTCGAGAGCAGAATCGATTCGCAGCTGAGCAACGATGAACGAATCAGCAAGGCTGATATCGTCATCGAGAATAATGATGATGAGGCACAGCTCATTGCCAGACTCGAAGAGCAATGGGCACGTATAAACGCTTAAATAGTTAACACTTGCAGTTTAGATATCGGTGGGTGTCAAGCTAGTTGATACGTCTCTGTGTAACATCATGCTGCCTTTTTCACCTCTTCCGCCTCCGGTTTCTCGTTCCGTGGGTTGAGTGATACTGACTTCACTTGCAGCCAGTTCCTTGTCTCTCCAGACCAGCGTTCCGGATGACGCTCCCTGGCAGCTTCGTATACTCGCTTGCGCTCTTCCAGGATGCCAACGTCGTCACCTCTATGTCGTTGACCAGGCGTCACATACTGGATTTCGCTGTGCCGGTGTTCCTCGTTGTACCAGGCAACAAATTGACTTACCCAATCCCTCGCCGCCTGTAAATCGCAGAACGGTTGATCAGGGTAAGTAGGCGAGTACTTCATCGTCTTAAACAATGATTCCGAATAGGCATTGTCATTGCTGACTGATGGCCGGCTAAATGA
>JAYGEX010000025.1:0-215154 GCA_046582185.1 Pseudomonadales bacterium | reverse complement strand
ATGTGAGCCAAGCACCCGTGATCGGGTAAGAGAATTCCCTGTTGGCTAAAATTCAACGAAAGCACCAACCGTTTGGTTGACCTGGAACAATGTGTATACTTTGCTTGATATGGGAATCGTTGGTTTGTTTTTCTTATCTTCATAATTAGCAGCATAGTTAGAAGTACAGGTTTGAGAGATTATGAATTTACACTACAAATACATTACAACGTCTGCTCTATTGCTTGGCCTCATCCTATCGGATGCTGGCTTTGCCGGTGTGGATACATCCAACAAGCTTGATCGCAAAGTTTCAGATCATAAAACACACAGCGATCAAGCTGAGCTGAGAAACATACCCCGCACACTAGTGGGCATCAACGGGAAAAAGGCGCGTGCTGACCGAATAATTGTCAAACTCAAGTCTGCAGAAGGTCGGGTCGCTGAGATCGCATCCAACGATGGATCTATCTTGATGGAAAAGGAAGGCCTGCAAGTCGAAAAACAGTTCAGGCATGTACGCGGACTTCAACGCCTGAAGCTGAGCAAGACCAATTCCCTGAGAAACCAGGGCGGCAGAGACATTCTGCAGATAATCAAGAGCTTGAGGTCAAGTGGGTTGTATGAGTACGTTGAGCCGGACTGGATTGTACATATTCTTTCGGAACCAGATGATTCCGCCTATTTGAACGGCGATCTCTGGGGATTGAGAAACACGGGGCAGAACGGTGGCCTGTCCGGTATCGATATCAATCCAAAATCGGCGTGGGATATTTCTACTGGCACGGCAGTGGTTGTGGCCGTGACCGATACAGGAATTCGGTATACCCATCAGGATCTTCACGCAAACATGTGGACTAACCCTGGTGAAATACCAGGGAATGGGGTTGATGATGACTCTAATGGTTATGTGGATGACGTGTATGGCATTAATACCATTACTGGTAGCGGTGATCCGATGGATGATAATGATCACGGAAGTCACATTGCTGGGACGATTGCGGCCACTGCCTTCGACGGGAATCCCCATGCTGGAGTTGCATACTCCGCGAAGTTGATGGCTCTCAAGTTCTTGAGTAGTACGGGATCAGGGGATATTAGCCATTCTATCGAGTTGATTGAGTACGCGATCGACCATGGAGCCGATATCATTAACGCCAGTTGGGGCGGCGGCGGCTATAGTCAGGCATTGGCGGACGCTATTGCCGCAGCAAATCAGGCAGGCATTCTTTTCGTAGCGGCGGCCGGCAATGATTCAAGGAACAACGATACTACGCCATCCTATCCTTCGAATTATGACGTGGAAAATATTGTTTCTGTAGCGGCAATCGACCGGGCAGGTACTCTAGCTAACTTCTCCAACTATGGGGAGATGACAGTGGATATTGCCGCTCCCGGGGTCGAAATTTACTCTTCTGTTTCGGGGTCGGATACAGCGTACAGCTCGTATGCCGGCACTAGCATGGCAGCCCCCCACGTTGCAGGAGTGGCAGCCCTTCTAGTCAGTGAGTTTCCGGGTATTGGCGTACAGGAACTCAAGCAGAGACTTTTCACCTCCATTACCCCGCTTACGTCTTTGTACGGCCGAGTGCTGACAGGTGGAATGGTCAATGCCTCCGCCGCGCTAGCCATTGCCGAAGATGGTGAGTTGGAGTTATCCGTGAGCGTAGAAAATCTCAATGCAGGCGCTTCCAGCCCTGTCTTCGTTACGGTGACCGACCTGAGTCCCGTGACAATGGCTGCAGTCACGGGGTCCTTTCAGGGTCAGGCTGAGCGAATTTTCCGGGATGATGGCGTTTATCCGGATCAGGCTGCCGATAATGGGGTCTACAGTGTCGTTATGGATATTCCGAGCGAGCAATCCCCGGTTTCACTTACGATCTCCGCCTCGGCGCCGGACAAGAGCCCCAAAGTCGAAGTCTTTGATTTCAATATCCCACTGCGACCCGTAAATGATGACTTTGCTGATCGCGTAGCCCTGAGCGCAGGGAGTACGCAATCCAGCGGAAGCAATGAGAATGCGACAATGGAAGCTGGTGAAGTGGCCAACCCAATAGACGCAGCGGGAGGGCGTACTATCTGGTGGGAATGGGCGGCGGGGGAGGATGAGGAGGTGACCATTACCACTTCGGGTAGCGATTATGATACCACACTGGCGATTTACCAAGGCGAGTCGCTGGATGCACTCCAACTTGTTGGAGATAATGATGATTCAAACGGACTCCAGAGTTCGGTGACTTTTCAAGCGAGCGCAGGTACTCGCTACCAAGTGCAGGTTGATGGTTTTTCGGGAGCGACAGGGCAGGTTCTGTTGAATTATCCATCTCCCGGAGCCGGATCGGGTGTGCCCGCTATCATCCAGCAGCCAACAGGAAGAAGTGTTCTTGTCGGTGACAGTTTCTCTCTTGCCGTGAGCGCTACCGGAGCCGCTCCGCTCAGCTACCAATGGTACAAGGATAGTCTGCCCATTGGAGGGGCTTCGAGCGATGTTCTTGAGTTTCAAGCAGCAGAAATCGAGGATACCGGATCGTATACGGTTCAGGTATCGAACATGGCTGGCTCCGCTGTGAGCGCTAGTGCTTACGTATCCGTAGATCTGGTTGCGATAGTTCCCGTTAATGATTTATTCGAGCAGGCCACAAGAATTGAAAACACGTCGGGGAGAGTCAGTGGTACAAATATATTGGCGACAGGTGAGCCCGATGAGCCGGACCATGCATTGGTGAGTATCCCGCTTGAGTCTGTGTGGTATTCATGGGTTGCTCCATCAAACGGAACTCTCGATGTAGATACGTTTGGCAGTGACTATGACACTACTCTGGCGATATATTCAGGAGGCGTGTTAGGAAACCTCACGGAGCTGGGTAGCAACGACGATGCTGTAGAAGGGGTCCAAAGTTTTCTCACTGTGATAGTTAAAAGCGGAGTGGAATACAGAATCGCCATTGATGGATATTCATCGAGTAGGGGCCAGATTTTAATGAACTATTCCTTCACCCCGGAAACCCCCGGTTCTGTCAATGATTCGTTTGGCGGCAGTATAGAGCTTGTGGGTCTAAATGCATCTGATCTGGGCGACAATACTGGCAAGGGAGGTGAATCTGGAGAACCTGACCACGCCGGGGTGTCAATTCCCCTGGCCTCGGCATGGTGGTTCTGGATTGCCCCGGTAGATGGTGAGGCCACTGTTTCTTTAGCCGGTAGTAATTACGATACAACTCTCGCGGTCTATACCGGAGACAATGTCGAATCTTTGATTAATATTGCCTCCAACGATGATTTTGATCAGCTCGAGAGTCGGGTAACCTTCTTGGCCGTCGCCGATACAGAGTATTCAATTGCGGTAGATGGATACGCTTCTTCTGAAGGGAATATAGAAATAAGTGTCAGTGTGGATCCAACTGCTTTGCCAGACAGTGATGATGATGGTGTCCCCGATGTTGATGATAACTGCGTATCCGAATTCAACCCATCACAGAGTGATTTTGATTCCGACGGTATTGGCGATACCTGCGATTCAGATGATGACAATGATGGGGCAGATGATTCTGAAGATGCGTTTCCCCTTGATCCTTCAGAGACATCAGACACCGATGGAGATGGCGTAGGCGATAATGCCGATCCAGATGATGACAATGATGGGATAGATGATTCTGAAGATGCGTTTCCTCTTGACCCTTCAGAGACATCGGACACAGATGGAGATGGCGTAGGCGATAATGCCGATCCAGATGATGACAATGATGGGATGTCGGATTTCTCTGAAGTGCAGTATGGATTTGATCCGCTGGATCCTCGAGATGCGTCACAAGACGCTGATGGTGATGGTGTCAGTAATCTGTCAGAGATCAATGATGGCACTGATCCGCTGGACGCGTCCGACCCTACTCGACGCTCGCGTGGAGGCGGTGGAGGGGCTATTGATCCATTTTTGATTTTGTTCCTGTGCGGAATTTATATCATTTCCCGGCGAAATGGTTGGATGCAGTTGACTGATGTGTGAATGAATATATCGGCCCTCACTAACTATTGGATGGCAGTCCCTTCCCTTCCGAACTCGGATGCCATTGCAGTTCGAAAGTGGGAGATCGGTATTCCGCGTCAATCCACTAATCTTCATTTGAGCGGATTTGACCCGTTAGAGGAGAGTTCGATTTTAGTAAATCCCTGAATCCCCTGCGATCAGGTAAAGCGACTGATGAAGAAACTCAAGAAGGCGCAGCTAAATTCCCATCCGGCCCAGGATATCATCTGCAAGCGCAAGAACAGCAGGACAAGCAATACTGTGAAACGCACCACCATACGCTTTAGTCTTGCGACGCCCCGTGGCAGGGCATGTACCTTCGAGTCATAGCCGGCAATCTAGATGCACTATTGCAATCAGAGGTTTGGCTAATTATTACAACCTGATTGTCCAAGCTTCCTAAGCGTATAGCTGATTAGCCATATGACAACTCCAGCGGCCACGCCAAATAGGTGCGCTTCGACAACTACCTTGTTCTCGATGAGAGTTTCCGTCATTGATGTAGAGTCCGTCGCAGCTTCGAGAATCAGTTTGGCCGTCAGGGCGGAGAGGCAGAGGATTTTTGCTTGGAAGGAGAGTCGCTTGGTCGAAATCAATGCTAGGACGAGAAGCCCGTGGAGTAAGCCCGAAAATCCGTAATACCATTCCACATCGGTCGCTAGAAGTAAGCCGCTTGAAACCACAAAAGCGGAGATAAAGATGGCACTTGTCCACTGCGATACTGATAGTTCGTGTCCAAAAGCCCACCACCCCACCAGAATCCCCGACACGTTCAACAGCGTGTGGTTCCAGTTCAGGTGAACAAAGTGAGCGCTGAACAATCGGTAATACTCAGCGTGGGATAGTATTGCGAACCGATCAAATTCCAGCGCGACGTCAGTATGCCACTGCAGCAATGAGCTTCCAAATACTACTACCACCAAGGCAAGTGCCGGATAGTGTCTCCGAACAGATATTCTTTGCATTATCACCGTGCATCGTGAGCCTTTGTAGTTTAGTGAGTAATTATACCGCAGATATTAACTATCAGTGAGAAAGGTATCGACAAGTTAACTCCCAACGACCAAGGAAATCTAGTCTTTGGTGTGCATGGCGAATTACTAATTCATGGGAGAAGTCAATGACGTAACTGTTCGGCCCCAGCTCGGAAGTTCGGTCTGGAAAACCACTTAGAAATCTTCGGCTTACTGCAAGCGAACTCCGATACCGGCCCAACCACGGTTCGGCATAGGTTCGGTTTCGGTTCCCCTGCCCCACCAAGGTGAACCGAGGGCGCCACTCAATTGGGCAGAGCGTTTGCGGCGTGTGTTTCGAGTTGATATCAGCAACTGTCCCCTGTGTGGGGGACAGCTTCGGGTGATTGGTGGGTCAGTTTTGGATGCAATTCAACAGTGCATGAGTTCTGATAGTGCATGGGTTCTGAGAATTGATTTAGCGCAAGTTTAGCGCACTGGGAAAACTACGTGTTTAAAGGGCTGTAGCGATCCCTTATAAATCAATGACTTACGAGCCTCGATATTTCCCGATACTTTCAGATACTTTCCGAAATATTCTTATTTATCAAGGGCTTAAACAAAAGAAACCCCGCCGAAGCAGGGTCTCGTTATTAGGGTGGTCAATTAATCCTAGACGAGTCTATTATTACTTGGTCCATCCTTCCAAACCCGAGGGTTTGGTTGAGCCTCGGACCAGAACCTGTACCGAAATACGTGCTCTGGCCTTCTGACTCGTGTGAACTCGATCCCTGGCTTCCTTTTGCTCTTTACTCAAACCGAAGTCTGACCTTGTCGCAACTCTCTTCCTGTTCTCTCCTTCACGTTGGCTGTTTCCATCATCCCAACGTCTCGGGCGACTTGTCCAACCATGGTCCTCGAACCGTTATTTTACGACGCCTTGCTACGTCTACCATTATTCAGGTCTATAGCCTCGAACAATGTCCCGGATATCCGGTCTCTACTCGTCCTCGAAAGGCCTTTGTAGTGCTTCCGAAGAAGCCCCGGTAACCCTTAAGCCGCCTTTGCCTCAGCGACCCCGACCTGGCATAGGTCTTTCGGTTTAGACTTGGCTGGTGTTCCCCGTTTCCGGTTAACGTGCTTCGCCTATCCGTTGACAAGTAATTTACCACAACCAAGATCTCTGGCTAGTGAAACGTTTGCATTCAGCGGTGGATAACTTGAGGATAAGTGGTGAGTAAATGTAGATAAGTTTGGCGGTGTCTGTGGATAAGATAATCCAGGTTAAGACCCCTTATATCGAATTTAGCTAAATCATTGATTTATAATGATAATATGAAAGATGAATTCAATTCACGTCATCGTCATCGTCATGATCTATGGAAATTATCTAATAAACAGCTTTCTTCGAAAAATATCGATGTTTGTGAGCTGCTAACGATATTTATCAGCGGGGTGAAAATGATCCTGTTTTTCAAGAGGTATTAGGCCATGGTGCCGCTGGCTTATATTTTTATCGCGACAGAATTACTATGTTGGCGAAAGCTAATGATTACTATCTGCTCTTAAGCGTGGTGTTTTTTAGAATTTCTCTTCGCCGGTTTTTCGATGATCATCCGGGAAGTCCCGATAAAGCGCAAAGTTGACGTTTGATACTTTGGAGTTCACTGCATGGTGGAAGCTTTCCACAGGGTCAGTCCGAGAAGATACCTGATTAAAGGCCTTGTCGAGTTGTGCCAGATCTTGAAATTCCAGCATTAAATGGAATTCTCCCAGCCCCTGTATGCCAAGGCCTAACTTTCGGCGAGTAATGCGGTAAGCAACCATCTCTCCTGCTTGAACAAGAGAACTCAAATATGCATTTGCTGCATCTGTGAACTCAAGGTCCTGCATGCCTGACTTTAGATCGCACCATATATGGTAAATGTTCATTTGAATTTCCCGTGAATAGATTCTTTGATAATACACATCGAAATGTGCCAGGTTTGAATGGCTATTGCCTGCCGAAATACCACGGTCAGTTAATCCCGACCATAGGGTGGATGTGAGTCTCCGTGTATTTCAGTTTTAGACAAGTACCAGGTGGATTGCAATGGCGGATGAGTCGAGTGCATGATGCTTGTATGGGCTGTTGGTGGAAAGTCATCGAAAAATCAGGAGAAATTTATGGAAGTAAGGATGGATGAGCGAGTCGCACTTATCACTGGCGGCAGTAAGGGGCTTGGGTATGCCATGGGGCTTAAGTTTGCTGAATCGGGTGCGGAAGTTGCCTTGCTTGCCCGAAACGAAGATGAAGTGAAGGCTGCTGCGTTGCAGATGAGCGAGGCGACTGGAGCGAGCTGCCGTGGATACCAATGTGATGTGAGTATTGCCAACGATATCCAAACTACATTCGCACAGGTAATATCGGATTTTTCGCGGGTTGATGTGCTGGTTAATAATGCCGGCCACGCAAAAGTTGGTGCTATTGAGTCCATCACTGATGAAGAATGGCAATACGACTTTGATCTTAAGTTAATGGCGGCGGTTCGATTAAGTCGTCTCGCCTTTCCAGGGATGAAAGAAAGAAAGTGGGGGCGTATTCTTAACATCTTGAATACGCTGGCGAAAACACCTTCCGGGGGCTCTGCGCCAACTTCTGTTACCAGGGCTGCGGGAATGGCCTTGACTAAAGTATTGGCCGGTGAAGGCGCGCCCCACAATATTCTTGTTAATAGTTTTAATATCGGGCGGATAAAATCCGATCAGATCCAACGGACATATGACGCTGCGAACACTGAATTGAGCTTTGACGAATTTGTAAGCAAGGCAGGCGAAAGGATTCCCCTGGGGCGCTTCGGCGAAGCAGAGGAGTGCGCCAACCTCGCTTGTTTGCTCTGCTCAGATGCTGGCGGTTATATATCTGGTACGTCTATAAATGTGGACGGCAATTTGTCGGCGGCACTTTGAGTAGCGCGATGAATATTAGCAGTTAGACTTTCTATGTCCTTGCGAACATGGAGAGTTAAAAATGATGGTTAAGGATTAGACATCTTGAATGCATTTGAAGAATTGATGGCGGTACGGGGGCTAGGCAAAGCGCCTGAGAAAATTAAGGTTGTGGGCGCTGATCCCGTACTGCCAAGCGGATTCGCCCTTGGTGAGACCAGCGCGAACATTCATCTCGCCATTGGTGTTGCTGTTAATGACCTTTGGGAAATGAAAGCCGGGCAGCGGCAGGATCTGAAAATCAAGGTTGAACATGCTGCTGCCGTGCTTCGCAGCTATATGTATCTACAGGTTGATAATGATCAGCTGAAGTCGGAATTTCGAGGGCAGGTAAATCGCCAGGGTATTTCGACGCCACACAGAACCAAAGATGGCAGATACCTGTTACCGCACATGGGCTTGCCTCACCTTGCTGAGCGGGTCCTGAAGATCCTCGATTGTGAATACGAGCTGGATTCTGTTGTCAAAGCAGTCGCCACCTGGGATGCGCTTGATCTTGAAAATGCGATTGCTCAAGCAGGTGCATGTGGTGCGATGGTCAGGTCAACTGATGAGTGGCTTCGTCATCCCCAGGGCTTGGCCCTGTCGAACAAACCCGTTATAGAAATTATCAAGATTGCAGATAGTGAGCCGCAGCCAATGGTCCAGACTTCAGTTGAGCGTCCGTTAGCAGGCATTCGCGTACTCGACCTGACCCGGATTCTTGCGGGGCCCACATGTGCTCGTACGCTTGCCGAACATGGGGCTGATGTATTAATGGTCACCGCGAAGAAATTGCCGCAAACAAACTATTTCGTTGCCGATACGAGTCATGGGAAACGTTCTTCATATCTCGACTTTGGAATTGCCGCGGATAGGGAAAAGCTGGTAGCGCTGATAAAGGAAGCCGATGTATTTTCGCAAGGATACCGCCCTGGGGTGATGGCAAGGCACGGGCTATCGCCTGAAGAATTAGCAGAAATAAGGCCGGGGATTATCTGTACTTCAATGAATTGCTACGGCTATGACGGTCCATTTGCCGACCGCGCAGGCTGGGAGCAGCTTGCACAAACTGTCACCGGTATCGCCCATGAGCAAGGCGGCGAGCGCCCCAGGCTGTTACCTGCGGCGGCCTGTGATTACATGACCGGGTATCTGGCAGCATATGGCACTTTGCTGGCGATGGGTTTGCGGGCTCGAATCGGTGGCTCTTATCATGTAAAGGCTTCATTGTGTCAATCGGGGATGTTGCTTCAACGGCAACATCGAATTGATTACGATGAAAATATGGCAGACATCAACTCAATGATAGTTGATGAGGTCATGCTGACAAGCCAAACCCTCTATGGTGAAATGAACCACCTAGGGCCGATATTAAAAATGAAAGATATCGCGCCGAATTGGGATCTACCATCGCCACCCTTAGGAACGCATGAAGCTGTTTGGCTTTGAGTGTTCCGACCCAGCGGAAAGAGTCAGAACTATAACCACAAACAGCAGCGCGGCACCAGATACAAGCACACGCAATAGTCATCGATAAGTGAAGACATACCATGCCAGAAAATTTACCAGATAGTTTGCTCGCGACCAGAGAACTCGCGGAATCCTTTTTGTCTACAGCTATTAAACCACTTGAAGACTTGGTCGACGAAGCGGCGCCGGTGCCAAAGGAAATTCAGGAACGGGTCCGCGAAGTATCCAAAGAGGCGGGATTCTTTTATAAGACGCAGCCAACTGAATACGGCGGATCTCCAGCGGGGACTCTTGAACTAACGATGTTGCGAGAGCTTTGGTCCGCAAGTAACTCCCGCCTGACAGCTTACATTTTTGGCCCCGGTCCTGGCATATTGCACGCCGCGCAAGGTCACCTTAAAGAGAACTACCTGGATCCTGTCATGCGAGGCGAAAAACGTGGCGCATTTGGCTTTACCGAAGCAGACACTGCAAAGCGACCATCCTGGGGCGTTGTTGATGGCGACCATATTGTTATCAATGGTCACAAATCCTATGTTACCGGCGGCGATACGGCGGACTTCGTCTCCGCGCTGATAAATGTCGAGAACAAAGATGGCAGCAAAGCAGGAACAGCGATGATCGTCATCGATCGTGAGACAGAAGGTGTCGTTATTGACCGGATGTTTTCATCTATGGAAGGCGGCGGACACGTCTCTATGTCTTTCGAGAATGTCAGGGTACCGGTATCCCAGGTGATTGGTAAGCTTGGTGAAGGCATGCCCCGTGCGTTAGGCAATATCGGAAATGTTCGCATGATGATCTCTGCCCAGGCCATGGGTATGTGTATGTGGGCAATCGAATTTGTCGAGCAACACCTAACGGCGCCGCATCGTTCCGGTACACCGTTAGGTGACAGAGAGGGTGTGCGGCTGCGCTATGCGGACATGCGAATTGAAACCTATGTTGCTCGCAGCGCACTCTATCGAACGGCGCGACTGGCTGAAACCGGCGACAACATCATCAATGAAACCATCGCCACGAAAGTATTCTGTACGGAAACTGCTGGCCGGGTCATTGATATGGCAGTGCAGCTGGTTGGCGGGCAGGCGCTGGTCACCGGCCATCCTCTGGAGCGACTCTATCGCCAGGTTAGATCCATGCGTCTGATCGAGGGCGCCAGTGATTTATTGAGAATTAATCTGGTGAAAGGCAAGCTGGATTTAAAGAAGGGTAGAGTCTAGGAATGCTTCATCTGCCAGGGGCAAAATTCAGTATTTATGGTTTATGACTGCTAGAATAAGCGCATCTTCAGCATGAGGGTTGCCACATGACTGTTCATCCAATGGATAAAATCCCGGTTCGTCAGATGCGCTTTAATTTCGACGCGGTTGATGGTCACGATCCGGTGTGGAGCCAAAGCAACCCTGACTTCTCTATTTTTATTAATGCCTTCGGCGTTCACGTACCCCATTTTGAGCGATTCCTGGTTAAAGTGATGCGCGCATACCGTGACGAACTGGAAGACAAGGAGCTGTTCAAGGACGTTCAAGCGATCATAGGCCAGGAAGCTCATCACGCGTTTAATTTTATCAATTGGACCCGGGAGATGTGTAGAAGATATAAAGGATTGGATTCGCTGGATGAGCAAGCCAGGAATTATTTTGATGTTGCTATCAGGAAGCGAAGTAAAAAGTTCCAGATCGGTTTTACCGCGGGGTACGAGACCTTCACCTTTCTCGGTGGCCTGATTATATTGAATCGGTTTCAGGAACTGATGGGGAAAGCAGATCCAACCATCCGGGCTTTATGGGTATGGCACCAGGTAGAGGAAATAGAGCATGGTGCGGTGGCATTTGATTTCTATCAGGCCTTCTATCCGGAAGACTTATGGTACCGCCGCGCCATGGTGATCTTTGCATTTGCGCATATAAGCTGGGAGACATTTAAAGCTTTTGCACTTATGGTTCGTAGCGAAGGCTTTTATAATCGTTCTGGCAGGGCACTTAAAGCCTGGTGCTTCTTTGTCTCTTTTGCGTGGGATTTAGGGCGGTCTGCGGTCCCGGTACTTGCGAAGACATATCATCCTAGAAAACATCCAATCTGCAATGGCGATCAAAGTAGGATCGCGGTGGCATGGCGTTGTTATTATGAGGATGGAAATGATGCCCATGCCTTAAGCAACCAGGACATAGAAGTACTGCTTGCACCTTAACAATATGCCAGCTTAAAAATTGAAAGAACAGATTAGTAAGAATCAAATAGTAATACCCATACAATAATAACAAACAATAAAAATAAGGGACCAAATGTGATGCCAACCGATTCGCAGAATAAGCGGCTCTCCTATCTCGCTATCGCTCATGCCATGATAGTCCTCTTTATTGGCCTCGCTGCTGGTGTAATGCTCATCTTTTCGCTGCTGGGTGCGGTGTCGTTGTGGCCGTTTCCAGCGTGGGAGGTAGTGGTGCCAGGTACCGTTCGCGGATGGCAGGCTGCACATGTGGGGGGAATCCTGAATGGCGTAATGATCGCTGGCCTTGCTGTCCTGATGCAGTATCTTGATTTATCCGGGCGTCGCAGTTTTTGGGTTGGCTGGGGATTGATTATTACCGGATGGGGCAATACTGTATTTTACTGGGCAGGTAACCTCGCCGCTAATCGCGGTCTTTCTGTTGGCGATACGCCCTTCGGTGAAGGCGATCTGGCGGGTACGATTTCATTTTTTGGAGGAGGTATCGCGATGGGCTTCACCTTTCTGGCGACCTTCATCCTGGCCCGCGCAGCATTTGAAAAAGCTCGCAGCACCACTGATTAATCAGCCCTTCGGAGTCAGTGCGAATTCATCTGGAATTTATAGCTTGTTCAGGTGTTTTTAATAACAATATGGTTAACTTGTTCTGTCCGGATTCTTAAACCACCGGGCTTAGTTCCATCTAGAAGTGTTTGTTAGACAAATCAAAAAATAATTGGGATCTGCATTTGTAGTCAAAATCATGCAGGTTCCAGACAGAAATTAGCAAGCGATTCTCAGTAGTGGAGATAATGACAATGAGTAAAATTCAACAATTCAGAGTGACATTAAAGTCAGCTGCAGGCGCTTTACTGATAATCGTTGCATCCTGTGTGGGCCCTGCTTATGGCGTGGAGTGGCCTCAGGATATTGAAGCAGAGGAAGCCACTATTGTTGTCTACCAGCCCCAACTGGAGAGCTTGAGTGGTAATATCATTAAAGGCCGCGCCGCCATGGCGATCGAACAAAAAAACGGAAAGCCAAAAATCTATGGCGTTTTTTCGTTCTCTTCAAAAGTTGAAACTGACAGGGGGAATGATGCGGCTGTAATGAGCAACCTCAAGGTCGAAAAAGTCGGCTGGCCAGATTCGAAAGATGCACAGGAGCAGCGTTTCACTACGATCGTTGAAAATGCGCTTGAAAATGCGTCCTTTACTACGGAACTATCCAAAATATCCGCCAGCTTATCAGCTTCAGAAAAGGTCCAGAAAAGCCTTGAAAATATTAAGAATGACCCTCCCGAGATCATCTTCTTCCATGAACTTGCTGCTTTGCTTTCCTACGATGGTGAACCAAAGTTTTCGGCCATTGAAGAAAGCCATTACGAGCGAGCGCTCAATACGCCGATGACCGTGGTCAAAGATACGAAGAGCAACAAATACTACCTGACCAGTGGCAGCCTCTGGTACGTGGCGAGCAATGCCACGGTCGCTGGCAGTCAACAAATTATCCGCCAGCAGACCTGGTGAAGATGATTCCGAAGACCGACGATGCAAAACCGGAGCGAACGCCCTCTATTGTTACAACGATCAAGGCGACCGAATTGATCGTCACTGATGGAGATTCCAAGTGGCAGAGCTTATCCGGAGGACAACTGCTCTATGTTGAAAATACTGAAACACCCTGGCTGCGTGAACTGTCTACCGGAAATATGTATATTTTGTTATCGGGGCGATGGTTCAGGAGTAAAAGCGAAGAGGGCCATGGACATTCGTTCGGGCGGATAAACTACCCAAGAGTTTCAGTGAAATTCCACCTGAATCTGCAATAGGGGGTTTACGTTCTTCTATCGCCGGTACTGAAGAGGCCGATCAAGCTGTGGTGGATGCACAAATACCGCAAACGACGGCAATCAAACGTAGCGAAGCTAAGCTTGAAGTCAGCTATGACGGTAATCCAAAGTTTGAGCAGATCGAAGGAACCGAGGTTGCCTATGCAGTGAATACCCAATCTCAGGTACTGCTGATCGATAAGCAATATTATGCGGTCGATAGTGGCGTCTGGTTCTCTTCCGCATCAGCCAAGGGGCCATGGATCGTCGCTGATACCATTCCCTACAACAAGATCGCAGCAATACCTACTAGCTCTCCCATGTACAACCTGACACATGTGACAATTTATGAGAGTGCCAAAGAAGTGGTTTATGTTGATTATACTCCAGGATACATGTGGGCGTATCCTTATTATGGTGTGCCTATCTATGGAACTGGTTGGTATTACCCCCTTATTATGGCTACTACTATTACCCACGGGCGCCAACCTGGGGACTGCATGTAGGTTATAACTCCTGGACCGGCTGGACTTTTGGCGTTTCCTGGGGCGGGCCATTTTTCAGAGTTGGTGTTAGCTGGGTCGGTGGATATAGGTGTTGTGGACGTGGCTGGTATGGAGGCGGTTACCATCATAATAACATCAATATCAATACTGGCGATATAAACATTGGCAACAACGTTAATATTGGCAGCAACAATAATGTCAAAAACAAGTTGGGTAACAATTCCCAAAGAGAGAATCTCTACAACAGGCAGGGCAATCGTAATCGCAATGCGACTGGCGCTTCCTTAAGCAAGAATTCCAAACAGGCACGAAACAAATCCAATCGGTCGAACAATCTATACGCAGACCGTAACGGCCAGGTGGTGCGGCGTGATGGTGATAAGTGGCAAACGCGTTCTGACGGCAAGTGGAATGACGTACCAAAGGAACGCAAACAAAGCACTCTTGAGACTTACCAGAGTAGTAACCGCACAAGCAATAGAAATGCGCAGCGATCGTCCTTCAATCATCAAAGTATGAACCGGCAACATCGCGCCAGGCAGATGGGTTCCCGTGGTGGTGGGAGAGGGCGCTAGATTCAAGGGAACATCAGCAGACCCATCGCTTTGCTGATGTTTTTACCTATCCTTCAAGAAAAATGTAATCGATCTTCCGGGCCTAGCCAGTGTTCCTCCAGAAATGAAAACCTCCGGTGCTCTCCCTGGTAAGTGATTGTTTTATGTAGCTAACGGAGTTGTAGTTTTGCAATTATAGTTCGGCATTTATAGTTCAGCAATTATAGTTCAGATCCAACTATTTATGGACGGCAACTAGCCAGCTAATGTGAACTCAACTATTTTGATTATTTTGCTAAATTCGATAATGTCTTCGTCATCTCCGTCCATATCATAACCGGATAGCCTCGCGACTCCTTTGATTGATTTTGGATGTTCTTTAGAATATCTAAGCAAAGTATCTTCCGCTTCGCTCTCGGTTATTATCCGTGCGACAGCGTTGTATTCCTTATTTTTTATTGTAATTAAGACCTTGCCATTTGCCGATATATTCTTAAACCATTGTGACCTTTCCCCATAGCCGGATGCCGAAAATATTTTTCCGGTGGCTTTATCCTGATCGATAACTTCAACGACGGCTTCTTTTAGCTCTCCAGTAATTCTTCCCCAATGTTTTAAGAGAATAAATCTTTCTCCGAATAGAAATCCAAGCTTGAGGTGGTAGAGGTAGATTGGAGCCCGAAACAGCGCTAATTTTAACCCTTTGGGAGGGGAAGGCTTGCCTATTTTCCTTAGCATACTGTCATTCAGCTTCACAAAGTGACTAATTAGTGCTCGTCCAGAAATAGAAACCGCCGGTGTTACTTCCCTGGTAAGTGATTGTTTTATATAGCTAACGGATCTATAATTTTGCACATATTGTTCTAATTTGGCTATTTATGGACGGGAACTAACTAATTGTTTTGTTAGGTCTCTGCCTACATCTTAAACTGATGTGATCATGGCGAAAATGACTTACGTCTCCGGGAAAGCGATGAATTACTGCATACTCCACTGCGAGTCCCCTTAAACGAAAATTTTCGTCCGAACATGGCGCAGTGGGCAAATCCAGGAATGCCTGGTGGCTCGGGTACCAGGCGGCCAAAATTTCATCGAGTTTCTGTTCTTTACGTCTGCCATTATCGAATTCCTATTCCTTCAAAATGACGGGATCTGCCCATTTTTAAGCTCTACAATCCATTCCTGGCATGGAGAGACTCAATATATTAAGGCAGTTGTTTTATGGATGCAGTGCAGCTCTCTGGCTGGTAAGCACTGTGCGAATATTGCTTCGGCTAATTTTCTTTACGTGGTTGATGGCTAACGTGCACGCAGCAGCTTTCTGCGAAGCGGCTGAATTTGAGCATTTTGTTAGAGATTGCTGCTATTCAGCGCGTTTATCGGAATAAACGGTTACACCTTGTTATGTCGGAGTTTCCACAGGCATCCAAACTTCGTACTCATAGCCCTGATTCAGATGCGTTTGCTCTTTCATTAGATCGTCTAACGCACAAAGCAGCGGGCGACGAAGCCGCCCGACTGCCTATGCTTGTTATATGTTGCAGCTTAAACAGGAACAACTTTATTTGCACAAGGACCTTTTTGACCTTCACCAACTTCGAATTCAACAGCCTGGCCATCACTTAATGTGGCATATCCACCACCAGCCTGAATTTCTGAATGATGAACAAACAGATCTTTACTACCGTCTTCAGGTGTAATGAAACCGAATCCTTTGTCTGCGTTGAACCATTTAACTGTTCCTTTACTCATTTTCTTTACTCATTTTATTGGTGAAATATTGAAATCATATCCGAATTCACCGGTTCGAATATGAAACGAAAAAAAACCACAAAGACACATAACGCCTTGTTTTGCATAATTATTGCTCATGCTTGAAAGCTGGTAAGTGCCACTACAATTTTACCAGATAGTCCTGGATCGAATAGTTTAAAAGAAATTGCTCCACAAGCAAAATTTAATTGTATAGAAACCTCAAGCATTCATCGGTATGGAGCCAGAATATCACGCCGCAATTCGAAGCAACAGTGATCCAAAAGACTCTTTGGAACTCTTTCTTTGTCGTTTTATGGCTCAACTGGTCCTGAGCGATTAGCGCACCTGGCCAGCCGCACAATAGAGAGCCCAAATGCAAGGTAACTTCGGATACCCTCCAACCACTACTTATGGCGGCAGACTTGTCGATTAAATAGAGTAAGTATATAAAAGCACTGGCGAAAATATAAATACAGGATATCAGTATTGGGGTATATCCGAAGGCAAATGAAATAGCTAAAAACGTGGCCCAAAGATAGGCAAGCAAATAGGGATGTTTTAGATAAGTCATAGGGAATTAGGACGTTCGCAAACCCGTGCCTATTATTTGGAGTGAATTAAACTAGCTTTTATAGTCTTGCTTTACTTTTTGCCAGTATTTGACGGACATCTTTTCGTACTCGATACCCAAGTTAACTGTTGCCTGTGCAAATTCGTCGAGTCTTCTGGTTTGAGGTATGTTTCTGTATTCAGCCAGTCTGGTTTTGTGAGCATCGATTTGCTGAGAGGCCATCGTAGCAATTATTTTCTTCGAGGAATATTCACCGAAATAGAGCTTCAGTAGCGCTAGATCTCGCAGTTCAGAATGCGGCTGTACGGGATCAGCTAACCATCGCCTGAATACTTTCTCGCCTTCTTGCGTAATCCGGTAGATTTTACGGCGCCTGCCAGTCTCTTCCTGGTGCTGGGTGAGCAGGCCGTCCTTGGTCAATCTTTCAGTAACCGAATAAATCTGTGGATGGGAGTAGGTCCAGAAATAGCCAACACTTGTGGTGATACGTCGTTTTAATTCATAGGGCGTTATTTCTTCATGCTGCATCGTCAGACCCAAAACAACATATGCAGAGCTGCCAATATCTTTTCTTTTCATTTTTAGATCTTGAATTTCAATAGTATATTATATACCGTACAATAAATATTGTAAGGGTGAGCAATCATGAATTACTTAATGGTAATATTTGTAGCAATGTTTAGTCTATCCCAGCAGGCCAGAGCAAATGAAATTGCTGATGCCTGGGGAGAACGTATTGTTTCGACATTGATTGATGCGGGCGTTGATGCCAGTGAAGCTCGACGATCATTTTCGAAAATCACCGCTCTAGGTCCGATGGAAACAGGACCTGGGTCTTGGGTGTATGAATTGGCTGGTCCCGGAATGGTCCATTTCCGTACTGCGCAAACTTTGGAGTTAAAAGGCAAAAACGGAGCAGCGCTTCGTTCCTATCGTCGTGCGATGACTTACCTGAGTGCAGCCCGCTTTCCTGCGACCTACACACCGGAAAGAGAGTTAGCGTATAAACAGCAATTAAACGCCTATCGTAAAGTCGCGACCTTATCTGAATTTCCGCTGGAACTTATCGACATTCCATTCGAGGGTAAAACCATCAAGGTGCATTACCATGATAGAAATCAGCTTGTGGCATCAAGTGGAAAACAACCAGTGCTCATCTGGTCAGGAGGATTGGACGGATGGAAGACCAGCGATATCGCTTTTAAAAGTAGGTTGATGGAGGAAGGTTTCTCAATTCTGGCCATCGATCTGCCAGGAACAGGCGAGAGTGAATGGACATTGGGGGCAGCCTCAAACGAAGTATATGATAAGGTCGTTGACTATTTGATGACTCGGAATGATGTCAATAAGGACAAAATTGCCGTCTACTTTGGCAGTTTCTCTGGTGTGTTTGCCATCAAGATGGCGCTGACCAATCCCAATATAGCGGCAGCGGTTAACCATAGCGGCGGCATACATCTATTCTTCCACCCTCCGATAGACGTGATACCGCCTTTAACGACGACGATGGGTATGCGTGCGACTGCCACCACCTATGCGATGGAAGTTTTCGATAGTGATATGGATTCGATCAAGGCTCGGTTGGCAACGATGTCTCTAAAAGACCAGGGACTGCTCAAGCCGACGCCGGATCAGGCGCCACTATTAAGTATCTACGGAACCGCTGATCGATTGATGCCCATTCAGGATCTGGATGTGTTGATGAAGAGTGGTGTGAAGTCGACTAATCTTGTTTATGAAGATGACAGGCACATGGCCTGGGAACACAAAGAAGATCACCAGCAGAAGATGATTGATTGGTTGAAGTTGCAGCTCGATATATAGATTTTAAACACTGATGCGCCCGGGCTCTTTGGCTACATCAACAATAATCGACTGGTGGCAGCGACCATAAATTTTACGTTTGACTCTTTTCGGATTGTTGATCAGCCCATAGAATTTCTCTATATAGCGGTGATTGATGCGATTCCGCCTCTTGGTGAGATACGGCGAGTTTTCGAACAGTGTGTAGATTTCCGCCTGCTTGAGATTTAGCAGGGAAATATTGTCGTCAAGAAACTCGAGATTTCGGCAATAACCCCTGTAACGTCGTTCTCTGATGCTGGTAAGTTTCAGTGCTTTGTCTACAGCGGCATATTCGGGGTTAACCAGACCAGTCATGTCAAAGTCGTACGGAATATAGAGATTGTCTTCGGCGTCTGTCTTTCCGAAGAGTTTCCCGTTGTGGCAACATTCGTTAGCGCCTCCATGGGTTGCAGACCAATCGGTGTTGCCTATCATCATTTGAAACAAACTAACGAGATTAAGATGGGAACCCTCAAGAAATTTGGCTGAAGTCTCTTCGACGTCAATTTTTTTACTCTCTATTCTCTTTGCTACTCTTTTACTGGGCTCGATGAAAAAACCATATGAGGTGTGCAGTGTTTTTTCTGTTGTATTGTCTATGTAAGAGATGCGGGAAAGTCGAGCGCCATAACTCTTCTCGCTAAGTATGTTCAGGGCCTTATAGGCAAGATATTCTGTCAGCAAATAATATTCATACTTTTTGGATTCCGGATGACATTGCGTCACCAATTTCATTTTTTTTATTTTTGAGAAAATAGTATTCGATGTTTCTGCTTTCTTGAAAGCTATCTTTATGGGTGGAAATTTGCATGAACCTTTGCTTAGTCGTTTGTTTCCTCTGGGGGTAAGCTTGACGTTGAAGGTTTGTACTTTCCCTTCAGAATTTTTGTAGCTTAACTGCGCTGGCCCGTAGTCCATGTCTCGGTCACGCAGATCACTGAGCTTGAGTAGTGATCCGCGGAGGGTGATATCTAACAAGGACTCAGACTGAAATAAGGGATCTGTCTCCCTTGCCATGGCTTCGCTGTTAGGGAGCAACATTGCCAGAACGGTTATCAGACTCGGGTAGTTTCGGATTCTCGATTTAGTTACTGCTAGTACGTTCATGCTTAATTTCTGTGAAATCAGAATTAACAGATATGGGGTCAATGCTTCCCCACTGCAAGGTGTACATAGAAGAATATTTTGGATTGCGACTGATTGAAATGATTCAAAGTGTTGCGTTGCGTTGCCTTGATTCTGGTCAATGCTACCGGATATGGCTTCACTATACTTCGCAGCGCTTCAATGACGGAGGCACTATGAAAACGATTTCATTCCACTTAGCAGTTTTACTTCTACTTCTTGGCCAGAACACCTATGTCTTAGATTTCAAGGGATCGCTAGGCGAAGGAAAGCTTAACCACTGCATACCTTCCGTTTCGAATCCGCTTTTTAATGAGTCGCTATACATCACGACGGAAGTTCGCCCGATTTTTCTGCATAACAAAATTCCCAACGATTTAGTTACGTCCGGTGGGGCAATCGATATATTCGCCGTGCAGGTGAGGGTAGCGCTCAATGATCGCTGGGGACTACAAGGTAATGTTGGCTACAATTTAGCACTTGATTCTGAACATGACAGCTCGATGGTTCATGGATCAATTCATCTGGATTACATGGTGTCTGAAAAGTTCTATCCCCTGATCGAACTCAACAGTTTTAGCGTGATGAGTCATGGGGATCGCTTGCCCTTTGGTTTTGAGGGAATTGACCTGGTGAATTTTGGAAGCTGGGATACGGGCACCGTCAGCACTTTTGCCGTAGGTGCGCGCATTCTTCTGACAGATAAAATTTCGCTTGGCGCAGCCTACGAATTCCCGATTTCTTCCAGAGAAGACATCATGGATTGGCGCACCTATGTTGACCTGGTGATAACTTTTTAATTTACTGCTAAAGCATGGCTCGTAAACTAAAGCGGCGTGCTACTCAAAATTACTCTTGGTGAGAAGCACGCTCGCAATACCAGCCAAATTGACCCAACCGGCCAGCGAGATAAGCGGCTTTCTCTTCGCAATAATCAAGCTGATTATCTGCCTGCCATGGGAACTCCACGGTTCCTTCGCTTTCCTTTTTGTAGGAAACGACACAGGGAACCGGAGATCCTTGTACTTCATAGATGACTTCTATGGTTCGTACGGCGGATCCATTGCTGCAAGAATAGTCTTCTGCAAGTAGCATGGGACTGGTAAGCATCATCGTCAGAAGTGTCAGAGCTCTCATATTGAATTCCCTTTTTTTAGGCCTCCACGCAATTTTTGATAAGACTACAGGTCGCCACTTGAGCTAAGGACTATAAATCAAGGCCTGTAAGTAAAAGCAGTGGTGCCCGTCGTTAAACTTCGATAGGCCAGGACTGCCCAGTGGCAAAGTTTTGCACGAGTATCTCTTGGGTCGATTATCTCTTCGATTTCGAAATATTCGGCAGAACGAAAAGGCGATCTCAGTCTATTGAGGCGCTCTTTTATGCCCATTAGATGTTCATCAAAATTTTCAGCTTCCGCCAGTTCCGCCTTGTAGGCGACTTCTATGCCACCTTCTATAGGTAAGGATCCCCAATCACCGGATGGCCAGGCAAATTTAAAATGATGGCTGCCGGGTTTGCTGTTGGCTGCACCTGCAACGCCAAAGGCTTTTCTGATGACAACGCTGCAAAAGGGCACAGTGGACTGACCTAATGCCGCCAGCGCTGCGGAGCCGAATCGGATAGTTGATTCTTCCTCCGATTTCTTACCAATCAGAAAGCCAGGGCAATCTACAAGGTGTACCAATGGCAAGTGAAAGGTTGATGCAAGGTCGCAGTGGCGAATCAGTTTTCTGCAGGCATCTGCCGTCCATGCGCCGCCGTAAATCCTCGGGTCTTCTGCGAAGACTGCAACAGGGACGCCATTCAATCTGGCAAGGCCGGTAATGATGGACTTGCCCCATTTTCTGCCGATCTCGAAAAATGAGCCTTCATCAACGATAGCCTCAATGACTGGCCGCATCTTGTAGACCTTTCTTGCGTCTTTGGGGACGACACCCAGCAACATTTCCTCCCTGCGATCTACGGGGTCGTTACATTCAGTTCTTGCAGGTAGTTCATCGATGCTGCTAGGTAGATAGGAAAGGAACTGTCTCGCCATTTGGAAGGCTTGCTCCTCAGAGTCAGCTTCGTCGTCGATGGCGCCGTTTCTGGTATGAATCTTACTGGCACCCAACTCTTCCTTAGTGACATTTCCAAGGCTTGCCCAGTCAACCAGCGCTGGGCCGGCGATCATCATCTGTGCAGAATTTTTAACGATGACTGAATAGTGAGAGGTAGTAACGCGCGCAGCGCCGATACCGGCAACGGAACCGAGCGCCAATGAAACAGATGGTGCGATACCTAGATGTTGGACGATGGTTTCCCACCCGCTAAGACGGGGAATATATGTTCTACCGGCGGTTTCTATTGTCTTGACAGAACCACCTCCACCCATGCCGTCTACCAGTCGAATATGGGGCAGGCGAAGTTCTGTGGCCATACCTTCGGCTTGTGCGCGTTTGCCGGCGATTGATGCATCGGCGGAACCGCCTCTTACCGTAAAGTCATCTCCGGAGATCATGACCGGCCTGCCGTCTATTTCTGCTGTGCCGAAGACAAAATTTGAGGGTGTAAAGCTTCGCAGGTTTCCATCTTCATCGTAGTCACCAACACCGGCGAGCTTGCCTATCTCGTGGAAGCTATTTTGGTCGACCATCAAATCCAGGCGTTCGCGAATGGTAAACTTGTTGAACTCGTGCTGTCGCGCGACCTTATCTGCGCCGCCCAGCTCTTCCGCCAGACTGCCGCGGTAGTGTATCTCTTCAACTTCCTTCTCCCAACTCATCAACTACTCCACACTCAATTTTGATGGCCTAGGATATCCTGATCTGGCAAAAAATTCCTACGGTGTGATCTATGCTGTAATTTATTCTGCTAAAAGTGGGAAAAAGAGTACTGTTGATTCACTCTAGCTTGAAGATTCAGCCAACTGAATTCTTTCCAGGCGTTCTTCTTCTTCCTGGGTTGCCGCGTTGATTATGGTTAGAACTGCGTCAACGTCTGCGCTTTGCGTGTTTTTATCAAATAGCCCTGTCAGCTCTGTGTCCGGGTGTAGATTACCTTCTTCATACAGCGTCCAGATTTCTTCGCCATAGTGGGTATTCAGCAGTTCTGGTGCAAACTGGCCATAATATTTTGTCAGGTTATTGACGTCACGCATCAGCATCGACTGCGCATGATTATTGGCGGTGGCATTTACGGCTTGAGGTAGATCAATGATGACAGGGCCGTACGCATCAACCAGGACATTGAATTCGGATAGATCACCGTGGACTATTCCAACGCATAACATGCGTACCACATAAAGCATTAGTACTGAGTGATCCTCCATAGCCTGTTCGGCAGACATGGTCACGTCGGCGAGTCGTGGTGCGACGTCTCCTTCGTCATCACAGATAAGCTCCATTAAAAGCACGCCATCAATGCAACCGTAAGATGTGGGCACGCGTACGTCAGCGGCTGCGAGTTTGTTTAGAGCATCGACTTCGGCAGTTTGCCAGATTGCTTCGGTTTGCTTGCGGCCATACTTTGAGCCTTTTTCCATCGCTCGACTGCGGCGGCTATTACGTACCTTACGACCTTCCTGATAAGTGACTGCCTGCTTGAAGCTGCGCCTCATCGATTCTTTGTAAACCTTGGCGCAGCGTATATTCGATCCACAGCGAACGACAAAGACATCTGCTTCCTTGCCGCTCATGAGACGGCTGATCACAGCATCAATAATACCGTCCTCAATCAGTGGTTGGATTCGTTTTGGAATTTTCATGGCAGCCTTATACCCGATTTTCCGGAAGGAGGGAATAGCAACCTTTATTGCCGGCGCTTATTCCCCGACCAGTAAATCACTGCCTGACGCTGTTTTCTTATCCGAGGTCGATTTCATATTGCATTGCTACCACCAAATTGCCTTCTGTATCGGTAAATTTGAAGAGTGATCCCACATTGGGAATAGTGCATTTATCGAGCACTATTTTGCCACCGCTGGCCACAACCGCATCAAAAGTATCATCCAGTGATTCGACGCTAATGGAGCACTCAAAGCCATGGATATGTTCGCCGCCGGGGCCCACTAATCTTTCCTGCAATGCGCCTCTGATGCCTGGCGTTTCATCAGGGCCGGTCTGTATCTGGTAGAAACCTGGAGGCCCGTAAGGATTAAATTTCCAACCAAAGACTTCTGCGTAGAACTCTTTGGCGCGTTCTATATCATCGGAATGGATGGCGAAATGGGCGACGTTGTTCATATTGATTCTCCCTGGGTCGTGGGTAGACAAATTTGACCGTCGTAGTTTGTCAATACTGCGCCTTGACAACTTTCTATATTGAGACAAAATATATCGAATATGAGACATTTTGAACCCATTGAAACGAGCGATGTCATTGTCCGAAGTAATGGTGTGAGTTTTAGCCATGGACATATTTACCCTCGTAAGAACTTGCCTGACTGGCATCAATTGGTGTATGCCCAAAGAGGCGCAATAACGGTTAAGACCGATGTGGGCGGGTGGCTCGTGCCGCCGCAACGAGCAGTTTTGGTGCCGGCTGGCGTGGCCACTGAAATACACTTACATGGCAGAGTCACAATGAGTTGTCTCTACTTCCGGCTCAATTCCTATCACGACATTGAGAAGGTCGAGGTGGTCAATGTGTCACCTGTCTTGTGTGAATTGGTATTGCACATCGTTTCGCTTGGTCTTCTCAGGAAATCCATTGATTCAGAAAGACACCTGGCGATGGTGGTCATTGACCTGTTGCAGTCATTTGCTAAAGAACCTCTTGAGTTGCTTATTCCCATGGACCATCGAGCCAGAAAAGTTTTCAGCCTGTTGGAGGAACAGCCCGATCTGTCAGCCTCTTTACACCAGGTTGCAACAATGGCAGGGACCAGCAGGCGAACTATGGAGCGCGTATTCCAACGGGAAATGGATATCTCCTTTGGTCGATGGCGACAACAGGTAAGAATGATGATTGCGCTTAGATTGCTTGCGGAGGGAGAGTCGGTGACCAGTGTCGCGCTAAACATTGGTTATTCAACTGCCAGCTCGTTTATCTATGCGTTCAGGCAGGTCTTCGGACAATCCCCCGGTGAGTTTTTTAGATAATTTTATACATTTATGTACCGATAGTTCTGGTTCGGGACGTAAGCAAAACAGTCCGTTATTCAGATAAACTGAACTTAAGTATCTGGATGAACCTACTCTCTTTACGAATATCATAAGAGAGGGCTCCTTGGCAAAATTAGCAAAGGGATTGCCAGTTGATAAAGATGTTATAGAGAGAATTGATAAAGAGATGTATCCTTGATTCACGCACGAACAGCCATCATTACGTTGTTTGTTTTTTCCGTATTGTCGGCCTGCGGAGGGGGGGGCGGTTCCTCTACCGCCAGACCGGTCACCGGAACGGGTGGCGTCAGTGTCCAACCCGTCAGTAGTTTTGTACCAGGGCAATTCCTGTCTTCGACAAACTTCAGAGCATCATGCGCGGCACCGCGAACAGGAACTGATGCAACTTCAGGTTCAATTTTCCCGGACTCGCTGGGTCCACAAAGCGACGAGAAGAAATGGCTTCGCTCCTGGAGTAACAATTTGTATCTGTGGTTTGACGAAATTGTTGATGTGGACCCGGAGACTCATGCCGGGTCGACAATCAGCTACTTTAATTTGTTAAAGACAAATGCCTTTACGCTTTCGGGTAGCCGAAAGGACAATTTTCACTTTTCAATCGACACCGCTGAATATCGTGCCAGAAGCCAATCTGGTGTAGCTGCGGGTTATGGATTTACCTTTGCAATCCTGGAAGCAACAACACCTCGACGAATTGTTGTTGCCTATGCAGAACCCAATCTGCCTTTCGTTAATACCTCCGTGGTCCTCGCGCGAGGGGCAAGCATATCAGGGTGGCTGGTATCGATGACCTTGTACTGGACCTGAGATACAACGGTGGAGGATTCCTGGACATTGCCAATGAGCTTGCTTTTATGATCGCCGGTTCAGCCGCGGCACAGGGGCGAATTTTTGAAGAGCTGAAGTTTAATTCCAAGCACCGGACATTTAACCCGGTAACCGGCGCACTCTTAAGACCGCGGAATTTCTTCGAACATCACAGGGTTTTTCCAGCCAGTTCGGTGCAGCCTTGCCAGAACTCAATCTCAGTCGTGTGTTTGTATTGACAGGTCCAGGTACCTGTTCCGCCAGCGAGTCGATCATCAATGGCCTGACGGGCATCGATGTTGAGGTTATCCAGATTGGCTCAGCGACACGTGGGAAACCATTTGGTTTTATCCCTTTGATAATTGCGGGGCGACCTGGTTCAGTATTCAATTTAGAGGAGCCAAATCGAAAGGCTTTGGCGATTATTCCGATGGCTTTGCGCCGGTTACGTTTGCGCCACTGGATGGTTCACAATTGCCGGGCTGTTCGGTTCAGGATGACTTTACAGCGCCTCTTGGTGACACTGCAGAAGCAAGGCTTGCGGCGGCGCTGGTTTACCGCATCGATGGTAGCTGTCCTATTGCTTCAGGTTTGAGCTCTGTTCGCTCGTCAGTTGCAATTTCTCCTGCGCCCCTTTCCTCTGTTGATGGATATATTCCTAAAGCACTCTGGTTACAGGGCAAAATAATGCGTAACTAATTCGTCCCCGTCCATAAATAGCCAAATTAGAACAATATATGCAAAAATATAGATCCGTTAGCTATATAAAAAAATCACTTACCAGGGAAGTAACACCAGCGGTTTCTATTTCTGGACGAGCACTAATTAGTGTAAGGAGGGTCGACAATGAAATGCCGATTACAAAGAAGTCTAAAACGAAATGTATAAAATATTTTTCCTGGTTTCAGTCCTCCTGATGACTGCTTGCCAGTCGAGTAGCCAGTCGGGCGATGTGCCAGCCATTATTGCGGAGCCCACAATTGAGAGCCGCGCGGAGTTGGTTCGGGTCATCTCAAGTGCATTAAAAATAGATACAGTCACACTTTTAGCAGCCGCCTTCACTAACACGTCCGGGCTCATCGTTGAGCGGAAGCGTGCGAACAATTTACAAGGCAGAATTGGCAATGGACGGGAGATGCAACGGCCAGACCACTTTACCCTTGTTATCAATGGTGCAATCTGTATTCTTCTCCATCTGGAAAGCGAGCAGCGCTACCAACTGATAGAGACTGTTTGCAAATCTGGATAAGCCACTTCTGTCACGTATTTAGTGATAATTGCCAGAGTTAAGTACATGAGTCGAATGCCATCTTTTTTACACGCCTCGATTTGCTTCGTTGTCGTTGTACTTATGATTTCCGTTGGGCTTTTTGCCTATGGTATCAGCCTGCATAGCATATTGTTCTTATGCTTGTGCTGGGTAACCGTTAATGCAGCCTTGCTGGGTCACGGTTATCTGGATATTCAATCCATGATGAGTGATGCCATTACGCGAGCGCTCCCAGCCATCTATATATTTATACTTATCGGTATGGTTATCGCGAGCTTTATGCAGAGCGGCACCATAACCACCTTAATATTTTATGGTCTGGCAATGCTGGAACCATCGACGTTTTTGCTAACGGGTTTACTGTTGTGTTGTTTAATGTCGGTTGTAACCGGAACCTCATGGGGAACGGTAGGCACCCTTGGCGTCGTTTTTATGGGCATTGGTGCTGCGCTGGGCGTTCCTTTGCCGATTGTTGCCGGCATGGTCATTTCCGGCGCAACCTTTGGCGATAAACTTTCACCCATTTCAGACACCACAAACCTTGCTGCAATGAGTGCGGAAACAGATCTCTACAGTCATATCAGGGCAATGCTTTATACCACCGTACCGACGCTGATTCTCGTGATGGCCATCATGGTTTATTTAGGCACTGAAATGTCCGGCCAGCAGTTACCTGCGACGGAAATTGAAAAGATACGTGAGGCGATTGAAGGCGCATATGGGCTCAACCCACTCATCACATTAATCCCCTTATTGGTCATGGTGGTTTTGAGTATGCGGAAATTTTCACCCCAGGTGAGCATGAGTTTGAGCATCCTGACAGCTTGTGTGATAGCCGTATTTTATCAAGGCAGTGATTTCGTTAACGTGGCCAACGCGCTTTGGAGCAATCAGAATGGAACCACTGGCGTTGAAAGCATTGATCAACTTCTGGGTCGTGGTGGCATCAGCAGCATGAGTTGGACGCTGTTGTTGTCGATAATGGCCTTAGCGATGGGCGGTGTTTTATTTAAGGGCGGGTTTCTGGAAGTCCTGTTAGCAGGCGTTGTTAGCCGGGTGAAACGCGTAGCCTCCCTGGTTGCTGTCACTATCGCATCGGGTTTTATCGGTAATATTGCGATGGGCGAAGCCTACATCAGCATTATTTTAAACTGCCAGCTATATGGTAAGTCTTACGATAAATTGGGGCTTCAGAAAAACATGCTGTCGCGATCGGTTGAAGAGGGAGCGACTATGACCACAGCCTTAATACCCTGGACGACGGCCGGCGCATTCTATGCCGCCACTCTGGGCGTGCCGGTACTGGATTACCTGCCCTACGCCTTCCTTAATTACCTGAATCCAGTAGTTTCGATTGCTATGGCTGCCCTGGGCCTGGGAATATTGAAGAAGGTAGTTGGGGCAGAGGATGGGGCTTCTGGAATAAAAAGCCCCGGCTAAAGATTGGAACTTTCCTCATGCCATGCTCGCAGGGCTTAACTCTGTGCAGAGGCACTCTCGCTATCTGCCTGCATCTTCTCGAGGATCGCTTTCATTTGCTCATGCATCACATTGACGGCTTGCAGGGGGCGAATCATTACTTTGAACTCAGTGATCTTTCCTTCATCATTACAAGTAATGATGTCGACGCCATTCACATATTTACCGTCGACCATCGATTCGAATTCCAGCACCGCATAGTTTCCGCAAAGTACTTCCTTTGCATATTTGAAGTTTTCATTGCCGGGAGCTTTCTCCTTGTCGCCACCGCTAAAGGTATTGCCTGCCGCGGCAAGGTACATTTTAGTCAGTGCTTTACCTTTTTGCGCGGTGAAGACGATAGGTGAGTAAAATTCCACGTCGTCTGCAAGCAGTTCATCCAGCCCGCCGGGGAATTCTCCCTTCAGGTAGAGATGCCAATTCTTCATCGTCTCTTCGATAATCATCATATTTGTCTCAATGTTCTGGCTCATGTAGTTGCCGCAGGATAGTACCAAATATGATGGGCCGCATTGTGGTCATCAGAGGGAAAGTTCAGCGTTTATTAGCCAATTTTTGCATTTCACCGTTTTCATGAGTCGTTTCAACTCAAATTTCGAGATTTATTCAAACCTTTTCTTAAACTGCATCGTCATAGAGGTGACACTGGGTGTATCCGGTAATAACGCCAAACAATCACTAGACAAAGAATTTATTTGTTCGACAGGAGAAGAAGATCATGAAGACATTCATCATTGCAATTGTGTTGTTAATTTCGGTCCCGTCATGGGCCTTGAGTGACGGCGGCGCTACGGTTAGTTCCAACGCGACAATTTCGAAGGCCATCAGAGAAAGATTGGCACCAGACCTTGCAGAGAAAATACTAAACGCTGAGTACGATGGCTTTTACCAGATTTCAGGAAAACAAAAGAGAAAGAACACATTCAGGTTTAATCGCGTTAAGGACAAAGTATCCTTTCCTGATGATCGATGGGAACAGATTGCCTTGGATGTTGTTAAAAAGGTCAACTTTCAGGGAAGCTCCATCAGTGTTGGTAGCCGAACAAAATCTAGCGCGACGGCTTACGTCGTTTTTTACAAGAACGGCATCGAGGGCGTACAGAAACTAGGTAAGAGTGAAGGGTTGGCGCTGGTTATGATCGATCAGAAAAATGTCTCTAATCAGAGCATGCCTTCTCAGAAAGGTCTGTCTGCGACCAAGCTCTATCTGATGGAAGCAAGCATTTAGAGGCCGAGCCTCAGATTACCTTCTGTAGTTTGAGAGCGAACAAGACTGGAAGGCCGCAAGCCGTGCCAATGATTGCGATAAGGGTGAATGTCTGGGAGATTGAATAAATGTCAGCGAAGTAACCTATAAATGGCATTACGACGGCAGTTAACATACGGCCTGCCAGGTTTTGAACAGATAAAACACTGATTTTGACTTTGGACTCTACTCGCCGATTAATCAGATCGCTAAAAAGAATCTTGTAGAATCCCCGGACCACCTGGAGCAGGAATATAAAGGTGAAGCTGTAGGTAAAAACCAGGTTTCCGAGCAGCAGGGAAGCACCGGTACTAATAAACAACAATGAGGTGAGAATGGTCTTCTCACCCACTTGATTCCTTACCTTGTAGCACCATTTACCTGCAAAAGCAGATACCACCTGGAAACTGGCGAAGATAATTCCAAACATAAAAATCGAGATGCCGGTCAGTTCAAAATATGGCTGATATAACCAGAGACCAGCTTGATTAAATGTCAGCACGACCCCCGCATAGATAATTAGCCAGATTAAGGTCTTATCGCCGCCAATAACGCGGCTGAGTTCCACTAGTTGCTGTCTTACCTTCTCTCTCGCTGTCCCATTGGAGTCATTCTGGGAAGAGGGTGTCGGTTCAAATAGTGTAAAACTGATAATGAATGCTGAAAATACAAAAGGCAGACAAGCGAAGAGAGTCCATCTGAGATTGTATTCACCGATGAATCCTCCAACAACATTTGTAAGGGCGAGCACAATAGTGCTTAGAAATATGACATTGCCGAGAATTTTGGCGTACTCGGAAGATCTCTTCAAAGACTTCAGGGTGTCGTATAGAAATGTCGAGTCTGCACCTGATTGAAGTGCAACAAAGCCGGCGAGAAACAGCTCTGCTATCAGAAATTGATTGAAGTTTTCTGCCATACAATATGTAGCAATGCCCAAGGTAGAGCGTTGCCAGAATTAATGTCAGTTTACGGCCGTATAGATCTGCGAAGATACCTGATGGCAACTCCAGTAAGACCGTTGCAACAGAGAAGATGGCATGAAGCGTCATGATCTGCAACATGCTCAGACCGGCATCCTGCCAGAAGAGTACGATAATCGGTAGTTGGAAGTAGGCAGTGACTAAAGACTTCTGCGCCGTTAGTTTCCATATGTTGCTTTCCAGTCGGGCCTTCATCGAAGTTCTTAATAATGCTATCTTCATTTAATACTAACCTGAATCGGGTCTGATTCGGCGATTCACCTGAAGCGAGACAAAAAAATTGAAAGAATACCGTCAACACAAGTTTGAAAGGCCTGCCGGCGCCACAGAAATACTGTTAGTCAGGCATGGAGAATCAAGGGCAGCGACGCCGGGAAATCCGTTTCCCCTGGTTGATGGGCATGGCGATCCTGAATTGGCGGAGACTGGCAGGGAGCAGGCAATAAGAGTTGGAGAGCGCCTGCGACATTTAGCGATCGATGCAATATATGTGACCACTTTGTGCAGGACCCAGGAGACAGCTGCGCCATTGTGCAAACATCTGGGCATAGAGCCAGTTGTAGAGCCCGAGCTGAGAGAGGTTCATCTGGGGCAATGGGAAGGCGGCTTATTTCGAATTAAAGCTTACGAAAGCGATCCTATATATCTGAAAATGCAGGAGGAGGAGCGCTGGGATGTTATTCCTGGCGCGGAGTCTCTTAGTAGCTTGAAGGAGCGTGTACAAAGGGGACTCAGCAAGATTGCCAAGGCGCACCCCGATCAGCTGGTCGTGGCTGTGGTGCATGGCGGGGTAATTGCCCACATCCTGGCGGAGGCAACCGGTGCTACGCCGTTTTCATTTAGTGGTGCTGATAATGCCTCGATCAGTCATATTGTGATGAACTCAGGAAAGATCATCGTGCGGCGCTTCAATGATTCATCCCATTTGAATGAGTCATTGTTTGGAACTGTGCCGATGCCAACTTGAGTTTCTATTCAATGGCCTGATCGGGCTGGCTGCGTCAGCCAACGCGTTCCTTGAGCAGAGCAGATCTTCGAGTTTTACCCGCATCATCGCGAAGTGGATGATCTACGAACTCCAGGGTTCTGGGGATCTTGTAGCGAACCATTCGCTCTGTGAGAAACGCAATAAGATCTTCTTCGCTGACACCGTCGGGGGCATCGACGATGCCATGAATTACCTGGCCAAGGTCGTCATCAGGTAAACCGATGACAGCACTTGAACGAACAGCTGGATGTGCATCTATCGCCGCCTCAACTTCTGCCGGATATATATTCGCACCACCGCTTAATATCATGTCAGTCTTTCTGTCGGTAAGATAAATGTATCCCTCTTCATCCACATAGCCAAGATCGCCGAGAGATTCCCATCCTCCTTCGATTGGCTTCGATTCGGCACCAATGTAGTGGTAGGTGCTGCAGCCACCACTTTCGGGAAGAAGGTAGATTTCACCTATTTCGCCGGCTGGCAGTTCCTTGCCATCTTCATCCAGAACCTTGACCTCGCTTTTACCCATTAGCTTTCCAACAGATCCTTTGTGTTGCATCCATTCATCGCCAGTAATCCAGGTGGCGCCTGTGCCTTCTGTGCCGCCGAATAACTCGTGGACTTTGTCGGCGCCAAGCCAGTTGATCCATTCTTCTTTCAACCAGGGAGGGCAAGGTGCAGCAAGATGCAACATGATGCGAAGAGAACTTAGGTCATATTTGTCGCGGATATCTGTCGGTAGCTTCCAGATGCGTAACATCATTGTTGGTACCATCATCATCCAGTCTATCTGATGCTGTTCGATGAGTTGTAAGGTTTGCTCCGCATCAAATCTCGTCATCACAATGATGTGATTACCCAGATAGAGTCCATTCATGGAAAAGGAGAACGGGCCGTTGTGGTACAGGGGGCCTGATACCAGCTGGGCGCGATTGCGTTGCTGTCGTAACGGCAAGGCGAGGCTGAAGTCAAATGCTCCTGGGCTTTCCGAAACGATTATCTTGGGGCGGCCTGTAGACCCTCCGGATGTTGGTGCCTTCCAGTATTTGGCAGTTTTGTCAGGCAAGGGCGCGTCGGACAGTGAGGGAGCAGCTTCATAACCAATGGGCAGTATGGTTCTTTTCCCATGGGAGCCGGGCTCTGCGCCAACAACAATGGCAGGGTCAGCAAGCTCGACTATTGCCTCTCTTTCCATCTTCGGCAGACGTGCGGAAATTGGTTGCGGCGTTGCTCCCAGCTTCCAGATGGCGATGCAGGCTTCGTAAAATTCTATTGAATTTGGAAGGGCAACAGTGACCATGTCTCCTTCACAGACGCCGAGTTTTTCATAAGCGCGGGCCAGGCGATTGGTGCTCAGATCCAGTTCTTGTCGGCTTATAGTCCTGTCTTCATGGGTGATTGTAGGCCTGTTCGGGTCTGCCTTCGCATTGTCGGATATAATCTGGCTGACTGATTTTAGGCCCATGTTTGATCTCTTTAATAATTACAGATGATCATGAGCATACCATGGCATCATTGAGATGAAATATAGGCCGGGAGCGAAACTAAACTCAAGAGCAGTAGTTCTCAGCCCTGGCGGCTTCACTGTAAGCTGGCAAATGACTTGCGGAAAATCACCTTGCGGGATCTTCAAGTCGAGAATCTGGAGTTAAAGAAACTGGCGATTCGCCAGACAAGCATTTACATCCATGGAAATACTATGAGCGCCTACCAACAACTGGTTAGACAGTTTAAGAAAATTTCAGATCTGGAGCATGTTCAGTCGATTACTAGCTGGGATGCTGCGGCGATGATGCCCGCTGGCGGCGGCCGGGCGAGAGGTGATGCCCTGGCCACCCTGGGCGTGACAATTCATGAATTAAAGACGGACGAACGAATGTTCGATTGGCTAGAGTTGGCGGCTGAGGAGGATCTGTCCGGCCAGGAGAATGCCAACGTTCGAGAAATGTCGCGACAACATCGAGAGGCCACATGTTTGAATTCAGATCTGGTTGGCCATCTAACGAGAAGCACTGCCGAATGTGAGCAAGCGTGGCAAATCTATCGTGCTGAAAATAACTGGCAGGATATGCAGCCATTGCTGGACAAAGTTCTTGGCTTCATTCGTGAAGAAGCTGCGATGCGTGCTGACTCTACCGGACTCTCTTTATATAACGCTATGCTTGATGTGTATGAACCAGATATGACCTGTGAGAAATTGGATAAGCTGTTTTCCGGGTTAAAGTCATTTCTCCCAGGCCTGGTGGATGAAGTGATTGAGCTTCAAAAACAGAATCCAGTCGTCTCTGTAGGGGATAGCTTTCCAGTCGCGAAGCAAAAGGAGCTAGGCATGTCCATCATGTCGACTCTGGGTTTCGACTTCGAACATGGGCGCCTCGATATCAGTCATCACCCCTTTTGCGGTGGTGTACCGGAAGATGTACGTATTACCACAAGGTATTCTGACGATAACTTCGTTCAGTCCCTGATGGGAGTGATCCATGAAACGGGTCATGCCATGTATGAGCAGGGCTTGCCCAAGGATTGGATCACACAACCCGTTGGGGCTGCGTTGAGTGCTGGTACTCATGAGAGTCAGTCCTTGCTGATGGAAATGCAAGCCTGTCGCTCAATTGAATTTTTGCAGTTCATGACGCCAATTGCACAGCGGACTTTTCTGGGTCAGGAAAGTAATGATCCCGCCTGGAGTGTCGATAATCTGCATCGTCTGTATACCAAGGTAGAACGCAGCTATATTCGAGTGGACGCGGACGAAGTGACTTACCCATTGCATGTCATTATGCGCTACGAGATTGAGCGAGATCTTGTCGAAGGAGGCTTGACCGTCATAGATATACCAGAAGTCTGGGATACGAAGATGCAGTCCTACTTTTCCCTATCGACAAAGGGGGATTTTAAGGATGGTTGTTTGCAGGATGTGCATTGGCCGGCAGGGTTGTTTGGGTATTTCCCCACCTACACCCTTGGCGCGATGACCGCCGCGCAATTTTTTGCAGCGGCGAAGGCGCAAGTACCGGATATGCTTGAGGAGATTCGTTCGGGAAATTTTGTGCCGCTGCTCACCTGGTTGAGGGAAAATATTCACAGTAAAGCCAAGTTTTTGTCTTTTGATGACTTGCTCGTTAATGCCACAGGCGAAACTCTAAATGACCGCTACTTCCAAGATCATCTCAAGCAGCGATATCTTTAGGCAACCACTGATTTATAGCAGGAATACTTCGCACTGGACGAGTGCAGCTTTATTGCTTACCCGGAGGTGTGGAAGAAAGGTCCTTGGACTCAAATATCGCCTTATCCGTAGGTGGTTCGGGTGGTTCTTCTTTAACTTTTGGTTTTCTGGGTGGGGCCACTTCCTGGGGTGCAATGGGCTCTATATCTTTCGAGCCAAATGAGGCTTTACCAGCTGTTCCAGCATCAAATTCACGGGATTCGAGCTTCTTGCGGATCGCATCCGGCGTTTGTGGCAAATCCTTTGCTGGCGTTGTTGGCCGCTTCCTGACAACAACAGGTTTTACCGCTGGTCTTTAACCTGGCAGCCAGCGTGGCCAGCCGGCTAGCTGCGTTGAATACATCGTTGTCCATGTAGAAGCTTTGGGCGCGGATTCGTTCTGTTGATCTTGATCGGGACTTTGCTTACTGCCAAAAATTCCCTTGATTGAGCCAAGAATACTCCCGGAATCATCGCCAGCAGGGCTTTCGTCTTTAGTTTCGGTATTTTGTCGTTTATCCGGGCCCAGACGGGCAAGATTGAGCGCTTCCTCTACATCAAACAGAAATGAGGTGGGGATTGGGATATCCAGCAGTTTCTTGAGGACAATCATCCTCATGGACAGTTCTTCATCACGGCGGGTACGAAGGCTTAGATTGACTTTGACGCCGCTGTGCTCCAGCTCATGCCACAGGGTCCGGACAACATCATCCAGAGAATTCCTTATACCTTCGTCTATGGCGCTGTAGGACTCGGGTGATGAGGTTTTGCGAATTCGACGAAATTCTGCAGAAGTTGATCCTCAACTTCCTCGACGGCGTTCTCCAACTTGGTGAGTATTTCGCTCATAGTGGCAAGGATACAAGGAAATTGGCGCGGAAGCAGAGCATTTCTTCAGGGGCTAGGTAAATGTCTGCAGGAATTATGTAGTTGGCTTGTGGAACGATCAGTTTTTGAGCTCTTCGGTGTGGTGTTCGTCGGCAAATTCGGTCACCGCCTTGAGTATCTGCCTGCATGTGAGCTGCCCCTTGAGCACGCCGTCTCGAACAACTGGGCGCCTGCGATGTTTATGGTCGAGCATTGAGTTTGCAACTTCAAGAATGACATCGTCCGGGTCATTTACTTCAACGTCTTTAGTCATAATGTCACTGACCAGAGCGCCGCCTGGGTCTGCACCATTGTAAACACTGGTAATCATGGCCTGTAGGCAATCGAGTTCAGACAACATGCCGACTAACTGGCCTGTTTCGTTGACGACTGTGACACCCGATACCCGATTGGTGAGTATTTCGTGTGCAGCTTCATATACGTTCATGGAGGGGAGAACAGAGAGAGGGTTTTCAACCATGAATTCAGAAATACTTGTTTTAGCCATATTCAGGGCTCCAGCGAGTTTTGAGGTCGACAATCGGAAGTTTGCGCTATCAGGCTGGGATGCGCAAACGCTGAATATCTTTTTACAGACGAAAATAACCCTATTTCGCCTATAGGCACGGACAATCTACAGTCGCTCCCAAAGGGTGTCGAATGAAATCTGCATTACCAGAGCAATAGCCTCGGAATCGAGTATTACGGCTGTTGGATAATCTCCCTGTACCAGGGATATCATCGCGCACTTTGGCGGGTAAATCGCAACGTAACTTGCCGCTGTTGTCCCGGAGTCAGTTGCAATCCATTTTCGTTCCGCAAGGGGCGCATTTTCGCCGCCATCACCTATCGCAATGACATTAACGAATATCTCTTTTTTAACTCTCTGGCGTGTGAAATTAGGGAAGGGCCGATACAGATACTTTCGTATCTGGCGGGAGGAATAAACCCTGTAGAGCTTGTGGGGCGTACGTTCTACGGTACTGAGGATATCTTTCAATACAAACTCGATTCCGTCATCACCCTCGTAATGGTGAACATTTGTGGTTGTAGAGTCCATCTTCAGGTTGTTCAAGTCAGGTAGGATGTCGTGACGTAAAGTATTGGTGGCCTGTTCCAACACTGCTTGTTTTTCCTCTGCAATTTTCACCAATTGCTCCGGCGGCTCAGCACAGAAAAACTTGCGCTTACCTCTTGGAAAATAGCTGACCAGCGACCTTGCCTTTAGTGTCTTGAGCTCCTCGTAGGTCGTGCCCCGGTTGATACCGGCACCTGCGGCGATCTCGCGAATAGAACCCGGACCCTGCTTTAGCAGCGTCAGGTAAATGTCCGTTTGCCTATCGCTGAGGCCGAGTGCCCTCAGGGTTTCGTGAATTATCATATTTAGTCAATATTTTGATGACAATTGGTATTGATGTCTGATTTTACCGCTATATATTGGCTTTTATCAAATAGCAATGACAACCTGGAAATGACAATGTGTGGAATAGTTGCCTGTATCGGGCAAAATGTGGGAGATCTGGCTGTATCCAGCTTGCAGCGACTACAGTATCGCGGCTACGACAGTTATGGCTTTGCCTGGGTCGACGATGATGAAGGTCGAATTCATATGCGCAAGAGCATCGATTCTCTTGATGACATCCAGGACAGGTTGCCCGAATGCACTGCAGTTATCGGTCACACACGCTGGGCAACTCATGGCGGTGTTAACGTCGAGAATTGCCATCCTCATGCCTCCGCTGAATTCTCTCTCGTTCACAACGGCATCGTTGAAAACTACCAGGTGCTGAAAAAGCAGACCTGTGCAGTGACCTATACCAGCGAAACCGATACTGAAGTCATCGTGCATCTGCTGGAGAATGAACTGCAGTCCCTCTTGGCGCAGTCCCTTTTGGTCATGGGAGACCATCAATCTGAGCTTATGGAGATACGGCGCAATGCATTGTTGGCGGTATTTAGGCAATTGTATGGCAGGAACACGATTGTGGTTTTATTCGCAGATGGCTCATTGATGGGGATAAAAGATGGCTCGCCATTGGTGGTCGGGAAAGGGCAGGGCAAGTTCTTCCTCGGCTCAGATGTATTGAGCTTTCCGGATATAGCGGAATTTTGTAGCCCCATGGAGGCGCGGCAGCTGGTGGAGATCAGCAATGGATGTGTCAGCCTCTTCGATGAAAATGGAGCATCACTGGCCATGGAGTGGTCCCTGGTCACACCAGATTCAGAGGTGCTCACCAAGGAGGATTTCCCTCACTACATGCTGAAGGAAATAATGGAGCAGTGGTATATGGTCGCCAGGCAAGCGACACGACTGGGGCCTGACTTTGATAAATTTGTCCGTGCTCTGGATTCTTGCGATAGAGTGTTAGTTACTGGTGCAGGAGGCGCTTATTTTGCCAGCGTGCAAATCGCGTGGCTGCTCCGAGAAGTCGCAGGAATTAATGCTCTTGCTATTCCTGCATATGAAATAGAAAGCGCCAGGCGGCTCTTTAAATCAGGAGATTTCCTGTTAGCCATCAGCCAGAGCGGTGAGACTGCAGACACCATTGAGGCGATAGAAGTTGCAAGTGCTTGGGGGCTGCGCATTGCTTCGCTGGTTAATATGCCCATGTCTACACTGGCGCGGATGTCAGAGTTCAACTTTGCCAACCATTGCGGCCCTGAAATTTGTGTACTTTCAACCAAATCTGCAACGGCGCAGGTCACCTTCGGTTATATGTTAGCCAAATCCATTGCTGTAGTTGCAGATTTCCAAGGTGATCTGAATCAATTGAGTACTGCTCTCAGTCGATATCTTTGCGATCAAACATCTCGTGAGCTGAAGAACGTGGCGATCAGTATTGCCGAGGAAGAGCACTTGTATATTCTTGGCCGGTCGGGCTTTTATGGCGCCGCCCAGGTTGCGGCGCTCAATATCAAGGAAGCAAGCTATATACATGCTGAAGCATTTGCTGCCGGGGAGTTGAAGCATGGTGTTATTGCTCTGGTGGAGAAAGGTGTCCCGGTCATACTCTTTGTGGGTAAAGACGACCATTACATGATTAATGTGGCTGCGGAACTCAAATCCCGTGGAGCTCATGTGATTGCGATTGGCTGCGAAGATAATGAACTCTTTGATCAATTCATTTTGTTGCCTGATGTTGCTGATCCGGCACTGGCGATCGTCGCCGCCATGATCCCTTGTCAGTTGCTGGCATACCATCTTGCCGTTGTTCGCGGCCTTAACCCTGATAGGCCCCGGAATTTGGCGAAGAGTGTGACGGTGCGGTAAATGTTCTAGCCTCCATCTTCGTTTAAATGTCTTAGAAAGGTAAGTTAAGAGAGCGTATGATGTGGCTTTTGATTTGCCTTAGCGAAGAGATTCCAAAAGTGAAACTGCCTTCATTAGTCCTGTCAATAGTTCTGGCAATAGTGCTGCAATGGCTCTGTGCTGATTCCTGGGCGGATGATAATTTAAGTCAGGGCGCTGATAGCAAAAGCCTGGCAAACAAAAACTCTGTTAACAAGAGCCAAGTCCTCAAGTACCTTAAGGGTTACGAATGGCAATTACAGGCGGATAAACTCAATCAGCTCGGACCAGGGACAGACAAGGCTTTGCTGGAGATTGCCGCAGATAGGAGCGAGGCCAATTTTATGCGTGCCAGGGCGGCCAGTGCATTGATGTTATTTCAGGGCGAGGAAGTCAGTACGTTTTACAGGAATGAAATTATCAGTCTCGAAGGAAGTTCCGCCTTGCGCCGACAGCTGGTACAAAATTATTGTGATGCGTATTGGCGCACCCAACCCCGAGAGGTGGGTGCTTTTGTTGAGCCATTACTTTCTGAGTCAGATGTTCTTTTGCGCACTCGCTCAGCGAAGTGTTTGTCTCGAATAGATTCAGTCCAGAGCCGCAAGGCGCTCAGTGAATATAAGGAATCAATTACTGATTCCTGGGAAATGAGGGCCGCAGGATTCGTGGGACAAGAGATCAAATGAACGCAATAGATCTAAATGACATTGAGCTAGCCGCTTTCCAGCGTGATGGTTTCCTCATTCGCAAAGGAATGACGGATGAATCTGTGTGCAATGATTTGCAAGCCATTGCGCAAAGGCATGTGGCACAGCAACTAGCACCTATAGAATATGAAGTGGATGTGCAGTATCCCGGGTCACCGGCAGGCCTTAACGCTGAAGGCGCTGATACATCGCGGCGCTTATTGCAAGCCTATAGCCGTCATGAAACCTTTCGTGAGTGGGCGTCTTCCAGGGCTGTCAGGAGTGTCCTTGCGCAGCTCTTCGGATCCGACTCCATTATGCTTTCCCAGTGCCACCATAATTGTATTATGACTAAACGGGCAGGTTACAGCAGCGCCACGCTATGGCATCAGGACAATCGTTACTGGTCCTTCGACGAAGAGAATCTCATTAGTGTGTGGCTGGCCCTTGGCGATGAGGTTCCTGCCAACGGGTGCCTTAAGGTGATTCCCGGCTCTCATGTAGAAGATTATGCACCAGGTAGATTCGATGCATCGCTCTTTTTTCGAACTGATTTGGATGAAAACAAGGCGCTGATTGCCAGGTCCATTAACGTGAGCCTGGACAAAGGCGATGTTCTTTTTTTCCATAGCCGCCTGATCCATGCCGCCGGCAGAAATCAAATGGACAAGACCAAATATTCGCTGGTATACACCTATCACCAATATACGAATCATCCTATCCGGGGAACCAGATCCGCGCGATATCCTTCGGTTGAGTTAAGCATTGGTTAGTTCCAGCAAGGCAATATACTAAATTGCCTATTTGTCACAGAGCCCGGATGGTGAAGTCTCAATCCGACACGTTTATGCACTTCGTTTTTGAATCTAAGAATTTTAATGCTGGTGGTGCGGAATCATTTGTTCTTGGGGTAGTGTATCAATCAGGCCTTCTAATAAAGGCATTCGATAGTTACCTTTACGCCATGCAAAGCCGATATCCCGATAGAAACGCCTGATCGGTAATTTTTGGGTAATGATATTTGTGCCTTCGAGTATTCCGGCCTTAAGCGCCATATCAGGCAAGAGTGTAACGCCAAGGTCATGTTCAACCATCTGAACTAACATCCTTAGGCTGTTGGAACCGAAGGTATGAATCTTCTTGTGATTTTTCAAGCGGCACCCGGCGAGGGCGTGATCGCGAAGGCAATGGCCATCGTCAAGTAGCAGAAGACTCTCGTCAGGCAGTTGATCAAAGTCGATATTTTTTCGACGGACTATCTTGCTGTCACGGTGGTAGGCAAGATGAAATCCCTCGCGATAGATGATCACAGTTTCAATCAGGCCAGCCTTGAAGGGTAGTGCCAGCAGCACGATGTCAAGTTTGTTGTCGAGCAATTCGGCTATCAGGCTTGCAGTCGTATCTTCCCTGATATAAAGCTGGATGCCCTTGAAATTGTCGCGGATGGCTTTCGCGTAACTCCCCATGATATAAGGCGCAACGGTTGGGATTGCGCCCAGCTTTACGGGCACCGCCAGGGGATTCGAAAACGCCCTGGATTCGTCCACAAGATCCTCCATCTGCATAATCACGTAGCGCCCCTTGTCAGCAATTTTCTCACCGACCCGGGTAAACGCTACGGACTTGTTGGTGCGTTCGACCAGGACGACGCCGAGTTTATTTTCGAGTTCCTTGATGCCCGTGCTCAATGTTGATTGAGTTACGTTCAGATGTTTCGCGGCATTTCCAAAGTGTAGATGTTCTTGTAGTGCTACAAGGTATTGTAATTGTCTTAGAGGAGGTAGGTGCATTTTATGATCTATTTTATTAATCATTATGATAAAATCAATTAATTATATTAATTGATAGTGAGCGAATAATCTAGCCCATGCACTCAAAGGGTAAAAGACAAACACTCTCACCCCAAGAGGACCATTCATACATGACATATAGGGCAGATAAAATGATTTCAGAAGCGACAAAATTGGAAGGGAGCAAGATTCCAGAGGTGAAATTTCGAGCAAGAAATGAAAGTGGCTGGGTCGATATTTCAAGCGACGACTTGTTTAAAGGCAAGACCGTCATTGTATTTTCACTCCCGGGCGCTTTCACGCCAACGTGTTCAGCAACTCACGTGCCCCGCTATGAAGAGCTTGCGCCTGTCTTTTTCAGGGAAGGTGTAGATGAGGTTGTTTGCATGTCCGTGAATGATGGCTTCATCATGTATGCCTGGGAGAAAGAGCAAGGCATACAAAATATTCGTATGATTCCAGACGGCAATGGTGAATTTACGGAACAGATGGGCCTGCTGGTCGATAAGTCCGACCTTGGCTTTGGTAAGAGATCCTGGCGGTATTCCATGCTGGTTAAGGATGGCGTGATCGAGAAAATGTTCGTGGAGCCAGACCTTGAAAGCGATCCCTTTGAAGTATCTGATGCCGAGACCATGCTGCTACATATAAACAAAAACGTGAAAATACCAGAGAACGTTGCTGTCATCACACGTGATGGATGCCCTCACTGCCAGCGAGCAAAGGATATTCTCAAGTCCCGCGATATCCAGTTCAATGAAATCGTCCTGGGCAGGGATATTGATCAAACGGCACTCAAGGCAATCGCAGGCTCATCGTCAGTTCCACAGATTTTTATCGGTGGCAAATTGATTGGCGGTGCTGATGACCTGGAAGCTGCGTGACTTCAAGTCCTTAGTCGGTGTGGCATTCCTGGAGAAGGATCAAAGACATGAGCCCGGTGACATTACTTAATCGCCGGGCTCGTACTTTATGGTTCAGGAAATATGGCTCTGGAGATATAGTTCAGGAGATTCGAAGTTGCTGATGTGAATAAGCTAAGTAGCGCAGCACAAACAGACAATTGTGATTAAAGTTATCGACCAGCTGGTGCTACCTCACGAATCAGCGTATCCAGGATTTCAAGCTTATCTGCTCCCATCGTGAAATCAGGAATAATAATTTCATCCACCCCTGCTTCTTTATAAGCGCCGAAGATGTCCTGAATCTGATTAACATTTCCTGCAATGGTAGCTTGTTCATTAGCATTCATTTTTTTTGCGAAAGCGTCGTCGTCTGTCAGAAACATGAGTGCCACGGCAGAGCGCTGAATGTCGGCAGGGTTTCGGCCCAGGTCTTCGCAGTGTTGATCCAGTATCTTCATTTTTTTAGTCAGGGTATCCACCGTACCCCATACGTTCCATTCGTCAGCGTACTGCGCAGCAATTTTCAAGGTTACCTTTTCACCGCCGCCGCCAATTAAAAGGGGAAGTTTTTCCTGGATGGGCTTCGGCTCCAGAGGTGCGTTCTTGAGTTGATAGAACTCGCCATCAAAATCCACGGACTCCTGGGAAAATAGCGCCTTGATAACCTGACAAGCCTCATCCAGCCGCTTCAATCGATTGCTAACGGTGTAAAAGGGGATGCCGTACATCTCGTGTTCGTTCTCCTGCCAGCCGGACCCTAGTCCAAGGACGATACGACCACCGGAAATGTGATCTGCGGTGGCCGCCATCTTTGCCAGGACTGCAGGGTGCCGGTAGGTATTGCCGGTAACCAGCGTTCCCATGCGAATTCTGGGTACCACCGCGGCGAGAGCCGACAATGTTGTCCACGCTTCGGGCCACGGCGTACTAACATCTTTTGCATTTGGCATGAAATGATCTGCAAGCCAGAGACCGTCCCAGCCAGATTGTTCAACATGGATCGCGAGAGACTTCATTGTTTCGTAATCCTGGGATGGCGTTGGCCAAAAACTGAATCTCATGGGCATTCCTTTATCAAATGTAATTGAGGCTTTGTGTAATCTTAAGCTCTGTCTGGATGCATTGTGTCCTAAACAGGATATAGAAAATAGATGCCATTTCCTCGTTGATGAATCCAAGGTTTGATTGCCTGTCCAAGTTCGACTCTGCCGAAATATCAAGCCATTAGAAGCACTGGATGTAGACGAAAGCATGCGTGTGTGAGCGAAGCTAATACTGGGTTATGATCACCGTACACTAAATATTGAATGGTTATCGGGGACAAATATGAACGGAGCAGAAAGCCTAATCAGGACGCTTGTCAAAGCAGACGTCGATGTGTGTTTTGCCAATCCAGGGACATCGGAAATGCATCTTGTTCAAGCGATTGATGCGGTGCCGGAAATGCGCCCGGTATTAGCTCTGTTCGAAGGTGTCTGTACAGGCGCGGCAGATGGGTATGGGCGAATGAAAGGAACACCAGCGACCACGCTACTTCATCTGGGGCCAGGTTTGGGAAATGGTATCGCCAATTTGCACAATGCCAGAAGGGCGAGTACCCCCATTATTAATCTTATCGGTAATCACGCCCTGTATCATGTTGAGTACGATGCTCCTTTGACTTCAGATATCGATACCCTGGCTAAAAATGTGTCCAGCTGGATAAAGTCTGATTCTACTGCCGATTCCCTCGCTAAAGACGCAATGGATGCACTGCACTCCGCCATGATGGCCAAAGCTGGCTCCAGTGGTCAGATATCAACCATGATTATTCCTGCTGATGCCTGTTGGAATGAAACTGCGAATAATTCCTCTGTGGTTTCCACAAAGCCAGTGCGAGCCAAAGTAGACGATGCTGTGGTAAAGGCAGTTGCCGATAAAATTGATGGCAATTCAATGATATTGCTGAACTACGATGGACTGAGTGTCGCCTCTCGAATTGCCGCTTGCAGAATCAGTGCCTTGACCGGTTGCCGCGTGGTACTAACGACATTCCCCGCCCGGGTGGATGGTGGTCCTGGGTTACCTGTCATAGAGCGTCTGCCATATTTCCCTGAACATATTCTGAAGTTTTTAGGCGATGTCAGTACCCTGGTACTAGCTGGCTCTGAAGCGCCTGTCAGTTTCTTTGCCTATCCTAAAATTCCGTCTCTACTTGTCCCGGCGACCTGTGAGGCGATTACTTTGGCAAAGGGTGAAGAGGATGTCTCCAATGCATTGGAATCACTCGCAGATCTCATGAATGCGCCGCAGTCTGGATATGAAGTCTACGAAAATACGCTGCCGGATATGCCTGACGGTGCGCTCAGTGTTGGCGCTACTGCGGCAATTATTGCCCGATTATTACCGGAAAATGCCATTCTTTGCGGCGATTCTGGTGGCGGAGGAGCCGTATTTGAGCCTGCCCAGCGAGCAGTCCCCAATACCTGGCTAAACCTGACAGGTGGCTCCATTGGTCAGGGTGGGCCGGTTGCAATTGGCGCAGCGGTGGCGCGACCTGATTGCAGAGTGTTGGCCTTACTTGGAGATGGCGCCTCGATGTATACCAATCAGTCCTATTGGACCCAAGCCAGGGAAGGCCTTGATGTTACCACTGTGATATTTAACAACCGTCAATACGGCATTTTGGAAACAGAGTATCTCCGACTGGGCGTGAATGAGATTGGCAAGAGTGCTGCCAGCATGTTTGATTTGTCTACGCCGGCCATCGATTTTGTGTCTCTGGGAGGAAGCATGGGCGTTCCTGGTCGTGTAGCGACGAATTGTGCTGAGTTCCATGCCGCCCTTGAGACCAGCTTTTCACAGTCTGGACCTTATCTCATAGAAGCGCGAATCTGATTGTTTTGTGAGCTGCGTCACAAGCCTGGAAATTAATTGCAGGATCAGTGCGGCATTGCCTCGGGAGCGTCTTGATATCAATGAGTTTACATTCCTTTACGGTATAGTAGATTTTCGAATTAGCTCTTGTCTGTAAATGAAAACCGCCGGTATTACTTCCCTGGTAAGTAATTTTTTATATGGCTAACGGAATGATGCTTTTGCATATATTGTTCAGATTCGACTATATTTGGACAGGAACTAATTAGTGACTGGGCTTAGATACGTAATTTAAGGATTGAAACTTGCTTGGGAACTCCTTGATATCTAAATGCTATTACGCTTTGACATGTTTATTTGTCAGGCACACTATTCTCAGTTTTTCGGGACTTGCCTTCATTCTGGTGCATGGGTCATATATCTCTGCTGAACTTCAGGATGACCTGCTGCGAGAGGGCATCGTGATTGTGACAGCGTACTAGGGTAATGTACCTGTGAATCTCGGCTCCGGAATTGTTGTGCAGGCAGACACATCAAAGGCCTATGTGCTGACAAACTCCCTGATCATTCGCGGCGCGGACACAATAACAATCAATGATCCGTTTTCAGGCGGTGAGCTCGTCGTTCGCATACTCCACAACGATCCGGCGACAGATATTGCGCTGCTGGAAGTTGGTGGCTTGAACGCCGAAGTGATTGAATTCAGCCATCAATTGCCAGAGGCGGGTGATCTTATCTGGTCCGCCATGAACGTGGACAATGTGATTCAAATATCCAGTGGTGTACTGCAAAGTCGCTCAAAGGGGGACGACTCATTTGGGCTGATTAGTCATACGGCGGCGCAAGGCAATGGGTCGGTATTGTTGAACGAATGTGGGCAGGTGGTAGGGTTCAATTCCATGAACGCAGATATGCTGGCCGCCCATCAGGCCATTGACACTCAATCGCTACAAAGGATTTTACGTGGCCCGGGAATAAGGGCCAGTGTAGCGGCCAGTGCCTGTCTCTCGGAATTAACTGTCGCAAAGAATACAGCGGAAATTGCAGCCATCGAGGCTAAGAAGGCACAGGAGGATGCGACACAGGCACAGAAACTCGCCAATGCCCTCGAGTCAGAATTGGCAGCGTCCAACAAGCGTAACGATGTACTCTCGGAGCAGACTAAAATTGCCAGAGAAAGGGCGGACCTGGCGCTGGCGGCAGTGAAAGCCGCCGAACAATCGGTGGAGAGAAATCGCCTGGCACTACTGACCAGAACCGAGAGTATGCAAGCAGACGCGAGGGAGATGCAGCAAAACTTCGAGCAACAACGTCTGGAATCAGAAGAGCGATTCGAGCGCGTTATCAAGGAGCAGAAGTTGTCTGCGGAACATCGGGAGACTTTGTTATTTGGTTTTGTGGCGACAGTATTTCTTATCTCTTTTGGCTTGGTTTGGCTGGTTCGTGACCGACGTCGTACCGTCGAAGTCCTCAAAGCGCAGAATTTATCTCAGGTGACGCAAGGTCAGAGATAAGAGAAGGTGGTCGGCGCTCAGGCGAGAGCCTGGCGGAATTCGTACTGGATGGCCGAGACGAAGATGGCATCCGGTATCTTCTGCGGGTTTCCGGTGACAAGATGAAAGAAGAAGGGGGGATTATCATCGGCCGCAATCCCAAGGATTCCCCTTACATCATTAATCATGCGGATGTCTCCAGAAAACATGCGCGAATGAAAGTTATGAAGAATTGGGTATTTATTGAAGATCTCGGCTCAACCAATGGTACCTCGGTCAATGGGCGGTCAATTGAAGACAAAGGGCCAGTATCGGTGAATAGCGGCGACCAGATTATTATTGGTTCGGTTGTGATGAATCTGCGGGTTTTGTCTTCTTAGCAAACTATTCTTTTGGCAGATTGCTTCAAATGCCTGGTTCAAGGCTTAAGTTAAGTATTATTCGGCATAAGAGCAGTTTGTTTTATGCTTGCATGTTCCGCTAAAATGCGGCCTCAGGTTTGCAACCCGGATCTTAAAAATCGTTTAATGGAAAGATCCGACATTAGTCCCCACCAAGGTTGTGGTCACTATACCCGGATCGCTTAATCTTCCCGTAAGAAAGGGAGGTGATGGGGTTGCTGGAACAATATAAGAGGGCTCGTATAGCTATGTCAGTGGTTGAAGAAACATCAGGCGTTGAGAGAACAGTTAAACTACTGACTGATGTCGTGATCCGCTTTGCCGGTGATTCCGGTGACGGTATGCAGCTAACAGGTAACAATTTCACAGAGGCGACGGCAATCTCTGGTAACGATCTTTCTACATTTCCTGATTTCCCGGCGGAAATTCGTGCGCCCGCCGGTGCAACCTTTGGCGTCTCCGCCTTCCAGATCTATTTTGGTTCAGAAAACATTAGTACACCTGGCGATCAGGTCGACGTATTGGTGGTCATGAATCCTGCAGCACTTACGACCAACCTGAAGGAACTGGTGATCGGTGGTTTGATTATCGCGGACCTGGGTGCATTCACCGCTAAAAATCTGACTCGGGCAGGATACACAAGTAATCCTCTGGAAGATGGTTCGCTTGATGGCTACCGCTTGATGTCAATTGACATAACGAAACAGGTTGTTGCAGCCGTAAAACCTTTCGGCCTGTCTCACAAGTTCGCTGTTCGTTGTAAGAACATGTGGACGCTTGGCTTGACTATGTGGCTTTTTGAGAGGAATCGGCAATCCACTGTCGAAGGTTTGAAGGCTAAATTCTCCAGCAAGCCTGATATAGCAGACGCGAATATCGCTGCTCTAAATGCCGGTCACGCATACGCAGAAACCGCTGAACTGCCCACAGGCGTCGAAATTTACCGGGTTCCTCCGGCAGTAGTGAAGCCAGGTACATATCGAAACATTACCGGCACAGAAGCACTTGCCTATGGATTAATTGCTGGTGGCCAGCTGGCCGAGCTACCTATTGTGTTCGCTTCCTATCCGATAACACCAGCATCGGGATTATTACACGCACTTTCAGCCCAAAAGCAATTCGATGTTTTAACGTTCCAGGCAGAAGATGAAATTGCTGCAGTCTGTGCTGCCATTGGTTCATCGTTTGCGGGTTCCCTTGGCATAACGTCGAGCTCTGGACCGGGCATTGCTTTGAAAGGTGAGGCTATGGCTCTGGCGTGCGCGATTGAATTACCACTTATTGTTGTCAATACCCAGCGCGGCGGCCCTTCAACCGGCATGCCAACAAAGACAGAGCAATCCGATTTGAATCAAGCCTTGTTTGGCAGGCATGGCGATACGCCGCTGGTGGTTATAGCCGCCTGTACTTCCGTAGATTGTTTCGATATCGCCATAGAGGCGATTCGACTGGCAACACAATTTTCCACGCCGGTGATGATACTCAGCGATGGATATCTGGCCAATGCGTCACAACCCTGGAAGTTGCCAGAGACAAGTCAGCTGGAGCCTTTCCCTGCAAAGTTTGAAACAAATCCTGAAGGATTCAGGCCTGCCAATCGCGACCCTGATACCCTTGCAAGAGTGTGGGCAAAGCCTGGAACACCGGGACTGGAACATCGGATAGGTGGCATTGAACGGGACTACCATACTGGTGATATCTCCTATGATTCGGAAAATCATCAGAAGATGACTGATATCAGGAAGGCAAAAATAGATGGCATTGCCAAGCACATACCCCTGCAAGACATCGTTTTGGGTGATAAACAAGGTAAGCTCGCGGTAGTTGGCTGGGGTTCAACATACGGTGCCATCTTTCAGGCGGTGAGAAGAGCAAGAGTGGCCGGCAAGGATGTTGCTCATATTCACGTTCGCTACATGTGGCCTCTACCGGCAAACCTCGGTGAGTTACTGGCAGCATACGATAGGGTACTGGTACCGGAAATGAATACCGGTCAGTTCGTCGAGATCATTCGCAGCAAGTTCCTGATTGATGCTAAACCACTTAATAAGGTGAATGGGCAACCCTTCAAGATTCGCGAGATTGGGGAAGCCATTGACGCAATCCTTGATGATGGCGCCAGCGAAGCAAGAACAGAGACAGAATAATGAATGCACCAATAAAAATTCTAACCCTCAAAGATTTTACGTCTGATCAGGAAGTGCGCTGGTGTCCTGGCTGCGGCGACTATGCCATTTTGAAGACTATTCAAAAGCTGTTACCGGAATTGGATACGCCGAAAGAGAATACGGTGTTCATCTCCGGGATCGGTTGCTCTTCCCGCTTTCCCTATTATCTTGAAACTTACGGCTTCCACACGATTCACGGCCGTGCACCCTCAATTGCTACCGGAGTTAAGCTGGCAAACCCTGAATTGGATGTCTGGGTGATCACCGGTGATGGAGATGGTCTGAGCATCGGTGGAAATCACATGCTGCATGTATTAAGGCGCAATGTGGATCTACAAATACTGTTGTTCAATAACGAGATTTATGGACTCACCAAGGGACAATACTCGCCTACTTCACAAGTAGGGACGAAGTCGCCATCGACGCCGGACGGTTCGCTAGATACGCCGCTTCGTCCGTGCACATTTGCCCTCGGTGCCGGCGCGAGATTTGTTGCCCGTTCTATTGATACAGAGGCTAAACATTTGAATCCTGTTCTCAAGCGGGCGCATAGTAATCGCGGCGCGTCCTTCGTTGAGATCTATCAGAACTGCCCAATTTACAACGATGGAATATTTGATTACATCAAAGACAAGAAGAATGCGGCGGAATCAAGGTTGGTACTTGAACATGGAAAGCCTCTCTCTTTCGGTGCGGACGGTGAAAAGGGGCTGATCTTAAATGCAAAATTATTACAACTTGAAGTTGTGGTTATTGGTGAGAACGGCATTTCAGAATCCGATTTGGTGGTCCATGATGAGACCAACAAAGTGCTTGCTCAAATGTTGGCGGAACTTAAGTTCCCGGATTTCCCAGAGCCCATTGGCGTACTTTACTGCAATCCTACCCAGCCGTTTGATGCAGATGTTTATGATCAGCGATCAGCTGTTCGTGAAAAGACAGGATCGGCAGACCTGCATGCGCTCTTACACAGCGGACACACATGGACGGTGAAATAAGCGGTAAGGGTAGTCTAGGAGCTTGACCGAGAATAGAGAACCTACTGCGGACAAGCCTGATTGGCCAGGTTTTCCCTAATTCTCGTCAAATATGTCCAATATTCTCCTCAAATTATGGAAAAACCTGACTCAATCAGTCATGCCCTCGCTACGGCTCCTATTCTTGGTCAAGCTCCTAGTCGACATTTTCCCCAAGTGCTCTCGCTCTATCAAGGCGTGAGCCCTGATCTTTTGCAATATTGGCAATGGCCAGCATCAACATGATAAGCGCCATGACATAGGCAGAGACACCCCATAACATACCTGTCGTAAGTGCGTCGGCGCTGGATTGCCCGCTGTTATTTAGAGCGTCGCTAATTTGGCCCATGGTGTAGGGGCCAAGTGCTAATCCTATAAAAGTGACCATCATGATGTAAAACGCTGAAGCGATCGCTCTCATGCGTGGCATGACGAGATCGTTAATGGTTGCTGCAGCCGGTCCAACCCACAATGGTGATGTTAACGAAAACAGGAAGTTGAACACGTAAGCGGTCGTTACGTCGTCACTTAGAATAAATCCGATTGCTGAAGGCACAGATAAGACGACTGAAGCAACGCCGACATATAACTTGGCCCTGACGTTTCTTTCACGCAATTTATCTGCGACGATGCCGCCAATGGTGACTCCTGCCCATCCGCCGATAGCAGATGACATTCCCAATATCATGCCCGCCTCGGAGGCGCTGACGCCGTGAACCCGTTGAAAGAATGGGGGCCCCCAGAAGCCGAGTCCATAGGTGACAAAGGCCATGCAGGGGAATGCGATCGCAGAGAACATGATTGATTTACATCTGAATATCATGGAATAGGTTGCGTAGTCACGAAGGGCAAGAGATTGAGCCCAACAACAGGCTGCATAAACGCCGATGCCCAGCGCGACCCACTGCGCTGCAGTACCGGTTTGCAGATATAGGAAATAGGCGAGGGCCGCAATGCTCATACCCATGATCATGTTGATGATCACGCCTTTGGCACCGGAGCCCAATGAAACGAGACGATAAAAGTGAACGATCGGCAAGATGGCGCTTAATTCCATCCATGCTTCTCTGAATGGATGAGGGTGTGGGGGCGTGATGATTCCCTCACTCTGCCCTCGCATTGGCTCCTTAAGCGTCCATACCCATAGCGCCATTAATAGGCCGGGTAAGCCAACTATAAAGAACGCTACATGCCAGCCCTTTAACTGCATGGGTGCGAGGCTGGTATCAGGATAAAGTGTAGACCAGGAATCTAAAATTACGCCGCCGAGAAATATACCAATGCCTCCGCCAATGTATACGCCGCTTGAATATACGGCGAGGGCGGTGGTGCGCAGCTTCGGTGGGAAGTAGTCAGATAACATGGAGAAGGCGGCAGGCGTTGCGCTTGCTTCGCCGATACCGACGCCAATTCGGTAGCCCGCTAACATGCCGAAGCTACGTGCAGTGCCAGACAAGGCGGTCATCACACTCCAGAACATCAGGCCAATGGAGATAAGACTTTTCCTGACCCAGGTATCTGCTAAACGACCTAGTGGAATTCCAAAGACCGCATAGAAAACGGCGAAGGCGGTGCCGTAGAGAAATCCGATTTCCGCATCGGTAATACCTAAATCGGCTTTGATATCTTCGGCAAGGATTGACAGGATTTGCCTGTCAATGAAATTAAAGATATAGACAATGACCAGAACACCGAGGACATACTTGGAATAACGACCACCAATTTCCTCATTGCCACCAGTATCGTTGTTACTCTCGGGATTAATTATATTTCCAGCTTCGGAATTGCTATCTGATCTGCTTTCTGACCTGCTATCAATAGTGTTCTCGCTCATCAAGTCCCTTAGTATTAGTGTTGTAGGCCGTTATGCAATTGTCTGCTGTTGTGACCTACTGTAATAGAAACATCAGATGAGTGCTAGCCGTCAGCAACAATCTGAATTGAGCCCGGTTCTAAATGGCCCAATAAAGTAGTTCTGTGCGTAATTGAAAACCGCGGGTGTTACTTCCCTTGCAGCAGGACTGCGCGTCCCGACATGAGGACAGGATGTCCAGAGCGGGGCGCGCAGCCTCAGGCCCCATGCATGGGTTTACGCCGGTGCGGCAAGGGAACACCACGCCTGAACATGCGGATTACACGAGAATTTTATGTCAGGTCAAGGCTGGCACCAGAGAAGTGAAGCTGTTAACTTTGCACTCCTTCTTTTCAACCTTTCTCTTCAACCCAAGTTTGTGTCCTCTATTGGAGGGTCTAATGACCGATTTTAAAGCCGAAGACAATGTAGGCACCATCGCTGTTCAGGAACGACATCAGTTTGATGTGAATGCATTGCAATCCTATATGGAAGAAAATGTTAAAGGTTTCAGCGGCGAGCTTAGTGTTGAAGAATTTGCTGGTGGGCAGTCAAACCCGACATATATGTTGACGGCGAATGGACAGAGTTATGTGATGCGGCGCAAGCCACCGGGAGAACTTTTAAAGTCTGCCCATGCCGTTGACCGGGAATATCGTATCCTCACAGCGCTTCAGGATGCCGATGTCCCCACCGCGAAAACCTATGCAATGTGTACCGACGATTCTGTCGTTGGCACCTGGTTTTACGTCATGGAGTATCTCGATGGGAGAGTGATCTGGGATGCAACCGCGGGCCCATATGCCCCCCGGGAGCGCGGCGAGTTTTGGGATTCAGCCAACGACGCGATTGCAAGATTGCACAATGTGGATTTCACTGCAGTTGGATTGTCTGATTACGGTAAGCATTCAGATTATCTGCAACGGCAGCTCAGTCGTTGGGGTGGGCAATATGAGTACACCAAGACAGAAGACAATCCTTATATGGATAATCTCATTGAATATCTGCCAAAGAATATCCCCGATGACGATTCATGCACGATCGTCCATGGAGATCCCCAGATCGCGAATATGATGATGCACGCAGAACGAAATGAAGTCATTGGCATACTCGATTGGGAACTAAGCACTCTAGGCAGTCCTCTGTCTGACTTCGCCTATCTTTGCCGCCCCTATCGCGATGCCTTGCGCGGTGCGGATCTAGCGGCCCTCGGAATTCCCAGCGAAGAGGCCTATGTTGAAGCGTATTGTAAGCGCACCGGTCGTAGCGGAATTGATAACTGGGATTATTATCTGGCCTTTAATATGTTTAAGCTGGCTGCCATTTTACAAGGCATTGCCAAGCGTGTACTTGATGGTACCGCTGCCAGTGAACGTGCCGTTGCGGCGGGCGCAGGCGCAATGAACATGGCAAAAACCGCCTGGGCGCAAATTGATAAGTCCGTTATCCTCGATGATGTTTAAAACATTGAGCAAGCATGGCTGGGAAGGGGGGGGCCTAAAACCCCTTGATATCATCGTCCAGCTGAACGCCGAAGGAGTTCAGCGCCATAGATACCATGTTGTACTGCCCACAGGTGAATACCATGTCCATCATTTGCTGATCCGAGTAGGTCTTGCTTAGGCCTACCCAGGTCTCTTCGGATACAAACGCGTCCCCGTGTAATTCATCTGTGGCCTTTATTAACAGACTTTCATGCTCGGACCAGAGCGAAGCAGAGGCTCCTTCCTTGATCGCGGCGATTTCCTCATCGCTAAGTCCTTCGCGCTTTCCGATAATGACATGCTGGCCCCATTCGTATTCAGCCTTACATAACCAACCGATCCTGAGAATGACAATTTCACGATCGCGACCAGAGAGGCTCGACTTAAAGAGGATGTGATTAGCGAAAACCATCCAGCGCTTTGCCAGTTGCTCATGGTTGGCCAGGGTTCGAAAAATATTGGCAACATTACCGCGAATCTTTTGTTGCCCAAGGGCGGTTTTTTTATCTTCCGACCAATCATCTTCATGTAATGGATTAATTCGTGGCGTATCTACTCTCATATCGTAGTCCTAAGTTGCTTAATGAATTTGAACCTTTGTTTACGACCCTTGAATGGGGGGTAGGATTTTCTCTACCATCTTGACCCAGTAGCTGGCGCCGATGGGCAGAATTTCGTCGTTAAAATCGTATCCGGGATTGTGCACCATGCATGATCCTTCGCCGTCCCCGTTTCCGATCCAGATATAGCTGCCAGGTTTTTCCATCAGCATGAATGCAAAGTCTTCGGAGCCCATGGTTGGTTTGGGATTTAAGTTCACTCGCTCAGCACCTACGATATCGGTTGCAACTTGCCCGGCAACTTCTGATTCCAGCTCTGAATTAATGGTAGGCGGATATCGGCGTTCGTAGGTAAATTCACAAGTGGCACCATAAGCGTTACAGATATGGGTGGCCATATGAGCCATTTGTTGCTCGAGTCGTTCCTGAACCTTGGGGGAAAAGCTACGAGTACAGCCGCTAATATCTACCTCGTTAGGAATGACGTTATAGGCATCGCCCGCATGAAATTGGGTAACGCTGAGAACCACAGGCTCCTGGGGATCGGTAAACCGGCTGATAATTGACTGATATGCCTCCACGATCTTTGTGCCGATAACGATAGGGTCAATCGAGAGATGAGGCATAGCAGCATGACCACCACGGCCTGTTATCTTGAGCTTGAACATGTCGTAGGCCGCCATCATAGGGCCGGACTTTATCGCGAAGGTACCAACTGCCATTCCAGGAATATTATGCATGCCGTAAACAGATTCAACTGGGTATTTTTCAAACAGGCCTGCTTCAATCATGGCTCTTCCGCCGCCTTCATTTTCCTCTGCCGGCTGGAAGATAAAGTTTACCGTGCCTTCAAAGTCGCCACTCTCTGCCAGGTATTTCGCCGCTCCCAGCAGCATGGTTGTATGACCATCATGGCCACAGGCATGCATCTTGCCGTCTTCCTTTGACTTATGTTCAAACTCATTGGTCTCGTGAATCAGTAGCGCATCCAGGTCAGCCCGCAGGCCGATAGCCCGGTTTCCTCGCCCTTTTTTTAAGGTACCAACAACGCCAGTTCCGGCAATCCCCGTTTCGACCTCAAGTCCAAAACTCTCAAGTTTCTCGGCTACTATTCTGGCTGTTCGGTGCTCCTCAAATGCTATTTCCGGGTGCGCGTGAATATCTCTTCGCCAGGCAGTCATTTCGTTTTGATAGCCTTCGATCGCTTTAATCGTTTTCATGGTCGTTTCAGTTCTTTTCAATGGTTGGTTTTATTGGCTTGTTTAGTGCTTAGTGCTTAGTGCTTAGCAATAGTGGTGGTAGCTCTATTCATTAAGTTTACACCGCCTCAATGTACGAGCTTGGCACAATTTCGCTTTGAGTATCCCAGAATCGCTGGGCGGCGACTAGGCGTCCAACTTGACCCGCTTTCTTAGGTTCTTCTGATTGCCCTGCCGCTTTTTGTTGTCCAGTCGTTTAGCCTTTGCTTTTTTGGAAACCCGGTGCTTCCTGCGAACTTTCTGCCGAATGTTGGCCTTTAAAAGGAGGTCGTTCAGCCGGGAGAGGGCATCGCTTCGGTTTTTATCCTGGCTCCTAAACCGTTGTGCCTTGATGACAATGATGCCGTCGCTGGAAATGCGGTAGTCAGTTAACGCCAGGACTCTGGTCTTCAATGTTTCGCTTAGAGAGGATCTTCTAACATCGAAGCGTAGATGAATTGCGCTTGAGACCTTGTTCACGTTCTGGCCGCCGGGGCCGCTCGCGCGGATGGCGCTTAGCTCAATTTCTTTTTCCGGAATGTTGGCGAGCGGTGAGCTAGACATAGAGAGATTGAAATTCGCTTACTATTTTGTAATGAGTATAAACCATTCGTTTATTGCATGATGTTTACCGCAGACCCCTTACCGCAGATCGCCTTACTTGATCCTATCCAGCTCGTCTGCAATTGATGACACATGATTGTCTACGGCATTCATCGTGACCAGTGCCTCATGTAGTCTTTGCACATACTCTACATTCGAGCCGCTGGGGCCGTGTGAAATTGTTATCTGGGCGGCAATTTCGGATATTGATGCCTCGCCAAGATAGTCGTCGTTCTCTGGCGTCGCCAGATAGGTAATTGCTTCGATGGACCGCTCTTTGATGGATTGCTCTTTGATGGGAGGTCCTTTGATGGAGCTAGTGTTTGAAAAGTGCAGTTCTATATCGAGTCTTTCATAGCCGCCTTTTTCACGCTGGTCGAGGCCGGCCATAATGGCGTCGCGTTTTGTAGAATCGATGCGATAGGCTTTTCCCCAACAGATTTTTCCTGGATCAGGAATAAGCGTCACTACGCGCCCCGGTTTTCCAGGCACGCCACGATGATCCGTTGAGCCTTGCCAGAATCGTCGGGACCAGTTATTAATATAGGCGCTTCGTTGTTCTTCAAAGGGAAAATCCACCCGCCAGATGATTGACCCGTAGCCGAAGATCCAGAGTTCTTGGTTCATCTGAGACTATGCGTATTCATGGGTCTAGTTGGTTCCCGTCCAAAAATGGTCAAATTCAAACAACAATTGCAAAACTATAATATCGTTAGTTATATAAAACACTCACTTACCAGGGAAGTAACACCGGCGGATTCCATTTCTGGATGAGCACCTGTCACTGCCTCAAACATTCGTTCAGCTGGCGACTCTGGAATTGTGTTCATTGATGTAATCAACAACATCTAAAATGCCATCCTCGTCATTCTTTCCGCAGATAAAATTAGCATGAACATGGAGCGCCTCGACGCTATTGCCCATAGCGACGGGGTGAGCGACCTTTGATAACATCGGTATGTCGTTAATCTGATCACCGACAGCGCAAATATTGTTTGCACCTATATCGAACAGGCTTGCCAGTTTACTCAAGCCATACCATTTATCGATTGCGGCAATCGTGATTTCGCAGTAGAAGGCATCAGAGTTCCCCCAGGGCATAATGAAGTGCTCGTATGTGCCTGGATAACTCGCCTCAATTCGATCGATTAATGTCCTTAGCTGCTGTTCTTCGCCCATGGTTCCGGAAACCAGAAACTGTGGATCATGGTCCTGAAGATTACCGCCGCGACTCCAGTCCTTATTATCTTCATAATATTTTTGCGTGTGGCTACACCAGCTTACGGAGTCATCAATTATAAAATCGGGCCCGCCGCGGTCATGGGCATCTCGCTGTCCAAATGTGGCAAGATTCAGCTCTCGAGCAATCTCAACGATATTGTTAAGCTGCGGCGTTGAAAAATTAGCTTCGTGCAGGGTGCCGGTATCTGGCTTTTTAACCAGGGCGCCGCCATTGCAGACGGCGTAAACATCGAAGCCAAGATTGTCTATAACATATCGTGTGGTTCGGTATCGCCGCCCGGTAGCGATTACAACCTCGACGCCACTTTGATGAAGTGCAATCAGAGCGTCTCGGGTTGCCGGTAGTACCTGATTGTTTTCGATAGCCAGAGTGCCATCAAGATCGAGGGCGATCATTTTAATGGGCATGAATTACTCCGGGATCTATCGCGGGCACGGGCCACTTTGTGCCGGTTCTATCGGGTTTAAGAGGCATTATGTTCCGGTAAAGGTTGGTTTGCGTTTCTCGATAAATGCCGCGCGCTGTTCCGCCTGATCGTTGGGGGAGCGAGTGGCAAATTTCAGGGCAACCGACTCATTAAGCAGTGCGCTATGAAAATCACTGTCCATATTTTGCTGGAGTACTCTCTTTCCGGATCGAATAGCCATAGGTGGCAGTGCACTCATTTGCTGAGCCACCTCCATTGCAGTGGTCATGACTTCATCTTCGCCGACTAATCGGTCCAGTAATCCCAGGCGGTATGCCTCGTCGCCGCTTACCATACGACTGGTAAAGATTAGATCTGCCGCGCGGCTATATCCGATGATGCGTGGCAGGTAGTAGGACATGCCGGTATCGGGCGATAGGCCCCGTTCAGCAAATACCGTTTTGAATCTTGATCCGGTGTGACCTACGCGCATATCACAGGCCAGAGAAATACTCATCCCGGCACCTGCGGCGACGCCATTCATTGCTGCGATGCTCGGCACGCCAATCTTGTAGATTGCTGTGGACAAGCGGCCAACCCAGCCCATATCATCCAGACGCAGATTTTGCGACGGCGTTTTGTCAACAGCCGCTCCAGATGTGAGGTCAGCGCCAGAGCAGAAGCCGCGCCCCGAGCCGGTGAAAATAACAGCACGGATTTGGTCATCGTTATAAATATGTTCGCAAACGTCTTCTATTTCGTTGCGTAATTGCTCACTGAGTGCATTGAGTTTGTCCGGGCGATTTAGCGTGACTGTCGCGACGTAATCTGACACTTCCAATATAAGTGCTTCGTAGTTCATAGTTTTTTGTCCATCGCTGCTGATAAATGCAGGAGCCAACACTCGTTGTCAGTCGTTCCTTATTCGTAAAGGTAACACATTTGAACTAGCTCAATGGCGTAAGGGCAATCACATAGAGCCAATTGCAAAAAGGAGAAAGAACTTGCGGAGGACAGTTCGCCTAGCCTAGCTGCCTAATCGATAGCGAAGCTTGACAATGAGGACATCAACCACTTTGTCGGTCCACGCCGCACTGAGTAGATCATCGAATCCTCTCGACGGATCGCTGGGTATATTTGAGCCTCTGGTATAGACAACAAACAGATCTGATAGCGGCGCGATTTCCCAACGATATCTGGTCTGGAAGACCATGCGGCTAATAGAGAAATCCCGTGACTCTGAGCCAGGAACATTGTCAACAGGGATAAGGTCACCATCGCCGACGGGAACCTGCCATCGTTGTTGCTCGAAGGCCTTGATGCCAACCCACTGAGCAGTGATTCGGAATTGTTGCTTAGCAGTCAGGAAAAAGCCCGTCTCGATTTTTGGCATCCATGATTCTGCACTGAAAGTTGTAAAGTCCCTTTCTTCATCATGAATGAGCCAACCATCACGATCTTCATAACCAAGGTTAAGGATAAATGAGAATCGATCTGTGGGCCGCCAGGTGAACTCAGCTTTGTATAAAATCGACTCACCGCCAATATGTTCTTGCTTATACCTAACGCCAAATTCAACGCTAAGTTTCTTCGCCTGGTCATTGCTCCAGAAGATGGCACTCTGCCATCTGTCATGGATACGGAAGGAACCATTGCCGCCACTATTTGTATCGTCCCATCGTTCGGGGAAATAGTTGAGCTCTGTAACGAGTGCTGAATTGTTTTTAAACCTGTGGTCTCTAAGTGAGAACAAGCCGCTACGGACGACTTTACCCTCTGTATTGTATTCCTGGCTGGCGAGAAACTTTGTAAACCGTGATTTTAACTTTGGTAAATTCGACTCAGATATCTCGTATCCGTAGCGTGCACCAATTGCGTCGTTTCGCCTTAGGAATCCAAAATCGTTGATGTCCAGTTCGTCGTCAAAATAGTCGAATGTGAAAATGTGCTTGCGCCCTTGTCGAGGTGTGTAGCCAAGATCCAGAAATCCTCCTGTACCCGTGACATTATCTACGTCACTAACCATCAGCTGAACGTCGGTGCTGAGTTTTCCGTTCTTTGACAGATAATGAAGGTCGAGGCCATGGGTAATCGCATCTTCCTGGGCGTGTGCGACTATTGTGCTCATCCAGCCGATAGATTTTCTGCCGCCACCATTGGTATCTTCATACAGAAATCTAATGGCGCCGAAATCCCGGCCGTCCTGCAAGATTTCCACATCGTCGCCATCAACGGTGCCATCGAGTTTTGTATCTTCCTCAATAGCGGTGAGCACGCCGTATCGTATTTTTCCTTTCTGCCCGGTGGCCTTGAGGGCACCGGCGAGTTCCGTGGGCTGATTTTGAACGAGAGCTGATAGCTCAAGATCATCCACATCCGGTGTTTTTGGTGGGCTGCCAATTCTACGAGTATTGATTAGCGTGGTGGGCGTACCGCGCCCGCGGTTCTGCCTTGACCTGGGAGAGGTCACAAATATCTCCTGCCCCTCCAGAAAGAAAGGTCTTTTTTCCGGAAAAAATGTCTCAAAGGAAGTCAGGTTAACGACTACATTGTCCGATTCGACGTTGCCAAAATCAGGGTTCACCGTAGTAGTTAACTGCAAGTTTGATGAGGGGCGCCAGAAGAAATCAAAGCCCGACTTATATAAGTCCTGATTGGTGGTGTTGTCATAAGTAGTTGAAGCGTACGGATAGAATGTGAACTGTTGCTTGGGGCTGATGCCTTGTACTTCAAATTTTTGTAGCTGCGTCATAAAAACGGACTTGGTTTGCGGTAAGGCTGGCCAGCTCCATCGTTCGTTTTTGTGAGCGACCGCCCGGGAAATGTAGAAACCCATCTCACGTACATCTCCCTGAACATCAGGCATTGTCATCATGGACCAGGGTATGAACATTTCAGCAGACCAACCACCTTCTACCTCCGCAGATGCGCCGCGCCAGGGACCATCCCATTGATTATTAAACTGCCGCTCTGGCAGTACAGTGCCATCCATCAAGGTGCCACCCAGATTGACGCCAAACCAGTAGCCGTATAAACCTTTTCCAGATGGATCAACAGTAATGGAGATGCCATCTCTGCGGATGAAGTTGTCACGTGAAGTCAAGCGAGATACCAGCGTGTCCGAAGCCTGTTCGTTCCACACACCTATGTACATACCCTTCGTCGTGTAGAAATATAGAATCTTTGTTTCCAGGGGGGCATCAACCAGAGTATCGGGTTCGATCACGGCCATGTTGTCGTAGGAGGGTATATTCTGCCAAATTGATTCGTCCAGAACGCCGTCGATTTTGATTTCGACTTTCGATTCATTGAATTTTGGAATCTTTAGCGGGTCACGGGATGCATCTACGCCATAAACGGGAAAGGTGTATGTTCCCGTGAGAACAATAATTAAAAAACCAACTAGTCGCTTCAAAACGATAATTCTCTGTCTGCTGTTATCAGCTTGTAAGCGATAACATAAATTCGCGGATTGCCTATTTGCAATAGACCACGAGACGAGAGATATCTTTTCCTCGTCCCGTCTTGTGCTTTATGATTCTTTCTCGACTGAAGTTGCTAGACTTTACTCAAATGATTGTTCAAGCCAGATAAAGACGCTGGTTGAACGATCATTATTGAAAGATCAGTTGAAGGATCACAGTTGAAAGAGCATGTATGAGCGATGAGTCCAGTTGGCCTCTGATGGGTCATTCTTGTGATGTGGATTCTATGCTCTTACGGGTGCGGATTATACTTGAATACAGGTTACTAGCCATTGAAATTTAGCAAGCTAATGAATGACCAGGTCCAAAACCTGGGATTAAAAGCTATCAACCTGATGGCGCGTGGCTCGAGTTATCGCTTACAACAACATCGTTATGGAAAGGATGATCGGCATCAATACGATTGTTATCTGCATAATGATCAAATTGATAATCGGCCTAATATCATATTCCTCTATGGTGGCAATTGGCGGAGTGGGGCGCGAGCAGACTATCGCTTCGTCGCAGATACACTTTGTCTCCAGGGCTTCAACGTTTACATTCCAGACTACAGGTTATATCCCCATGTCAGATTCTTTGAAATACTTGAGGATGTCCGTACCGCCATTAATTCAATTATGGATAACATCAAACCGGGGCCAATTTTTATTATGGGGCATTCCGCCGGTGCACAAATCGGCGCATTGATGGCACTGGATACGCGTCTGCTGAATGATGTACAGCGAATCAGCGGCTTTATTGGTCTCGCCGGGCCCTATGATTTTTACCCTTTTACTGAAGACGCGCACTGGGACCTATTTTCGCCAGAAGAGCAGTATCCTAATTCGCAACCGGTTAATTTCGTCCGAGCCGATGCGCCGCCGCTTTACCTCTTGCACGGCGAGGATGATAATCGGGTACGTCGCGGTCACTCGAAAAGCCTGATGGAAAAGCAGCGGGAAGTTGGCGGACATGCTCAACGAGAGGTCTATAGCAAGCAAGGCCATGTAGATATCCTGCTGTCTTTAACGAGACTGCAACGGCAAAAAAGTAAGGTCCTCAAAGACATCAGACAATTTATCCTGGATCACTCGATGCAGGACGAGATCAATGAACTGGCGCAAGGACACATTCTTTGAAAGGTGTATAGTAGGTTCAAATTTTTAGACAGGAGTGGATAATTCTATGACGATGAGCGAATCAAGTACCGAGGAACTTTTGGTAGAGCAAAAGGGGAGAATAGTCGTACTCACACTTAACCGGCCTGAACGTCTTAACGCTATTAGCAGGGATATGCTGAGCGAATTATCATCAAAGGTCACTGAAGCAAACAGAGACCCGGATATCCGATGTATCGTCCTAACAGGTGCTGGCAGGGGTTTTTGTTCCGGGCTGGATCTTGTCGATGTTGCTGGTAGTGGTATTGGCAGCGGGGATTCAAAAGGCTCTAACCGTCCTAGGCAATTGTTTGATCTCCGGGAAGCGCCGATCAATGTAATGTGGAATATCGATACCCCAATCGTCTGCGCCCTGAATGGTGCAGCGGCGGGATATGGCATGGACATCGCGCTGTTATGTGATATGAGGGTCGCCGGTGAATCTGCGAAGATGGCAGCAGTCACCGCAAAACGAAATGTTGTGCCCGAAAGTGGTGGTACCTGGCTTCTCCCCCGATTGATTGGTTGGGCCAAGGCTGCAGAATTGTATTACAGGGCCCGAACTGTTGGTGCACAAGAGTGCCTGTCCTTAGGCCTGGTGAATACGGTAGTACCGGATGATGAGGTGCTGTCCACCGCCATGCAATGGGCAGAAGAAATCGCCGACAATGCACCACTTGCAGTTCAGACTACCAAAAGAATGATGCGAATGGGATTGGAAGAGTCTTATGACACAGCGGTGGATCATTTGATGGTTCATCTTAGCGGGATGTTTCATAGCGAAGACTTTCAGGAGGGCGTCAATGCATTCCTGGAGCGTCGTAAGCCAGAATTTACGGGTAGATAGGTCGAAGCAGATTGGCGGTGCAAGCCGGCAAATGTTAGTTTGGAATTGAGGGGCGAGGTTTGTCGAAGGCAACTTCTGTCGAAAGAAATTAGGGTTGACGCTGGATGACAACCTCGAACTCTTCTTTCGATACTCTTGCGTGTTGCTCTGTCAGCGACAGATACAGCGGCCGCCAGAGTTCCAGCCTCGCTTCAGTAACACCTTTCTTACCTGACTTGCTCGGGTTCCACTTTACTCCGATGGCGCCAGTTGTAGCATCGCCGCGACCGCTGTCCTTCTTATTTGTTGACGAGATATAAGCAGGTCCGCCGCCTGGCGCCAGCACATCCGCGCTATTAAATAGTACTAACCACACGCTTGTGTTTGTTGGCGCTGAAGCACTCAGGTCCAGTGCCAGCAGGGTTTCGTCTTTTTGAAAGGTATTCCTGGCGGCGCGCACGGCCTCTTCAAAATTCGAAGTCACTTTGGTCATATTTGCCGTATTAAGATAGCTACGGTATGCAGGAATTGCCAGGGCCGCAATAATTCCAATGATCGCGACAGCGATCATCATTTCAACCAGCGTAAACCCTCGTTGGCTGTGTTTGACTTTCATGGTCTAGACATTCTGCTCCTGTTGCTTTAATGCCGCCTGAAGCAAATGCAGTTCATCCATAATGACCGTCAGCTCGTCGTTGGGTCGAAGGGTACGACCATAAGACAAATTTGCTTTCTTTAGCTCATGAATGAAGGCAACAATTGCGACCATTGGGCCTGCAATTCGGTGGCTAATCATTAATGAAAATATAAATGATGCGATAGCGAAGGCGCTAAATCCCAACATCGATATTTGCCCTACTTGAAACATATATTCAGTTATCCTGGATTGTGAACTGAAGTCTGTCATGACGCTGTTATTCATTAGTTCACGAACCAGAGTCATTTTGTAAAAAACGGTTCCGGCAGTAACAGCAATAATTGAGACGCCCACACCAATATAGTAGAACGTTAGCTTGAGTTGGAATTTGTGGGTAAGTAAGAAATTGGATATCTTACGATCGTTTCGGCTCACTTTTCGGTCTCATTTATTTTGGAATGCAAAGCGCAAGGTTACTCCTAAATAGTCGCTCATTCACCTAAATGATACACTGATCATAAATGAGGTAAGCCAGTGAATCAATGCCTTGGTAGCTGGCGTGCTGCGATTTGATTTGCTAGCCTGTTTTCTTTTCCCATCAACGCTAATTAACTTTCATTATTAACTTTCATTATTAACTTTCATTTATAACTACGCTGGAGTGTCGCAAGTGTCCTACAGTAAACCAATTCCAAAGCCGAGCCCCCTCACCCAACCATTTTGGGATGGTGCGAAGGCGGGTAAGCTCATGTTACCCCGTTGTACAGATTGTAATCGCGTACATTGGTATCCAAGGCACATCTGCCCGTTTTGTCATTCCATGAACCTTGAGTGGTTTGAAGGAAGTGGAGAAGGCACCATTCATACTTACGCCGTGCAATATCGCGCGTTTGGTGGCTGGGCAGAGGATGCTCCGTTTGTTACCGCTTATATCGATTTATTGGAGGGTGACCGGATGGTGACTGTCCTTCGTGGCGTTGATGCTACCAAGCCGGAATCAATCAAGATTGGTTCGAAGGTCAAGGTTGAGTTTGAACAAGCGAGTGATGATATCCACATCCCGTTCTTTAGAGTAGTGGAGGAGCCATCATGAGTCATCCGGATTTATCCATGGCAGCAGCCATTGTTGGTGCCGCAGAAGCTGTAGAGATCGGTTATCCCGAAGAACCACGTACATCCCTGCAATTGCACATTGAGGCCATCAAGGCGGTCAGCGAACAAACCGGTATTCCAATCTCTGCGATAGATGGCGTCTTTTCAACGGGATGGTCATCTGAGTTATCCGAACACTTGGGTATTCATCCAAAATACATTGATACCACTTCTGTCGGTGGTTGCTCGTTTGAAATTCATGTCCATCATGCTCTGTTAGCGATATTTGCTGGTGTCATCGATGTAGCTTTGGTGAGTCATGGCCAGAACGGTTGGTCCTCGCGAAGGATTGGTGGTGGTGGCTACCCCAGAGGTGATGCCAGTGCACCGGGTACGCAGATGACAATGCCTTATGGTTTTGGCGGTGCTCCGTCGAATTACGCACATGCCATGGTCCGTCACAATCATCGATACGGTACGACCACAGAAGATTTTGCCCATGTGGCAGTTGTCACCCGTGAGTGGGCGACGCTCAATCCACGGGCTGTTATGCATTCAAAGGAGACCCATGAGTTTGGCGGCCCAATTACGATTGATGATGTGCAAAATTCGCGCATGATCTCCTGGCCATTGACACTCCTTCATTGCTGTCTCGTGACTGATCACGGCGGAGCTGTACTGATTGCGAAGCCTGAAATCGCCAGAAGCTTGAGAACTAATCCGGTGTGGATAGCTGGCGCTGCTGAAAGTATGAGTCACTCAAACATGCTTGAAATGGATGATTTCACTGCCACTTCAGCCTTTACTTCCGGCAAAGCCGCTTATGAGATGGCAGGGCTCGGGCCTCAGGATATGGAAATGGCGCTGCTTTATGATTCATTTACCTTAACGTCAGCACTAACGGCAGAAATGCTGGGACTTGCGCCCCGTGGCGAAGGATACAAACTGTGGAAAGATGGGCATGCAGCACCAGGTGGCCGTCTGCCTATCAATACAAACGGCGGCGGCCTGTCATTTAATCATTCCGGCATGTACGGAATGCATCTGTTGATTGAGGCATACCGTCAGCTGTCCGGGACGGCCGAAGATGGCATTAATGGTATAGAGGGCAAACAGACCAATGCCCATACCTGCATCGTTAATGGTACTGGTGGTTCCTTGTCCACGACTGGCACATTGGTATTGGTTGCCGATTAGGACCGACAGGATTGGTTAAATATTGGGCTTGAATCCGCTGCAAAATGCGTCCAGTTAAAGACATAATGTATTCTCCGCTAACTTTTCCGATCGCTGAGCTCTGGCAATAGAGGGGCTTTCGCGAGCGCAGTTGTGCAGCGTAGGGAGAAGAGCGAGCGCAAGCTCCTCTATTCTTCGCTGACCTTGTCTGATCCTAATTGCCAGAACGATCACTTCTAAAAAGAAGTGCAACAATTCAAAAAGGACCAATCGAATTCGTTAATATGTGTTAGTTAACTATTGATTCCCTAAGCAGTTTTCTTATACGGAGGCCGTATGATCGCTGCCAGCTTGGAGACGGTTTTGGACTGTCTGAACACAGCCTTTGCGTGACTAAAGGATTTAAATCCGTCATAGCCGTGATAAGAACCCATGCCGCTGGCGCCAACGCCGCCAAATGGTAGATCTTCCTGGGTGATGTGCATAATAACATCGTTGACGGTTACCCCGCCGGAAGTTGTATGGGTCAATACTTTTTCTTCTTCGGCGCGATCATTGCCAAAATAGTAAAGCCCGAGTGGTCGATCCCGACCATTTATGTAATCCAATGTCTCGTTGATATTCTTGTATTTCTTGATTGGTAATATGGGGCCAAAAATTTCATCCTGCATTACCTGCATATCGTCGCTGGGATCGAGAATTAGAGTTGGCGCGATTCTGTGGTGCTCCTGCTGGCTGAAGTCTTCGTTTGCAGGATTGATTTCGACGACTTCAGCACCCTTGGATTTTGCGTCATCGATGTATCCGTTCAAACGGTCGAAATGGCGCTCATTTACGATAGAAGTGTAATCAGGGTTGTCTTTGATATTTGGGTACATCTTGGCAACCGAAGCCTTTGCTGCTGATATGAATTCATCGGCTTTATCTTCTGGAACAAATACGTAATCAGGCGCCAGGCAAATTTGACCAGCATTCATTGTTTTGCCTGCCATTATATTTCCAGCGGCAAGTTCAATATCCGCGCTTTCACTGATGATAACCGGCGACTTGCCGCCAAGCTCCAGGGTAAGTGGTACCAGGTTTTCTGCAGCGGCCCGCATAACATGTTTGGCAATGGACGTGGCGCCTGTAAACAGCAGATGATCGAAAGGCAGGCTGCTGAAAGCTTCACCAACTTCCGGACCGCCTGTGAAGACTGCCACTTCTTCAATATCATACGCCGCTTCGAAGAGTTCCTTCATTAACTCTGATGTTGCTGGTGTAAATTCCGACGGTTTTATCATTGTGCGATTTCCGGCGGCGAATACACCGGAAAGAGGCGCAAAGGTCAGCTGTACGGGAAAATTCCATGGACTGATGCAACCAATTGTTCCCAGTGGTTGAAAGTCTACCCTGGCGCGACTACCAAATAGATTAAGCGGGAACATGACCTTTCGCTTTTGTGCTCTCATCCAGCTGCGAAGATGCTTTTTAGAATCCTTAAGAGGTCCAATGGCTCCGTCGATATCTGTCAGCTTGGATTGTTCCATGGATCGATGACCGAAATCTGCCTTCATTGCTTCCGCCAGCTTTTTTCCATTGGAGGAAAGAATATTTATTGCCCGGTCTATGCGGTCTATCCTTGTTTCGGCGCTCACTCGGCCCTCGGAAATGTAGGATTTCTTCTGCCGGTCAAGGACAGACATCATTTCCTCTCGAATTGTATTGCTCATATATTTCTCCTGGAGAGTGCTCTCCTAATTATTATTGGCTGAGTGATCAGCGCTGATCTTGACAGGCTAATTTTGATAGATGGTTGCAAGGGATGTACATCAGCTCATTATTATATCGTCTGGTACAACAGAATATAGTAGTGCGTCATGGTTTTCACCATGCAGAAGGAGACGATTTCGTAGCGTGCCCTCAAGAGTTGCATTGGCATTTATGGCGACTTTCTGGCTGGCGAGGTTTTTGGTGGAGACCAGTATTTCTATGCGAATGTATTTAAGTTGCAAAAAGCCAAATATCAGCAGGCCTCTGGTCGCCTCCGTTGCATAGCCCTTGTTTGCCTCCGAGCTTCTGATCCAGTAGCCAAGATTCGCTATGGGGTTTTCATCGATTGCATTGAGGACGCAGCCGCCGATGAATTCTCCAGTATCCTTGTCAGTTATGGCAAATGCATAAGACTGCTTGTCATGCCAGCCGGGAATAATGGTTTGCAACCAGGACCTTGAGTCATCGATGGTGTAATCGGGATGGCACCAAGGAAGGAACTTGCCAACCTCCGGAATAGATTCCCTGGCTGCGGAATAGAGTCGTTGGTCATCGTCCAGGGTGTAGCGGCCAATATTGAGTCGCTGCGTCTGGAAAGACAGTGGGCCTTCGCTAGCGAAGTTGACCATATAGGTAATTCCTGGCATCCAATTTTTTTGGGGTTATTTTCGCAGATGTATCAGGGAGTTCCTGATCTACCTGTCAACAGTTACACTGCTTGTGGCCCTCCGGGCTACTCTCACTTAGTCGAGAGCCCCTGTGGTTCTCTCTCCATGCGTTCGACACTGCGCTTGAATGCTTCGAAAAGGAAGCCATTGAAACATCTGCCAAGTGGGCGACCGAACAAGCGAGTCTTACACGAAAATAATGTCAAGGCTAACTAAATTCTTCGCTGCTATATCGATGGACAATAGTTTGCTCGCTCCAGCCTTTCGCTTCCAGCCTCGCTTTTTTTCGTAATTCAGTCAGAAATGTCTCAGGATCCGGTAGCTGTTCCCAGACGGCTGGTAGAAAGGTTGCCCGTTTATTGCCTTCCTGGATAATGAGCCCGTCCACTCCGGACCTTAGTCTGGAAAGTAAATCCTGGCGGGAACTTACCTTCATTGGCTCAGGTTTACTCAATACTGAAATATGAATGTCCACTTGTTGGTATTCGTCAAGGCTTAGTGGTGGAAATCTTGGATCTTCAAAAGCTGCAGCCTCAGCATTCCTGATAACATCTATAATCAGTGGTCGATGCGATTCAAGACTGCCGATACAGCCCCTTAATCTGCCCTCTATATTCAATGTGATGAAACATGCGCGATCTTGTTGGAGCTGCTGTGAGAAGTCGTCTATCCGGATCGAAAAGCCGTCAGTGTTTGTGGTGAGTTTGTAGAGGATTGCATTTCGGGCCTGCTGCAGCAATTGCTGCCTTGAGCACAAGGGAAGTTCCAGGGCCGGGAGGTCCACAACAATATAAGTGCCGTAACCCACAACCCGATCCAGGTCTCCTGCTGTGTCGCCAGAATTTTTAACCATCAGCTGCTCGATAGTCAGATTTTTTGCTTTCAGCAGATGAAGCAGGCCGTTTAAAGGCCGACATCCGCAGGCTTCTTCACCACTCAAACTAGCGTCCAGTGCTACAATTTTTGCAGATGTATTCGAATCCAGCTGCTGTGCTTCTGCATAGGGATGGAAATGGCTGAGGTCAGAGCTGACAATGATTAGCGTTTCTGGTCCGCCCCATAATGTACCCAGAACTCTCGCTACATCCTCCTTGTTAGCATCGCCTATGACCAATGGCACGAGAGTGAATGATTCCAGTACACGTTGCAGGAAGGGAAGGTGCACTTCAATGCTGTGCTCCAGCTTATGGGCTTCATCCAAAAATCCGGTGCCGGGAAGCATTAATATTTCCTGGATGGATGATGAATCGATTGGAATATTACCAAGCGGTGTCTGGTAGGCGGTGACACTCGTGGCAGCGATGCCTTTGAAGCCGAGACGGTGAGAAGGGCCGAGTAGCACAACCCGTGTAATCGGTGGCTGGGCATGCCGTAACCTGCTATAGGCGCTGGCGGCGATCTGACCTGAATATATATGGCCGGCGTGAGGTGCGATGATGACCTTGGGTATCGCTTCCCTATTATTGGATAGGGTGCTCTGGTTTGCGGCCAGAAGAGCATCCACAGAGCGTTCCAGATCATCTCCGTTCGCTGGATAGAAGCTACCTGCAACGGTGGCTTGTCTAATGGTATTCATCTGCTTGCCTCCGGTAAGTGCTAATAAGTGAGAGCCTATGTAAGTGCTTATATGTAAGTGCTTATAAAAATGTGCCGATAGCACCGCCCATCTATAAAGCAGGACCCCTTTTTGTGTAATAGTAAGCGTGTAATAATAAACACTCTAGGCTAATGTACATTGAAACAATATGTCATCAATCCTCACCTGGCAACCGGGTAAACCCAGATCTGGCAAAGAAAGACCTGGTCAAGAAAACAGCACCAGCAAGGCGCCCGGCGTGGTCGCCACCAAATATTGGCACAAGCTTGATGATGGACGCTTGCAATGTGATCTCTGTCCCCGGGAATGTAGATTGCGTGAAGGTCAGCGTGGCTTGTGTTTCGTCCGTGAGAGACAGGATGACGCGATAGTATTAAGCACCTATGGCAGATCAAGCGGCTTTTGTATTGACCCTATAGAGAAGAAACCACTTAACCATTTCCTGCCAGGCACGCCAGTCCTCTCCTTTGGTACTGCCGGTTGTAACCTGGCGTGCAAGTTTTGCCAGAATTGGGATATCAGTAAGTCGAGGGAAGTCCAGACCCTGGCGGCAGAAGCATCTCCTGAAGTCCTGGCACGGTCTGCTTCCAGGCTGAACTGTCGAAGTATTGCCTATACCTACAATGACCCGGTCATATTTCACGAATATGTAATAGATGTCGCCCAGGCTGCAAGGGAGCAGGGAATTTGCTCGGTTGCGGTAACCGCCGGATATATATCCACAGAACCTGCGAGGGAATTCTTCAGTTATATGGATGCGGCAAATATTGACCTCAAGGGTTTTACAGAGCGTTTTTACAACAAAATCTGCGGTGGCCATCTGTCTAATGTTCTGGATACCTTGCTCTATGTGAAACACGAAACCGATGTGTGGCTTGAGCTAACAACACTACTTATCCCTGGCGAAAACGATTCCCCTGCTGAGCTGGATGCGATGACAAGATGGGTGATGGACAATCTTGGGCCGGATGTGCCTTTACATTTCACCGCTTTCCATCCCGACTACAAAATGTTGGACAAACCATCGACTCCTGCATCATCGTTGCTTCTGGCGCGAAAAATTGCCATGGACAACGGTATCAAGTTTGCCTATATAGGCAACATTCATGATGCCGATGGTGGCTCAACCTGGTGTCCATCCTGTGGAAAAGTGTTGATTGAGCGAGATTGGTATACTCTTGGTCAGTGGCAGCTCGACCCACAAGCTTGTTGTAACAATTGTGGTGAATGGATTCCCGGAATGTTTGAAGCCGAAGCTGGAACCTGGGGAGCAAAACGACAAATGGTTAGATTGGTTCCCTAGAATCACTTTGGTCGGCTGGGAGTGCTGTTCAATGATAATACCCATTATTATGGATATTGTTAGCAGTGCATTGAAATGACAGATAGGTCATAAAAACTGGAAGACCGGTTCATGGTAGAACAAACAAAAATAAGGTCTGTCAAGGAAATCCTGGTTCGGGTGACTGCACCGCGTCCAATCAAGCTGGATTTTACGGAAGCCAGAAAAGGCGTCGATAATCATCGAATCGATGTTGAACTGTCCTCCTCCTTTGTCTTCAAATTACGGGAATTGATTGAGAGCCAGGTTCGACGAGTTGTCACTGGCAAGAAGTTGTTGTCGAGTAATTCGGAAGAAATGAGCGACTTCCGGGATTGCTACTCCGACATGATGGGGGTCACTTTGCATCGTAACAAGATCGATTTGACTCTTGGCCAGATCCGCATCCTGCAATTCGCAGTGGTTAAATTTGTATTGCAGTCGACCCGGGAGGAATTCGAACAGTACGAGGTACAACTTGAAGAATCCCAGGCCCAACAACACCAGGCTGGTTCCAGGGGGCTGCTTGCGACCCAGGAGAAAATTACCTGGTTCCGGAAGTGTAAGGACGAATTCCTCTTTCGTATTAACAGGCTGATTCTGCGCCAGCTACAAAGAGAAGAAAACAAGATGCTGAGGAAGCTTCGCGAACAGATATTGGGGCAGGAGCTCTTTGAGGCCACCAATATTATGTTTAATCCTCTGCTCTATACCCGCTCGCCAATTGAGCCTCTGCTGCTCGTTGAATTTTATGCATTGTGGCCAAAGGAGGGGGTCGGCTTTAGTGATCTTAATGCGGAGCTTGAGTCAGTGCTAAGCACGCAATTGCCGGAACTTAAGGTCGAGCCGTTAAAGTCTTCTGCCGAGCTGTCTTCAGGTCAGGTGGAAATTTATGACGAACTGGGCGGTCTCTTTGCAGCTCAAAGCATGCTTGGGCCGTCTGAAAACCAGAAGGAAATTGTTAGTGAATCATTTACCTGGTTAGAACAACCCGGCAACATTCGACTTCTGTTTGATGAAAAATTACTGGCGAAGTATGTTCGACTGGTAAGGGAAGAATTTGGGCTCAAGGCACAGTGGATCTTTAAGTCAGAGATTAAGCAGCTGATGAAAGTTGTTCGCTCACTAAAGAAGACCATTGCATCCAATGTCGACATGAAGAAAATGGCAGCCGGTTATCACCTGCGGGAAAAACTCAGCCAGTCAGAGCTTGATCTGGTGGCGCTGGGCGATGCGGCTTCCATCGTTGCAGACGATAACGCAAACAAATTGCTTGCGACAATTGATGAATCGAAGGAAGGCGCTGTTGCCTTGGTCGATAAGCTGTCGCAGCTGGCAGAAGAATTTGAAGAGAACTTCAAAGAGACTGAGCAAGATGTCTTCCTGAAAATTCTGACGGATATTTTCAGATTTCGATTCCACCTTAAGTACTATCGTTTCGCGCATCGGGTGTTTAATCGAATTTCAGTGATCACTGATGAAGAGTCATTGCAGCTGGCCAAAGCAGGGGGGCAGCTATATCGTCTTCTGGACAGCGAAGAAGTGAAACTGGTCGCCAGTGAAGAGCCGGAAATTATCCATCACACTATTTTGAAAGCTGACGTAAGAGGCTCCACTACAGTAACCCAGGAGTTGATTCGTCAGGATCTGAACCCGGCCAGTTACTTTAGCTTGCGATTCTTCGACCCTATCAATGAGCGATTAGAAACATACGGTGCTGTGAAGGTGTTTATAGAAGGCGATGCCGTCATTCTCGGAACTTACGAGTATGAAAATAGCCCAACGCAATGGTATTCAGTTTCCAGGGCCTGCGGCATGGCAAAGGAGATGCTCGATATCATCAACTCAAAAAACGCTCATTCCGCCCAGACCAGCCTGCCTCAACTGGAAGTTGGCATTGGCATCTGTTACGCCGATGAAATGCCATTGTTTTTGTTCGATGACAATCGCCCCATTATGATTTCGTCTGCCATCGGAGACGCTGACCGCATGTCATCTTGTTCTTGGAAGTTACGCGGCTCATTTGATTCTGGCGAGTTCAACGTTGAAGTTTTGGAGATTGGTGATGCGCAAACAAAGGGTGAAAAAGGGCAGGATTATATTCGCTACAATGTTAACGGTATTGGGATGGATGATGCCGCGTTCGGAAAATTGAAATCCGAGATTGCGCTGACCCGCGTCAGCGTTAAGGTCGGCGAGAAGAACGAAACGGTGTTCGTTGGTAAATTCCCGGATATTCAGGGTAAGGAAAGATCTCTGGCTATCCGACAAGGGGTGGTTGGATTCTGGACAGGGGAAGAGGTAGTGGAATTACCGGATTCGGAGGGCGTTTTTTACGAAGTGCTGCCTAATTCAAAATTCGCCAGTCAGCTCATCAGTCTGGCAGACAAACAAGCAAAGACCAAAGAGTTAGAGAGAGGGTAGCAGCAATGCGAGCAGCGATAATGAAGAATTCAGTATTGGAAGTGAGGGACTATCCCACGCCAGTCGCTGGCGAAGGTGAAGTGCTGGTTAAAACGCTCGCCTGTGGAATATGCGGGTCAGATCTTCATGCCTTAAAATTTGGCCAGCAGATGGTGGATACCTCTGTAGAAACGGGTGGCTCATTTTCGATGGACTTAAGTCGTGACCTGGTCATGGGACACGAGTTTTGTGCTGAAATTCTCGATTATGGTCCAGGCACGCAAAAGACCTTAAAGCCAGGTGCCCGGGTCTGTTCGGTGCCAATAACCTTTCGCGGCGGGCAAGTTTCAACTGTCGGTTATTCAAATGAAGTTCCGGGCGGGTATTCAGAGAATATGGTGCTGTTTGAGGCCATGCTGCTCGAAGTACCCAATGGTCTGTCCACTGACTTAGCGGCATTAACTGAACCTATGGCCGTGGGTTATCACGCAGTTCAAATGGCGAAAATTGATAAGACTGAAATCCCTCTGGTCATTGGCTGTGGTCCAGTGGGTCTGGCGGTAATATCGGCCTTAAAGTTACAGGGTATCGGCCCCATAATTGCCGCGGATTACAGTGAAACCAGGCGCGGCCTAGCCATCAAGATGGGCGCAGACATTATTATTAATCCGGCGGATAAATCACCTTACGAGAGCTGGACGGAACTCGCCGCGAAGAATAGCGACGGCAATGATATGCCAATGGAGCCCCTGACCAGTAATCAAACACTTCGACAGGGCGTATTCTTTGAATGTGTTGGTATTCCTGGTGTGATCGAGCAGCTCATGGTGGGCGCGCCAAGGGGCGGGCGTATCATTGTGGTTGGTGTTTGCATGCAACATGATAGTTTCAGGCCACTTATCGGCATCAACAAGGAGTTGAACCTGCAGTTTGTGCTTGGTTATACACCGGAAGAGTTTGCTCACACACTGCATCAAATTTCCGAGGGTGTGATGGATCTTGAGCCTCTGATTACCGGTCGAATCGGACTCGATGGTGTGCCGGCGGCATTTAAGGATCTCGCCGACCCTGAAAAACATGCCAAGATACTGGTAAATCCCTCCCTGTAAGGCAGTCTGTGAAACCGTATCTCGACTATTCCCAAATGGAATAGAAAATGATGTTTTTCATGCTAAAATCGCGACCTTCTTCGATAAGCCAGGAAACAAAATGGGAAAGACGCTTTATCAAAAGGTCTGGGATAATCATGTTGTTCGTCAGTTAGACAGCGGTCAATACCAGCTCTTTATTGCCCTGCACCTTATTCACGAGGTCACGAGTCCCCAGGCATTTGGTATGTTAAAGGACAAGGGATTGAAGGTTGCTTATCCCAAGCTCACTTTTGCCACTGTTGACCACATTATCCCAACGGACGATCAGTCCAGGCCGCTGAGCGACGACATGGCCGAGAAAATGATCCAGGTCTTAGCTGATGCGGCTCAAGAGTATGGAATTGAATTTTTTGCTCCTGAATCAGGGTCCCAGGGAATTGTTCATGTAGTTGGACCTGAGCTTGGCTTAACCCAGCCTGGTCTGACCATTGCCTGTGGTGACAGTCATACATCTACTCACGGAGCATTTGGCTGCATCGCCCTCGGCGTTGGTACAAGTCAGGTGCGAGATGTCCTGGCCAGCCAGACAATTGCCATGGATCCCTTAAAGGTACGGCAAATCCGGATTGAAGGGCAACTGTCCGCGGGCGTATGCGCAAAGGATGTCATCCTGCATATTATTCGCACCCTTGGTGTGAATGGGGGCGTTGGGTTTGCGTATGAATATGCGGGATCCGTTATTGAGAACATGACCATGGAGCAACGCATGACAGTTTGCAACATGAGTATTGAAGGGGGAGCCAGGTGTGGTTATATCAACCCGGACGACACAACTTTCGATTACCTTAAGGGGCGTGAACGGGTTCCTGAAGGTGAAGCATTTGTAGCTGCTGTAGATAAATGGCGCTCTTATGCAAGTGATGAGGATGCCAGCTATGATGACGTAGTTATCATTAATGCCTCCGAGATTGATCCAACCGTTACCTGGGGGGTAACACCGGCACAGGCAATATCAATTTTGGAAGTTGTGCCAGATCCTGAACAGGCGACTGGCCTCGATAAGAACCTGATTTCTGATGCGCTTGATTACATGCAATTGAAAGCGAACCAGCCGATTGTTGGCGTAAAGGTGGATGTCGCGTTTATAGGTAGTTGCACAAATGGTCGATTAAGCGACTTCGTAGAGGTCGCCGCATTATTAAAAGGCAGGAAAGTTTCATCAAGCGTCAGAGCTATAGCGGTACCAGGGTCGGAAAAAGTTGACAAGGCTGCACGCGAGCTTGGCTTGCATACAGTCTTTGAAGAAGCCGGGTTTGAATGGCGCAAGCCGGGCTGTTCAATGTGTCTGGCGATGAATCCGGATAAATTGGTGGGCGATGAAGTATGCGCTTCAAGCTCGAATCGAAATTTTATCGGCAGGCAAGGTTCACCGACTGGTCGGACCATACTCATGAGTCCAATTATGGTGGCCGCTGCAGCGATAGAAGGGTCGGTAGCTGATGCTCGTAACGTATTTGGACTGGGAGATTAAATATGAATGGGATTACTAAAATAGCTGGCAGAGGTGTGTATGTCGAAGGCAATGACATCGATACCGACAGAATAATTCCGGCGAGATTTCTTAAATGCGTCACATTTGACGAATTGGGTCCTTCGTTATTCTATGACGTTAGATTTGATGCCGACGGCAGTTCCAAAGGGCATGTACTCGATAAGGAAGAGCACCACGGGGCAGAAATTCTTATTTCAGATGCCAATTTCGGCTGCGGGTCCAGCCGCGAACATGCACCTCAGGCGATTCAAAAATTTGGTCTGAAAGCTGTCATTGCGGAGTCCTATGCAGAGATCTTCCACGGAAATTGTACAACCCTTGGCATACCGTGCGTCATGATGGATAAGGAACCCCGAGAGAAACTTATTAGTTCCCTTGCCCTGGATCCTCAAGCAGAGATTATTATCGATTTGGAGAATTTAAAGGTATTCTGCGTAAACAATACATTTGATATCACCATGAAAGACAGCGCCAGAGAGGCTTTTTTGTCCGCGAGTTATGACCCGCTTGACGGTCTACTTTCATCCAAGGACGCGATTGCCAAGACTGCTGCTAGTTTGGGATATGCCTGAAGTCTGACCGGAAATACGAGATGGCCAAGAAAAAGATAGAAATTTACGACACCACGCTTAGGGATGGAAACCAGGGCGAGGGGATCAACCTCAGCCTCGGCGACAAGCTGGACATCACTATCGCGTTGGATGGGATGGGTGTGGACTTCGTTGAAGGTGGTTGGCCAGGCTCTAACCCCAAGGATGATGAGTATTTCGCGAAAGTCCGAGAGCTTGAATTAAAGACCTTGAAAATCTCGGCCTTTGGATCGACCCATCGCGCTGATGTAAAGCCGGCAGATGATTTTTTCCTGCAGAAGCTTGTTGCTGCTAAAGCCGACATTACCTGTATCTTTGGCAAGAGTTGGGACTTGCATGTTGACCAGGCTTTGAGAGTTACTGCAGACAAAAATCTGGACATGATTAGTGGCTCAGTTGCCTTTCTCGCAGAAGCAACCAGGAAACCTGTGTTCTTTGACGCAGAACATTTCTTTGATGGCTTTAAGAGTGATCCTGGATATGCCCTGGCGACGATTCAGGTTGCTAGCGATGCAGGCGCCGACCGGGTTATCCTCTGTGATACTAACGGCGGAGTAATGCCGCACGAAACAGCTGCCGCGATCAGGGCCGTTAGAAAAGAAATGCCAGGAATTAAACTTGGTATACACGTCCATAATGATGGCGGTCTTGCAGTGGCGAATACGCTGCGAGCAATCGAGGAAGGTGTGATCCAGGTCCACGGCACCATTAATGGTATTGGTGAACGTTGCGGTAATGTTGATCTGACATCGATCCTTGGTAATCTGGAACTCAAGCTTGGCTATCAATGCCTGCCGGAGGGCAGTATCAGGGGGCTCACCAGTCTCAGCAAACAGATTTGGGAATACCTGGGCATTCAAGGCCCCAGCGGGCAGCCCTTTGTGGGTCCTTCAGCATTTGCTCACAAGGGCGGCGTACATGTTAGTGCTGTGCAAAGGAATCCGGAGACCTATGAACATATAGACCCGGAGCTGGTAGGAAATTCCAGGAAGATTCTGATCAGTGAGTTGGCTGGTGGTTCAAACCTTAGGGCGAAGCTCGCCAATCGATATCCGGAACTTGATAATAGCTCTAATAACAACGCTGGTGATAACTCCAACAAAAAGAATGCAGTGAAGTCAATCCTCGAAGAAATTCAGGATAAGGAGCATGCTGGATATTCCTTCGAGAAAGCAGACGCCAGCTTTGACCTCGTCGTGCGGCGACATGTGGGCAGGTACAATCCGTGCTTTGACCCCATCTATTACAGAATTTATTCCCCCAGTAGCGAATCCGATGATAGTCAGTCACATTCTGATAGTGACGGTTTGATTGAAGCTTCCGTTAAAGTGAAGGTAGATGGCAATATACATCTATGTGCTGCTGAAGGTCATGGTCCCATTGACGCCTTGAACAAAGCCCTGCAAAAAGCGCTGCTCGAGAAATTCCCCATTCTTCAGGATCTTCATCTGACTGACTACAGCGTTAAGGTGATTAATTCGACTCAGGAGACAGCGGCAAAGGTTCAAGTTTATCTGGAGCACAGCTTTGAGGGGGAAAAGTTTGGTACGGTTGGGGTCAATGTCGATATAATCAAAGCGAGCTGGAATGCGCTGGTCGAATCCTATCATTATGCGCTGATGCAACACATCGAATTTACGAGTGAACTGGAAGAGTATTCCGACGCTGGGCATTCCGAAAATTCTATAGCCTAGCTGGATTAGAAGTCAAACTTATCGACTTGATCAGGCGAGCCCAGCATCCTGTACCAGAGCCCAGGCCCGGTCCGCTGCATTCATTGCGGTTTCTCCAGTGCGCTCCCATTGATCTGAGCTTGCATTTCCATCCAGTCCCCGCTTGTATACACCTTGGCGAATAGCGGCGCTTCTGAATAAATTGAATGCCAGATAGAAATTCCAGTTTTCGACCCCAGGTCTATTCGTTAGCTCGCAATACAGGTCAAGCGTCTCTTGCTCTGTCATTAGCCCCACCTCTTCGGGGTTGTCCGGGAATTCAAGCTCACCGTGATACAACATGCTGCACCAATAGGATAGATCGGCAAGTGGCTGGCCTATGGTGGAAAGTTCCCAGTCGAGCATGGCAATGATCTTAGGCTCTGACGGATGGATGATGCAATTAGGGATTCGATAATCCCCATGGACAATAGTGCTCTCGTCATCTTCAGGAATATTGTCAGGTAGCCATGCAATCATGGCATCCATGTTTTCATTTTTCTGGGTTTCAGAAGCAATGTATTGTTCGGACCATCGATGAACCTGGCGAGCATAGTAGTTACCAGGGCGACCAAAGGTCTCCAGGCCAACTGCCTTATAGTCAATATTATGCAGGGCGGCTCCGGATTCAATAAAACTTTTGTGCAGGGTAAGGCGATCGGCTTTCGTAAATGATGGAAGATGGTTGTCTGTCAGCACGCGACCTTCCACCATCTTCATCAGGAAAAATGGCGTGCCTATAATGGAGTCGTCTTCACATAGATGCACCATGTCGGGCACAGGTACAGTTGTTGGCCCGAGAGCTTCCATGACTCGAAATTCCCGCTCCACCTGGTGCGCTGATTTTAATAACTTGCCTGGTGGCTTTTTTCGCAAGACAAAGCATGACTCTGCACAGTTGAGTTGAAATGTGGGATTCGACTGCCCACCTTCAAACTGCAGTATGTCCATCTGTTCAAAATCGTGATCCAGATGTTCTTGCAGATAGCCGCGTAATTTTTCCTCGTCAAACCTGTGCTGTTCTCTTACAGACGTTAGTTCAACATCATTTTCCATGGCTTAGGCTCTTGTTTAGTTTTTGTTTAGCACTTATTTAGTTCTCGTAAATGCAATTAACTAGACTATCTATTCACCTAATTACTTCCTGTCCATAAATGCCCGAACTTGAACAATAATTGCAAAACTACAATCCTGTTAGCTATATAAAACAATCACTTGCCAAGGAAGTAATATCGGTGGTTTCCATTTCTGGACGAGCGCTGTCTAAAGAACCAATTGTGTCATGGGACATTAGCACAAGATCGATGTTCTTTGTTCGTGTAAACTTGGCGCTTTGACAATTTGAGAGGCTTAGATGATTTGGGAAAGGCGATGGCATCCACTGCTTGAAGAATGGATCACGATAACCAGCCACCGTAACCAGAGACCATGGTCTGGCTCCGTCATCGAAGATGCCGACATTGAGATACCAGCCTATCTGGATGATTGTTTTCTCTGCCCTGGCAATGACAGAGTTTCCGGTAAGAGAAACGACCAATATGAGTCGACTTATGTATTTGACAATGACCACCCTTCGTATGGGCTTGAACATCGGCCAGAGCTGGAAGGCAGCCTGGACAGTGATGGATTCTTTAAGCAAAAATCTGCGCGGGGATCATGCCGCGTACTATGTTATTCCCCGCGGCATGATTTAACCCTGGCAGAGATGTCTGTGGGCCATGTGGTGGACGTGGTTAATATTTGGGCTGAACAGACACGTATCATGTTATTAGAGCCGGAAACCCGGAACGTCTTCATCTTCGAAAACAAAGGCAAGGTCGTTGGCGTTTCGAATCCGCACCCCCACTGCCAGATTTACGCCACGGATTTCCTGTTTAAAACGATCGAGCGTGAGCTGAACGCATCCGTCAAATACAACATAAAGAATGGCAGCTCGCTATTTGACGATCTGCTGTTGGCGGAGGAGGAAGATGGCCGCCGTATCATAGTTCAGAATGACGATTGCCTTGCCTTCATACCCTATTTCGCCCGCTACCCTTATGAGACGTTCATCATGCCTAAGTCCAGGGTCTGCAGTATTAGCGACCTGGACGATGATGCCTTGATTGCCCTGGCTGAAACCTTGCACGAGGTATTGGTTCGATTTGATAATTTATGGCGCTGTTCTTTTCCTTATATCCTTGCCTTGCATCAAGTGCCCCATGATGCAGAGGGTTCGACAGACTACCGCTTCCATATTCAGCTCCACCCGCCACTTCGCCAGCCAGGCCTGCAGAAATTCCTTGCAGGAGCGGAAGCGGGCGGTGGCAACTTCCTGAATGATGGCGCTCCAGAGGACAAGGCGGCAGAGCTGAAAGCCTTGAACCGCACTCATTACAAGTATGAGTAATGACTGACAATTTGGGATTGTGATGGCATTAACAATTATATGCCAAGTACGTTATGGTGAAGTCATAGCGAACTTATGAAGAGGATAAAGATGAAAGTAGATACTCATTTAACAGCGGACTGGAGCCAGATCCCTGATCATATAAAGAAGCTTGAAGCCCAGGGGTATGATGGGGTTGGAGCAGCGGAAATGAACCACGATCCCTTTTTCCCTCTTTTATTGGCCGCTGAGCACAGCGAGAAAATCGAGTTACGTACCGGCATCGCGATTGCATTAGCAAGAAGTCCTATGGTGCTCGCAAATTTAGGCCATGATCTCAACGCATATTCCAAGGGGCGGTTTGCCCTGGGTCTTGGCTCGCAGATTCGACCTCATATCACTAAACGATTTAGCATGCCCTGGGGCGCACCGGCACCTCAGATGCGGGAGCTGGTTCAGGCGATGCGCGCCATATGGGCGAACTGGTACGACGGGGAGGCCTTACGGTTTGAAGGAAAATACTATACGCACACACTGATGACGCCTGCATTTACGCCGGAAAATTCTGAGTATGGCGCGCCTAAGGTAATACTTGCAGCGGTCGGGCCGATCATGACTGAAGTTGCCGGAGAAGTTGCAGATGGCCTGATTATTCACCCCTTCAGTAATGAAAAATACATCCGCGAAGTAACTCTGCCAGCGGTCGAGAAAGGTCTGGCGAAGTCCGGCCGAACCAGAGCGGACTTTGAGATAAGTTATTCGCCGTTCATTATTTCCGGGAAAGATGAAGAGGCCATTGAGGCCCAAAAGGCAGCAGCAAGGCAGCGCATTGCGTTTTACGGATCTACCCCCGCATACAAGAATGTACTTGGTGTACACGGCTGGGGCGACATGCAGTTTGAGCTTAATACGATGTCCAAGCAGGGGCAGTGGAAGGAAATGGGCGAGCTGATCAGCGATGAAATGCTAAATACATTTGGTATTATGGATGAGCCTGGCAAAATTGTAGGTGAGATTCAGAGCCGCTATGGCGATTTCACTGATAGAACCAGCGGTGGCTTTACTTTCGTTGACGCTGATGAGCGATCGGAAATGATGTCTGCCCTGAGAGCCTGAAGCTGAAGTTGAATCAGTCCTTCACGAGCTGAACTCTTTGCCATCGGCGAACCGAGTTAATCAGATAGACCTCATTGCTCGCGAGAATTGTCTCGCGAGCAATAATACCCTCGACTATTTCTCCCTCATCTAACAGGGCTTGCCGATAAGTGCCTGCCAATAAACCACAACTGATGGGTGGCGTGATGAGCCTTCCCTCATGACGTATCACAACATTCGCAATTGTAGATTCTGTAATTTGTCCATGCTGATTGACCAGAATGACGTCGTCGCAATCCGGGTTATTAGCCAGCGCTTTCTCGTATACTGATCTGTGGGTTGTCTTGTGATACAGGTAAGGGTTGTCTGTACAAACGACGTCTGAACTCAGTTGCACTCGCCTTTGTTGATAATGGTCTTCTGGCGGCAGGGGATGGATAGCCACCGAAAAATCACCGTCTTTGGCAAGAAGAATACGGACTCGCAGCCTCGTCTCTTCTTCTTTTTCTTTTCTTAATGGATCTTGTCCCAACAAGTCGGTTCTCAGCTCGACGAGTAAGTTTGTGAATTTATCGTCAGCAAAATTAAAGTCGAAATACTCGGCGGAAGCCTTCAGTCGTTTTCGGTGGTAGTCCAGCAGAAAGAATCCACCTTCAGGTTGCCATAACATTGTCTCGATGAGTGAGAACTCGAATCTAGGATGAACGGAGTCCAGTACCCTGGCCTTCAACTTGCATTCCTCGTACTCCTGTTCCGCATTAGAGTCCCAGACGATGCCTGCACCTATGCCGTAGCTGATCTCCTTTTTATCCTTGTCAACGAATGCAGTGCGAATCGCGACGCTGAATTGCGCATCTCCCTCAGGTGTCATTAGTCCGATACACCCTGTATAGATGCCCCGTGGCTCGTGTTCCAGGGAATCAATAATATCCATCGTCCTGACCTTTGGCGCGCCGGTGATGGACGCGCAGGGGAACAGCGCCTCCAGAATTTTGTTAACCGGTGCATCGGTTCGGGCGCTGACGCTGGAGGTCATTTGCCATAGGGTAGGGTACTTCTCCAGGGCGAATAATTGATCGACAACAATAGACCCGGGAATCGCAATTTTGCCAACGTCATTTCGGATCATGTCGAGGATCATTGAATTCTCTGCGCGGTCCTTGATGGAGTTTCCTAAATTTTCCTTATTTTGCTGATCTTCTTCCTGGGTCATGCCGCGCGACGCCGTGCCCTTCATTGGTCTTAGCCGGATGGTTCCCTGATGCAGGTCGAAGAAGAGTTCAGGGGATGACGAACAGATCGTATAATTGTCCATTTCAATCAGCGCGCCATAGGGAGCATCAGTGGCAAAATGATTGAAGAATCGCCGTGCGTCTTCACTGAATGACATCCGCTGCTGCATTGTAAAATTGACCTGATAACAGTTGCCTTCAAGCAGGTGTTTCTTGATTGCAGTAATATTTTTGCTGAAATCATGCTGATCTAACGATGTTTGCCACTCCGTATTACTAAGCTGCATTTGCTCTGCGGCAGGTGCCTGTATTTTCTCGCATGAATGGAACAAGCCGAAGCACAGCAAAGGTAATGAATAGGGCGCTTTTGTGATTAGGGCCTGGTCGAATCCGGGAGCAGCTTCGTATGTGATAAAACCGGCCGCGTAACAGCCATCACTGACCAATTGCTGGATTTTTTTCAAGGCTGGCTTAACCTCATCGACCGACCAGGCGCTCACAACCTGTAAAGGTTCGGTAAACCTTAACCAGCAGTCTTGTCTGTGATGACGAAGAACAACAGTGTTAATCGTTGAATCTGCCATCAATTTCCTGCAAATCTGTCGTCGGCATGTTGCGTGAAAGTTCCTTCACTCGTATCTTTACTGGCTTCGTTATTTTCGTTGCAAATACCAATTTATTTACGATTTACCAAAGCCAGCGAGGCGTTCTGCCATGTCAGCGCCGACGCCAGGGCTGTTTTCCCGCTCATAATTGAGTGCGTCCGCCAGGTGCCGGTTCAAGCCTGCATTGATCAGCATTTTATCACCTCGCAGGGTGTGCCATGAGTTTTTAACAATTTCCGCGGCGAGACCAAGGGTTCGCGACGCCAACTCTTCATCGGGTACACATTCATTTGCCAGTCCAAGGGTGACCGCTTCGATGCCGGTGACCACACGGCCCGTAAACATCATGGCCTTTGCCTTTATTGGGCCGATGCGTCTGGGAAGTCGCTGCGACATTCCCCAGGTTGGCGTCATCGCCCACTTTCCATGAGTGTCTGCGAACTTCGCAGATTCGGCTGCAATCAACAGATCGCAGGCCAGCACCAGTTCCAGCGAACCCGTATAACAATGTCCCTGGACTGAGGCAATGACTGGTTGTGGCAGGTTTTCGATCAGTTCCAGCGTTTCCGCCTGATAGTACTTGGATGGCGCTACTTCGCCCGCTTTGATGGCATTCAAATCATTTCCCGCAGAAAACGAACGTCCTTCTCCGCGAAGTATAACGCAGCCTACTGAGTCTTGTGCTTGCTTGATATTGTCGAAGTGTTGCCTGAGCTCCACAAACAAATTTGGGCTCAAAGCATTGAGATTCTGCGGGCGGTTCAAGGTTAGAATAGCGATGCCGTTGTCATCATGTCGATTGACGAGTGCTGCTGCCATGATTGTTTCTCCAGTATTTGTTTGATCATTTGATTGCCGGTTGTTGTTCGCAACTTTCTAGCTTGCCGCTGACAATTTGCCGCTTATGAATAATCAGCTCGTGATTTGAAGCAGCAAGTTTCCGGTGTCTATTTTCGTCCAGGTGAATTTTGATTGTCCAGTATAACCTGTTGCCTGTACCGTTCGTTTGTAAACGCTCCCTAATAGATGAGGTCTGATCGTTGAATATGTTAGATAAACTGCCCAAGGCAGTGAAATGGAATGATAGAAGCCTGACGCTCCTTGATCAGAGGCTGCTTCCCCTGGAAGAGTGCGAGATCAACTGTGGCCGCATTGAGGATGTGTTTGAGGCAATACTCACATTATCAGTTCGAGGAGCTCCAGCAATAGGTATCGCCGCAGCCTACGGATTGTTAGTAGGATTACTGGGAAAGACATTTTCTCTTTCCGAATTAAAGGAACAACTGGAACAAAGAGCAGGCTACTTGATCAGCGCACGCCCAACAGCAGTGAATCTGTCCTGGGCGATTAATCGAATGATGGATTTATTGAAGGACGAGTGGAGCGACGCAAATAGCTTGCTCGATGCACTCGAACGCGAAGCGGTCAATATTCATGCAGAGGATATTGATTCCTGCCATCGAATCGCCGATCACGGGGTCTCTCTGGTAGAGAAATATCCACAGGTTCTAACTCATTGCAATGCCGGGTCTCTGGCAGTTTCCGAGATGGGCACAGCACTGGCACCTATATACAGAGCTTTCGAACGGGGCATTAAGGTCCATGTTTATGTCGACGAAACCAGACCCCTGCTGCAAGGGGCGCGCCTTACAGCATACGAACTTCATAGAGTTGGCGTCGACTGTACATTAATAACTGACAATATGGCAGCGAGTATGATGGCGGCGGGCAAAGTAGATATGGTATTGGTTGGGGCGGATAGAATTACGGCCAATGGTGATGTGGCTAACAAAATAGGTACGCTGAACCTGGCTATATTATGCCAGCACTTTGATATTCCTTTCTATGTGGCATGCCCGGTCTCGACGCTGGACTTGCTGACCGGGACGGGCGCAGAAATCAACATCGAGCAGCGTGAGTCTCATGAGGTCACCGGTATAAAAGGTAACTCTCATGCCCCAGATGGCATCAAGGTACAAAATCCAGCATTTGATGTGACACCATCGGAATTGGTGACCGGGATTATTACAGAGACTGGCATTATCAATCCTCCATTCCCGGTGAATTTGCGCACTGCTGTGCAGGAGCAAAGCCATGGCCACTGAAGAGACCGAAGGTGTCATAAAGTTTCATCTTGAACACAAGGGTACGAAACTTCAAAACATTGATATCGATGAAATTGACGCCTGGCGGTCAATTTTCAAGCAGATGGAGACCATAGGACAAATTGATGGGCGATATGATGGATACGGTTTCGGTAACCTGAGTCAGAGAACAGACGCTGGTTTTCTCATTTCAGGCACGCAGACCGGCAATATTGAAAGAACGAACCTGGATGATTATGCAGAAGTCGTCAGGTGGAATGCTGCTGACAATAGTGTTTCATCTCGTGGCAATGTTTCACCGTCGTCGGAGTCGCTGAGTCATGGTGTTATATACGATGCCTGTCCGCAGGTTGCTGCGGTCTTCCATCTTCATAGTCCGGATATTTGGCATACAGCAGGTCGAATGGGCCTGGCGGTGACTGCTGCAACTATCACTTACGGAACGCCTGAGATGGCCGATGCAATCAAGGAGTATACTCAAGGAAGTGAACTGCCGAATGTTCTCGCCATGGGAGGGCACGTTGATGGCGTGGTGGGTTACGGCCGCTCATTGGAAGAAACCGGGCTTGTCTTGATGCGATATCTTGTTGCTGCGAAAAAAATGTTGTTAAAGTCATAAAAATAAGGCGATAGATTAAACATCAGTGGAATTATGATGGAAGAAAACTGGAACTCACACCTGATTCAGGAATTACGCTTGTTCTTAGGCCCGGATGCACAGAAAATGTCCCCGAATTTAATATCCATGACCAACAGAGGCTTTAATGTCTGAAAATCGACCCGTAATCATTGCACTAATCGTTGTTGGACTAGCTATCGCTGGGTTTGCCATCTATTCATTTACCGGTAGCGAACCAGAACCTGCTGTTGTCTCCAAGGAAATTGCCATTCCAAAGCCAGCGCCTGATGTTAAAGATCCAGTAATCGAATCGCCAAAGCCGGAAGTCGCAGCCACCGCGTCGAACCAAGAGACAGCCACCGTTGAAGAGGTTGTCGAGGAAGTTGTCGAACCGGCATTTATACTTCCATTACTAAACGACAGCGATCAGCTAATCCGTGATGGTGTTGTCAGCCTTACCCGCCATGAAGGGATTAATGGGTGGCTTTCACCCAATGAACTGATCAGGAAACTGGTGGCATTTGTTGATGGCGTCGCAAACGGGCAGGTCTCCAAAGACACTGTACGAGTGATGTCTCCGGAACGGCCTTTCTCTGTGCAGCGATTTTCTGAGGACGTATATGTCATGGATGTTGCTTCCTACGAAAGGTATAACTTCTTCTCGGAAGTATTAGTCTCTCTGGATGCAAGACGAACCGCAGAATTTTACTATCTGATCAGGCCGATGCTGCAACAGGCCTACGATGAACTCGGCTACCCGAACCAAAAATTTGATGACGTCGTTTTCAGGGCTATTGGTCGCTTGTTGGAAACGCCAGTCTTGAAAGATCCTGTTAGACTTGTTCGCCCCGTCGTGATGTATAAATTCGAAGATCGGAAGATTGAATCACTTAGTGCGGCGCAGAAACAACTGATTAGAATGGGGCCAAAAAATACGCGTGCTTTACAGGTCAAGTTGAGTGAGATTGCACTTGAATTGAGAGCGATCCTGCAAAATGGCTGATCTCTCGATGTCAGACTCTCCTTTGTCAGACTCTCCTGCATCTGGGCCTTCTGCATCTAAGCTTTCTTCATCAGAGCCGTCTCAATCAAAGCTGCCCTTGTCCAGTTATACCGTTCTGGACTTGACCCTCGCCCGGGCTGGTCCAACTGCAGTGAGATTGTTGGCGGATTGGGGGGCAAATGTAATTCGCATCGAGCCAGCTCCAAAAGCGGCTGCCGGTGACGTAACTGGTGGTCGTCACGGGCCAGATTCGCAAAACCTGCATCGAAATAAGCGCGGTATCACGATCAATTTAAAGTCGCCGGAAGGCCTGGCGCTGTTCATGCAACTTGTTCGTAAGGCCGACATTATTGTTGAAAACTTTCGCATGGAAGTTAAATACAGGCTCGGTGTTGACTATGAATCTGTGAAGCAGGTAAATCCGTCCATTATCTATGCCAGTATTTCTGGCTTTGGGCAAGAAGGGCCTTATAGCAAGCGACCGGGTGTTGACCAGGTCATTCAAGGAACCAGCGGCCTGATGTCAATAACAGGGGAGCCGGGGCAGGGGCCCATGCGAGTTGGTATTGCCGTCAGTGATACATCTGCTGGTATGTTTCTTGGCCAGGGCGTTTTGTTGGCATTGTTGCATCGGGAACGGACTGGCGAAGGTCAATGGGTTCATACCTCTCTCCTCGAATCCATGTTGGCCAAACTTGATTTTCAAGGCGCCAGATACACTATGCGCGGTGAAGTCCCTGAACAGGAAGGCAATAATCATCCCACTAATTCACCCATGGGCGTTTTTCACACTCTGGATGGAAGCGTTAATTTAGCGGCAAGTACCAATAAGATGTTCAGAGCCTTCTGTGAACAGATGGGTGTTGCGGAAATGGCGAGCGATGAACGTTACAAGAATCCGAAGGATCGGGTACAAAATCGGCACGAACTCTGGGCTGAGATAAATGCAATAACGTCCACGGTTTCAACTCAGGAACTGGTAGAGAAAATGAATGCTGCTGGCTGCCCTTGTGGGCCGATTTACAATATCGGTGAAGCCTTCGAAGATGAGCAGGTAAAATTCCTGAAGATGGAGAGGGCGGTTATACATGAGTCCCTGGGTGAATTCAATCTCGTTCGCTCGCCAATTAATATGTCGGCTTTTGCTGCACCTGAGAAATTCGATCGGCCCGGGCCTGAACTTGGTGAGCATACGGATGAAGTGCTGCTGGAAATGGGTATTTCCAAAGCGGCTATAGATGACCTCAGGAAGAAGAACGCAATATAGTGATTTAGGTAAATAGACCTTCCAAGGCCTGACAAATACGTTTAGTGAGAACAATTAATGAGATTGAATACCGACAAAATGCTGGCCCATGTAGAAGATGGAATTGGTTGGATAACGTTTAACAACCCGGCTCGCCGCAATGCTATTTCCCTCGAAATGTGGGAGGGCCTGGGCACCATACTTGAGTCGTTTCAACATGATGATGATGTACGCGTCGTGGTAATGAAAGGAGCGGGGGACAAGGCATTTGTATCTGGTGCCGACATTTCTGAATTTGATACCAAGCGCGGCAATGCTGAACAAAAGAAACACTATGGGGAAGTATCGGCGAAAGCAAACAGATGGTTGGTCAAAATCGATAAGCCTCTCATTGCGATGATCCAGGGCTTTTGCATTGGCGGCGGACTGGCAACAGCCTTGAGTGCCGACGTTCGAATCGCAACAAGTGACTCCACCTTCGGCATCCCAGCAGCAAAACTTGGCTTGGGTTATGACTATAGTGGGCTGAAGATGCTCTGTGATCTGGTTGGCCCTTCTCGGGCGAAAGACATTATGTTCACAGCCCGATTCCTGGCAGCAGATGAAGCCTTGCGAATAGGCTTGATTAACTTTGTGGTCACCAGGGGCGAGCTGGAATCAAAAGTAAAAGACTATGCGGTGCTCATTGCAGGCAATGCGCCGCTCACTGTGAAAGCTGCAAAGGCAGCGGTGATTGAGGCAATGAAAGACGCCGACCATCGTGACCTGGCCTCTGTGGAGGAGATGGTCAATGCATGCTTTGATAGTGAAGACTATAAAGAGGGGCGGGCAGCATTTAAGGAAAAGCGCAAACCCAACTTTATAGGAAGGTAGGTTCGCGATATAGAAGCAGGCTGGATAAATATCGACAGGGAATTGCCTATCAGTTGTAGTTGGCTGAATTAAACATTCAGTCCACAGTCAGCTCTTAAGCAAACCAAGACCACCGGTACTAACGCCTTTACAAGTGATAAAATTAATTGCCTGACAATCTTCAAAATTTGGAAGTCCCACCCAATTTCGCCATTTACCCTGCAGGAACCACCTAATTGCTGCTGCGATTCTTCCTGCACCTCAGAAAGCACCGACTTCCTGTTTCACTTCGTGAATTGTTGGACTTTCTGGCTGCGCTGAAAGCCAGGCTGGTATTTGCTGATCTTGATCGATTCTATTACCTCAGCAGATTGTGCCTGGTTAAAGACGAGAAATACTTTGATCGTTTTGATCTTGCATTCAATTCCTATTTCAAGAGCCTCGATGGCTGGAACCCAGTATTTGAAACCCCCGACAGTGTAGCGTTGCTGAAGACTCTTCTGGTCCAGATATTTCCAACGATATCACAAAGGGATCTGGATGCGGCACTTGCAGAGTATCGGCAAACCCTCCTTGAACAAAATTCCGAAACCCAGGCAGGGAAAAGATTGGCGCCATCGAAAAGCGGTGATGAGGAGGCTGCTAATGAGTTGCCTGCAAACGAGAAAGCTTCAAGCGAAGATAAGCGGGATGAGATGAGCGAGGAATTTCTTGAGAGGGACATGGGCAAGCAAGGTGATGCCAAGAGCGAAGCGGACGACGAAGAGGGTGAATCTCTAGAAGAAGGTGATAGTGGTGAAAGCGGTGAGGGGGATGAAGGCGAAGAGGGCGAAGGCGACGATGGTGAGAAAGGCGAAGGCAAAGATGGTAAAAAGGGAGAAGGCAGCGGCAATAAACCAGGCATGGGCGTGCGCACAGACCTTGCGTCCATCAGTCAGCGATCCGCCCTTAAAGTTTGGCAGCTCCGAGAGTTCCAGGACTATGATCCCGACGTTGAATTGGGAACGCGAAATATAAAGCTAGCCTTAAGGCGCTTGCGAAAGTTTTCCCGCACGGCGGCGGAGTTTGAGCTCGATCTGGAGGATACTATTCGCACAACAGCCAAAAATGGTGGCTTGCTGGAGATTATCGAAGTGCCTGAGCGCCGAAACGCGGTGAAGGTTCTCCTATTTCTCGATGTTGGTGGCTCGATGGATGACCATATTGAAATGTGCGCCCAACTATTTTCCGCTGCTCGAAGTGAGTTCAAGTATCTGGAGTTTTTCTATTTTCATAATTTTGTTTATGAATCAGTTTGGACCGAGAATAACAGACGAGGAGAGGATAAGGTTTCAACCCTGGATATTCTTCGTAAGTACGGCAGAGACTACAAGGTCATTTTTGTTGGTGATGCCCAGATGGGCCGTCATGAAATTATGGAGCGAGGCGGCAGCGTGGAGCACTACAATGCTGAAACCGGTGAGGTTTGGATGATGCAGATGCTGGAGCAATTCAGAAAGATTGTCTGGTTAAATCCCGCCAACCCGGCTGAGTGGAAGGATTCGTATACCACGAAGCTGGTTGCTCGGATCATGGATGACAAGATGTATCATTTGAGTGTTGCGGGAATTGAGTCGGCAATGAAGTATCTGGTTCGTTAGTATCGCCTGAAGTTGGTGTTCAACAATAAGTCGCGGCGAAGCGGGGCATGCGTGGAGAAATCTGGCCAGCCTCCGGGAATTGATTGCCGGTGAAAAAAATGATTTAGTTTGACTAATTGATCTAGATGGTGAGTTTATTTATGGCACATTTTGAATACCCGGATTCGCCTTACCCCATTCGGGACGACATTAAGCAGGCCTACCGAAATTTCTGGAGCACACTGGCAAGTCCTGGCTGCTGGTGGACCGGGGCAGAACGGATTGACATAGCCGAGGAAGTTCGGAACGCCACCCAATGTGAATATTGTGTGCAACGTAAAAAAGCCCTGTCACCCTATACCTATGAAGGCGAGCATAAACATAGCGGCCGGCTGAGTAATCTGGCGATAGATGCTGTGCATCGTATCGTTACTGACCAGGGTCGTATCACTCAAAGCTATGTAGACGAAAATGCCGGGCAAGGGCTGACAAATGAGGCCTATGTGGAGCTGGCTGGCATTGTTGTTTCTCTCTTCAGCATTGACGAGTTTAATCGCGCCCTTGGACTATCGTTGGAAGACTTGCCGGTGCCTGTTTTAGGTGAAGCAAGTCACTACCGGCCGCAACAGGCAACCGCTGGGACGGGGTTTGTCCATATGATTCCCGGCGACGGCGCCGTAGGAGATGAGAGTGATCTCTGGGCCAACGGCATGACAGCGAATGTACTTCGTGCACTCACCCTGGTACCCGATGCACTCCGGGATTGGAAGTTGCTCGCCAGTGCCCAGTATCTTTCGATGGCAGGCATGCGAAATTTCTTCAAGCAGGACGATCGTTCGATCAACCGCATGCAAATGGAGCTTATTGCCGGCAGGGTTTCGTCGGTCAATGAATGCTTTTACTGAACCAGCGCACATGCAACGATGCTCCGTGTGAGCGCGAAGGTAACGGAAACCAAGGTCGATATCCAGGGTATAAACGGGAGCGGGAAGGCGGCGGCGTCCGGTGTTGAATTTGGTAGTGAATTGATGAAATTTGCCGAAGCTGTAGCTTCGGGAGATGAACAGGATTTGGCAGAAGCCAGAGCGCAGCTACTTGCAGCCAGCGATGCGCGAGTTCTGGTCGATGCAAGCGGCGTTGCCGCCAACTTCCAGCGTATGGTTCGCATTGCGGACGCGATGGGCATTCCGATTGATGATATGGAAAACGAGATTGGCAAGCAGGTTCGTGATGAGCTGGAACTGACTCGTTTCCCATCGGCCCAGAATACGCTGACGGCGCTAGCAGGCTCAACTTAAGGAAATGGCTGTTATAAAGGTTAGCTAACAACTCGCAGCGGATCACCCTGTAAAAACCCTTTGATATTTTCGGCCATCTGAACGATTAGTCTCTGGCGTGATTCGATGCTGCCCCAGGCATTGTGGGGGGTGATGATTAGATTTACGAGCCTAGCATTGGTGAGGGGTTCATCGACGGTGGGGGGTTCAATGTTAAGAACGTCGATTGCGGCGCCCGCGATAATGCCGGATTTCAGAGCGTCCAGTAGATCCCCGGTATTGATCAGGCCGCCCCTTGCCGTATTAATCAGGAAAGCCCCAGGTTTCATTAATTTCAATGAGTTTTTATTGATCATATTCTCTGTTTGATCCGTCAGGGGGCAATGTAAACTGAGATAGTCCACAACTGGCAGGAGCTCTTCGAGCGGCAGGGTATCTTTGTTGGCTGAGCCAGATCGCCTTGCGATGAGTACGTCCATCCCGAATGCCCGAGCGACGGCCGCTACATTGCTACCGAGTTCCCCGTGGCCGACGATGCCAAGTGTTTTACCATTTAGTTCAGAAATTGGGTGGTCTAACATGCAGAAGGCGCCGGCTTTTTGCCACTTGCCGGTTATAACGTCCTGGGAGTATTTTGCAATGTTGGTGGCGAGTGCCAGCATGAGATTGATCGTATGTTGTACAACCGAGGGAGTCGCATAAGCAACGGCATTGCTGACGATAATGTTTGCCGCCTTTGCCGCTGCCAGATCAACGTTATTTGTCCCAGTCGCCATAATGCTGATGTGTTGCACAGCGCTTGAATCTTTTAGTATGTCCTTATCCAGAACGATCTTGTTAGACAGGACTATGTTCGCGTCAAATACCCGCTCGGAAGTTTGATCCGGCGAAGTGGTTCCGAATACCTGCCAGTCCTGAAACAATCCTGTGATGGGCGAGAGATCAACCTTTCCAAGACTATCTGCATCAAGTATCACACCTTTCATTCACTATATTTCCATAATTGTTTATTGACATAATATGTCAAAACAGGTCAAATCCACAGATGGAAATCCTTACAAATCCCAACTATTGGATTATAGCAGCGCTAGCTTTGATGGTGGCGGAATTAGTCATTCCAGGCGGTATAGTATTCTTCCTTGGCGCTGCCTGTTTGATTGTCGCAGGTGCCTTGTGGATGGGTCTTGTTTCGCAATGGGTCAGTGCGTTAACGATGTTCTTCATTGTTTCATTGGCTCTAATTATAACGCTACGCTCCTTCTTTACGCGCTTCGTGGGAGGGGATTATAGCTTCGGCAATACCGAGGAGATTCTGGATGACCTTGATGAGGTCGTCGATGTAGTGAAAATTATCGGCCCCGGTGAGTCCACGGGTAAGATCGAATATAGGGGCACAGTCTGGCAAGCGCTTGGCAACGGACAAACAATGTCTGTAGGATCAAAAGTAAAAATAGTAGCTCGGGAGAACACCACTTACCTGGTGGAACCCGTTAGTGAAAATGTAGTAGATCAAGACAAGGAGTAGGGAATGCTGGGCATTATCATCACCATAACGTTATTGGTTATTGGGTTTTTCACATACAATTTGGTTCTAATTGTGCCAATGCGTGAGCAATGTGTTATTGAACGTCTGGGGAAATTTAGAGGTGTGCTTGATCCGGGTATTCATCTGCTCATTCCCTTTGTTGATCGGGTTCGCTATAGGCACGAGACCAGGGAGCAGTGCCTGAATGTGCCCAATCAAAGCTGCATTTCCAGAGACAACATTCAGATCGACGTAGATGGTCTGCTCTATATTAAGGTAATGGATGCGTATAAGGCCAGTTATGGCATCGAAGATTACCTGATGGCCGCAATTAATTTGGCGCAAACAACTGTCCGATCTGAAGTGGGTAAGCTGAAACTAAGTGAGACCTTCTCCGAGCGGGATGCATTAAACGCAACCCTCGTTCGGGAAATAGACCGTGCCTCAGAGACATGGGGGATCAAGGTGATGCGATATGAAGTCATGAATATTACCCCTTCATACAACGTTATCGATGTACTTGAGAAGCAGATGGAAGCCGAGCGCCAGAAGCGGGCAGAAATTACCCTGGCCAATGCGGAGCGGGATTCCACCATCAACCTATCTGAGGGAGAGCGGCAGGAAGCCATCAACATATCTGAAGGTGAGCGGCAAAAGAGAATTAATGAGGCTCAGGGTAAAGCCCGTGAAATCTCGATTCTAGCGACGGCTACCGCTGATGGCATGACGGCGATTGCAGATGCCGTCAGTAAACCCGGCGGCAGTCAGGCAATGAATATGCGGCTGATCGAGACCTATATCGATCGATTATCTGATTTATTCGAGGAGGCCGACGTTTCTATCGTGCCGCAAGACCTGGCCAGGATAGAGGGTTTCTTCGAAGGCTTTGACCAGGTGTCTAACACCTTAGGTGGTGGTAAATCTAATAATGGCAAAGCTGGGAGGGGCAGATCATGATGGATCTATTTGTATTGGCTGTTTGGGGAATTATTTTTCTTGTCCTGATAGGGAAGTTTATTCAAAGCATTCGTCTCGTGTCTACGCAAACTGCTCAAGTGGTCGAGCGGTTCGGCAAGTACCACAAGACATTGGAAGCGGGTTTCCATGCGTTGATCCCCTTCGTTGATATTGTCACTTTTAAGCAAGACCTGAGAGAAGAGGCCATTGATGTTCCTCCTCAGGATTGTTTTACCGGCGATGAAGTTAAGGTGACTGTCGATGGAGTTATTTATATGTCCATCTGGGATCCGGTTAAGGCGAGTTATGGCATCGTAGATTATCGATATGCTGCCGTACAACTGGCAAAAACGACAACAAGGTCCGTCATCGGAACGCTTGATCTGGACAGAACATTTGAGGAGCGCGACCTTATCAGTGCCAAAGTTGTTGAGGTTCTGGATCAGGCAGGAGAAGCCTGGGGTATCAAGGTGCATCGCTATGAAATTAAGAATATTTCACCCCCTGATACGGTGCGAAATGCAATGGAAAAACAAGTCAGTGCAGAGCGGGAAAGGCGTGCGATTCTGGCGGCAAGTGAAGGTGATAAACAAAGCAGGATAAATCGTTCAGAAGGTTTGAAGGCTGAACTAATCAACCGCTCTGAAGGTGAGATGCAAAAGAGAATTAACGAAGCTGAGGGTAGAGCTGCGGAAATACTTTCTATTGCCGCAGCAACGGCTGAGTCGATTGAGAAGATCAGCAGTGTAGTAAATCGGGAAGGTGGAACCGCCGCGTTGAAGCTACAGCTGAACGAACGTTATATCAATACCATGAAGTCACTCAGCCAGAGCCGAATTGTCATCCCGGCGAATATTTCTGAATTCCAGGGCTGGGTGAAAAACCTGAATGTAGATGAGTTGATTGATAATGCCAGTTCTCAGGGTAAGGTTCGGGGTGATGGTTAATGCCCGCTATAACGGGTGCTACATTTGAGGAATATAAAGCGAACTTTGATACCAACCCTTACCACAAAAGTCTGGGTGTGACGGTTGTCGAACGGCGGCCAGGATATGGCAAAATAGTACTGCGTAAAGACGAGAATACACCTGGTGGAATTGGCGGCAGCGTTCATGGCGGTGTTCTGGCTGCGATGGTGGATATTGCAATGCTGGTGGCCATCTTCGCGGAAATGCGAGAGGGCGAGCAGCCGGCTGGAACGGCAGAGCTAAGTATCACTTATTTGCGTCAATCCCACGGCGCACATATCTATGCAGAAGCGAATGTCATCAAACGTGGCAGGCAATTGTCCATGGTGGAAATTGATATCACAGACGATGAAGGACGGTTGTGCGCAAAGGGGCGAACGCTCTATGCATTCAGGGCGCAGGGATGAAGCTGGACAGGATCTAACTATGTCCGATCACTGAGCTCCTCTATTGCCAGAGCGGTCACTGCTAAAGAGAATTTCACCAGCTCAAAAAGGAGTAATCGGATTTAACGCCGATACGAATAGAGGTTTATCTTTATCTGGAATCGAAACGCACATATATGTGCAGCCAAGTTTGCATCCCTGCAAATACACATCCAGATAAAGTCATACCGTGTTCTTCGTTAACGATGTCCGATCGCTGAGCTCTGGCAATAGAGGGGCAAACGTACAAACCGTACTCTCCGCTGCGGACAGAGTCTAATTGACTTCCAGATAATCCCTTTCTGGTAACGCAGGGTGGGGTGTGCCGGGTAGTGTTTGATACCAATAAGCAACTGACGCAATATCATCTTTTAAGGGCAGATAAGTACGATTTTTCCGCCAGCCAAGTGCCTGCATGGTGACTCTCAAATCAGTCTTGAATCTGACGGGATCAGATATATGCCAGCGATACATGCCGAAGCGTTGCTGGGAACTGTAGCGTCCGTCTGGTCGGATGACCTGATGAAGGCCAGCTTGCGGGGTAGTGAATTCTCGATAGCCGCCATTTTCCACTCCTACGTCGAAATTGTATGAGCCGCAGAAATAGTCTTCCGTGCCGGTACCGCATATGGTCGGGAATTGGTCATCGCCATCCATAAAGAATTTGATTTCGCCTTCACCCCACCAGCCTCGACTATTGCTTCCCCAGGCCATGTACAGGCCAACGAATTGACCCTGACCTTTGATATTATCGACGATTGTATAGTCTTCCTTGTATGGAAGCGGATTGGTTCGCTTGAACTGAGCGTGGAAGTAGGCAGCGTCTTCAGGTACTTCAGTTAGTGTGTAATTTACCTGGTAGTACAGAACCATTGATTCGTCTGCAATGTTGGTCATGGTGATGCGGCATTTCTTATGAAATGGCATCTCCCAATAACAGTTAAATGCACTACCAGGGTTCACACAAACTGCTAACGATGATAGTTGGGCGTACTTGCCCCAGCCCATTGCAAAGAAATCGCCGACCGGACATTCAACGGCAGGGAATTCCTGATCATCCCAATAGATTCTTAGGATGCTGAAGCGCCAATTGCCTGTAGGCGTCATCCACATTTGCTGGATGGCGCCAGGGCCGTCAATTTCCGCGAGGGTAAAAGTTTCGCCTGCCTCAACTACAACTGAAGGCGACACCTTCCATCCTTGCCCCAGATCTTTTGCTGGCCCAAGGCCTGTGCCCTCGGTTGCCATTCCTCCTTTACCTTTCTCTCCGGTAAAGTTTTCCGGGCTGATTGAGCGCGTCTCGGCATTCGATAGCAAACTGAGGTTGCCCAGGTGCATTCCCAGGCCATTAAAACTCATAAGCAACTCTTAGGCAGAATAGACCAGCAACATCAATGGTTGTGAATAGGGCAGGTTTATAGATCAGGGAAATCTTTTGCAAGTGCAGCATTCCACTCTTCTATGCGACTGGCTTGAGCGCTTAAGAGTTCTTCTGTGTCGCCGCTGAGGCTAACGCTGATGATCTTGTCGCCTTGCTCTATGGCGTTGACGATATCCTGATCTGCATCAGATACCACTTCGCCAAAGATTGAATGCGCATCATCAAGGTGCGGCGTTGGTACGTGAGTGATAAAGAATTGGCTGCCATTAGTGCCTGGTCCAGAGTTCGCCATGGAAAATTTGCCAGGTGCCGAATGTCGTAATGATGCGTCAAATTCATCTTCAAACTGGTAGCCCGGGCCGCCTGTGCCAGTACCTAGCGGGCAGCCGCCCTGAATCATAAATTGACCTATGACACGATGGAATTGTAGTCCGTCGTAGTACTTTTTGTTCACCAGATTCACAAAGCTGGCAACAGTAACGGGTGCCTGGTCTGGAAAAAGGGTCAGGTTGATCGGACCTTTACTGGTCTCGAAGGTAGCTGATATGTTCAAGGGGATTTCCTCAATGAGTAAATGGGTACAACAGTTCTGGATCAGTGCCAGTTGTTCCTGCGCAGGAACAACTGGCACTGATCAACAATGGATTTATCTATCGTTGATGTCTGAATATTCTTTCCTGGATGGGCCAACATAGAGCTGGCGAGGCCGTCCGATTTTAAATGGGGCGCTGAGCATCTCGTCCCAGTGGGTAATCCAGCCAGGCATACGTCCCAGTGCGAAGATCACAGTAAACATGCTTGTTGGGATTCCCATTGCTTTCAGGGTGATGCCGGAATAGAAGTCGATGTTGGGGTATAGCTTGCGTTCTACAAAGTAATCTTGTTCACGTGCGATTTTCTCAAGTTGTTTGGCGACCTTGAGTAGAGGCTCATTGTCGACGCCTTGCTCTTCGAGTACTGCTTGGCAGCTTGCCTGCATGACGGTTGCTCTTGGATCAAAGTTCTTGTAAACCCGGTGACCGAAGCCCATAAGTTTAAATGGGTCATTCTTGTCTTTTGCCTTATCGACGAATTCCTGTACCCGGGATTCGTCTCCGATTTCACCGAGCATATCCAGCACGGCTTCGTTCGCGCCACCGTGGGATGGGCCCCATAGTGCTGCAACCCCGGCTGCAATTGCAGCATAAGGGTCGGCTTCGGTGGAACCTGCCAGTCGTACGGTTGATGTCGAGGCATTCTGTTCGTGGTCGGCATGGAGGATAAATATCTTGTCCATGGCGCTGGCGAGAATTGGGCTGACGGTTGATGCTTTGCCCGGTTCGCCGAAACACATATTGAGGAAGTTCTCTGCATAAGCGAGAGATGGATCAGGATCAATAAAATCTGCGCCGATGCTCTTGCGATAAGTCATTGCGGCCAGTGTTGGAATCTTTGCAATCAGGTTTAGCGCTGCCTCTTTACGATGTGCCGGATTACTGATATCCATATCATCATGATAGAGCGATGCCAGGCCGGCTATGGCCGCTGTAAGCATCGACATGGGATGCGCTTTTTGTGTAAACCCATCAAATAAGTGTTTGAAATGATCGTCTATCGCCATTCGTGATTTGATCTCACTTTCGAAGGTTGCGAGTTCAGATGCAGTGGGAAGATCGCCATTTAGCAGTAAAGAACATACTTCCATATGGCTGGAATTATCTGCCAGTTGTTCGATAGGATATCCTCGATACATGAGGATTCCCTTATCGCCATCGATGTAGGTGATGCGTGATTCACAGGCTGCAGTGGATAAAAAACCAGGGTCAAAAGTAAAAACACCCTCGGCAATCAAGCCCCTCACGTCAACGACGTTCAGGCCTTCGGTTGCCTCGAGCACCGGTAAATCTACGGTCTTACCGTCAATTGTAATTTCAACTTTCTGTGTCATTTAAGAGGCTCCGATCGGCTCATCATTATATAAATTTTGAATTGTGCTCGTGAAAAAACGGCTTCAAGGCGAGCGCTATATGAAAGCAAAACCACCTCAGCTTGTAAAGCCCGCGAGCCGTGGCTTTCGGTGAGCAAGCGTTTGTTTTTCTCGTACAATATCACTATCATTACGCCGCGCAGAGCCTTGCATGGGGGCGCTACATGAGATTGATATCAGGACCAATAGCGGGACTGCACATCTTATAGGAATCTATAAGAAATTATTTAGAAGTCGCTATGCCTGGTTCCCGCTTTTTATGGAGAAATTATTCGTGAAGAAAGATACACGCCCCACTAACGTGGGCATTTTGGATTTAATGGCATTTAAATTGCCATTTGCCGGTTGGGCGTCCATTACACACCGCATAAGCGGTGTGATCTTGTTAGTTATAATTGGCATTGGACTCTACGCACTCGATTTATCTCTGTCATCAGAAGCAGGCTTCGCCGAGCTACAGGTCCTGGTGAGCTCTCCTCTGGGCAAGTTCATCACCTGGGGTTGTCTATCCGCATTCGCTTATCATTTCGTCGCTGGCATTAAACACATGATAGTAGATTTTGGCGTTGCAGAAACCACAGAAGGCACACTCTTTGCTGCACGGCTGGTGGTTATGATTTCCTCAGTGTTAATTTTCCTGGCTGCTCTGTGGGTCATCCAGCTTTAGAAGACAAGATTAGTTAACAAGCAATCGTTAAGAAACAAGAACGTGATTGATATTTATATAGGTTTATTATGGTTTCACAAGTAACGAGTTTTAGTCGGAATGGGGTTTCCGATTGGCTGCTGCAACGCGCCACGGCCTGGATTTTGACGGCTTACACAATTGTATTGTTTGGCTACATTGTTTCCCAGCCAGAAATTACCTACCAGGAATGGCGGGCACTGTTTTCGCAGACCTGGATGCAGGTGTTCACCGTAATCGCACTGTTATCGACCTGCGCTCATGCATGGATTGGTCTGTGGACTGTGGGGACGGACTATATACGTAGTCACTTGATGGGTGATGGTGCTGATACCCTAAGATTCATTTATCAAATTGTTTGCATTTCGATCCTGGTGGTCTACCTGGTATGGGGCATTCAGATTCTCTGGGGAAATTAATGAGTAATATACCTGTTCTCGATTTTGATGCCATTATCGTCGGTGGCGGCGGTGCTGGAATGCGTGCTGCGCTGCAGTTGGCTGAATCCGGTCGAAATACCGCTGTGATATCGAAGGTATTTCCAACCAGATCCCATACTGTATCCGCACAAGGCGGTATTACCTGCGCCATTGCAAGTGATGATCCTGATGATGACTGGCGTTGGCACATGTACGATACAGTTAAGGGTTCAGATTACATAGGTGATCAGGATGCCATTGAATATATGTGTAGTGTTGGCCCTGAGGCCGTCTACGAGCTGGAACACATGGGTTTGCCTTTTTCGCGAACAGAATCCGGCAGAATCTACCAGCGGCCTTTTGGCGGACAGTCAAAAAACTACGGCAAGGGCGGGCAGGCTGCAAGAACTTGCGCTGCGGCAGATAGAACTGGCCACGCTTTGTTGCATACGCTGTATCAGGGAAACCTAAAGGCAGGCTCTGTATTTTTTAGCGAATGGTTTGCTGTTGATCTGGTGAAGAATGCCAATGGCGTTGTGGTGGGGGTTATGGCTATTTGCATGGAGACTGGGGAAACCCACTTTCTGAAATCTCGTGCAACGGTGCTTGCGACTGGTGGCGCCGGTAGAATTTATCAATCAACAACCAACGCCCTGATGAATACCGGTGATGGCCCAGGCATGGCGCTTCGCGCTGGCATCGCCATGCAGGATATCGAGATGTGGCAATTCCACCCAACAGGAATCGCTGGTGCTGGTGTTCTAGTGACAGAAGGCTGCCGTGGTGAGGGTGGTTATCTTATTAATAAGGATGGCGAGCGTTTTATGGAGCGTTATGCGCCCAATGCGAAAGACTTAGCGGGACGAGACGTTGTCGCTCGAAGTATGGTCCTTGAGATTCTGGCAGGTCGCGGTGCTGGCGAAAATGGAGACTACGTCTTTTTGAAGCTGGACCACCTTGGTGAGGAAATTCTTCACTCGCGTTTACCGGGCATAGTCGAGCTTTCCAAGACGTTTGCCCACGTTGATCCCGTAAAGGAGCCTATTCCAGTGGTTCCAACATGTCACTACATGATGGGTGGACTGCCTACCAATATTCACGGTCAGGTCATTTCACCAGATGCCGATGGCAATGATGTCATCATCGACGGATTGTATGCAGTGGGTGAGACGGCTTGTGTCTCGGTACATGGCGCTAATCGCCTGGGTGGTAATTCCCTGCTTGATCTTGTGGTATTCGGTCGAGCTGCAGGTATTCATATTGCCGCGGCTCTGAACGAAGGTATGGATTCCCTGGAAGCATCCGAGAGCGATCTCGAAGCAGCAATGTCCAGACTTAATCGCTGGGATGAATCCAGCCCGGACGGCGAATCTGTGGCGACCCTGAAGAAAGAATTACAGAGTTGTATGCAGCTTAATTTTGGCGTATTTCGAAAGGAAGAGCCTATGCAGCAGGGCATTAAGGATCTTGCAGACCTGCGTGAGCGAATTGCCAAGGCAAGCCTGGGAGATAAGAGCAATGCCTTTAATACCGCTAGATTTGAAGCACTTGAACTTGATAATTTGCTGGAAGTAGCGGAAGCAACGGCTATCTGTGCAGAAGGTCGTAAGGAAAGCCGCGGAGCCCATGCAAGGGATGACTACCAGGACAGGGACGATGAAAATTGGCTGGCGCATTCAATTTATCAGCCAGCGACCAAGAAATTGTCCCAGCGTAAAGTAAATATGAAGCCGAAAACAGTACCGACCTTTGAACCCATGGAAAGAAAATACTGATTCGTGTAGGCGTAACTGGTACCGGAGGTTCGTGAATCCGGACAAGAACAATATAGGACACATTAATGCAAATAAGCTTATATCGATACGACCCCGACAAAGATAACGAACCCTATATGCAGGACTTCGATCTTGAGATACCAGGTGGTCGGGACCTCATGGTATTGGATGTTTTGGAGCTGCTGAAGGAACAGGATCCATCTGTCACCTATCGTCGCTCGTGCCGGGAAGGCGTTTGTGGCTCTGATGGCGTCAATATGAATGGTAAGAATGGTCTGGCCTGCATCACACCATTGTCTGCAGTTGTTAAGTCGGACAAATTGAGTATTCGTCCGCTGCCCGGCCTACCGGTGGTTCGTGACCTGGTGGTCGATATGAGTCAGTTCTACAAGCAATATGAAAAGATTAAGCCCTATCTGCTCAATGATGAGCCCACGCCAGCCAAGGAGCGTCTCCAGTCTCCTGAAGATCGCGAGAAGCTGGACGGGCTTTATGAATGCATCCTTTGTGCCTGTTGTTCAACGGCCTGTCCGTCATTCTGGTGGAATCCGGACAAGTTCATCGGTCCTGCTGGTCTCTTGCAGGCTTATCGCTTTCTGGCAGATACCAGGGATACCGCCACTGAAGAACGCCTTGAGGGTCTTCAGGACCCATTTAGTGTGTTTCGCTGTCGGGGAGTAATGAACTGTGTGAGTGTGTGTCCAAAGGGATTGAATCCCACGCGTGCCATTGGTCATATTCGAAATATGCTGCTGAAGCGGGCCATCTAACACCGAAGTTATAGGAAGATCCTGTAGGCAGTTTCTACAGGATGTCCTCATTGGGCTCTCAATAAAAGTTCTTACGGGAAATTCTGCGGACAATTCTGTAGAATTCCCTCCTTTCAAATCCCTTTAGATTCCAGAGAAGATTGCGATGGAAGACAGCATCATGGAGCAAATGTGGCGTAGCGGTCACATCTCTGGTGGCAACGCCTCATATGTAGAAGAACTCTACGAGAAATATCTTGAAGATCCATCCGAAATTCCGGATCAGTGGCGCAGCTACTTCGAAACGCTGCCTCTTGTCGAGGGAACGCTAAGTCCTGATATCTCACATTCAACTGTTCGTGATCACTTCCTGCTACTGTCTAAGAATCAATCGCGAGTTGCGCCGGTATCAGCCAGCAGTATTTCAACCCAGCATGAGCGAAAGCAGTTTGCTGTTGGCGAACTTATTAACGCCTATCGGCGCCGCGGTCATCATAAGGCCAAACTCGATCCTCTGAAGTTGACGGACGAGAGCGGTGTGCCTGTACTTGAGCTCGATTACTATCCTTTGTCCAATGCTGATCTTGATACCAGATTCCAGACCGGAAACTTGTTCTTCGGTAATGCAGAGGCTCCACTTAGGGACATTATTGAGGTGCTGGAGAAAACCTACTGTGGCTCCATCGGTGCTGAATATATGCACATTAATGATGAAGCTGAGCAAATGTGGGTGCAGCAGCGCATGGAGAGTGCCAGGTCCAAACCTGCGTATAGTGACGGCGTAAAGCGGCGCCTGCTTGAACGTCTGATTGCGGCAGAAGGCCTGGAAAAATATCTCGGCAAGAAGTATCCAGGAACCAAGCGCTTTGGTCTCGAGGGCGCGGAGAGTCTTATTCCTTGCCTGGCAGAACTCATACACCGGGCTGGGTCTGCCGGTGTGGTGGAGACCGTGATTGGAATGGCCCATCGCGGCCGCCTCAATGTCCTGGTGAATCTGTTTGGCAAGGACCCGGCTGAATTATTCGATGAGTTCGAGGGTCGATATGAGCCCGGCACCGGCTCCGGCGACGTCAAATATCATCAGGGCTTCTCCTCTAACCTGATGACCCCCGGCGGCGAGATGCACCTTGCACTGGGATTTAATCCCTCTCATCTGGAGATATCTGCTCCTGTGATCGTCGGCTCAGTTCGTGCGCGGATGGATCGGCGTAAGGATTCCCTTGGCGACAAAGTACTTGCCATTAATATTCATGGTGATGCTGCGTTTGCCGGGCAAGGGGTGGTCATGGAGACCTTTCAGATGTCCCAGACCCGTGGTTTCTATACCGGCGGCACCATCCACGTCATCATAAACAACCAAATTGGTTACACGATAAGTAATCCACTGGATGCACGTTCAACGAAGTATTGTACGGAAATCGCCAAGATGGTTCAGGCGCCGATATTTCACGTTAATGGAGATGATCCGGAGGCCGTGCTTTTTGTCTCCCAGATGGCGCTTGATTATCGGATGGAGTTCAAAAAGGATGTAGTGGTTGATATTGTCTGTTACCGGCGTCGCGGCCACAATGAGGGTGATGAGCCTTCCATTACACAGCCCATGATGTATCAAACCATTCGCTCTCATCCGACGACGGCGACGATCTATGCGGAGAAAGTGATCAGTGATGGTGCGCTCAATGAGGCTGAGTATCAGTCAAGAATCGAGTCTTATCGGAATGCGCTGGATGTCGGCGAAGCGGTGGCCTGGGACTATCTTACAGAACCGGATACCTCACTTTATGTGGACTGGCTACCTTATCTGGGCCACGACTGGGATGCACCGGCGGACACCAGCTTTGATTTGAAATCGTTTCAATCAATTGCCAACAAATTAAATGAGATGCCAGAGGGCTTTGTGCTGCAGCGCCAGGTATCAAAAATACTTGAAGATCGAAGGAGTATGACTGCCGGAGCTTTGCCAATTAACTGGGGCTACGCGGAAGTCATGTCCTATGCGACGCTATTGTCTGAAGGTTTCAAGATCAGAATTACAGGGCAAGATGTTGGCCGCGGAACATTCTCTCATCGCCATGCGGTATTGCACGATCAGAAGGAGGGAGGGACCTATGTGCCCCTGGAGACAGTCGGTGAGAAGGATCGCCAGTTCATGCTCTACGATTCCCTACTATCTGAAGAAGCGGTCCTGGCCTTTGAATATGGTTATTCAGGCACCAGCCCGAATACCCTGGTTATATGGGAAGCTCAATTCGGCGATTTCGCTAATGGTGCCCAGGTCGTCATAGATCAATTCATCACTAGTGGCGAACATAAGTGGGCGAGACTGTCTGGCATTACTCTTTTGCTGCCCCATGGTTATGAAGGTGCGGGCCCAGAGCATTCGTCCGCCAGGCTTGAACGGTACCTACAGCTTTCTGCCGAGCACAATATTCAGGTTTGCGTGCCCACAACGCCAGCCCAGATCTATCATTTACTCCGTAGACAGGCGATTAGGCCAGTGCGCAAACCTTTGATCGTAATGACGCCAAAGAGTTTGTTGCGTCACAAGGAAGCCATTTCAACGCTGGAGGATCTGACGCAGGATAGCTTCAGAGTGTTGCTGCTCGATGATGAGGCGCAGGATAAAAATGCAGTGACACGCATCGTCTTTTGCAGTGGCAAAGTTTATTACGATCTCAAAGCCCGGAAAATTGCAGATAATCTGGAACAGGTTGCGATTGTCAGAATTGAACAACTTTATCCATTCCCGGAAACTGATTTAGGGGAGTTGTTGGCGCTGTACCCAAATATTGATACTGCAGTCTGGTGTCAGGAAGAGCCGATGAATCAGGGTGCATGGTATAGCAGCCAGCACCACTTAAGGCGCGTATTGAACAAGCAGTTCCCATCACTATATCTTCACTACGCTGGACGCGAAGGATCCGCAGCACCTGCGGCTGGTTATATGTCACTCCATATTCAACAACAGGAAGCATTGGTAAAGGGTGCTTTGTATAAAACGGATATCGACTAATAGTTGGTAGAGGAGAGAACTCCTTAAAGGAAGAATAATGATAGAAATAAAAGCCCCTGAATTTCCCGAATCAATCGCCGATGGTGAGATTGCCGCCTGGCATGTAGAGGTTGGCGAAACGGTTATCCGTGATCAGGTCCTGGTTGATATAGAAACCGACAAGGTAGTATTGGAAGTTGTTGCACCTACCGACGGTACTGTGACTAACATTTTCAAATCTGAAGGTGAAACAGTTCTTGCTGAAGAAGTGCTTGCGCAATTAGAAACCGGCACTGTTGCAGTGGCTGGAAAGGCAGACAAGGGCGACGCGCCTGCAGAGGGGCAGCCTGTAGCAGAGGCCGTGTCAGAGAACATTGCAAGTCCTGCGGCGCGGAAGATGGCAGCCGAGAATCAGATTGATGTCACTAATATCACCGGCTCCGGTAAAGGCGGCAGAGTCACCAAGGAAGATATATTAAAAGCGGTGGCTGCCGTTGAGACTCAGGCACCCGCAACATCCAAGCCATCGGTACAATTATCAAGTCCTGAGGCGCCTGTTGCCGGCGAAAGAGTGGAGCGCCGGGTTCCTATGACTCGCCTGAGAGCGAGTATTGCGCGAAGACTCGTTGAAGCCCAGCAAACCGCGGCCATGCTCACGACATTTAATGAAGTGGATATGCAGGCAATAATGGATTTGCGTGCCCGATACAAAGATGATTTTGCCAAGGCTCATAATGGTACGCGGCTTGGTTTCATGTCATTTTTTGTGCGAGCCTGCGTCGAAGCCTTAAAGCGATTTCCTGCAGTGAATGCGTCAATCGATGGCAATGACATTGTCTATCACGGATATCAGGATATCGGAGTTGCCGTTGGATCGCCTCGTGGTCTGGTGGTTCCGGTCATTCGGGAGGCAGATAGCCTCACCCTCGCAGAACTGGAAGATCAGGTAAGAGAATATGGCTTGAAGGCAAGAGATGGAAAATTATCCATCGATGATATGACTGGCGGTACCTTCACCATTTCAAATGGCGGTGTCTTTGGCTCGCTCTTATCCACGCCTATTTTGAATCCGCCCCAGACCGGCATATTAGGCATGCATAAAATTCAGGAAAGACCCATGGCCATCAACGGCGAGGTACAGATTCGACCCATGATGTATCTCGCGCTGTCTTACGATCACCGAATTATCGATGGCCAGGAAGCGGTCAGATTTTTGGTGACGATCAAGGATTTTCTTGAAGAGCCTGCCCGAATTTTACTCGATATTTAGCAGTACCGTATCTTGCAGAACGATTTATAAAGGATAAACACATGTCGAATAAGTTTGATGTCATTGTGATAGGTGCCGGGCCAGCTGGATACCATGCAGCTATTAGAGCGGCGCAGCTAGGCCTGAATACGGCGTGCATTGAAAAGTGGCTGGATAGTGATGGAAAAGCAGCATATGGTGGTACCTGCCTGAATGTAGGCTGTATCCCCTCAAAAGCTTTGTTGGATGCTTCCCACAAGTATGAAGAGGCGAAGAATAAATTTGCAGAGATAGGTATCGTTGCAAAAGGCATAAAGATGGATGTTCCAACCATGATTGCCAGAAAAAATACGATCGTGGGGAACCTGACCAAAGGGGTGGCAGGGCTTCTTAAGACAAACGGCGTAACAACATTTGAAGGCAGTGCAAAGTTACATGCGGCTCGTTCCATAGAATTTACGGCGCACAATGGTGATCAACAGACCTTAATAGCTGATCATATTATTATCGCGACCGGTTCAGTGCCTGTCGAAATACCACCTTGCCCGATTACAGAAGGCTTTATCACGGACTCCACCGGCGCCCTCGATCTCGAGGCCGTACCCAAGAAATTGGGTGTAATCGGGGCTGGTGTGATCGGGCTTGAGCTCGGCAGTGTCTGGAATCGCCTTGGCTCAGAGCTGGTTGTGCTGGAGGCCTTAGATGAATTCCTGCCAATGGTTGATGCGAAGATTGCCAAGGAAGCCCTGAAGCAATTTAGGAAGCAGGGGATGGATATTCGCCTGGGAACCCGGGTCACAGGAAGTGAGATCAAGGGTAAGAAGATCGTTGTTTCATACTCGGATTCGCAAGGTGACAAGACCGAGACCTTCGATAAATTGATCGTAGCCGTCGGCCGAAATCCCTACACGGAAGAACTCCTGGCAGCAGATAGTGGCGTCACACTGGATGAGAGAGGATTTATCTTCGTGAATGATCTTTGCACGACCAATGCGCCTGGCGTGTACGCCGTGGGCGACGTTGTGCGCGGCCCGATGCTTGCGCACAAAGGCATGGAAGAAGGAATCATGGTGGCAGAGCGTATCGCTGGTAAAAAGCCGATGGTGAATTATGATTGTGTTCCCTCTGTCGTTTACACAAATCCTGAAATTGCATGGGTGGGCAAGACAGAGCAGGAGCTAAAGTCCAGCGGCGACAAATTTAAGGTAGGCAGCTTTCCAATGGCGGTTAGTGGCAGGGCCATGGCGAGTAACGATACAATTGGCTCCATCAAGGTGATTGCCGATGAAGATACCGACCGAATTCTGGGCGTACATATGATTGGTGCACATGTTTCGGAGTTGATCGCCGAAGCTGTCATTGCCATGGAGTTTGGTGCCAGTGCTGAGGATCTGGGGCTGACCATGTTTGCCCATCCTACTCTGTCTGAAGGATTGCACGAGGCAGCACTTGCTGTGTCTGGCCATGCCATTCATGTTGCCAATCGGAAACGAAAAAAATAGACCGGAGCCTTTTTTTACGCTCGTTCTACCAATATCAATTAACTATTATCAATGACTACATTAAAGCGTTAAGGAACCCGAAGTTATGAATCTTCATGAATATCAGGCAAAACAGATTTTTGCCGAATATGGATTGCCTGTCTCAAAAGGCATTGCTGTCGATACGGCCGATGAAGCTGTTGAAGCCGCCAAGGAATTGGGAGGAGATCGATGGGTGGTCAAAGTTCAGGTGCATGCTGGCGGTCGCGGCAAGGCGGGCGGCGTAAAACTGGTATCCAGTCATGATGAGATCAGGGCCTTTGCAGACCAGCATATCGGTACTAATCTCGTTACCTTTCAAACCGATGAGCATGGTCAGCCTGTTAGCAAGATCTTCGTTGAAGAGTGTGTTGATATTGATCGAGAACTTTACCTTGGCGCTGTTATTGACAGGTCCAGCCGTCGAATCACCTTTATGGCCTCTACAGAAGGCGGTGTTGAGATCGAGAAGGTTGCTGAGGAAACACCTGAAAAAATCCTGAAGGCTGAAATTGACCCTGCGGTAGGTGCTTCTGCCTATCAGGGGCGCGACATTGCATTTCAACTGGGCCTTGAAGGCAAGCAGGTTAACCAATTCGCCAATGTTTTTGTAACCTTAGCCACGATGTTTGAAGAGTGTGATCTGGCCTTGCTGGAAATAAATCCTCTGGTGGTCACAGCTGCTGGAGACATTCATTGCCTAGATGCCAAAGTAACTATTGACGGCAATGCGCTTTATCGTCAGAAAAGGCTGGCTGCAATGAGGGATACCAGCCAGGAAGATGAAAGAGAAGAGCAGGCCTCTAAATTCGGCCTTAACTACGTTGCCCTGGAAGGCAGCATTGGCTGTATGGTCAACGGTGCCGGTTTAGCCATGGGCACCATGGACCTGGTGAAACTACACGGTGGTCAGCCAGCCAATTTCCTTGATGTTGGCGGCGGAGCAACAAAGGAAGCCGTCAGTGAAGCGTTTAAAATTATTCTATCCGATAGCGCGGTAAAAGCGGTCTTGATCAATATTTTCGGCGGTATTGTCCGCTGCGACATTATTGCTGAGGGGATTATTGGCGCGGTTAAGGATGTCGGTGTAAGCGTGCCGGTTGTGGTACGTTTTGAAGGAAATAATGCAGACCTTGGCGTCAAGGCACTTTCTGAAAGTGGCGTAGATATTATCGCCGCAACAAGTTTAACGGATGCCGTAGAGCAGGCAGTCAAGGCAGCTGGAGGTGCGGCATGAGTGTATTAATTGATAAATCGACAAAGGTTATTTGTCAGGGTTTTACGGGCTCACAAGGTACATTACATTCCGAACAGGCGATTGCCTATGGCACTCAAATGGTTGGTGGTGTAACACCAGGCAAGGGCGGGCAGTCACATTTAGGGCTCCCGGTATTTAATACGGTACGGGAAGCAGTGGAAGAAACCGGTGCAGATGCCTCTGTCATTTATGTGCCTGCGCCATTCGCCAAGGATGGAATATTGGAAGCCGCTGCTGCTGGCATCAAACTCATCGTATGTATCACTGAAGGACTGCCAACCCTTGATATGTTGGCTGTTAAAGCGAGCCTTGATAGCCGGGGCATCCGCTTGATTGGGCCTAATTGTCCAGGCGTCATCACACCGGGCGGCTGTAAAATCGGCATAATGCCCGGCGATATTCATCTCCCGGGACGTGTGGGCATTGTATCCCGATCCGGTACCTTGACTTATGAAGCTGTTAAGCAAACTACAGATCTTGGCTTTGGACAGAGCACTTGCGTTGGTATCGGCGGCGACCCAATTCCCGGCAGCAATTTCATCGACATCCTGAGCCTCTTTCAGGAAGACCCGGATACTGAAGCCATCGTCATGGTAGGTGAAATTGGTGGTACGACAGAGGAAGAAGCTGCAGCATATATCAAGGAAAATGTCACAAAGCCCGTGGTCGGTTATATCGCGGGTGTTACCGCTCCGGCTGGCAAACGAATGGGTCATGCTGGTGCCATAATTGCCGGTGGAAAAGGCACTGCGGATGAGAAGTTTGCAGCCCTCGAAGCCGCTGGCGTGCACACGGTTAAAAGCCTGGCCGAAATTGGCAATACCTTGAAAGAAGTCACCGGCTGGTGACAGCGCGGCCTTTTCCGAGGCGAGTTTAGATAAAAGGCGATGATCTCAATCGCCTTTTTTTATATCCCCTCTTTTGAATGATAGGGGTTGAATTCAATGGCGATGACCCCATTTTCCTAGAAATCGGATATTTAACAGATGACCTGGTTTGGATATCTTCAATGAATAGACCAGTACAAGCGTAAGGATAGAAAACTTCCATGACAGTAGAAGCAAAGAAAGAAACGTTAGGCTTTCAATCAGAAGCCAAACAGCTATTGCAATTGATGATCAACTCTCTCTACTCCAACAAGGAGATATTCTTGAGAGAGCTAATATCGAATGCCTCAGATGCCATAGACAAATTACGCTTTGAAAGCTTGTCGAAGCCTGAACTGCTTGGCGACAGCAATAATTTCAATATTACAATTGATGTTGATAAGGAAGCCAAAACAATCACGATCAGCGATAACGGTATTGGTATGAGCCGGGAAGATGTGGTCTCACATCTTGGTACGATCGCCAAGTCCGGAACCGCTCAGTTCCTTGATGCATTGACGGGTGATCAGCAAAAGGATGCGCAGCTAATTGGTCAGTTTGGCGTTGGCTTTTACTCAACGTTTATTGTGGCAGACAAAGTATCCGTTGAAAGCAGGGCGGCAGGTTGTGATTCCTCCACAGGAGTGCGCTGGGTCTCTTCGGGAGAAGCCGATTTTGAGGTGGAGACCATCGAAAAAACGACTCGCGGTACCTCCGTCACTTTGTTTCTTAAGAGCGAAGAAGAAGAATTTCTTGATAGCTGGAGACTGAAGAGCATCGTCAAAAAATATGCCGATCACGTTTCCGTACCAGTGAAGATGATTAAAGAAGAAATTGGTGGCGATGATGATTCTGATGAGGCTGATGGTTCTGATGAGAGTACTGAAGTTCAGTATGAAGTAATCAATACGGCGAAGGCACTGTGGACTCGCTCAAGAAGTGAAGTTGAGGATGACGAGTATAAGGAATTCTATAAGCACATCTCTCACGACTTTCAGGATCCTATGACCTGGAGTCACAACAAGGTTGAAGGAAAGCTAGATTATACGAGCCTTATTTACATCCCATCCAAGGCGCCATTTGATATGTGGCAACGGGAAACTCCAAGGGGACTCAAGTTGTATGTACAGCGGGTCTTTATCATGGATGAAGCAGAGCAGTTTCTGCCGCTATACCTCCGATTTGTCAAAGGTATCGTTGATTCCAACGACTTATCATTAAACGTATCCAGAGAGTTGCTGCAAAAGGATCCGGCGATAGAGTCGATGCGCAATGCACTGACGAAGCGCACCCTGGACATGTTGGGAAAAATGGCCAAGAAGGATGCTGAAAATTACCAGGCCTTTTGGGGAGAGTTCGGACAAGTATTAAAGGAAGGACCTGCAGAGGACTTCACCAACAAGGAGAAAATCTCAAAACTCTTGCGTTTTGCGACCACGCACATTGATGCTGAAACACAAGACCAGTCATTGGAAGATTATGTGGGGCGAATGAAGGAGAGCCAGGACAAGATCTACTACGTTGCCGCAGAGAATTATCACACCGCGATCAACAGTCCTCACCTTGAAGTGTTCAAGAAGAAGGAAATAGAAGTCCTGGTTCTATATGACAGAATTGATGAATGGCTTATGAGTCATTTGATGGAATTTGATGGCAAACAGTTTCAGGATGTCGCAAAAGGCTCGCTGGATTTGGGAGACCTTGACGATAAGCAAGAGAAGAAAGAACAGAAGAAGGTTGCAAAGGAATTCAAAGGCCTCATCAAGAAGATCAAGGAATTATTGGGCGACAAGGTGGAGGAAGTTCGAATTACTAATCGCCTGACTGACTCCCCTGCATGCCTTGTCGTTAATGATGATGAAATGGGCATGCAAATGCGGCGCATCCTTGAATCTGCCGGCCAGGAAGTTCCAGGTGCGAAACGTGTGTTTGAAATCAACCCGGAACACCCTCTGGTTATAAAGCTCAATGATGAGCCGGACGTAGACAGGTTTGACGATTTAACTAAAGTTATCTTTGACCAGGCGATGCTCGCCGAAGGCGGTCAGTTGGAAGAGCCTGCAAGTTACGTCAAGCGCTTGAACAAGCTGCTGTTGGAACTTTCAAGCCAGTAGTTCGCTATACCTGGCCAACGGCGTGAGGATAAGAAGTGTGATTGAGTGCACCGACCGGTTCTTATGCTGTAGGCTGATAGGCGCTACCGGTCCGCTGGACGTGCTGGCTGTCACGAAGGTTTCCGATTACGGACTCCAGCGCCCGGCTGAATAACAATCCGTCGCTAATGATACGAACCGTTCCGTCCTTTAGTTCTTTGGCGAGTCCTCCGGTTGTTTTTTCGACAACCTTTACTTCCTGACGATTGACGAAGATAAATTTGTCGATCGCATTGATTTTTGCGGTCAGTTTACAACGGGTATTTTGTTCATCTTCGCCGACAAACTCTACCCAGACACCCACGGTCATGCTTTCCACTTGCTCAAGGTATGCTGCATCATCTTCGTCGTCATCAGGCTTTACGAAGTCGACGTCATGGATCCCTGTTTCCGAACTTGCCTCTGTGGTTTCTGACTCTTGCTGATCTGTTTCCCGCTCTTGCGTTTGTGCTTCCTGCTCCTTAGCCTGACCAAGAGCAAATGATTCGTCCTGAACCTTTTTCAGTTTGGTAACCAGTTTATTAATGGTGTCTTCTTCAAGCGAGGCGATCCTGAATGCTTTTCTCAGATTGTTAAGCAATCTCGGGTTTACGGTTTCCAGCCTGTCATGATCGCCGCTCTGTTCGTGTGCCTGAATGCGCCACAGTAGAACATCAATGGTATTGATTGCCTGCTTCCATGCATTGCTGCCGGGGCCTTCTTTTAGTACAAGCAGAACCATAAATTTATGGAAGGGGTTTTCGAGAAGGCCCCGAACAAATGGGTTCAGATCTCTGCCAAGAATTCGCTCCTCAATTTTCTGGGTGACCAGCTCATGGATATCGTCCAGACGTTCCTTACGTTCGTTCGCTTTTAGTATCGATTGTTTCAGCTGGCGCGTCTTGGCTGCTTCCTTCGCCTTAAAAGTTCTGAAATCCTTTATTAGCTCATCGAAGAAGGAGATATCCTCTTCGTAATCAGACAGGATTTTCTCAACCAGTTCCTGGATTTTTTATAGAGGGGATCTTCCTCAAGTTTTTCCACTTCGGTCCAGCCGATGCCTGCCACGGCGAATTCATTCAGGATTACCCTGGCAGGATGGTTGTCGCGATTAAAGAATGTATTGTCAGAGAGGGCAACCATTGATAATGGTAATTTGAGTGCGCCCAATAAATTCCTTGATGGGAATAGGAACAGATTCATCATCCCAGATGGCTTCATAAAGAAGGGTGACGAGATTAATAACATCTGATGACTGGCGATCAATGGCGTTAACGACGCCGTCCTCTTTCTGATTCTCCGTCAGCATCGCTCCAAGGGATTCAGATATATCAACCCTGCTCACTTCCTCAAGGTTGGTGGGAATGACCTTCTTGTTTGATTAGGAGTCTCCTGACGATGGATTGACATCCAGCGATTTTTGAACATTACTCAGGATTTCCATCAGTTTTGCCTGGTCGACCATCTGAACCTGCTGATCCTTACCAGGCTGGAAGGGCTGCATAACACCGGTTTGCAAATTCTGGTCGTTCGCGCCACGGGGAATCATTGCGGCAGGAACCATATATGTTGCTGGACCTGTTCGATGGGAGCAACCACATGTCCCTCTGGAATTTCAACGCCCCCGCTTGCTCAGTGGATGGCAGGATGGTGCCGCCACCGGGTGGAATAAGGCTCTGATCAGGATTTGCGACGGATGGAGCGGCATCGCCGTGAAGTAAATTCTGCATCATCGGAAATAGTTCTGGCCTATCATCGGGCTCTTCGTATTCTTCCTCTTCCACGGTGCCGAATGCGCTTATCTGTTCGCGCCTGCGGCTCGATCTGACATTCGACTTCTCTTTTTGCCTTGGACTTTCCATACCCAAATCTGGAATCACACCGTTATCAATCAAGATCTTGTTTGCTTCGTGCAGAATCTCTTGCAGATTTTTCAACACAAGATTATTAAAGGCGCGATAAACAGTTAGCATGTTCTGGGCATCCATGCCGATAGATCGAAGCGAGTCCTGAAAGGCGCTGGAAATTTGCGCAGGATCGAGAGGATTTATAGTTTCGTCGATTCGTTTACGCGGGAATACTGAATTCAGTCGTGTATTAAAACTGATGAAGTTCGGCAGGTGTTCATTACGGGAAGCGTTGATCATACCTTCGAGTGTCACCAGTACTTCGAGATCTTCCTCCATGATCAGGGATAGGTTCTCGTAGCCGAAGATTGCTTCTTCCTTGGTGATCGGTTTGTCTAAAAGCTTATCGAAGTGCTCATTCATATTTGAAATGAACGACCCAAGGATTTCGTCCCGTTTCTCGCTCAAGGCCAGAAATCCACCAATCTGATCCACGATTTGTCGCTCGACTTCCTCAAGGGTTTGCTGAACCATCGTATTTAACGATCGGACGCTGGTTTTTTGGATTTTCTCAACAATATCGGACACGATAACAATCCATGGGGGTAATGAAGCGGTCTAAAAATAACCTGAATACCCGAAAAAGTATAGATTTTGTAGATTTATAGAATCACAACTTTGTATATTAAATGTATGTTTAATAGTAGTTAACATGCGTAAGCTAGCTCAACTTCGAGGTAGTCAGTTCCTGTCCAGAGAGTGGCATATTCGAACAACATCTGCGGTATCGTATTATGGCTATATATAAAACACTCACTTACGAAGGAGTATTGGATTCGCGCACGAGCACAGGCAGATTTTATTTACGGGCAAGAACCCGTCGGTCCATGTCCCGGAGCTGATGAAAGAGGAATGATTTAAAAGACATCAACGGTGGCAGCAATGAACAGATTCTCATTCAAGGCAGCTTACGCCGCGATTATTATCACTGGGCATGAATCAGTGAATCACGACAGTCGGATCAAGGGGCGTATTAGGTGAAAATTATATTGATGAGACATGGCGAGGCTCAGCCTCGAGCACCCTCGGATGCCTTGCGAGAATTGACTGAGCGGGGCGAAAAGGAAGTCATCGCTAACGCCGGGCGCATGCAAGCATTGGTTGATATTGAAATGCTCATAAGTAGCCCATATATACGAGCGAGGCAAACGGCTGGCCTGGTGCAACAACAACTGCCCCAGGAGCTTGCCATAACAAACTGGCAGGAGATTACTCCTTCGGGTGACTGTGCTGTAGTGTTTGATAAAATTTGCGCGGCGGAAATGGCCGGGATATTACTGGTGACACATCAACCATTCATCAGTAAATTCATTAACTACCTTACCGGTTCCAGTGTGGCTATGGGTACAGCGTCAGTTGTGGCGATTGAAAATGAATTATTGATGGTTGGATGCGGAGAAGTTCAATGGCAAATTCACAACAATTGAAGATAAAACAAAAATTTCTGTTCCGATGTGGGCGCCGATGGCTGCAGCAGATTTTGTGGTGCACTGCCAGCCCTCTTGTGGCTCTTGGTCCGCTGATGGCTCTTAGCACGCTGATGGCTCTTGTCCCGATAGCGGCAAATGCATCCACAGACGGAACGCTCGACCAGTATCCGGGCGCTGAGTTGGTGGATAAAAAAACCGATGATACGATCACATCTCGGAGAATCATTCTTGGCCCGCTAAAGAAGATCAAGAATGTGCTGGAGCCAAAATCCTATCAGTACCTTACCGGCACACATTCTGCTTCCACTTATTACATTGCCAATGAGCGAAGGGTGAAGAACGTTGTAGCCTTTTATCGGGCTCAGTTGCAAACATCACATGAAATATTATTTTCGTGTGAAGGCAGGGATTGTGGCAGTAGTAATTACTGGGCCAACACTGTCTTTGAAACACCCATTCTCTATGGCCCGGAGCAGTATCAGAGTTATACTATTGCCAAGGCTCTGGATGCGAATTCTTATCTTACTATCTACGTGGGGCAAAGAGGCACCAAGAAGATTTATGTGCAACTTGAGGCAATCGTTGGGCAACAAGATCCTGAGGCTGCAGCGCCTGCAAGTGCGATTGATTACCTGAACAGGCAAGGTCGTTATGTTATTTCCGGCGACTCATTTGTGCTCAACGAATCAGATCTGGTTGAAATCAAGGAATTTATGGATTCGAATTTGCAATTCGAATTAGCGATAGTTGTGCATGATGTGTTGCAGATTGGCGAGATCGTTAGTGACGCAATCCGAAGGACTGAACGGCGGTCGGAATCCATTGGCGCTGTTATGGCCGGCGCAGGAATAGATAGCGACCGGCTTCAGTCGTTTGGAATTGGCCCTCTGGCACCATCTGCGTCGCACAGTGCTTCAAGAATTGAATTGTTGGTGTTGAATCAGGCGCTTAAGCCGAATGCAAAATAGCACTGTACGATTGTCAGGGAGATAGTTGCAGCAGAGACAGGAATTCCATTCTAGTGCTCTGATTACTCCTGAACTGGCCAAGCATCACAGAAGTTTTCATTACAGAGTTTTGTTTTTCGACGCCGCGCATCATCATACACATATGTTTGGCTTCGATAATAACGCTGACTCCCGATGCTTGCGTCACCTCTTGAATTGCCTCTGCGATCTCCTTGGTCAGGCTCTCCTGTATCTGCAATCTGCGTGCATACATTTCGATGATCCTGGCGATCTTGGATAAGCCCAGAACTTTACCCGTTGGCATATATGCTACGTGGCATTTACCGATAAAGGGCAACAGGTGGTGCTCACATAATGAGTAGAGTTCTACATCTTGTACCACCACCATTTCACTGGTGTCAGAGTCGAACAGGGCGCCGTTAACAACCTGCTCCAGCGTCTGCGTATATCCGCGGGTCATAAACGCCATGGCCTTGGCGGCGCGAACTGGCGTGTCCACGAGACCTTCCCTATTCGGGTTTTCACCGATCTCTTCGATGATGGTTTTGAATGCTTCTTGCACAGTTGAACTCATTGATCAAAAACGGAGGCATACACTATGCTATTCATTGAAATGGGTAAAGTCTAAATCTCATGATCTCGTCATTGCGTCCATCTTCCACGGCGTAAATTCGGTATAATCTTTAACCATGAGTTCAGGAGGCACAAATGCCAGGCAGTAGTTTCGGAAGCATGTTCAAGGTCACAAGCTTTGGCGAAAGCCATGGTCCGGCTATTGGCTGCATTGTAGATGGCTGTCCTCCAGGCCTTGCCCTTGATGAGGCAGACCTGCAGGTTGATCTTGATAGAAGGCGCCCGGGAACCTCGAAATATACAACCCAGCGTAAGGAAGCGGACAAGGTTAAAATTTTATCTGGCGTGTTTGACGGTATAACCACAGGAACTTCCATTGGTTTGCTTATAGAAAATACAAATCAGAAGTCCAAGGACTATTCTGACATTAAAGACATCTTTCGCCCGGCTCATGCGGACTACACCTACCATAAAAAATACGGTACCAGAGACTATCGTGGGGGTGGAAGGGCGTCTGCGAGGGAAACCGCCATGCGCGTCGCAGCAGGCGGGATCGCCAAGAAATATCTCAAAGAGAAAAAAGGAATAGTGGTCCGAGGTTATCTCTCGCAGATGGGTGACATCAGAATTGACTTGCTTGACTGGGATATTGTTAACAGCAACCCCTTTTTCTGCCCTGATGCCAGTAAAATTGTCGAGCTCGAAAAGCTCATCGATCAACTTCGCCGCGATGGCGACTCAATTGGCGCCAAGATAACGGTGGTCGCGCAAGGAATGATGCCAGGTCTCGGTGAGCCGGTGTTCGAAAAGCTGGACGCGAACATCGCCCACGCAATGATGGGCATTAATGCCGTCAAAGGCGTTGAGATTGGGGCTGGGTTCGAAAGTGTGCAGCACAGAGGTACGATGCATCGGGATGAGATCACGCCAGATGGATTTCTGTCAAACAATGCTGGCGGCATTTTAGGCGGCATCTCCAGCGGACAGGATATCGTTGTAAATCTTGCCTTAAAGCCGACGTCGAGCATTACCCAGGCAGCGCGCACCATTAATGATCAGGGCCAAGCTGCAGAAATCATCACCAAGGGAAGGCATGATCCTTGTGTGGGCATCAGGGCAACGCCAATTGCCGAGGCGATGTTAGCGATTGTATTGATGGACCAGCTGCTAAGACACCGGGGGCAGAACCAGGACGTTCAGGCGAACTTTCCTGATTTATCTTAGGTTTTGCGCCTGATTGTGCGCACCTGTTACCGCTGTTAAAGCGGTGCCTCCCCGTCTTGGTTCAACCCGGTCCGGTCAGCTTATTGGATGGATATCTGAGGATTCTCGAAGTAACTGTATAAATGCGTTTCCCGCATTTGAGAGACTTCTCTGAACATGGTGAATAACGCCCAGGGTCCTCTCGATCCGCACATGGGGGACGGGAAGGACGCAGGTAGTTTCATCAAGCATGGATTGCGGTAATACGCTCCAGCCAAGGCCGACGGTGATCAGCATCTTGATGGTTTCGAGGTAATTGGTGGACATGCCCGTATTTAAGGTCAATCCACGTTGTTCGAACATCTCCTTAACAATCCTGCCGGTAAAGGTGCTCATATCGGGAAGTACGGCGGGATATTTTGCAAGGACTTCAATTTCAACTCGTTCAGATTTAGCCAATGGGTGGTCGGTAGCACAGACAAAGGCAAGCTGGTCGTTCCAGATGGGGCTTGAGTTCAGTCGCGCATGACCTATGGGAGCAAGTGTAATTACGCCAATCTCGAGGTTTCCCTGGACGATTTCTTCGTGGGCGACTTCAGAATCCATGAAGTGAAGATCAAGCGCTACATCCGGATATTTCCTGGCATATTCCTTTAGCACCTCCGGAAGCCGCCAAAGACCAATATGATGGCTGGTTGCCAGTGACAGATGGCCAGATACAGACCCTTTCAGATTAGAAATCGCACGCCTTGTATCCTCGATTTCCGCTAATATCCCGGATGCGCGACGCTGAAGTTCGTGACCTGCTTCCGTCAGGCTGATGGTTCGGCCGATACGGTCGAATAACTTCGCACCCAGATGATTTTCCAGTAATGCGACCCGTTTACTCACTGCAGGCTGTGTCAGGTGTAATCTAAGCGCTGCCAGCGAAAATGATTGTTGTTCAGATACGGCGATGAATGCTTTGAGTCCGTCGAAGTCCATATTCCAAATTCTTATGTGATTTATGAAAATTATGAATTTGTGTTATTTGACATCAAATCTTAACATTCATTTCAAGTTTATAAAGTGGAGAAGATCATGGATCAGGTAGATATAGCAATCGTTGGCGCAACTGGCGCTGTCGGTGAGGTGATGATAGAACTGCTGGTGCAACGGAAGTTTCCAGTGGGAACAGTGCACCTCCTTGCCAGCGAGAGGTCGGCGGGAAGCCGATTACAGTTTGCCGGCAAGTCGCTTGTCGTCCAGGACCTCGCGACCTTTGATTTTAGCCAGGTTCAAATCGGACTGTTTTCGGCTGGCGGTAGTGTTTCCGAAACCTATGCCCCGATTGCAGCAGCGGCCGGCTGCGTCGTTATTGACAATACATCCCAGTTCCGGAGGGATGACGAAATTCCCCTGATCGTGCCAGAGGTCAATAGCGATCAGATTGTCGAATACAAAAAGCGCAACATTATCGCTAATCCCAATTGTTCAACTATTCAGATGCTGGTTGCGCTTAATCCTATAAGGGAGGCAGTAGGTATTGATCGAATTAATGTCAGTACCTATCAGGCGGTCTCTGGTGCTGGCAAGAAGGCCATAGAAGAATTGGCGAGCCAAACCGCCAGATTACTCAATGGCCAATCCATTGAACCTAATATATTTCCAAGCCAAATCAGCTTTAATGCCATCCCCCAGATTGGTGATTTCCAGGAAAACGGTTATACACTCGAAGAAATGAAGATGATCTGGGAGACCCAGAAAATATTTGCCGATGACAGTATCCGCGTTAACCCTACCTGTGTACGAATTCCGGTGTTTCATGGACACTCGGAGACTGTTCACATTGAAACTAAGTCCAAGATCAGCGCCGAAGATGCCACCGAACTCCTGAAAGAGGCGGATGGCGTAGTGGTCATCGATGAACGGGTTGATGGAGGGTATCCAACCCCTGTTGCCAACTCAGTGGGAAAAGATCCTGTGTTTGTTGGGCGAATAAGAGAGGACTTGTCGACGGATTGTGGACTCAACCTCTGGATCGTATCTGATAACTTGCGTAAGGGTGCCGCTCTTAACAGTATACAAATTGCAGAAGTTTTGATAAAACAGCTGTAATAAGCGATACTTAAAGCAACTATTGGAGATCATTTCGAGGTTTTCCCATCAGATTCTCGGGGATGGTGGGTGAAGTGATGTTCCGGTTTTTGTGTCGGAGTGAAGAGAGGTATAAAAATGATTCAAAGGTTCTTGTTGCTCACTGGAACTTTTGCGGCATTTTTTTGTGGGCCCGTATTTGGGCTTGGACTTGGCAATCTGGAACTGCATTCCGCATTGAATCAGGAATTTGGCGCAGATATTTCCCTTACCAATACCCGTGGTCTCGCCATTGAAGAAGTATTGCCTAATTTGGCCTCCCAGCAGGACTTTGATCGGGTTGGCGTTGAACGAACCTATCTGCTCACAGATTTAAGGTTCAAAGTGGTTCGAGCCGATGATGGCACTTTGTCAATTAAAGTGTTCAGTAATCGGCCAATAGTCGAGCCTTTTCTTAATTTCGTTGTAGAAGTTCTGTGGCCCGGCGGTCGAATTTTGCGTGAATATACGGTATTGCTGGATCCGCCTGTGTTTGCAAACCGGAACGTGGCACCAGTCGCCGCGAGTCAGACTACAGCCAGAGAGCGTACGTCCAGGCAAAGTTCGCAGCAATCACCAAGAGTTAGAATCCCAAGGGAAACATCACGGCCTTCTCAAGCACCCGCCAGGCGGGATGCAGTCAGTCAGGAAGGTGATGTCGCCGGAGATGAATATGGGATGACGGGTCCCGGCGATACCTTATGGACGATCGCCATGAAGGTACGACCAGATAGCTCCGTCTCTATCCAACAGACCATGCTTGCACTTCAGGCGGCGAATCCAGATGCCTTTATCAACAACAATATCAACCTACTCAAAGCCGGACATGTGCTGCGCATACCCGACCGGTCAGAAATACGCCGTGCATCAGCGTCAGAAGCTGTTGCCGAGGTAAGGAGCCAGAATCAGGAGTTTCAGGAAATACGAGGAAGTCGAACCGGTAGAGGCGTCGCACAGTTAGATGCGACTCGACGAAGTTCCGCTGGCAGTAGTTCCGGTGGTCGCCGTGATGAAGGCGAGTTGAAGTTGCTGGCTGCTAACCGCGGTAGCGGTCAGCGAGCTGGAGATGCCGATTCCCGCTCCATAGCCCTTGAGAATGATCTGGCAGTCGCGCGAGAAGACCTCGACCGTGCCCGGCGTGCCAATACAGAAATATCAGTCCGAATGGATGATCTTGCGGGTCAAGTAGAGACATTGAATAAGCTGGTTGAACTCAAGAATGATCAACTTGCTGCACTAAGGAATCAGGTTGAGAAGTCCCTGGAAGCAGGTCCTGCTCCAGTTGCAGAGCCTGCTAAAGCGACGAGCCAGGATTCACTGCTGAGTAATCCCATGGTTTTGGGCGCACTTGGCTTATTGGCGCTCGGTGGCGTGATCGGCGGAATGATCCTGATGCGCAGAAGGCGGCAGAATACCTCTGAAAACGAAGAAGATTTTGCAGAAGTTTCAATCGATGAAGAAGAAACTGCAAGCGATGACGCTGATGAAGAGAAAGATCGCGTTGCTGAAGAGGAAGAAGAAGCAGAAGAAGAGGAAGATGAAGAAGAATTATCTCCACAGACAACAGATGTTATTAGTGAAGCAGAAATCTACATTGCCTATGGACGTTTTCCCCAGGCGATTACCTTCCTGCAAAATGCCATTTCTGCCGAGCCAGATCGTGCCGACATTCAGCTGAAGCTGCTTGAGGTCTATGTCCAAACGGAAGACGCAACTGCCTTTAATCTTCAATTTGATGAACTGAAAACTCTGCGTGATGCGGAAAGTATCGAGCAGGGACAAGCCTTGCAGAGTCAAATCCCTGGCGCATCGGAAAATGCCGAAGCGGCAATGGAAGCGACTATTATCAGTTCCGAACCAATAATTGCCATCGACGATCTCGATGATGACGATGATTTGAGTTTCGATCTTGATGACCTGGATTCAGATACTGGTGGCGATGATCTGGATGATGAGCTTGACCTTGATGATGCCGAAGAATTGGATTTAGACCTTGATCTAAGTGGTGATGAACTATCCCTGGATGATGAGGATGACGGTGGGATTGATAAAGATGCGACCCTTGAATTGGAGACACCGGTAGCAGAGTCTGAGGATGACTTTGAGCTGGAATTGGACCTTGATGACGTAGAAGATCTTTCCCGGGCGGAAACCCTGGTGCTTGATGAAGGCGATGAGCTGGATTTGGAGGCAGATGACCTTGAAGGCAGTGATCTTGAAGGTGACGAGCTGGAAATTGACCTTGGCGATGATGATCTGGAGTTGGATTTAGGTGATGGAGAATTGGATCTTGATGCTGATCTTAATCTGGATGAAGACCTCGAAGCCGCTGCTGATGAGACCGAAGCATCTGATGAGAATGAAATCACGCTGGATATGGACAAAGACCTAGAGCTTGATGGAGACCTAGAGCTTGATGAAGAACTAGAGCTGGACCTCGAGGACGATGGCCTGGACCTGGATGATGATCTTGAGCTAAACCTCGATGGTGACGACCTGGATCTGGACGATGATGATTTGGGTGAGCTCAATCTCGATGAAGATGCAAGCACCAAACTCGACCTTGCCCGAGCGTACATCGATATGGGCGACAACGACGGCGCAAAGACGCTGTTGAAAGAAGTACTCGCAGAAGGTGCTGAGTCTGATATCGCAGAGGCTAACGAAATGATGGAGAAACTCGACTAAAATGGCGTTCTCCATAGAATTTTGAGCCGAATTGCGCTGGGCCTGTCCTATAACGGCGCCCAGTATCACGGCTGGCAGTATCAGCAAAGAGGAATTGCCACCGTTCAGGAGTCCCTTCAGGCTGCGCTAAGTCGCGTAGCTAATCACCCTGTAAAGGTTACCTGTGCCGGTCGAACGGACTCTGGCGTACATGCGTCTTCCCAGATTGTCCACTTTGACAGTGATTCCATTCGAAAACTGAAAGCCTGGGTAATGGGCACTAATGCGCTCTTGCCGGATACCATCTCGGTAAACTGGGCACATGAAGTTTCCAGTAATTTTGATGCCAGGCATTCTGCCACCAGCCGTCGATATTTGTACCTGATCGTGAACAGACAAGTACGCTCGGCCCTGATGCCCGAACTGATTACCCGGGAGCACCGTCCACTTGACGCCTCACTGATGAATGAAGCTGCGCAGTTCCTGCTTGGTGAGAATGATTTCACCTCTTTTCGTGCTTCCAACTGTCAATCAAAGACAGCCATGAGAAATATTCAGTGCATTGAGGTAAAACGCCTCGGCGATCTTGTCATGATTGATGTAGCTGCTAACGCGTTTTTACATCATATGGTTCGGAATATTACCGGCGTCCTGCTGGATATCGGAAGCGGTGAGCAGCCGCCAAGCTGGACGAAAGACCTACTGGACCTTAAAGATCGTACTAAGGCCAGTGTTACTGCCCCGCCTAATGGACTCTACCTTATCCAAGTGTCCTATCCGGAACATCACGGTTTACCCGTGGGAGTGCAGTTGCCACATTTGTTTGCCAACTTGCCGATAGACTAGCTCTTGTCCGAGATTGTAAACCGCCGGGGTTACTTCCTTTTTAAGTAATTGGTTTAATTTAGGGAAACTATCTGAATTTCATATCTATTGCTCGATTTAGTGTATTTCTGGACAGGAACTAACTAAATACTCGTGTTAAACTCCGCGCAAATTTAGCCCAGCCTGATTCAAAGACGGTTGTGCCTCTGTTAAATGTTGCTTGTGTGCTGGAACGGCACTCTGTGGTTCACACCTAGAATGACTCTTACCAAATTAGCGAATACCAAAATTAAAATTTGCGGTATCACCAACGCCAGTGATACTGATTTTGCTGTGTTGAATGGCGTTGATGCGCTCGGTTTCAACCTGTTTCCAAAGAGCAGGCGCCATATTGAACTGGATAAGGCACAATCGCTGGCCTCGAGGCTGCCGGATTCGGTGCTGTCGTTCGCACTTCTGGTCAACCCTGAAGAGAGTTTTGTGAGGGAGGTTGTTGATAAGGGTGCTTTTGACCTTTTACAATTTCATGGCGATGAGTCCAACGAATTCTGTGCCTCATTCAACGTACCCTTTGTCAAGGCGCTTAGGGTTGGACGCGTATCTAATTTGGCTGAAGAAATAGCAAAATACAAAGACAGCCGCTGGATTCTCTTGGACGCCTTTGTAGAAGGGCAATATGGTGGTACCGGACAAACCATAGACTGGCAGGCGCTATCGCTTAACCTTCAAAAGGTATCAAAGAAGGTGCTGCTTGCGGGTGGGCTAAATCCTTCGAATGTCCAGCAGGCAATCAAATCGGTTCAACCATTTGCAGTGGATGTTAGTGGCGGAGTGGAAGCAAGTGCCGGTATCAAGGATCACAATAAAATTACAGAATTTATTCAACAGGTTCGATTAGCGGACAGTGAGGTTCAGTCATGACTGAAAAGAATTTGGACGATCAACCCCAGGCTTCAACCCAGGGGGAAAATGAACACCTGTTCTCTTTTCCGGATGATGAGGGTCACTTTGGAATTTATGGCGGAAGGTTTGTCTCTGAAATTCTCATGCAAGCACTGGCAGAGTTGGAAACTGAATACGAGAGGCTTCGTCATGACCCGCAATTTCAGGCAGAGCTGCACAGCGACTTGGAGCATTATGTCGGTCGTGCTTCGCCGTTGTACTTTGCTGAACGTCTTACAGATTACGCGGGTGGCGCAAAAATATTCCTTAAGCGGGAGGATTTAAATCACACCGGTGCACACAAGATCAATAACTGTATTGGCCAGGCCTTACTGGCGAAGTACATGGGTAAGCCAAGAATTATCGCAGAGACCGGTGCAGGCCAGCATGGCGTTGCATCGGCGACTGTCGCAGCAAGGTTTGGCCTTGAATGTCATGTCTATATGGGCATCGATGATATTGAACGTCAAAGTCTGAACGTCTATCGCATGAAGTTATTGGGCGCGGAGGTCATCCCTGTCAGATCTGGTTCTCGCACCTTAAAGGATGCGTTGAGCGAAGCCATGCGGGATTGGGTAAGCAATATCGATAATACGCATTATATTATCGGCACGGTTGCAGGGCCTCATCCTTACCCTAAGTTGGTCAGGGATTTTCAATCCGTTATTGGCGAGGAAACGAAAGCCCAGTTTGAATCCATGCACGGTGGTCTTCCCGATGTTCTGGTTGCTTGCGTGGGTGGTGGTTCCAATGCAATGGGGTTATTTTATCCTTTCCTGGAAGATAAATCGGTTCGACTGGTTGGCGTTGAAGCTGCTGGATTGGGCCTGAAAACTGGTGAACATGCAGCGCCTTTGACTGCAGGCGAGGTTGGCGTTCTCCATGGTAATCGCACCTACCTGATGCAGGATGAAAATGGTCAAATAATCGATACCCACTCCATATCGGCGGGGCTGGATTATCCAGGTGTTGGTCCTGAACATGCTTGGCTGATGGATATCAAACGAGCAGAATATGTCGCGGTTACGGATGTGCAGGCACTGGATGCATTCAGGCGCTTAAATCTCCTGGAAGGTATATTGCCTGCGCTCGAATCATCCCATGCAATCGCTTACGGTCTGGAACTGGCGGCGACGATGGATAAGGGACAAACGATAGTGATTAACCTGTCTGGTCGCGGCGACAAAGATATCCCGACCATGGCCAGGATTGACGGTATTACGATTACATAAGGAACAGATACGAGTGAGTAGGTTAACTACGCGAATAAATGAGTCTGCGGCGGCTAATAGAAAGAGCCTAATTGCTTATCTGGTGGCAGGCGATCCGGAAAGAGAAACGACCATCAAATTGATGCATTCTCTTGTGGCGTCCGGCGTTGATGTGATTGAAATGGGCGTACCATTTTCAGATCCAGAGGCAGAAGGGCCTGTGATTCAGCTCGCACATGAGCGTGCGCTGCAAGGAAATACTTCCCTAGTGGATACTCTTGCCATGGTCGCCGAATTTCGCGTCGCTGACAATACGACGCCTATTATATTAATGGGGTATCTAAACCCAATAGAAAAAATGGGTTATGAAATATTCGCCAGAGCTGCATCAGCTGCTGGTGTTGATGGCACTATTATTGTGAATCTTCCACCAGAAGAATCCGGAGGATTAAGCACGGCACTTGAGGCTAACGATATTGATTCCGTTTATTTGTTGGCACCGACAACAACAGATGAGCGGGCAGCGTTTGTTTGCTCCCGGAGTCGGGGCTTTGTTTATTATGTTTCCCTTAAAGGTACTACAGGTTCGTTGACGCTGGATATTAAAGATGTCCGGACAAAGCTCGCCAGATTTAGAAATATCAGTTCTCTGCCGGTTATGGTTGGATTTGGAATAAGCAACGCCGAGATTGCGACCCAGGTTGCCGAAGTGGCAGATGGTGTTGTTGTAGGAAGTGCAATCGTCAAATTAATGGCCGATCATTGTGATAACCCAGCGATTGGCATCCAAAAGGTGAGCGATCTAATGTCTGGGATGCGAACGGGCATCGATAGCATTGCCTCGTAACATATGATCCAGTTCTTATGCCGATGAACCTTCCTGAATGGCTGACTCATATAGAGAACCTGCACCCGCTGAAGTGGGATCTCGGTCTTGAGCGAGTTGGCGAAGTCGGACGGCGACTGGACGTCATCAAGCCGGCACCCTTAACTTTTTTGATCGCTGGAACCAATGGCAAAGGGTCATGTTGTGAATACCTGGCAGCGCTGTGTCAAACGCGTGGACTAAGAGCGGGGAAAACAACGTCGCCGCATCTATCGATATTTAATGAACGAATAGTCATTGATGGGGACGTGGCATCAGATGTCGAAATTGTCGCTGCGTTCGAATCCATTGATGATGCCCGCGGCGATATATCTCTAAGTTACTTTGAATTTTCGGCATTGGCAGCCTTGGTGGTATTTAAGCGCAGTAAAGTGGATGTCGCAATTCTTGAAATCGGTCTCGGCGGTCGCCTGGATGCAATGAATATCGTCGAGCCGGATGTAAGTGTTATCACTCAGATAGCGATGGATCATGAGTCGTGGCTGGGTGATTCCTTGTCGAAGATCGCCGTAGAGAAAGCTGGCGTGATGCGCGGTGGTAAACATTGCATCGTTGCGGACCCGTCTCCACCAGATTCTATTTATGAATGCGCAACAGAGAAGCAGAGTCAGTTGATGTTACTGGGCCAGGACTTTGGCTTGGCCGCAGAGCAAGCATGGTACACGGAAAGTGACGGCGAGAAGTGTCGTCTTGCCTTAACCGGCAATGGTCATCTGCCAGCTGCAAGTGCCGCCGCTGCGCTGCAGGCTTTTAGTTGTGCAGGGTACGAGATAAACCAGGAAGCGTTAACGACTGTCATTGAATCCACACGTTTGCCTGGCAGAATGCAGTGGCTACAGGGTTTCAAACATTCACTGCTGCTGGATGTGGCACACAATCCGAATGCTGCTTCCTATCTGCAGGACTATCTACGGGACTATCTACGAGATCGTCTCGCCGCCAAAAAAGGTCCGGGACGTATTCATGCGATTGTGGGAATGTATGGGGATAAAGATATCGCCTCGGTATTTGCGATTCTTGATGCGCAAATTGATCGCTGGTATCTGTGCGAAATGAGTGATCCCCGAGCGGCCTCCGCCGAAGAATTAAGGGATGCCTTGTCCACTGAAGCTGGGTCTCGCGCAGACACTTATGATAAAGTGAGAATTGGTTGTGATAGTGCTTTTGCTGCGGCAAAGGAAGATGACCTGGTATTGGTATTTGGCTCTTTTCCGATTGTGGCAGAGGTATTAAAAATTACTGGTAACGTTGATTATTAGTACGGATCACTAGTACGACTTTTATTGTCTCAACCATTTTAAGACTCAATATTCAGACTTTACGTTCGAACTTAACATTCAAAGACGGTTATTCATATTGGAAGCAAGATTGAAACAGAGATTGGTTGGTGCCTTTGTCCTGACGACACTCGCTATTATCATCTTGCCTATTCTTCTGGATGGCTCCGCCGAAAAACGTGAGCGAATGGTTGCTCATATTCCCGAAGCCCCCGATATTAAAATGACCAGGATTTCTGTAAAGGATCTGAAACTCAAAATGGAGCGAATGGAGCAAGCCAGCGCCATTCAACTACCCAGCGAACAAGTTGATGAAGATACCTATGAAGGCGAGACGGGGTTTACACTGGATAAGAATGATCTGCCGGTGAGCTGGAGCCTGCAACTGGGCAGCTTCGAGACTCAGGAAAATGCCACACGCCTGCGTGCGAAATTGAGAGAAGCGGAATATCACGCTTACATTTTGTACTCGAGAACAGGCGAAGGAGAAACCTGGCGAGTACTGGTTGGCCCGATGTTGAAGAAGAGTGGTCTGAAAGACATTGCCGCAAAGATCAAGGGTGCCTATAGCCTCGAAGGGCGGGTGGTACGCTATCGAATAGAAGATGATGCCGGGCAAATTGGTGGATAATCAACTGGAAATAAACTGATGATGGGTTTTGAATTAGTTGATTGGATTATCTTCACCGTACTGATCTTGTCTTCGTTGATAGGAATGGTTCGGGGCTTTGTTACGGAGGCGCTGTCGCTCGCCACGTGGCTGGCTGCGATGATTGTTTCCAGATTATTCGCGACACAAGTTTCAACGCTGCTGGTTCCCTATATTGATGAACCATCACTAAGGTTGGGTGCTGCTTATGTTATTCTTGTCTTTGGTACTCTCATTGTTGGTGGCCTTATCAATCGGCTGGTGGGTGAGCTGATTCGCTTAAGCGGTCTTGGCGCGACAGATAAATTTCTTGGAATCCTGTTTGGCTTTGGGCGCGGACTCATCGTAATTTTGCTGCTGGTCGCCGGTTTCCATTATCTTGCAGATATCGAAAGTCAGTCCTGGTGGAAGGATTCCAGACTCATCCCGCATTTCGTTTCATTGGTCGAATGGCTTGGTCCAGTCTTGTGGGAGCAAGGTGGGGAACTCTTAGAATCAGTTAGCATGGAGTCATAAAAAATGTGCGGCATAGTTGGTATGGTGGGAACGAAAAACGTCAATTATGATCTTTATGATGCCCTTATTGTTTTGCAGCATCGTGGCCAGGATGCTGCAGGAATTGTTACCTGTGAAGGCGACAGGTTGCATCTGCGAAAACAGAACGGCCTGGTTAAGGATGTCTTTCGTCAAGTCCACATGGATGGTTTGCTTGGAAATATGGGGATTGCCCATGTCAGATATCCTACAGCGGGTACGTCAAGTTCTGCAGAAGCGCAGCCCATGTATGTGAATTCACCCTTTGGTATCTGTCTCGCCCACAATGGCAACCTGACTAACGACGGGGAGCTTAACGAAGACCTTTTCCGTTCCGATCGTCGACATATCAATACCAGCTCTGATACCGAAGTTCTGCTTAATGTTTTTGCCCATGAGCTTCAACAGGTGTCAGGCTTGCGGCCAAGTGCAGAGGACATATTTGAGGCAGTGTCCAAGGTTCATGAACGCGCAAATGGCGCCTATGCCGTTGTAGCCCTGATTACTGGTTACGGCATCGTAGGGTTTAGAGATCCATTTGGCATTCGGCCTGTTATCTATGGCAAACGTGAATCATCGCGAGGCACGGAATATATGATCGCCTCGGAAAGTGTCGCGTTGAGCGTACTTGGCTTCGACATCATTGCTGACATTTTGCCCGGTGAGGCCGTGTATATCGAATCCAACGGCAAAGTGCATCGCAAACAATGTTCGCAGAAGACGGTGTATAGCCCTTGCATCTTCGAACATGTCTACCTTGCACGACCTGATTCAACCATTGACGGCATTTCTGTTTACAAGGCGCGGCTCAAAATGGGCGAGAAGCTGGCGGATAAGATACTTCGTGAATGGCCGGATCATGATATTGATGTTGTTATACCCGTGCCGGATACTAGCTGCACCGCGGCGCTTCCGATGGCTTACCGTTTGGGTGTTAAGTATCGGGAAGGGCTCGTTAAGAACCGCTATATCGGCCGCACTTTTATTATGCCGGATCAGCAGGAGAGGATGAAATCTGTTAGACGTAAATTTAACACGGTTGAATTGGAGTTTCGCGGCAAGAATGTGCTGCTTGTGGATGATTCAATCGTAAGGGGGACGACCTCGAAGCAGATCGTTCAGATGGTGAGAGATGCCGGAGCGAAAAAGGTTTACCTCGCCTGCGCATCGCCGCCAGTTCGTTATCCAAATGTTTATGGGATCGATATGCCCGCGGTGGATGAGTTTGTGGCGAACAATCAAACTGTAGAACAAATATCCCAGTACATTGGTGTTGATGGCTTGATTTATCAGGAGCTTGAAGATCTTGTCGATTGTGCCAGTGGCATCAATCTGAAAATTGATCGCTTTGATACCTCTGTCTTTGATGCTGACTATGTCACCGGAAGCGTGGATAAGGAGTACCTCTCAAGGATTGAATCTTTGCGTAGCGATGAAGCGAAAACGACTAGAGACCCAGAGGGCGGTGAAGTGATCGAGCTTCATAATCAGGGCTAAGACTAATCAAGGAAAAGCTTAGGGTTCGAATTATTCATGCTAGATGTAATTGATACAACCATAGAACAAATTGGAACGGTGCTGCTGGGTAAGCAGCACCAGATCAAATTGGCGCTAAGCTGCCTGCGGATGTCCTGGGCGTATCCATATTCAACAAGGATTCAGGAGAGTTCCAGTTTCATCCCGGCCCTATATTTAGCCAGTTGGTGCTGGCAGATGAAATAAACCGCACAACGCCCAAGAGTCAGAGCGCTTTGCTGGAAGCAATGGAAGAACGTCAGGTGACGATCGACGGTAATACCCGGCCGCTGCCAACGCCGTTCTTTGTGATAGCGACACAAAATCCCAATACCCAGGCGGGCACGTTTCCGCTGTCAGAGTCCCAACTGGACAGATTCCTGATGCGAATCGAACTGGGATATCCTGATGCCGCGGCAGAAGAGGAGTTACTTAAAGGTGAGGATAGAAGGGCGCTGCTGGACAGGCTAAGCTCAACTATGGATGTTCGACAGTTAGAGGAATATCAGGAATCTGCGCAACAGGTGAAAGTTTGCGAGGCATTGCTGGATTACATTCAGCGCCTTGTTCAATATTCCCGTCAGGGTCCGGAATTTGCGGCTTCAATGAAGATTGTGATCGATGCCTACGTGGAAATGAACTATATGCAAGAACAGCTGAACAGAAGTGATAAGCTGCGACGTGCCATTCGGGCCTTCAGGCTAAAGGCATTTACTGTGAATGTTTAACATTATCTTCTGGAGGTTCAGTGATCAGAAACCACCTGTTTTTTAGCGGACTGCTTATTTCCTGTAGTCTGGTCTATAGCTCGATGACCTTGGCTGAAATATCTGTAACGGGTGGTCAAGGTGCTTCGTGTCACTCTGTGGTGAATGTAATCACCAGTCGATGGTCGGATGTAAAGCGGGCAATGCTGCCACTTAAGGCAACGCTAAAACGTCCGAAGAGGGGCTTCTTCTATTGCGTTTCTCCAGAGTTTCTCAGAGGTTCCATAGAGAAGCGGATTGGATTCGGCGTTGAACTCAAGTGTTTTACTGACCCCGAAGGAATGGGCCTTGGGATGTGCTGCGATGAATCATTGACTGCCTGCGCGCGCCTGAATCCGGAAGCGGTGCCGGAGGCAGCTCGTCCGGCCAGGAAAGAGAAGGCCTACAAACCGTCACCATCTGAATGGGTAAAACCGCCCTCGGATAAGGACCAGTGGTGACGGATTGTTTTTAAGCTCTATTGGGCTTCCACTATATTGACGACGGGGATCGTGACCCGATCTGCCGATTTTTGGAATGACTCAATTTGATCGAAATTCAAATAGCGATAAATTTCTTCCGACATGGGGTCCAGATCCTTTGCATATTCCATGTATTCTTCAACGCTCGGCAATTTACCGAGGATGCTGGCAACCGATGCTAATTCCGCAGAGGACAGATAAACATCTGCACCATCGCCTAACCTGTTAGGGAAATTTCTTGTCGAGGTTGATACACAAGTAGAATTAGGTGCAATTCTTGCCTGATTGCCCATACACAAAGAACATCCTGGCATCTCTGTTCGCGCCCCAACTTGTGCGAATATATTGTAGATGCCTTCTTGCATGAGTTGGTGCTCGTCCATTTTTGTCGGCGGTACTATCCACAATCTTGTGGGTATACCTTTAGCTTTGCTAAGCATGGTTGCCGCCGCTCTAAAGTGGCCAATATTTGTCATGCAGGAGCCGATGAATACTTCATCAATCTTTGCACCAGCGACTTCAGAGAGGGGTTTGATGTCGTCAGGATCATTTGGGCAGGCCAGTAATGGCTCCTTGATTTCGTTGAGGTCAATTTCGATAATTTCGAAATACTCTGCATCTTCGTCCGGCTCCATCAACACTGGGTTTTCCAGCCACTCTTCCATTGCTGTTATACGGCGTCCTATCGTCCTCGCATCACCGTAACCTTCGTCAATCATCCACTTCAGCAGGGTGACGTTGGAAGTGATGTATTCGATTATTGGTTCCTTGCCAAGTCGAATGGTGCAACCTTCGGCAGATCGCTCTGCAGATGCATCGCTGATTTCAAATGCTTGCTCTACCTTGAGATTCGGCAGGCCTTCAATTTCCAGTATCCGACCAGAGAAAACATTCTTCTTGCCTTCCTTGGCAACAGTTAACAGCCCGCTCTGTATTGCTGCATAAGGTATCGCGTTAACCAGGTCGCGTAAGGTGATACCGGGCTGCATTTCACCTTTGAAGCGAACCAGAACAGATTCAGGCATATCAAGCGGCATTACCCCAATCGCAGCGGCGAAGGCTACAAGGCCTGAGCCAGCAGGGAAGCTGATCCCCATAGGGAAACGCGTATGCGAGTCGCCGCCAGTGCCAACAGTGTCTGGCAGTAACATTCTATTTAACCAGGAGTGAATGATGCCGTCCCCTGGCCGGAGTGCAACGCCACCTCTTGTTTGAATGAAGTCTGGCAAGTTGTGTTGCGTATCGATATCCACTGGTTTTGGATAGGCTGCCGTATGGCAAAATGATTGCATGACAAGATCTGCGGAGAATCCGAGGCAGGCAAGTTCCTTTAATTCGTCGCGGGTCATAGGGCCAGTAGTATCTTGTGATCCGACGGTGGTAATTTTAGGTTCGCAGTAAGTGCCTGGTCGAATGCCTGCAACGCCAGATGCCTTGCCGACGATCTTTTGTGCCAGAGTGTAACCCTTGCTGGATTCGATCGGTGGTTTTGGCTTTCTGAACACATCATTTCGCGGTAGGTTCAGGGCCTCACGGGCTCTTTCAGTCAAGCCGCGACCGATAATCAATGGTATTCTGCCTCCAGCCTGAACTTCATCCAGCAGCACTTGTGTTGCCAGTGTAAACGTGGAAATTGTTTCCCCTGATTCCTCATTAGTAATCTTGCCTTCATAGGGATAGATAGAGATCACATCGCCCATGCTCATTTTTGAAACATCACATTCGATGGGCAATGCACCGGCATCTTTCATTGTGTTGAAGAAGATAGGTGCGATCTTGGCGCCGAGTACAACGCCACCATCTCTCTTGTTGGGAATATGGGGTATGTCGTTACCCATATGCCAGAGAACTGAATTGGTTGCAGATTTACGTGATGAGCCGGTACCAACGACATCGCCAACGTATGTCAGGGAATGTCCTTTGTTTTTGAGCTGATCAATTGACTGTAAAGGTTTGTCCATCGTATTGGTTAGCATTTCAAGCGCGTGCAATGGAATGTCTGGTCGGCTCCATGCTGCACCTGCAGGGGAAAGGTCATCAGTATTGGTTTCGCCTGCCACCATGAAAACCGTCATCGTGATCTTTTCGGGAACCTTATCCTTTCTGGTAAACCACTCGGCGTTTGCCCAGGATTCGAGAACTGCTTTTGCGTACTTGTTGTCCTTGGACTTTTCGACAACATCGTGAAAGGCATCAAACATCAGCAAAGTGCCTGTCAGTCCAGCGGCAGCCGTTTCTGCTACCGCGTCATCGTCCAGGAGCGCGATTAAGGGTTCAATATTGTAGCCACCGAGCATTGTGGCGAGTAATCGCGTTGCGTGATTCCTGTCGATTACACTGGAGCTGGCTTCGCCCTTGGCAACCGCCGTTAGAAAAGCTGCCTTAACATAAGCCGCGTCGTCAACACCGGCAGGAACACGATTGGTAATCAGATCAACGATGAACTCCTCTTCTCCGCTTGGTGGTGCTTTCAATAATTCCACCAAATCGTTAACCTGTTCCGCCGATAGGGGAAGGGGATCGATTCCCATCTCTGCTCTTTCGGCGACGTGTTGTCTATAAGCTTCAAGCACTGGCTATTCCTCAATGTTTTTAGTGAACAAAAGTTCTTCGTTGACATTTGTTCGTAGTAGATAATTGTTTGTAGGCTTATTGATTGTACGAACATTTGCGTTCATACAAAATAAACTGGATTGACCGGGCGTATCTACCAATAGCCTATTATCTGGTCATCTTTTAAAGGGGGCATATTCTACCAGAATGGCCGCTATAAGTTAAGTCGAGTATTGCTCCCACGGGTTTGTAAGATGATGAATGTGAACAGTTTTTTGTTGTGTGAAACGCCTGATTCCTGGCTTGAACAGGTTCCGCACCATCTGCCGACGCTGCTTATTGATCATGCCAATTGTGAGAAAAAGGCCGCAGGAACAGCCTTGAATCTTACTTCCCGATATGTGGATAAGCCAAAATTAATGATGCAGCTATCAAAGCTTGCCCGGGAAGAGCTCAGGCATTTTGAGCAGGTGCTCACAATTCTGGGTAGGCGCAAGATCGACTATATTCACATCTCATCTTCTCGATATGCGGGAGGATTGCGGGACGGCGTACGCACATCGGAACCAGCGAGGCTCGTTGACATTCTTATTGTCAGCGCAGTGGTAGAAGCGAGAAGTTGTGAACGCTTCTCAAGGGTCATCGATGTACTTGACGATGAGCTGGCTAATTTCTATCAATCATTGTTGAAATCCGAGCAGCGACATTTTGGTGTTTACCTAAAAATGGCTCGAGAGTATTCAGATGAGCCAATCGATGATCGTATTCAACACTTTCTCGAACTGGATCAGGGCTTAATAGAATCTGCAGATGAGCAATTCAGATTTCACAGCGGCGTACCCATAGCTTAACAAGATAGATCTTTGGGCTTAGCCAGGATTGTTGTCCAGGAATTGTGGTTTTTGTTCGCTGATGGGCATTGACTGGCGCCAAATAAGATTTACTTCTGGATAGGGAAGGACGTCAGATCCTGGTTATTCCCTTCCAATTTCAAGTACCACCCCAGTTCATCCCAGTCGCCGAGAACAATTCTTTGCGCAAATTTGCCAGATAGATCGAGATCATGGATAGCGGGGCGATGGGTATGTCCATGCACAAATAGTTGCACGCCATGTTTAATCATCGCCTTCTCAACTTCTTCGGGTGTGACATCCATGATGTCCGACGCCTTCTCCCTGTTATTGGCCTTGCTCTCAGTTCGGGCTCCTTTTGCAATTGCTGCGCGTTCTTCAATGGACTTACTGAGCAAGTCCTTCTGAACGTCAGGATTTCTTAACATCTTCCTTACAGCCATGTATTCAAGATCCAGTGTACACAGGCTGTCGCCGTGCATGAGCAACACCGGCTTACCGTCTATATCGATGACGCTTGGATCCGGGAGCAGCTCAAAACCTGTTTGCCGGCAAAATTCTTCTCCCAGAAGGAAGTCGCGATTGCCGTGCATGATAAACTTGGGGATCGTAATAGCCTTCAGGGCAGCGATGATTTCCTGATTGAAGGGGGTATCATGGTCGTCGCCTAGCCAAATTTCGAAAAAATCACCAAGGATGTACAACTTTTCAGCGCCAGGAACTTCCTCTTCTAAAAAGTTGAGGAAACTATCAGTAATATCGCGTCGATCTTCACCCAGATGCAGATCTGATATAAACAAATGACTCATTTAGCGGGTTTCTCATATAAAGACGCGAAAACTAGCAGAAGCCAATTGACGAATCGATCTCTCGTTAAGTAGAATGCGCTCCTCTCGAATCGACACAGATTGGAGAGAAGTTGTAAGGGACATTATCTGGTGGTTTGGGTGATGTCTGCAACTATCAAATAAATCGGGGTATAGCGCAGTCTGGTAGCGCGCCTGCTTTGGGAGCAGGATGTCGGGAGTTCGAATCTCTCTACCCCGACCAATTTTGTTTGCCTTTCAAGAATGAATTGCGCCCGTAGCTCAATCGGATAGAGCATCGGCCTTCTAAGCCGAGGGTTACAGGTTCGATTCCTGTCGGGCGTACCAGGCAATGGTGGGCGTAGCTCAGTTGGTAGAGCTCCGGATTGTGATTCCGGTGGTCGCGGGTTCAAACCCCGTCGCTCACCCCATTTTGTCTGGTCTGTCGAGTTAGCGTCGGCTTACAAAACCCCCAAAAGGTAATATACAGTAGTTTATACAGTAATTTGCGTGAGCACTTTATATGCCATCGTGTGCTCAATCATGAGATGGGCTGATGGGCTTCTCATGGTCGTAGATGCCTAAATTCGTGCATCTTTGTGCATCGAGAAATGCTGTTTGTCGTCTTTTGCGTCGGTTAATGCTTTGTGCCGGATCTCCGCAAAAGTGAATCGCTGGTGCTCTGGCAATGCCTTTTTCCAGCGTTTCCAATTCGCTTGCCATCCCTTGGCAGAATACTGATTGCCGGATCTGTTCCTGATAATTCAACCAGCAAATGGTTGTCCGGGTAGTTCACTTGCGAGGGTTAGGGCACGTCGGAGTCTAGGCGAAAATTCTTTACTTTAAATCTGTCCTGTTTGGTTCTCTCGATATGTATATTATTAGAGGCGATGTCACCTCTCTTTAATTTGAGTACGTCACTTGGGCGAATGCCAGTGCAATGGGCGATCTCCATTGTGACCTTGCCAACATCCGGCACCGTATTGTCAATTGGCATGCAAGAAATGTCACAGTTGTTGCATTGTCCATCGTAGATGGCATTGAGATGAACATTGAGTGGAGTTGGGTTTGATATTATTAAGCTGGCATGTATTGTTTGGGACGAAACTTAGTTGAGGAGTGGGCGATGAAATTAAAAAACCAGGTGGCCATCGTCACGGCCGCAGGTAGGGGCATTGGAAGAGGCATCGCTCTTGCCCTGGCTGCTGAAGGGGCGAAACTGGTTGTGAACTCGTTTTCTGAAGACACAACCGCTGCGACAGCGAAAGCGATTAAAGAGCTAGGTGCTGAAGTTGTGACGCTTGTGGGTGATATTACAGACCCCTTGAAAATGATTGAGTTGCGAGACCTGGCACTAGGCGAGTTTGGCAAGATTGACATCCTGGTGAATAATGTTGGTGCTGGTCCAAAAAGTGCATTTGAACCAAAAGATCACGAACTGGGGTTATCCGCATCCATCTGGGATGGATTGTATGAACAAAATCTCAAACCTGTGGTTCTCATGTCAGAAGCAGTCATCCCTCATATGAAAGAACGTCGTGCTGGTAAATTGATACAGATATCATCAATTGCCGGGCGAGCATCCTTGTCAGATAAAATGTTACGCCAGTTTGTGCACCCGGCTTATGGAGCCATGAAGGCGGCGTTAATTAACTATACCCAAACACAGGCAGAATTACTTGGACCTTACAATATCAATGTCAATGCTGTCTGTCCCGGTATCGTTTACACGGATTCGTGGAAAGCTAATGCTGAACGTATTGTTAAAACGATGCCGCAGTATCAAGAGTTGGACGCGCGAACCTGGTTCGAAGGAATTTCTCGCGGCGATTACCCTGAAGTATTTGATCGCACGCCGCTGCGCCGGGAGCAGACCGTCGAAGACATCGGTCTTTCGGTAGTCTTTCTTGTCTCTTCTGACTCCATGAACATCACAGGCCAAACGCTTATGGTAGATGGCGGAATGGTTAAGATCTAACGAGGAGTTTCATCAAAGCTTCCCCAATAAGGATAAAAAATTATGCGCGCTGTGACAATGGAAAGAGGCAAGCTTAGTGTCTGCGAATTACCAGACCCGATACCTGAAAAAGGTGAGGTGCTCGTAAAATCGATTGCTTGCGGAATATGCGGTTCAGACTTGCATGCAACGAAACACACCAATGATTTTGTCAGGACCAGTCGGGAAGCCGGTGGTGCATTTAAACTCACGACCTTTGACCCGGTTGTATTAGGCCATGAATTCTGTGCTGAAATTGTCGACTATGGTCCATCTACCGAAAAAAGCGTAGTGGTTGGTAGCCTTATCTGCTCTGTGCCGATGTTGCTACGTCAGCCTTCTGAGGCTGTCGGCTATTCCCCGAACATACCCGGCGGTTTTGGTGAATACATGGTGTTATCTGAAGCCTTGATTACGCCAGTGCCTGATGGCACTAGCGCCAAACTTGCAGCACTGACAGAACCCATGGCAGTGGGATATCACGCTGTAAACAAAGCAAACCTGAATGCTCAGGATGCGGTCCTTGTTGTGGGTTGTGGACCCGTTGGGCTTGCCATTATTATTGCTTTGAAGCAAAAAGGCATACAGCCCATTATTGCCGCAGACTATTCGGCCGGACGCCGCAAGCTTGCTGAGACTGTAGGTGCTGATGATGTTTTCAATCCAGCGGTAGAGTCGCCTTATTTACATAAAGCGATTGCGAGACGCAAGAATGTTGTTATTTTCGAGTGCGTTGGCGTACCTGGCATGATCGATGATATTTTTTTAAAGGCACCACAAAACGCCCGGATTATTGTCGTTGGCGTTTGTCTACAAACGGATCATAGTCGGCCTTTGATCGCCATTAACAAAGAACTGAGCATTCAATATGTGCTCGGGTATTCTGTTGATGAATTTGTCCACAGCCTGAATTACATATCCTCCGGTGCCTTTGATGTAGCGCCCCTGATTACAGGTACAACGGATCTGACTGGTGTAGCCCAGGCATTTGATGATCTTGCTGACCCCGAAAAACATGCAAAAATTCTCGTTACACCCTGGGGCTGATATTGTTGGCCTTTTGCGGCGGAAGTATATTTTTGAAAGTTTGATATTGGAGAGCCATTTGGGTGAAAGAAACCCAGGATGGCACGATAAAATAAACAGCCTCATGAAGCTTTACAACATCTTTTTCATGGCCACTTGAGATTGCTTCGATCCCTAATATCACGATAACTCCTGATTCAGGGATTCATTATTTCGTTTAGAATTGCTATCTTCATTTAAAACCGTCAGGCATGATTGTTATTACGCGGGTTGTACTAGGCATATTTGAAAACCAATGTGACCGGTCAACCTGACAACCATGAGAGGTTTGAATCTTAGCCGCAGAGGCTAAGCGTCCAACTGTCTACCAGTTAAAGGGGAGATTATGTGCACCTCACACGATGTCGACAACAATACTGAAAATGCTGATCCGCGAAGTGGTTACAAATTAGCAGGTAATTGGCCCCAATATCCATCCGGGATGCAGTTCGAAATGGGGTCTGGTATTGCGGTTGATAAGAACGGCGTAATTTATCTCTTTACGAGAGACATAGAACACTGGGCGACGCACCCACTCGCCATGAAATCCAAAATGGGTAAAAGCAGCATCTCTATGTTCAATCGTGACGGTGAATATTTAGGCATTTGGGGCCCATCCGATGAACGGGGTTTTGCCCTCGGCGCACATACCTTGTACATCGAAAAGGACGGTATGTTCTGGACGACAGATCGCGATGGGCACACGGTAAAAAAATACCATCCAGATGGCGAACTGCTGCTGACACTGGGAACATTTGCAGAATGGGGCGACGATGAGAATCATTTTAACGGCCCCACGGCCGTCGTTGTACAAGACAACGGCAATATCGTCGTCGCAGACGGTTACTGGAATTCAAGGCTAATGTGGTTTACGGCAGAGGGCGAATACATTAAATCGGTGGGTAGCTGGGGGCGTGGTCCGGCTGATTTCAATACGCCCCATGCATTAGCTCAAGACTCTCAAGGACGACTGCTGGTGGCTGATCTTTGTGGCGGTAACTTCCATGACTATATGACCCTGCCAGGTCAAATCGCTGAACATAGAACCCGTGTGGAGAAAGGCAGTGTGCATCGTATTCAACGACTTGATGCCGATGGAAACTACATTGATGAATGGACGCACATTACCCCACTCAGCATTGCGACTTATGACAAGCAAGTTTACGCAAGTGACAAGATGAGCAACCTGGTAATTCTTGATGAAGACAGTGGTGAGGTCATAAAAACGGTCGAAAACATCGCCATCTATATTCATCAACTGGCTATGGATGCTCATGGTGACCTATATACGGCGTCGGTTTATCCGGAGCACGCAGGTGAAAAGCGTGGTCAGGAAGGCCCGTCCCATCGTCGCTGGACCAGGGCGGACCTTGCCGCTTGATTGGAACAATAAATTTTTGGGAGATAAGTTCATGATTATTGTTGTTGCAGCTTTGGAATTTGAAAACCAGGACGACCGGGATCAAGCCGTGGATGTTACTCGTGTCGTACAAATGGCGACCCGGGAAGAAGAACTTGGTTGCCATGATTATTGTTTCGCACCTGATCCAGCTGTGCCCACACGTATTCAGGTATATGAACTCTGGGAGGATAGCGATAGTTTAGCCGCGCACTTTAAACACCCTAACTATTCAAAGATGGTGGAGCTTCTGGGCAGTGCGAATATCAAGGAAAGCATCAATCGTGCTTACCAGGTGGAAAGGGGAGAGCCTGTTTACGGTGCTAATGGCGAACCCAAAGAGGTGTTTTTTGCGGAATAAGGGACGTTGCTTGAATCAAATACCTCAGGACAGGAAATGATGATCAATCAAAATCGGGTTCTTACGAACGTTAAGCTGTTTACTGCCAGGGATGAATCCGTTATTGATGTGGCGGCAGTATGGATTTACGGCGATACTATTCGCTTTGCCGGTCCTGCCGGGGATTTACCGCACACACCGGAAGGTACCGAGGTTATCGACCTTGGTGGCAGGTTTATCATGCCAGGTATGACCGAAACCCACGCACATCTGTCATTTGCTGATACCAGCCCGTTTGCGATTGGTGCAACTTCTGTTGAGCAAGCGACCATTATTGCTGTGAAAAATGCCCGTCTGATGCTCAAATCCGGTTTTACTTCAGCGATCAGTTTTGGCTCCACCTACGCTATTGATGTTGCCTTGCGCAATGCCATCAATGCGGGTCATATAAGCGGTCCTCGCCTGCTCGCCGCAGGCCGTGATTTAGGCGCAACGGCAAGCAATGTCGATTTCAGCGGTGGCTTGAGCCAGATTGCAGATGGACCTTGGGCGCTCAGGCAGGCGGTGCGTGAACAGCGTAAGTTACAGGTTGATGTGGTTAAAATCTTCATTGATGGTGAGGCTGTTAACCCTGTCAATCCTCCCGGGGAACTCTCCTTTACCGACGAAGAAGTTCACGCTGTGGTTGATGAAGCCCATCGGCGCCGTTTAAAAGTGGCGTGTCATGCGCGATCAGCGGCAGCAGTCAAACAAGCTGTACATGCAGGGGTAGACTACATCGGGCATGCCAACTATCTGGATGACGAAGCAGTTGAATTACTCGCGGAGAATAGGGACCGGTTATTCGTGGGTCCAGCTATCGCCTGGGAAGTCCAGTATCTTGCACAGTGTGAAAGCCTTGGCATCTCCAAAGAAACGGTCCGTCAGCAAGGTTATGAAATGGAAATCGAAGCGACCATTGAAAGCGTTGCCAAGTTACGCGCCGCTGGGGTTCGATTGGTTGTCGGTGGAGATTACGGCATCAGCATCGCGCCGCATGGTACTTACGCAAAAGATCTGCAATATTTCGTAGAGTTATTTGGTATGACGCCCAACGAGGCCTTGATCTGTGCAACGCGAAATGGCGGCCTGGCGATGGATTCCTCCGGTCGATCGGGTACGCTTGAGGATGGATCGGTAGCGGATCTCATTATTGTCGATGGCAATCCAATCGACGATATTCAAGTGCTGCAAGACCACGCACGACTCTCGGTAATCAAAGCCGGGAAAACGGTTGATGCGGATATTTAACCGCGCGAATACTACACTTGTCCCTAAAGGGTGGCAGCTGTGCAGCCAAGATACGCTGAATCACTAAAGGGGGATCGCGGGTAATATACAGTATCCAATTTACTGATGTTTTCACAATTTATATTACCCGAAACATGCTTCAAGCCCAGCAAAAATGGGAAATGTATGTCGGATTGTGATTCCGGTGGTCGCGGGTTCAACCCCCGTCGCTCACCCCATTTTCTCTTCTTTTCCCAGTTAGCCTCACTCTCCTTCCCCATTTTGGGGCATCCAGCGTTACTTTCTTAGCCTATACAGTATGTGGGTTGTCCACCCGCCATAATCAATGGTCAGGCGATACCAATAATTCGTGGTGGATATTCAACACTTACTATACTTACCCCGAAAGTTGGTGTTCAGGGAAACATCTCATCCTGAATCCGGCGATCAGATCATAAAGCTGAAGGCTTGCTGTGTTATGACGTGTTGGAGCGCTTCGTAGTCACTATCGGCTATAAACTCATATTCACATCGCTCCGCCGGAATAATTTCTATCTCAAACAGGATCAAGCCAGAAAAAGTATCTCGGTGGGAAGGCCGTTAAAATTCGAAAGCCAATGCCAAGTTCATTGTCCATATTAACCTGATTGTGTTCTTCTCCTTCAACTTTTACCGCCAGGTAATTTTTCTTCTCACCCTCGAACATTATTTGCACATTCGGGTTTTGCAATGTGTGTTTGTACCAGGCTCGAGGCCAGTGGTTTGCTGCAACATAGAGTTTATCTTTGCTGGTGAGGCGCGCCAGAACCCTGTCGTTTGAGACTCCCTCTGGGCTGGTCGTCGTGATAACTAGCGTGCTTTGATCTGCTGGCTGGAAATATCCGAGCATCGATTCAAACAGGACGACAATGCCAGCGTATGTGAACAAAAGGATCATCGCTATCTTTAGTGCTTTCATTCTTATGGTTCTCGTTGGTTTATTCCTGGTGTAATAGTACACCTTTTCAACGAGGTCTCCCGCGGCAAGTCCAGGTGAGCTCCGCTTCCGGGAAGGCGCTGCAAGGATTTTATTGACATCCTTATGCTGTTCCCATTCACTTGAGCGCAGTCATTATTATTTGGTCGAGGAATTCATCATGCTCAGACTGGTCATCATATTGGGCTCGTTGCTGCTTGTGGGGTGTGAGCCCATGGGTCCATTGCCAGGTGGGGAGCTTGATGGACAACTTCAGGAGGCTACTGTTAGCTGGATGTCTTTCGCCGAGGTTGAGCTGGTTCAATTGGAAACTCGCCCCAGTGACCCATACTCGATCAATATGTGGGGCGTGACCAACGGTGAAAAGTACTACATTGCCTCCGGTGGAGGACGTAAGTCAGAGTGGGTTGGACACATACTTGAAGATCCGAAAGTCAGGCGGCGAATTGAAGAGAATATCTTTGAACTAAAAGCAGTTCTGGTATCTGAAGAAGATGAACTCACCATGGTGGAAGGACTCTATGATCAAAAATATGACATGGAGTCGGTTGGCCAGGACAGCACCGATGATATCCTGGTTTATCGTTTGGATCCTCGCTAAGCCCAGTTGTCTGTCGTCTATTGGTCTGTCACATATAGGCAATGTGCCGCTTAGACAGGCGGCAATATCACTTTGAATTTGTCATCGTCTGGTGCTCGCCAGGCTTTATTTTCTTTGCCGTAAGAACCATCTGGCGTACGTCATCGAGTAATGCTTTGGCATCGTAGACAATGCCATCTTTTATGGTGTAACTAATGCCACCGGCGCGGCCTAGTTGATTCGTTGTCCGGTTCAGCTTCATATGGCCCGTCCCGTATAACAATTTAAAATTTGCTACCGGGTTTCCCTTTACCAGAACGATATCTGCCTTCTTTCCGGGCACGATCGAGCCTACTTTTTCCGCAAGGCCTAATAATTCTGCGCCGTTTAGTGTGGCAGCCTGGATCACTTCAAGGGGATGAAATCCTGCTTCCTGAAGCAGCTCCAGCTCGCGAATGTAGGCGAAGCCGTAAAGCTTGAATATAAACCCTGCGTCAGAGCCTGTCGCAACGCGCCCTCCGGCATTCTTGTAGTCATTGACGAATTGCATCCATAGTTGAAAGTTATTTCTCCAGGCAACTTCATCTGCGGTAGTCCAGTCGAAGTGATACGAACCATGAAGCCTTGGGTCCGGCATGAAGAACTTTTGCAGCGCGGGTAAAGTGTAATCTCTGTGCCATTCTGCATCCCTGGCGCGCATGACATCTCTGTTGGCCTCGTAAATAGTAAACGTTGGCACGAGGGTTAAATTAAGGCCTATCAGTTCATCTCTTAAAGCATTCCACCTGGATGACTTTGGTAGGGCCGCCTGTTGCCAGAGGCGGCCAGCCTGACCGAATCGCCATTGTTCATCGGAATAATTATAGTCTGGCGGATAATTCTGGATGGTCCTGTTTTCGAACATTGCCTCGGGAAGTCCATACCAGTGTTCAAGGCTGTTGAGGCCAAGTCTCGCACTGGTGAGCGCGTTCACATGATAGACGCCTGTCTGGTCGTGATGGTTTGCAGTCTTCATACCGAGCCGCGCGGTTTCCCGGTAAACCGCTTCCAGGGCAGCCTGGGTGCCGCCGCGCATTTTCACACCATCAGCGCCTTTCTTTCGGACCGCTTGAACCCATTTTTTAGCATCTCTGGCGCTACTGATACTGCTGCCAGGGAACATTGAAAAGGCCAATATTCTCGGCGCAGTAATCAGATTCGATTCGCTCCTCTGCTTGTGTGCGATGGTCCATCCAAGGCCCATCGTTGAACCGACGTCGCGAACCGTGGTGATGCCGTGGGCTAACCACAGTTTGAATACATATTCAGGTGGCGTTATTGGACCGGCCAGTCCTTGCTCGGGATTGCCAATATGGACGTGTGCGTCGATAAAGCCGGGCAATGCATACATTCCCTGCGCATCGATGACTTCTGATTCGCTGTCGATTTCAGGTAAGCTGCCGATCGACGCGATCTTGTCGCGCTTGATCACGATCGTGAGTGGCCCCCTGGGCGGTGAACCCCTACCGTCAACAAGCATGACGTTTTTGATGATGAGCTTATTAAATGGGCCCAGACCTTCATCTTTTGGTCTATCAGGCGCTGGTGCTGGAATGTCTATGCTGAAAGAAATCGCCCTTGCCGCGCCTTCTTCACCTGGGGCTGATGCAGCCCGTAAATTGGCGCCCAATGGCACCAGGTAACAGATAAAAATTGCGCGTATAAGCTGACTGTGCATATTTAGTCCCGATCTATAACTTAATGTCATTTATCTTATTAGTTTGTAACGTATTGTTTTATATATAATATATTATTGCATTATTTGCATTATTTGCATTATTTGCATTATTTGCATTATTTGCTCTTGTTTGATTCATGCACTTTGTCTAGAGAAACCAACTAGTCTTCTGTCCTGTTTTCAGTTTGGCCTGTCTTCAAAATACGTGTTTCGCCGGGAACGGTAAATAAGTCCCGGCTTTGAAAGTCCTGAGGTCGAAGCTTTGGGTCCGATGGCATCCGACTTGGAACATGTACGCCAATCGAGTAGGTGGGCTTCAGCCGTTCTTCCAACACCTCACGTCCATTCCTGGATGAGAAATACCAATAGGGTGGAAAGGCAATGTCCAATGTTCGCTTGGCCCAGTACTCCTTGTCCTGAGCAAAGTGATAATCCTTGGTATCAGCGTCCCCGAGATGAAGCACGGTGACCTTTTCGTCAGCGGCACCATTATTGAAGGTAATTCTGAAGGAAATGTTCTGCACGCCGCGCCGGGAGCCTGGCCATCCGGAATGGGGTATGCGCACGGCCTCTATTAGTAACTCATCCTCGGTATAGGCCACAGGTTTGTCGCCGTACTCCAGTCGGATCTCGTTCAGCTGCTTCAATATGGGTTTATCCACCGCATTCATCACGTCTTTCAGTGCATCCATGACCTGTGTTGGCCCGTAAAGTTTGATGGCAGGATGCCGCCGCAGAAGTTTTAGCATTTCCTCAGGTGCGAAGTGGTCTCCATGAGAGTGACTAACGAAAATGGCATTTATATTGTCAAATGGGGTCAATCCTCTAAATAGGGCTTGCTTCATTGAGGCTGGCAACAGGGTGTACTGGCCATAGGATTGGTTGAATAAGGGGTCAAACAGTACTTTGGAGTTGCCTGAAGAGACCATCAGGCCTGCATTGGCCAGGTAGTAAACGGTTGAAGTTGAACCCCTTGCATCGCTTAGGTCCTTTGCTGCTGTCATGGTGGTGCATTGAAGTAATATCAGCATCAAGTTGATTCGAAGGCAGGAGCGAAGATGTGCGGAGGAGGGCATTGATGTTCCAGTGATTTAAGTGTGCGGCGGCTCAGAATATGGACCGCCTTAACATACAGTCAAGCTATAAAATTGTGCTAGATCAGAGTCTGACCATTGGCCTGCCATCGCCAGCCTGTAGCACTCTCCGCCAGCAGTTGTTCGCGAGGACAAATTTTTGCAGGTAGTTACCTTAAAGCAGTTGTTTAAGAGCAGACTTGTCTCTATAATCGCCGCCCTTCGACGGCCATAAATGTACCTCTAAGTTGTTGATTTTGGTACAATCTGGACGAGATTTCCATTCCAGAATCCTATTACGGGATACTGGTCCGGATCTCATCACCAGAACTCTACTGAGAGAATAGGGTCGTATGGTAGTCAGTAGTTGAAGCCTCAAGCATGTGCGAGAGTGGCGGAATTGGTAGACGCGCTGGATTTAGGTTCCAGTATCGAAAGATGTGAGAGTTCGAGTCTCTCCTTTCGCACCATTTTGCTTTAGGTGGATAATCAGTTAGCGCTGTGTTGGCGCGCGTCGACAGTATTGATAAAACTATTAATAAATAACTATTGATAAATAAAGAACAGAGGAAGTCCAAAGGATTTTCAACAGGCAGATCACTATGGAAGTAATTCTCGAAACCACCTCAAATCTTGAGAGAAAGATGCGTATCAGCGTTCCTTCCAAGGAAGTTGAATTGCAGGTGGACGCCAAGTTAAAGCAGGCCGCCGGGCAGGTTAAAATTAATGGATTTCGCCCGGGTAAAGTACCCATGCGCGAAGTGAAGCGTCGCTTTGGTGATGGTATTCGCCAGGAAGTATCCAGTGAATTGATGCAGTCCTCCTTCAGCGAAGCATTACAAAAGGAAGACGTATCTCCCGCGGGTCAGCCACAAATTGAAGACATTAAAATGGAAGCCGGCAAGGATCTTGAATTTACTGCGGTGTTTGAGGTTTTTCCTGATGTTGAATTGGGTGATTTCACCAAGATTAATGTAGAAAAACCTATTGCTTCAGTAGAAAACGATGATCTGGAAAGCATGATTGAAAAGCTGCAGGATCAGCGAATGGATTTTGCTGAAACTGGTCGCGCCAGCAAGACTGACGACAAAATCAATATCGACTTTGAAGGTTTCGTTGATAATGAGGCCTTTGATGGCGGCAAGGGAGAAGCTTCGGACATCATCATTGGTTCTGGCAGCATGATTCCAGGGTTCGAAGACGGATTGGTGGACTGCAAGGCGGGCGAAGAGAAGGACCTGGAGCTGAAGTTTCCAGATGAGTACCAGGCAGAGAATTTAGCCGGCAAAGATGCCATCTTCAAAATTAAAGTAAACACAGTTTCGGAGCCCAAAAAGCCTGAGCTTGATGATGATTTCTTCAAGTTATTTGGTGTAGAGGAAGGTGGGGAAGACGCATTCCGCGCCGAAGTCCGTGGCAATATGGAGAAGGAACTGGAAGCGGCTGTCAAAAACAAGGTCAAGGCCCAGGTAATGGACAGTCTCGTTGAAATAACTGAGCTGGAAATTCCCAAGGCGCTGATTTCGAGCGAAATCGATCGAATGCGTCAGGAGGCCGTTCAGCAATTTGGCGGTTCTGACAAGATTGATCCCTCGGTGCTGCCTGCTGAAATGTTTGAGAAGCAAGCTGAGAAGAGAGTGAAATTAGGCCTAATCGTTAATGCCATTGTTGAGCAACTTGAAGTTAAGGTCGACGACGACAAGGTCAAGGAAACTATCGAAGGTATGGCAAGCTCATATGAAGAGCCAGAGCAGGTCGTAAACTACTACTATAACAATGAGCAACAACTCAATCAGATACAAAATATGGTGCTTGAAGAGCAGGTCGTTGAGACCATTCTTGAAAAGTCCAATGTCTCTGAAATTAACATGTCATATGACGATGCGATCAAACCAGCGGTTGAAGCAATACCTGAAGCAATACCTGAAACAATGCCTGAAGCGAGTGGCGACGCTGAAGAAGAGTCTTCTGAAGATGATGATCAGGAAAAAACGTCCTGATTTCTATGGCCCCTTGAATGTTATCACTAAGGTTTCTTTAGCTCATAACCGATACTAAATTTGAATGAGGTATTGAAGTTTTGAGAAGAATACCCATCTAATTGTTTGGCTGCTGTCGTGAAGTTCCTTACGCACTTTCCTTTGACGGTAAGGAAATTCTAAAGTTAGAATGTTGACAGAAAGCGAAATTGGCAGTTTAAAATAGGAAATAACAGCAGCAGTCCCGATTTTTTGATGGGAATCGCTTACAAAATATGTAGATGAATGAATTCACCTTTCCATGCTGACTGGTGTAGTCTTATCTCTTTAGAAACGAATATCTCTTGCCCATAAGCTGGTTTATTTGTGGCAAGGTAGAAAAAAGTACGCATAAAGGCAACAAAATGAGCAGATTTGAAGACACATTTCACCCGGAGATACAGGGTCTCGGACTCGTACCCATGGTGCTTGAACAGACAGCACGTGGTGAGAGATCCTATGACATATATTCCCGATTGCTGAAGGAACGCATCATTTTTATCGTTGGTCCCATAGACGATAACGTTGCAAACCTAATTGTAGCTCAATTGCTTTTCTGTGAATCGGAGAATGCTGACAAAGACGTACAGCTCTATATCAATTCTCCTGGTGGGTCAGTTACAGCGGGCCTTGCCGTCTATGACACGATGCAATTTATCAATTGCGATGTAAGTACCATGTGTATTGGTCAGGCGGCGAGCATGGGCGCACTCATTCTTGCTGGCGGAACAAAAGGCAAGCGATACTGTTTGCCAAACTCACGGATCATGATTCACCAGCCAAGCGGCGGCTCCCAGGGGCAGGCATCCGATATCGAAATTCAGGCACGGGAAATACTTTATATCCGTCGACGAATGAACGAAATTATGGGCCTTCATACCGGCAAGACAGCAGACCAGCTAGCTGAAGATACTGAACGGGACAATTTTATGACTGCCCAAGAGGCTCAGGCCTATGGTCTGATAGACAAGGTTCAGGAACCGAGGTCTTCTACATTAACGGCGGTTGTTTAAGGGTGGCAGCATAATAAGCGGCTTGAATGTTTAGGGCTGTTTTTTTGTTCTGTTTTGGGTACGATTTATTATATTATTGTTGAACGAAGTCGCCGAACCATCATATCCACTCTATTTGGTAAAGAGCTGGTATAGAGTCAATATGATGAATTCTGGCTACAGAATTAGTTATTTAAGGGGTTGGTATGTCCGACGAACATGACGGCAATAACGGAGACGGTAAGCTTCTCCACTGTAATTTCTGCGGCAAGAGCCAACATGAAGTTCGTAAGTTAATAGCCGGTCCTTCCGTATATGTTTGCGATGAGTGTGTTGAGCTGTGTAACGACATCATTCGCGAAGAGCTTCAGGAAAGTGCTGAAGACACTGGTGCCAAGAAACTGCCCACGCCAAGCGAAATTAATGACATCCTCGATGAATATGTCATTGGTCAGACGTGGGCGAAGAAAGTACTCGCAGTTGCAGTGTACAACCACTACAAACGGCTGAACTATTCGGGCAAGAAGGACGAAGTTGAGCTTCAAAAGAGTAATATCCTGCTGATTGGGCCAACTGGCGTTGGTAAAACCCTGCTGGCTGAAACACTTGCCAGACTGTTGGATGTGCCATTCACAATCGCCGATGCAACCACACTTACCGAAGCGGGTTATGTGGGTGAAGACGTTGAAAATATCATTCAGAAGTTGCTGCAAAAATGTGACTATGATGTAGAGAAGGCTCAGGTGGGTATTGTCTATATCGATGAGATCGACAAAATCTCCAGGAAGAGCGAAAACCCGTCTATAACCCGCGATGTAAGCGGCGAAGGCGTTCAGCAGGCGTTGCTCAAGCTGATTGAAGGCACGATAGCGTCAGTGCCACCACAAGGTGGTCGCAAGCATCCTCAACAGGAATTTCTGCAGGTTGATACAACAAATATCCTGTTTATCTGCGGTGGGGCATTCGCAGGATTGGAGAAGGTCATCCTTGATCGATCCGCGAAGAGCGGCATTGGCTTTGGTGCTACCGTTCACACTGAATCCACTAAAAAGAACCTGGGCGATACCCTACGTCAGGTCGCACCAGAGGATCTGGTTCGATACGGTCTGATCCCGGAGTTTGTGGGCCGACTGCCTGTTCTGGCGACGCTGGATGAATTGGATGCAGATGCGCTGGTTCGTATCTTGACTGAACCTAAAAATGCTTATACCAAGCAGTATTCCAAGCTATTTGAGATGGAAGATGTAGAAATTGATTTTAGAGAAGATGCATTAACTGCCATCGCCCAGAAGGCAATGGAACGTAAAACAGGTGCAAGGGGTCTACGATCAATATTGGAGTCTGTTCTCCTGGAAGTGATGTACAGAATTCCGTCAGAAGACGATGTATGCAAAGTTGTCATCGACGAAAATGTAATTAATGGGGATTCTGAACCCTTGTTGATTTATGAAAGCCAGGATCAAAAGAAAGTATTACCGGAGTAAGTGTTGCCAGAGCGAGTATTGACGGAATATCCAGGTGCCTGCGAAGTAGGGCAGAGCGACTTGGTAAATCTGCTGATTTACAAGTAAAGTACACTTTAAGAACAAAAAGGGGCCATTAAGGCCCCTTTTCACGTATAAACTGGGTTAATTAATGTAAACCAGTTTATGATTAAATGATCATAGATAATGTTAGCGATAGATAAGAACTCAGGAGTTCATATGACGTCCCTGAAAGATTTGCCGATAGTTACCCTGAGGGATATGGTCGTCTACCCTCATGGCGTCCAGCCCCTGTTTATCGGCACTGAGAAGTCAATCCGTGCCCTGGAGTTCGCCCAGAAAAACGACAAGAGCAAACAGGTGTTGCTGGTTGCCAAGCAAGATCCGGACGATGAATCGCCTGGCGTCGAAGATCTATACCGATTTGGTACAACCGCAACAATACTGCAGCTGATAAGGCTACCAGATCAGACTGTAAAGATACTGGTCGAAGGCGGATACCGGGCAGAGGTATTGGCAATTCGTGATACCGAGGATTTCCTCGTTGGCGATGTCAGTCTTGTGCTCGAGCCGGAAATCGGCGCAAACGAATCTGATGCACTGGTACGCTCACTGATGGCGTCGTTCGACCAATACGTCCAACTCAGCAAGAAAGTGCCGCCAGAAGTAAGGACGTCCCTGGCTAGCGTAGAGGAACCCAGCCGCCTGGTAGATACCATCGCTGCCCAGATGGGGCTCAAGCTGGAGGAAAAGCAAAAAATTCTGGAGATGGTGGATGTCAACAAACGCATCAACCACATGTTGGCCTTGCTGGAAGCAGAGATTGATCTATTCAGTGTTGAAAAGAGAATTCGGGGTCGGGTTAAAAAGCAGATGGAGAAAAGCCAGCGCGAGTATTACCTGAATGAACAGATGAAGGCGATCCAAAAGGAGCTGGGCGAGTTAGAGGACGTGCCTAATGAGCTGGAAGAAATTCAAAACAAGCTCGACAAGTCCGGCATGCCTAAAGAGGCAATGGATAAAACTACTGCTGAGCTCGCAAAGCTGAAATTGATGTCTCCAATGTCTGCCGAGGCGACCGTCGTTCGAAGTTACATAGACGTGATGTTGAATACGCCCTGGAAGAAGCGCTCGCGTTTACGGACCGATATCAACGCGGCAGAAAAGGTACTCGAGGCTGATCACTATGGCCTGGAAGAAGTAAAGGATCGCATCCTCGAATATCTTGCGGTTCAGAAGCGGGTCAAGAAGATCAAAGGCCCTGTCTTGTGTCTGGTGGGTCCGCCAGGTGTCGGCAAGACATCGCTGGGCGAGTCCATTGCGCGGGCGACCAATCGAAAATTTGTACGTATGGCCCTTGGTGGTGTTAGAGATGAGGCCGAGATTCGTGGCCACCGTCGAACTTACATCGGATCCATGCCAGGAAAGATAATCCAGAAGCTATCCAAGAGCGGAGTCAAGAATCCGTTATTTCTATTGGATGAGATCGACAAGATGGGGCAGGACCACCGGGGTGATCCTGCATCTGCATTATTGGAAGTTCTCGATCCAGAGCAAAACAACTCATTTAACGATCATTATATGGAAGTGGACTACGATCTGTCGGAGGTCATGTTTATTTGCACCTCCAATTCCATGAATATTCCAACTGCATTACTTGACCGCATGGAGATAATTCGTATTCCGGGTTATACGGAAGATGAGAAACTCAACATTGCCACTCGCTATTTGGTTCCCAAGCAACTCAAGAATAATGGACTCAAGAAAGGTGAACTGGCTATTTCTGATGAGGCGGTTACCGACCTGATCAGATACTATTCCAGGGAAGCTGGCGTTCGAGGGCTTGAACGTGAGATCGCCAAAATATGCAGGAAGGTTGTGAAGGAGCGAGCCTTAACGGATGAAAAATATGAAGAACTGTTCACCGTTATGAGCGAGCACCTGGAAAATTATTCCGGCGTCCAGAAATATAATTTCGGACGTGCTGAAGAAAAGGACCAAATTGGGCAGGTAACTGGCCTTGCGGTAACCAGCGTCGGAGGTGAGTTGCTCACTATCGAAGCTGTAGCAGTTAAGGGCAAGGGTAAGCACTCCCAGACAGGTTCCCTTGGCGATGTGATGCAGGAGTCTATTCAGGCGGCAATGACGGTTGTGCGAAGTCGAGCAGAGGTACTTGGCATCAACCAGGATTTTCATGAAAATTATGATTTACATATTCACATGCCCGAAGGAGCGACGCCGAAAGATGGTCCAAGTGCGGGCATTGCTTTGTGTACCGCGATCGTCTCAGTACTCACAGGCATTCCGGCAAAGGCAGATATTGCCATGACTGGCGAAATAACATTGCGCGGTCAGGTACTACCCATTGGTGGTTTAAAGGAGAAGTTGCTGGCGGCCCACCGGGGAGGCATAAGACAAGTGCTTATTCCCGACGAAAACAAGAGAGATTTGAAAGAGATTCCTGATAATATCAAGGGAGCTCTCATCATTACGCCAGTGAAGTGGATTGATGAGGTTCTGGATGTGGCACTACAGAGAAAACCAGAGCCGCTCGAAGAAAATATGGAATCTTCCGGTAGTGCCAGCAAAGACTCTGATTCTGGGTCAGAAAGTGACGAAAACCACAGAATTAGCGCTCATTAGGACATTTATCTTGACAGCCATTTTGTGCAATTGGTATAAAGTTGTTAATGATTCCGGGGTATTGCAAATGGATTTGCAATATATCTAAACTAAGACAATAAAAGGGGTAGTGAGTGAACAAACAAGAATTAATTGAGAACATCGCAACATCAGCTGATATCACGAAAGCATCGGCTGGTCGAGCACTGGATTCCATGATCCAGTCCATCACAGGCTCACTGAAAAATGGTGATTCTGTTGTGCTGGTTGGTTTTGGTACATTCTCTGTTCGAGATCGCGCAGCCAGAGTTGGACGCAATCCTCAGACGGGTGAAGAGATTCAAATCAAGGCCGCTAAAGTACCTGCTTTTAAAGCTGGTAAGGCACTTAAGGATGCTGTTAATAACTAATCGTCAAAATCAAGACCTGTTATTATTCAGCTAAAACACCTTAGGTAGGTCTATAAGCGTTAACGTTAGAACGCTTTTAAAAATGGCGCATCTGTGATGCGCCATTTTTTGTATTACAGCACTTTTTAATAGTTAAAAAAGTAAATCTGCGCAAGTGCAGTTTCGAGGAAAGAAATGGGAATCCAGCAACTCCGTGACAACTCAACAGGATTAGTCACCAAAATTATCGTCGGCTTGATTATTGTCGTCTTCGCACTATTTGGAATGGGTTCGATTACGACATTTCTGGCACCAGTTGCTAAGGTCGCAACCGTCAACGGCGACAATGTGACGCAACAGGAAATGGAAATAGCGGTGCAGCGTAACCGCCGAATTCTGATCGCGCAAAATGTAGAACCTCAGAATATCGATGAAGACGAACTTCGTGGAAATGTCCTGCAGTCACTTATCAATCGCAAACTACTCTCCCAGGAGAGTGAAGCCCTCTCACTGGAGTACAGTGATAGCGCTCTGGACGAGGAAATTCGGGCGACTGAAGTTTTTCAGATTGATGGTCAGTTTAACCCTCAACAGTTTCAACTTGTTATCGGCAGCGCTGGCTTCAGCCCAGTGACTTACCGGGAAGAGATGCGGCGGGACAAGGAATTTCAGCAGATCAATTCTGCCATCGCGGGTTCATCTTTTCTGACCACGAAGGAGGCTGAACGTGCCAGGAGTCTGGTTCAACAGACTCGTGATATTGCCTTCCTGCAGCTCGACGTCAAGAACCTGCTGGATGCAGTGATTGTGGACGAGAATGAGGTGCAGGACTACTACGATGCAAACTCATTCGAGTTCGTCACTGAAGAAACAATTGATATTGAGTATCTGGAGTTAAAGCGAAGCGATCTGATCGCCCAGATGACTGTTGACGAAAGTGAGCTGGTTCTTTTCTATGAAGATGCCAAAGAGTTATATGCAAAGGATGAGATGCACCGCGTTGCTCATATATTGATTGAGATCAGTGATGAGACATCGGAGGAGGCTGCAAAGATAAAAGTTGATGAAATATATGCCACCATCATTGATGGCGGAGACTTTTCGGAGCTTGCCAAGGATCATTCAGATGATCCGGGAAGTGCAGAGAACGGCGGTGATCTGGGCCTCAATGAATCAGGTACCTTTGTCGACGAATTTGAAGCCGTAAGCTATGAGCTGGCATTGAATGAAGTTTCAGAGCCTGTGTTGACAGAATTTGGTTTCCACATCATTAAATTGTTGGGCATTGAAGAGGCCAAAACTCCTGAACTTAGTGAAATCCGTGATCGTATCGAAAGAGATTTCAGAGAATCCCTTGCTGAAGATATCTTCGTAAGCAAGTCCGCCAGGCTGGACGAAATGGCATTTGAATCTCAAGACTTACTGGATCCGTCGGAGGAGCTTGATCTGGAGATTCAGACTACCGGTCATGTCAATCGTGCGACCAGTAGCGGTATCGCTGCAAATGGCAATGTTATTGCCGCTGCATTTGGGCCGGACGTATTGGTGGATGGAAATAATAGCAGCGTTATTGAAATAAATGCTAACCATCATGTTGTGGTGCGAATAAGAGAGCACAAGCCCAGCGAAATACAGCCATTTGCGGATGTCAGTTCTACAATTCGCGAGCAATTACAGCTCGATAAAGCGGGTGACCTGGCGGAGAGTCAGGCTGAAGAGATGGTCGCCATGTTAGAGAGTGGCTCAATTACGCGTTATGTTGCCGACCAATATGGTCTGGAGTGGCAGGTAACCGGGGAGGCGAGTCGCAGTCAAATTGGTATGGACCCGACAATTAATCGATTGGCTTTTTCATTGCCAAAGCCGCTGCATGGAGACAAGTCGGTGGGTTATACGATGTTGCCAGGTGGAGGTGCTGCGGTTATTAGTGTAACCAATGTGAAGATCAAGGCTGAAGGCCCTGCCGGATCTCGCGAAGTAGAAGCCCTGGGGCGAGCGTTAGCTCTTGGACAGGGGAATGTTGATTATCAGGAATACCAGGCTAGTTTACTGAAAGCTGCCAGCGTCACACGGACGAACTAATTTCTGCGCTATTCAGTAGCGGTAACATCAACATACAATGTAATCTTGTCACCAGGCTGGATGTATTTGCGATTGTGCAAGTCCTGATTCCAGCCTTTGATCTTGTTCACAGACAGGTTGAACTTGTTAGCGATCAAGGAAAGTGACTCGCCCTGGCGAACTCGATAGTTGACCTTCCTTATAATATCGTTCCGTGGGCTATTTGCTATCGTCGCTGGGTAGCTCGCGGAAGCTTGTTTGAAGATAAGCAGGACACTGCCCGTCTTCAACATCTGTGCTGTACCCATGCCATTCCAGCGCGCGAGCTCACGCATTCCAACATTGAACTCCCGGGATATATCCCAGAAGCTATCCCCGCTTTGCACCACGTATCGAATGGGCTTTTCCCCATATTTTTTCTCCAGGGATTTCTGGGAATTTTTGAGCCGCGCATTTGAAGTCATTGTGTAGACGCTGGCAGATGAGGCCATGGGTATTGTCAAGGAATGGCCGGTCCGGATCATATTTCCGTTGATGTTATTGGCTGCTTTGATGGCTGCTACAGTGGTGTTGTATCGCTGGGCAATCGATCCCAGATTCTCGCCCTCTCGAATCTTGTGCCTCTTCCAGGTCATTCTTTGCTCTCTTGGAAGGGTCGCAAGTTTTTCAGAAAATCCCTCGGCTTTGTCCGTGGGAATAAGTAGCCGGTGAGGGCCATCAGGATGCGTTGACCATTGATTATAGCCAGCGTTCAAGCGATATAACTCTTCGTTTGGCATCGCAGCAAGTTCAGCTGCCTTTGCGAGGTCCAGCTGCGAGGATATATCAACTATGGTCCAGTAAGGATCGTTTGGAATAGGCTCCAGATCAATGTTGTACTTAGACGGGTTGGCGATTATTTCGCTGATCGCCAGTAGTCGCGGTACATAGGAATGTGTTTCACGCAGTACTTTTAACGACCAGAAATCAGTGGGTTTGCCTGAGCGTCTATTGCGCCTGATGGCCTTCCCCATATTTCCCTGGCCAGAGTTGTATGCAGCAAGTGCCACCAGCCAGTCATCGTCAAGAATCGAATAGAGCTTCTCCAGATATTCAATTGCAGCTCGAGTGGAATCAGGTACGTCCCGGCGGCCGTCGTACCACCAGTCTATCTTCAGTTTATAGACACGCGCAGTTGGTGGAATAAATTGCCAGAGCCCTGATGCTCTACCATGAGAATAAGCGAAGGGATCAAAGGCGCTTTCTACGATAGGTAGTAATGCAATTTCCAGAGGAAGTCCTTTTGCTTCCAGTTGTTCGACGATGAAGAATAAATGGCGACTCGCTCTTTTAGCGACCCGGTTAATATATTCCGGGTGTCTCTTGTACCAGTCGATTTCCTGTTGGACTCGCTTGCGGTCGATTTCATGGTTCAGCTGGAATCCCGCACGCACGCGCGCCCATAAATCAGAAAATTCAGGATCGGCGAGTTCCGGTTCCGGCGTTGTGACTCCAATAGAAGTTGTGACTCCAATAGAAGTTGTGATTTCAACAGAACTTAACTCTGGTATTGCCTCTACTGGCGCTTCAAGGGGTTCAATAGTGGAAGTTATGTCTGGAACGAGCGCCACGTCCACCATATCGGCAGGAACGTCCTCACGGAGCGGTGATGTTTGACTGATTGGTGAGACACAGCCCGAAATAAAGGGCAGAAGGAAACCTGCTAGTAAAAATCGCCTGAATACATGCATGCGAGCGGGGGGTAATTCTGTGACTTGTTATTCTGCCCTACATTGTAACCTGAAATATTAATTGTTGACGATAGTAATTTTTGGCCTGGAATTAATCCATTTTCTGGTTTGTAATGTTGTAATATTCCAGCTTGTAAACGTATCGCGTTAGTCATGGTCTCTCTTTAGCCCATGGGACCCGCAAGACGGCAATATTGAGTAATACAAAATGTTGACCAATTCAAACACTAAAAACCTACGCCAGATCAGGCTATGGTTTGACAGTCCGATAGGGCGGCAAGTCCTGCACACTGAATCTGCAATCCTGGAGCAATTACTCTCCAGTCTCTTTGGTTACCATTTCCTGCAACTAAGCGTTCAGGATGAGCCTCTCTTTGCAGCGAGCCCTATTCAGCACAAGATGTCTACCGCATTGCTCGATGGTGACAGTGGGCCATTTATGGCTCAGCCAGCGCAACTTCCCTTTGAGAATGATTCGGTGGATGTTGTCTTAATGCACCACATGCTGGATTTCATTGCATCGCCCCAGGATGTATTACGCGAAGCTGCGAGGGTAATTCTGCCTTCCGGGCACCTTGTCATTATCGGCTTTAACCCATATAGCCTGTGGGGTTTGCTAAAGCCCATTGCAGCACTTGGCAAGACACCGCCGTGGAATGGGACGTTCATTCCATCTGGACGTCTGATGGACTGGATGAACCTGCTCAATTTTAAGATTGATCGTGCCCAGTACTGTATGTACGGACTGCCAAGGTCGAGAGTTGATACGCCAGATTACTCAAAGGGTCTGAGTCGGAATATCAATTGGCCAATCGGCGCAGTTTACGTGATTGTCGCCAGGAAACAGGTTGGAGCCATGACGCCCATTCGACCAGTGTGGAAGACACAAAAAGCCTTTGGCCAGTTAAGTGTCGTGCCATCGGCTAATCGTGATTCACATTCGCCAGAGAAGTCTCGATAGCCTTGTCGACGATATCAGATTCCAGCGTTGAGATATTTACGGATGGTGCTTGCCGGGGCAATCCCGGACCAGGTGGCTGGGGTGTATTGATGCGCTTTAACGGGATTGAGAAAGAACTCTGGGGCGGCGAAGAGGATACGACCAACAATCGAATGGAGCTGCTGGCGGCGATAAGAGGTCTTGAGGCTCTAACGAGGCGAGCGCCCGTTGAACTGACCACGGATTCCCAATATGTACGCCTGGGGATTACTACCTGGATTCACAATTGGAAGAAGAAGGGGTGGAAGACCTCGAACCGCAAGCCGGTTAAGAATCGTGACCTATGGGAGCAGCTGGATGCACTGACATTGAAGGTGCCCGTGGAATGGCATTGGGTCAAGGGGCACAGCGGTCATCGGGAAAATGACCTCGTTGATGCACTTGCTAACAGGGGGATCGACGAACTTGATATCGGCGACTAAGCCACGATACATGCGATAAAATGTACAAGATGTTTTAAAAAACATTATTCATAAGAAAACTTTCGCAAGACGATTTTCATAACACAACGGTGTTAAGACACCTTTTTTAACACAAAAGATCCCGAGACGAACTTCATGAGACAAGTAGTACTGGACACCGAGACAACCGGCCTCGAAGCAGAATTGGGGCATCGGATTCTGGAAGTTGGCTGTGTTGAGCTGATCGGTAGAAAGATCACACGCCGCCATTTTCACCATTACATTAATCCTGAGCGCGAAATTGACGATGGCGCTCTGGAGGTTCATGGAATTACACAGCAATTTCTTAGCGATAAGCCTGTCTTTGCCGATGTCTGGGAGCAGTTTCTTGAATTTGTCGATGGCGCAGAACTTATAATTCATAATGCGGCATTCGACATTGCCTTTATCAATCAGGAAATGAAATTGATTTCGCCGTCTCTGGGAGTCATCACCGACTACTGTACGGTTATTGACTCCCTGGCACTTGCTCGAAATAAACACCCCGGGCAGAAGAACAATCTTGATGCGCTTTGTAAGCGGTACAGCGTCGACAATACCCAACGAGATTTACATGGTGCATTGCTGGATGCAGAGATTTTGGCAGATGTATATTTGCTGCTCACCGGTGGCCAGGTCACCCTGAGTCTAGGTGTAGAGAATGAAAACAACGGGTCAGGGCCAATCAAACGAGAACTTGTTGACAGGAAGCCGCTGCGCATTATCCGCGCGGGCGAGCAGGAGCTGGTGATGCATGACAAAAAGCTCGAGATGTTAGAGGGTCTGTCTGAAACTGGCTGTCTATGGAAAAAAATGGAATCCGAGGCATAAGCCAAGAGTACAGGAGCTTAGAATTTATGGCGATATGGCCAGAACCAAACATTGAATTTCAATCGGTAAGCAAGCCGCCGGAAAGTTACCAGGATGCCTGGTATTTTATTCTTTGCAAGGGAGCTATCCTGCTCAATTTTGCCGATGACGGGGCTTTTAAACCCTTGACGCTGGCAGAGAGCGAGATTGTAGAATCCCTCAAAGGAAAGCAGCATTTTATGGGCATGCACGGTGAAATTGCGTGTTTCGCAGTGGAGGCAGAGGATAGTGGTGAGCACACTTTCGGTAACCTGCGAGCTATCTTCGGAAAAGCGGACAATATATTGCTTGCACTTGCAGGAAAGGCTCAGCAAATCTGTGAATGGTACAGGACTCATCAATATTGCGGCAGATGTGGCAAGAAAACAATAGAACACCATAATGACAGAGCCATGGTTTGCGAGGATTGTAAGATCTTCTCCTACCCGCGATTGTCACCATCTATCATCGTGCTGGTGCATCGAGACAGAGAAGTATTGCTGGCTCGAAACCATGGCTTTCCGGAAGGCATGTACAGTACGTTGGCAGGATTTGTTGAGCCAGGCGAGTCCATTGAAGAAACGCTGGTGCGAGAAGTCCGCGAGGAGGTCGGTGTGACGGTGGGTAATCTGGAATATCTGGGCAGCCAGCCATGGCCATTTCCGAATTCACTGATGCTTGGCTTCCATGCGAAATACGAATCCGGCGATATCAAACTACAGGAAGAGGAAATAGCAGATGCCCAATGGTTCCCGATAGATGACCTGCCGACGATTCCCGGCAATATCGCAATTTCCCGTTGGTTAATTAATGACTACCTGGCGAAAAATGGTATCCCGGTTTAATTAGTTTCTGCCCTTGAGGGACAGGCAACGATTTCTGCCGTCTTAATCCTGAACTTCATAGATCAAGGTTGGGTCGTTGCTCTTGAACAGATACAGGATCAGCTGGCTGAGTACGATATTGCCATTGGCGCGATAGTCGCCGCTCATAAATTTGGACATACCATTCAGGCTTCCGTCCAGCAGTCCCCAGCAAGTATCGTAGTCATTGATATAGAGCGTAATCGTAGCTGTCTCATGGATACCGGGAGAAAAATGAAATGTCTCATCGGTGACGGTCAGGCTGAATGGTTCTCCAGAGTCGAACAGGAATTGAAAGACTGTTAATTCTCTCTGTAAAAACCCGGGTTTGAAGTGAGTAGCCAGCACCTCACTTTTGTCCTGGAGTAACTGCTTAAGCATAATCTTATGAATATAGTGATTTCCTGCCATTCTACCACTGACACCGCTTGTGCGGCATGGACATTGCGTTAATCTGCGCCCGAAATAGTTGAATGTGATAGCATTGCGCTTCCGAAAATCCTGGAGAGTGAGTGTTGGAATTCCTTTTTGAATATGGTTTGTTTCTGGCAAAATCTGTCACCGTGTTGGTATCAGTCATCATCGTAATTGTTATTGTGGTGGGTCTGGGGCACAAGAACAAACCAGCGGACAAAGGGCATATCGAAGTCAAAAGCATCAATGACGCCGTCACCAACATTACGCACAATCTAAAACAGATTGTTATGGATACTGAGGCTGTAAAAATTGAAAACAAGTCTGAGAAGAAGAAGGCGAAGCAAGAGCTGAAGGATCGGAAAAAAGAAGCTAAAGAAGGTAATCACTCCAGGAACCGTGTATACGTCATTGACTTTGACGGGGACGTTCAGGCATCCGCCGTTGAAGGCTTGCGCGAAGAAGTGACTGCGATTTTGTCTGTCGCCACAAGTGAGGACGAAGTTGTCATTCGTCTGGAGAGTCCTGGCGGAATGGTTCATAGCTATGGTCTTGCCGCATCCCAGCTCTTGAGAGTTGTTTCCAAAGATATTCCACTGACTGTGACCGTTGATAAGGTTGCTGCAAGTGGCGGATACATGATGGCATGCATCGGCGATAAAATTTTGGCCGCTCCCTTTGCGTTGTTAGGCTCCATTGGCGTCGTTGCGCAGATACCAAATTTTCACCGTCTGCTAAAGAGCAAGGACATTGATGTTGAAGTGCTCACTGCCGGAGAATATAAACGTACGCTGACTATGTTTGGCGAGAATACAGAAAAGGGCCGGGAAAAGTTTATCGCTGAATTGGAAGATGTACATACACTGTTCAAGGAGTTCGTTTCGGAACATCGCCCCATTGTCGACACTGAAAAGGTGGCCACGGGAGAAGCGTGGTACGGGAAACGCGCACTTGAGAAGAAACTTGTGGATGAACTAACTACCAGCGATGAATATATCATTGACAAGTGCACGGATTATGATGTCTTTCATGTGAAGTACACCGAACACGTTAACCGCGTGGATAAACTTCTGGAACGCTTAATCTATGCCTGGGGCCAGGTATCAGGAGCCGATTTTATACAGAAGAGTCAAGGACCGTTCAGATTTTAAAGAACTCTCAGATTTTAAGGTCCCTTCACAATTTAAGAAATCACTAATAGGATTCAATAATTAGGCTTAATAAATCGGGTTTGAATAAGTACACGTAAACAATTGATTGAACCTAGTTACCCCCACTTAACGCTATAAAATTAGAGAACGGCACATGACAACCTTTAACGCATTCTTCGTTGAAAAAGAAGATAAGACTGTTACCCATTCGATCATCGAAAGATCAATTGATGATCTACCCGAGGGTGATGTGTTGGTAAAGGTCCAATATTCTTCGGTTAACTATAAAGACGCTTTATCGGCAAAGGGCATGCCTGGTGTCACCAGAAACTACCCCCATACGCCTGGGATAGACGCAGCAGGGACAGTCGCTCATTCGACTAACAATGCTTTTAAGGAAGGCGATGAAGTCATCGTGATTGGCTTCGATCTCGGCATGAATACGCCGGGCGGATATGGTGAATATATTAGAGTCCCGGCATCCTGGGTAACGGCTCTGCCTTCTGATATGAGCACACGTGAAAGTATGGTCATCGGTACCGCTGGATTCACTGCAGCCTTGTGTGTTGAGAAAATTGAACAAATGGGGGCCTGCGCTGATGACGGGCCTGTCATTGTAACCGGCGCGACTGGCGGCGTAGGCTCTGTTGCGGTGGCTCTATTGGCGCAATCAGGTTATGAAGTTGTCGCCAGCTCTGGCAAAGCAGATAAGACTGACTACCTGAAATCCCTTGGGGCAGCGTCGGTAATTAGCCGTGAGGCCTTATCCGAAGCTAATCCTCGGCCGATGCTAGGCACAGTTTATGCACACGGCGTGGATACTGTAGGAGGCGAGATTCTGTCTAATGTAATCAAGAGCTTGCAGTATAGTGGAAGTGTAGCCATATGCGGCTTGGTTGCATCACCTGCATTCACGACGACAGTGCTGCCTTTTATCCTGCGAAACGTGAATGTACTTGGCATAGATTCCGTGGAACTCCCCATCGACACCAAGACTCGTGTATGGAATCGACTGGCAACAGATTGGAAGCTAAAGTCACTGGATGAAATGACAGTTGAAATTGGCCTCGATGGCATCTCCGCAACAGTCGACAATATTTTCGCGGGGCAGGGGGCCGGTAGAACACTTGTTGTCCACAAATAGCCGGGCAATTAAGTGTCCCAGCTTTGAACTAGTCCCGCCTGAGAGCCTCGGTAACCGCGATCGGCGTAGGATATTTAAAGACCACGATGTAAGAAGACACTAGAAAGGTGAGGATTGCTGTGGCCTGGATCAGGTGAGAGGCGTTATCACTAATTAATAGCTCCGATGTGGCAATAAATGCAATGAGTAAGGAAAATTCGCTGATCTGACCCAGGCGAAATCCTATTTCCCATCCCATGGGAACGGTTTCACTTACGCCGTGTAACAAGTAACGAAAGACCAGCGGCTTGGCAGCGATAATGACTCCTGCCAGTACGATTGCCGGAAGAATGACATCAGCCAGCAACTCAAGATGGAAGTTAGCGCCGAGGGAGAAGAAGAAAAGCACCAGGAAAAAGTCCCTTAGTGGTTTTAAACTGGTTGCGATGTAGAGTGAAATAGGGCTGGTTGCGATGGATACCCCGGCGATGAATGCGCCGACCTCATGGGAAAGGCCGGCTACTTGTGCCAGTTCCGCAAGGGCAAGGCACCAGCCAATTGCCACGAGGAATATATACTCATGAAAGGCATCAAATGCCGACAGTAGCTTTAACAGTACGAACTTGACGAACAGACCGGCAAACAGGATTAGCAGCGGCAGGCTGATCAAGACGCCGACGATTTTTGCGGTGCCATCAAATTCCAATAAGCCACCGGAAATGACTAACAAAACGATGATAGCGATCATATCTTGTATGAGCAGCAGGCTTACCACCAGTTCGCCCGTATGTCGGTGATGCAATATGGTTGTCGGCAAAAGCTTGATGCCGATGATCGTGCTTGAGAACATCATCGTTATGCCGATGATAATTCTCTCTGTGAGGGTGTATTCAAAGACAAGCGCGACTATGAAACCAAGCGAAAAGAAGATTAGAGAGCTGGCGATGCCCACGAGCATTGCATTTTTCAACATGTTTCCCAACTTGGCTGGTTGCATGTCCAGGCCTAGCAGAAAGAGCAGGAAAATAATGCCGATCTTGGCGATGCTATTGATCAGATTTGGATTGTCTATCAGAGAAGTTCCGGAAGGCCCCAGAATTACGCCAATGGCGATGTAAGCAACGATTAGAGGCTGCCTGGTATAGAGTGCGACCGTCGCCAGCACTGCAGCCGATGAAAAGATCAGGAAGAATGAAAAGAGTAGCGGGTCGGTTTCCATATTTACGCGATTTCAATAGATCCAATAAATGATGTTGTGTATAGGATACAGGGAATTTAGCTTACTCGACAATTGGCAGTTGCGATGATGAAAAGTATAATGCAATGAGATGGTCAGGATTTGTCGATAACTGCCCGCCCTTACAAATAGAAACATCAGACATCAATTTTGGAGCATGCAATGAGTGATAATGAACAAGCAGTAGACAAACATAGCGAAGGTGACAGTTTTGTTGATGCCGTTTCGGCAGTATTTATCGTGGTGATTCCGGTTATAGCCATTGTTTACTGGTTGTCCGGTATGTAGGCATCCTCTTTATCGGCAAAGGACTTCATCCATCGTGTCTCATCACCAATTCGTGGTGCGTCCGGAATTAGTTGTACAAGCACCAGGGAAGACAAAGCGATTCCTGCGCCGATAACAAAGACAGCACTGTGGTTAACGATCCAGATGAATCCCAGCGCTGCCGGTAGCACAACCGCTGCGATGTGATTGATGGTAAAGCTGATACCCGCGGTTGCTGCAATGTCTGCCGGGTCGGAAATTTTCTGGAAGTACGTCTTGATCGCAATCGCCATTGAGAAAAAGATGTGATCAACAATATAGAGGCCAATGGCAAGGTTGCTATCTTCGACTACTGAATAAGTCAAAAAGATGATGATCAGCCCCGCGTACTCCAGCGTCAAGGCTCGCCGTTCGCCAACGAAACTAATCAGTTCGCCAATTTTTGGCGCCAGCCATATGTTGATCGCAGCGTTGGCAAGCACGAGTAAAACCATATTTTCCAGTGGAAAGCCAAATTTCTGGACCAACAAAAAACCTGCGAATACCGTAAATATCTGTCTCCTGGCACCCGCCAGGAATGTCAGCACGTAATATAACCAGTATCTTTTACGCAGAAAGAGTTCATTTCGCTGAACCACATCGTCCTTGAAATGAGGAAAGGCGAACCAGCAATACAAGGCAATGGCGATGGTTGTCAATCCACCTAGTGCGTAGATCAAGGTGTAATTAACGGCACCTACCTGCAACCCAAGATACAGACCACCGAGTACGGCGAGCGTCGCAGCAGAGCGAACGCTAATTATTTTACCCAGAACTTTTGCGGCCTCATCTTTCGCCAGCCACTGTAAACTTAAGGAAGTTTGCATCGTCTCGAGGTAGTGAAACCCCACTGACATAATGACCGTGGTGATATAGAGCCCAAGAACGGAATGGAAGATGCCGGTTACCGCGGTGCCTAGCCCGAGCAATGCGAGACTCAAAATCGCCAGATGTTGCTGTCTAATAATGAGCAGAATCCAGACTACTGTGAAAGCAAGAAACCCTGGGACTTCTCTAATACTTTGCAGAATGCCGATTTCTTTGCCAGTGAAATCTGCAATTTCGATGACATAGTTATTGAGCAGCGTCTGCCAAACTGAAAATGCAATAGGGCTTGCGATAGCCAGCAGGTACAGCAACATCTTTCGATTCTGGACAAAACTGCTCATGTTCTTATAGGATCAGGTTAACGATGCCAACCAGCGTCAATACAAAGAGCGCGGTAAATATGAGGCCGACGACGATGAATACCAGTGGGTTGCCCCTTGTAAAATCCCGCTCTCTGTTTTTACTGTTCTGAACGCCAAAACCCGCTGCCAGCACGCTGAAAATAACCTGGAATAAGGTAGGCGGCTTCTGATCATCAGTCGATTCGTTCACTTGGAAATCCTATTTTCATCTTTCAAACGACTAGATTATAACACCGTCGCGCACCAATACCTTTGAACGATGTAGACGTTTCAGCAATTAAGCAGAACAAATTACTTGTACTTAAGCACCGGAGACAGCCATCTCTCTGCCACGCTGAGGGACATTCCCTTGCGCTGGGCGTAGCTTTCAACCTGATCCTTTTCGATCTTTCCAATGCCGAAATATCGTGATTCAGGATGAGAGAAATAGAACCCGCTAACGGTTGCGGCTGGCGTCATGGCAAAGTGTTCCGTTAACTCCACACCGGTCGCATTAGTCGCGTCTAACAGTTTGAACAATGTTTCTTTCTCGGTATGGTCAGGGCAAGCGGGATATCCCGGGGCAGGCCTGATACCCATATACTTTTCCTTAATGAGTTCAGCATTATCCAGCTGTTCCTGGTCGGCGTATCCCCAATATTCCTTTCGTACCCGCTCATGCATATATTCCGCGAATGCCTCAGCCAGCCTGTCTGCAAGCGATTTTACTAGAATGGCGTTGTAGTCGTCTTTGTCTGCTTCATACGCTGCCGCTAATGTCTCGACGCCGAGGCCCGCGGTAACGACAAAGCCACCGATATAGTCATTGATACGCTGCCCACCGGGAGCAATATAGTCTGCAAGGCAAAAATTGGCCTGCTGATTCGGCTTGTCTGTTTGCTGGCGCAAGTGGTGCAGGTGATGGGCGATCTGCGTTCGTGTTTCGTCTGTAAACACATCTATATCATCCGCATTAACGCTATTCGCTGGCCAGAAGCCGATGACGGCACTGGCGGTAACCTTCTTATTGCTAACAAGGTCTCTCAGCATTTCCTGAGCGTCCGAGAACAGGTTAGTTGCAGCTTCTCCTACCACAGGATCTTTTAGGATTTTCGGATACTTACCAACCAATTCCCAGGTGATGAAGAATGGCGTCCAGTCAATGTAGGGAATCAGATCTTCGAGAGGAACCTCGGTGATGATCTTCGTGCCAAGAAATTTCGGTACTGGCGGCTTATAGCTCGACCAGTCAATGACTTCCTTGTTGGCGACTGCTTCCGGGTAAGAGAGGGTATTACCCTTGGGTTTTCTGTTTTTGTTTCGAATGCGAATTTTCTCGTATTCTTCTCTCAATTCTTTGCAAAATGCGGGTTTCGCTTCTTCGTTCATCAGACGCGTAGCAACACCCACTGCACGTGAGGCATCAGTAACATAGACAGTCGCATCATTTTTGTAACAGGGCTCAATCTTCACAGAAGTATGTGCCTTGGATGTTGTGGCGCCGCCAATCATCAATGGTAATTTGATGTCGAGTCGTTGCATTTCCGAGGCAACGTGCACCATCTCGTCAAGGGAAGGAGTGATGAGGCCGCTCAGGCCAACGATATCGACGTCAAGTTCTACCGCCGCTTTTAGAATCTTGTCAGCGGACACCATGACGCCTAAATCGATTACGTCATAGTTGTTGCACTGGAGAACCACGCCAACAATATTTTTACCAATGTCGTGTACGTCTCCTTTCACCGTAGCCATCAGGATCTTGCCCTTGGAAATAGTGCCTGCACCTTTTTCTTCTTCGATGAACGGAATCAGGTGCGCAACGGACTGTTTCATCACTCTTGCACTCTTAACAACTTGCGGAAGGAACATTTTTCCTGCGCCAAACAGATCACCAACGCGATTCATTCCCTCCATGAGAGAACCCTCAATCACATGGATGGGTCGCTCTGCTGCAAGGCGTGCCTCTTCGGTATCTTCAATGATAAATTTATTAATACCTTTAACCAGTGAGTATGCCAGTCGCTCCTCAACGGGCGCCTCTCTCCAACTAAGATCATCAGCGGCAGTCTTCGTGGACCTGCCTGCAAACTGCACTGCTACTTCTAAAAGCCTGTCTGTTGAATCCTCGCGGCGGTTAAAAATGACGTCTTCGATTCGGTCTCTTAATTCTGCCGGGATTTCTTCGTAGATTGTCAATTGGCCAGCGTTGACAATACCCATGGTTAATCCGGCTTTAATTGCGTGATACAGAAATACGGCGTGGATGGATTCACGGACCAGATTGTTTCCCCGAAATGAGAACGAGACGTTGCTGATGCCTCCTGAAATACTGGCGCCAGACAGGTTTTTCTTGATGTATTTACAGGCGTCGATGAAGTCCTTGCCATAAAGATTGTGTTCTTCAATGCCTGTGGCGACCGCGAATACGTTCGGATCAAAAATAATGTCTTCGGGCGGAAAGCCAACGGTGTTCACCAGGACATCATAGGATCTCTTACATATTTCCTGCTTGCGCTTCAGATTGTCTGCCTGTCCGTCCTCATCAAATGCCATGACGACGATTGCGGCGCCATGCTTCATGCACAGGCGAGCGCGAGCGATGAATTCTTCTTCGCCTTCCTTAAGGCTGATTGAATTGACGATGGACTTACCCTGAATGCATTTTAGGCCTGCTTCGATAATGTCCCACTTGGATGAATCAACCATGATAGGTACGCGGCTAATATCTGGTTCCGATGCCACCAGGTTGAGGAAATGCACCATTGCGGCTTTGGAGTCCAGCATGCCTTCGTCCATATTGATATCAATGATCTGCGCGCCATTGTTAACTTGCTGCAGTGCTACGTGAAGTGCCTCTTCGTAGTCTTCCTCTTTGATGAGCCGGGCAAATTTGGCTGAGCCGGTGACGTTGGTTCTTTCTCCAACGTTGATAAAGAGCGAATCATTGGTGATTGAAAATGGTTCCAGGCCGCTCAGCAGGCAATTATCATTGGTGACAGTCGCCTGACGGGCAGGATAGTTTTTAGCTATTCGAGAAAATTCCTTGATATGTTCCGGTGTCGTGCCGCAACATCCGCCGATGATGTTGACCAGCCCGCTTTGCAGATATCCATCCATGCACTCAACCATTGTTTCTACGGTTTCGTCATATTCGCCGAATTCATTGGGCAGGCCGCGATTCGGATATGCGCTGATGTAACAGTTTGCGGTTTTTGATATCTCTTCAATATATGGGCGCAGTTCATCCGCACCCAGAGCGCAGTTAAAGCCAACGCTTAAAGGTTTAACATGTTTTATCGATGCCCAAAAAGCTTCGGTGGTTTGCCCAGACAGCAATCGGCCGCTTGCGTCGGTGATTGTGCCGGAAATAATGACGGGCAATTCATAGCCTATTTCTTCAAAAACAGAAAGTGCAGCAAATATTGCAGCCTTTGAATTCAGTACGTCGAAGATGGTTTCTATCAATATGATATCAACGCCGCCATCGATTAGGCCGCGCATGACGTTGCTATAGTCGTCTACCAGTTCGTCAAAGGTAACGGCGCGAAAGCCAGGATTATTAACATCGGGAGAGAGACTGGCAGCCCTGGTGGTCGGCCCAACGGCACCTGCCACAAAGCGAGGAAATGCAGTGTCCAGCAGCTCGACTTCGTCAGCAGATTGCCGTGCGATGCGCGCCGCTTCCAGGTTCATTTCGTAGACAATATCTTGCAGGCCGAAATCTGACTGAGATACCGCGTTCGCGGTAAAGGTGTTTGTGCCAATAATATCGGCGCCCGCGTGAAGGTAGCCCAGATGAATTTCTTTCACCAGGCCTGGCTTGGTTAAGACGAGCAGGTCATTGTTGCCCTTAAGGTCGATTGAATGATCTTTAAATCGCTCTCCTCGGAAGTCGGCCTCACTTAATTTCCGCTCCTGTATGGCGGTCCCCATGGCGCCGTCCTTGACAAGGATTCGTTCTTTGAGCTGTTGTTTCAGAAGGCTGGAGCGAGTATTCATGGAAGACATCTTTATGAGCTGGAGGGCGCATTTTACCCACAAGCCAGGTGCTAGATTCGGAAAATCTTTGTGTTTTGTGATGAACCTGTCTCATGCTGATATAAGCTAATAACCCTTGATTCTTAAAGGTTTAAAACAATCTTGTTGGAATGAAAAGTGACGATCGAGTAAACTAGGGATTCATCCTTAGAAAATCGGACTTCAAAATGGTCGAGATTACTCTTCCTGCACAAGACTATTTATTCGACCTGCTGTCAAAGCAGGAAGGTGATGATGTTCGCATTCGTATCTTTATTACTGATCCTGGTACGCCAATGGCAGAGACCTGCATTGCATATTGCCAAGCCGGCGAAGAGCAAGAAGATGACGAGCTGGTTAAATATGAAAAATTTGACTGCTGGATAGATAAGCGCAGCGGGAAATTTTTGGAAGACGCGGTTGTAGATTATGCGACGGACCGCATGGGCGGGCAGCTCACTATCAAAGCACCTAACTCAAAGGTACCTCAGGTATCTGACGACAGTCCTATCGAAGATCGAATTAATTACATCCTGCATTCTGAAGTTAACCCATCACTCGCATCCCACGGCGGAATGGTCAACCTGGTTGAAGTCCTTGACGAAGAAATCGCAATCCTACAATTTGGCGGTGGCTGTCAGGGCTGTGGAATGGTCGACATGACCTTGAAAGATGGCGTCGAAAAAACTTTGTTAGAACAATTGCCACAACTCAAATCAGTTCGCGATGTTACGGATCACTCTATTACCGAGAATGCTTATTACTGATTGATAAGAAGTATCAGTCCAGAAGATCTAATCGAGAAGAGCGCCTTAAGCAGTCTTCTCGATCAGGCTATCGTTCATCATTTCCGAGCGCGTAACCAGCGTACTTTTAACTTTATCCCGCAGGCCGCGAATCATCGTTTCAGTAGTTGCCCAGTCAACGCAGGCATCTGTGACGGAAACACCATATTGAAGGTCCGCCAGGTTTTCTGGAATTGACTGGTTACCAGCGGCGATATTACTCTCAACCATCAGGCCAACGATTGATTGATTGCCCTCAATAATCTGGTTGCCGACGTTATTCATCACCAGCGCCTGCCGTGAATGATCCTTGTTCGAATTTGCATGGCTGCAATCGATCATTATATTTGCGGGTATCTTGGCTTTCAGTAGCTCCTGCTCACAGATTGATACACTGACCGAATCGTAATTAGGTCTGCCGCCGCCGCCTCTCAGTACGATATGTGCATGTTTATTACCCCGAGTGTGTATAACCGCAACTTCACCTTCGTGGTTAATGCCCAGGAATCGGTGAGGCGCGCTAACGGAGTTAAGCGCATTAACTGCAACTTCAAGTCCACCGTTGGTGCCATTCTTAAAGCCAATGGCCGAGGACAACCCGCTGGCCATTTCCCTGTGCGTTTGCGACTCAGTGGTGCGAGCGCCGATAGCGCTCCAGCTGATCATATCCTGGAGATATTGAGGGGATACCGGATCCAATGCCTCGGTTGATGTTGGCAATCCCATTTCTGCCAAGTCTACCAAGAGTTTGCGGCCGAGGTGCAATCCATCTGAGATATTAAAGGAATCGTCCATATGTGGATCATTGATAAAACCCTTCCAGCCAACGGTTGTTCTGGGTTTTTCGAAGTAAACTCGCATCACCAGCAATAAACTGTCGGAGACCTCTTCTGCTAACACTTGTAGTCGGGCGGCGTAGTCCATGGCGCCTTTGATATCGTGAATCGAACATGGGCCAACAATCACAAACAATCGATGGTCCTCCCTTGCCAGAATTTTCTTGATGGCGAGGCGGCCACTGGAGACAGTCGCCAATGCTTTCTCGGATGCCGGAACATCATTCTTTAATTGGTTCGGGTTTATTAATGTTTCTTCACTTAACACGTTTAAATCATCCACTTTCGTACTGGTCACGTTATTCTCCGATGCCTTTTTTACTACTACACTACTTTTTCTACCACGCTACAGGCCAAAAAAAACCCCGATGGTTACTGCCTATCGGGGCTTCCTGGTAGGCGGGATAACCGCCCATAATTCTTAAGAGCGATCTAACTATCGTTGGTAAAATAGAAACCCAGCCAAAATTTCTTCATTGCTTGTGCACAGAATGTTTGCGCACAGGCTGCTTTTTCATAGCAAGAGACTGCCGGGTTCATAAACTGCTTGTTACTGAATTTCTTCATGGCAGCAATAATAGCTTCAATATTGACTAACGCAAGTTCTTTTTTACAATCCTTTTCCATTCCGACCTGTGCTAACGTTTCCTCATAATCATCTTCTACTGCAAGGGTTAAGTCTTACATGACCAAGTATAAGGAACTATTCATCAGCCTGTTATTTGCCCTGAGTGTCGTATTGCCGCTGTCAGTCTCTGCCCAGGATGGGGGGCCTACCATCATCAAGAAAGAGTTTAACGTTACCTTCAATCCGGTTAAGGAGATGAGCGGCATCGTTAAGAGCAAGCGCTTTGAGGATGTTTTCTGGGTACACAATGATAGTGGCGACGAGCCGCGGTTATTTGCCATCGACGGCAAAGGTAAAGTCATTTATCCGTCATATTTGTCCGTCCATGGTGAAATCTATGAAGAGGGGAAAAAGGAGTGGCAAGGGCACAAGATACTGGTCTCGTCTAACTATGATTGGGAAGATATCACCGTGGATGAGGATATGATCTATATCTCGGATATGGGCAACAATGGAAATGCCCGGCGCGACCTTGGTGTATATGTTTTGTTTGAGCCCAACCCAAGAGCAGTTCCAGCAACGCGAATGTTGAAATATTTACCTATCCGCTATCCTGAACAGAAGAAATTTCCAGCGGAGAAATGGCACTACGATAGCGAGGCTTTATTCAATTATCGCGGAAAGTTGTACTTCATTACCAAACACAGGGTTACTGGTAAAATATCTGAATTTGAGAAGGGTGCGGTGCTGTACAGGCTCGATACTCAGTACACCGATAAAGTAAACGTACTGACCCGGGTAGATACTCATTCGGAGGTTGCGGTAGTCACTGGCGCCGACCTGTCACCCGATGGCAGCAAATTAGCGGTGCTGTGTTACCGGCAACTCTGGGTCTTTGATAAACCTCGTCGCGGAGATAATTTTTTCGCTTCAAGTGCAAGGATGATCAGCCTTGATTTCAAAGAGACGGCTCAAGTGGAGGCCGTCGCCTGGGCCGATGATGAAACCATATTTATCGCAAACGAAGGCAGGGAAGTATTTTCAGTATTGCTGAAAGATATGTCCGCTTACACGAATTAGATAATTATATTACACATTAAGTAAATTGCGTAATATATTGATAAATAACAATATTAATGAGCGGAAATTATTTGAGAACAATAGGGGATGGCTTAACATTGGGTGACGCCTCTATTGAGTACCTGAAATCACGTATGGGAGAATATCATTTCACCCAGAGGATACTCAGGGAAGCTGAGACCTATCGTGATTCTTTTCGCCGCAGACAGATCGAAGAAATATTGCCACTGGCACCAGCATGGTCCATGTCAGGTTCAATTGCCCCCCGGAAATTGTGATTCATGAGCTACGCTGACATCAGCTCAATAAAATAAATTGCCCTGGCAGGCATGATCGCCTTTCCTGCTAATTGACATTAGCTTGCCTATCTATACCATTCGCTTTCCATTTGCCAACGGTAACTTTCCTTGGAATTCGAGTTATTTACGATAGTTGCCCTGATCCTGGCAGGCATAATTGGCGGGTTTATCAACACATTGGCTGGCGGCGGCTCCATGCTGACATTGCCGGCGCTGATGATGTTGGGCATGCCGGCGGATGTCGCCAATGCAACTAACCGGATCGGCGTATTACTTCAATCCCTGACCGGGGCCAAGGGCTTCAAAGATGCGGGTCGACTTGATTCAGCCGCAATAGGTCCAATACTTATACCGACCTTAATCGGTGCTTTGGTGGGTGCCCTGGGTGCATCCTATCTGCCGGTTACTTTTTTAAAGCCTATCTTGCTCGGTTCCATGGTCTTGATGGCGGTGATTATGTTGGTTCGCCCGGATACTCTGAGCCCGCCGGAAGGCACTGCGCCAAAAAAGCTGAAGGACACACCCATGGCCATGGGGTCTCTGTTTTTTGCTGGCGTCTATGGCGGTTTTGTTCAGGCCGGGGTTGGCTTTATTTTGATCGCGGCCCTGGCAGGAAGCCTGCGCTATGATTTGTTGAGAACCAATGCACTTAAGACAGTTTGCACGGCGGTTTTCAGTGGCGTTGCCCTGATTATTTTTGCTGTACGCGGTCAGGTACTCTGGGTGCCAGGCCTGGTTCTGGCTTTGGGGTCAGTTGTTGGGGCAATGATAAGTGTGCGATTCGCCATTAAAGTGCAGCAAAACACGCTAAAATGGATGCTGCTTGTGATGGTCACCATTAGTTGTGGAGCTGCATTGTTCGCATAAACAGTTCGCATAAAAGGTTTGCATAACCGTTTGCATAGCGGGTGGCATAACTGGTCACATAAGTACCGGCATGACAACAGACTCTGTGGTCGCGATGTCTTGCCCAATCAAGAGAATATTTCCAATCGTAATGATAAGTTTGATCTATGAGTGAATCTAAAGAAAATTACCCAACAAATTTCATTCGCAACATCATCGAGAACGATGTTGCCAATGGCAAGAATAGTGGTCAGGTTGTTACCCGATTTCCTCCGGAACCCAATGGCTACTTACACATAGGCCATGCCAAGGCGATCTGCCTGAATTTTGGTGTGGCGCAAGATTTTAATGGTATTACCTACCTCCGCTTCGACGATACAAATCCGCTTAAGGAAAATGTCGAATTCATGGAAGCGATTAAGACGGATATCAGCTGGCTTGGCTTTGAGTGGCGTGAGGTGAGGAATGCGTCAGATTACTTTGAACAATTGTATCAATTTGCCGTGCAGCTGATCACCGCAGGCAAGGCCTATGTTGACTCATCCGATGCACAGGAAATGAGAATTCTGCGCGGCACGCTGACCGAGCCGGGTAAGGACAGTCCTTTCAGGGATAGGACCATAGATGAGAATCTGGATTTGTTTTCGCGCATGCGAGCCGGTGAATTTGAAGATGGCAAACATGTTCTGCGCCTCAAGATTGATATGTCATCGCCAAATATCAATATGCGCGACCCGGCGATCTATCGAATTCGTCATGTGGAACACCACCAGACTGGAAATGCTTGGTGTATCTACCCGATGTACGACTATACCCACTGTATATCCGATTCCCTTGAAGGTATTACCCATAGCTTGTGTGACCTTGGTTTTGAAGATCATCGGCCGCTCTACGATTGGGTGTTGGATGAGCTCGCGATGAACGCGCATCCTCAGCAAATTGAGTTTTCCCGTCTGAATTTGCAGTATACGGTGATGAGCAAGCGAAAGTTAAAGCAGCTTGTGGATGAGGGGCTGGTAGATGGCTGGGATGATCCGAGGCTTCCGACTCTCGCAGGACTGCGACGTCGTGGTTATACACCGGAATCAATTCGCGACTTTTGCCGCCGCATCGGTGTGACCAAGAGCGACAATAATGTGGAGCTGGCTTTTCTGCAGAGCTGTCTGCGTGACAATCTTGAAGCTATCGCGCCACGAGTGATGGGCGTTATTGATCCATTAAAGGTTGTCATTACCAATTACCCGGAAGGCGAGGGAGAAGAGTTAAGCGTAGCTAATCATCCCAAAGACGAAACAATGGGCACTAGATCTGTTCCCTTTACGAGAGAGATATATATCGACAAGGCAGACTTCAGGGAGGAGGCGAACCGAAAATATAAACGCATGGTGACCGGCGGTGAGGTTCGGCTTCGAAATGGCTATGTCATTATGGCGAATGAAGTCTTTAAGAATGACGATGGCGAAATTACAGAACTTCATTGTACTTATGATCCCGAAACCCTGGGCAGGAATCCGGAAGGCAGAAAGGTGCGCGGCGTTATTCATTGGGTATCTGCGCAAAGGTGCCATGCCGCTGAAATCAGGCTTTATGATCCATTGTTCACCGTTGATTTTCCGGATGCCAGCGATCAGGACTACCACGATCTTGTCAATCCGGAATCCCTGACGATTAAGCACGGCTATGTAGAAGAGAGCCTGGCTGAAGCAAAGGTTGGCGAGCCCGTACAATTTGAGCGTGAAGGTTACTTCTGTGTTGACAGCAAAGACTCAAGCCCGGATCACCTGGTGTTTAATCGAACAGTAGGGTTGCGGGATACCTGGGCAAAAATCGTCAAGCAGGATAATGGCTCTTTAAATAAGGCCGCTGATGGCTCTTTAGATAAAACAGCTGATGGCTCCTTAAAACAAACAGCTGATGGCTCTTCAAATAAAACTACCCCAGGACAACAAAAGCGCTAGTGCGGATTACGATCCTCGCGAATTATGATCTGCCGAGTAATTATGCGCTGAATATATTGCTTCAGGATCTTGGTGAGCATGAGCTAACTATTTTTCTCTCTGACCGGGTGGGAAAAGCTGGGCAGCGTCCACACGCCCTGGAGAATCTTGCCTTCTTTGAACAATCGCTGTTCACACGATTATTGTTCCCTGCTCTTAGTGGAGTGATGAATGGGGAGATAAATGACGGAATGAAGGGTGGGGTCAATTCAGAGGACAGGCCTTATCTCATGAGTTTCGAGGGCCTGGCTAAAAGAAGCGAAAAACCCATCCGCATTCTCAATGCAATTAACAAAGGTGAAGGTTTTGCGACATTAAAGGATAGCAATCCTGATCTTATCGTTACCATTAGATATGGCATCATTCTCAAGGAAGAGGTTATAGCATTGCCTCAATATGGCGTTATCAATCTCCATTCCGGCTTGTTGCCTGAATACAAAGGCGTAATGGCAAGTTTCAGAGCGCTTCTTGCCGGAGACGAAATTATCGGCACAACACTTCACTATATTCCAGATGCAAGCATTGATACGGGCCCTGTCATTGGAACGAGCTCATTTAAGGTTGTGCCAAACAAATCCTATCTGTGGCATGTCTTGAGCCTGTACCCCGGTGGTTGCGAGCTTATTCTGCAGACCATAGAAACGATTGCATCCCACGGATGCGTTGACTCAGAGCACCAGTTTGGAGGCGGTAATTATTATTCCTTTCCCACGGAAACAGAACTGGAAGAATTTTCCCGGTCGGGCCGTCACCTGTTCGATGTTGGGGAAATACTAGACTTCGCAAATCATTACTTGCCGAAAGTGAATCAGGAGCGATAACAAAAAGAGACTATGTCAATTTCACTGTATGATATCAAAGCGGCTCATGAGAGGATCAAACCCCATATCCACATGACGCCTGTAGTGACGAGTGAGCGCCTTGATGAAATGACTGGTTGTGAGCTATTTTTCAAGTGCGAAAACTTACAGAAGGCCGGTGCATTTAAATCGAGAGGCGCGGTCAATGCCGTCTTTTCCCTGCCGGAGAGCAAGCTGGAAAGAGGCGTTGCCACACACTCATCGGGAAATCATGGCGCTGCCCTTGCGCGGGCGGCGGCCTTACGGGGCATGAATGCGTACATCGTCATTCCCGAGAATGCGAAGTCGGTGAAGAAAGATGCGATTCTTGGCTATGGTGCAAAAATAATTGAATGCGAGAGTACGCTCAAAGCCAGAGAGGAAATGTTAGAAAAGGTTGTGCTTGAGACGAAGGCGCATGTCGTGCATCCCTATGACGATGATGATGTTATCGCAGGGCAGGGTACTGCCGCTTTGGAATTGATGGATCAAGTTGCCAATCTGGACGCAATAATGACGCCAGTAGGTGGCGGCGGGCTGCTGGCGGGATGTGCGATAGCCGTTCATGGTCAGCTTGCCTGTTTTGCCGCAGAACCGGAACAGGCAGATGATGCCTATCGTTCTCTTCGCAGTGGCAAGTTAGTCAAAAATCATGTTCCGAATACCATTTGCGACGGACTTCAGACGACTCTTGGGATAAGAAACTTCGAGATTATCTGCGGGAATGTATCTGAGATATTCCTGGTCTCCGAAAATGAAATAATCGACGCCATGACCCTGATATGGACGCGACTCAAACTGGTGGTAGAAGCTTCCTCTGCAGTAACATTTGCGGCCGTTCTAAGGAACAGGGAAATTTTTTCTGGCCAGCATGTTGGTCTGATCTTGACGGGTGGTAATGTTGACCTTGCCGACCTGCCATTCTAGGCTGGCTATGATTCAAACCGGCAATTTGTAAATGGAATTTCTGCAAGCTCTCGATGAAGTCACACAGCGAACTCAGGTCATCGCCCTGGGGCAATCTGAAGAGGCTACAAGTGGCGGCTTTCGTCGCCTGTACATTGTTGTGCCCGAGGTACGTAAACTTGTAAAACAGAAATACAGCTTCTACGAACTATCAGCCAACGAGATCATTAAGATCTGGGACTATATCTGGAAGCAATCTGACTGGTATGAAGTTGCCCATCAAGCCATCTACTACTATCAGCACCGAACAATTAGTAAAGTTGAATGTGCAAAGATAACGACGTGGATTAATCGCTGCGATTGTTGGGCGTATAGCGACGATCTTTCAAAGATTTACGCACAAGTCGTTGAAGATAACCCTGATTGGATCATCCCGCTTTATAATAAATGGAGTACTTCCAGCTCACCATGGAAACGTCGTCAATCAGTTGTGGGTTTAATTGAATATGCGAGTAAGCGAAAATCTGTACTGCCATTTGACGAACTGATTGGCTTCGTTGAAGCTCTGCTCGCTGACAAAGATTATTATGTCCAAAAAGGTGTGGGTTGGACATTGCGCGAGATATATAACGTGTACCCAGCGCAAGCATTAGAATTTATAGAGCATCACATTGGTGAGCTTAGTGCACTTGCATTTTCCAGTTCTACAGAGAAGCTTGATAAAAAAACCAAGGCCAGATTGAAGACGAAACGCAAGGCATTGAGAAAAGAAGGAATTTTTTCTGGCCAGGACCTAATTAACCAGGATTAAGGTGGAAAGAAGTTATTTATGAGTAAGCAAATACGTAAAGACTATATCGCTCCCTGGGAGAAAGCATTTGATAGCGTGCTAAGCCCATTGGAAGAATTCATCCATCGGCAGACCACCAGTGGCGTGTTGCTGATGTTGTGTGCTGTCGTTGCACTGGTTCTAGCTAACAGTCCCTGGAATGATGCTTATCACCATTTCCTGGGCATGACCTTCACCATTGGTGTGGACGGTTTTCAGCTATCGAAATCCATCCACCACTGGATCAATGATGGATTGATGGCGATCTTCTTTTTTGTGGTCGGGCTTGAATTAAAAAGAGAGATTCTCGTGGGAGAGCTCGCTGATCCAAAGAAGGCGATTTTGCCGATTGCCGCCGCTATTGGCGGTATGTTGGTACCCGTGGCGATTTATTTGTGGTTCAACCCTGCCGGACACACCATGGATGGCTGGGGAATTCCCATGGCGACTGATATTGCCTTTGCGCTCGGCGCTCTTGCCTTGTTAGGTAACAGAGTGCCCAAGGCACTGTTAACTTTCCTGGTTGCAGTCGCGATTGTAGATGATCTTGGAGCGGTCATGGTCATTGCGCTGTTTTATACAGAGACCATTAATTTCGGTGCGCTAATTTTAGCAGGTCTGGTCCTGCTTCTATTGGTGAGTTTGAATCTTGGAGGCATTCGTCGATCCTTGCCCTATATGATTCTCGGCGCAGTCCTCTGGGTGGCAACCCTTAAGAGTGGTATTCACGCGACACTTGCTGGCGTGTTTCTGGCGTTCACAATTCCCATGCGCCCCAAGTATGATCCCAAGCGGTTTTTAGACCATATAGATGAGATGGTGGTCAGGATCAAGTGTGCTTTTCAGAAGGAAGAGAACATCATCCGAAATGATGAACTACGGTCGCAAATTCAGGCTCTGGAGGAGGGTACGTTGCTGGTTCAAGCGCCTGCTCAGATTCTTGAACACAATTTGCATCGATACACTGCCTTTCTGATCATCCCGATTTTTTCCCTGGCCAACGCTGGCGTACCGCTGGAAATGTCTTCCATTGGTTCGGTGATTACACATCCGGTATCCCTAGGAATCGTAGGAGGATTAGTGCTCGGTAAGCTGATTGGTATCGCAGGGTTTTCGTGGATTGCAGTAAAGACGGGCTTTACGACACTACCGGAGGGCGTGAATTTCAATCATATTGTTGGCGTGGCACTGATGGGCGGCATTGGTTTTACCATGTCTATCTTCATTGCCGAACTTGGTTTTGCCCACCATGCAGATGATCTATTGATGGCTAAAACCGGGATCTTGCTGGCATCGCTGCTGGCGGGTGGAGCCGGATTTATCTGGTTACTATTAACTGGAAAGGATGTAGGAGAATTGAGCGAAAGCTGATCAGGCATATTTACTTTGGCACCACAATGTAATTAACGTTTGGAATGCTGTGCATTTATTACCTTCAACGAATGCATAGCCGATCGCAATGTGTGCGCCGTAACAACCAGCAAGGTCAAACACATGGTTGCTCGCGATACCATACGCGAGGCGATTGTAGATAGGTCCAATCACCCCTTCGGTTCGGCGCGGGCATTCACCCTGTCGTTCTGATTCAAACAATACGCGCTGGTGAATCGCTTTTATGTGTGAAACTTCTAATATCATTAGTTCCATGTCTTATTTATCTCCTAAATAGGACACTCCTTCTATTGTGAGCGCATTTGTGGCTTCTAGTGCTGTTAATACTTCAATAGCAGTCATTTGATTTGCCGCATCAATCTTAGCGGGTTTACATTACTGGAGGCATATTCTGCTAACAATAATGAATATGATTGTTAAAATAACACTTCAGAGTAGTCAGCCCTTTTTTCCGTATCAGTGCAGCTATTTCCCATGAGCCTACTAACGCACTTGCAATCCAAAATCATCGGATGCCGAATCTCGATATTGCTGATGTGCATGAGCCATTCTACGACATGGGCGGGTGATCTAACGCCGCTCAATGCTAGAGTCATCGATGGCAAGGAGCATGAAACCTTTGTGGCTTCGATAGTTGTTCGTGACGGTGAAATAGCTGAAATTTCTACATTTATAAAGAACGCCACAGGTGAAGTGATCGATCTGACAGGCTTCACTATCCTCCCTGGCCTGATCGACTCTCATGTGCATCTGCAATCTGTGCCGGGATCCAAATATCGCAATGACAGCATCGAAGTCATCGAGGAACTGCGCAAACACCATCTCAAGGCGTATGTGGCCTCAGGTGTGACTACCGTGCTGGATACAGCAATATCTGCATCAGTCCTTCGAGACATTCAAAACCACCTTAAACGAGGCGGCACCGGTCTACGCGTTTTGGCACTGGCGCCCGTTCTGTTCAGCGCGGGTGGCTACCTCGATGGTGATTTGTTCAAGAGTTCATCAAAACCAGCGACTAACGAAGCGGATGTGTTAGATCTATTTGAGGAATTTAAGGATAAGCCCGGAATCGTGGGTATAAAGGTGCCGCTTGAATACGGGTTTGGTCCCATCCACTCCCCAGAGATGCGAAAAACGATCGCGCGCATTGCTATCGAAAAAGAACGACCTCTCTAAATCCACGGAATGAGTGAAGAGGAACAGACCCTGGCGATTAAAATGGGCGCCCGGGCGCTCGTTCACTCCGGGTTTTGGGATGAGTCGCCGTCCGAAGAATTTCTCCGGCTGATTGCTGATCGACAGACCTTTCTGATTTCAACCCTTTCTGGCACGCTCGATTTGCTGTTGGAACGGTGGCATCCGGAGCGGCTGGATGATCCCCATATTCAACTGACGGTGCCGCCCCTGGAATTGGCAACGCTTAAAGATCCGCAAGCTTGGCAATGGTCTTCGCGAGAATTGGCGAGAAATAATGTTCCTGGGTGGGTGCCTGATTTCATTGTCGATCTACTATTGTCGTTGTTCGTAAGTGAAGAGACCATCGTCATGATGCTGAACAGTGCCGCCAGCGCGATAAAATCAATGTATGACAGGGGCGTGCCGATAGTTGCGGGCACCGATTCGGGCAACTATCCAATCATGCTCAATTTCTTCCATGGGCCAAGCATGATAAGGGAGCTGGAATTGCTGTCGATGGCTGGATTACCCAATGCAGCTGTTATCAAATCTGCTACCGCGACACCTGCGAAAATGTTGGGTATCGATAATACGATTGGCACCATAGAAGTCGGTAAGCGCGCTGACCTGCTCATCACTTCCTGTGACCCTCTCGATGATATCTCCTGCCTTCGACAGTTAGCATGGATAGTTAAAGATGGCGTGATGAAAACACCGGCTGAATGGATGGACGCTAATGATTAGCCTTTCAGCAGTTTAGTCACCTCATTGGGTTCTGGAAATCGATCCGTCTTGTATTTGGAATAGATAAGTTCACCGTCTGCGATGACATCGAATATGCCTTTGCCTTCCGGAAACAATACTGCTTCTTCATCAAAATTTGATTTTAGTTCTGCCGCCAAACTGGCCGCTTCTGGTTCGTAGTTTCACTGCGAACAATAATGAATTTGGAATTTCATGGTTTTTCCTCCTGGTAGAATTTAGTTTAGCCCTTTTCCGGGTTTTGTACCCACAACCAGCCAAAGGGGATCAGCGTTGGGGGGAGAACGGTCAATCAGTTCAATATCCACCCCTTGGTTTGCTCTGTTCATATAAGTTGATACTACCTGGCATCGCTCTGCAGGACTGAGTACCTGGAATGCGTAGATCGCCTTTGTGGGAAATAGACGATGGGACATAGCGACTATACACTTGCCGCCTGGGGTCAGTATTCGGTTTATCTCGGCGAATACTTCCAGTGGCCGGGTTAGATACTGAATAGAGACAACGATCATCACTGCATCAAATTGCTCGCCTGCGTAGGGCAGTTGTTGATTCGTATTCAAGTTTTGTACGGCGAAATCATCCAGGCGGGGGTTGCCTGCCAGCTCATCCTCATTCATACCCAGGCCGGAAACATGTTGATATTGAACCTCGTTGGGCAGATGAGATATCCAGGACGACATGAGATCCAGCAGAGAGTCAGACGGTGATAAAACCTCGCGATAATAATGGCTTAGATTGGTGATTGTCGCATCGTCTATATGGGTGGTGAATCGAGGTGCAGCGTAAAATGCTTCATCTGGACTCTCGTCTTCGCGGGTAAAAAAACCGTCCGGCAGTTGGAGCTTGTCCGTATATAAATTCAATGTGATTACTCGTATTGACGGAGCCATTCATTAAATTTCGGATCCCGCTTCTCCCGGAAAGCGCCAACCCCTTCCTTTGTATCCGGGTGGTGATCAGCAATCGCCGTCTTTGAAGCTATTTCATCGCAGGCCTGTTCAAAGCTGAGCTCCGCTGCCTGATACATGGAGCGTTTGAGTAGACGCATGGCGACCTGGGGGCCTTCCGCGAGTTCTGTGGCCAGTTCCAGGGCAGCATTTCTTAAGCGATCGTCGTCAACCACCTCATTGATGAGCCCAAGTGCATGTGCTTCATCGGCAGAGACTATGCGCTTGCGCATGACAAAATCCAATGCCTTGGTTAAGCCAAGATGTTGAATCAAGAGGTACTGACCACCCTCGTCCGGCAGAAGTCCAAATCGTAATGTGGCACTGCCGAGCCTGGCGCTACGGGACGCAATCTTGAAATCACATGACAGCGCCAGGGAAAGACCCGTCTGAATCGCCACGCCATTGATGGCCGCTATGCTGATTTTGTCCAGACTCCTGATCGTAAGATTCAATGCTTGCGAAATATGCCGCAAGCCGTTGTATGTACCAATGGGGTTATCGTGGCCAGGAGGAATGGGGGGCATTAGCGCATTGTCTGCATGATCTGTACTGCTATAAGCTTTCAGGTCATCACCGGCGCAAAATCCTCGCCCCTGTCCGATAAAGATGACCACCCGTACAGCATTGTCCATTTGTGCCTGAGTGAGCGTTTCCATCAGGTCCCGTTTCTTGCCAACATTCATGCCGTTGAGTTTTTCCGGCTCGTTGAACTCTATCCAGGCAATGCCTGGCTTATCTAGCGATACCTCGAAGCCTGTGAATTTACCCGTGTCCATGGAGCCTCCTGAAGGTACAATTGAATGATTATGATGACTGGCATTGTGTCAGGTTGAAACGGGTATAGGTAGTCAATAGGATGATTTCGAAAGCGTCGGGCATAATTGTTGGGGGTGGAATAGTTGGATTGACAACAGCGCTGATGCTGCATCGTTCCGGATTCGGTGTACGCGTGTTTGAAGAGGCACAGAAAATAAAGGAATTGGGTGTCGGGCTCAATTTGCTCCCGCATTCGGTACAACATCTGATTGGTTTAGGTTTACAGGCGAAGTTGGATGCCAACGCCGTTCGAACCAGTGAACTCAGATTCTTTTGCGAACAGGGGAAATCCATCTGGCAGGAGCCAAGAGGTATAGATGCGGGTTATGACGTACCTCAATATTCTATTCATCGTGGCAGACTGCAGGCCCTGTTAAAGGAAGAAGTCATCAAGCGGCTGGGCAAGGAAGTACTGCTTACCGATCGACGGCTGGTTAATTTTGAGAGCGATCAGGATGGCGTTATCGCAAATTTCAAATCAATAGATGGCAGCTCGACCAGTGAAAGAGGCGATTTCCTTATTGCCTGTGATGGCATTAACTCTGTTGTCAGGCAGCAACTATACCCAGATCAGGGTGAGCCCCATTTTGCTGGCCTCATGCTCTGGCGCGGAACGACAGTTATGGATTCATTCTTTAGCGAGCGGACCATGATAATGGCAGGGCACAGCGATCAGAAGATTGTCGTCTATCCCATTAGTGCCCCTGACGAGCAGGGTAAGCAATTGATCAATTGGGTCGCAGAATTTAGAGTGCCCCTTGACACAATTCATCGCGATGACTGGAGTAATGCCGGTGACATCAGCGAATTTGCGGACAGGTTTAGCCAATGGCAATTCGACTGGTTAAATGTGCCTGAAGTGTTTGCCAATGCCGGCGAGATCTATAAATTCCCGATGATTGATCGCGACCCGGTTGAGCAATGGGCCTTTGGCAACGTAGTGCTTGCAGGTGATGCCGCCCATGCCATGTACCCTAATGGTTCTAACGGCGCGTCTCAGGGAATACTGGATGCCGTCGGCCTTGAGAAACAGTTAACACGTCATGATCTTATCGCCGAAGCATTTACTGCATATGAGCAGGAGCGCCTGCCGCCAACCACGAGGCTTATATATACCAATCGCGAAACCGGTCCGGAAAAGGTATTGCAGTTTGTAAAAGATAGATGCGACGGTAATTGCGGGCATGAGCATGTGTGTGTGCCCGGGGCTGAGTTGGAAGAGGTTGCCAATGCCTACAAGAAGCTGGCCGGTTTCGATAAGGCGAGCCTCAAGGCGAGTAAGCGTTCTTGAAACTGGAGGTCTTATCTGAATTGTATTGCTTCTACCTCTTTCGGGATAAGGGCGCTCTGTTGGCACAACAGACTGGTGATAATACCTTCGTTTGCTCCGTGCCCGGGGACTACTCGCTAATGGCACCGGCAAATCATTCGGTTAGAGATTTTGAGGAATCCGAATCCGATTGGCGCTGCCTAGCAATTGTCGGCCAGATGGCCTTCTCCATCACCGGAGTGGCTGCAGAAATCACCGCCAGGCTCGCTGAATCTGACATCAGTGTATTGGTAATGAGCGGCTATAAGACGGATTATTTCTTTGTGAAGTCCGAGGGCTTGGCCCTTGCCATAGAAGCATTGACGAGCGTCGGACACGAAGTTATCACTTGAAAGTGCTTTATATGTGGCTGACTTTGCTTTGGTGGAGAAATGCACTGGAGAAAAGTGAAGCTGAATTCGTAAGCTAAGGTTCAAATCTGTGCTGTGCGAGGTTAGAATTCACAGCCTCACATGACTGGCGATATACAGATGGAACTAACCATCAGGAAGTGTGACGCTGGCCACTTATCGTGGTCAATTTCAAAGCCGTTCGCCTGGGCGCCTAATATAACCTCGATGGAGAGTGCCCTAATATGACAAATATCGAATTACTTGAACAAAATGACCCCGATGTTTATGCAGCCTTGCGCGGTGAAGAAGCGAGACAGCGAACCGGGATCGAACTAATTCCCTCTGAAAATTATACCTTCCCGGAAGTGCTTGCTGCCCTCGGCAGTGTCTTTACCAATAAATATTCTGAAGGGTATCCAGGGCGTCGATATTACGGCGGCCAGGAATTTACTGACATCATCGAAAACCTGGCCAGAGACAGGGCTAAGGAAGTCTTCCGCTGCGAACATGCCAATGTTCAGCCGCTTTCCGGGTCTGCCATGAATCAGGCTGTATATCTCGGCTTACTGGAGCCTGGCGATACCATTATGGCGATGGACCTTAGCCATGGCGGGCATTTGACCCATGGGTCGCCCGTCTCTCATATGGGCAGTCTGTTTAATTTCGTTCGCTATATTACTGATCCCAGCGATGGATCGATTGATTATGATCAGGTGAGAAAGGATGCGCTTGAGCATAAGCCAAAGATGATCCTTTGTGGCTATACCTCTTATCCCAGGGATATAGACTATGAACAGTTCAAGAAGATTGCCGATGAAGTTGGAGCGCTGACAATGACTGATGCTTCGCATTTTGGTGGTCTTGTAGCGGGTGGTTCGATGGCTAACCCATTTGATTTCGGCTTTGATATCGTCACCACCACGACTCACAAATCATTGCGCGGCCCTCGCGGCGGCATGGTGCTGTGCAGGAAGGAGTTCCGGGCGAAGATTGATAAATCTGTGTTCCCTGGATTACAAGGTGGCCCTCATATGAATGCAGTTGCCGCTATCGCGATTACGCTGCTGAAAGCGCAATCAGATGAGTTCAAAGAATATGCACAACAAGTGTTGGTTAATTCTAAAACTCTGGCTGCAGCGCTAATGGACAAGCAGGTGTCCTTGGTGACTGGTGGAACAGACAATCACATGATGGTGCTGGATACGGTTGCCAGCTTCGGCCTGGATGGGCGAGTCGCAGAAGAGATTCTGGATAAAGTCCAGATCACCACCAACAAGCAGATTATTCCGGATGATCCCAACCCACCACTACGGCCAAGTGGCATCCGCATTGGTACCCCTGCGGCAACGACCCGTGGGATGAAAGAAGCTGATATGGAACGGTTGGCCACCTGGATAGTGGATTGCCTGCAAAATCCGGAAGATGAGGCAAAGATTGAGTCAATTCGATCTGAAGTGGAGACCTTTTGTAAGGGCTTCCCTGTTCCTGGTATTTAAGAGCTTGCTGGCGCAAAAGTTTTCGATAGATGTCGGTTAGCGTTACTATTGGGAAAATATTATCGGGCTTCGACGAGTCCGGTAATATTGAACCCCTTGGGAGAATCATCGATGAAGACTTTTTTGCTCGCCTTATTATTCGCTTTAATACCTATAGTCTCAAATGGTGCATATGCATCGGGAGGAGGGTCGGCTCCGTCCTTGCCCCAGACCACTGTTCAGAAATCACCCACGGAACGCGCAGTTGATAGCTACAATGCGGGTCTGAAGAACAGGGATAAGGCTTGGAAATATCTCGACAAAGCCACGGTGGAAAAGGATACCAAGAAAGCCGCGAAGCTTCATAAGAAGGCGGACAAGCAATTTGCCAGGGCGATCAAAAAATACAAGAGTGCCATCAAGAATGAGCCGCGCCTATATCAGGCTCATGGCGCCTTGGGTTATGCATTAAAACAGGTGGGTGACTTTGACGGAGCGATGATGGCTTATGATCAATGCCTCAAGCTTCGACCGAAATATACGCCAGCGATCGAGTACAGGGGTGAAGCTTATCTTGCGCTAGGCCTCTTTGCAGAGGCTCAGCAAGCCTATGACAGACTTGAGAAGCTGGATCCAAAGAAGGCCGGCGAATTAAGTCTGGCATTTCATAGCTGGGCAAAGAGTCCGCCCGAAGACCTGGATGCTGAGCTTGTTACCAATATGCAGCGCTGGATTGCAGAGAATATTTCCAGCTGAAGTAAAGGAATTTATGGTCAGGGCCTGAGCGTCAAATTGATAGCCGCTTTATTGTTCTGCTGTAATGTTCCGAGACTTCGAGCAAATTTGGCGACGAATCAGCACTGGCAATAACAGCCAGAATCCCCGTCTCATGTGGTGTGATCAGGCCTCGCCAGCGATCGTTTTCAAACGCGAGTTGTTCGATGCTCGCCTCTGGAATAAGGATTAATGTATATGCCTCGCCGTCATTTTCCACCACGAAATGCGCGATTAGCTGGTCTTTGATGTAACACTTGGATGCGTAGGTCACCTTTCCCAGAGGTAGCGCCAGGTCTCCACCAACCAGGTTCAGGACTTTTACGATCTGAGCGGACCCCATTGTCGCCGGACTTCCCATGGACCTGATGTGCTTCATGATCCATATGGGTGATTATTTCATCTTCAAGCGCATCAACCGGAGCGAGCTGGAATACAAAAATCGCCAGTAAAAAGGATGCAGCCATACCCAACAAGTACCTGCGCATGGGCCTGCGCGGGTGTGATTGCAGGGATTGATTGACTAACACTTTGGCCGCCAAGCCTTCAGGTATCGCAACTGATAAAGCTGAATAAATTGATTCATCCAGTTGATGAATTCCCTGCTCAAATTATGTGCATGTAGGACAATCAAGCTTATGCGCGTCCGCTGCCCTATTGGAAACGTGAGGCTCCGCCAATTTGAGTTGTCTAAATTCGATGCAATTCATGTCTTCGCCTTAAATTCGAGGATTTCGCCTTGCAAAACAACGCGAAGTTTTTTGTCTCGCACGATGGAGTCTTGTTGCGACAGTATTCCTGGGTAAGTCAGACATCCTGGCGATCTCTTCCAGCGTGTAACCTTCCAATACCTGAAGAACCAATGGTTCCCGGTATTTCTCAGGGAGGTTTTTAAGTGCTATTCGCAGTGCCGAGACTTCAGGCCGGGTGTCAAAATCCTTCACCTCTCAGGGTAGCGAGCCCATCTCGACATCCGAGTACTGAAATTGTTTGCGTTCATACTTACGCGCATTTTCCCGCCGCAATATAGTGGTCAGCCAGCTCTTGGCTGAACCTTCATTTTTTAGAGACCCAAGGAAGCGCCAGGCCCGAAGAAAAGCCTCCTGCACCAGATCTTCAGCCGCCGCTTTGTCACCACTGAGCCAATACGCATACTTATAAAGCCAGGGGCTATAAGCGTTGACGAGATTCTCGTATAGATCTTTTTTACTTGCCATATCATCATAGACCTTGGTCGACACGAGAATATTCCCTCAATATGTCGCTATCGTATCCCATGGATGCAGCAGTAAGCTGATCGTTACGACCCAAGGTATAATTAACTTAGTTGATTTAGGGGTTATTGGAATGTCTGCAGGTAAGGGATCTCCCGTCAGAGCAATATTGTATGCCTTTGTTGCAAATCTCTGTATTGCGATTGCGAAACTGGCAACAGCACTCTACACGGGGTCTGGCAGTATGATGGCTGAAGCTATCCACTCATTTGCGGATACCGGGAACCAGATCTTGCTCTACATTGGCTTGAAAAGTGCCGAGAAGGAGCCAGACGAAGATCATCCATTGGGTTATGGCAAGCTCAGCTATTTCTGGAGTTTCATCGTTGCTTTGATGTTATTTAGCGTTGGCGGTCTGTTCTCAATTTACGAGGGTTTGCACAAACTTTCTGAGCCGGGAGAACTGAATCAAATTTGGATTGGCCTGATCATTCTGGGCTTCGCCATCATCATTGAGACTTTTAGTTTGCTCGGTGCTCTTCGCGAGGCTAAGTTGATGCGTGGAGATAAGACTTTATTTACCTGGTTGAAGCACACCCGGAATGCTGAAATTGTTGTTGTGATTGGCGAGGATTTTGCCGCGATCTTGGGGCTTGTTATCGCTTTTATGTTCCTGGGTGCTACCTGGATGACGGGAAATCCTATATACGATGCGCTAGGTTCTATTTGTATCGGTATTGTCCTGGTACTTATTGCAATGTTCCTGGTCGTCAGATTACAGAGTCTGCTCGTTGGAAAATCCGCAGAACCTGATTTGCGAAATCTTATTGATGAACTCATAGCCGATCATGATGAGATTCAGGAAGTACTTAATGTGATTACCCTGCAAATGGGCCCCAAAGTCATGCTTGCTGCAAAGATAGCCATTGCACCGGATGTCACCGTTGGACATGCAGTAACTCTTATTAATGAGCTTGAACGAAACCTGAAATCCGCCTTCCCTGAAATCGGATGGTGTTTCATCGAACCTGATAATACTGACTAGTTGAAGGCGCTAATGGAGCGCCCATATATGACTTTGGTTATGGTGCGAGGCTCGATCTAGCTTGAATACCCCAATGGTCATTTTCATTAGCTAGTTTCCGGAAAACTCAGGTTTCCTCTTCTCAAGGAATGCCTGCATTCCCTCTTTCGCATCGTTAGTACGAGAACACATAAGCTGGTTTCTGTTTTCTATCGCCATGGCGGCTTCCAGTCCCGGCGCATCGATGGATAAATTCAGTCCTTCCTTCGTCATTCTAAGTCCGATAGGTGATGTCATTAGCATCTCGTCGATGTAAGGCTGTGCGGCATTTTCCAGTTCGTTATCGGCGACAACTTCAGACACCAGGTTTGTCCTTAAAGCACGTTCTGCATTGATGAAACGCCCGGTCAACATCAGCTCAGATGCGATGGAGGTTCCAACTAACCTGGGTAAAAAGTAGCTACAACCCATATCACAAGCAGACAATCCAATCTTGATGTAAGCAGCATTCATTTTTGCGCTTTCTCCAGCGATTCTGATGTCAGATGCCAGGACGAAGGAAAATCCACCGCCACAGGCAGCCCCTTGCACAAGACTGATAATTGGCTGTGGGCATTTACGCATTCGGACGTAGACCTCGGCAAGATACCCCTGGAATCCCATGCCGCCACCAAAGGGTGCCTCGAACGTCTTACCTCGGGCCGCCTTGATATCCAAACCTGCACAAAATGCACGACCGGCACCTTTCATGACCACTATGCGAGTGTCCTTGTCTTCAATTAAACCGCCAAAATAGTCTCGTAATTCAGTGACCATTGGCGTTGTGATTGCGTTTAGCGATTCCGGTCGATTGAGAGTCAGCCAATCGACCTGGCCTCGTTTTTCAACGGAAATTGTTTCAAATGAATTCACGTAATGTTCCTTTGAGTGGCGATAGTTATAGTTAGATGAGCTTGTTTACAAAAACGTGAAACTGTTCTGCTACTGAAACAGCGCGCTTCTGTAAACCTTCGTCCATTAATTTTCCAGATTCATCAAAGGCAGAGAATCCACCTGATACCATGAAATTCCCGGGGCTAATAATGCAGCCAATCCCGCTCAATAGCGTCTTCAAATGAACGGCGGACCTCGATCCGCCGCCAGGTCCCGGTGAGCTACTGGTAATCAAGACGGGCTTACCCATGAATCCTGAAACATCCAGGCTGGCTTGGGGTGAGCGGGTCGCCCAAGCTATTGTGTTGAGCAATACTGGCGTCATAAAACCGTTGTATTCGGGACAGCCAATAACGAGCGCATCGTGATCGTTGAGACACTCCTGAAATCGCACAGCTGCTTCAGGTAAACCGTTAGCCGTTTCATCGTCGCCATTGTAAATTGGCATTTCGAAATCTTTGAGATTAATGACGCTGACATTCGCTCCAAGATTGCTTAGCTCATTGCTAATGCATAGTACTGTCTTTCTGTTAATCGAATCCTCTCTTGTGCTGCCACAGAGGGTCAAAATTTGTGGCATTTGTGGCGTCCTGTACTAATGATTCAAGCAACTGTCTCACAGGATCAAGGGTGAGCACAATTTAAATTCCGCGGCACGTGATATATTGCGTGTCCGAAACTAGAGTGGGTGTAGTTCAATATCGACGAGCAGGAACAAATGGAAGGGGGCTTATTTTATGGCTGGAAGGTTGTTGCCGCGTTGTTCGTCATCCTTGCTTTCACTTCCGGCTTAGGCTTTTACAATCACTCGGTGTTGCTGACAGCGCTTTCCGACGAAGCTGGTTTTCCTCTGACTATTGCTTCAAGTGCGGTTTCTGTCTTCTTTTTTGTGAGCGGATTGTCTGGCCTGGTCATTGGATCATTATTGGAAAAGTATGATGTTCGTATCATCATCACTTTTGGTGCCATTTTGGCTTCAGGTGCCCTGGCGGCGTTGGCATATGTTAAAGAGGTGTGGCAGCTCTATCTCTTGTACACAATTTTTGGCATTGGTTTCAGCGCTTCTAGTTTATTGCCTGCAACGACACTTGTCGCCAGGTGGTTTCACAAGAGTCGTGCGAAAGCTTTGTCTATTGCCTCAACGGGTCTTTCTATCGGCGGCGTGCTCATTACGCCAATCAGCGCTGCAGTGGTTTCCACCAATGGCATTGTAGTAGCAAGCCCCTGGTTAGGCGCTGTCTATTTCCTGGGTGTGGTGCCAATCTGTTTAATCGTTTTAAGGTCAGAACCTGCAACTTTGGGCTTGATGCCAGATGGAGGTTCAAGAGATTCAGATGCGTCGCCTGTATTTGATGGCGTAACCCTGGCTCAGGCAGCAAGACAGAGATACTTCTGGACGCTTAGTATCTCGTATTTATTTGTGATGTTGGCCCAGGTCGGCGCAATAGCCCATCAATACGGGATCATCAGCCAACATTATCAAACGGGTGAAGCCGCCATTGCCATCGCAGTGCTTCCTCTCTTTAGCATCATCGGCAGACTTGCCGGGGGGATTCTTGTCGACATGTTTTCGACCAGTAAATTCACGATATTCATGATGATTCTGCAATGCTTTGCGCTCGCGCTGATGGCGTCGGCAGAAAGTTCGAGTATGTTAATTGTTGGCCTGGCAGTCTTTGGCATTACTGTAGGTAATCTATTGATGTTACAGCCACTCTTATTGGCTGATGTTTACGGCTTACGCCAATATAGCCGTATTTACGCATGGTCGAACTTCATAACCATACTTGGCATATCAGTTGGCCCTACCTTATTAGGCTTTCTTACAACCTATGATGATAGCTACTCGCTGTCTTTCGCAGTTGCAGCGTCTTCTAGTCTCATTGCCTGCGGAGTCTTTCTGCTTAGCAGGCCGCCTGTTTTTCAGCAAGCTGAATAAATGAAGGAATTCAGTAGCGCTTGAATGTTCGCCCCGAACAGGTTTACTCTTCAGCTTATTAAGAATCTATCACTACGAGAACTTTGCGAGGAATTAATGTCTGAGAATGCTGAGGTAACAGGACCGTTACCAGTTGTTGATTGGCTCAAAGGGGCGGGAACCGATGATCCATATCTTGAAGCGCAGAAGTGCGGCGAATGTAGCGCTGTATATCTAGGTGAACGGAATACCTGCGCAAAATGTGGCGCACGGGACAAGATGGCAGCGACCAGATTGTCTAACAAGGGGAAGTTATACGTTTACTCCATCGTCTATCGCAGTTTCCCCGGAATCGAAGTTCCCTATATCTCTGCCATCGTAGACCTTGAAGGTGGCGGTACTATCAAAGGCAATCTAATAAATGTCGAGCCTGACCCTGAAAAAATCAAATTTGATATGCCCGTTGAAGTGGTTTTTGACGATGCATTGGGTAGAAAAGACAAGGACGGCAATAGCTACATCAGTTATTTCTTTCAGCCCGCTTAATCTAATTCGCTTAATTTAGGAGAATATTATGAATGATGTATATGTAGTTGGTATCGACATGATTAAGTTCGGTCGCTTTCCCGAAAAGACTGTCCCGCAACTGGGGGCAACAGCTGCTTTATTGGCATTAGATGATGCAGGCCTGAAAATCCAGGACATGCAGGCCTTGTACTGCGGAAATCTTGGCCAGGCAAACGCAATGGTCGGCCAACGTTTGCTCCAGGAGATAGGGCAAACAGGCATAGGAGTTGTGAATTGTGCGAATGCTTGCGCGACCGGTGCAACTGCGTTCAGGGAAGCCTGGATGTCCATTAAGGCGGGTGTCTTCGATTGTGTCCTTGCGGTTGGCGTTGAACAAATGGGCAGAGGTTTGCTTGGCGGTGGCGGCGGTGGGTCTGGCATCCCCAAAGAAGGATTGTTAGGTTCCGGAACCATGCCTGCTGTTTTTGCAGAAGCCGGTATGGAACATGCCAGAAACCATGGCACAACCTTCGAGCAATTTGCCAAGGTCTCTGTTAAGAATCATCACCATTCGACATTAAACCCCAAAGCGATGTATCAGATTGAAACGCCGCTGGAAACTGTCATGAATTCTGAAATGATTTCATACCCCAATACCAAGTTAATGTGTTCCGTGAACGTCGATGGTTCTGCCGCTGCGGTCCTTGTCTCTGAGAAGAAGGCAAGAGAATTGGGCATGGGTCGAGCGGTGAAAGTCCTGGCTTCAGTCCTGGCGAGTGATCCGTATACAGATCGAGACCTTACGATGCCTGACGTTAATGCAGTGACTCGAATAGCGGTAAAACAAGCCTATGAAATGGCAGGTGTTGGCCCTGAGGATATTAGCCTTGTAGAGCTGCATGACTGCTTTGCGACAGCAGAAATACTGCATTACGAAAATCTTGGTTTGTGTAAGGACGGGGAAGCGGGGCGCATGATTGATGAGGGCGAAGTGGCCCTTGGCGGTCGTATTCCTGTAAATGTGTCGGGTGGTCTGTTATCAAAGGGGCATCCTTTGGGAGCAACTGGCATCGCCAATATATATGAAGTGAGTACACATCTGCGTGGTGAAGCAGACAAACGGCAGGTGGAGGGCGCACGATTGGGTTTGACCCACGTGATTGGTCTCGGGTCGGCTTGCGCTATTCATATACTGGAGAAGGTTGCTTAAGCGTTCTTTAGAGTGCAGTAAATCAAGGCCGGTTTATACCGGCTTTTTTTGTCCGGTAAATCCGCTGAGCTGAAAGAGTCTCATGTCACCCTGATCGGTATATAATGTCATCGAATTATAGAATTGAGTATCCATGCGAATCGGAATTGTTAGCGACACTCACAACAATCTAAAGAACTGTCGAAAGATTGTGGAGCTATTTAATAGCGCATCAGTGGATCGTGTTATCCATACCGGAGATATCACTCAAGCGAAGACTATCGGAGTGTTTGCTGAGTTGGATGCGCCGATGTTCGGTGTCTTTGGTAATAATGATCAAGAGCGTGAAACGCTGGAGGCAGCTATCTCGCGGTTTAATTTCCATTTCGTTGATCCGCCGTTGACTTTATCCTGGGCGGGCCGTGAAATTGTCATCGTTCATGACCCGCTCGAGTTTCAGTTAGTCGATACTGATGACTTTGAGCTGCTGCTCCATGGTCACACCCATAGACTAACCATCGAACGAAATGAAAACAATTTAACCTTCAATCCTGGTGAATGTGCTGGAATGATGCCGGGACTCAATACCATTGGATTGTTAGACCTGGACAGTATGAAACCTGAAATTATTAAATTCTAATCCCATGGACTAAAATAGTATGGATCATGACGCCCCATATTCATTACTTGCAGCCCTTGAGAACGTAAAGGGTAAAGGCCTGCCGCCTATTCATTCCTGGCACCCCGAGAATATTAAAGACATTGATCTGGTCATCCAGAAAAATGGCACCTGGATGTATATGGGAACACCCATCACACGCCGTCGGCTGGTTCATTTGTTTTCTACTGTTCTTCTTAAAGAGGGCGAGGAGTATTTTCTTGTCACACCTGTCGAGAAATGTCGTATTCAGGTGGAAGATGTACCGTTTCAGGCGATCCTCCTGACCGTTACTGGGCGGGGCAGGAAACAGAACCTGAGGTTTACGACGGATATGGCGGAAGAAGTCCTGGCAGGTGACGATCATCCCCTGCGCATTGAGGTTGATCCACATTCAGATGAACCATCACCTTATATATTGATTAGAGATCAGCTGGAGGCGAAATTGACCCGTACTGTGTATTACCAGTTAGCTGATTTGATGACACTTGAAGGCGTAGATGGACAAGAATGGTATGGCGTATGGAGCGGTGGAGTGTTTTTCAAGTTAATGGAAAGTACACCGGATATATGAGTAAGTCGATCTCTCGCCTGTAAACCCCGAATCTGACAGGCTTCATCGTTAATCGCCAGTACCTTCCACTTTGATATTCTTACAATGTGCTGAGGCGACTGCCTAAATGCTGGGTATCCCCATCTATTGGCTGGGAGTCCTCATCTATTCTGCCCATAAGAAGAACAAAACAAAGATGAGAGGGTTAGAATACCGATCCAGGACACTAGTGAGAGCCAACCATGCTGAGCCTCGGGCAAACCTACATCTTGCGCGTATCAAAAATGACCGACCAGGGCGCCTATGTGGATGGGGAGAATCTGGGTGAAATCCTGTTGCCAGCTAAATATTGCCCCTCCGACCTGGCCGAAGACAGTCACCTACCGGTTTTCCTCTATCAGGATTCTGAAACCCGGCTTATTGCCACGACACAAATTCCCAAGGTACAGGTTGGGGAATTCGCTTACCTGAAAGTCGTTGCGAACACAGATTACGGTACTTTTATGGACTGGGGTCTGGACAAAGACTTGCTGGCACCATTTGGTGAGCAACACAGGCCAATGGAAGTAAACCGATCTTATCTTGTGTACGTCTATTTAAATAATGCTGATGGCAGAATCACCGCTTCATCCAAAATAGAAAAATTTCTTGATGATGAAGCGCCGCATGACTTCGCGCCAGGCCAGCAGGTTGACCTTATCATCGCAAACAGCTCTGATCTGGGGTTTAAGGCCATTATCAATCACAGCCATTGGGGGCTACTGTACAAAGATGAGGTAAATGAACGGCTTAGTTTTGGTCAATCGAGGCGTGCTTTCATTAAATTTGTGAGAGCTGATGGCAAGATTGACCTCGCACTGAAGCAGGAACAAGACACGCGAGACCAATACACCATGACAGTTGTTAATTACCTCAAGGAGCACGATGGCTTTGCAGCCGCGCACGACAAAACAGATCCAGCGAAAATTCAAGAACTCTTCGGCATGAGTAAAAAATCCTTCAAGAAAACCATCGGAGGGCTCTATAAACGGCGTGTGATTACCATTCAAGCGGACGGTATCCGCCTCAACAACCGGGCCGATGGTCCAACTACAAACGGGGAACCATGCACTCCTTAAACTTTAATCATCTATTTCTGCTCCTCTACAAATTCGCTTCCACTGCAGCCATCACAATCTGAGGGTCTGATCGTGACTGGTAGTTTTCGTGCTGATCTATCCAGCGCACCATAGCATTAGCATCAATTATTACTGTGGAAGGTATTAGCAAAGCTCTGGTTTGACCAGGAATACCGCTATGGAATCCGTCGATCTAGGGATTAACGGATTGGCTAGACAGTGATACGCTATTGCTAACAATACCGGCAGCCAGGGAACTACTTAAGGCGATGCCATGATGATGCAACAAACAAACAGGACGGAAAGTGACAGGCGATAAAATATCAAAAGAAACCCAGGCAGAAGCGTTGACCATCGCCAAGGCATCGCAGAAGCCCAGGCAGACAAAAGAGCAAACAAAACTCATTGCCCATGGGATTGAAAAAGGTATATCTGAGTACAAGAAGCAACAAAAAATAAAAGGACGTGAGCGAGACAAACTGCGTAAAAAGGAATTGAGGATAAAAAATCATGAACATGCAGAAGCTCCTCAAATTCCATCAAAGCCCTTCTCTGGCTGGTTGACAAGGCTGCCCTGGTTTTTGCTCGCAATGAGCTGGATAGTTATAGGCTACCTCACAGTTTTTTAGTCGAACTACCCACTCTTTCTGCTCGCCTTCAATAAACGAACCAGTTCCCTGCGCATCACTCGAAACATTTTGCGTTGCAATCTATTGAGTTCTTGTGCAAATCCGGATGCTGTCACGACACGAACTTAGTAAAAGTGTACAAATTCATCATAGGTCGCGACCGCAGTGCACTTCGAATTTAGTGTGCGGAATTTTCCAGGAAGCGACCTCTTTTGTTAACCGAACCTGATTTCGACAGCGAGGGTTCGTCTGGGAGAGCGTTTGCCGTCAGAAAATTTCGCGACGTCTACGGCGATCGCTTTTTCACCTTCCGGGGTATCAAAAAAACGATGCCGCAGGTCGTCAATGTTGTCGAATCCACACATGGCAAAGCCATTCCAATCAGGCCCTTTGAAGACATGTTGGACGCTTAGCTGATAGTAGAAAGACATTGCCTTGTGCACCTCGAGTGCAAGTGGCGCATGGTTGTCGCGCCAGTGCCGATCAGCAAGTTGGGGACCCATGTTGCTGTTTGCCACCATGGTAAATAGGCCAATGATGCCCGGGAGTTGTCCACTGCGGACATCCTCCTGTTGTCTTGGTTTGATGATGCGACGACAAACCAGATAAGTGCCAACGTCAGCAGCATCGATCAACGCTGCAAGCTCGTCCGTCTGAGCAGACACTAGCGCAGCGAAAGGCAGGTGATCCGTATTTTCTCGTTCGTCAACATACAAGGTGCCGTTCAGTTTCGTTGCAACTTCACGGGCTTGTGCCGAATCTTTGAATGCGGCAATAAGTTCCATATTCATTTGAGACCTCTGAATTTTTGCGTTACTGAAAAATGTACAGGACACTGTTACATTAACATTCTCAGGAGTAAAGATACCTTATGAACCTCGACCCAGTAATTGACTGCGATTCCCACATCATGGAACCGGCGGATTTGTGGCAACAATATCTGGAACCGAAGTATCGCGATCGTGCAATTCGAATTGAGGACATTGATGGCGTCGAAACGCTCATCATTGGTGAGCAACCGATGTTGCAAGGTCGGTTGGCCGGCTTAGGTGGGGCGCATTTGCCGCGATCGGAAATCTTCCTGGGAGATCTAACATATGCGGATGGCTGTGAGCCGGCGAGTTACGATCCCATAGCCCGGTGCAGGATGTTAGATGAATGGCAGGTTGATCGGGGCGTGATCTTCCCGACTATTGGCATCCTGCCTTTTCCACTTGATGACATGGCACTCAATTCTGCTTACTGCCGAGCTTATAATCGATGGCAGTTGGATTTTTTTCAGCAGGCGAAGGACAGGGTTGTGCCAATCGCCATTATCAATTGGCACGACGTTGATGAAGCGGTAAAGGAACTCACAACCTGCATTAAGGCCGGCTTTAAGGGTCTCTTTGTCCCGCCAGAAATTGTTGACGGGGTGCGGCCTGGGCAAGCTCACTTTGATCGTATCTGGGCTCTGTGCCAGGAAGCGGATATTCCTGGCTGTCTTCATGTCATTGTTCGATTTGGCGGCCCAGCTGTGCCGTTTGCTGGCTGGCATGAATCGGGGCCAGGTGCCGTATTTACATTTGGCCTTGGTGCAACTGGACAGCTAATTCCGGCAGTGACCTCGATCATAGTTGATGGTTTATTTGATCGTTTCCCCAGTCTGAAGATTATTTCCGTCGAAGCAGGTTGTGGTTACGCTGCTTATCTAATGGATCGGCTTGATGAGAAGCACCAGTTCTTCAAGGATCTGACTTTAACTCCACTCAAGCTCAAGCCTAGTGAGTACATACAGCAGAATTGTTATTTTGTCGCAGAACCGGAAGAGCGCACCATTGATGCAATGTTAACCCTGGTTGGTGAAGATCGAATTCTCTGGGGTTCCGACTACCCACATATTGACTCGACGCTAGACGCTCCCAAGCTGATTCGTGAATCTGTTGCCGGTTTGAGCGATGCAAGACGTGCTGCTGTTATGGGAGGCAATGCTATTAAGGCTTTTGGTTTAGAATCATAAATGAAGAGAACAGAAATCGGAAATTCTCAGACACCGGTAGAACGTCAGGTCATCCATAAGTAGTCACGAAGGCTAAGTATCCTGGGGGGCACCGGCGTGACCTGCTCCCAGACGAGTTCGACTTGGTCCGCTCGTGCAGGCGCTCCCACTGTTAAGTAAGAATAGCGCAAGGCGTTTGCATGGGCAGTTCGATGTATAAAAGTCATCGAACTACCCGCATTCAACTGGTACGAACATCACGAAATGGCACGTTCTTGTCGACTTCCGGTTCTTTTGGCAGACCCAGGACACGTTCACCAATGATATTCCTTTGAATCTGGTCAGTACCTCCACCAATGGAAGTAAAGTACGCATTCAGGCTTAGAAAGTTAGCATCTTCAGCACGGGGATACAGCTCACCTTCCAAGAGACTTTGTGCGCCAAGAATCTCGGTACGCACCCGCGCTTCTTCGTGCAGAATACGAGACATGGCAAGCTTGCCCAGACTCATAATCGAAGAAGAGGTACCCTGTTCCAAATCTGCTTTGGCTCGGGCTGTGTTTAGTGCATTGAGGCGCTTATAGGCAATAGCCTGCGCAATATCCTGTCGTAAGGCAGGTTCGTCTAGCCGGTTGGCCTCACGAGCAAGCGCAATCAATGGCTGCTCACCTGGCGCAATAGGGACGCCACTTCTTGGCCCGCGAGCTGCTTCACCCATCGAGGAACGCTCGTAAGCGAGCGCTGTATTCAGCACCTGCCAACCACCACCGGGTACGCTGAGAATATTCTCGGCCGGTACGATCGCATCTGTGATAAACACTTCATTGAAATGACTCTCATCGGTTATCTGACGCAAAGGGCGAACCTCGATGCCTTCTTGTTTCATTGGGCAGAAGAAAAAACTGATACCCTGATGTTTCGGTACATCCCAGTCGGTCCGGGCAATCAACATGCCGTAGTCTGCGACGGCAGCACCCGAGGTCCAAACCTTTTGGCCATTAACAACATAATTGTCGCCGTCACGGTCTGCCCGGGTTCGAATCCCGGCAAGGTCTGAACCGGCTCCCGGTTCGCTGTACAGCAGGCACATATTCACTTCATTTCTGAGCAGAGGCCCGATCAGTTTTTCTTTCAGTGCATCGGTTCCGGCGGCAAGCAGGGTGTTGGCCCAGAGGTTAACACGATCCTGTTCGGCTCCTGGTGCGCCCAATAGTGCAAATTCACGTTCAATGATCTTTGCCTGATCGTCGTTCATACCACGACCGTGCCATACTTCCGGCCAGCGCGGTACTGCCCAACGGGCTGCCACAACCTTTCGCAGCCAGGCCTTTCGTTCTTCAGAGGCGCCCCAGTTGTAGCCCTCATTTTTCAGTGCTTCGGCAACTTCGCTAGTCCAGTTCCGGGACAGCCACTGCTGCACTTCTTGTCTTAAAGTCACATCACTTATCTGATCACTCATATAAACCTCTCTAACCCTGTGCTGCGTTGTTAGTCAATGCCTGGAGATAACGTTCACGAAAATGCCCCGGTGCCCCAAACAGATAAGCATCCGCACGGGCTCGTTTCAGGTACAAATGCGCAGGATGTTCCCAGGTGAAAGCGATACCGCCATGCATCTGGATGCCATCTGCAGCTGTTTTGACGAAGACATCGGCACAGGTAAAGGCCGCAAGACTTACCGCTTCATTCTGCCGGTCGGATCGGCTGGCAATACTTGCCGCAGCATGACGGGCTGCGGAAATCGCGGATTCGGTTTCCAGTAGCAGATCTGCCGCCATATGTTTAATTGCCTGAAAGCTGCCAATCTGACGACCGAACTGAATACGCGTCTTGGCATACTCCACGGTAAAGTTCAGCACCTTTTGTGCGCCACCAGCCTGCTCACCGGCTAGCGCCACCAGCGCCAAATCAATTGCCCGCTGAATTGCTTGCCAGACTGGTATGGATGTTTCGATCGGCCGTGCAATAACTGCCTCAAAATCAATACTTGCGAGACGCTGCGTATGGTCAAATGTAGGCAGGGCTTCAATAACAATTCCATGGGCCTGAGATTCAACTTCAAACACCATCAGGTCATCCTGGGTTTTAGCCGCCACCAACAGTATGTCGGCATTCTGCCCGTGTAGAACATAATTGCCGCGCCCAGTCAGCCGCCACTCATCCGACTCACGCTGCGCCTTAACACCTATGTCAGGCTCAGCCCATGTTCCAGCATCACCGGTCAATACAGCCGTGGCAATCTTGGCACCTGTCGCAATTTGGGGCAGCAATCTTTCGTTTACTTTAGAACTATCCAGGGCACTCAAAAGTTCAGCGGCCAGTACGCCGCTCGCGAGTAGTGGTGAACACAGTAGCGCCGCACCGGCTTCCTCCATCACGGCTTCAAGTTCCATCGGCCCGGCACCAGAGCCGCCAAACTTCTCATCGATAATGAGCCCGGTCACGCCCATTTCGGCGAGCGCTTGCCATAGCCCGTCATCATAGCCGCGCTCTGTTTCCATCGTCGCGCGAACCTCAGATTCAGTACTCTTATCCCCTAACAGGCGCTGCACCGAATCACGAAGTGCATTGCGCTCTTCTGCAGATAATGTGTTCAAAAGTCAGGTTCCTCGTAGATTTTGTTTTAACGGACGGGTATCGTCCCAATATACACACCTTGCATCAAAAGAAAATATAGACACACAGATATTTAGTCCCACCCCGCTGTAAGCTATTGCCATGGCTGTTAGATCTCCAAGCCCATGCCAATCCAGACATTGCTGACAACAGTCAACGCTACTATCCCACAGCAATCGCATTTCTCGCCGCCTGCAATCCATCGACTATGTCGTTACCGTAAGCGCATGGCAATCCCTCGCTCCCAACTGGTCGACCGTGAGTTAGCGCTACACTATCACTTGATCTCACGCTGCGTGCGGCGTGGGTGGCTGTGTGGCGTCGATAAAGTCAGCCTCAAATAATACGATCATCGAAAATCATGGTTAGAGGAGCGGCTTTTTTATCTGGCGCAGTTTTTCTGCCGTTGAAATTGACGCCTACGCCATTCTCAGTAATCACTTTCATCTGGTTGTTTACTACGATCCCCTGGCCTGCCAAAGGTGGGATGACGCCGAGGTTGTCAGACGTTGGACAGAGGCTTTTCCACCTCGGGAGTCGAATGGTCGTGAACAGGACATGGACGCCATACAGGCGCTACGCCGAGAAGAAATACTGGGTAATCCGCAAGGGCTAGCGCAGGTACGTCTGCCTCTTGGGTCTTTATCGAGTTTCATGAAGCACCTCAAGCAGCCCATTGCCTAGCGCGTCAATCGTGAAGATAAATGTGCCGGTCACGTTTTTGAAAGCCGATTTTATTCCGGGGCGTTGCTGAGTGAACAAGCGGTATTGGCAACGATGGCGTATGTTGATCTGAATCCGGTACGCGCCAAAATCTGCAATGACATCGCTGACTATGAACACACATCAATCTATCAGCGCTTAGAGTGTTTAGAGGCTTCGCCGGAAAAACTGCAAGAGTTTCTCACGCCTTTAGTCTTAGGGATAGGCGCCAAGACCCCGGTCATTGCAATCTCGTTGCAAGACTATATCCAGCATCTGCACTGGTTGAGTCCCGCCAACGTGACCGCGTCAGGCCAGATCAGATCTCATCGCAGCACGGATAAACGGACAATCTGGTTTAACCGCGTTGCCAGTATCAAAAAGCGCCAGCTAGCCTATGGTCTAAAGGATGAGTTATTAAAGTGGACGCAACGCCACGGCTGGAAACGGCCAGGGGACGCTTTGGTTTGACCATGTGATATGACCGTTAGGCACCCCATTGGGGATTTCTGCTCAACGGGATCAGTTCTTTTATTCTAAAATTTCTTTTCATTACCTATTCTCGAATAAATTAAGGTCTAGAACAATTGGCCTAACAATAACGTTGTGTTTCGGTGTGTATCCGAAATTAAAAAAAAGGTGCTATTAATGTCAAAATTGGGTCAAGGTAAGGAGATTGGAATCGTATGATCTCAAAAACTAGTGAGAGAAGCACCTAAGCGCTTCATTGTAAAAGGTTTACGAATGTATTCGGTCATGCCAGCGTCTAGGCAGCGTTCGCGGTCGCTACTAAGTGCATTGGCGGTCAGGGCGATGATGGGAACTGGTTATCGATTGCGTTCATTCTCCCAGAGTCTGATGGCCCGGGTTGTCTCGAAACCATCCATATTCGGCATCTGGCAGTCCATCAATATCAGATCAAAGGTTTCCGATTTAACTTTTTCCAGTGCCTCCATCCCATCGCTTGCTAACGTCGTCTGGCAACCTAGCGCAGAAAGCATCCGATCAGCCATTAATTGATTAATTGCATTGTCTTCTACTAACAGAATTCTGGTTTTGGCATTAATCGTGATCGCACCGTCTGGTTTTACTTGAGATGTATCAAGTTTTGCGACCACCGGATGCTGTCTCAGTACTCCGATCAACGCATTTTTTAGCGCCATATGGCTTACAGGTTTTGTCAGCCAGGGTGATTATCATTTCCGCCATCGTGGCCGTCTTGTGTGCCATCATCTGTTATACATCATTGAGCGAAAAGAAAGCCACCTGGCGACCGGCGGGCATGGCAGTCGCCAGCGTATTCGGATTGCTGGGGATCATGATGGTGGCACGGATACCGATCGTCATCAGCCGGTTTTCAGAATATTCTTTCCTGAATGCCCCGGAGGTAGCGCCACTATTTGTTGCGCTAATCTTCTTTGTGGTTTCCATTACGCTGACTCTTATCATGCTCAGTTATGCATCACTTCAATCTGAATATCGGCTGTTTATGAGAGTGGTGTTTCAAAGTTCATCATCCATCATGATTACTGATGTTGAAGGTAATGTTCGTTATGTAAATCCAGCATTTCGCAAGCGCACAGGTTTTAACATGTTTGACCTTATGAACCAGGATAAGATCAAGCGTTTTGGAGAGTTCACCACCGAGGCATTGGATGATTCATGGAAAACAATCAAACAGGGCCAGACCTGGCGTGGTGAACTTAAAAACCAGGCGAAAAATGGTGACGCATACTGGGAGATGGCAACAATTTCACCGGTGAGATTCAGAGGTAAAATCGTTACGCATTATGTTGTGATTAAAGAAGACATCTCTGCGCTAAAAGATGCGGAAGAAAAATCCTTCATCTGGCAAATCATGATGCCTTAACAGGATTACCATCGTTGCGACTCGGAAGAGACAGGTTAGAGAATGCTATTGTCCATGCCAAAAGAAACATGAACATGGCGGCCGCGATGTTTATTGACCTCGACGGCTTCAAATCCGTCAATGACATACATGGTCACTCAGCTGGTGACCAGTTATTGAAGGATGTCGCCAGGCGGTTGGAATCGACTGTCCGGGAGATCGATACCGTCGCCCGTATCGGAGGCGATGAGTTCATGGTCGTTCTTACTGAATTGGAAGATAAGGATGGAACCTGTCACGTGGCGGAGAGAATTATTAGCGAAATGGCGGCACCTTTCATTGTTAATGACACTGTAGAGGTGAATATAGGGACCAGCATTGGCGTCGCTTTCTATACGACTAATGGGGATAATCCAGAGCAGATACTGAAAAAAGCAGATGCGGCCATGTACGAGGTTAAGCGATGTGGTAAAAATCACTTTCAGTTTGCTGCGTGAGGCTGTCAAACGCCGATTTCAAATGACGACCAGGTAGCTAACGAGAGATAATAGCCGCCACAGCCCCTGCTTCACAATGGAAATATTGACCCGGAGAGAAATTCAAGTGTGCTCCACGCCGCTCACATCGATGGTGAAGCTCTGATCAGTGTCCAATTATCCTAAACAGAAACATCCCCTGTCACCGCATCATCCAACCATTCGAGCACTCACTAATTGAAATTTACCAAAACTTGACCAAATTCTTCCCATACTGATAATCTTCAAAAAACGTACCCTAAGCGTTATAAACCCTGATTGAGAGAAAAGGTATTGACAATGAAAGTGGCCTACAATTTTTGCATTACAGTACTGCTGGCCGCATTGACAACTTCCTGCCAACCTGGGAAAAACAGCACTAACGAAGAAATTACAGGTTTAGGATTAGAGAATGCAGATTTACTAATCACAAACGCCAAGATATTTACCTCCAACAAACGCCAACCTTGGGCAGAATCACTCGCCGTTAAAAATGGTAAATTTATCTACGTTGGGGATGCTAGTGGAATCGCTTCATATCAAAGTGCTACCACCATTGATCTCAAAGGGCGGCTGCTTATTCCAGGGATGGTCGATGGCCATTCCCACCCGGGATACGTTAACGTAGAAAATTTCGGAGTAGTAGAAGGCGACACTGCAACTGAATTGTTGGCCTCCGTTAAAAAATACGCCGATGAGCACCCCGGCGATGAATGGCTAAGGCTATGCTGTTGGCCCACGGATATGTTTGTCGAAGGAAACCAAGGGCCCCAAAAAAAAGTATTAGACGCCGTTCTACCCGATCGTCTGGTATGGTTCGAAAGTGCAACCGCGCACGACTTCTGGTTAAATTCAAAAGCATTAGAAAAGCTTGGTGTAGATAAAAACACCCCCGACCCCAGACCCGGCCTGGCCATGTACGCAAGAGATGAAAACGGCGAGCCCTCCGGGTGGGTAAAAGAAGGAGCCGGCGTACAGCACTTTGCAAAACAATTTGCGCTCACAGATGAAGCACGTATACAACTACACAAGGAAAGCGTAGCCGAAACCCTTCAAATTCTAAGCAGACACGGCGTGACCTCCATCTTCGATGCGGGTAACAAAGGCTACGGAGATCTCGCCTACAGCGTAGTATCCCAACTCGAAAAAGAAGGGCAACTACCCCTCAGATATTACGGCACCTATCAAATTTTCACTCCCGAAAGAGCCAAAACGGCCATATCAGAAATCATACGCTACCGCAGTGAATACGGAGGCCAACTGCTCCAATTCAATTCAGTGAAACTCTTTATGGACGGCATAAGCGCAAACCAGTCGGCTGCATACTTGGAACCCTATGTAGGCAACAACCATTACGTTGGCGCGACAATGCTATCCGTAGTGGAACTTCGTGACCTGCTTCTGGCGCTGAACGAAGAAAAATTAGACTTACTCGTACACACCATCGGCGATTTAGCGGTCAGAACTGTATTGGATGCGGTTGAAGCAGCCCAGGCCATCGCAAAAGATGATTTCTACCCCAGGGTAACCATGGCGCATTTGGCACTGATCGATCCGCTTGATTTACCTCGAATAAAAAAGCTGGGTGTCATTTCTAATTTCACACCCTGGTGGTTAGGCGTAAGCCCCAATGATGTGGTCGAAGAGTTGTTAGGAGAAGAACGTTACTCAAAAATGTACCCAGTAAAAGCTGTCTTTGATAGCGGCGCCATCGTTACCTTTTCAAGTGATGAATGGTGGGGAGGCGATATGCTTGCTACCTACATAAGTCCCTATCTTGGAATGCAAGTCGGTCACACTCGCCAATCCCCAAAAGACTGGTGGGAAACCGAGGACGACGGCATCAGATCGCCCATCAATGAACGATTAAGCCTGGAGCAATTACTTGAAGGCTATACCCAAAACGGTGCCTATCAATTGAGATTAGAAGACAAGCTCGGCTCAATCGAAAAAGGTAAACTGGCAGACTTTGTGATACTCAATAAAAACCTGTTCAAAGTAGATCCCTATGAGATTTCAAAGCTAAAACCAGCGGCCGTGATAATGGAAGGGAAGGTGATACAGGGCTCTTTTCCAGAATGATATTCGTGAAGGATAGCGATTTCTATCGTGCCATTGCGACCCGGAGAAGGTTAAAGAGTCGTTGGATCCTGTTTTCAGCCGAATGGGATTAGAATACAATCTTGCTGGAATTGATTTCATTGCTGACGCCAGCAAATCTCGCTACTGTCGATCTTTTGATAACAGATTTGAAATGCATTTGCTTAAATGATTAGCACGCTAAGTGAACATCTCAGTAAATACAAAATCTCGAAAGCACCCTAAAAACTTCAAACCAAGTGTAGATAAAGGAGAATGGTCAATGTCTGATTGGCCACTGATCAGGTTTTCTGGTCGGGCAGGGGACCATTACCGGGTAGTAGAAGGGTGGTGGTTTAGGTTTGACTTGCTGTGTACATGGCAGCGCATTTTCCAGTGTCGCATCGGCATCTAATTCTGATTTTGAACTTTCTGGCGCCTCTGAATTGAAAAGTTTCGAATCTTCGCCAGGCAAGCATCGCTATTTATGCTCAAACTGTGGTACTCAGATCTATGCAAAGCATACAAAAAAAACCAATATCATCTTGAGGCTAGGCTCCCTTGATTCGAAGGTTCCAGTTAAAGAGTTGGCGCATACTTGGACATCCGATGGCGCAAGCTGGTTTAATCTCCATGCAGAATTACCACACTATGACAAATCATTACCCAAAACATAACAAGCCGCTGAAGACTTCTTCGGGTAGGACGCGCTGAAGCAAGCCTGCCCCATACCCCTTGGTGGAAGGTTATGTTCAATCGAGATCAGGTATGGAAGTAAAAATCGTCAACTTTCCAGAGACTAAAATTGCCGTGATAGAGCATCATGGTCCTCCTGAGCTGGAGCACGAATCTGTCAAGAAACTCGTTTCTTGGCGGATTGCAAACAAACTTCCGCCTTCAGATGTGCACCGTAGTTATGGAATTCATTTCAACAATCCAAAACAAATAGCACCGTCAGATTATCGCGTTGATTTATGTGTTTCCGTTGAGCATGTTGTTGAAGAAAATGAGTTTGGAGTCGTCAACAAAGTGATTCCTGCTCTTCGATGTGGCAAAGCTAGACACTATGGGTCGCGAAACAATGTTTCAGCCGCCCAGTATCTTTTTGAGCAGTGGCTGCCACAGAGTGGTGAAAAATGTGCCATATTCCCGCTATTCTTTCATTACTTAAACGTTGGGCCAGAAATAAAAGAAGATGATATGGTTACGGACGTTTATCTTCCGATTCTATAAGTGGCTATTTTTGCGGCAAGCAAATCAAAATGAATACAATATATGACGATATTGGCGTTAACTATTCGGTAGCGCGTTGTACGGATCCCAATATAGCGCAACAACTATATTCTGAGCTCCAGGGCGCAACCCGAATCGTAAATATTGGTGCGAGATACAGGTAAAGGCCACCGGCTCCAGCAACGATGAGAAGTGCAACAACCGATAGTGAGTAAATTAACTTGCGTATGGATATTCCACCTGACTAGCCTGGGATAGAAATGTAACAACTCTTTCCGCCGCGAGCCAGCGACAGTTTTGTAGGACCAGTTTCGGTGTGTATCGTCGTTTTGCCGCGCGCATCTTGGAAAAATGCAGCGGCTCAATCTAATTCACCAACCTTACTCTGGACTCTTATCAGAGCGTAGATCAGCGAATGTTTTAGGTAAGCAATCTGGACATATGCCATGACTAAATCGTGCTTCAAAATTCGCCATTATATTGGCTTCTAACTGATCCCACGCGCCTTGATCATTGCGTACGTTACGGCAATAAGAGCATATGGGAATAATCCCTTTGAGGGTCCTGATTTCGCTCAGCGCCATTCGAAGTGATTGAACTAAATTATCCCTCTCTTCCTCCAGCTTCTTACGTTCTGATATGTCACTGTGCGTGCCGCTCATGCGTATAGCGCGTCCTTCGTTATCGCGCTGTACAATTTTGGCATGATCCAGGATCCACCGATAATTCTCATCCTTTGTGAGCATTCGGTATTCCATTTTGTGGGAGTCTGTAAGACCATCCTTATGATTGTTAATTGAAGCCCATGCTGCATCACGGTCATCTGGATGAATTGAATTTGTCCAGCTCTCCGTGTCGTCTTCGAATTCGTCTATCGTAGAATAGCCAAGTATCTGCGCCCAACGATCATTGCGCTTTACTTTGCCAGAATCTATATTCCAGTCCCAGAAACCCAGTTCACTTCCGTCTAGCACCATTTTTAGGCGTTCTACATCGAGTAACACGTCTCGGTTTGTCATTTTCGGTCCTCAATGTAATGACTGGGTAGCTGCCATAGGCAACAAATTGCGGTTTCAGTTTGAAACTATAGCGGAATATTCAATCGAAAAATGTGAGGGTGATGACCCCAACCCTTCAGGGTTTTCCCTCACTAGGGACGTGAAAGACCCATTCTTACAGCGTATTTTGTGAGTTCAACGGTTCTGGGACGAGCGCTCCACGAAGGAGTCCTCGACAGTCTCGATCATCCGGTCGAACGATTCATAAAAGTCAGCGGCACAGGATATGGCGGCGCGACTCTGCGTCACGTACTCATGATGTCCTCCGGTGTGAGTTTCTTCCATCACCAGGGTTCACCTGACCGGGCGGAAATGTATCGCCAAATCTGGGGGCACGGCCGGGACCTGGACGACTTTGCCGGAGAGTTGGGAACTCGAGTGCCATCCAGGACCGACTTCAATTATCTCGCGACTGACACCCACGTTCTGTCGATGGTTTTAAGGGCACTTTATGATCAGCCATTCCATCAGATCGTCCAGGAACAATTGTGGGACGTCATTGGCATGTCCGGTGACGCATTCTGGTCGCAGCACGCGCCTGGCGATTCAGGGCACGCTTTTGGTCATGCTTGTCTTTGTCCGCGACTTCTTGAATTTGCGCATCTGGGCCAGCTCTACATTCAGGATGGCGTGTGGAACGAAAAGCGTATACTGCCTGAAGGCTTCGTCGCTGCAAGTGGGAGGTCGCACCAGGCTTCGCACGATCCTAAGGAGGGCACGCCAGGCTACGGCTATCAGTGGTGGGTGCCGTGGCAATCGAAATGTGAATCAATGGCGATAGGTGCCTTCGGGCAGATGATCTGGCTCGACACTGCACGCGGTGTTTCTATCGCGCAGTTCGGCGCCCAGGGTGGCGACGCAACACAAACAACCGAGGACACTCACGCTGCCATGCGGGCAATTGTTGACGCCTTTAGTGTCTGACCGTCGTTGACAGAGTCTCATCGCCTTGGTTCGCTCATGAACTAAACATTAAATGGGTACTACTCCAATTTAATGGTTGTTCGACCGAAGGCTGGCTTCCGGTAGGCATTATCACTGATGGGTTGTTGAGTGAGCTGATAGCCGTGCTGAGCCCAATGTTAAAAGCACCCAGGTTACAGTTAGTTGATTGTAGTGAATAGGAGAACAAGTAATGAAGATTGGTATGATGTTAGGGTTCGAAGACTCTATCAGAACTATAACCACAATTTCCCGCGAGGCAGAAGCCGCCGGAATTTACTCCCTGTATACGGTTGATGCTGGCCGCAGCGCAACTATTACGGCTGCCGCGGTCATTAATGCAACACAAAAAGCGCGCGTCGGCACCTATATTGTCAACGCCTACGCCCGTGAGCCCTGGATGACGGGGCTCGAGGCCCGTGATTTAAACGAAATATCAGAGGGGCGGTTTGTTCTCGGGGTCGGCACCGGTAATCTCCACTTTAATGATCTCTATATGGGGCTTGATTCATCCAAGCCACTGGCTAAGATGCGGGACTTCATGGAAATTGTCAGAGCCGTCGTTTCCGGCAAAGCTGCGGCGCCTGTTCGCCACCAGGGTAAGGCACATCGTATTCGTTGGCGCGCGAGCTGGGAACCGGAAACTTCCCAAGTGCCTGTGTATTTATCTGCCTCTGGCCCGAAGATGGTGAAGCTTGCCGGTGAAGTATCCGACGGTGTTGGGATCGGCATTATGTCGTCTGTCGAATTTGTACGCGATATCGTGCGGCCCAATGCGCGCCTTGGTGCGGAAACTGCAGGGCGTAATCCTGACGCCCTCGTTTTTCCGATGGCGGCAACAGTTAGTATCAACAGTGATGTCGAAAGCGCACGTGATGCAACACGAAGATCCATCTGCAAACTGTTTCATCCCATCCCGCACCCCTACTATGATTCACAATTGCGTCAACTTGGTTTTAGTGATTTTGTGGATCAGGCTGCACAGCTGATGCCAGCAAAACGGTTACGTGAAGCAATGGAGCTCGTCCCTGATGAGGTGATTGATACGATGACTATCACCGGAAATGTGGAAGAGTGTGCGGCAAGGCTCAAGGAATATGAGGGCATCGCGGATGAGGTCATCCTTGCCCGAACGGCACAACGTGGCGAACCCAAGGGAATGGCTGCCTATGAGGATCTTTTCGAATTAATCGATAAGGTAAGCGGTTAGTTTCGGCTCGTTGCGCCCGATTTTATCTGTCATTATCTTGCAGATATTTAGACAGGATAAGGATGAAACATGATTGATTTTTCTGGAAAGGTGGCGCTGGTCACGGGGTATCGGGGCGGCGACGGTTAAGAGCATTGTCGATCCCGAAGATTTTCGTGAGCTGAGGAAATTTTGGCAGTGGGGTTAACCCACCACATCAGTGGCAGTATCTGCCAGGATATAAATTCCCACGGTGATCATCACGAAGGGTGCCAACCAGCTGCCTATTTTTGTAATCAAGCCAATGCGTTGCGCATGGTGGCTCAACCAACCGGCAAAACCAAACCATACCCCAACCATGAGGGCGAAGCTGCCGATAATCACCCGATCTACACCTTCAAGGCTATCGGCCAGCGCGGGGGATAGCACCAACACCGTATCGACGCCATTAGACAGTTGAGTCAGTGCGATCGCCAAAATCAGCGCCATGCTACCAGTCCCTGCCGAGTTCAAATCCAAGTCATCTTCGTGCGGGGTCGAACGCCATAAATCCCAAAGCATTTTGAATCCTAGGCCAATTGGTACTACGCCCAGGTACCCTAGGAACTGGATTGGCACCAGGTAACTCAAGAGTCCCATGGCGTAACTGACCAGCAAGACCCCCAACATGCCCAACACATAGCCGGCAAGAATCGTCGTCCTGGGGATCTTCCCCGACATCATCCACCCGACCATAAGCAGCAAATTGTCCATATTGGTGGAGGCAAAAGCTGCGGCGACCAACGGGAATACTGTGAGGATGGTCTCGATCATGGGGCGTTGGCCTTTCGAAATCTACTCATGCCTCAACGCGCCTCCCAACGCGCGACAAACTCCTCAATGGTCTCATCGAGCAGATTGTCGAATTTTCGTCCATATCTTCGAGAGAATAGAAGATATAGACGCCCCGCCTAAATCCGAGGGCTACTATCAATGATGGATACTTCAATGTGGTACGTTGTACCACCCCAATTTGATGAAAGTAGAGGCGTCTATATGAACAAGAATTTAATCTATATCGGCCTTGATGTCGATGATACTCAGTATCACGGTGCAGCCTTTGACATGGTGGCCAGAGGTGGAATAACGGAGTCGCCCCATGGCTAAATCTGGTTGAAAGGTTCTTCTCCC
>JAYGEX010000023.1:0-5105 GCA_046582185.1 Pseudomonadales bacterium | reverse complement strand
CTTTCGTTGAATTTTAGCCAACAGGGAATTCTCTTACCCGATCACGGCTGCTTGGCTCACATCAATACAAGGCGATTTCACTCACACCGCAATGAACAGGCAGGTGTGTTTCTTCCCCTGGAGATGAATTATTTAACACTGCCGCTAACAATACAACACGAGTGAAGGTGCATCAGGAAGTCTTTAATTCAGAATCCAGCCTGGAAAGCCATGGTATTGGCTGGCATTCCAGTTTCGATTCCTTAAGCCAATTCCTTAACTCGATTACTTAAAGGAAAGAATGGAGAATCAATCATGAGCAATATTGAAAACAACGCAATCGTCTCTGAACCCGAATGGAATAAGGCTAGAGTTGAGCTGTTAGTGAAGGAAAAGAAATTGGCGAGGCTCCGGGAAGAAATTGCTGCAGATAGACGCGCCTTACCTTGGCAAGCCGTAAAAGAAGATTACGTATTCAATGGCCCAGCTGGTGAGAAGCAACTTAGCGAGCTCTTCGGCAGTAAAAGCCAACTAATTGTTGTTCATTTTATGTATGGCCCGGAATGGCAGGAGGGATGTAAGAGTTGCTCCTTCTTCGCCGACCAACATGATGCTGTCAATATGCATCTCGGCGCCAGAGATGTTTCTCTTGTTGTTATATCTCGCGCCCAGTGGCCTGAGTTCCAGAATTTCAAGGCAAGAATGCAGTGGGATTTTGAATGGCTATCGTCGTCCGGCAATACATTTAATGCTGATTATCATGTCTCCTTTCCCGGGCAGGAATCCGGCTATTACAACTACAAAGAAGGCGGTGTTGCCGAAGAATTACCCGGCGTAAGCATCTTCTACAAAGACGATACAGGGGCCATGTTTCATACCTATTCAACATACGCCAGAGGATTGGACACCTTAATGTCTACCTATCAAATGTTGGATCTCGTGCCCAAAGGTCGTGATGAAGCGGACTTGCCTTTCACCATGTCCTGGCTAAAACATCACGACAGTTATTAGAGAGTGTAGCGATCCGACCAGCAAGATCAACAAGCGGTCTTCGCCAGAACAAGTCTGATCGTTTGCCGTGTCTAGTGAGGATGTAAAACCACGGGTACATCCGCGATTCCTCGAATAAAGTTGTTCGGTAGCCGAACAACCTCGCCAACAATTTCCACCTGTTTGAATCGTTTCATGATTTCTTCCCACAAGACGCGCAATTGCATTTCCGCGAGGCGATTACCCATGCAGCGATGTATTCCAAAACCAAAAGACACATGCTGACGCGCATTTTTTCGATCGATGATAAAACGGTCTGCATCCGGAAAAACAGTCTCGTCACGGTTGCCTGACAAGTACCACATGATGACCTTGTCACCTTTCTTAATCATATTGCCATTCAGATCAAAGTCCTTCAATGCCGTTCGGCGCATATGGATCACGGGTGTTTGCCAGCGGATCATTTCCGATACCATATTTGGTATCAGCGCCGGATTATCGCGTAGCTTCTGGTATTCGTCAGGATATTTATTCAGTGCCAGTATGCCGCCGCTAATACTGTTGCGCGTGGTGTCATTGCCACCCACAATCAACAGGACAATATTGCCTAAAAACAGCATAGGGTCAGAAATCATATCTTTGGTGTTTTCGCCGTGCGCCAACAAGGAGATGAGGTCGGACTTGGGCTCGGCGGCAGCTCTTTCGTGCCACAGTTTTATAAAGGTCATGGCACAATCCTGCAGTCCTGCCTGACGTTCCGCCATGTCGACTTCAATTCCTGTCACCTGGGGCACATTGGTGGTGATATCAGACCAGTAGACTAACTTTCGCCGATCTTCATAAGGAAAATCGAAGAGCGTTGCCAGCATCCTTGCGGTCAATTCAATCGACACTCTATCCACCCAGTTGAAGGTCTCGCCCACCGGCAGGTTTTCCAGAATATCAATGACTCGTTCTCGAATCAGCGGCTCCATGGTGGCAAGATTGGGTGGAGATACAGATGGTGTTACTGTTTTACGCTGCTCCTCATGGCGCGGCGGATCCATGCCAATAAAGCTCTCTCCAGCGGCCTCCTCGCCGCCTTCAATATTATCGACAATAGCAACGCCACCAGCTGCAGAGGAGAATACTTCATGATTGGTATCAACAGCTTTGATATCTGCATGCCTGGTGATCGACCAGTAGGCGCCATTAACACTATCGGTGCAGTAGTGAATGGGCTCTTCCTTGCGAAGACGCGCGAACCATGGCTGCCAGGTATCTTCGCGGAACAGTTCAGGTCGGCTGACATCGAAATCGGCAAGTGCCTGGGTCTTCGCGTTGGGTATGGCTTGCATTGTGCTCATGGCTAACTCCACATCTGGAAAGTGACAAGTAAACAGTTGTAACTTATCTAGCTGCAAGATAGGAGTCAAGTGTTTACTTTCTTGGGGTTTCCTCTTACCGTACAATCATTAACCATTTGCAGAAGACGCCATATGTCCGACCCCAGGAAAGCTATTGCACTGGACCCACGTATTGCGCGGACGCGGAATGCGGTGCAGCTTGCCGTCCTGGGCTTGCTTTCGGAAGCGCATCCCTTTGAGAAACTAACGATCTCTGAAGTCGCCAGTGTTGCCGGGATAACAAGAAAGACTTTCTATGCCCGATTTGGATCACTGGAACGGGTGGTGAGTGATATTGCGGAAGATATGTTTGAATCGATTGCTGATTCCATCACTGATGAATTGCTGTTAATGCCCTTAACCAATACAAACCTAACTACTTTTGTATTCCGGGCCTATGAAAATCAAAAAAGCACGCTCACCTCTCTGTTAACCTACTGTCCAAGCTCATTATTTCTTAAACCGTGCGCCAGGGTTTTTGCAATCCTGCTTGATCGTGCACTGAACGTTAATCACTTTGAGCAATTGCCCGAAGTGGAACGTGAATATCTAACTGCAATTGTGGGCAATACTGTTTACGCCACCATCAGCGTTTGGGTGGACCGTGGATTTAGCGACTCCCCCGAACAGTTATCGGCCCTTCTGGTCACCTTGCTTGGACCTGGTTTGGAAAATGTTCTGAAGGGCAAGATATAACTCTCGGCTAAGGTAAATATTACATGTGGATGGGCTAGCCATTAACCATTTCCAATATTCTCTGCGCTCGATCACGTAACCGGGAAGTATCACGAGCAAATAATGGTAGTACCATCTGCTGCGCGCCGAGATCAGCAAATGCTTGCATAGACTCGGCGTCCAAACACTCTGGACTCGGCGAAACATAAAGTAGTAGATCAGACAAGCTGCGGCTTTGATCGCTCAATAAATCATCCAGGCTACGCAAATGTTGCTCAAATGAAGCTGGAGTAAGATTATACCCGTACCATCCCTGACCAACTGACGCTACTCGTTTTAGTGCAGGCAAACTTTCTCCGCCAAACAAGAGCGGCGGATGTGGCTTCTGGATCGGTTTCGGATTTTGATAGGCAGCTTTGATTGAGTAATACTTTCCCTCAAAATTCGATATTTCATCGCACCACAAGGTCTTCATTACCTCAACGCACTCAAGGGTTCTACCAGCCCTGTCCTGCCAGGGTACCCCCAATGCTTCGAACTCTTCCTTTAACCAGCCAATCCCGATGCCAAACTCGACTCTGCCGTTTGACAGGTAATCGAGATCGGCGACCTGTTTGGCGGTATACACAGGATTACGCTGTGGTACCAGGCAAATGCCAGTACATAATCTGATTGATGACGTAAAGGCCGACACAAATGTAAGCGCGGTCAATGGATCCAGTAAGCTCTTTGGATCGCCGCGCAGCCGACCATCATCGGAATACGGATAGTGGGATTCGTATTCCGGGAAGAACAAAACATGCTCTGGTACCCAGAAGGAATGGAAACCTAACTCCTCTACGAGGGCGCCTGCTTCACTGATATACTGGGGCGAAGTGGATTCGTTAAACGCCATTTGGCAGCCAACTTTCATACTTTCTCCTTATGTTTCATCTCAAAATTAACAGCAGTCCAAGGAGCCTCTGAAAACGAGTCCTTATGCCATGAAGCCTTAAATTTGGTACTGAAAAAGCGATTACATTCGATCCTGCTAACGATTTTCTTTCTGGACATATTCCTCGTGTTAAACGCCAGTGGTCCTGCCCAAAATTTGGACATATTTTTTAACGCCGGCCCGATATTTTTTGTTAGCACGAGCGACGGGTCATTTGATCTTTCCTGCGGAGTAAAGGGCCTTTTTTATCATGACAGGGAGTACTGGTGCTGTCTGCGTTAGCATCTTGAAGGCAGGCAGAGGTTGTTAGCACCACCACTCAATTAGACCTCATTCGTCGAATCCCCCAGATCAACAGGAAAATTAAAAATATTGTTAGTGAACTGATTCCTAACATGCCGATTTTCATCATGGAAACAAAGCTGTTTTCGGGTTTAAATTCAAACGCGGCAACATGAAATTTTGATTGATCAACAACTCCTTCATGTAGAAATCTTGAAGATAAGAAAAACAAACCAACGATTCCCATATCAAGCAAAGTATACACATTGTTCCAGGTCAACCAAACGGACACTTATTGGGATTATTTAGAGTAAAGCAGTTGGGATATTGAAGGAAGGGGAGTTTGGTTAGGGTTTAGAGTTTTCTTTTTATCTCTTCTAGATATCTTTTAGATACATTACGATAATGCAATAGAGCATAGTAACTTATATTCGGATTGCCTTTTTCATCATAGCAAATCTTACATTTTTCAATATCTATAGAAAGAGTAGCAACAAATAATTTCTTAGCTTCATATAAATTAGCATTCTTATCCCCATCTAGTGCTCCATAGTAATATTGGCCTAGATTAGTGGAATTTAAGCAAATCGAAGCATATCTATTAATGCCACCAATTGGGAATCCTCCAGTAATACTTTCTCCGAACCATTTGTTGTTAATTGCTAATTCATAATCAAGAGCATACTTCTTTTTTAACGCTTCTTTACTTTTCTCACGATTAGATTTTTTAACCCCACCACGGTAATATCCTAGACCGTTCTCAAATATATATTCTCCTTTAGTGTTAAGGACCATCGTCTTACCAAAATGTCTATTACCCGTTAAAATTTTTATAAACTCTTTTTTTGTATAATTTTTAA
>JAYGEX010000029.1:0-13993 GCA_046582185.1 Pseudomonadales bacterium | reverse complement strand
TGAATTTTAGCCAACAGGGAATTCTCTTACCCGATCAAGGGTGCTTGGCTCACATCAATACAAGGCGATTTCACTCACACCGCAATGAACAGGCAGGTGTGTTTCTTCCCCTGGAGATGAATTATTTAACACTGGGATTAGTATCCCTAATCGGTGGTGGCTGTGCCACGACATGATTTAGGATGCGTTGAATCACCGTGGGGTCAGTGACGTCACCAATCACCCGAAGCTGTCCCCGGGCTAACCTCGGATGAAGAGAGTGGCGGCAGCAACGGTATCGGCTGGCTCTTGGAGAATCACCCCGGATTGATACAAGGTGCGCTGGCAATCAACGAAGGCGGATATGGTCTTTTGCAAGATGGTCAGCCACTAGCGAACACCATCCAGATCGCCGAAAAAATCTATGCAACATTTCGAGTAACAGCGAAGAATCCAGGCGGGCATTCCTCTCTACCCAGAGATGACAATGCCATCTATGATCTGGCCGAAGCACTGCTGAAGATTCGCGACTTTAAATTCCCTGTGGAGTTGAACGATGTAATGCGCGTTAGCTTCCAGCCTCAGGCCGAGATCAACACCGGGGAGCGCGCCGCCGATTTTCGTGCGCTACTCGAATCACCTATTCCGCAAGACTCGCTAGATAGATTAAGCTCCGAAGCAGCAATCAACGCTCAGCTGCGTACCACAGCCGTAGCAACGCTGTTAGGCGGAGGCCATGCGCCGAATGCCTTGCCGCAGACTGCAGTCGCGAACGTGAACGTGCGCATGCTGCCCGGTTCCGATCCGCAGGATGTCTTGAAAACGCTGATCACAGTTGTCGATAACCCAGAACTCTTAGTGGAGTACCGCGGCGGCGGTTCCATTACCGACCCTTCTCCGCTGTCGGAAGAAATAATGGCGGCGGTTGAAACAGTCACCGAGGCAATGTGGCCTGGAGTCACTGTGATGCCGACGATGTCCACGGGTGCAACCGATGGTGCACGCATGCGCCGCGCAGGTATTCCTACCTATGGTACGTCGGGTCTGTTCGTGGATCGTAATGATATGCGCATACACGGCCAGGACGAGAGGCTGCTGAAGGAGTCTTTATATGGCGGTTACGAATTTCTGTACAGTGTGGCGAAAGAGTTAAGTCAGTAGGAACGCAATGGCCCTAACTAACTTTTTCAATTTTTGGGGGAAGATGATGAAATTAAAATATTTCACATTACTCGCGATTCTCGCAATCAATATACCAAGAAATAGGTAGTGAGCTTATGGATTTTCATTCAGATGCATTTACCATCCCGGAATAGCACGGCATCTAATTTTTCTCTGGAAATCAAAGGTTGCTTAAATTAAGCGATGATAAGGCTACGAAAGGCGCTTACTATTGGCCGAGTCTGATCCATTTGTTAAGTGAAAAGTTAATACAGAGAAAATGACTATGTTGAAAATTAACCCGCAGTGTCTAGGGCTGCTTCTTTTGGCGCCACTGGCGGCTTGCACTGTCCCTCAGAATTCATCATTCAATTTCGTTGAAGCGTCGATAGCCGATATTCAGTCTGCAATTTTGCAAGGAGACTCCACGTGTCACGAAATCGTGGCTGGATACATACAACGTATCGAGGCCTATGACCAATCTCGCAACATAAATGCTATTGCGCAAGTTAACCCCAACGCACTCGAAAAGGCTGACGAAATCGACTTGGCAGTGAGCAGAAACGAGACAATGCCCGAGCTATTTTGTGCTCCACTGCTTATCAAGGACAATTTTGATACGCATGACATGGTTACAACCGGTGGGTCTATCGCGCTGATAAATAGCTTTCCGCCCGATGACGCGTTTATGGTTCGCAAACTGCGCGAAGCGGGCGCAATCGTGCTTGCTAAAACTAATATGGCGGAATGGGCCTTTAGCCCAAGAGAGACCGTTTCTTCGTCGTATGGCCGCACGGCAAATGCCTACGATGTCGACTTCGTTCCTGCGGGCTCTTCAGGAGGAACGGCGTCGTCAGTGGCTGCCAGTTTCGGTGTGGCGGGAATGGGGAGTGATACGGGCAACTCAATTCGCGGGCCTTCTTCTCATCTAGCATTATTTGGCATCCGTTCCACCATAGGCTTGACCAGTCGCGATGGTGTAATACCGCTGGTTTTCGATAGAGACATAGCTGGACCAATGACGCGAACGGTTGAGGATGGCGCGCGCCTCTTCAACGTGATTGCGGGCTTCGATCCGGCAGACTCTTTGACTGTACCTAACAAGCGCGAAGAGAATTATCTAGATTTTCTGAATGTCGACGGCCTAGAAGGAAAGCGTTTGGGAGTATTTAGATCGTTGGTGGACCACGAAGATGCTGATCCAGAAATCAAAGCAATTTTTCTCCAAGCCATTAGTGACTTGGCTGCTGCAGGAGCCATCATTGTTGATCCATTGGAGATTAAAGATTTCCAGGGACTAAGCAATCAGATTCCATTCTGCGGTAGGTTCAGATATGACGTGGGCCAGTATTTTAAGTCTCTTGAAAATCCCCCTCTATTGGATGTAAACAAGGTATTGGAAACGGGAGAGATTGCTCCTGAAACACGGGCCTCGTTTGCTTTCTATGCACAGAATCCATTGGATGTGATTCCTGATGAATGGGAAGTCCCATGCCCTACATGGCCCAATCACCCAGAGCGCAATCAACTACTCGCCAATGCGATAGCGGCAATGGATGCGGCTGAGGTTGATGCCCTAATTTTTCCGACTTGGTCAAATCCCCCTGCTCATATTGAGTTAGCCACTGAAGAATACCGAGGAGATAATAATCAGCGTTTGACGCCGGATGCGGGTCTGCCGGCGGTGACAATACCGATGGGTTTTTGGCAAAACAAACTACCTGCAGGTCTTCAATTCGTAGGCCGCCCCTATGCGGAAGGGCTATTAATAGAGTTGGCTTATGCGTATGAGCAAAAGACTAAGCATAGAAGACCACCCGAGGGCTTCGGAGAAGTTAACGACTAGTGAGCAAAAAGAGTCCGTTGGTCTTCTGTGAAGCTTCTTTGCTGCGCTAATTCCCGGATTCCGCCCTGTCAGCTTCGAGTCTACGAGCGCCAGCTAGTATGGACGCCATTGAATAATTTCCTTCGTGACAGGCATACTCGAATATCTGCTCTGAATCGGGCCTTCGAGTGATGTTTTTCTCTATCGTTACCGGATCGGTATAAATTTCAGGGTCAGTAAAAGTATAGCTGTAACGAATTTCATCCGTATTCACCAGTTCGAATCGCTCAGTGACTTTTAGCTGTTCAGACATATAAAAATCAAACCATGATTGTTCTGGACGGAAGTCTGTAGTCTCTACAATCAGGGCATCCCCCTCCCAGCGCCCGAAGGAATTGCCCATCCATTTAGCGTGGGCATTGTCAGCTATGGGCCCTGACAATGAAATGATACGAGCATCGTGATTCATTTCCGATAGCAACATAACATAGTCCTCGGTTTGGACTATTTGCATATTCGCGTTGTAGAACCAACTTACCATCGGCGCCATAGGACCGCCATTAGGTCCAGCACAGCGTTCGCTTGCTGGCCTTATTTCCGGCCCATCGAATGCGCCATGCCCCTGGCTCTGCCATTTCTGAAACATGTCCATACCCCCATCTCTAAATGGGAATCTTCCATTGTCTGGTTTGATTATTTGTGAAGTGCGATATTGACCATCAATCATTACTGGATTGGTGCGCGAGGTGGCGAAGTTGTGGTCCGCGCCCTGAGCGATGGCTACCCCAGCCGAAGGAGCGCTTCTGCTACCGTTCAATGGTTCTGCTTTCTCCTTGTTGCTCTCCTCCAAAGCTAACAAAAGCTCAAGAGCTTCATCTTCAGTATACGATTGCTTCATGCCCAGCTTTTCAGGTCGCTGGAAGGGTGTGCTGGTTCCGTAGAACCATACGCCTTGCAGATCCGGCTGACCGAATTCGGTGCGGGGCATAGTTACCTTTTCCGCGGCCGTGAAGATAAGAAAAACAAACCAACGATTCCCATATAAAGCAAAGTATACACATTGTTCCAGATCAACCAAACGGTTGGTGCTTTCGTTGAATTTTAGCCAACAGGGAATTCTCTTACCCGATCACGGCTGCTTGGCTCAGCGGCAAAACCGGCAGTTTTTACTCCTCTATTAATCAATTGATCAGCGACGATATGAAGATTGTTTCTGCGGAAGACCCGGTGGAGATCGAAGTGCCAGGTGTTAGCCAAATGAGTGCAAACCCGAGGGCTGGAATTTTACTGCAGGATCTTATACACGCGGCATTAAGGGCAGACCCTGATGTGCTCATGATCGGAGAGATTCGTGATGAAATCACAGCAGATCTTGCCGCGCGAGTGGCGCGGTCAGATCACCTTGTGCTGACGTCAATGCATTCGAAAAAAGCCCATCATGCATTACAACGGTTACGTCAAATGACGAAGGACATCTCCATTGCGGACTTTCCGCCGACATTTATTTTTAGTCAACGCCTTGCTAGGCGGCTGTGTTCGGAGTGCAGCCAGACGATGGAACCCAGCGCGAATGAGCAGCGTATGATTAAGTGGGTTACAGAGCATAATGGGCTGGACGTGGCTTTGCTGGGTTCGAATTTTCGGGCTGCAGTGGGTTGTGAGCAATGTAAACAGGGTTATAAGGGTCGAGTAGGATGTTACGAGAGTCTGGTGCTGGACAGAGCAACCCGCGAGCTACTCAAAGGCTCACCTTCCGAGGAAGAATTGTGGCGCGCTGCCAATGCCGGCGGCACCATTTCGCTTGAGTTTAATCTTATCAGAAAGGTTTCTCAGGGACTGTCAACGTTGGATGAATTCTATCGGATTACAGATTTCAACAGCGACGACTGGAACGAAGATTTAGCATGAGCAATTTTTGGACCGTAACATTCGGCAGTCAACGGAATCGTTAGAATCTTCGTTTCAATATAGTTTCGTTTCTCTTCGTGCTATCCAAACCAACAATCTGCCAACCAAGTTTCTCATAGAGATCGGTGAATTCTGTGAGCACGAATAGTTCGCGAATCGACAGCCGCTGCGCGTCTACTTCCGCTGCTTGAATAAGTTGAGAGGCGATGCCTTTCTTTCGATGGTCTTGTGAAATAAACACCACGTTTATCCATACAGCAATATCGATGTATTTAGGGTTTGTGAAGCTCGAGAAAGCCAGCCCACCTAACAGTGATGTATTTTCGTCAACCGCAATTAAGGGAGAGGGTACAACGATCTCGGGATGATTGCCGTCGAACGGATCAATTTCTCCCCACTCTGTTTCGCACCACGCACGAAACTGTTTAATCAGCAATTCAGGAACTGCAGCAGAACTTAAAATTTTAATCATCGGAAAGGCAATCGCTGGGGGAGTGGTTATTTTAGACTGCCTTTTTACCTGATTGCAAAAGGACTTAAATGCCTTTACGTCTCAGTTCTGGTTGATGCCGAGAAAGGCACGGTCGTAGAAAAAGAAGTTGACCCCAAGGCTGCACAGGCACTTCTAAACTCGCAGGGTTTAGTCATATAATCCTGCTCCTTAATATCAAGCTCTCCATTGTGGCGCATAGCTGAGATTAAGGACCATTATTAAGGAGTTTATCGTGGCGACGTACGGCTGTATTACCCTAGCAAGGCCTGTTGAGGGCGTGCCCTCAGAGGAAGATTTTAATCTCGAGACTCGGGATGTGCCGACGATATCTGATGGGCAGGTATTGGTCAGGAATTTTATTGCTTCGGTTGATCCGGGTATGCGTTCAATTCTTTCTGGCGGCGATGGTTACGCGCAAGCGCTGAAGCCGGGCAGTGTTATTTCCGGCGCAACCGTTGGTATTGTGGAGGAGAGTCATCATCCGAAGTTTATAGCTGGCGATGTTGTGGGCGGCGGCTTTGGCTGGACTGAATACGGTGTGTCTGATGGCCGTGGCTTGCTGAAACTTACTGACCAGCGTATTCCCTACTCTTGTCATATAGGCGTGCTCGGTGTGCCAGGCATGACATCCTTTTTTGGTCTGGAGCGCATTGCTCAGCTCAAGGACAATGAAACCCTGCTAGTCACGTCAGCGGCCGGTACGGTCGGCGCAACCGCTGGTCAATTGGCCAAGTTAAAGGGATGCCATGTCACCGGTATTGCTGGCAGCGAGGAAAAATGTGCTTGGTTAAAAGAGACGTGTGGCTTTGACGAAGTGATCAACTATAAAGCTGTTGAAAACCTCGATGCAGCCATCAACGATGCCTGTCCGGACGGCATTGACGTATTGTTTGATAACGTCGGAAATACCATGATTGATCGGGTGATACCAAGGATGAAAATGCGTGGCCGTATTGTCGTATCAGGGCAAGTTGCAGACTACAATAAACGGGCTGAAGAGGTTCCTGGTATTCATAATACTTCGGCGTTTATTACGCATCGATTACGCATGGAAGGTCTTGTTGTTTATGATGATTTCAGAGATTTCTCCCGAGCGAAAGAAGAGATGATCAATCACATCGTGAGTGGCGATTTACAATATCGTGAACATATTAGTGAAGGTATTGCGAACATGCCGGAAGCATTCATTAGCTTGTTTACCGGGGAAAGTTTTGGTCGCCGATTGGTGCAACTTGGCGACATACCGGAGTAGAGATACCAATGGATTTCAGTAGCTATAAAACCATTCAATTCCAGCGCGAAGGTCGCATCCTGCGAGTGCTCTTGGACAATGGTCCGATGAACGTAATTGACTACGACTTACACGGTGAACTGTCTCGCGTCTTTGAAGATATTCAACACGACGAGGACAGCGATCTCATTATTCTAACGGGCGCTAACCGAGCCTTTTGTGCAGGTGGTGACGCCCAATGGATGCAAGAGATGATTGACGATCCCTCAATCTTTAAGGCAATCGCAACCGATGCCAAGCGCATTGTTTTCTCGTTGCTCGAACTGGAGAAACCAGTGATTTGCAAGATTAATGGTGCTGCGGCTGGGCTAGGGGCCACCATTGCGCTGATGTCTGATGTGATCATTGCTGACGAAGACACATTTATTGGTGATCCCCATGTAAAAATGGGATTTGTTGCAGGAGATGGTGGCGCTGTGATTTGGCCGCAGTTGGTTGGTTTTGCCAAGGCGAAAGAACTGCTGCTAACCGGTGATATGTTAAGTACAAAAGATGCCGTCGGGCTTGGCTTAATAAACTATGCAGTGCCCGCTGCAGAATTGGAAGACAAGGTGCAGGCGTTAGCAGGGCGCATCATGGCCAATCCACGCTGGGCAGTTCGTTGGACAAAAACTGTGACTAATATGGCGTTAAGAGATTTGGCGCAACGCTTAATGGATCCGTCGGTAGCTTATGAAATGATGAGTAACTTAACCCGTGATCATCAAGAAGCCGTTAATGCTTTTCGTGAAAAGCGCAAACCTGAATTTACTGGCGAGTAATTATGTATTTCACTTCTGAACCTGAACATATCTCAATGTTACGCGAAACGATTGGTCGATTTGCAGATAAAGAATTAACCAATGACAAATTACGCGCTTGGGATAAAGCCTGCGAGGTTCCGCTAGATGTATTTCACCGCTTTGCTGAAACCGGGATTTGTGGCATCACTATCGATGAAGAATATGGCGGTAGTGGGCGTGACCTAGTCGCGGCTGTTGCAGTAATTGATGAGTTGGCACAACGTGGCGGAGCAGCATTGGCGGGTCCTTTTATCCACTGTGCGTTTTACGGTGGCGTGAATATTTCTGAAAATGGTAGTGAACGGCAAAAGAAAGAACTCTTGCCGAAACTTGCCGCTGGTGAGATTTTGATGGCATACGGATTATCTGAACCCAATGTCGGAGGCGACTTGGCGACGGTGGAAACCACAGCCAAACTGTCGGAGGATAAATCCACGGTGATCATCAACGGCACAAAACGCTGGTGTACTGGCGCACGGTTTGCTGACTATGTGATATGCCTGGTACGTTCAGGGGATGCAGACGCAAAGTACAAAAACTTATCGATGGTGATCGTGCCACTCGATGCTGTGGGTATTGAAATTTATGATCTTGATCATATTGGTTTGCGTTATGCAAAAACTACAGATGTGGTATTTACCGATGTTGAAATTCCTGTGGAGAATATTCTCGGCGGTATTGAAAATTGGAACAAGGGCTGGAACATGTTGGCGAGTGAGGCACTTGATGTTGAGAAGCTGGAAATTACCGGTGTCGCATTAGGTATCGCGGCAGCAGCAGTCGACGATGCTTGGGCCTATGCACAAGAGCGAGAACAGTTTGGTCAGCTGATTTCAGGCCATCAGTCCATTCGTCATGATTTAGTAGAGGCGAAGACCAAGTTGCAAGCCTGTCGGCATATGCTTTATCACGCGGCTTACTTGGCACAGAATCGCATGCCGTGTAGCGTCGAGACATCTATGGCTAAACTTTTTGTTGGTGATACGGCTTTGGAAATCGTATTGAAATGCCAACAAGTAATGGGGGCTTATGGTTGTTCTAGCGAACACGCAATGGAGCGCCATGTCAGGGATATCATGGTAATGCCGATTGTTGGCGGCTCATCAAAAATGCAAAAAAATAACATTGCGGCGCGCCTACGCCTACCGGGATAAATCTGCCGAGTCAAGAATGAGTACACATCACGCAGTTGGAATTAAATAATCAGTCTGGCGAACGATTAGACCGTCATTAAACGTTAAGAAAATTGCCATTTTAACCGTCGTTGTTTTTGGCGGTTTATCGGATCCAGGTTTTTTAGCCATTGTCCCCACAAAATCAATTTCAAGCGCCACCAGCTCATCCGCACTGATTATATTGTTGATGACAATGTCAATGCTGGGAAAGACATTTGCCGAGGCATCTGCCGCAGCGCTTAAAGCTGCGGCATTTCCACCACGCCCCTTTGATTGTCCTGGAATAGGTAATTCCACCCACTCACAGTCAGGGTGGTAACAAACCTCTACCCAACCTTGTTGATGACTCGCATGCATTTCTAACATTTTTCTAGCCAGTTTGGCGTTATCTGTTTCGCTCATCGTATGTCCCTAAATTAAGAGGCGCATTTTACCTGTTTAAAGCGGCAGATGTATTCCTAGTAATTAGGGTGTAGAACGGATGGATTTAACATAGCGCGCCACCGAAGATAAGAAAAACAAACCAACGATTCCCATATCAAGCAAAGTATACACATTGTTCCAGGTCAACCAAACGGTGGGTGCTTTCGTTGAATTTTAGCCAACAGGGAATTCTCTTACCCGATCACGGGGGCTTGGCTCACATCAATACAAGGCACAAGTTCACAGAAGGTGATCACTCGGCAACTGTTTAGCACCCAGTCACCAGGCGCGACCATGAGCGCCTTGTGGTGGAATGAGAATGAATCGGGTTGGGGGATCACACTCACCCGACAGACAGATATTACATTTGCAACAATCTTTACTTTTGATTCCAACGGACAACCCACCTGGTATATCGCTTCTAACTGTGAGGTTGAAGCGAGTGGTTGTTCTGGTCTGTTGTATCAGGTGACTGGCGGAGCTGCTATCACCGTACCATGGGGTGACAGCGACATTGCAGTGAAGGAAGTTGGCGATTTCGACTTTCAGCTTATAACGGACGACAGTGGTACCCTGCGCTTTGAGTTAAATGGCCTGAACAGCTCCAAAGAGATTACAAGACAGATATGGGCGACGTCGACCAATTGAGAAAATCGCGACCAATCCAGGCCGATTTCCGAAGCCAGATGTAGCGCATCCAGGTTGCCTCAGGACTCTACTCAAGAATATCTGGGCCGATGTGTGAGCGTGCGATAGACGGACAAACCAAGTAACACATAAACGAAAAGTAAAGGTACGGACGCAACAATTGATGCGGTCTGGAGAGTACGCAATCCGCCTAAAAAGAGAAGACTAATGGGTAGAACCCCAAGTGCGCAAGCCCAGAATACTCTATGCCAGCGGTCCGGATGTTCATGTTCCTTCATCGAGCGAGTGGCTCCTGCAGCGAGTGTATACGAGGCGGAGTCATACGTTGTCGCCATAAACACAAGACCGATGACGATGAGAAACACCAGCCAGAATTGCCCACCGGGTAAATTACTGATGACACCGGCAATCGCATGAGATGGGCTGATATTCATGACCTCCTCAACAACCGGGTAAACGCCGTTCAATTCAAGCCACAGTGTGTAGTTTCCCAGCACCATAAAAAAGAGCGAGCAGCCAAGACTTCCCCAACCCAGCATGCCAAATATTACCTGGCGTAATGTTCTGCCTTCTGAGATTTTGCACACAAACATCCCGACGAATGGGCCGAGTGCAAGCCACCAGGCCCAGTAGAAGACTGTCCAGCTTTCAACGAAATTGGATTTTTGCAAAGGATCAGTCCAGGACAACATCTGAATAAAATTTTGCAACGCATTGCCAATACTGGCCACCGACATTTCCAGAATAAAGGTTGTTGGCCCGACAACCAGTACAAATAGAATCAGAATCAGCGCCAGTACTGCATTGATATTACTGAGAATTTTGATCCCTTTATCGAGTCCACGAAATACGCTAAAGCCAATCATAAATGTAGCCAGTGAGATAATGGCAAATTGTAATCCTACGCCATCTTCTATATTGGTTAATCGGGTAACAGCTGAAGACACTACAGAGGTGCCAAGACCTAGCCCGGTTGCTGCTGTACCTAAAAGACCAATGATAAACAGAAGGTCAACTACCCGGCCGGGCCAGCCATCCATCTGTTTTCCAAGTACCGGGTTGCAAGCCGCACTTAATCGAAGTGAAGGTATTTTCTGAACATGGTAGCTACAGCCCAGGGCAACGGCAGGTAAGCAGTAAAAAGCCCAGCCGATAGGACCCCAGTGGAACATTCCATAGCTAGACGCCCAGAGAACGGATTCAGCGGATTTCGGTTCGATACCAAAAGGCGGTGCAACGTAATAGAAAACCCATTCAGCTGAACCCCAATATATGAGTGATGCACCGATGCCAGCGCAGAACAACATTGCCGCCCAGCTAAATGTCCCATGCTCAGGCTCAGCTATATCGCCCAGCACAATATTTCCATGACGACTAAGTGCAATCCATAACAGGAAAGTTAGAACGATGATTGCTGAAAGTATGTATAAAACGCCCAGCCTCTGGGTCAGGAAAGTAAAAACACTATCGATGACTGTGAAGCTTGCCTCTGGTGCGAGAATAATAGGTACAACGATTGCGATCAGCAATCCACACCCGACAGAGAAGATAAACCAATCGATCTGGTGTGGGGTACTTTCTTTAGGTTCTGTCACGAATGATAGCTTAAATAGGGATTAAGTAGATAAGGATAACAACATGCTAGTCCTCGGGTACAACCCGAAGCACCTTGCCGCTGTCACTGTCAGTCAAAATGTAGATATAGCCATCAGGGCCGATCCTTATATCGCGAATGCGTGCGGCGATTTCGGGGAACACCGGCTTTTCGCCCACAGCTTTGCCATCCACCATTTTAATTTGTCGAACTTCCTGATCAACCAGCGCGCCCACAAACAGATCACCCTGCCAGTTGGGAAAGGCAGCGCCGTCATACATCGCCAATCCAGAGGGTGCAATGCTTGGTACCCAATAGGTTAGTGGCTCTTCGACGCCCGGTGCTGATTTTAGAGGGGAGACATATGCGCCCGAATAGTTGATGCCTTTTGTCGTTGCTGGCCATCCATAATTGAGCGTTGGTAGAACAAGGTTTAGTTCATCACCACCTTTGGGACCATGCTCATGCATATAAACAGAATTTGTTGTCTTGTCCAAAACCAGACCCTGAGGGCTGCGATGCCCGTATGACCAAACCTTCGGGTTGCCTTGCTTACCATCTGCATAAGGGTTGTCGGTTGGCACTGTGCCGTCGCTGTTAATGCGAATAATTTTTCCCAGCTGACTAAATTTATCTTGCGCAGCCTCACGATACTCAAACCCATCACCTGTGGTCATAAGCAAAGTGCCATCCTTAAGGAATATGATTTTGCCACCGTAATGAACGGGTGTGTCTTTGAGTGGTGTGACCGTGAAGATAGGCTGGACGTTTTCAACGGCGCCTGCATTAAGCCTGCCTTTGACGATGCGTGTACCGTTAGCCTCGGGGGTACCGTGAGCAAAGGATAGATATACAATCTGATTCGATTCGAAATCTGGATCGAGCACTATGTCGAAATAGCCGCCCTGACCCGCAACATAGCTATCTGGAAGCCCCGTCAATGGTTCGCCGACCTCGCCTGATGCGGTTATGCGCCTTACTTCCCCCACACGTAGCGCGACCAGGTAGTCTCCGTTTGGCAGAAACGCAATTGACCAGGGAAAGTTTAGGTCCTCGGCAACGGTCTCAATTTTGTAGTCTTCATCGGCGGGTGTTTCTGCTTGAAGTGTTGCGATCGTCGTGAAGATCATCACTATGGCAAATAGAAGAACGCGCATTACACTTTCACTCCAACCCAATTCAGGTCATCATAGCAAACACAGGGGATATGCAGGTTTTTAAATGGCCAACACAATCATCAGAACCATTGTTAGTTTTTTTGTCGCTGTGATCGCTGCCTATATTCTCGGCGCGATATTTATCAGTCAAGGCAACATCGCCAGCATTATTGAGTTGGGTTTTGAAATCACAACAGCGCACCGATTGGACGCGGCACTTCACGACGTGACGCATATGACTGACATTTACTTACCCGTCATTGCCGTCAGCTTTCTCATCGCTATGCCAGTCGCCACACTTATTATTAAGTACGTACCCAACCTACGCATGATCGGCTATGTCCTGGCGGGAGCAGTCGGGTTGGTTGCCATCCATATGATCATGAAAATGCTGCTTGGTTTCTCAGGCATTGCGGCCACCAGAACAGTGGTTGGGTTACTTGCCCAGGCAGTCGCTGGTGGTGTAGGTGGATATATGTTCCATTTGCTGTCAATGAAAAGAGTTACAGAAAGCTAACAAGAAAATGGCATGGTTCAACGCAACTGTGTGAAGTGAGTGGAGCGAAACAGGCACTATGAAATACACTAACATCACACCGTCTTTTGGAGTTGAACTTGCCACCGGCACCCAACTGGCAGATTTCACCGATGATGAAGTCACTGCATTAAAACAACTCGCAGCAGAACGCGGTATTGTCGTCGCTCGCGAGCAGAAGATGGATGTGAAGACACAGGCCGATTTCGGGCACCGCCTTGGCAAGCTCATGAACTCTCCTGTCAACAAAGCGGATATTCCTGAAGAGCTGATCGTCATCCGCGCCGGTCCTAAATCTAAAGCTGTCGCGGGTCAGGGATGGCATACAGATGTATCCAGTGAAGCCGTGCCGCCCGGGCTTTCAATGCTGCGAATGGAGGTGGTGCCGCCAAGTGGCGGAGACACGCTATTTGCCGACATGTACCAGGCCTTCGAAACACTTTCGCCTTCTATGCAGGACTTTCTGAAACAACTACACGCGCGACATGACCCAAGGGGGCATTACCTGTACCTAAGCGGCGCAAAGAAACTTGAAGAACTGCCTTCTTCCGTCCACCCGGTTGTGCGCACGCATCCCTTGACCGGGCGTAATGCGTTGTACGTTAACGCCGGGTTTGTTGCAAAGATTGAGGAGTTGAGCCAGCGAGAGAGCGATACTCTTCTGGCGATGTTGTATGACCATGTAGCCTACTCCGCCAGCATTCAATGTCGTGTTCAGTGGGCGCCGAATTCAGTGGTATTCTGGGACAATCGTGTCGTACAGCATCATGCGGCTTTTGATTATCATCCTGAGGTTCGGCTAGGTTATCGCGTCACCGTTGTTGGAGATAAACCATACCTTGCGTTTAGTGACTGTTAATTCGGTAGTTGACCCATCCAGGTGTGCGACGTCAGCCACCATGGTACCAAATGACCTGATTCACTAAGAGATACATCTGCTACTTTTAAACTGAAGCAGAGGAGTATCACCATGAGCATGTCAAACACCGAAAAGACGGTCAAGGATATCCGTCGCAACACCC
>JAYGEX010000026.1:0-49138 GCA_046582185.1 Pseudomonadales bacterium | reverse complement strand
AGTCATAAAAAACCCCGCCGAAACGAGGTTTAGTGGCCGAAAAGACTTGCCGAATTGATCAATGTGGTAACTGGAAGAAGCCAACCCGAATTTTGAAAAATATTTTTCAAAACCTACTAATCACTCGTCCAGATTATTAATACCTACACAGCAGGAGTCCCATGGTGTGAAGTGGGGGGGTAGGGGGACGGTAGGTGGGCTGCTGGGCCGGGAATGGTTGGGGGCATCTTCACGTCTGAGAAAAAAGATGATTTCGTGACAGGTAATGTCGGTGAAAGCCAGTTTGATGCTGGGTATTTGCTGGATATTAGTAGTCGAGGCTTATTAAGAATGCTGAGAGCCTCTATAGGCCTTTAAAAATGGTAGCTATGGGTGGACTTGAACCACCGACCCCAGCATTATGAATGCTGTGCTCTAACCAGCTGAGCTACATAGCCACACTTTAAAACTTGTACCGCTTCAGCGGCGCAATCCCTAACCAGATCCACTCAGATGGTCGAGGGACGCGAATTCTCCTGATTCAGCCTGTTGATGTCAAGGAAACCCTATCGAATTAAGGCAGGCAAAAACATTGATAAAAACGCCAGTAACAATGCCCCTGCTACACACAGATGACTCTTGATAGCAAAGTTAAAGTAGGCGATCCTTTCAGGCGATTCGCCGTCTTTCCAGACCTGACACATCATTACGTCCATCATAATCAGGATAATGAGGATTGGCGCCGTTGCAGGTAATACTCCTGCGAAAAACAGATTCCATTCATCCGTATAACCAGGCGCACTGGCAAATGGCATAAGGATAATGAACAATACCGCCAGGCCGTGAAGCAGGTTACGTAATACCCCTAACGATTTCAGCTTTTCCAGCATCGCTATACCTCTCTGACAATTCCTAGACGTTAAACCTGAAATGTACGACATCACCATCTTGAACCAGGTACTCTTTACCTTCCAAGCGCCACTTGCCTGCTTCCTTGGCACCTGCCTCACCATTACCCGTGATGAAATCATCATAGGCAATGACTTCAGCGCGGATAAATCCCTTTTCAAAGTCGGTATGAATAACAGCCGCTGCTTGTGGCGCGGTAGCATTCTGCTTTACGGTCCAGGCACGGACTTCCTTCACGCCTGCGGTAAAATATGTCTGCAAACCCAAAAGTTCATATCCAGCTCGAATAACGCGATCAAGACCAGCCTCTTCCATACCTAGGTCTTGCAGGAATTCGGTTTTTTCCTCTTCGTCCAGCTCTGCTATTTCAGCTTCAAGCTTGTTGCAGATAACAACCACTATCGCATCTTCTTCCTCTGCAATTTTCCTGATCACGTCAAGATGGGGATTATCTTCAAAGCCCTCTTCATCCACATTGGCAATATAGAGAACGGGCTTCATGGTCAAAAGATGCAGATCATAGATGCCTTCTCTCTGTTCCTTGGTAAATTCGAACGTTCTGGCAGCATTGCCACCATCAATGTGTGCCTGTAGTGATTCCAGAACTGCGACGGTTAAGATCGCTTCCTTGTCACCACTTTTGGCGATACGCGCATGTCGCGCAATTCCTTTTTCCACTGAATCGAGGTCAGCTAATTGAAGCTCGGTATTAATCACTTCAACATCAGCTGCCGGGTCGATGACATTGGATACGTGCACAACATTCTCATCTTCGAAGCAGCGCACTACATGAGCGATGGCATCTGTTTCACGAATATTAGCCAGGAATTGATTGCCGAGGCCTTCGCCTTTGGAGGCACCTTCCACCAAACCCGCAATATCAACAAACTCCATCGTCGTTGGAACGATACGCTCGGGCCCGACGATTTCCGCAAGCTTATCCAGACGCGGATCGGGCATTGGCACGACACCAGAATTTGGCTCGATGGTGCAGAAAGGGAAATTTTCAGCACCTACACCCGCTTTAGTTAGCGCATTAAACAGCGTAGATTTGCCGACATTAGGAAGGCCGACGATGCCGCAGTTAAATCCCATTAGACATTCTCAACTTTAAAATTGTGTAGGCGATTCATCGCTTTCTCCCATTCGCCAAGTGAGGCTAAAGGCATGCAGCGCAAAGCTTCATCGATGCATTGCCCAATCGTATCCTTGTCTTGCGCGGACGCTTTACCAAGGACATGACCTGTGACCTGGCCTTTGGAACCGGGATGACCTACGCCAATACGCAATCGGTTGTAATCCTGGCTGCCACCAAGACAACGAGTGATATCGCGCAGACCATTATGGCCCGCTAGCCCTCCGCCTTGCTTGAAGCGAATTATGCCTATGGCAAGATCCAGCTCATCGTGAGCGATCAGTATTTGCTTGTCAGGAATCTTGAAAAATGCCGCCAGCGCACCTACAGACTTGCCGCTTTCATTCATATACGTGGATGGCACCAGAACCTTTAACTCCTGGCCTTTATAGAACACATTGGCAACTCGGCCAAAGAACTTTCGCTCGTTCTTGAAGATGCCGCCAAGGTCTTTTACAAATTGTTCAACGAACCAGATACCCGCGTTGTGCCGGGTATCTGCATATTGTACGCCAGGGTTGCCTATGCCAACAATTAGCTTAAGCGGTACTTTCAGTTTTTCAGTAGCCTTGGGTTCACCTTCAGCTACAGATTTGTCAAAAGCACTCACTTAAAGCTCCGCCAGCTTATTCGCTGTCAGTAGACTCGTCGCTACTATCGTCTGCAGCTGCGTCATCTGAATCAACCGCTTCATCAGTTTCTTCAATTTCTTCAACTCTCTTCGGTGCATGAACTGCAACGACAACCTGGTCATGATCTTCACCATGGGCCAGCTCAGGAATGCTCAATCCCTCCGGAAGGACAATGCCGCTCATGTGAATAGAGTCACCAATGTCTAGATCAAGAACATCAACTTCGATAAATTCTGGTAACAGGCCAGGCAAACAACTGATCACAAGCGAGCTCATAGTGTGCGATATAATACCGCCACTTTGTTTAAAGCCGACGCAGTTTTCTTCATTGATAAAGTGCAGAGGCACTTCAACCGTGATGGCTTTGTCCATCTCAACGCGGTAGAAGTCAGCGTGCATGATTCGATCTTTCGCAGGATGTCGTTGCAGATCTTTTAGAATCACTTGCTGTGACTTACCTTCAGCCTGAAGGGTAATAATGTGCGAAAAGAAAGCTTCGTTCTGCAAAGCTCTGTGTAACTCTCTATGAGCAATCGATAGTGATTGTGGGTCCTTGCCTGCGCCATAAAGGATCGCAGGAACAAGATCAGCATTCCGACGCAGGCGGCGGCTCGCACCTTTCCCTTTGTCAGTACGCAGCTCGGCATTTAGCACGAATTCAGCTGCCATGGTCTTTCTCCTAGGTTTACGCTGGAAGCCACTGCGACCGTATTTTCCAGCAATTGTGCCCAAAATTGGGCTTAAAAAAGAGCGGGTTGAATCCTCTTGGTAAACAACGCGCTCAATGATTCTTCGTTGCTGATTCTTCTAATAGACTCAGCTAATTCGTCAGAAACACTTAACTGCCGAATTTTCGTACAAGCCTGAGCACTTTCACTCAGGGGAATCGTATCTGTTACAACCAGTTCATCTAACCTTGAACCTTCAATATTCTTTATCGCATTACCCGAGAGTACCGGGTGAGTGCAATAGGCAACAACCTTGATCGCACCGTTAGCATGCAGGGCATCCGCTGCAGCACACAATGTACCTGCTGTATCAACCATGTCGTCGACCAACAAACAGGTTCTGCCTTCAACGTCGCCAATAATATGCATCACTTCGGACTTATTAGCCTTCGGGCGCCGCTTGTCGATAATGGCGAGATCTGCATCGTCCAATTGTTTGGCCATCGCTCTCGCCCTGACAACACCACCAACATCCGGGGAAACAATCATCAAATTTTCATAATTCTGCCGGTCAATATCTACCAGCAGCACCGGTGTCGCATATATGTTATCGACCGGTATATCGAAAAAACCCTGTATCTGATCTGCATGTAAATCAATGGTCAGCAGCCGGTTAATGCCGGAGCTCACCAACATGTCCGCAACCACCTTCGCCGTGATAGGGACTCTTGCTGAACGAACACGCCGATCCTGCCGTGCGTAGCCAAAATACGGTACCACTGCAGTAATCCTGCTGGCGGACGCTCGCTGAAAGCAGTCTGCCATGATAATCAGTTCCATCAGATTATCATTGGTAGGTGCACACGTCGGTTGAATAATAAAAACGTCTTTACCCCTGACGTTCTCACTAATCTCCACACTTACTTCACCATCGCTGAAGCGACCAACCTTGGCACTGCCAAGATCCATCCTTAACCTGTCAACGACGCGACTTGCCAGCTGTCGATGGGCATTACCGGTGAATATCTTCAATTCCGCCACAATTACCTACCAGACTATCTACTCGCTCCGAGTAGCTTAGTGAAATGGCTGGGGTGGCAGGACTCGAACCTGCGCATGCAAGGATCAAAACCTTGTGCCTTACCGACTTGGCGACACCCCAAAACTTGTCTGCCTAACTGTTCATATCTTGCCTAGTCCAGCCTGCTCAATACATTTACAAGCACAGACTCATTGGTCCCAGTGGTTTCAAACGCCTGCCACTCGGGCCGCACTTGAGACAGGATCTCCTGACTAATTTCTTGCGTCGGAGTGGCAAGAAAGATACAGGAACCGGTACCAGTCATTTTAGCAGCGCCCCATTGGCTTAACCAGCCAAGTGCCTCAAAAACCTCAGGAAACAAACTGCAAACCACTGATTCGCAGTCATTAGTTCCGTCGGCGTAGGGCGGACCCTGCTCCAAAAAACGCGCTATTGTCCTGTTACTTGAGTCGCGTGTCAATTCCGGATGTGAGAATATTTTCTTCGTTGATACCTGGCAACCAGGATTAACGATGATGTAACGCTGGGAAGGCAGTGCTACCGGGCTTATAAGCTCGCCGACCCCTTCCCCCCATGCCGTTTCGCCAGCAATGAAAACGGGCACATCAGCGCCCAGAGAGCGACCCATTTCCATCAGTTCTGGCTTTGTGAGTCCGCAACGCCACAGTTTGTTCAATCCGAGCAATGTGGTAGCAGCATTACTGCTGCCTCCTCCAAGGCCTCCGCCGTCCGGAATGGTTTTCTCAATATGCAGTTGTACCCCTAGCTTGCTCTTGCTTTGAAGCTGGATTAAGCAAGCAGCCTTGTATGCAATATTCTCCTCCTGGGATATGTCCAGCGAAGGACAAACCACAGAAATGTCAGAACTTTCAGAATTCAGCCGGAAAGTAAGGGTGTCTGATAGGTCAAGGAGCTGAAATAGCGTTTGCAGGTTATGGTAGCCGTCGGGCCTTCTACCGGTAATACCCAGGAAAAGATTGATCTTTGCGGGTGCTGGCAGGGTAAATGTGTTCAATAGGCCCATTCAAGCGCCACGAGTTTCACACGAATGTCGGCGCGTTCTATCAAAATCTTCCTTGGCCCGGCTACGCCATATTGCTGGTAAATGATGCTCCACCCTTGCTGAGTGAATCCGTGGGATAGTTGCTGCGCAGAATAAGATGGATCCGGAATGCCACGAACCCAATGGCGCAACATGGATACGGGCAAGTCATAACCAAGCTGTTCCCCCAGGAGCGATTCAACCAACACATTCTGGTACTGGCGGCCGTCCGGCAATTTAAGCGTGACGAGTTGCCGGTCTCCAGAGATATCAGCCACAGCGACGCCCATGAGGCCTTTCAGGGTGATATCAAAATGCTCAGGTGATTCATTCCAGACAAAGCCAAGGTTCGCATTTCCACCGCCGGAACGTACCCCCATCTTGCCGCGAAGCTGCCAGGACGTGCTTGCCTCCAGGCCGGGAAATGAGCGCTCCGACAAAGAGCTGTCTATTGTTGATTGACTTACACATGCAGATAATAGCGCTGCGAGTAAACTGATAACAATACATCGAGCCATCAGAATCTTACTCGCTAAATCTATCGATCACTTGCTTCAGGATTTCACTGTCAGGGGTCAATTCCAAAGCTTTTTCCCAGACTTGTCCAGCTTCAATTTTTTTACCCAGGCTCCAGAGTACCTCGCCAAGATGCGCTGCTACCTCATCATTGGGAAACATATCCAGCGCTTCCCGCAAGTATCGCGCAGCTTCATCAAAGTTCTTGAGACGATATTGGACCCAGCCCATACTATCGATGAACGCAGCTTCGTCTGGCTTTATGGTCAGCGCTTTTTCAATCAGCACAAGCGCTTCCTCGTGGCGATCAGTCTGATCGGTCAGTGAATATCCAAGGGCATTCAGTGCATCGGCATTATCTGGCTCTAATTCAATTATCGCTCGCAGGTCACGCTCCAGTATATCCAGGCGATCAAATCTCTCCCCGGTCATCGCCCGGAAGTAGAGAAGGTCAACATTTTCAGAATCAGCATCCACCGCATCATCCAGGAGCGCGAATACTTCCTCTTTAAATTCGTGTCGGCTGAGGACCTGAGCCTCAACAATGATCAGCTGCTGATGCTGGCCAGGATTCTCGGCCCGGACTCGCTCCAGATAAGCTCGAGCCTCCTTCACACGCTCCTGATCAAGTAACATTCCTGCTATACGCGCCTGGGCAGGCAGAAACTCATAACCATTGCCAACCTGCTTGAATTCGCGGATAGCTTTTGGAAAGTCTTCTGCTTTTTCTGCCAGGCTTCCGAGATAGAAGTGGGCTTCGCTTGCTCGACGGTTAAATTGAACCATTCGGTTTAAATATTTTTTGGCGGCATCATCCTTCTTCTGCTCCATTGCAATCAGCGCAAGGGCAAAGAGAATATCACCGTCATTAGGCGCCTTCTCAAGAACTCGGGCATATTGGGCACGTGCAGTATTAAGTTTGTTGGCCTCAAAAAGGAAGCGCGCGTATATCAATCGTAAGCGTCGGTTCTCGGGCAGATCGTCTACCGTATCTCCCAGAAACTCAATGGCATCATCGACCCGATGCAAATCCCGGAGCGCATTAACTTTCAGGATAATGACATTAATATTATTCTTGCTTTCCAGTAGCTTGTTGGCGAGGACCAGCGATTCCTCGAGCTGACCGCTCTGTTCCAGTAATACCGCCTTGGAAAACATCAGCTGTTCGTCGCCGGGATAATCCGCAAGCATTCTGGAAATGGCATTCAGCAGCCCTGCGCGGCTATTTTCATCAAGATTGGCCGCTCGATAGGCAAAGACATCAAAATTGGCAAGCCCGCCAAGGCGCTTCACCGCCTCCATATGATGGATAGCACCTTCGAGATCACCGATCTTCATTAACTGATCTGCGGCATGTCGATGCGCATCCAGGCTATCTGGCTCTTCCGTGGCCCATATCTGGGCAGCAACCAGAGCCTCTGGATTTTTCTTTAAGTAAGTTGCCAGCCGCGTTGCGCGAGCAGCGACTCCTGGGTCTCTACTCTGCTCGGCAATTTCCACATACTTTTTAAGAGCAATATCATACTGTCCTCGATAACCAGCAACTTCAGCAACCAGGAGTTGGTAGAGTGTTTCTTTTTCGAAGGGGGCGGCGGGGTAGTTTTCAGGACGCGGACGCCGTACAACTTCAGTTTCGGTAGCTGCAGCGACCTCGACTTCAGCGGGCTCATCAATTTCCTGTCCTTCGTCGTGAACGCCACCGGTGACGCAGCCGGACAGCAGCAACAGACAAAGCAACGCGACCAGAGAGCCGTCTAATAATTTCAAAGGTTCATTCATTCTCGATTCCATGCAAGCAACGCTGTTTACTTTCTGCCTATATTCAGCGCTTTAACCAACGTACAATACGCACTTTAAATCATTTTCCCCATAAAGTGAGGATTTGCAGCATAGATTAGTGTTGCATTGGAGCACTGGGGTTCATTCTACGATTACAGGAAAGATGAGTCATCCTCGCTATTTGTCGCGCAGGGTGAATTTTCATGGAATTACTCATTGTTGGCATCAACCACGAGACCGCACCAGTTTCCCTGCGTGAGCGAGTGGCATTTACAGCTGATCAATTAGGGCACGCCCTTAATGATCTTGCGGATCACGCTGATCTAAAAGAAGTGGCCATCCTTTCAACCTGTAACCGCACAGAAATCATATGCGTTGCCGCTCATCAAAAACCGGAGCGGGTCATCGAATGGCTCGCAAACTATCATGAATTGCCACTGCCGGATCTGCGAGGCAGCATGTATGTTCGATTAGCCAACGAGGCAATTGCCCACGCGATGCGGGTGGCAAGTGGACTCGATTCAATGGTGCTTGGTGAGCCACAAATTCTGGGGCAATTTAAGGAATGTTTTACGCAGGCCCAGCTCCACAAGACCATGGGTCCACATCTTAATCGTTTGTCACAAACCACCTTTAGGGTCGCCAAACGGGTACGGACTGAAACAGCCATCGGTGAAAATCCAGTGTCCGTCGCCTCGACCTCGGTAACGCTCGCTGCACAATTGTTTGCTGATTTTAGCACCTGTAATGCCTTGTTAATTGGCGCTGGCGAAACGATCGAACTGGTTGCTCGACATTTAAAAAATGCTGGTATTAAGAATATGGTCATCGCCAACAGGACCATTGAAAATGCTGAAATCCTGGCACAGGAATTCAAGGCGCAGGCAATCGACCTCTCCAACATTCCCCTGCATTTGGTAAACACGGATATCCTTATTGCATCTACTGCCAGTCAACTGCCCATTCTTGGGAAGGGCGCTGTCGAGCGAGCCTTGAAGCAGAGGAGGCATAAACCAATATTCATGGTCGACCTTGCGGTACCGCGTGACATAGAACCGGAAGTTGCAGAACTAAGGGATATCTATCTTTATAGCGTCGATGACCTGCAACAAATTATCAGCGATAACATTTCCAATCGCGAGGAAGAGGCCGTTCGCGCAGAGCTCATCGTTGCGGAATCAGTGCTCGATTTCCTCGATAAAAGAAAATCGCTGGAAGCACAAAATACATTGGTCCGGTTCCGAGCACGGCATGAGGCCCTGAAGAAAATTGAACTAGATAAAGCGCTACAGCGCCTGCAAAATGGCGAAGATTCAGAGAAAGTGCTGACGATGTTAGCAAATCAGCTAACCAATAAAATAATTCATACACCCAGCATTCAGTTGAAACAGGCAGGCAAGGATGGTCGTCATGATTTGCTTCAGGCGATTGATGAACTGTTTCAACTAGCGGAAGATAAAGACTAATGAAACCCACACTGCAAACCAAACTGGAACAGCTGGTCGAACGATACGAAGAGCTCGGCGCCCTACTCAGCGATGGCGACGTAATTTCCAATCAGAACATGTATCGCGCATATTCCCGGGAATATGCGGAAATCGAGCCTGTCGTCCTTTGCTACCGCAAGCATATTGCACGCACAGAGGAGCTTGAAGAGGCTCGCGTCATGGTGCAAGACAGCGATTCCGAAATCAGCGAGATGGCAAATGAGGAGATACAGACACTTGAGCCGATGCTAACGGCACTGGATGAAGAATTGCAGTTCCTTCTACTGCCAAAGGATCCCAAGGACTCTCACAACGTATTCCTCGAAATCCGGGCTGGCACCGGCGGTGATGAAGCGGCTATCTTTGCTGGCGATTTGTTTCGTATGTACAGCCGATATGCAGAAACTAACAAATGGAAACTGGAAATTCTAAATGAGCGCCACGGGGACCATGGCGGCTACAAAGAAGTTATTGCCAGAATCGAAGGTAAAAATGTTTACGCCAAGTTGAAATTTGAATCAGGCGCACACCGGGTTCAAAGAGTGCCGCAAACGGAATCACAAGGGCGCATTCATACCTCCGCCTGTACTGTCGCGGTACTGCCAGAACTTGAGGGAATAGATGAGATTGAAATTTCCAAGAGCGATCTAAGAGTTGATACTTACCGCGCTTCAGGCTCCGGCGGACAACACATCAATAAAACTGATTCAGCGGTACGCTTGACTCACCTGCCTACAGGAATAGTTGTTGAATGCCAGGATGAGCGCTCCCAGCACAAAAATAAAGCACGCGCGATGAGCCTGTTACAGGCAAAGCTCCTGGACCAGGCCCAGGAAAAACAATTCAATGAGCAAGCCGAAACCAGGCGAAACCTTGTGGGCAGCGGTGATCGCTCGGAAAAAATCAGGACCTACAATTTTCCTGATGGCCGGGTAACTGATCACAGGATCAATCTTACCTTGCACCGGCTGGCACAAACCATGACCGGTGAGCTGGAACCCATTATCGACCAGCTGATACAGGAACATCAGGCCGACTTGCTGAGCAGTCTTGGCCTGGATGATGGCGATGAACAGTGATCTAATTCAAGTCAGGCAGCTGATGGCCGCTGCCAGTTTGCTTCAAAATATAAGCGATACGCCTCAACTGGATTGTCAGCTCTTACTTTCCCATAGCCTCAATAGAACCAGAGAATGGCTGATTGCACATGACGATGACTTTGTATGCTCACATCAGGCCGGTTCGTTTCAACGGCTGATCGAGCGCAGACTGGCAGGCGAACCCATCGCCTACATCGTGGGTTACAAAGATTTCTGGGACTCTCGCTTCTCAGTCACACCAGACACCTTAATACCCAGACCAGAAACCGAGTTACTGGTGGAAACCATTCTCGACACATTCGATAACTCACACCTTGTGCTTGCTGATTTTGGCACCGGCTCGGGTGCAATCGCAGTCTCACTTGCACTGGCGCGTCCTGGCTGGCAGGTTATCGGCCTGGACCTCAGTCTCGATGCGCTGAAGATCGCCAGGAAAAACGAATTGGGTGGTGAGGGTATCTGCTGGATTCAGGGAAACTGGGGAAGTTCGATTTGCGACCATAGCCTTGACATATTGGTCAGCAACCCGCCATATATTGCAGAAGAAGATGATCATCTTCGATCGCTCCGCTATGAGCCCAAAGAGGCCTTGGTAGCAGCTGACTCTGGATTCGCCGATCTCAAGCAGATTATTACGCAGGCAAGTCGGCTGCTTAAACCAGGCGGTACACTCGCACTGGAGCATGGCTACGATCAGCAGGAACAAGTGTGCCGCCAACTGCGAGCATCTGACTTTGTGCCCAGGCCACTTTACGATATACAGGGTAATGCGAGAGCGGTTATGGCTATACAGAGCGAGTCAAAGGCATCAAACAAGGCAGAAACATGAACGACGAAGAACTACTTCGCTATAGCCGGCAAATCATGTTGCCGGAGATCGATGTGAGCGGTCAGGAGAAGCTATGCGATGCCCATGTACTGATCATAGGTCTTGGCGGCCTAGGATGCCCAGTTGCCATGTATCTCGCCGCTGCCGGTATTGGCCATCTCACGCTGGTGGATTTTGATGAAGTAGATTTAAGCAACCTGCAACGGCAAATAGCTCATACCAGCGACCGCATAGGCGAGAGCAAAGTGTCCTCAGCTGCAACAAGCATTACCGCACTCAATCCCAATGTTCAGTTAACCTGCCTGAATCAAAAGCTTGATGCAGATGCACTGCTCACAGTAATAGAAAATGCCGATCTGGTTCTTGATTGTACCGACAACTTTGATATACGGTTCAAGATCAATGCTGCATGTGTTCAATCACGAACTGCTCTCGTTAGCGGCGCCGCGATTCGCCTTGAGGGCCAGGTGCTGGTCTTTGATCCTGATGTGAAAGACTGCCCATGTTACCAATGTCTTTACCATGAAGCTGATGACAGCGCTCTTAACTGTGCTGAAAATGGCGTGGCAGCACCTGTCGTTGGCGTCATCGGAGCGATACAAGCAACGGAGGCGATAAAGCTTATTGCGGGTTTTGGACAGACCCTGGCAGGCCGCCTGCTAGTCTTCGATGCGAAATCAATGGAGTGGAGGAAGCTGAAGCTGCGACGAGATCCTGATTGTAAAACCTGCGGCCAAGCTTAGTTCTGAGCTGGAAATTCACCGCCTGCCTGCAAGTCTGCATGATAGGACGATCTGACCAGTGGTCCACTGGCAACATGGGTGAAGCCAATGGTCTTGCCAAGTTCGCCGAGCATCTGAAATTCGTCCGGATGGACAAATCGATCCACCGCCAGATGATTCTTACTCGGCTGCAGGTACTGACCGAGGGTTAACATATCGACATTATGTGCCACCAGATCTGCCATGACCTCTTTAACCTGGTCAATTGTTTCACCCAGGCCAAGCATCAAACCTGATTTAGTCATAACTGCCGGCGCTACTTCCTTGTAACGCAGCAAGAGCTGCAGGGAATAATTGTAGTCGGCCCCGGGGCGAGCCTTTTTATACAAGGCTGGCACCGTTTCAAGATTATGATTAAACACATCCGGGGGCGTTTGCTGCAGAATTTCAAGAGCGATCTCCATTCTGCCCCTGAAATCAGGCACTAATATTTCAAGACGGGTATCGGGGTTGATTCGCCTCAACTCGCGAATACAATCTGCAAAATGGCCGGCGCCGCTATCTTTTAGATCATCCCTGTCCACAGAAGTTACAACAACATACTTAAGGCGCATTTCGGCTATCGCTTCAGCTAACTGCCGAGGCTCATTTTCATCCAGCGGATTAGGCTTACCATGTGCCACGTCACAGAAAGGACATCGCCGGGTACAGATCTCACCCATAATCATGAAGGTCGCAGTACCTTTAGAGAAGCACTCGGCAAGGTTTGGGCAGCTGGCCTCTTCACAAACAGAAGCTAAATTGCGCTTTCGCAAGATGCCTCTGATACGGCTAAGCTCTGGACTCGCAGGAATTCTTACCCTGATCCAGTCCGGCTTTCGCGGCATAACCTCGGTAGGAACTACTTTCACAGGGATGCGCCGTACCTTGTCAGCACCCCTCAGCTTCTCACCTTGTATCAATTTATTTCGTTTGCCTGCATTCATTTCACGTTCCCTTCAGCGAGGCGAATCATACCCGAAAATCTCGAGCAGTTGCTTGACCAGCTTGTCTGCAATGGATGAAAAATCCTCATGAACACCCAATTGACAAAGGTCCGTCACTTCAAGCCCTGCATATCCACAGGGGTTTATTCGTGAAAATGGCTCAAGGTCCATTGCCACATTTAAGCTGAGGCCGTGATAGGAGCAACCCTTTCTGATTCTTAACCCAAGTGCTGCAACTTTGCTATTTTGAACATAAACGCCTGGCGCCTCCCGCCTGGCACTGGCTTCAATTTCGAAGCCTGACAGCAGATCAATAATGGAGCGCTCTATGCCGGTAACCAGATCCCGGATGCCAAGGTTCTTCCTTTTGATATCCATCAACAGATAACAGACCAGCTGACCCGGCCCGTGATATGTCACCTGGCCGCCCCGGTCTGACTGAATCACCGGGATATTACCCGCCGCCAGTATGTGTTCTTGCTTGCCAGCCTGCCCTTGGGTAAAGACTGCAGGGTGCTCCAGCAGCCATATCTCGTCAGGCGTATGCTTGTCCCTGGCTGCGGTGAAGTTTTGCATTTGCTCGATTGTATCACTGTAGGGAACAAGACCCAGGCGTTTAATCACAAGCTGGTTGGCGATAGATTGTGGCGTCGGCTCTAACACCTGCACCTACAAAACCATGCGGACAGCCGTACAGGCCTTTAGCTCCGCAAACATACTCTTTAATTGCGGCTCACCTGTTGCCCACAGTTTGATGGTAAGCGCGGTGTATTTACCCTTGCTACTGGGGCGCTCTTTCACCTTTTTGCTGGTCACTGTTTCATCGTATCGGCTAACAATTCCAAGGATTTCGTCAAGAAAACCCGGCACCGCATCACCTATCACTTTGATGGGGTATTCACAGGGGAATTCTATTTTTGGTGCCACCGGCTCAGTCACCAGAGCGTCCTCTATTAGATTTCAAGCGGATCGCCGCCGCTCAAGCGAAGAAAGAAGAGGGCTATTGTATCCCACAAACTGCTGAAGAACCCGGCCTCTTCCACCGCATTAAGTGCAACAAGCGGCTCATTCAGAATCATCTCGTCATCCATCATGACTGTAAGCGTGCCAAGTTTCTGTCCTTTAGATAAGGGCGCCTGTATTTCATTGGTGATGTCCATGTGTGCTGCAAGATTTTCACGCGCACCCCGTGGAATGGTAACCAATGCATCTTCAGCCAATCCCAGGTTGATTGATCCGTGAGATCCGCCCCATATACGAACCTTGGACAAGGATTCAGCGCCGACATATAAAGGCACTGTTTCAAAATATCGAAATCCGTAAGTGAGTAACTTCTGGCTCTCGGTCGCGCGCGTCCTTTCTGATCCTGCGCCCATGACAACAGAGACCAATCGCATGCCATCACGCTCGGCAGATGCGACCAGGCAATATCCCGCTGCATCTGTATGGCCGGTTTTGACGCCGTCAACTGAGTTGTCCCGCCACAGCAAAGAATTACGATTGGGTTGCCTTATGTCGTTGTAGGTAAAGTACTTCTCGCTGTACAGTTTGTAGTGAGCGGGGAAATTCTTGATCATGGCAATGGTGAGTTTGGCCAGGTCTGATGCAGTCGTGTAGTGGTCTTCATCTGGCAGGCCGGTAACGTTCATGAAATTAGTGTCCGCCATGCCGAGCCGGATGGCGCGCTGGTTCATAACATCAACAAAAGCTTCTTCGCTTCCGGCAATATGTTCTGCGATCGCGACACTGGCATCATTGCCAGACTGAATAATAATTCCTCGAAGAAGATTCTCTACAAGCACTTGCGTCCCTTCCTGGATAAACATTCGGGAGCCTTCCATTTTCCAGGCCTTCACACTTATATTTACGCTGTCTTTGAGGCCAATGGTGCCTTGTTCGATTACGCTGGCTGCAACATAACTCGTCATGATTTTTGTCAGGCTCGCAGGCGGCAGTCGTTGCTTACTATTATGATCCACCAGAATTTTACCGGTATTGGCATCAATGAGCAGATATCCTTCAGCAGCAAGTTGCGGAGGAGCGGGAATAATCGGCGTGCTGGCAAGCAAGGTGTTAGCCAGCATAAGGCCGACGACTAATATAATTGCTCTATTGATTCCAGCGCTCTTTATTTTGGCGCTCATCAAACCAGTGCTCTGTATAACAAATCTTTGTCTCAGGGTTCTTTGCATTACTTACCGTTTCCCAGTGTTCTATCTATGACAGTTCTATTTATGATCGTTCTATTAGTGTTAGTACTGGTTCTGTAAATACCAGCTGCCATCATCCCGGATGGATAATTAGTCGACTTCAATCTTTATCGGCGCTCCAATTTCGGCCCTGGTTAACAGCTGAAATATTTTCTCTTCCTTGCTCAGGGTATCGATCGGCCCAATCCAGACTTTATGAAGAATCCCGGCCTCAAGTTCGCTCTGAAGAATTCTAACGGGCAATGTTTCTGCCTCCAGGGAAAACAGCTTTTGAATTTTTATCATCAAATCTTCAGCACCTTCCACACGCGAGAAAGCACCTACCTGCAGGAAGAATGAACTCTTATCTACCTGCCCTTCCGGTACGCGCCCAGGGTAGTTTCGCGAATCAATCGCTTCAACAACGACAGGCGCCGTTCCTTTATGGGCGAAACCCAGCTCCACGGCTGCTTTATAGGATAAATCAATCACTCGATCTTCGTGAAACGGTCCACGATCATTCACTCTAAGAATCGTCTTCTTGCCATTGTCGAGATTAGTCACCCTAACGAAACTTGGCAGGGGCAATGCTTTATGAGCAGCGGTCAGGCTATACATATCGTAGGTTTCACCATTGGACGTTAAACGACCATGAAATTTCTTGCCATACCAAGAGGCTATGCCAATTTCGAGATAGCCAAAGCTATCGGACATAACATCGTAATTTTTCCCGAAAACCATATAAGGGCTCCTATTTCCAGGCAAAACACCTCCACTCGAAGCCGTGGCGCTTACTTCACCTGTGCTGCGCTCTGCTTGCGGACGAGTGCTCGTGACTACTGTGGAACAAGACTGAATTAGCGACAACAGAATGAAGCAACAAATCAAAGAAGTACTGGAATACAGGTGAGAACTATCGGAATTCCGGCCACAGAAAAATGGACACGACAGGAGGGAAGGCATTGGCATCATCGCAATACTATCTTCAATTACTCGCCAGACTATCTGCGTTACGAAGCGCTTCGCTTAGCTGAAAAATTGCCATGGCATAAAGCTTACTGTGGTTGTAGCGAGTAATGACATAAAAGTTGTGTAGCCCTAACCAATATTCATCGCCCTCCTTGCCCATGAGTTTCATTGGACTAACCTGCGTCGAGCCATCCAGCTGCAAACCGGCAACAACCCCCAGTTCGGCGAGTTCCTGTAGGGTGCTGCTGGGCTTAAGAGAGACGTTAAAAATCGAATCCTCAACGTCTGCTTGCGGATTCACGCGCGTCACTATCTGTTCGCCTGTGCGCCAGCCATGCCTTGCAAAGTAGTTTGCAACGCTGCCGATGGCATCGGTTTTGTTGTTCCATATATCCCGCACACCATCGCCATCAAAATCCACGGAATAATGGCGGTAGCTGCTGGGGATAAATTGCCCATAGCCCATGGCTCCGGCATAGGAACCTTTAAGGGCGGTGATGTCCTGATTTTCCTCGCGTACCAGAAGGATGAATTCCTTAAGTTCCTTCCTGAAAAATTTTGCTCGCGGAGGATAGTCGAACGCCAGGGTCGCCAGTGCATCAAGCACTCTGTAGTTGCCACGATGTCTGCCATACATTGTCTCGACGCCAATAATTGCGGTGATAATAACGGGCGGCACGCCATATTTTTTGTACGCCGACTCAAGAGCCTGTACATTGTCGAACATGAACTTTTGACCGCCTTTAATTCGGCTGTTGGTCAAAAAGATGTCCTGGTATTTTGACCAGCTCAGGGTTCTTTCTGCCGGTCTTGAAATCGCATCGATAATCGATTGCTTATACCGGGCCTGCCCTAATACATAGAGCAGACCTTCCACCGTGAAGTTCTCACTCTCGGCAAGCTCTTCAGCAAACAATCGAACATCTTCTCTACTGCCATAGTTGTGTCTAACGACATCGTCCGTCGCTACAGATCTGATCGGCGCCAACATCATAAATGTTGTTAGCAGCAAAATTATATTGAATCTTCCCTTCGTCATACTAGCTCCGAGGCTCCCCTATAAAGTAATTCTTCGGTGTGTGTGAATAGACATAATCATTCCAAAGCCTGCAAACAAGGTCAGAATGGAAGTTCCTCCGTGGCTTACCAACGGTAGTGGCACACCTACAACCGGTAATATGCCGCTGACCATGGCAATGTTAACAAACACATACACAAAGAATGTGAATGTTATGGTACCAGTTAGCAATCTTCCGAAGGTATCTTGTGCCTGCAGGGATATCAGCGCGCCCCTGCCCATTAGTAAAATATAGAGTATCAGCAAGATCACGACGCCAAAGAAGCCAAGTTCCTCAGCCAGCACTGCAATAATAAAATCGGTTTGACTCTCTGGCAGAAAATCCAGATGTGATTGAGTCCCCTGAAACAAACCCTTTCCGAACAAGCCACCTGACCCGATGGCAGTTTGCGATTGAATAATATTCCAACCTGCGCCAAGAGGATCACGCTCGGGATCAAACAGCGTCATAATTCTCTGTCGCTGGTAGTCCCGGAGCACGAACCACAAAGCAGGCAGCGATAACAGGCCAGCGCTGATGGCTCCAGCAATGTAACGCCAGTGTATTCCGGCAAGTAACAGTACCAGCAAACCAGATGCACCAATGATCAGTGCTGTACCAAGGTCCGGCTGACCGCCAATCAAGAGTACCGGAATGGCTATCATCACAATCGCCCAAAGAATGTGTTTTGGTTTCGGCGGCAAATGCCTGTCATGGAAGTACCATGCAAGTATCATCGGCACCACCAGCTTCATCAGTTCCGAAGGCTGAAAACGAAATATACCTGGTATCTGCAACCATCGAGTGGATCCGTTGACCTCAATGCCAACGACGTAAACCAGGCTGAGCAAGACAAGCCCAAGAAGATATAAAATCACTGCCAATCGCAGATAGACCACGGGCGAAATTTGCGCCATGACGATCATCACTACTGTCGCAGCGCCAAATTTGAACATCTGAGACACAACAACGGCGGTTTGTTGTTCCACCGCACTGTACAGAATCAACAACCCGTATGCTGAAATGCAGAGCAACAGAAACATGAGGGTAAAATCCAGATGAATCTTGTCGCCGAGGCCAGCTTTGCGCTGAAAGACAAATCCGGAATTGGGCATTTGCCGAACGAAATCGTTGCTCATGACTTTAACCCTTTGACCAGAGCTGCTAAATGTTCAGGCCGAATGAACATCAATTGATACCGGCCATTTCTTCCTGAACAGGTTCAGACAATTGAACCCTGGCAACACCGCGGTTACCACCAAGCAAATAGTGATCGATTACTTCGCGCGCAATCGGCGCCGCAACTGAACTACCGCCGCCGCCATTTTCGATCAGAACCGCCAATGCAATTTGCGGATTGTCTACCGGCGCGAAGGCAATGAACCAGGCATGTTTCCGCTGGCGCTCTTCCAACTCGTCTTCGTTATATACCTCGCCCTGTTTAATGCCTACAACCTGTGCAGTACCCGACTTACCCGCCATCCGATATTTGATGCCCCGACCAATGTAGGCCCAGGCGGTGCCATTTTCGCCGAATCCCTGGTTGCCGCGATGAACAACTTTCTCCATAGACGAGATAATCAAGTCCCACACATGATCTGGTACCAGATCAACATCATCCGGCAGAACGGCATTTTCATCAATCCGCTTGCTGCCAGATTTTATCATTCTCGGCGCTATCCATTTACCGCGGTTTGCAATAACCATTACCGCCGTTGCAAGCTGCAAGGGCGTCACCAGCACATCACCTTGCCCGATTGCCATGTTGACGGTATCCCCTGGATACCAGGGTAGCTGGCGCGCATCGCGCTTCCATTGCCGCGACGGCAATAGGCCATTTTTTGCCTCAGGCAGGTCCAGGGCCGTATTTAACCCAAAGCCAAACAGCTCCAGATGATGATGAATCCTCTCGATGCCCAGCTTCACTGCCAACTGGTAAAAATACACATTGCATGAACGATAGATTGCCTTTTCAAAATTTACAGTGCCATGACCACCTAAGCCTGACTTCGTCCAGTTCCAGTCTCGATAGAGCCGTGAATCTTTGGGGAGCTGGAACCATCCCGGGTCTTCGATGCTATATTCAGGATTAATAGTACTCGTCACCAGTCCCGTTATGCCGATGAACGGTTTAATCGTGGACCCGGGTTCATATTGACCCCGAATAGCTCTATTAAAGAGGGGAGCATCGGGAGAGTCCCTGAGCTCACTATAGGTCTTAACATCAATGCCCGTGACGAAGAGGTTTGGATCGTAGGAAGGTTTGCTTACCAGGGCGAGAATACCCCCAGTCTGGGGGTCAATGGCGACGATGGAGCCACGCCGGTCGCCAATGGCGTCACTTGCCACCCGTTGTAAAGATGAATCAATATAGAGAACCAGATTCTTGCCGGGAACCGGCAGGTTGGACTCCAGCACTTTCATTACTTTCCCGCGAGCGTTTGTTTCAACCCGCTGGTATCCGACTTTGCCCAGCAATGCTGATTCATAGTGTCGTTCAATACCGATCTTGCCAATATGATCGGTACCGGAATATACAACCGCGTCCAGGCGCCGCGCATCTTTCTCGTTGATCCGCCGCACCGAGCCAACAGCATGCGCCATCAGTTCATTCTGGGGATAATGTCTGACAAGTTTTGCCTCAACTTCCACGCCTGGCAGCGCATATCGATTCACGCTTATCAGTGCTATCTCTTCCTGGGACAACTTGAATAATATCGGCACCGAATCAAACGGTCTGCGTCGCCGCTTTAGTCGCTTATGAAAACCTGCTACATCCTCGGCATCCAGATTCATTAAACCTCGAAGTTTAACCAGTGTTTCATCAAGCTTATCTACGCGTTCAACGGTAATGGTTAAATTATAGGAGGGGATGTTGTCAGCAATGAGCTCGCCATTCCGGTCATAAATCAAGCCCCGAATGGGCGGAAGTAACTGAACCTGAATTCGGTTCTTGTCTGATCTGGTGGCGTATTCCTCATATTTTATAACTTGAAGAAAAAATAGCCTGGCAACCAGGAATAAAGTCAGAAGCAGCAGTATGCCAAAGCCTGTTACCGCACGTTCAACGTAGACCCTGCTTTCTCCGCTGTGGTCCTTTAGGGCGAGAGGCTCAACCATTTGGCATGATCATAAGATTGTCGCTACTTGTGGTACGGGTGATTTTTTAACACAGACCAGGCCCGATATAATTGTTCAGCGACCAATACCCGCACTAAAAAATGTGGAAAGGTCAGGCGAGACAAAGACCACGACTCGCTGGCAAGATCCAGCGAACCCTTTGACAGCCCATCCGGGCCACCGATAAGCATTTGTACATGGCTGGAGTCGCCCATCCATCGTTCCAGACTTTTGGCGAGATCTCTGGTTGTCATCATTTTCCCAGTGGAGTCGAGGCTGATTATTTTCGCTCCTTTTTTAACTTGTTGGCGAAACCTCTTTTCTTCTTCAAGCTTAAACCGCTCTATTGAATCATTCTTGACCCGTTTAGCAATGGCAAGTTCACGAATTTCCAGCCTACACTCCCGAGGCATCCTTTTCTGGTACTCGCTCACACCTTCGACAATCCATTTTGGTGGCTTCGTTCCCGCAGCCAGCAGTTCGATCTTCACTGATCAGATGTCCTCACTAGGCTACTCTTTCTCTTTTTCATTCTTACTTGGAGACATGCTCCATAAGCGCTCAAGATCATAGTACTCGCGAACATTAGGCAACATTACATGAACAATAACATCGACGAGATCTATAAGGACCCAATCACCCTGCTCCTGGCCTTCAACACCAATAACATGGACGCCCATTTTTTTAGCGTCTACCACGACGTTGTTTACTAGCGCTTTTACCTGCCTGTTAGATGTCCCGCACGCAACAACCATGAAATCTGCAATATCAGTCTGCTTACGGACATCCAGACAGACAATATCCTGACCCTTCACATCTTCCAGTGACTGGATCACAAGATCTTTTATTTCAACATTCTGCATTATTTCTCCCGTATTCTTCCTGCCGGAAGCCTTACCTCGTACTTACAAAAGCCTTTAGCGTGTATTTAAAAAAGCCCTTAGCGTTCATATAAAGAGCTTTTAGCGTCTATTTATAAGCCCTTAGCGCCTATCAAAATCCCCTAACAACGGTACAAACCCTGTTGCCTTATATAGTCAATCACTCCCTGGGTTGTCATCTCTTCAGGTGAACCTCCAGCTGCGATCATCTGCCTTATTTCAGTGGCGGATATCTCCAGCTGCACCAGCTCAACACAACAAATATTTCCACAAGGGCTCTCCATCATGCGGCTAGCTTCATCAACCATCTTATCACTGGCCCATAATGCTATTTCAGCTGGTAAAGCTGCGGAGAAACCTGGCCTGGCTAGCACCAGCAAATGTGCAACATCACTTAGCTCTTGCCAGCGCTGCCATTCATTTAAGGTCCGGTAAGAGTCAAACCCCAGCACAAAACAGAGCGCCGCTTGCGGACCAATATCACTTCTTAAAGATCTCAATGTATCGATGGTGTAAGACACACCTTGTCGCAAGATCTCACGTTCATCAAGCTCTAAACCATCGTATTGGCTAATCGCAATGCGCAACATTTCGAGTCGTTGGCTCGCACTTGTCTGGGGTAAATTTCTGTGGGGCGGCATATATGATGGCATCAATCTGATGCTGTCAACGGACAATAGGTCCCGCACAGCAACGGCTGAATGAAGATGGCCATAATGAACCGGATCAAATGTCCCGCCCAATACAGCCAGCCCGGCATTCTTATCTGTCATTGCCTGATCTGACCATCCCCAAAGACAACATATTTCTGGGACGTCAAGCCCTCCAGCCCTACTGGCCCTCTGGCATGCAATTTATCCGTGGAGATTCCAATCTCTGCACCCAATCCATATTCAAAACCATCGGAGAATCGTGTTGACGCATTAATCATCACCGATGCCGAATCCACTTCCTGGATAAACCGGCGACTGTTTGCGTAGCTTTTAGTGACGATGGTGTCAGTGTGGTTTGAGCCGTACTGATTGATGTGATCGATGGCGGTATCAAGGTCGGCAACCACTTTCACCGATAATATCGCACTTAAATATTCCGTTCCCCAGTCCTCTTCACTTGCAGGATTTATCTGGCAGACATTGGAGAGTATCTTCTGTGACTGCGAACAACCTCGCAATTCAACGCCGGCCTCTTGAAACTTGACCGCCAGCTCTGGCAGCACTCCGGATGCGATTGACTCCGACACCAACAGTGTTTCCATGCTATTGCAGACTGACAGCCGCTGGGTTTTCGCATTAATGGCAATATCAATCGCCATTTCTATGTCTGCATCAGCATCGATATAAACATGGCAGATACCATCGAGATGTTTAATTACGGGAATTGTTGCTTCTTTTGATACTCGCTCGATAAGCCCCTTGCCACCGCGCGGAATGATGACATCCACATACTGATCCATTGTAATCAGCTCTCCAACTGCGGCTCGATCTGTATGCTCAACCAGTTGAATGACGCCGGCGGGCAAACCACTTTTTTCAAGCCCGCGGGTAATGGACATGGCCAATGCCTTGTTGGAATGAATAGCTTCGGAACCGCCACGCAGGATAGTTGCATTACCGGACTTAAGGCACAGGCTGGCAGCATCGATAGTCACATTAGGCCGAGACTCATAGATGATACCTATAACGCCTATGGGTGTCCGCATCTTGCCAATCTGTAAACCATTGGGCCTGAAGCTGAGATCGCTAATCTCACCTACAGGATCCGGCAATTTCGAAACCTGATCCAGGCCATCAAGCATAGACGCAAAGCGTTCATCATTGAAGGATAAGCGATCCAACATGGCATCACCCAAACCGTTGGCACGCCCTATCTCCAGATCCTTCTCGTTCTCAATCATCAGATGATCTCGATCCTTGAGAATCTCTGCACCGATAGCCGCAAGGCTGGTGTTTTTCTCTTCTGTGCTGGCACGACGAACAAAGACCGACGCTTTGCGCGCAGCCTCTCCCATCCGAAGCATGTATTCCTTAATGTCCATTTCGTCGTCGGTCGTTTAGTGAGCCGGGTATTATACCCTTTGGAAGACAATTTTCCCCAATGCTATTCCTTACGAAGATAGCTCTTGAGATGGCTATCGAGACTGTTCTCAATATGATCGCCCTATAACATTAAACCAGAGATGAGATGAGGGCTAGGATTTCGCCGACTGCATCTGCTTGACCAGCTTATCCAATTCTCCCAGTCGGGCGATGGGATCCCTCATTTCGAGGAGACGCTGCTTTTGACTGTTTGTACAAGGCAGTAATTCCGTGAGACGAGCACCCACCTCCAGGGCCTGACCAAAATCAATGTCTAACCCTGCCTTCTTCACCGCCTCATGTTCAACCAGGGTGCCGAGCAAGCTGGCAAGATGTTCATGCTGCTGCGGTAGCGGCAGCAACTCTTCATCCATAAGATATTCCACTTCTGCCATCATCAATCGATTAGGTCCTTCAAAGTGGTCCAGAACAACAAATTTTCTCTCGCCGCGGACGGTAATGCCAAGCATGCCGTTGTCTAGCTGATTAAAGTCTATGATTTTGGAATAGGTTCCGTAATGGCAAACCGCGGGTAAAGACTGGCCGCTATCACTAAGTGCCTGCAGTCCGTGTTCGATCATGATGATGCCAAAGCCAGTATCATCGCGCATACAAGCCTTCACCAAATCGAGGTAGCGCATTTCAAAGATCTGTAGCTCGAGCTTGCCGCCTGGGAACAGAACGAGTGGAAGTGGGAACAGCGGAATTTCAGTCATGCCAATATTCTACGTGGTCATCAGCGCCGTCACAAACCAGTACACAACATTTAGTCGCCACGCCTGTCTGGGAATATGATTTCCGCTGCCTTGGAAGCAATCCATGTGGCTTTGAATTAGAATTGCAGCAATTCTCAAACAGTGTGAAGTTTTGGATCTCCTACAAGCTATATCTCTTGCCCTGCTGCAGGGTATTACCGAATTCCTGCCAATCTCCAGTTCAGCGCACCTGATGCTCCCGTCGCAGCTTTTAGGCTGGCCAGATCAAGGTCTGGCCTTCGATACTGCGGTACACCTTGGCTCGCTGATAGCTGTCGTCTGGTATTTCAGACAAGAGATCATGACTTTGCTTAACGCAGTCTGGACATCCTCAAAGACTGGCCAGATGAGCACCGATAGTCGCTATGCCTTTAACCTGCTTATTGCCAGCCTGCCCATTATCCCGGTTGGCTTTATCTTTCGCTTTGATATTGAAGAGCACTTAAGGTCTGTGGAAGTCATCATTGCGACTACAATTATCTTTGGCATCTTGTTACTGGTGGCGGATTTTCTCAGCAAAAAGATGCTCGATGATCGAGAGCTCAACTGGAAGCAGGCACTCTTGATCGGCATCAGCCAGTGTTTTGCGCTTATTCCGGGGACATCGAGGTCAGGTATTACCATGAGCGCTGCCTTACTTGTCGGTTTTACACGGGAGGCATCATCGCGAATATCATTTCTAATTTCGATCCCAACGATTGCTGGCGCCGCGGTACTAAAAATGATTGATCTACTATCCTCAAGTGTGTCCGTAGACTGGACATTGCTGGCCATCGGAACCGTAGTTTCAATGCTTAGTGCCTATATATGCATCATGTTATTTCTGAATCTTATCGCTCGAATCGGCTTTCTTCCCTTTGTCGTTTACCGCTTTGCCCTTGGCGGCTTGCTGATCATACTCATTAGCTTCTAAAAAAAAGCCCCTGCATGAGGGGCCTGATATCCATACCTGCACTTAGAACGTCAGCAGTTAGAACGGTATATCATCATCAAAGTCATCCGAGGGTGGTGGATCATAATCTTGCGACGAATTACTTGAGGATCCACCGCCGCTATTGGAAGGCATCCCACCGCCACCGCCACCGCCACGACTATCTAACATCTGCATTTCACTGGCAACGATCTCAGTGGTGTAATGTTTCTGACCATCCTTTTCCCACTGGCGAGTTCGCAACTGGCCTTCGACATAAACTTTGGAGCCTTTTTTCAGGTACTCACCTGCAATTTCGGCCAGGCGGCGAAAGAAAACAACGCGATGCCATTCGGTCCGTTCCCGTTGCTCACCAGAATCCTTGTCCTTCCAGCCCTGGCTAGTGGCGACTGTAATGTTTGTCACCGCACCACCGTCTGGCATATAGCGAGTTTCCGGATCGTTACCCAGGTTACCTACCAGAATTACCTTGTTAATACCCCTAGCCATATCTTTCTCCTTTTTCTGTTTGTACAGATATCTATTCGCACAGATTATAGTGTAGCGCCATCTATCGAGGACACTACACTAGCGACCAATGGTCGCGAGCTCACTATCATCGAAGGCATTGTTATCAACCTTCAGATAAGCAATCTTGTCTTCTTCAATTAATGCCACATCAATTACGCCTCGCAAGGATAATAACCTGTCCGCAATCTGATTTGCAGGCATCCCCTCGTAACAGAACGTTCGACTGGCGATATCACCCAAGCGTGGCAGGCTCAGCGACAACATCAACCACATGAAACATAGGGCGGCATTTACATACATCAGCGTCGATATATCTGTACCTGAAAGTATCATTCCTCCTACAGCACCGCCAGCAAATATCCCTGCAAATTGCGAACTTGAGTAAATACCCATTGCGGTTCCGCGAGACCCGGCGGCGGCTATTTTGCTGACCCTTGCGGGCAGCATTACTTCCAGTAAATTAAAAGCCATAAAGAACAGCGAAATTGCACCCAGCACCGAGTAATAGCTATCTACTGATCCCAGGCAGATTAACGAGATTATGCAGGCCGTAATCGCAACCAGAAGGATGGGCTTCGAATATTTTGCGTTGTCTGACAACCACATAAAGGGTGACATCAATACAAATGAAACCAGTAAAGTGCCTAAATAGTAGAGCGAATGTGAGTCAGTCGGAATGCTGCCGGTGCGCTCAAGAATCAGGGGGAAGGCAAGGAAGCTTGCCATCAGCAGATAGTGAGTCATGAAAATCCCAACATTCACGCGCACGAGACCAGGATCCGTCAATACAGAGAGCACCCTGTCCTTTTGCAGCATCGATTCCAGATTTCGGCTCTTTATAACTGGCGTAGGAATCATAAAAATCAGCACCAGTATTCCCGTAAAACCAGAGAGCGCCGCGAATAGGAACACACCCTGCAATCCGAACCAGGCATAAACGGCCGGGCCGATAACAAGTGCCAGGCCGAAAGAGGCGCCAATGGAAATACCAATGATCGCCATCGCCTTCGAACGATGATCTATCCGTACCAGGTCGGACACTAGAGCAAGTAAGCTACTGGCGATGGCACCACAGCCCTGAAGAAGTCTTCCCAACACCACCCCGTGTATGGATGTGCTGAATGCCGCAAGCAGGCTACCCAGTATAAACAGGACGAGCCCTGCAAAAATGACTCTCTTCCGGCCAAATCTATCGGACAACAAACCCATGGGTATTTGCAATATAGCCTGTGAAAGCCCATAGATCCCGAGGGCGAGACCTATCAACGCTGGCGTTGCCAGGCTTAGCTCTCGCCCAGCAATCGGCAAAACAGGCAGCACCATAAACAGTCCGAGCATACGGACTATATACAACAGGCCGATCGCTGCGGCTGTTTGAATTTCCTGCTTATTCATGGGAGTGGTCGTAAGAAATTATCTTTAACATACTGTTTATCGTAAATTGGCTTGTAAATTAATGTTATCAACTAACCAATTTTGCCAAGAAGAGGCCAAACTTATACTATCTGTGCCCTCGCCATTCTTCGGCCCCGTTTACGCTAATTTGTTCCCGGGCTACTAAATTATGGAAGTCACCCCTGGTGAATCATAACTTCGATCTTGTACGAGTTTATTGATCGATTAGGCGCGGCGGATGATAGCAAATTCAACAACTTCTTACAGCGAGAACCCGACCATTCGTGAATAATCTTCCTACATTACCTAAATCAATGAGCGCCGATTGCTTACCAGATTTCAGGCATTATCCCAAGCGTGGGACTAGTTGATGAGCATAAAACCGATCAACACAATTTCAATTCGCGGCGCGCGCACTAACAACCTGCAAAATATTGACCTGGATATTCCACGCGACAAGCTCATTGTTCTCACAGGACTCTCCGGTTCAGGAAAATCCTCGCTGGCATTTGACACACTCTATGCAGAAGGTCAGCGCCGTTACGTGGAATCGCTCTCCGCTTATGCGCGTCAATTTCTATCACTGATGGAGAAGCCGGATGTAGATCACATTGATGGCTTATCTCCGGCAATATCCATCGAGCAAAAATCCACCAGTCACAATCCCAGATCTACCGTCGGCACCATCACCGAAATATACGACTATCTAAGATTATTGTTTGCCCGGGTCGGAGAGCCCCATTGTCCGGACCACGGTATTAAACTGGAAGTGCAGTCCGTCAGCCAGATGGTTGATATCGCACTCGACCTGCCACCGGATACCCGGGTGATGATTCTTGCGCCCATCGTAAAAGATCGTAAGGGCGAGCACTTACACGTATTTAAAGAACTTCGAGCGCAGGGTTTTGTCCGTGCCCGAATTGACGGCATCGTCGTCGACCTGGATGAAGCTCCGTCGCTCGCGAAGAACAAGCAACACACGATTTCAGTAGTCGTTGATCGCCTGCGAATCCGTCCGGACATCCGGATTCGTTTAGCTGATTCGTTCGAGACTGCGGTGCAGGCATCCGACGGTCTCGCATCGATCGCGTTTATGGATGATGAGGGACAAGCAGACCTGGGCTTTTCCGCCAGGTTTGCCTGCCCTGAATGTGGATACGCCATCGTTGAACTCGAGCCACGCTTCTTCTCCTTTAATAACCCGGCTGGCGCCTGCCCTGGCTGCGACGGCCTGGGCGTTAATCAGATATTTGATACGGATACAGTAATTACCAATCCCGACCTTCCATTATCGGAGGGCGCAATCCTGGGCTGGGACAGGCGCAACATTTACTATTACCAGATGTTGGTCAGCATTGCCGACCATTATGATTTCGAACTGACGACCCCATTGTCCCAGTTAAAGGAAGCGCACAGAAAAATCATCCTCTGGGGAAGCAAAAAAGAAAAAATTGAATTTCGCTACGTTAATGACAGGGGAGACGAATACAAGCGGGCCCATACCTTTGAAGGCATTATTCCTAATATGGAGCGACGATTCCGGGACACGGATTCCCAAATGGTCCGAGACAGTTTATCGAAATTTCTATCTACGCAAACTTGCTCTTCATGCAACGGTGCCAGACTAAACAAAGGTGCACAGGCTGTCACCATAAACGGTAAATCACTGTCGGAATTTACCAGCCGATCTGTATTCGATGCCCATGCGGAATTAAACCAGCTACAACTCACGGGGCAACGTGCAAAGATTGCCGAGAAGATTCTCATTGAGATTGGTGCACGGCTGAGCTTTCTGATGGACGTGGGTTTGAACTATCTCACCCTGTCTCGCAGCGCGACCACACTATCAGGTGGTGAAGCGCAGCGCATCAGGCTGGCAAGCCAAATTGGCGCCGGCCTCGTGGGAGTGATGTATATCCTGGACGAGCCTTCCATTGGACTACACCAGAGAGACAACCAGCGTTTACTTAATACCCTGACACGTCTTCGAGATCTGGGAAATACCGTGATTATCGTTGAACATGACGAAGAGGCGATTAGAGAGGCTGACTATGTCATCGACATTGGGCCGGGCGCAGGCGTTCATGGCGGGGAAATCGTTGCTCACGGACAACTGGAGGACATTTTGAATTGCGACAGATCGATTACCGGTCAGTTTCTTTCTGGCAAACGATCGATCAAGATTCCGAAGAACAGAACGCCCTTTAATCCAGACATGGTTTTACAAGTGCTTGGCGCCAGCGGGAATAATTTGCAGAAAATTAATCTAACGATTCCACTTGGCCTTATGACTTGTATTACCGGCGTTTCCGGTTCAGGCAAGTCAACCCTGATCAACCAGACAATCTACCCCATGGCTGCCCGGTTACTAAACGGCGCAACAAATCCCCAGGTGGCTCCTCACGATTCCATCGCCGGTCTGGAAAAACTGGATAAGGTTGTGGATATTGACCAGAGCCCAATTGGCAGAACGCCGCGATCAAATCCTGCGACCTACACCAATATATTTACACCTATCCGTGAACTGTTTGCCGGTACGCAGGAGGCCAGGTCCCGCGGTTATAAGCCGGGCCGATTTAGCTTTAATGTGAAAGGCGGGCGCTGCGAGGCATGCCAGGGCGATGGCCTGATCAAGGTTGAGATGCACTTTTTACCGGATGTCTATGTCACTTGTGATGAGTGCAAGGGCAAGAGATACAATCGGGAGACCCTGGAAATTCAATACAAGGGTAAGTCGATTCACCAGGTCCTTGAGATGACTGTTGAAGACGCCCATGGATTTTTGGAAGCTGTTCCAATGATCGAGCGACGTCTTAAAACACTTTTGGAAGTTGGCCTTGGATACGTAAAGCTCGGCCAGAGTGCGACCACTTTGTCTGGCGGGGAAGCGCAACGAGTCAAGCTTGCGCGTGAACTGTCAAAGCGGGATACAGGGAAGACATTATATATCCTGGACGAACCTACTACGGGTTTGCATTTTCATGATATCGAGCAGCTACTTGAGGTGATTCACAGGCTGCGCGATCACGGGAATACCATTATTGTGATCGAGCATAATCTTGATGTGATTAAGACGGCAGATTGGGTGGTGGATCTTGGACCTGAGGGCGGGTCTGGTGGCGGCTTGATTATCGCCAGTGGAACACCGGAAGATATTGCTGGATGTGAGCATTCGTTTACTGGGCAGTATTTGAAGTCGGTGCTTGAAGGCAGATAGTCTTTTCTACGCAATGCGGTTCAAGTTGTGCGCATTTCTCAGATGAGTTCGCAGGGTAGAACAGCAGATCTTTCCTGCTGGTGGATGGATTCCTAAGCGATCAGGCAGCTTGGAGTTGTCGTTTGCTTTGAACATTGCAAATGACTAACGAGCCAATGACGACCAGGAGAGTGACGAGGCAGAACATCATTGCATCTTCAATGTCCCCTGTGGACTCCACTACCATGCTGCTAAAGAATGGCGCAGCGGATGAGCCCAAGGCGGACATGACCAGCATATAGGCGATATTCCGGTGTGTTGGGATCGCAATAAATGTCAGTGCGAATGCAACATAGGCATTAAAGGTCGCTGAAATAGAGACGCCATAGACGAATGCCAGCAGAAGCATCGTTTCGATACTGCTTGCCGTGGTGAGCAACCAGATTGAGCCGGCTGACATCAGCACAAAGATATATAGAAGATATTTCACATTCATGCGTGAGACCAGCCAGGTTCCAGCGAGCGAACCAATGAGAGCTGCGGTGAAGATATTCGACATGAACTGCCCGGAATATTCTGAACCCACCTCGAATTTCTGCTCAACGTATTGTGGCGCCCAGATGAACATCGAGATCTTGGCCATCATGAAGAGCAGCAAGCTGATGCCCATGATAATGATACCCGCATTCCATTCGGTCTTTCCTTCACTGTCTTCCTGGACCTCTTTGTTCAGGTCCTTCCGAAAATTTGTCACGAAAGATAGAATCAATACAAATACAATGATGCCGGTAATAACAAGATAGGTGCTGCTGAAGGGCAAGCTATTGGTGATAAACCATGTGGTCGCCATCGAAAAGACCACACCACCACCATTGAACATAGCGTCTTGAGCAACCAGTACCGTTTGCCTGGCGCTCCCTGACCAGATCTGGGTGATAAGCGTTCCGGAACCGCAACTCGCCAGGCTAATGGCGACGCCGAATACGGTGAAGCCGATGGCGATGTCTTCATAGTCTGTGGCCATGTGGATAAAAACAAGTGAGGCAATGCAGGTCACATAGACAACAATCAATACAGCTTTGATGGGGAAATGATCGAAAACAATGAATGATAAAAGGTAACCAGCGAATACGCCTCCCGTAAGCCAGGTAAACTGCGCAGCCATGGAAGTGACATCAACGCCGAAGAACTCGGCGGCAGCTGGCGTAATGAGCCCCATCGTAGTCACGATGCCAGAAATGATGAATGTGGCCAGAAGGCAAATAATAAGAAGTTTTGCTTTGTTAATACTGATAGCTATCGATCATCCATTTTTGTTTTTTGTATTCTATGGTGGCTCGATGCTAATCTCAATTTTGATTGTTGTAAATTTTCATATTCGTGCGGAGTAATTTGAGCCATGGTTCCAAGTGTTGCTAGTCTCTTTGATTTTTCAGGCAAAGTCGTCATTGTCACCGGCGCAAGCCAGGGTATTGGTGCCGGTATTGCCATTCGCTTTGCTGAGGCAGGGGCCAAAGTAGTCGTGCACTATCGGGGCCGTCAGCTTGGTGCCGATGCAGTTCTGGCAACCATCAAGGACGCTGGTGGCGATGGCTTGGCAGTGCAGGCTGATCTGTCAACTCGGGAAGGTGCCGAATTATTGATCGCAAAAACCGTTGAATCCCTGGACAGGCTCGATGTCATCATTAATAACGCCGGTATATTTCCCAATGCGGAACTACTGGAAATGGAACTTGATGACTGGCATGAAATGTACAAGGCAAATCTCGATACGGCGTTCCTGTGTACCCAGGCTGCTGCTGTTCACATGAAGAAGCGTGGCGGTGGTGCCATCGTTAATATGGCCTCTGTCTCTGCGGTTAACCCGGGCGCCGCTCATAGTCACTACAATAGCGCGAAAGCTGCAGTTGTTATGCTCACCCGTTCAGCGGCGCAGGAACTTGCTGCCCACAACATTAGAGTAAACGTTGTTTCACCAGGCCTGATCGCCAGAGATGGTATTAGGGAACAATGGCCGGATGGTGTTACAAGATGGGAAAATCAGGCGCCCCTAGGTCGAATGGGCACTCCCGAGGACGTAGCAGATGCTTGTCTGTTTTTTGCATCACCAGCGTCGCGTTTTATTACCGGTCAGAACCTGATACTTGATGGCGGTGTAATGAGCAGCATGATTTATTAATGGCTTTAGAAATAGAATTAAGGAAAGAGAATGTTATTGTTAGATAAAGTTGTATTTGTCAGCGGCGGTGCTGGTGGAATTGGTCGCGGCATCGCAAGTGCGATTCTGGAATCAGGTGGTTCCGTTGCTATTGGTGATCTCAATCAAGAAGCCCTGGATCAGGCAATCGAAACCCTCGTAAAAGAGAACGGGTTTTCCAGTGACCAGGTCTTGGGAACGATCGTTGACGTCACAGATGAAAATTCCGTCAGCGATGCACTTCAGTTAACGAAGCAACATTTTGGCCGCCTGGATGGTTTGGTCAATAATGCAGGTGTCATTCGCCTCGGCGAAAACCTAAAAGCCAGCATCGATGAATGGCGAATCCAATTCGAGGTAAATGTCTTCGCTGTTCACCTGTGCTGTAACGCTTTTGCATCCAGTACCGACGGATCGCGCGCCATCGTCAACATCGCATCCAATGCCGGTAAAGTCGGCTATGCCAACATGGCTGGATACAACGCCAGTAAAGCGGCGGTCATCAACCTGACCAGAACACTGTCCGCAGAATGGGCCGATCAAAATATCAATATCAACGCAATCTGTCCCGGCGGTGTCCTGACGCCAATGCTCCATGAAGTCGCGCAATCAATCGGCGCCCGTATTGGCGAAGACCCGGATGAACTCGTTAAAACTATGGTGCCGGCTCAATTAGGAAGGCACATAGAAACCATAGAAGTTGGCAGGGTCGCCGCCTTCCTGCTCTCCGACAACGCGCAAATTATCCGCGGCCAAGCCATCAATGTAGATGGGGGAGATACACCATATTGAACGAGCATGTTGAAACTGGGAGCAGACCCAGTGTTCTACCCTGCGCACTCCCTCCAAATATACAACCAGCTCTGACAAACATATCTATTGGGGTCGACACAACAAGGCGCATAACGACATAAAAGCGGATTTGTTAACTCAACCTTTCGTGGGATTACAGATGTTGGCATTGAGCATCTTAGTTCTGGTAGGCAGTCCTGACAGCATCAATCGCGACACCCTTGTTAATGTGTGCGTTGTACTGGGAAAGAACAGATTCCAGAGCGGTAACGCAAAGCAGAACATTCTTTGGATTACTGGCGTAGCCCATCAAACCAATCCGCCAAACTTTACCTGCAAGCGCACCAAGGCCAGCGCCAATCTCAAGATTATATTGGCCAAGTAATTCGCGTCGTATACTCCCTTCATCAACGCCATCCGGGATAGTCACAGCATTCAATTGTGCGAGACGATCTGCTTCCGGAACGATGAAGGACAAGCCCAATGCTTCCAATCCAGCTCTGAGTGCTAGGTGGTTTTTTGTATGACGCTTCCAGCTTGCTTCAAGGCCTTCCTCTTCAAGAACGACCAGCGCTTCATGGAGTCCATAAAGTGCATTAACCGGAGCGGTATGGTGATATGCCCTGGTTTGCCCGGCACCCCAATATCCCATCACAAGATTGAGGTCCAAAAACCAGGAAGTAACGGGCGTTTTGCGGGCCTTGATCACTTCAACTGCTTTAGCACTTAAGCTGATAGGCGATAAGCCCGGTGCGCATGAGAGGCATTTCTGGGTGCCACTGTAAGCCGCATCTGCCCCCCACTCATCAAGGTTAACCTCGCATCCCGCCAGCGAAGTAACGCAATCAACGATGGTAAGGCAATCATATTTTTGTGCAATCTCACAGAGCACTTTCGCATCAGAGCGAACGCCGGTAGAGGTTTCTGCATGCACAAACGCAACGATTTTGGCATCCGGATGTTGCCTTAGTGTCTCTTCAAGTTTTTGCGGATTCACCGCCGTGCCCCAATCGTCTTCAACGAGGACAGATTCGGCGCCTAGTCGTCTGACGTTATCCGCCATTCTCGAACCAAATACACCATTCTGGCAGATAATCACCTTGTCACCGGCTTCAACCAGATTAACGAAACAGGTCTCCATACCCGCACTGCCTGGCGCGGAAACAGGAATGGTGAGTTCATTGCTGGTTTTAAATGCGTACTGTAGAAGCGACTTAATCTCATCCATTAACCTGATGAATTCAGGATCAAGGTGGCCAATGGTAGGCTTCGCCATCGCCGTCAAAACTCTTGGGTTAACATCTGAAGGCCCAGGCCCCATCAGCGTTCTTACTGTTGGATTAAAAGATTGGTGCATTTGCGGCTTCTCGAATTATTAATTTACAGGAATTTTGTAAAGATTTTTCAAACAAAAAAGGCCGGGTAATCCCGGCCTTTTACTTTATCTTATTTAGACAACTCAGTGTTTAACTATTAATAGTAAAAATACTAACAGTTTAACCACTAATAATTTAACAGCGAAAAGTTAAACTACTCGTCATTATCCAGATCATCTTCGTCATCTTCGTCATCTTCAGGAATCGGTCGATCAACCAATTCGATGTACGCCATTGGTGCTGCGTCTCCCGCTCGGAAGCCAGCTTTCAAGATGCGCGTATAACCACCAGGTCTATCCTGATACCTTGGACCAAGTTCACTAAACAGTTTTCCAACGGTCGCCTTGCTGCCCGTTCTGGCAAAAGCCAAGCGCCGATTTGCAACTGAATCACTCTTTGCAAGAGTAATGAGCGGCTCGGCAACCTTCTTCAATTCTTTAGCTTTAGGTACGGTTGTCTTAATGACTTCATGCTCAAACAGAGAGCATGCCATATTTCGAAACATCGCCTTACGATGGGACGAATTTCTATTTAGCTGTCTACCACTTTTTCTATGGCGCATGGCGCTATTTCCTAGTATCCGGGGTTTGGCTCAAGTGAGCTGATCCCAATTTCTTTTCTACGGCCAGCGCGTTAAGCCCTGACCCCATCTATCTAATTCGAGCGTATATCAAATTCGAATGTATTTGATCTTTCTTTTTTTAGTCCAGAATGTTTAACCTAGAACTCGCTCATCACCACGCAGGCTCGATGGTGGCCAGTTTTCCAATCTCATGCCCAGTGATAATCCACGGGAGGCGAGTACATCTTTGATTTCCGTCAGAGATTTTTTACCCAGATTTGGCGTCTTCAACAGTTCAACTTCGGTTCGGCGAATCAAATCACCAATGTAATAAATATTTTCCGCTTTGAGGCAATTTGCAGAACGAACGGTTAATTCCAAATCGTCCACAGGTCTGAGAAGAATTGGATCAATCTCATCTTCATGTTCTTCAGGCTCTGGTTCCTTCTCACTTTCCAGATCAACAAATACGGCTACCTGCTGTTGCAAGATGGTCGCTGCACGGCGAATCGCTTCTTCAGGATCCAGTGTGCCATTTGTTTCGAGTTCGATGATCAATTTATCGAGGTCAGTTCGCTGCTCTACACGAGCGCTATCAACTTTGTAGGCAACCCGACGAACAGGACTGTAAGAAGCATCTAACAGCAGGCTGCCGATGATTCGACCGTCTTCTTCGTTTGCAACCCGGATATCTGCAGGTTCATAACCACGGCCACGACCTACTTTGGCTCGCAACTTTAGGCTGCCGCGCTCATTCAAATTCGCAATTACGTGATCGGGATTAGCTATTTCAACATCATGGTCCAGTTGAAAGTCACCCGCTGTTACAACGCCGGGGCCCTGTCGATCCAGTACCAGTTCAACCTCGTCTGTAGCATTCAATTTGATTGCCACACCTTTTAGATTGAGCAGTATTTCAATAACATCTTCCTGAACGCCTTCAATAGTACTGTACTCGTGCAATACGCCTTCGATTTCCGTTTCGATAATCGCGCAGCCAGGCATTGAGGAAAGCAGAATCCTGCGCAATGCATTACCTAGCGTATGACCAAAGCCTCGTTCCAGAGGCTCCAAGACAACAGTCGCCTTGGTCTCGCTGATCTGGTCAACTTGTAGGTGTTTCGGCGTTAAAAACTCTAGTGACGAATGGGGCATAAATATACCTTCCTGACAAAAATTTCGTGTTCGATTTGGTAAATAGTTCGATCTGACTAATAAGTTTTACTTGGAGTACAACTCAACAATCAAGTTCTCATTAATCTCTTGTGAAAGCTCTTCGCGCATCGGAAAGGCACGATAGAAGCCTTCCAATTTCTCGGCATTAACATCAACCCACTCAACAGGAGCGCGATTGACAGCCAGTGCAAGCGCACCCTGAATCCTTAACTGATTCTTGGCTTTCTCGCGAATTGAGACCGTGTCTCCAACTTCCACCTGATAGGAAGCAATGTTAGTAACATTGCCGTTTACAAGAATGGACTTGTGGGAAACAAGCTGGCGGGATTCTGCACGTGTACAGCCAAACCCCATTCGGTAAACAACGTTATCCAGACGTCTCTCCAGAATTCGCAGCAGGTTCTCACCTGTCGCGCCCTTTTGACGATCTGCCTTTTTGTAGTAATTCCGGAATTGCTTTTCCAGAACGCCGTACAAGCGTTTTACTTTTTGCTTTTCGCGAAGCTGAACCCCATAGTCGGATAACCGAGATCTACGAGTTCCATGCACGCCAGGAATCGTATCTGCGCGACACTTGGACTCTAATGGTCTTACACCACTCTTCAAAAAGAGATCTGTTCCTTCTCTTCTGGATAACTTTAACTTTGGGCCGAGATATCTGGCCATTACTTATCTCCTTAATTAGACCCGACGTTTCTTGGGTGGTCTGCATCCATTATGTGGAATCGGTGTGACGTCCGTTATGTTTGTGATTCTAAATCCGACTCCATTCAATGCCCGAACTGCAGCTTCTCGACCAGGACCGGGACCTTTTACGAGTACTTCAAGGTTTTGCAGGCCGTATTCCAGGGCTGCATTGCCAGCGCGTTCTGCAGCAACCTGTGCGGCAAATGGTGTACTTTTCCTTGCGCCACGGAAGCCTGAACCTCCGGCTGTGGCCCACGAAAGAGCGCCTCCCTGACGATCAGTAATAGTCACAATCGTGTTATTGAAGGAGGCATGTATATGTGCCAATCCATCTACAACCTGCCGCTTTCCTCTACGCCTGACTGGCGTCGGTGTAGCGTCCTCGCTAGGGGTGGCTTCAGTATTTTCAGTTTCAGACATGTTGTCAGCTCACTATTAGTAAGATCTAATTATTTACGGATAGGTCGTTTAGGACCTTTCCGTGTTCTTGCATTGGTCTTGGTTCTCTGACCATGCACCGGTAAATTTCTTCTGTGACGAATTCCGCGATTACAACCAAGATCCAACAACCGTTTGATGTTAAGTTGAACTGATCGACGAAGGTCACCCTCCACATCCAGTTTGCCTATCTCTGAACGCAATTTATCTAATTCTTCTTCCGTCAAATCCTGTACTTTAGAGTCAGGTTTTACGCCGGTTTCGGTGCACAAGTGCTTTGCAGTTGTGCGGCCAATGCCATAGATATACGTCAGTGAGATCACTGCATGTTTATTATCGGGAATATTAATTCCAGCTAAACGAGCCATTCAAGTTGCTCCTAAAGGCCTATATTTACCAGTCTAACCCTGGCGTTGTTTGTGTCGTGGTTCCGTACAGATAACTCTGACGACCCCTTTGCGTTTGATAACTTTACAGTTCCGGCACATTTTTTTTACTGAAGCTCTGACTTTCATAATTTGCTCCGACTATTCCTATTTACGTCCAAAATTTTGTAAGTTGGACTTTTTCATTAACGATTCATACTGATGTGACATCAGGTGTGTTTGCACTTGTGCCATAAAATCCATTACGACTACTACGACAATCAAAAGCGCCGTACCACCCAGTTGGAAGGTGATGTTGAACTGAACGATCAGAAACTGTGGCAACAAACACACTGCTGTCATGTACAAAGAACCAAATAAAGTCAGCCTGGTCAGAATCGTATCAATGTGTTTCGCGGTCTGATCCCCCGGCCTGTAACCTGGGATAAATGCCCCTGATTTTTTCAGGTTGTCTGCTACTTCTTTAGGATTAAACATAATCGCCGTATACCAGAAGCAGAAGAAAATGATGCCCATAGAGAACAAGATAATATTTAGCGGCTGCCCTGGCGCAATCTGCAAACTTAATTCCTGAAGCCATTCCATTCCTGGCGACTGACCGAACCACTGCCCTAAAGACGCAGGAAACAACAACAAGCTACTGGCGAAAATTGCAGGTATAACTCCCGCCATATTCACTTTTAGCGGCAAGTGGCTACTCTGGGCCTGATACATGCGCCGACCTTGTTGACGTCGGGCATAATTAATCGTGATCCGTCGCTGCCCCCGCTCTACAAAAACTACAAATGCAACGATACCAACAGCAAGCGATCCAATGATCAGTAGCGCCATGATGGAAATCTCACCCTGACGAGCCTGCTCAAACGACTGGCCTATCGCGCCAGGAAAACCAGAGACGATACCCGTGAAGATGATGATTGAAATGCCATTACCTACACCTCGCTCCGTCACCTGCTCACCTAACCACATTAAGAACATCGCACCGGTGACCAGCGTGGTAATCGCCACAAAATGGAACCCGATATTACCTGCGTAGGCTAGCCCTTGCGATGCCAGGCCGCTGCTCATGGCGAAACCCTGAACAGTTGCCAGGAGCAAAGTACCGTAACGCGTATACTGTGCAATCTTGCGACGTCCAGCCTCGCCTTCTTTCCTTAACTGCTGAAGAGATGGCGTAGTCGCTACCAGCAACTGCGTAATAATCGATGCCGAAATGTAAGGCATAATACCGAGCGCGAATATGCTCATACGTTCCAGAGCACCACCCGAGAACATGTTAAATAGATCCAGAATGCCACCTTGCTGCTGTTCAAACAGAGATCTTAGCTGCTCTGGATTTATTCCCGGAATAGGAATATGACTTCCAATTCGATAAACAATGATGGCGATCAAAACGTAAACCAGCCGGTGTCTCAGCTCTGTTAAGCCGCCGCCGGTCGCCATTGCTCTCCCTTGTGCGAGTGTGCTTGTCATTTATTTCTACAACTACTCTTCTATCTTTCCACCGGCAGCTTCAATCGCTGCACGTGCACCTTTAGTTACGCCTATACCTTTAAGCGTCACTGCCTTGTCTACCGTTCCAGACAACATTACCTTGGCGCGCAACATACCTTCTGAAATGATATCTGCGTCTTTTAAAGCCTGAAGGTCAATTACATCAGCATTTACTTTGCCCAGCTCAGACAATGTAACTTCCGCGCTTACCCGTGCTTTGGCTGAGGTAAAGCCAAACTTTGGCAATCGCAGCTGCAAGGGCTGTTGCCCGCCTTCAAACCCAGGTCGAATACCGCCACCAGTTCTGGACTTCTGACCTTTATGACCACGACCACAAGTCTTACCGGTACCACTACCAATTCCGCGACCAACTCGCTTCTTTGTAGGACGGCTACCTTTGGCAGCTTTCAATTCATTTAATTGCATTTCTTTTTCCTAACCTTTAGCGGCTCTTATATGGAGCCTTCAGCAGCTCTTATAAAGAGCCCTCAGCAGTTCTTATAAAGAGCCTTCAGCGGTTCTTACAAAAAAACCCTACTCGCCTTCTACACTTACCATGTAGTAAACCTTGTTGATCATCCCTCTAACAGAAGGCGTATCTTCAACTTCAACCGTCTGGCGGATCTTCTTTAGACCCAAGCCAGCAACGCAGGCCCTGTGATTCTTTAGCCTGCTAATTGGACTCTTGGTCAAAGTCACCTTAATTGTTTTAGTCGCCATGCTAACCCACCATCTCATCGACACTTAGCCCACGTTTCTCAGCAATGCTCTCCGGAGATCGCATATTTTGGAGACCTTTAAACGTAGCTCTAATTACATTTACTGGATTCGTTGATCCGTAACACTTAGCCAATACATTATGGACACCGGCAACTTCAAGAACTGCTCGCATTGTCTTACCTGCGATGATTCCGGTTCCTTCTGATGCTGGCTGCATGAAAATCTTTGATGCGCCATGTCGAGCAGTAATCGGGTATTGAAGTGTAGTTCCATTCAGATCAACATCGATCATGTTACGACGTGCAGCTTCCATCGCCTTCTGAATAGCAAGAGGCACTTCACGCGCCTTACCACGGCCGTAGCCAACTCGGCCATTACCATCACCAACGACAGTCAAAGCAGTAAATCCAAAGATTCGGCCGCCTTTTACAACCTTGGCTACGCGATTCACCTGTACCAGTTTTTCCTGGATGCCTTCTTCATTATCCTGGTCGTTATACGCCATTACTTATCCTCTAAATAATCTTCCAAGCTTGACTTAGAATTGAAGCCCGCCTTCTCTTGCTGCTTCGGCCAATGCTTTAACTCGCCCGTGGAATTTATATCCAGATCGGTCGAATGCTACTTTTTCTACGCCAGCTTCTTTTGCTCGCTCTGCTATTAATTGTCCAACTCTCGTTGCACCATCAACATTTCCCGACACTTCACCACGAAGAGTCTTTTCCAGAGTAGAAGCACTTGCCTGTATCGTGTCGCCAGCTGCAGAAATTATCTGTGCATAGATGTGACGTGGAGAACGGTACACACACAATCTCGGTACTTCGAGCTTATGCATATGCTTTCTGCCCCGTCTCGCTCTTCTTAATCTTGCGTCTCTTTTCTTGCTCATTTCTTCTTACTCGTCTCTTTTGTCATTAAGTTGCTGAGCCTCTCGGCTAACTGACGCAACCAGATCAAAATCAATTTACTTTTTCTTCGCTTCCTTACGCTTAACTTGCTCATCTGCGTAACGAACACCCTTACCTTTATAAGGTTCCGGTGGTCTAAATGCCCTGATTTCAGCTGCAATTTGTCCCACTTTCTGCTTGTCGATACCCTTGATTATTATCTGGGTTTGCGTGGGTGTCTCTATATCGATTCCCTCTGGAATCGGATACTGGACAGGATGCGAAAAACCCAAAGTCAGGTTCAGATTCTTACCTTGCATTGCAGCTCTGTAACCAACGCCGCGAAGTTCGAGTTCTTTCTGAAAGCCCTTGCTAACACCCAGAACCATATTGCCAATAATCGCCCGGAAAGTGCCTGACATAGCGATAGGCTTCTTACCTGATTGGCTAGCGCCAAATGTCAACTTACCTTCTTCTTGAGAAACCTTGACGTAATCATGAATAGTCAGGTTTAGCTGACCCTTACTACCTTTCACAGTCAGTTCCTGCCCATTCAGTGTTACTTCAACACCTTGCGGAATTTCTACTGGATTGTTTACAATTCGTGACATAAATTTTGCCTATACCGATTCTGTTCTGTATCGCTTCAATTCTGAATATAAAGTCGCTAGGTCAAAAGACCGAACAGAGTAATTCGCCGCCAACACCAGCCGCTCGTGCAGCTCGATCCGTCATAACACCCTTGTTAGTGGACAAGATGATAATTCCGAGGCCACCTCTAACGACAGGGATATCACCCTTGCCTTTATACTGACGAAGTCCTGGACGACTAATTCGCTTTATTTCTTCAATCACTGGGCGACCTTCGTGATATTTCAGCGCAATACTTAAAGTCGACTTTCCATGCTCGCCTTCAGCAACCGCATAGTCACCGATAAAGCCTTCGTCTTTCAAGACTTTGGCTATAGACACCTTGGTAGTTGAACTTGGCATTTCAACATCAGCAATGTGGGCTTGTTGTGCATTACGAACTCTTGTCAAAAAGTCCGCCAACGGATCTTGCATAGTCATTTTTTAATTAGCTCCTATTACCAGCTTGACTTAACCAGGCCAGGAATATCTCCCCGCATGGCAGCCTCTCTCAATTTTTGTCTCGCCAGACCAAATCTACGGTAGACCCCATGAGGTCTGCCGGTCAGTGCACAGCGTCTTACTTGGCGGCATGGACTCGCATTACGCGGCAATTTCTGCAAATTCAGCTGCGCCTCCCAACGTTCGTCATCTGACGATTCAGGATTCGAAATGGTCGCTTTAAACGCCGCACGCTTTACAGCGTACTTCTTCGCTGTCTTTTGGCGTTTCAATTCGCGATTTACCATCGATACTTTTGCCATACAAACTCTCTACTCGTTATTCTCTTCTAGAATATGCCTGACTTAACCGGCATCTCTAAGTGGAAAACCAAAAGCCCTTAATAGCGCTCTGCCTTCATCATCGTTCTTCGCAGTCGTCGTGATTGCGACGTCCAGACCCCGAATCTTGTCTATCTTGTCGTAATCAATTTCAGGGAAAACAATCTGCTCTGTAAAGCCCATGGAAAAGTTGCCTCTTCCATCAAAGGACTTAGGGCTAATGCCACGAAAGTCTCTCTGTCTTGGGATCGCAATACTGATCAAACGTTCGAGAAACTCGTACATTCGATCCCTGCGCAGAGTAACCTTGCATCCGATTGGATATCCTTCGCGAATCTTGAATCCCGCAATCGATTTGCGCGCATTATTTGTTACAACCTTTTGACCTGCAATCGCTTCCAAATTGGATACCGCAGCATCTAATTGCTTACGGTCACCAATCGCCTCACCCACACCCATGTTCAGGGTGATTTTGGTGATTCGAGGAACCTCCATTACATTCGCCAAGCCAAGTTGTTCTTTTAACTTGGGCTTAAGTTCGTCGTCGTATACTTTCTTTAGATCAGCCATATCAATTAACCGTCAATCTGCTCATCGGAAGACTTATAGATTCTTACTTTCTTTCCGTCTTCCAAAATTTTGATGCCCACTCTGTCTGCTTTGTTGGCACTACTGTTATAAATCGCTATGTTTGACGCCTGCAAAGGCGCTTCTTTTTCAATGATGCCGCCAGGCTGTCCCATCTGCGGGTTACCTTTTGTGTGGCGCTTGATCATATTGATACCGGAAACATAGAGGCGACCATCATCCCGTATACGAGTAACAGTGCCTGTCTTACCTTTATCCTTACCTGCGATGACAATTACCTGGTCATCTTTTCTAATTTTTTGCATGTCTAACCCAGTCCTTACAATACTTCCGGTGCCAAGGAGATAATCCGCATGAAATTATCATTGCGAAGTTCCCTCGTTACCGGACCAAATATTCGAGTTCCAATAGGCTGCTTCTGCGCATTCAGTAACACTGCAGCATTGCCATCAAACCTGATTACAGATCCATCAGGCCTACGTATGCCTTTCTTTGTTCTAACAACAACAGCATCCAAAACCTGGCCTTTCTTTACCCGACCTCTAGGAATCGCTTCCTTCACTGTCACTTTGATGATGTCACCAACACCTGCATAGCGCCTCTTGGAACCACCAAGTACCTTGATACACATCACCCGGCGCGCACCACTATTGTCTGCGATATCCAAGTAAGTTTGCGTCTGAATCATACCGTTAACTCCACCAATTTCACTGGGTATAAACCCATTTATATAACTGCTATTTTTCTATCTACTGAACTCAGCTTCCATGCCTTCGTCTTGGAAATGGGGCGAGTTTCCTCAATCGTGACAATATCCCCTTCCTGGCACTGATTCTCCGGATCATGAGCATGAATTTTCTTCGAACGCTTAATGTACTTCCCATAGAAGGGATGCTTGATCATTCGCTCCACTGCAACCGTGATGGTCTTATCCATCTTGTTGCTAACAACTGTGCCGCTTGCCGTGCGTGCTACGTTTTTATCTTTACTCATTGACCTGTTCCTCAACTGAATCTAATACCCAGTCGCTCATTACGCCTCAGTAGTGCTCGTTTCTGTTTTTTCGCTAGATGCTGTTGCCGCGTTGGACGCTTCTTTTGCGTTCAAGACTTCCTTTACGTTCAAGACTGTCTTAACTCTAGCGATATCTCTTCCTACTTCTTTTAGCAAATGTGTCTGATTCAATTGACCAGTAGACTTTTGCATACGGTATGAAAATTGATCTTTCACCAGCGCTATCAGATTCTCCTGAAGCTCATCTACCGACTTTTCTCTTAACTCAGATGCTTTCATTTCAACAATTCTCATAAGGTGAACATTCACCTAATTTAGTCAATTACATTACTACTCGTTTAACAAAGGCCGTGGCAAATGGCAGTTTAGCCGCCGCTAGCCTGAAGGCATCTCGCGCTTCTTCTTCTGTAACACCTTCCATCTCATACAAAACCTTTCCTGGCTTTATCTGAGCTACCCAATACTCAACATTACCCTTACCTTTACCCTGCCGAACTTCCAATGGCTTCTGGGTAATTGGCTTGTCCGGGAAGACACGAATCCAAATCTGACCGCCACGCCTTACACGTCTGGTCATCGCTCGTCGACCTGCTTCAATCTGCCTGGCAGTCAATCGCCCTCTTGAAGTGGCCTTGAGTCCGTACTCACCAAAGCTAACGGAATTACCACGGTGCGCAAGGCCCCGATTCCGACCCTTCATTTGCTTTCTAAATTTTGTACGCTTCGGTTGTAACATTTCTTTTATCCAAAACTCTGAACTTTCGTAGATTTCTGCTGTGCATTTTCTTCACGATCGCCAAGGACTTCACCTTTGAAAATCCAGACCTTCACGCCAAGTATTCCGTATGTGGTCAGCGCTTCCGCTTGTGCGTAGTCGATGTCCGCACGTAGCGTATGAAGAGGAACCCTGCCTTCGTGGTAAGTTTCAGATCTTGCAATTTCAGCACCACCCAGTCGACCTGCCACTCGCACTTTGATGCCTTGAGCGCCCTGTCTTGTAGCATTCTGCATTACTCGCTTCATCGCTCTTCTAAACTGAACTCTCCGCTCTAACTGCTGTGCAACATTCTGCGCAACGAGATAGGCATCTATTTCAGGCTTCCGAATTTCTTCAATATTGATATGCACTGGAACGCCCATCAACTTTGTTACAGCCCGACGAAGCTTCTCTACATCTTCGCCCTTCTTTCCAATAACTATTCCAGGACGAGCAGTATGGATCGTAATCCGTGCTGTCTGCGCTGGTCGCTGAATTTCAATTCGACTAACAGAAGCCTGTGCCAGTCTTTTTTGAATGAACTCTCGAACTTTCAGGTCTATAAGAAGCTTTTCTGCATACGCAGGTCCACTGGCATACCAGATAGAGGTATGTTCCTTGACAATGCCAAGTCGCATTCCAGTAGGATGTACTTTCTGACCCATATTTGTCTCCTGTTTTAACCTATTTCCCTTGCCTACCGCTTAATCAGCGACAGCAAGAGTGATGTGACAGCTTCGCTTCAATATTCGATCTGCGCGACCTTTTGCGCGTGGCCGAATTCGCTTCATTGTCAAACCTTCATCGACAGAAATTCGTGATACTGACAATTCATCAACATCAGCACCTTCATTGTGCTCGGCATTTGCAATCGCCGATTCAAGTAACTTTCGGACAAGATGAGCGCCCTTCTTGGTACTGAAATTCAGAATATTCAGAGCATCACCTACCTGCTTGCCACGTATCTGGTCAGCAACCAGGCGAGCTTTCTGTGCAGACAATCTTGCACCTTTTAATCTAGCTGAGACTTCCATCATCTATACCTACCTGCGAGCCTTTTTATCCGCGGCATGGCCACGAAAGGTTCTGGTCAAGGCAAACTCACCGAGCTTGTGCCCAACCATGTCTTCATTGATGAAGACTGGAATATGCTGTCGACCGTTATGGACCTGAATCGTCAGACCAACCATATCTGGTGTAATCATCGAACGACGAGACCATGTCTTAATGGGCCGCTTGTCATTACTTGCAACTGCCTTCCGGACTTTCTCGACCAAATGCAGATCAACGAAAGGTCCTTTTTTTAAGCTACGAGGCACGTTTTATCTCCTTATCGAGTGGAACGGCGACGTCTGATAATCATCTTATCTGTTCGCTTGTTCTTACGAGTTTTATGGCCCTTGGTAGGTACACCCCAGGGTGAAACGGGATGACGACCACCAGATGTCTTACCTTCACCACCACCATGGGGGTGATCAACCGGATTCATTACTACACCACGAACAGTCGGCCTGATGCCTCTCCATCGTGTTGCGCCAGCCTTACCCAAAGACCTAAGATTGTGCTCCGGGTTGCTGACTTCACCGAGTGTAGCTCGGCATTCTGCCAGTACTTTGCGCATCTCACCTGAACGTAAACGCAAAGTAACGTAACGACCTTCTTTTGCTACCAGCTGGGCTGATGTTCCGGCACTTCTTGCAATTTGCGCACCCTTGCCAGCCTTTAGCTCAATGCAATGAATAACACTACCCATAGGAATGTTACGCATTGGCAGGCAATTGCCAGGTGTCATTGGTGTTGAATCTCCTGACTGAATCTCGTCGCCTGCTTTAACATTCCTAGGAGCTATGATGTAACGTCTCTCTCCGTCGGCGTACTTGAGGAGGGCTATATTTGCAGTTCTATTGGGGTCGTACTCTAATCTTTCTACTGTGGCCTTAATGCCATCTTTATTTCGTTTGAAATCAATAATGCGATATTTCTGTTTATGACCACCGCCGATATGGCGGGTAGTAATGCGACCATTGTTATTCCGACCGCCAGTCTTGGTCTTCTTTTCCAATAGTGGCTTATACGGTTCACCCTTATGTAGATCAGGATTAACGACCTTAACTACAAATCTACGACCTGGTGAAGTCGGTTTTGTTTTTACGATTGGCATTTTGTAATCTCGCGCCTAATTCTGTTCGTTAGCTACTAGTCAACTAGCTAGGTGTTGTTGAAAAATCAATGTCATGTCCGTCATTCAAACGAACATAAGCTTTCTTCCAGCTAGCTTTTCTGCTGGTACCGCGCATGGTTCTCTTCACTTTGCCCTTTACGTTCAGGACGGTGACATTCCGTACTGAGACGCCGTAAATACCTTCTACTGCTTTTTTAATTTCAGGCCGGGTAGCATCTTTGGCAACTTTGAAAGTAAACTGGTTTGTCTCATCAGCTATAAGCGTTGCCTTCTCAGAAATATGAGCGCCAAGAATTACTTTGTACATTCTCTCCTGGTTCATCCCAACATCTCCTCTGCTTGCTTGAGCGCACCTACTGTAAACAGCACTTTCTCGAAACCAATCAAATTGACTGGATTTACACCCTGTACGTCAATGACTTCGACTTTTTTAAGATTCCGAGCAGCAAGATATAGGTTGTTATCCAGCTCTTCTACGACAATCAACACGTTCTCAAGACCCAGATCCTTAAGGCGAGCCTGGACCTGCTTGGTCTTGGGCGCGTCAACGGAGAAATCTTCCGTTATAACCAGGCGCTCCTGACGAATCAGTTCAGACAAAATTGACTGCATCGCGCCACGAAACATCTTCTTGTTAACTTTTTGAGAATGATCTCTTGGCTTTGCAGCAAACGTTACGCCACCTCCACGCCAGATAGGACTACGAATAGTACCCGCTCGCGCACGACCAGTACCTTTTTGCCTAAAAGGCTTGCGACCACCACCATTGACTTCAGATCGCGTCTTCTGTGCCTTAGAACCTTGTCTGGCTCCAGCCATAAAGGCGACAACAACCTGATGTACAAGTGCTTCATTATACTGACGACCAAACGTGGTCTCGGACACATCAACAGCTTTGTCTGTGAGTCCTTTGCCTGGTTCTGAAATATTGAGATTCAAGATTCCACTCCCGCTTAATTTCGAGCTTTGACGGCAGGAGTAACAATTACATCACCGCCCTTAGCACCAGGAACCGCACCCTTAATTAGCAGCAGGTTATTTTCCTGGTCAATTTTTACAATTTCCAATGTCTGGGCAGTCACTTTCACTGCACCCATGTGACCAGCCATCTTCTTACCTTTAAATACTCGTCCAGGCGTCTGGCACTGTCCGATCGAACCCGGCGCCCGGTGAGATACCGAGTTACCGTGTGTCGCGTCTTGCATCTGAAAGTTGTAACGTTTTACAACGCCAGCAAATCCCTTACCTTTAGACTGCCCTGATACATCTACCATTTGGCCTTCTTCAAATCGCTCAACCGTAAGCGTATCGCCGACACTAAATTCCTCACCTTCGTCGCAACGAAATTCGCAAAGATGCCGACCCGCTTCAACATTTGCCTTGCTGAAATGACCAGCCTTAGGCTTGCTTACGTTCGAAGCCTTGATTGCGCCATGGGTAATTTGGATGGCGGCATAGCCATCATTTTCGAGCGACTTAATCTGCGTCACTCGGTTCGGATGTGCTTCAACCACAGTGACAGGAATAGATACGCCTTCTTCGGTGAAGATACGTGTCATTCCTATTTTTTTACCCACAATTCCAATTGTCATTTTTCTACTCCGTCAACTCTGACGTAAAACCATTCCCTCAATGAGGGAACAAGCAGGCAATTAAGCCAAATTGATCTGAACTTCCACACCTGCTGCGAGATCCAACTTGGTCAACGCATCTACAGTCTTCTCAGTAGGTTCGATGATATCCAGCAAGCGCTTGTGCGTTCTTATTTCGTATTGATCCCGTGCGTCCTTATCTACGTGAGGAGAAATTAGAATGGTGAATTTCTCTTTTCGTGTAGGTAGAGGAATAGGGCCACGTACCTGGGCGCCAGTCCGTTTTGCAGTATTTACAATTTCCTGCGTAGAGATATCGATAAGGCGGTGATCAAACGCCTTTAGCCGAATTCTGATTCTCTGGTTCTTCATTCAACCCATCTCCTGATGACGGTGGCACGTTTATAAATTTCGTGTCGTAACTTTTCGTTGAAAATCTTCGTTGAAACGTCAATTAAAAACAACGTTTCCTGAAACTCTATCTTGCAACCTTTTTGCGACATATCCGCTGCAAAAAGCTATCGGGCATAAAATCTGGGACAATAAAAAACCCTCCCCATGAATAGGGAAGGCGCATTCAATGATGCCCCTGCTTGATATCAAGCTGCCCATGGCTTCAAATCGAAGCCTTGTTTGTGCTACTGGTCGGCCGTTCAAATTTACCGATTTTCGCGGAGCCAACGGCTCCCCAATCTCTTACTCTCAGTCTTCAAATTGGATCCAAAACGAAGGATCCCAACAAAGCCCGACTTCAAAGTCTGTCAACTTTGAGGGCGCACATAATACCCGCCCCCAAAGATAATTACTAGCCCCAGGGCTAAGTTAGACAAATCTATCCAACTATTTTGGTTACCACGCCAGCACCTACTGTGCGGCCACCTTCCCGAATAGCAAACTTCTGACCTTCTTCCATAGCAATCGGTGCAATGAGATCAACACTCATCAACACGTTATCGCCAGGCATAACCATCTC
>JAYGEX010000038.1:0-97653 GCA_046582185.1 Pseudomonadales bacterium | reverse complement strand
GATACATCCATGATCTCCGCTTCGCCTCTAAACCTGCTAAGAACAAAATCCCTGTAATCTTTATTCTTCTCACACCAGGCTCTCACATGCCATCTTAGACCCGTGTAAACCAGCGTATGAGGAACGATGACTCTTCCTTCTCTGTCCGGGTTGTGAATGGACACATAGTCGACTTCGAGGCGGCGATTCTGTCTGGCGGCCGTGACTATCGGGCGTAACACCAAAGGGCGAATATGTCGGGCAGGTACCGAGACAACTTCGGTGTTTGCAATCTGCAGTGACAGGAATTCAAAGGTATGGCTGAGTTCGTTGTTGCGATGCATCAGGTTTAGATATTCGTCGCAGAGTCCGGAGGTGACACAAGGCGCGAAGTTCTCTGTTGGTTTGTAACCTTTGAGGTGTTTGTCGTAAATGAGATTGCCCGGCCCGATCTCCTGCAGGTAGGTATTGATATCTTTTGATGCCTGCTGCCGGCCGATACCAAATGTATCGCAGAGGTGATTGGTGGTTAACCTACCTTCCCACATGGAGATAATTTCGATGAGTCTATATCGCAGCAGCAGGTCCGAGCGGATCTGCCATCTCTTGTTTCGTGATTTCATGGAGACGTCCCTCATGACGATTCCCATTGGTATCGTCACAATAATTGATCGCATTATATGTGTATACATTATATACATGTCGTCAATTCACTAAGACGGTGTAATTCAGTCAGGTGATGCCGTCATGGAATTAGGAAGATCACCTATTGGTGAAATTGACCAAGGTGGTTAAATAGGGGAGTGATAAGTCATTGATAAATAACAATATGTAAGGTTGGTATCGTTATTGCTTTATATGTTCCATCAATTAACAAACGGGAAAACGAAATGGACGATAGAATAAGACAAAATCTGATGAGCGGCGATATTTGGGGGCGCGGCCTGTATATGTTGTTGTTCGTGCTTGCTTACAGCATTGCAGAACTCATTGTTATATTGCTTTCCTTGTATCAGTTTGTGTCGGTACTGTTCACTGGGCGGGCGAATGAACCCTTGTTGCAGTTCGGTAAAAACCTTAGCGTTTATATCTATGAAATCCTGGAATTTCAAACCTTCAATACAGAACAACGTCCGTTCCCATTTTCGCCCTGGCCCGACGATGAGCCTGGCGGCGGCGAATGGATTGATGACTCTGATATCGATAGTGAATTAGATGACGATCTTGAGGGAGAGCTGATGGATTCTGAAGACGAGTCTGATAGAGAGACTAACGATGAAGATCAGCCGGATGGCGATGGTGATAAGCCGGTCAATATTCGCAGCGTGTAATTCTCTATGTTCTTTTTCTTCATGTGCTTTAAGGTATGCTTCATGAATGAAGAGGATATGTGTTTATTGTGGTTCTAGTCCCGGGAGGCACCCTGCGTTTTTATCAAATGCAGGAGTGCTTGCCAAAGAATTCGTGGAACAGGGCATCGGCCTGGTCTACGGTGGCGCCAGCGTTGGCATCATGGGCAAGATTGCTGATGAAGTGATTAAGGCCGGCGGGGAAGTCATCGGCGTTATCCCACAAGCGCTGGTGGACTACGAGGTCTCACACGATGGCTTAAGTGAACTGAAAATTGTGTCCTCAATGCACGAGCGCAAAGCACTGATGGCGGAATTGTCAGATGGCTTTATTGCACTTCCAGGTGGGCTCGGAACACTGGAAGAATTGTTTGAAGTCTGGACCTGGTCGCAATTAGGCTTCCATAACAAACCCATCGCCCTCCTGAATACCGAGAACTACTACAAGCATCTGCTCGCGTTTCTAAATAACGCAGTAGATCAATCCTTCGTAAAGGATATACATCGCGATATGTTGCTGGTTAGTGATAACCCTGCCGACTTGCTTGGCATGATGGCGAGTTATCAGCCACCGAAAATGGACAAGTGGATAGGAAAAGAAGAGACTTGAGGCCACTCTTTCTAATAGCAGTCAACCCTCAAATATTTTATGTCGTCGTCCTCCTTAAGCAACCAGCCATTTGAAAATATAAAGGTCGTCGAGTTTGGGCAGTTTGTTGCTGTGCCATTCTGCGGCCAATTGCTCGCCGAAGGTGGCGCCGAAGTCATCAAGATTGAATCGCCGGAGGGTGATCCCAATCGACACATGGGTGAAGTTGTGCCTCTGGAATCCAGAATATTTATTTCCCGAAATCGCGGCAAACATTCTTTGCCGCTGAAGCTAAGTGATGAAAAGGCAAGGCCTGTGATTGACTCCCTGCTGGAATGGGCAGACGTCATACTGATGAACTTTCGGCCAGGTCTTGCAGTAAAGATGGGCATTGATTCAGCAACACTTACCAACAAGTTCCCGCGACTTATTATCGGTGAAATTACGCCCTTTGGAAAAGAAGGACCGGATGCAAGCTTGTCGGCGATGGATATTGTTGTGCAGGCCAGGAGCGGTTTGATGGCCGCCATGGGTCGCATTGTTGATGGTCGTCCAGCGCCGGGTGATCCGGTGATCTCGGATTATATGGCCGCCATGTCTTTAGCTTTTGGCATTAGTTCAGCGCTATTTAGGAGAGAAAGGACGGGCAGGGGCGGCGTTGTTGATGTCAGCCTGATGCAATCAGCCATGACCCTGGCGAATAACCAGCTTGTTCGTTCAGAAGACCTGGATAGAGACAAACACAATGAAATTATTGCGGTCATTAACCAACAACGTATAGATGGCGCATCCTTTGAAGATCAAGCGGCGAGCCTGCCATCTGCGAGAGTCCTGCCGCTTCGCACTATATATTTCAGGACCTACGATACAGGTGATAGCAGTATTGCAATTGCCTGTGCCAGCAGAGCATTGCAAATCAAATTTAGTACTGCCCTGGGTTTCGTTGACCTAAATCTTGACCGGGATCGTACTGAGGTGCTCGATAATGAATATTTTCTGAATCTGCAAGTTGAAGTGGAAGCCATTATTCGTGCCAAGAATAGTGGTGAGTGGTTAGAGAGGCTTAAAATAGCAGGCGTGCCAGTGTCGATTGTTAAATTTCCGGTCGAGCTATTTGAAGATAGCCAGACAGAAGCTAACGGCATGTTCTACCTATTGGATCATCCCACTGCAGGACGATTCCGTGCACTTAGCCCTCCTGTAAAACTCGACGGTGATGGCTTTCAAGCGCAGGGTGCCACTGCTCCCTTTGCCACGGAGACAAGGAAGCTCCTGTTGGAACTGGGATTTAACGCAGAGCAAATTGATGAACTGGTGGATCTTAAGGTCACCATCGAGAATCCATAGCCCGTTGTATAGCCCTTTGTATAGCCCATTGCCACTAACACAGTCTGTTGCTGCCAAGGGGTGGCTACCACTCCAGGTCGTCGGGAATCTGGTAGTCCTTGTAGGGGTCATCTTCATCGATGACTTCTGATGCACGATCATATAGATAGAGAACGATGCCGTCCTTTCGAGCCATTATTTTTTGTGCAACCTTCTCTGGCACCAGATCGTAGGACTCCCCGGATTTCACAATAGCGAGGAATCCCTTATTCAGGTGAGTCTTGTTCTGCTCGGAGATATATATTTTCTTTATTTTGTTCTGATCGGTGAAATTGTAAATCGCGTCGCCACGCTCACGCTGACTGTTCGCTGCAATCATTTGCTTGACCTGCGCAATGATTGCCTTGGACTGCGCTTCCTTGTTTAGTTGCTCATTCTTCTGCTTGTCGCTTGCAGTTTTTTCGGCTCGTTCCCTTTCGACCACTTCCCTGTTTTCATCAGTCTCAAGGCCTTGCTTGACGCGCATCTCCTGACGGTGAATTCCCTTCGAGGCCTTGCGAACCTGTTTGTCCGTAACCAGCCCTGCCTTTCGAAGTTGATCCTGGAGTGACCCACCTTGTTTCTTGTGCTTTGACATTGATCTGTTTTTTCTCGTTTTATTTATACCAAAAGTACTAATACAAAAAGTGCTAGTACCAAAAAGGTAATGCCTGTGTTGCTGTTCCGGCAACCATGTACCAGGTAACAAAAATACCATTGATGAAGGCGCCAGTGTAAATATTCCCGCACTTCTGATAACAAAATGTGGACACTGCCCCTACCAGAAACAGGAGTGGAACAAATTGAAAAGCGACGATGCTGAGTAACGGCATGGAGGCAATGGCAAGGGTGCCGCCGAGTAATAGCGGCATATATTGGATCAGCAACATCACAATGAAGCCGCCGCTTAAGATAAGCCCATTCACCCAGATGGCTTTGCCAGGGCTTAAGTCTTGCCTTAGCGGGTTGTGTAAAGACAGTGAGAGCACCAGGAAGTACAGCGTAAATGGTAATACGTAGATCAGGAACATAGTGAACTGGTCTGGAGACAGGAGTTTTAATGCGACCACCCAGAAGCGGAAATCGACTAGCATGAGCTGATCGGCCAGCAATAAAGACAGGTAGAGCACGGCACAACAACTTATCGCCATCAACATGGCCTTTATCACGATTGATCTGTTTGCGGGCATGCCCAATTCAAGGAGCCCTCGCCCTGATCCGCGATTCCAAAACAGGAATAGACCCATGGTCACTAATCCCGTTCCCCATGCCCACAACAATACACCATTGGTAATTTGTTGGGGAAATAGAGAGCTGGCCGGAAATACCATGTTGGCGAGCGTCTGCAATGGGAAGAATGTGATGACAGGAATTGACATGGTTAATGCGATATTCAGGCGTAGCCCGGATGAATTAATCAGTGCTTTGGGCTTCTCGAAGTGAAAGGTGAAATTAAAGACTGCCAGGGACGCCAGCAAGTCAACCAGGGGAAAGATCAGCAATGCCAGTCCTATAAGGGCAATCAGGGTACCGAATTCTTTCCAGTACCAGATTTGCTCTGAAGCATTCAGCTGGCTGTCATGTTGGAGTGTCAAATCAAACCACTTAATGCTGGCGCCAATCGCCTCAACTGATAAGTGATCCCCGGGATGCGTTACTGGCGGCATTTCTAATTTTCGTGCATTACCTGATGCCAGGTCTCCGTAGCGTTTACCGATCTCGATGCGCCCCTTTGTGTCGAACAGCCTCTTGAGTTTATCCGTGTCGACGATATCAGCTGGCGTTTCAGCTCCCCACATTAGCTCGGAAAATTCATCGTACCGGCTGAATATCAGCAATAGATTTTTTGGACTATCTTTCGTTCCTTCCGGCGCTCCAAAAGTACCGGTTGAAGATCCCGCCAGTACCATTGCCTCATAGTCAGTGGGCGCCGCAGCCGCAGCCATCTGCACCGCCCAGCCTCCCATGGAGTGGCCCTCGAGGCCAATCTTCTGCTTGTCCACAAACCGCAGGCTTCTCAAATAACGAAGCCCATCGGGTCCGCCGAATCCATTTGCAAATGCTGGCGGGTCTGAATAGCCATGTCCGGTTTGATCCAGGGCAAGGACGACATATCCTCGCCGGGCAAATTCTATGGCGAAGCCAGATTGCGTCTCCCGGGAGTTGATATAGCCATGTATGGCAAGAATTCCAGGGGCTGGATGTTCTTCGCTCGCGTTCTCTGGTACATAGAGCAAAGCACTCATCCGACTATCACCGAGCCCATCGAATCTCACTTCCGTAACAGTAACGCCATTGCTGGTCTGAATTTGATGTGCCAGGAAACTGCCAGCCAGCATCAAGCCAATAGCAATAACAAAAAGCCTTCGTCGCATATATCCGGATTCCTACAAGGGGCTCAAAGAAGAGGAAGGTACACTTTATTTAAAAATCAGGCCAGGGACAATATCCTCAACATTTTCTAGAAATGAGGTCCGCCGCAACAAAGGACGTAATACTCCGGGACAAAGTACCTGGCACTATTATGGATCGTCGGGCCAGCGGTGTTTTGGGTAGCGGCCTTTCATTTCTTTTTTGACGTCCTGGTAGGATGTCTTCCAGAAGCCGGCCAGATCCTGGGTCACTTGCAGTGGCCTTCCGGCGGGGGACAACAGATGGATGAGCAGGGATACCTTGCCGTTTGCGATTGTCGGGGTTTCCTTGCAGCCAAACATCTCCTGTAGTTTTACCGCAAGTACCGGTGGCGACTGTGTGTAATCAATTTGATATCGCGACCCGGTGGGGACTTTGTAGCGTTCTGGTACAAGATGCTTGAGCTGCTGTGACTGCTCCCAGGGCAGTTGTGCAAACAGGATGTCTTTTAATGCTAGCTTCTTGAAGTGTGAAATTTGAGTGACTGGCTCTAAATAGGGCGCAAGCCAGTCTTCCAGGTTCTCCAGTAAGTACGCATCGCTGAGGTCGGGCCAGCTTTTGAATCCCAGAGTGGTCTTTACCAGCATAACGCGGGCTTGCCACTGACGAAGCTCTTTCGACCAGGGCAGAAGATCAAGGCCCTGGTCACGAATATGCTGAATAAGTGCGTCCGCTTTCGCTTGTAGTGGCACGGCATCCAACTTTCGCTTCTCCAATGTGAGAGCGCCGATAACCTTGCGGTTCTCGCCGATAAAGCGCTTGGTCTTCTTGTCCCATTCGGCAATGGTTTGGTTATCAACCAGATGACTTAGAAGGGATTCAAATAAACGAATATTCAAGGGTGCGGCGGAACGTATGGTGTCTCCTTTACTGCGTGCGATTCCGCCGACTTCCGCGATAGCAAGCCAGGGCTCTTTACCTAAGAGATGATGACCGTCAAAGTTGGCGCTGCGACCATTTGCAAGTTGAAATCCACCGGCATGTCTGCGTCTGGCGACTCGGTCAGGATAGGCGCAGCTCAGTAAATATCCCGCCAACTGATCTTGAGGCAGGGACTGATCGTCTTGCAGCTTGCCCAGTCGAATGACTTGTTGCTCAAATTGTTTTGCCAGTTGCTGGCTTCGTCGTAACCATCCTCGGTTTGCGGGCGGGCAGGTAATTTGTCCATCCAGTATGGCCAGTCGATAGGATATCTCTGGCCTCCTGAATGGGTCCCGGTCAGAGAGAATACTCGCCAGCGCACAGGCGATCTTCACTTCTCTGATTTTTACCCCGCAAACCAGTAAATGGGCCAATCGAGGATGTACGGGTAGCGTTGTCATCGCCTTGCCGTGTTGAGTAAGGACTAGAGACGTGTCCGTTTTCTGTAAAGCCCCCAGCGCTGTCAGCAATTCTATTGCCTGACTCCAAGCACCTGTTGGCGGCGCATCTAACCAGCTTAATTCTGCGGGATCGTTGATGCCCCATTGCAATAACTGCAGTGCCAGAGGTGCCAAATCTGCCTGCAGAATCTCGGGTTCGGCATGGGCAGCGAGTTGTTGTTGCTGATCTGCGGACCAAAGTCGGTAGCAACGGCCTGGGCGCAATCTCCCTGCCCGCCCCATTCGTTGAATACTTGATGCCCGCGAAATTTTTCGGGTTTGAAGGCGAGTCATTCCAGTCGAAGGGTCAAATACCGGCTCCCTAGCAAGGCCGGAATCGACCACTACATCAATGCCCTCTATGGTCAGGCTTGTTTCAGCGATGTTGGTGGCGATCACCACTTTCCTGTGGCCACTGGTCTTTAGCGGAGCAATCGCGTTTTGTTGCTCCTCAATCGAGAGATTCCCATACAGTGGGCGCAGATGAATGTCTCGTATTTTCTTCGATGAAATCCAGTCGGCCAATGCCTCTGTTACGCGTGATATTTCCCCCTGGCCAGGAAGGAATACCAGAATGCTGCTGTCGAGATTTTCATCGAGGGCCTTTATTACAGTGGTGACGGTCCTGTCGACAATGGAGTCTCGCGGTTTGCTGGCTGCGCCATGAAAAATATCCACCGAATATAATTTGCCGAGGCTTTGCACTATTGGTGCATTGTCCAGAAGTTCAGATGCGCGAACAGTCTCCAGGGTCGCAGACATCAGCAGTATTTTGAGCGGCTCCTCCGGATCTTCGCGGAATAGCGATCTACCATGTAAGCACAGGGCTAATGCCAGATCGGAATCAAGGCTTCGCTCATGGAATTCATCAAAGATGACCAGACCGACATCAGACAGTGCCGGGTCACTTTGGAGCATTCTCGTGAGGATGCCTTCGGTAATAATTTCGATAACAGTTCTATCACTAACATTAGTGTCAAGGCGCATCCGATAGCCCACAGATTCCCCGGGGGATTCATTGATCAGGCTTGATATTCGATGTGCAGCAGTTTTGGTTGCCAATCGTCGGGGCTCAAGCATCAGGATCTTCTTGCCCTTGAGCCACGGCTCGCCCATTAATGCCAGTGGAACCAAGGTTGTTTTGCCCGCGCCTGGCGGTGCCTGCAGGATGACTTCATCGCGCAGACAGAGCTGCTCCTTCAGTTTGTCTAGTACCTCTTCGATGGGAAACTTTTGGGAGATCAAGGAATTAGTAATCAGTGTTATTTTAAAGAGCAATCATACCCTGAAAGATAATTGACGCAGAGCAATTGTGATAAGCTCCGCGATTGCAATCAACATGATGAGACTTCAATGCTAAAACTTGTTCTATGTTCGCTATGCATCACTCTTTTAGTTGCCTGTTCGCCTGAATCTGCCACTGAAACTAAAAATACTGAATTGGAAAATACTATGATGGATGAAGAAATGACCGATAATGGAATGACGACAGATAAGCCAATTGATGAAGGTCAAGCTTTCCTGGCAACTAACGCAAACAAGGGCGGTGTGACCGTCACAGAATCCGGCTTGCAATATGAAGTGATTACATCGGGTGAGGGAGCATCTCCCGGACCCACAGATAGCGTACTTACGCACTACCATGGCACCTTCCTCGACGGTAAAGTTTTTGATAGTTCCGTTGACCGGGGCGAGCCAATTTCATTTCCGGTTAACCGGGTTATTGCAGGCTGGACTGAAGCCCTGCAGTTAATGCAAGAAGGTGATAAGTGGCGACTATATGTTCCGCCTGCCCTTGGTTATGGAGAGCGTGGCAGTGGCTCAATTCCTGGTAATACAGTTCTGGTCTTTGAAGTTGAACTGATCGAAGTTAATTCTGGGTGAGCGGAGATTTATCCGGAGTTCAGCTTGATGAGTTAAAGGCTGACCTTATTAATCTTGAGATGTCCTTACAGGACTTACTCGTCAAGACGCAAGATAATTCCAAGCCAGTCAGTCTGAAGGATAATATTGGTCGATTATCAAGGATGGATGAAATGCATAACCAGAGCATTCTCCTGGCTAATCGAAATGTGACTGGTAATCGTTTGAAGGAAATAGCTCGAGCCAGGCAGCGGTTCGTTGACGAGGTTTATGGCTACTGCATTGAGTGTGATGAAGCTATTGCCTTTCCCAGGTTGAAGGCCTATCCGGAGGCCCCCATGTGCATTGCTTGCCAAAGTAACTTTGAATCTGGCGACTAGTCAGCGTCGAGTACAAGAATAAGAAGAAAATCGATGGCATATGTAAACCATAAATTTGGAAGGACCCACTACACCAGAAAAGGCAGGCAGGGCAAAACGCCAATCGTCTGGTTACATGGCGGGCCGGGCGGCATGCATCAACCATCTGGAAATGTTTTCAAACTTGCAGATGAGCGACAGGTTTATTGTTATACCCAAATAGGTGGCGGCAAGAGTTCGAAGACGCCAAAGAAACACTGGACCATTCCAACCTTTGTGGCGGAGTTAGACTTGCTCATAGATGAGTGGGGTCTTAAGGAATTTCATCTCATGGGAGGCTCCTGGGGAACGACGCTTGCGCTGGAGTATTACCTTCGGCGAAAGGGAAAGGGTGTGAAGTCTTTGGTATTCCAATCGCCATTGTTCAATTCCAGAGACTGGAAGGCTGACGGTAAAAGATTAATCACGGGACTGCCACGGAAGACCCAGCATATTATCAATACTTGCCATGACATTGGCGCCACTGATTCGAAGGTCTATAAGGAAGCCATGTCAGTCTTCTATTCGAAGCATGTACTGCGAAACAAAATGAAGTCGAAGGCAGCAAATAAGCAAAAGAATCCCAATGGCGAACTGATATATGAATATATGTGGGGTCCCAGTGAATTCGAACCCAATGGTACTTTGCGGGCTTATACTCGCACCAGGGACCTGCCCAAAATCAAAGTACCAACAATGATTATATGCGGCGAGCATGATGAGGCGACGCCAGGCACAGGTCGAAAATACTCCAGGAAAATAAAGGGCTGCACCTTCGTTGAGCTTGAAGGTGCGAGCCATGCAATCTGGCTTGAAAAACCAGCGGTGTTGAAACGTACTATCCTGAAATTCGTTAATTCAATTGAGGATTAGCTCGTGAATAAACTGGTTGATCGCATGGTGCATTTTTTCATGCGCTGGATTCCGGATTCTTTCGTTATTGCGATTGTCCTTACCCTGTTCACCTTTGCCCTTGCCATCTCAGTAGGCAGCTTCAGCCCTAAAGAGACAGTTATTTCCTGGGGAAGCGGTTTCTGGAATCTCTTGAAATTCACAAACCAGATCACTCTGACCTTGTTGTTGGGATATGCTCTGGCAAATACGCAGCCAATACGCAACTTGCTGTTAAAAATAGCAGCGATGGTTAAGACGCCTACAGCTGCGTATATGATTGTTTGTTTTATTACCGGTATGTGCGCGCTGGTATCCTGGGGTCTCTCGTTGATTACGGCAGGTATAATTGCCAGAGCGGTTGGCGAATCCTGTCGCCGAAGTGGCGTCGTTGTGCATTACCCACTGCTGGTTGCTTCATCCTTTTCAGGGTTTGTCTTGTGGCACCAGGGATTGTCCAGCTCCATTGGTTTGACCCTGGCAACGCCCGGCCATTTTTTGCAGTCGCTGACCGGAGTGATACCCATCACGGAAACATTGTTTACTCCATGGAATATGCTGCTTGCGTTCTTCGTGCTTGTAACGATGCCCTTTGTTATGGCCTCGCTGCATCCTCAGGATGGTGATGTTCAGGAGTTTCCGCATAAGCTGCCGGCTGAGAAAGAAGATACAGACGATGGGGCAAGCCCAGCTCCTGACAATATTACTCCGGCGGAGCGCTTAGAAAATTCTCGGCTCTTGAGTCTTGCGATTATTATAATCGGTCTGGCATATATCTGGATTCATTTTGTGGAAGAGGGCTTAGGCCTTACGCTGGATATTTTCAATTTTTCCTTCCTGTTTGCAGGCCTTTTGTTGGCCGGCTCCCCATATCGCTATATTCAGATTATTATTGAAGGAGGCAGGGTTGCATCAGTGTTCCTGTTGCAATATCCATTTTACGCCGGTATAGCTGCGGTGATGGCAGGTTCCGGGCTGGTTGCCTTGCTGGTTGAATTCTTTGTTCAAGCATCAAATGCCAATACTTTGCCTCTTTACAGTTTTCTCAGTGGCGGTCTGCTTAATTTGTTTATCCCGTCTGGCGGCGGCCAGTGGGCGGTTCAGGGGCCGATTATGATGGCGGCAGCCCAAGAACTCGGGGCCAATCTGCCGAGGGTTGCGATGGCGGTGGCGCTGGGCGATCAGTGGACCAACCTTATTCAACCCTTAAGTATTGTGCCAGTGATAGCCATCGCCCAGGTTCCCCTGCGAGCCGTGATGGGTTATTGCTTTATCGCCCTGTTTTACAGTGGCCTTATTTTTGCCACTGCGTTGTTCTTTTTTTAGCTTACCGATGCATTGTCAGAATTCGCATCCACTTCCGATGTGATTATTAACAGGAGTTTGTTATGAAACAGCTTTTTCCACTGGTTTTTGTTTTGTTGCTGTTTGCGTGTTCGCAAGAGACAAGTGTCAAGTCCGAACCCTCTCTGGTGGATGAAACCCTGCGCCTGAACAATTGGCTGGATAAAGAATTTTCTGACTATCTGGATTTCAGTCCCCTGTCCAAAACTCGCCTGGGTGATAAGAGCGATTATGACCAGCTGGATGATGTGTCTCTTTCCATGTCAGAAACACAACTCAATTGGCGGCGTTTAAGCGTTGCGACAATGAAATCCAAATTTGATCGGGAGAATCTGGATGATCAGGGGAAGGTCTCTTTTGATTTGTGGGTATATCTCTTGGAGCGCTCAGAGCAGGGCGTTGCCTATCGAAATCACAGGTATATCTTTGGTCGCAGCGGGCCGCATACTGGCCTACCTAACAATCTGATTAACTATCACAGGGTAGATACGCTGGAAGATGCGCAGGCCTACATCTCGCGCCTAAATCAGTCGGGGCGATATCTGTTGCAGTATCTCGAGAGGGCGAAGAATTCAGCCGCATTAGGTATTAGAGCGCCCTATTTTGATTATGAACTCGCCATCAGCCAAATTAGCCGTGTGGTTTCCGGCTTGCCTTTTGATACAGGTCCACAGGATTCTGCGTTTTGGAAAGACTTCAATGGCAAGGTAAGTGTGCTGCTTGATGCGTCACTGATCGACCATCAACAGGCAGAGCACTTGCTTAATGATGCACGAACACCGATGTCCGGTAGCCTGCTTGATGCCTACGGAGAAATATTGTCCTGGCTTAGGGCTGATATTGATAATACATCAGATATCGCGAAAGGTGCCTGGTCGCTTCCCGATGGCAAGGCGTATTACGACTATCGCTTGTCGGTAATGACGACCTTGCCGCTTACGGCAAATGAAATTCACGACACTGGACTGCTCGAAGTCGCGCGGCTACGCACAGAGATGAAAGGCATTATGGCGCGAGTCGCCTTTGAAGGTTCTTTGAATGATTTCTTTGAGTTTACGCGAAGCGACCAACAATTTTTCTTTCCGAATACCGATGAGGGCAGGGCAGGTTATATAGCGTTAGCCAAGGAACATCTGGCAGGCATGAAGGCACGTTTGCCAGAGTATTTTGGGATACTGCCTAAAGCGGCATTGGATGTTCGGCGTGTGGAGGCATTCCGGGAGCAAGCTGGTGCCGCGGCCCACTATAGACGAGGTAGTAAAGATGGATCACGTCCTGGTGTTTTTTATGCTCATTTGATTGATATGGGTGCGATGACGAACTACCGCCTTGAAGATCTTGCTTATCATGAAGGATTGCCTGGCCATCACTTGCAAATATCGATTCAACAGGAACTTGAAGGTCTGCCACGTTTTAGGACCTACCATGGCTTCACTGCTTATAGTGAAGGTTGGGGTTTGTATGCGGAGCGTCTGGCCAAGGATATGGGGTTCTATGAAGATGCTTATGCGGATTTCGGCCGCCTCTCTGGTGAAATGTGGCGAGCAATTCGCCTGGTCGTTGATACTGGTATTCATGCAAGGAAGTGGACACGGCTACAGGCGATTGAGTATGCACTGGATAATTCACCAAGGCCCAAGGCATCTGTTGAGTCCGAAATCAGGCGCTACTTTAACAATCCTGCCCAGGCGACCGCATATAAGATCGGCATGATAAAAATAATGGAGCTTCGCGCCAAGGCGCAGAATGATCTAGGGGACAAATTCGACTATCGTGGCTTTCATGACACGGTTCTGGGTAGTGGTTCACTGCCTCTGCCATTACTCGAATTGCGTGTGCTGGCATGGATCGACTCGGTTAAAGAGCCTTAAATTAGAAACCAACTAGAGAAATATCAACTATATAGAGTCCAGGATATGAAAGTAGTGTATTGCACAAAACATGGTAGCCACAAGGATTTGGAAGTACGCGAGATAGATCCGCCCGGTGCGCCTTTGGAAGGTCAGGTAAAGGTCAACATTGAAGCCAGAGGAATTCAGTTCAGTGACCTGGTACGGATAGCCGGTAATTATCAGGATAGCGGTAGCCTGCCATTTGTTGTTGGCGGTGAGGCCTCAGGTATCGTTGCGGAACTTGGGGAAGGTGTCACTACCGCCGCTGTCGGTGACAGGGTGTTAACACCTGGTGGGTGTGTTGAACAGATCAATATTTCGGTCAGTGCAGTAACGAAAATTCCTGATGGTGTGGATATGAAAGTTGCGGCTTCGTTTCGTAATAATTATGCAACAGCATATTACGGCTTGCAGCGGGCGAACCTCCAGCCTGGAGAGACCTTGTTGGTTCATGGTGCCGCTGGCGGCGTTGGACTCGCTGCAGTAGACATGGGTAAGTTGTTCGGCGCCAGAGTAATTGGCACAGCCAGTTCAGATGAGAAGCTTGCGGTTGTTACTAAGCTGGGGGCTGATCATGTAGTCAACTATAGCGATGGCTTCCGGGACCAGGTAAAAGAGCTAACGGGCGGCTTGGGCGCAGATGTTATATATGATCCCGTTGGCGGCGACGTATTCGATGAATCCATGCGTTGCATCGCGCCCTTTGGACGAATTCTGATTGTCGGTTTCACCGGGGGGCGACCGGCGCTTGCCAAGACTAACCACCTGCTGGTGAAAGATGCCTCCGTCATTGGTTATACCCTTGGCGGATTACAACGATATCGCCCTGATATCAACCGAAAGAATTCGGAAATTCTAATGGCCTGGCTTGCCAGTGGTCGAATTAAGCCATTCATTTCACATGTGCTGGAAATGGATGATGTTGTAGAAGCTTATCAATTGCTGGTGGACAGGAAGGTCGTAGGAAAGGTGATCCTGACGTAACTGTTCAGTAATTAGTCCAAGGCCTATTTCCCGGCGGAATTAAACGCGTCAGGGTGTTTTCCTGGCTTTGGTTTCTGTGAGATCCAGCAACGAATCGGCATGCTCAAGCAGGTCTTCGAAGCTTGCGTCTTTACCTAAATCTACTCCAGCGTTCCGAAAAGTCTCGGTGCGATAAAAAGTACCGCCCATGGCATGGATCACCATCCCATTGGGTGCATTTTCGCCGGACAGATAAAGTGCAGCAGGAGAGATAAGTTTCGGGTGCATATTGTCCCGTGGCTTTTCGGGGTCAATGTTCAACTCCTTATCCAATGCAGTCATGCGAGTATCTGCCCCGGGTGCCAGGCAGTTAACACGAATGTTGTGACTCTTGCCCTCCAGTGCCAATACATTCATCAATCCTAACATGGCCATTTTTGCGGCGGCGTAGCTGCTCTGGCCAAATATTCCATAGATACCGGAAATACTGCTGGTCAGGACAATTCGCCCGTAACCCTTCTCATACATGATCGGCCAGGCCGCGTGCGTCATATAGCTTGTGCCTAGTAAATGCACCTGAATAATGATTTCAAAGTCTTCCACAGGCATATTCTTGAAGGTGCGGTTACGCAGAATACCGGCATTGTTGATCAGGATGTCGAGACTGCCAAACTCAGACACGGCTTGATCAATGATGGCTTTGGCCTGGTCCTTGTCGGCGACTGAATTGTAATTTGCAGCTGCGGTGCCACCAGCGGACCTGATTTCCTCGACGACTTGATCGGCGAGGCTAACACCGCCATCGTTGTCGCCGTGGACGCCTGTGCCAAGATCGTTAACCAGAACTCTGGCGCCTCGCTTCGCGAACTCAAGTGCATGTTGTCGACCAATACCCCCACCGGCACCGGTGACGATAACAACCTTGTCTTTAAACTCACTCATTTTCGCTATCCTGTTGATGGACATCCCTGTCAACCGCGCCCATAAAATTCCTGTGATCAGAATTCGGTAGAACCCAAAGGGGATATTTTCGGGCTTTGTACGCGGCCTGCCAGGCCAGTGATATTGCGCTTATTCCTCGGTGGGGTTAAGCGCGGTACAAGCGGTTTGAAGTAATTGAGTGGCTTTGTCCGAATGCGCCTTGTTTAAATTCTTTATAATACATTTGGCGGTTTCTTCGTTCATCGGTTTGCTTTGATGCATCTTATGCATGCCAGCCATATGTGGTCCTTCACCCCGGCTGTGCATTCGCATCATCCTGTGTTTTTCACCATCAATCGGGCTTCCACTTTTCTCGATAGTGACATTACCTTCGTCGTCGATGATGACAAAGACATTTTCGTCACCCTCTTGTAACTCTGACTCGGCCTGGCGCAACACACCACTAATAGCAGACGCTTCTACATCGCCGTCGGTTTTGATGATGATTGTTTTTTCGACCCTCTTTTCCATACCTTCATGCTTATCCATACTTTCATGGTGATTGGCGAAGGTCGCGAGTGGCACTATGAAGAGCGACATTGAAATTAGGCATCTTATATTTTTCACTAGTAAATTTTTCACTGAGGTTCTCATTTTTGTTAGTTGTTCCTTTAGTCCGCAAACACAACGGAAAGTTTCCTGGTTTCAGTCAAGCCTTCTATTTTTTTAGATGCAACCTGACTGGCATACTTGTAAAACCTTTTACAAAAGTGGAATAGGTCCGCTCCGGTTCGCCTATTACCTCAATCATCTCGAATCGATTGAGTATCTCCTGCCAAACTATGCGCAGCTGCATCTCTGCCAATCTGTTACCCATGCACCGATGGATGCCGAATCCAAAGGATAAATGGTGGCGCGGATTTTTTCGGTCGATGATGAATTCATTTGGCTTCTCGATCACTTCTTCATCCCTGTTGCCAGAGACGTACCACATAATGACTTTATCACCTTCCTTGATTTGTTTGCCGCCAAGTACCGTGTCGTGGGTCGCAGTACGACTCATATAGGCGAGAGGCGTCTGCCAACGGATGATTTCAGGCACAAGCTTGGGTATTAAACTGGGATTTTCACGCAGCTTCTGGTACTGATCCGGATTCTGGTTCAGCGCAAGCAGGCCGCCGCTAATCGAATTTCTGGTTGTATCATTGCCGCCAATAATGAGCAGCAGCAGGTTGCCGAGAAAGTCCATTGGCTGCATATTGCGGGTACTTTCTCCGTGAGCGAGCATAGAGATCAGATCGGTTCTGGGCGGTTCATTCACTCGCTCATTCCAGAGCCGCGTAAAATATTCCAGACACTTCAGGAGTTCAGCATGTCGCTCTTTGTAGTCCATGCCACTTTCGATCCCGGCTGTTGCGGTATCAGACCAGTGAGTTAACAGTCGCCTGTCCTCGAACGGGAAGTCAAACAGGGTTGCAAGCATTTGCGTGGTTAGTTCAATCGAGACTTTGTCCACCCAGTCAAATTCTTCATCCTCGGGCAGGGAATCGAGAATGGTGCAGACGCGTTTCCGGATTGTGGCCTCCATTATGGCCAGGTTTGTTGGTGCAACCACAGGCGATACGGTGGCTCGTTGTATGTCATGTTTTGGCGGATCCATACCAATGAAACTCGTGGTTTTGAATTCACTTCGCTCATGTTGTCGGCTGGCAGGAAGGCCGAGGGTTATCCCGCCTTCTGATGAATAGATTTCATTGTGTTTGTCCACCTCCATGATGTCGTTGAACTTTGTGACAGACCAATGCCTGCCATACTCATCATCGTCGTTGAGATGAACTGGATCTTCCTTGCGCAGTCGTTCGAAATAGGCCCAGTGAGCATCGGCCTGAAACAGTGCCGGATTGACTACGGTGAGTTCTTCCAGTGGTATTGAATACGGGTCCGGGATCTCTGCTGCCTTAATTGTTATGGCTTCACTCATGCGTGTTCCTGAGACTTAACTATAGACCATAGTATTTACAGTGTTTTAAGGAGGAATTGCAACTATTCTATAAGTGACTATTCTGAAACTGATGGAGAGATTTACCACAGGACGATCAATCCGGTTTGTAACCCAGGCAATATGCCACCAGTTTGTTGCCATCAAGGTCTCTGAAGTAGCCGCCGTAGAATCCCATGCTAGATCCGCGATCATGAGGGTCGCCTTCGTCGGTGGCACCTAAATCAAGGGCTTTCTTGTATACACGTTCAACAGCGTCCGGGGTCTCAACGTTGAGTGCGATCATTACTCCATTGCCGATGCTTGCTTCTTCATCAAATGGAGTGTTGACTGAAAACATGGTCTCTCGCGGGTTAGTTCCCCAGCCTAACATTCGCACATCGGTCATGACTCTTTTTGCACCAATTTCAGCTAACAAGGCGTCGTAGAACCTGCTAGCACGTTCAAGATTGTTGGTGCCAAGCGTAATGTATCCAATTATCGGTTTTGATTCCCAAATTCGTTCAATTATTTATAGTCCAATGCCTGGCCTTGTTCCATTCGTGAGTAAAGCCGGTATGATTGTGTCATTAGATCTCATCGAGATTCCAGTACAATATTCTAGATGGTAAATTCATCATTGGAGGCTCCTCGTGAAAGCATCAGATTTGTTCGTCAAATGTCTGGAAGAAGAAGGCATTGAGTATATTTTCGGTGTTCCTGGAGAGGAGAATGCTGATTTCATGATGTCTCTTGAAGAATCCGAGTCCATCAAATTCATTCTTTGCCGCCATGAACAGGGCGCGGCTTTTATGGCGGAAATATATGGGCGGCTCACCGGCACCCCGGCGGGTTGCCTGGGCACGCTCGGCCCTGGCGCCACCAATCTGATCACCGGTGTGGCGGACGCCAATATGGACAGAGCGCCCATGTTGGTCCTGACCGGCCAGGGTTCCTCAGAACGTCTGCATAAAGAATCCCATCAAGTGATGGATGTTGTGAGGATGTTTGAACCTGTCACCAAATGGGCGCAGCAAGTCCTTAACGAAAATACAATCCCGGAAATTATTCGCAAAGCCGTTCGCCTTGCTCGTTCGGAGAAGCCCGGTGCAGTACTAATCGAGCTGCCAGAAGATATCGCTAAAAGGGAAACAGACAAGTTACCCATTAATCCCATTCGTTATCGTCGCCCTGTTGGTGATGATAAAGCAGTGGATCGGGCATGGGAGGTGATCAGGAATGCCAAACGACCGGTGATCCTTGCAGGAAACGGTTGTATTCGCCGTCGTGCATCGAAACAGCTCAGGCTGTTTTGCGAAGCGACTGGTATTGGTGTGATATCAACGTTTATGGCCAAAGGTTGCGTTGATATGGATTCGGATTATTGTCTTTACACCATTGGCCTTCAGGCGAAAGATTACAGCTTTCTCGCGATCGCTGCCGCAGACGTTATTATTACGCTCGGCTTCGACATGGTGGAATATCATCCAAGTTTGTGGAATGCAGATGGAAACAAGACTATCGTTCATGCGGACTTCACGCCCGCTGAGATCGATGAAGCCTATCATCCGGAGTATGAAATCGTGGGAGATCTTGCCAATACCTTGTGGATGTTGAATGAGCGAGTCACGCGCGATGGTATTGGTGACTGGGATCTTAGTTTGCAGGCTCAGGCGCGCAAGGATATGTGGGCTGAAATTACTGAATACAAAGATGACTCTGGTGAGGGTCCCATCCGCCCGCAAAAAGTGTTGTGGGATGTAAGGGAGGCGATGGATTCAGATGGCATCCTGATGTCCGATGTCGGCGCACACAAGATGTGGATTGCCAGACACTATCAATGTCATGAACCCAATACTTGCCTGATTCCCAATGGTTTTTGTTCGATGGGTTTTGCATTGCCAGGCGCAGTCTCAGCCTCATTGTTGTACCCGGACAAACATATTCTTTCGATCTGTGGAGACGCGGGGTTCCTGATGAACGTTCAGGAAATGGAGACCGCAAAGCGCTTGAATTGCAACATGACGGTCATGGTATGGGAAGACAATATGTATGGTCTTATCGCCTGGAAACAAACCAATGAGTTTGGCAAGCACACAGATCTTAGCTTTGATAATCCTGACTGGATGCAGCTGGCCAGCGCCTTTCGCTGGCACGGTCACCATGTCACTAATGCGGATGATTTGCTGGGTACGATTACTACTGCACTAAACGAAAAAGGACCAAGCCTGATAGTGTTGCCAATTGATTATCGTGAAAATGCGCTGCTAACAGAGCGAATGGGCAATATCGAATTTACGATATAGCCCTAAGCGGCTCTTATGTAAACAGCCCTGAGCGGCTCTTACATAAATAGTCCTAAGCGGCTCTTAGAATTAGTATACGATTGCTGTTAACAATGCTTGGAAGAGACCTCTTGGTATAAATAAACCCGGGAATATATAAGATGCTTAAAGACGCTTACCCGTACTATCTGGCCAATGAGGCTGTTTACGCTAACGAAGATTTAATCGTGGTAGACAAATACTCCGGCGAAGATGCAACCCGGGTTGCGATGGCTGGTACAGACGTTATTGATGCTGCCATCGGTGCCGCTGTTGGCGCCCAGGAAGCCTGTGCTGCCATGCCTGCTTATGAGAGGAAAGCGGTTCTGGAGCATTGCGTCTCACGGTTTAGAGAACGGTTCGACGAGCTTGCAGAAACCCTTTGCATTGAAGCAGGGAAACCTATTAACGATGCGGAAGGTGAAGTTACACGGCTTATTGATACCTTTCAGATTGCTGCCGAAGAATCCACGCGTATCTATGGTGAAGTAATGCCGCTGGACATCAGTCCACGAGCAAAAGGTTATCGCGGTATGTGGAAGAGAGTACCCATTGGACCTTGTTCCTTCATTAGCCCCTTTAATTTCCCCTTGAATTTGGCTGCGCATAAGGTTGCGCCAGCCCTGGCGGTAGGCTGTCCGTTTGTGTTGAAACCTGCGAGTCTGACGCCGATTGGTGCGCTTATTATAGGCGAGACCTTGGCTGAAACTGATTTGCCCAAAGGTGCATTTTCGATTCTTCCCTGCAGAAGAGACGGGGCAGAATTGTTTACTGTTGATGAACGCCTGAAACTCCTGAGTTTTACGGGTTCGCCGGCCGTCGGCTGGCAACTCAAAACACAAGCCGGTAAGAAGCCGGTCGTGTTGGAACTTGGCGGCAATGCAGCAGTAATCATTGATGAAGATACGGATATCATCGACGCGGTTGAACGCGTTGTCTTCGGTGCGTTTTATCAGTCAGGACAGTCCTGTATTGGTGTGCAACGTATTTTCATTCATGAGAAAATTTATGATACCTTCAGGGATCAATTGGTGACAAAGACCAGAGCTTTGAAGATGGGCGATCCAAAGAATCGTGAGACATTTATTGGCCCAATGATCTCGGAGAAAGAAGCCGCCAGATTAAAAGGCTGGATTGATGCAGCGGTGGATGAAGGTGCAACCTTGCTCTGCGGCGGGGAGCGCAGCGGCGCGATGCTGGAAGCTACATTACTCGAAGGTGTGCCGGACACATGTGCAGCCAATACCGAAGAAGCATTCGGTCCACTCGCCAATCTTGCATCATTCTCTGACTTCAACGAAGCCTTGAACGAAGTCAACAAGAGTCAATTTGGCTTGCAGGCCGGCGTTTTCACCCGGGATATTTACAAGGTTCAGAAAGCCTGGGATACGCTGGATGTTGGTGGTGTCGTGATCGGTGATGTGCCTTCCTGGCGAGTGGATCACATGCCCTATGGTGGCGTTAAAGAGAGTGGGCTGGGTCGAGAGGGCATTCGATTCGCTATTGAAGATATGACTGAGGTGCGACTCCTTGTTATTAGAGATCATGGTTAAACATATGAAGATTTTTGTCAAATTTGGCGCCAGACTCAGTGTAGTTGTGGCAGCAGTATTACTTGCCGCTTGTGATGTCGGAACTGATAAGGAACCGGGTCAGAACCTTTCTGTAGATCAAGGCGCAGAAGGTCAAAAAGTAGTAAATCCGAAAATACATTGGTTCGATGGCAGTGTGGAAGAAGGATTCGCGCTCGCCAAAGAGACGAACAAGCCAGTCTACCTTTACTGGGGTGCTGTTTGGTGCCCGCCTTGCCAGGAAATAAAGCACACAGTATTCAAAAGTAAGCAGTTTATTGCCCAGACAGAGTTATTTGTACCGATTTATCTGGATGGTGATACGGACCGTGCCCAGGCCTGGGGTGACAAGTTTGGCGTGAAGGGTTATCCCACAATGATTATTTTCAACCCGACAGGGGATGAAGTTACTCGCATACCAGGGGGTATCGATATTTCAAGATACAACTCCATTCTGGAATTAAGTCTTAATGAAATGCGTCCAACATCGATGCTGGTTGAACTTGCCTTGTCAGAGCCGGAATCCTTGCAGGAAAGTGATTTTGTGCAGCTCGCATATTATTCCTGGGGACAGGATTCGGGGAGTTTGCCCGAGGGAACTCCGGCTACTTTTTTCGCAGATCTGGCTGATATAAGCCCGGATGTGGAAGCAAGCGCTCGTTTGTATATGGAGTATTTGCTTAGGTTGGCGGATGAGCAAGATGAAGCAAAAACAGAATCAGATCTAGAGCCAGAGCCCAGAGAGGTAAGCGCGAATTCAAGGGGTGCTTATGACCGAATATCCAGCATCTTGAAATCCCCGGAACTGGTACTCGCTTGTTGGGAGACGTTTGGTTATTACGCTGAGGAGATCATTGGGCTGGACATTTTTAGCGTCGATGAAAAAGAGAAGTTGAAAGTACAGTGGCAAGATCAATTACTGGTATTGAGGACTGAACCGTCATTGTCGACTGCAGAACAATTAGCTGGCTGGTTGCCGATGCTCAATTTCCACTTCATGGCGGATAGCGACGCGCCACTTTCAGAAAAAACTATCGCAGCGCTAAAGGCTGACATATCGAAGGCTGATGAAAAGACCAGCAATTCCTTCGCCAGGCAAAGTGTAGTTTCGCAGATGAACTATCTCTATCAGTCGGCGAAACTCTATGATGACGCTAAAGTCATGCTGCTTGCTGAATTAGACAGGTCAGAATATCCCTATTATTTTATGAGTAGTTTGTCTTCCCTGGCCGAGAAGGAAGACAATATTACCGAGGCTCTGGAATGGCGTCGAAAAGCTTATGAGGCTTCAACGGGTGGTGCAACACGCCTTCAATGGGGCGCGAATTATGTTCGGACTATCATAAGACTCACACCAGAAAACCATGAGCTTATTATGGCGACCTCAACGGCGTTATTTAATGATCTATCCAGTGAGAAGGAATTCTTTGCCGGGCGCAATTTCCGAATTTTACGATCACTCGTTGGAAAGATGGCTGAATGGCAAGAGCAGCAAGACGAAAAAGCATTGGCAAGCGTATTTCAGTCCCGAATTCAGTTGATGTGTAACAATCAGGCGGCAGATACTCTGGAGCGGGACAATTGTGAGAGTTTGTCGCAGCAGGGTTAGACAGAGAATACTCTGGGTTGGTGGGGCTCAGACCTTTGGGGCTTTGGCTAAAAAAGGCGCAATGGCCTCGTGGTCCCCTGGCTCTACATCGCGCAGTTGTTCCCTGGTTTCTTCCAGTAGGCTCTTGTTGTATGTTTCGCTGCGATTGACGTCCTTCTCTGTCCAATCCTGAGGATGACCAGATTCGTATCCAGTCACATCAAAGTCCGGGCCAAGCACCATTTCGGCTAACCAGGTGGTGCGATAAATGTGCCAGCGTGTTGATATGATACCGATGTTGTACCAGCTACAGGCGAGCAGGATATTTTTCTTGCTGAAGTAGAGATTGCCCAGAGTATCAACAGATTCTTCTTCAAGCATGATGACTTCAGGTGGCAAGCCCAGGTCGATAGCGTAATCTCGCATGCAGACCGCCTCCGTCACATTCGGTCTGATGTCGAGCTTGAAGCTGCAACACCCCGACATGATAATTTGTCCTGCAAGGCCTCTGTTGTATAGCTCCACCGATTTTTTAACCCGGCTTTGAAACACAGGGTCATCTTCATCAGTGCTGTAGCCTAGTACAATTATTGCGTCATGCATGATTTAGCCCCCTGTGGCAGCGTCTTCCAACTTTTCCCATCGTTTGAACAGTGCTTCCAATTGCTGCTCCAGATTTGTGACTTCCTCGTATAAATTTTGTTGTTGCTCATCTGTCTGCTCAAAAAATGATGAATCACTCATTGACTTGTGGCGTGCAGCGATGCGGTTTTCCAATGTTTCAACCAGGCCGGGCAATTTTACAAGTTCTTTGGAAGCCTTCTGCTCCTGAGCCCGCTGGCGCTTCTGTTTCTTATAGTTGCTTGTGGGGCGGCCTTCGGATGTTGCGACTTCATTTTCACCATTGAAGCTTCCGCCAGCTTGCAGCCAATCATTGTAGCCACCAACATATTCTTTAACGACGCCATCCGATTCGAAGACCACAAGACTGGAAACGACGTTATCCATAAATGATCGGTCGTGAGAGACCAACAGGACAGTTCCCTTGTAATCCAGCAGCAGTTCCTCCAGCAGTTCAAGGCTTTCGATATCAAGATCGTTTGTTGGCTCATCCAGGACCAAGAGGTTTGCAGGTAAGGAGAAAAGTTTAGCTAGTAGAAGCCGGTTTTGTTCTCCGCCAGACAATGTCCGGATGGGCGATCTGGACTGGTCGCCGTTGAACATAAAGTTGTTGAGGTAGGAGACGACGTGAACTTCGCGGTCGTTGATCGAAATGTAGTCTCTGCCTTCTGAAATGTAATCGGACACTGATTGTTCCGGGTTCAGCTGGCCTCGCAGCTGGTCGAAATATGCGACTTCCAGCTTGGTGCCTGTTTTAACCTCTCCTTCGTCTGGCGCCAGTTCTTCAAGTAGTATCTTCAATAGAGTTGTCTTGCCTGAACCGTTTGGACCGAGGATACCGACACGATCGCCGCGCTGAATAATCAGATTGAAATCCCTTATCAGGGTAACGCCGTCAAAGCTTTTTGATACCTTGATCAGCTCTTTGACAATTTTGCCGGATGCGGAACCTGAGTCTACTTCGAGTTTCAACTTACCCGTTGACCGTCGCTCCTGGCGTTGCGCTCTTAAGCTCTCCAATGCCCTGACTCTACCTTCGTTTCTGGTTCTTCTGGCTTTTACACCCTGCCGTATCCAGACCTCTTCTTTCTTTAACTTGTCGTCGAACAGCTTCTCCTGGTGTGCCTGGACCTCCAGTTCGTGGTCCTTTCGCTCAAGGAATTCCCGATATTTACAATCCCAGCGTTTAACTCTACCCAGATCAATATCGACGATGGTTGTCGCCACGGACTGCATCAACTGCCTGTCATGACTGACAAATATGATCGTCCCGTCATAGTTCACCAGCTGATCTTCAAGCCACTGGATGGTTGGAATATCAAGGTGATTGGTTGGCTCATCCAGTAGCCAGACATCAGGCTCTGTTACCAGCGACCTGGCAATTGCGATGCGCTTTAACCAGCCACCCGATAGTTCTGATAGCTTACGGTCCGCGGGCAAGCCCATCTTGTCCAGGATGGTATCGATGCGATGCCCCAGGGACCAACCATCAACGGCATCAATTTTTTCCTGCAAGATTACCATGCGGTCAACCATGTCGTCTGGCATGGTCGTTGTCAGTTCATGATAGGCGGATAACAGAGAACCGATGTTATCGAATCCACTGGCAACGGCTTCATATACGGTTGAGTCAGAGGTTGCTGGTAGCTCTTGATCAAGCGTGGAAAACTTAAGGTTATCTGCGCGCCAGACATCGCCTTCATCGGCCTTTAGGCGATTGCTTATCAGCCTCATCAGGGTACTTTTGCCGCTGCCATTGCGTCCGGTAAGGCAAAGTTTTTCACCTCTCTCAATATTCAGGTCGACATTGTTCAGAACAACATCCATTCCGAAGCTAAGGGAGATTTTCTTGAGGGTGATGATTGGCATAGGCGCGCGAGTTTATCACGAGCAGCCAGCTGATTGTGTGCCCCATCAAAGATCTTTCAGGGTCTCAAGCCTTTGATTTATCAGTGTCGAACAGCGCGGCTAAGAATTATTGAGTTGGCCCGAAGACCTCTTCCATTGTGCGAGACTGGAATATCCATTTGTCTTCCAGTCGAACGCACTCATCTATATATCGACCAACCCGAACTGGCTGATTCTCCATGGGTGCAATGCCTGTTGGCTTGTCTGTTCGATAGGTCGCAAAATTCGAAATCACTTCCACCATGTTTCGGGATTGTATGTCCACCAGATAATTGGTCACTATATGAATCGTACGTCGATTCTTTGGCCTGAGAGAAAATGCCAGCTTAATATCTTCCCTGCCGGTATATTTTCCGGCGTGCCCTTGCCACGAGCCATGCTCATCGAACAATTCCGAGACTTTCTCCACATGGCCATTATCCAGGTAATGGACGTATCGAGTGCCCAGCTCAATGCAGGCTTCCTTGATGCGCTGTGATTCTGCTGGTGTGTAAGGGTTTTTTGCGTTCAGACTAACAGGTACTGCAAGGAGGAGACTCAACGCTAATAATTGAAACAACGTCAATTGAATATACGTCATGGTAGCGCCCTCTACAGACATGCTATGTCATTATGCGCCTGAAAATAGTGTTGAGGAAGGTTTATTATTTGACTTGTTGAATATTCACGTCACGCCAACAAAAACACTATGATCCGGCGCAATATTAACCTCCGAATGCCTGCCTTTGTGATGAATTATCTTGCGATCAAACCGTGATAATAGAACGTATCTCCCGAGATCCCCTGTTGTGGTTCTTATCTATCGGCATACTCCTTTTTATAGCAGACTGCCAGTTTTCTGAGCCGCCGAAAAGAGTAGTGCTTGGCTCGAAAGTAAAGAAATGATCTCGACACTTTGGCAGATACTAACAGGTAAAGAAATCACCGGCTAACAAATTGATATGGCTGTGCCGATTGTGTCCTGGAAAATACCGGGGACTTTTTTGCTTTCGAGCGCCCGGTGATTGATTAAGCGATAAACCCGTTATCAATGACTAATTCAGTACCATTCACGTAGCTGGATTCGTCCGATGCCAAAAACAATACGCCGTTAGCAATATTGATTGGTTGCCCGACAACGCCCCCAGGTATAATCAAAGCTGCGCTCTCTGCAATCATAGTTCTGTTTTCCCCGATGGCTTCTGCGCCAAGCTTGTCCCAGATGGGGGTATCTATTATCCCTGGATGAACTGAATTAACCCGAACGCCATTACCTTCCCTGGCGCACTCAATCGCAACGGATTTACTGAGTAACCTCACACCACCCTTAGTCATCGCATAGGCAGCGAGGCCGGGAGCTGATTTGAAGCCTGCCACTGACGAAATATTAATAATTGAGCCACCTCCGGATTTCGCAATCTCTGGAATGCAGTGCTTCAGGCCCAGAAATACACCGTCGAGGTTAACCGCATTCTGTTTGTGGAAATCTTCAAGAGACATCTCTGTGATAGCACCGCCGATTGCAATCCCTGCATTGTTGACAAGAATATCCAGGCGACTGAACTTTTCCATGACATGGCTAACAATATCTTTCCATTCGGCTTCCTGCGTCACGTCGTGGTGCAGAAAGATGGCAGTTCCCCCGGTTGCGTTTATTTTCTCTGCGCTTGCCTCACCTTCGTCATCTACAAGGTCAGTTATTATTACGCTCGCCCCTTCCTCTGCCAGCCTGATTGCCGTCGCCTGGCCAAGCCCCATCGAACCACCCGTGATTAGTGCTACCTTGCCTTCAACTCTGCCCATGATTCTCTGTTCCTCTGCTTATAAGTGTTTCTGTAATTAATATGACTTGGCTTAGGGAGAATATAAGTTCCAGTCCAAGCTGCGCAAGTAATATCATGATTCAAAACTGTGAATCATCTCTCTGAATTGATATAAATAAGCATCCGGGCAGGCGGTTTTGAAACCTGCATTATTTGGAATTACAAGGATAATGGATGGACCACTCTACTTATAGTATCGAAGAGATGATCTCGGCAAAGTCAATTGCAGCAAGGGTTGAAAGGCTTTCTGTAGAAATTAAAGAGCATTTCAAAAATAGTGAAAAACTAATTGTTGTAGGGTTGCTGCGCGGCTCTTTTGTCTTTATCGCGGATCTTGTTCGTGAGCTAAGGATGCCCGTCGAGGTAGATTTCCTCGAAGTTTCATCTTACGGCAATGAGATGGAGTCTTCACGAGAGGTTCGTATCCTAAAGGATCTCCGGGGTGAAATTGGTGGTCGTGATGTGCTCGTGGTTGAGGATATTATCGATACCGGGCACACCATGCATCATGTGCAGAGATTGCTGCGTTCAAGAGGGCCGAACCGACTTGAAGTATGCGCTTTGCTCGATAAACCATCGCGGCGGGAAGTTGAAGTGGACGTAAAATGGATTGGCTTTGGAATTCCTGACGACTTTGTTGTGGGGTATGGCATCGACTATGCGCAGCGAAACCGCAATTTACCTTACATTGGTAAAGTAAATCTGAATCCGGAGTCCTGATGTAATTCTGTCGTTGATTGAGGCATGTTGATCCAACCTGCGGACTTGGTTAGAAAAGTTAGCTGAATTAAGGATAGATGCCACTTAAATTTGGGTATTTTTTTGGAGTTGATTTCGCGGATGTATCAAGGGGTTCATTAGCTACGCTGCCTGCGGCCCTCCGGGCTTCTCTCAGTTAGTCGAGAGCGCCTTCGGGTCTCTCTCCATGCGTTCGACGCTGGGCTTGAAGGCTTCGCCAATGAACCCCTTGATACATCTGCTAAGTTGGCTGCACCACGATCATAAATGCGGACTCTGAAAAAACTTGCATCAGATCATGTACCAGCGTTGATATGACAATAATTCACCAGCAATTGACTGAGTTAGTTCTATGTTGCAAGGGGCATTCTAAATCAAAGACAGCCGTGTAAACTCATCCGATTGTTGGGTTATGGGGCTAAACATGTGGGCTACACGAGTATTATGTGTCGATTCAATGTTAGTTAGTTCCCGTCCATAAATAGCTAATTTAGAACAATATATGCAAAATTCTAGATCCGTTAGCTATATAAAACAATCACTTACCAGGGAAGTAACACCGGCTGTTTCTGTTTCTGGACGAGCGTTAGTTATAAGCAAAATCAGTTTCGATATTCTGGCTCGAAAGATATTCTTCGTAGGTGCCCTGGAAATCGATTAGCTTGTTGTCCTTAATTTCTATCACCCTGGTCGCCAGGGAAGATACAAATTCCCGGTCATGGCTGACGAATATTAAAGTACCTTCGTAGTTATCAAGAGCAAGGTTCAATGATTCAATGCTCTCCATGTCCAGATGATTAGTGGGTTCATCCATAAGCAGGACATTGGTTTCTGACATGATGAGTTTGCCAAAGAGCAATCTGTTCTTCTCGCCGCCTGAACATACGCGGACGATTTTCTCGGAATCCTCTGTCGAGAATAATAAGCGCCCAAGTGTTGCCCGCACAATCTGGTCATCATGGCTGGGTTTGCGCCACTGGCTCATCCAGTCAAACAGGTTCAGGTCACTGTCAAACTCGGCGTTATTGTCCTGGGGACAATATCCCACCACTGCGTTCTCTGCCCATTGATAGGAGCCGCTGGTGGGCTGGATTTCGTTCATCAGGCAGCGAAGGAATGTTGTTTTACCGGCGCCGTTTTCACCAATAACTGCAAGGCGAGTACCGGCAGGGATGATCATATCGTTACCGATGAATAGGCTTTCTCCATCGAAGCCACATTCCAGCGATTCTATTGTGACGGCCTGTCGGTGAAGTTTCTTTTCCTGATTAAAGCGGATGTATGGGCTTACCCGGCTGGAGGGTTTGATATCTTCAAGTTGAATCTTGTCTATCTGTCGCGCTCGAGAGGTAGCCTGCTTGGCCTTCGATGCGTTGGCAGAAAATCGGCTGACGAATTGCTGGAGTTCTACGATCTGGGCCTTCTTTTTCGCATTTTGTGATTGCATACGCTCTCGCACCTGCGTTGACGCGATCATAAAGTCATCGTAGTTACCGGGATAGACGCGTAATTCACCGTAGTCGATATCCGCCATATGGGTACAGACGGAGTTTAGGAAGTGTCGATCGTGAGAAATGATAACCATGGTGCTTTTACGTTCGTTTAGCACGCTTTCAAGCCAGCGGATGGTATTGATATCGAGGTTGTTTGTTGGCTCGTCCAGTAACAGGATGTCTGGGTTGGAGAACAGGGCTTGCGCCAATAAGACCCTTAGCTTCCAGCCCGGTGCGATTTCACTCATGGGCCCAAAATGTTGCGCCTGGTCAATACCCGCACCCATCAGGATTTCACCCGCGCGGCTCTCTGCGCTGTAACCGTCCATCTCTGCAAATGTGACTTCAAGATCCGCTACCTTCAATCCATCTTCTTCAGACATTTCCGGCAGGCCATAGATGCGGTCACGTTCTTTTTTTACTGTCCAAAGTTCTTTGTGCCCCATGATCACGGTGTCAATGACTGAGTAATCTTCAAATGCGAACTGGTCCTGGCTAAGTTCGCCAATACGCTCATTTGGGCTGATGGATACGTTACCAGCGGTTGGTGTCAGGCTGCCGGTCAGGATCTTCATAAATGTGGACTTGCCGCTGCCGTTTGCACCAATCAGGCCGTAGCGATTTCCATTGCCGAATTTTACAGAGATGTTCTCGAACAAGGGCTTGGAGCCAAATTGCATGGTGATGTTTGCGGTAGAAATCAACGGAGTGTCCTGGGTCTTAAAGTAGTTGGGGAGTTCATAACACTTAATCTGGTGCTATGAGGGTGCGCACTATAAGGATTTATACGGTTTACGTCGAGTGAAAAATGCATTCAAGGGCGACAGATAACTGCTATATATAGTGATAAATAGCGAAATTACTGCCGGCAGCAAACTCTGGCAGACATTCATCGCCCGTATGCTTGGGCCTGGATCCCCGCCAGACGGGGAAGCTGCTTATCTTCTGTCAGGGAAAACATGTATGGTGACTGTTCTATTTTTTGAATAGTTTCATTATCGGGGAATGCGTTGACAGAAAGACCGGTGATAACAAGCAGAGTTCGATGGCTCTACGGCTTTGGGTCCATTGCTTACGGCGTAAAAGACAACGGTTTCTCCTATTTCCTTCTGTTTTATTATAATCAGGTATTGGGATTGCCCGGCACCTATGCCGGTGCAGCGATACTTATCGCCATGGTATTTGATGCGGTTTCTGATCCACTGGTGGGTATGTGGTCCGACAATACTCATTCCAGATGGGGCAGGCGGCATCCCTTTATGTATGCGTCGGCAGTGCCTGTTGCGACGGTTTACTATTTTTTGTGGAACCCTCCAGAGCTCAGCGACTTCCATTTATTTATCTACCTGACCGTAGCAGCGATTCTCATTCGCTTCTTTATCACCCTGTATGAAATTCCCAGCTCAGCCATTGTTGCAGAGCTAACCGACGACTACGACGAACGAACGCGGCTACTTAGTTTCCGCTACATGATGGGCTGGTATGGCGGCCTAACCATGGCACTACTCATGTGGGGTGTGTTTATGGTGGTCTATGGCGAAGGTTCCAAGATGACGTTTCAGGTATATGGCGCCGTTGGTTCTGTGGCGATACTGATCTCTATTCTAGGGTCGTCTGCGGGCTTGCATCGCTATATTCCGTTCCTGAAAGCGCCGCCTCAACGTGACTCCTACAGCATTGTGAATCTTGCCCGCGATCTGAAAGTGACCATCTCCAATCGAAATTTTGGCGCGCTGTTCTTCGCCGGATTATTTGCAGCCATCGCGGGTGGTGTGAGTACTAATTTTAACGCGTATATCAATCTGCATTTCTGGGAGTTTTCACCGGAACAGGTTCGATGGATCATCGTTAGCCTTTTCGCTTCAGCTGCCCTGGCAGCATTCCTTGCGCCGAAACTTACCCGGCGATTTGACAAGAAGCGCAGCGCCATGGGGATCTATGGTTTAGGTATTGTATTTGGTGCGGCGCCTGTGTTGTTGCGCCTTGCCGGTCTCTTTCCTGAAAATGATAGCCAGTACCTTTATCCCATCATGATTTTGCACGCTATGTTTGACGTAACTCTTATCGTCATGTTCGGTATTGTGCAGTCCTCGATGTTGGCAGATATTGTAGAAGACAGCGAAATCAATACCGGGCGAAGAGAGGAAGGGCTGTTCTTTGCGGCCAGAACATTCGCGTCCAAAGCAACGTCAGGCGTAGGCGCTTTTATTGCTGGCATCGCGCTTGACTATATTCATTTTCCCAAGGACGCGGCGCCTGGAGAAGTGCCAGCGGACATTATCTGGGATCTTGGGTTCATTTATGGGCCGTCCCTCATCATTTTCTATCTGATGGCACTTGGCGCCATCTCGTTTTATAAAATTACACGAGCTGGACACAATGAACGTATTGGTACACTCGAAGCGAAAGTAAGGTAAGACTAATGAACACTCACGGGAGAAGATATGCGTCTGGAAGGTAAGGTTGCAGTAATTACAGGGGGTGCCAGCGGTATGGGTCTGGCATCTGTAATGAGATTCCTTGAAGAAGGGGCAAGTGTCGTGATTGCCGACTTCAATGCGAGCACAGGTGAAGCGGCAGTAGAAGCTGCCAATGGTAAAGGTTATGGAGGTCGTGTTTCTTTTATCAAAACCGACGTTGCGGCAGAGGCTGATGTCGAAGCGATGATGGCCTTTGCAATGTCACAATATGGTGGGCTCGATATTGTTTTCAACAATGCCGGCGTTGGCGGAGCGATTGGCCCCCTGGTAGAAACTTCCGTGGAAGATTGGGATTACACCTTTGATGTGCTTGCAAAAGGCGTATTCCTCGGTATCAAACACGCCGCACGGGTAATGAAAGCAAATGGCAAGGGCGGAACAATCATTAACACTGCATCCATTGCAGGTTTGAGCGGAGATGCCGGGCCACTGGTTTACTCAGCCGCAAAAGCAGCGGTGATCAGTTTGTCCAAGTCAGCCGCCGTGGAATTAGGCCAGGACAGAATCAGGGTTAATTCCATATGCCCCGGCTTTATCGTCACACCGCTCGCCGATGGCGGGCATGAAGAAGCAACCAAGAAATCTTTCGCTAAATCACAGCCGTGGCCTGACTACGGTCGTGGCGAACATATCGCTGGCGCCGCGCTGTTTCTGGCGAGCGATGATTCTGAATTTGTGACCGGTGAAGCGATCGTTGTTGATGGCGGTTTAACCGCTGCAGGTCCTGATCTAAGTAAGAAGTTTCCAAAAACCTCTGCGCGTAATTCTCGAGTGTCCGGTGTAACAAAGGGTACGACTGGTGCTGCGAATGAGATTCGCCGATTGAACAGTTAAGGCGGAACCCCACTGAAATAAATCTGTTCCTGAAGTTACATCGAAGTAATTGGGACAAAATTTTTGTTCAGTTTGCTTAGCTTTTCAATGTAACCAAAATGGCCCCGGCATTGTGTCCTTCAAGTTCATGAGACTTGATCACGCCACGTCGTTCATAGTCCATCAATCTTGCAAGAACAGCATCCCGGATTGAGCCGGAGCCAACAATGAGTCTCAGATTGGCGGCAATGCCCCTCCTGGTTTCCTTCAAGTCTCGGTCAAGTTTCCGCAAAGCATCGCCAACGCGCTCTCCATGGTGCGCGATATCGATGGTGATGGTGGAGCCATCTGTTTGTTTGTCCAGACGATTATCACACTTGGGACAGTGGCGGGTGTCGTGGGAAACCAACATGCCGCAATCAAGACATGCGGTGGTTCTATTCACGGGGGTATTCCGTACTTTGGATTTTGTACATAGCGCTTAAGTTAACGATCAATTGTTGCGTATTATACCCGCAGAGCTTACTTGTTTGTCTTGTCAGGATGGTGATTTATCTCTTGATATTTATTTTAATCGGCATAACATAGCGCGCCATATTAATTAAACTATTGAATATGAAAAATTTCGTTCCAACAGTGATGACTTTCAGAATACCGCACACGGGATACGTGCGCGTGTCTGTTGACGGCGTTTCTGTTGATAACCCGCTGTTGAGCTTTATCGAAAGAAATTCAAATTGTAAGCAAAACAGAATGACCTGATGAAATAATAATTTTCGGAAGGTTCCAAAGATAAGAGCCTTCCGGATTAAGACAAGACCCCGGTAGGCATCGCCCACCGGGGTTTTTTTATGCCCTGCGTGTACATAAAGGCAATACGAAGTAAAAGGTACTGTAACGCGGTACCAGCTAGAAGATACAAGGGGTGTAGCAATGTTTGACCTGGCAATACTGGCCAATCCGGCAAGATTAAAGAGAGACTTTCTGGCAACTACCGAGGTTGCCGAGCAGGCAATGCCCGATGAGTTGCGGGCGGAATTCAATAAAATTAGAGAACAAGATCCTGAGCTGCTGATGACAGGGGCATTCTGGTGGGATTTTGTCCGAACCTATAAGCAACATATCAGCCTCCTGGTTGTTGGTCGGGGTGCGATGATCCTGCTGGTGCTTGCATCGGTACTCGCGAGCCAGCGCATTCTGGATGAGTCCAATACGATTACCGCTGCAATCTGCTTGTTGGTCTTTTATACCGTAGTGCAATTGGTGATGAAGGGCATAAATGCGTGGACGGCGTTATTGCAGAGTCAGCTGCTTGTTTGTACGCGGACATTTGTCACCCTGCGGATGAATGTCAAACTTTTACGCATGGGGCAGCTTTCTACCGATGAATTTACGACGGGTAATCTGAAGACGCTGGTTTCATCAGATGTTTATCGAATTGCGGATCTGTTCCATGCCGTTGCACGAAATGGACTGCCCTGCCTTTTAGGTCTGATCATTCTTGGCCCCGTTATTGTTTACTACATGGGTACGCCCGGCCTGTTCGCGATGGTCGTTGGCTTTGGGGTCATGCCGTTAGCCTTTGCCCTGGCGAAATACGTTCACAAACAAGAAATGCTGATCAAGGCGGAAGAGGACAATCTAGCAACCATCATAGGTGAGTGGGTAACGAATGTTCGATTGCTGAGATTCCTTGGTTGGGAAAAGCTGATGCGGACCCGGGTGGCAGCTCATGTTCGAAGCCTTGTGATTGAATCAACCAAGCAACATGGGGTGAACCTGATTAACTTTGGCGTAAGTGTCAGCTGGTGGCTGTTCCCGATAATAGCGCTGATTTGGGCGAATGAGGCATGGGGTGACAATCGCGATCTAGTGACCTTGTTCGCGAGTGTCTGGATGCTTAATCACATCACACTTTATATTCGCTGGTTACCAAATATCTTTATAGATTATGCCTCGGCAGCTGCGAGTGTTAGTCGCTTGAATAAGCTGATCCAGCATAAGGATATTACCGACGATTTGTTGCCTGATTGGCAGCGATCAGTTGCGAGCGTTGTGCCAATACGTGTGCATTTCAACAATGTTTGTTATCAATACGAAGGGGAAGGTAATCCTCTTGTCATCAAGGACCTCTATCTGAATATCGACCTTAATAAACATGTTAGTTTGATTGGCAAGGTAGGGTCCGGTAAGTCGACCCTGTTAAAACTGCTATGCGCAGAGATAAAACCGACAAGCGGGTCGATACAGGTAGAGTTTGATAACGGCGTCATTGCTGATATGTGGCATAAAAATATTTACCACAAGTTTCGTTCGTCTATCGGTTATATGCCCCAGGAAGCTTATCTTTCCAATGCAAGCATAGGCACAAATGTGGCCCTGTCTACAGACCAGCCAGTGCGAGATGTTATGCATGCCATTCGTCTGGCTGAACTGGAGGCGGACATGGCTCAATGGGGCGCTGGTCTGGAAGAGGAGGTTGGCGAGACCGGCGTTAATTTGTCCGGTGGTCAGAAGCAAAGAGTGAGTCTCGCCAGGGCACTTTATTCCCGCAGAGATTATCTGGTGCTCGATGATCCTCTAAGCGCTGTAGATACTGAAACTGAATCTGCGCTAATGGAGAATTTGTTGTCGGGCCCAGATGGCTTCCTGCTTTGTAGTCATCGACTGAGCGAGTTGCAACGAACTGACAGGTTATTGGTACTTGATGATGGTCGTCTTATTGAAGACGGGCAGCCAAAACATTTATTGAACGATCCAACTTCTGAATTCAGTAAACAGCTGCGCGCTGGGGAATTCGAAGAGGATCCAATACCGGCGACACTGGTTTCCGGACGAGAGTTGGAAAATGAATTATAAAAATTTCGTCACGGCCGAAGAGGTTTCAGCAGAACAAAACAATATTAAAACGATGTTTCGTTTTGCCATGGGTTTGACGCTGCTGCGGAAAATAATAGTCCCAACTTTGTTGATTATTATTCTTGCGGCAGCGATTCCACCATATTTTCTATGGCTCATGGGCGAGCTTGTGGCATGTGGTCGCGATGTCTCATGTGAGGTGACACACTCGCTGCTCAGCTGGAATATTGTTATCCCCGCCACATTGAATACCCTGGTTCTATTGACCCTGTTAGCTATGGCTTGCAGGGTTGGTGCATGGACCTTGTTTGAGCTGTCTGGCCAATGGTCAACCCAGAAAATCCAGGCGGATATGATGGAGTCCATCAGCACGGTGCGAACCACATTTTTTGATGAAAATCCATCTGGGCGATTGATCAACCGATTGTTGGGTGACTATGGCGTGTTGCGCCTGGACGGCGTCATGACGATGGGCGATACCGCTAACGGCCTGGTAGAGGTCTTGTGCGTGGGATTATTGATCACGCTTGCTAACCCGCTTGCTGGATTGCTCATAATTCCAGTTGTGCTGCTTTATGTCGCCTTGCAACTGCAGTTAGCGCCGATGATGAGTCACGCCAGGGAGATAAGAGCAGTTAAGATTGGCGAAGCCCTGCACAGGGAAACGGACCTGATTGAAGGCAGAACGATATTCACCCTTTATAACAAACAGAAAAATCTGCTGGAGCGAATTCACCACGCCTTCGGTGATTCAATGAATATTCAATTGTTCTATTGCCGACTGATGAGCTGGGGCATGTTATGGATGGGCCTGATTTCAGCGGGTTATGCTGTTGTTGTATACGGCTTTCTAAGCTACGGCCTTCACAACGGCCTGATCACAACAACCATTGCTGCAATTGTCATCACTGCGGTATTCAACCTGAATAATCTGTTCTTTGGCCTTGCCTGGGACATGTCGTTCCTGGGTGAAACAGCATCCCACGCGAGGCGGGCGTTCTTCATGATTGACCTTCCCCATGAAACAACGCAAGAGTCTCGAAGCCGGCCTATGAAGAACCTGGGTAATTACAAGCTCAGCGGAGACATATGCTTTGAGGACTACACCATGTCCTACCGGGAAGGCCTGCCAAACATCCTCGAGCAGTTTTCTGTGACGATTCCAGCCGGGAAGAAGGTGGGCATCGTTGGCAGGACAGGAGCGGGTAAATCAAGTCTTATGCAGTCACTCTTTCGCATGGTCTACCATCAGGATGGTGATATCAAAATAGGGGGCGATTCCATATTCACCGTCGACGTAAACTGTGTGCGAAGCCATTTTGGTGTTGTTCCACAGGATCCCTATTTGTTCTCGGGGACCATTCGCTTCAATCTTGCTGGTGATCTGAAAGACGTCAGCGATAACAGTCTGAAAGCAGCCCTGGCAACTGTGGACTTAAACGTAGACCTCGATGCAAAAGTCCTTGAAGGGGGCAAAGATTACAGCGTGGGTGAACGCCAACTCCTGTGTCTGGCCCGGTTGATCCTCCTGGACAAGCAGTACATCTTGATGGATGAGCCCACGAGTTCACTGGACAGAAGAACTGACGAACAAATTCAACGGCTATTGGGTACGGTGCTGGTGGACAAAACAGTCATTACTATTGCGCACAGACTGGAGAGTCTTGAGCACTATGATTTGATCCTTGAGATGGCGGATGGTCGATTGTTGCGACAAGGTACACCCGCAGAATTAATTCCTGCGATGAGGAGTCGGAATGTTGCCTGATCGGTGAGTGAGCCTTGATCGAACATGCGGACTCTGCAAGAAACTTACCTTAGATCAAGGTTCGCTAAAGGAGATTCCTTCAAGCGGCAAACCAAATTTAGTTAAGTGGCCATTTGGTAGCTGTGGTTAGCTGTCTTCTGGGCATCGCTAATGTATGATATCCACAATTTGCAGTCGGTAGTTTAACCAATATATGTCCCAATACAGAACCTTAAGAATTCTGACAATAGCCGCCGCCTTCACCCAGACCGGTGCTCCTATAGTTGTCTTGTTGGGAGGCATTGTAGGTGCTGCTATAGCGCCTTCCCCTGGCCTCGCCACCTTGCCCATCGCCTTTATGATCATTGGCACAGCCACCACAACAATTCCGGCGGCTCTGTTCATGGGTAAATTTGGCAGGAAGGCCGGCTTCATGTTCGGTGCAAGCTACGCGTGTCTGGCAGGTTTTATTGGTGCTTACGCTATTGGTGTGGAAAACTTTTCCTTGTTCTGCCTGTCAACCTATCTTGTAGGTAGTCACAACGCTTTCGTCCAGCAATACCGGTTCGCTGTTGCGGAATCTGTGCCCGGCGATAAGGTTGGCAAGTCTCTGTCCATTCTTATGCTGGCTGGCGTTGCTGCCGCATTAATGGGGCCAGAGGCGGCACAACGTTTTAGGGAAGTATCGGAAATGGCCGAATTCGCTGGTTCGTTTCTAGGTTTGAGTGGCTTTATGGTCATCGCGTTGGTGCTGTTATCTTTCTACAGGAATATGGAAACAAACGAGGACGATAGTGATGAGCAGCAGCGAGCGCTTATCACGATTGTTAGGAATCCCATGTTTATCCTGGCAATATGCTCTGCAGTTGCTGCCTGGTGTGTGATGAGTTTGTTGATGACAGCCACCCCGGTAAGCATGCACACAATTGACCACTTCAATCTTGAAGATACAGCCTGGGTCATACAAAGCCATATCATCGCCATGTTCCTGCCATCACTGTTTAGTGGTTTCCTGGTCGATCGGTTTGGCCCTATCAAGATCATTATAGCCGGGCTTGCCTTGTTGGCAGCCTGTCTTCTTGTCGCCTATCTTGATCGAGCGTTGATGCATTATTGGTGGGCGCTTGTGCTTCTGGGTGTTGGCTGGAATTTTCTTTTTCTGGGTGGCACTACCTTGCTCACCCTGACCTATCGTAATTCAGAACGCTTCAAGGTCCAGGCGCTTAATGACTTTATTATATTTTCAATGCAAGCAACCGCTGCGCTTTCCTCGGGCTACATTCTTATGCGATTTGGCTGGAGCTGGCTAGTTGGCCTGAGCTTGCCGTGGCTGGTTATGTTGGCGGTGGTGTTGTTTATCTCCAGGAATCGAATCTCCCATGAAAATTGGAGTACTGCATGACCCTGGTGATTGAAGGTGTAAAGCGTGTCACCCTGCCTGTTGTCGGTAATGACAAGCGCTTCCCGGTGGGTCAAATTTATTGCGTCGGCAGAAATTATGCCGAGCACGCAATCGAAATGGGGCATGATCCGAGTCGGGAAGCACCTTTCTTTTTTATGAAGCCGGCCTATGCGATTCTTCAAAATGATGAGGAAATGCAGTTCCCGTCGCAAAGCAGCGATGTGCATCACGAAGTAGAATTGGTCGTTGCACTTGGCCTGGGTGGTGAGCATATTTCAGAGGCCGATGCCATGAGCATGGTCTTCGGATATGCAGTAGGAATAGATATGACACGGCGCGACCTGCAAGCACAGGCAAAAGAAAAGAGTCGCCCATGGGAGGCAGGTAAGACCTTTAAACATGCGGCGCCTTGTTCGGCGATTGTTCCGCTAATAGTCTGCGGCGAAATTAATTCAGGGTCTATTTTCTTGTCTGTCAATGGTGCTGAAAAACAGCATGGCGACGTTAATCAGATGATCTGGAAAGTTCCGGAAGTAATTTCGAAGCTATCGGAGCTTTTTGTCCTTCAGCCTGGTGATTTAATTTATACCGGTACGCCAGCCGGCGTTGGTCCCATTCAATCGGGTGACACTGTTGAAGCACAGATAGAGAAGGTTGGCGCACTGAATATTCGTATTGGGAATTCAAAATGACTTATACCATATATGGAGGCGAGCTCTCCTATTTCACTCGTAAGCTTGAAGCTGCAATGATTTTTTATGGTGCGGATTTTGAGATGAAGCGCAAAGATGCCAACAATTCGCAAGAGATAGAGCATCGATCCGGCACCCATCAGGTACCGATATTGTTGACCCCGGAGAACTGGATGATTGGTGATACCACACCACTATTGCAGATGCTCGATGGCAGGTTTGCCGGACGCGAACTCTTTCCTGACGGTCCCCTGGGCATATTGACTCAAATCGTCGAAGACTATTTTGATGAATGGGTAGCACGGACCATGGTCCACTATCGATGGCACTACGAAGAAAGCGCAATCTTTGCATCGGAAAAAATGAGCGGCGGGGATGCGGAGGCAGCAGCCAGGATTAGAAACTGGGGACCCCGGGCATGTAGAGCTACCGGTACCGACAGCCTTAACCAGCAAGAGCGGGCGGAAGCGGAATACTTAAGAATCATGGATGCCATGGAGTCCCAATTGCAGGCGTCGCGGTATCTCCTGGGGGATAGACCAACGGCTGTTGATTGTGTTGTGTTGGGTAGTTTGAGAGCGCACACCAACATGGATCCAACGCCAAAGCGGGCAATCGCCAAATACACCCGCGTACTGGAATGGGTAGACAAGACAGCTGATGATTGGGATGGTTGTGGAGAGCTTAGCCCCTTTGCTGATCCTACTCCATTCGTCCAATTTGTGCTCAATGAAATGCAGTCTACCTATGCGCCCTATATACTGGGCAACTCAAATGCCCATGGCGTGGGTGCTAAAGCTTTTCATGTGGATATATATGGAGAAGAGGTGAGTTACCTCTGTCGTCCGTATCCGGAAAAATCGCGACTGATGATTGTTGACAAGATAGCGCAGCTACAAGAAACAAAGGACAAAGTAGTCGTGTCCGAATGGCTGAATAAAGTTAAATTAGAAAAATGTTTTGGATAATATTTTGGGAAAAATAATGCTTCGTTTTTTACTGTTGATAGTTTCGGTCTCGATTTCAAGCTCGGTTATGGCGGATAAATACGAGGGTACGCTTTTAATATTTGAATCGAATATGGCGCTCACGCCCTATTTCAAAGGCTCCTATGGCTATGTCGTTTTTCCCACCGTGGGTAAGGCAGCATTCGGCGTTGGTGGCGCGTTCGGCAAAGGCAAGGTATATAAAAAACACAAGGTGACTGGCAGGGTATCGCTGGCAAAGGTGTCCTTTGGCTTTCAAATTGGCGGGCAGGCATTCAGCGAGATCATCTTTCTTGAAGATGAGAGAGCTTTTGAAGAGTTCACAACCGGCCGCTTTGAGTTTGATCTATCTGCTTCTGCTGTCGCAATTACAGCGGGTGCACAGGCCCGGATAGGAACAACAGGCTCTACTTTTAACGCCAGCGCGGGTCCTGCTACTGCCATACAAGTAGAGACAGGTTATAGCAAGGGGATGGCAATCTTTACCCACACAATTGGAGGTTTGATGTATGAGGCCGCGATTGGAGGGCAGAAGTTTAAATATAGGCCGAACGAACCTGCCACTTAAATTTCGCGTTAGCGACTATTATATTGCCGCTATTAGAGCTTGTGTCAGCCCTTGGTTTCACCGCCCAGGGCGCTAAACAAGGCTGGCAGAAGTCGCCCAAATTCCAGAGTCATGTTCACGAATGCGGCATCCAGAAGGGCTATTGGGTCGTCCTCGTATTCTCCGGAATCATCGCTGGATTCAACTTTGATCTGTTTAAGTGCCACATCATTATCTACCGTGAATCTCATGTCGCCGTGCCAGCGTAGTGCAATGCGCGTGCATATCTTGCCCGCATCAATGTGACTGCGAATTTCCTGGCTGCCGAGATCCTGCTTACGGCAGGTCACAGTGCCACCATCCTCCAGATCAACCAGATCACATGCGTCACCAAGCTCAAAATGATCAGGTAGCTTTCGGGTATTGATCCAGTGGGTAAATACTTCGGTGGGTTTGGACTTAACTTGTGGCGGGACAACTGCGAATGATCCCAGAGATTCCCTTAGGCAGTTGATGAATAGTTCTGCTTCCTGCACCGATGATGTTCCGACCACGAGTAGATTGTCGGCAGGGCTTATATAACCTTGTATCTGTTTCGAGCGAGGCAGGGCGCGAGGCAATAATTCTGCCAGTGCGTCATCCTTGAGCCGCAGCTTTTCCTTAGAGCGAATCTTTCGCCCTTCAAGTTCCTCTATGCGCTCAATCTTCTCTGCCAATACGTCGGCCAGCGCACTAGGGGGCACAATTTTGTCTTCCCTTTTAGCGCAGAGCAAAGTACATCCTGCGACTTCATGGGTAAGCGGTCCGTTCGCATCTCCCAAGGGTGAAATCCAGCCAAAGCTCGACGGCCGGATGCCTGAACAGGGTTTGAACAGGCACTTCTCTAATTCCTGCTCAAGTTCTTCCGATGAATATTCGAAGTCGCTGGTAATGCGATAAAGGTAAGCATTTTTGAATAACATGGTTTGGCCGCTCGGGAAAGAGGCGCGATTATACAGTGCCTTTAGGGGGCCAGGTACACTTAATTCCAAGCCGCTGGGCGGTAATCAACTACTGGTCATTTGAGGCTATTATAAAGTCAAAGTAATGCAGAATGAGTTAATAGTGCCAAGCGTAATGATTGCCGAAATTGATACTGATGGATAGGCGCCTTAGTGCATTTCGACTGGGTGATGTCCGTGGCATCAATCCAGATGAAATCGATACTTCTTTTGCCACGGCCTTCGCCCATGCCTTTGTTTCTCACTTTCGAATCAGCGGCGCCATCGTAACTGGACGGGATATGAGGGAGTCCAGTGTCCTCCTGCAAGAAGCCTTGAACGAAGGTTTGAGGGAGTCCGGAATCCAAGTGGTGGATCTTGGGCTTTGTACCACCGAGCTTGCTTATTTTGCGTCAACCCTGCCGGAATATAGCGCCGCAATTGTAGTCACCGCGAGTCACAATCCGGCGCAATACAACGGCCTTAAGTGTGTGCTTAAAAATGGCCGAGCGGTAACCTTTGAGACGGGCTTATCCGAAGTGATGGCCAAAATGCTCGATAATCATCGCAATTTATCTCGCATTGGTTCCTTGACAGTGAAGGACATCCGCCCTTTATACATCGATTACCTGAAATCAAAATTCTCTTCAGCAGATTTGCAGTCCGAGCATATTGCTCTGAATGGGCTTAACGGCACAGCTGCCACATTAGCCGGGACCTTGGCTACGCAGTTTGCATTACCCTTCACCTGGTTTCGCAAGGAGCCGGGGCCGATTCCCAGCGAAGGAGCGGATCCAGTACCGCCAAGGCTTGCTGCCCAGATGAAGAGGTTTATGGAGGACGGCAATTTCGCGATTGGCGTCGCCTGGGACGGCGATTGTGACCGCTGTGTTTTCTTTGATGGCGATGGCAACCTGGTACCCACTTACTATGTCGTTGGTTTGCTGGCAGAACATTTTCTGATTCGAAATTCTGGTGCAAGTATCGCCTTCGATACCAAGCTTCGATGGAATACGATTGATGTCATTCAAAGACATGGTGGAATTCCAGTGCCCTCGGCGACGGGGCATGCCTTCATGAAACAGAAGATGCGAGAGCATAAGGCTGTGTATGGCGTTGAGTTATCGTCACACAACTATTTTGGAGATCTTTTTGGCTGTGATTCAGGCATGTTTGCATAGCTCAAAGTAGTTGAACTTGTGAATCACTCCGGCACCAATATTGGCGATCTGGTTCGGGAGAGGAGGCGAGCGTTTTGTTGCACTCCGGAGATTAACTTGTCGATTAATGAAGTTGATCGGGCATTTGAGCAGATACTTAATGAATACGAACCCCGTGCTGTTTCTGTCGACCATTTTGACGGGCTCAGCTTTGAAATGCCTGGGAGCTGGCGCTTTAGCTTGTGCCGTTCGAAAACTGAAGATGTGGTTCGGCTCAATTTAGAGTCTCGAGGGCGCGTGGACACACTCCTCAATGAAGGCGCAGAACTACTCTACAAACTTGAAGCATACAAAACCGATCACTCTGATTGGCATGACAAGCTAAAGATTCAGTAAGGTCTATCGTGGTTTAATCAGTGCTGGTTTTAACAACACTGAGCGTTACCGATGAACAAGTACCTAGCTGAGGCGAAGGAAATTGATACCTTTCTTGATGCTAATCGCGTTGATACCCCCTCGGGTCCCACGTGGAATCGCGTGCCGGGCGGCAAGCCGACGCATTCTCTTTATCATGGTAGCGCCGGCATCCTCGTATTTTACATTGAGCTCTATCTTTCAACGGGCGAGCAGGCCTATTTGGATACAGCCATTACCAGCGGTGACGAGCTGCTGGCCTTCGTCAATGAAAAGGCAGCCGATGGTTCGTTTCAGACTTCGGGCTTTTATAGTGGCTGGCCTGGGTATACCTATGTGTTGAACGAGTTGTATAAGGTCTCAAATTTACAACGATTTAAAGATGGCGCGATATTGTCTCTGAATAAGCTGACGGCGCAATCAACTGAAATTGGCAATGGTATATCCTGGGTTGAGCCTATTCCTTTTTCAGACATTACTGGCATTACCGGCGAGCGTGAAATGATTGACCTTACCGTTGGTGCTGTAGGTAGTGGCATTATTTATCTCTATGCTTATCGGCAAGGGTTGATAGATGACCTGGATCTGGCAATCAAGACTGCTGACCGATTGTTGGAAGTTGGCGAAATGACTGATGATGGTATGCGCTGGTTCATGATGGTGGATATGGCATTTCCGTTTACCGCGCCAAATTTTGCTCACGGTGGTGCAGGCGTTGGATATTACCTGGCTGATCTTTACCGGGAAACCAACAAACAGGAATATCTGGACGCTGCAATCTCGGCAGCTGAATATGTGAAAACCCGAACGGTGGATCAGTCAGAGGGCTTTCTGGTTTGTCACACTGAAGAACAACAGCCAGCGAGAACCTTCTATCTTGGTATTTGTCACGGACCTGCCGGGACCGGCCGCTTTATGTATCTGCTCAATCAGATCACAAGTGATGAGACATATATGGAATGGATTAATGGCAATTTCGCAGGCCTCAGGAGTACTGGTGCACCGGAAGAGCGTTCCGGTGGATTATGGCAGAACCATGGCCAGTGCTGTGGCGATGCAGGGATAGGGGACTACGCCTTATTTCTTTATCAGGCCAGTGGCGATTCAGATTATTTAGACTATGCCAAGCGTACTGCAGCCGTGGTCGTTGGCAATGCTGATCAATCAAGTGGTTTAAGCTGGCAGATGGCCGAACACCGAAATCGCCCTGAATTCCTCGAACAACAAACTGGTTATATGCAAGGCGCCGCCGGAATTGGAAGCTTTCTACTCCACCTTGCAACCGTTGTAGACGGCAAACCAAGCAAACTGATCATGCCGGAAACTCCCTTCACCTACTAATCCATCCACCCGTTTATTTCACGGAGTAAGCTGATTGTCCCGGAATTTTGTAATTAAAATTGGTGCCGCGCAGCTTAAGGGTGAACAGGCAGGTCTTGGTTCGACCCTGGTGTTTTTGGACGCTGGTGTTAGTGATCGCCGAATGTGGGCTAATCAGTTGAATCACTTTTCTGATCATTACTATGTCGTTTCATATGATATGCGCGGCTTTGGTGAAACGACATCGCCGGACGAGCGATACAGTAATGTTGAAGATCTCCTTAGGGTGTTGGATGAGCTCAACATTTTGCGCGCGACATTAGTCGCTTGTTCCCAGGGTGGACGTTTGGCAATTGATTTTGCGCTTGTGTATATGGATAGAGTGGCGGCTCTGGTACTTGTCTCTACCGCTATTAGTGGTGCGCCCTCGTTTGATGACCTTGCACCAGATATTCAAGCGCGCATTGACGCACTGGATGAGGCGGATGAGGATGGCGATCTTGATCGCGTTGATGAGCTGGAAGCGATTCTCTGGCTCGACGGTCCCGATAGCCGTGCTCATCGAGTAAAGGGGCGCATTAGGGAATTGTTTCTGGACATGAATGGCATTGCACTGCGCATGCCTGAATTGTCTCGGCAAGTTGAACCGCTACCAGCATACGAGAGATTGTCCGAAATTAGCTTGCACGTCCTCGTGGTGTCAGGTGAGTTGAATTTTCTTCACATTCAACAGCGTAGCAAATATGCTGCCCATAAATTTCCAAATGCAGAGTTTGTACAGTTGAGGGGAACCGCTCATTTGCCGAGTCTTGAAGATCCCGATGCCTTCAACAGGGTTCTCCAGGGGTTTCTCGCCAAACAGGAAGGGGTCTCTTGAATACTCGTCGCGTCAGTGTATTCAACGAGATCTGAATGTAGAGGCATCGGCATTCCGGCCGAGCGAAGAATTTGGTCGTCGATTGCAGGTTCCCTGGTTCATTGCCTTACCATGGTCGTTATTTTAATGCTAATCAAAATTTGAGTGGATTTCGCGGGGCTTGGCTGGAATGCTATTTATTCCTGAGGTCAGAATAAGACCTAATCCAGTCCAGGATCAGTATCCAGCTACTCGAGTATCTGGCTACTGATCGTTCACGAGACTTTTAATGTATAGATTAAGTTTGGGTTATGCGTTGAGCGCCTGTGCGAAAATCCAGAAGCTCATACCCCCGCCTGTGGCGAAAGAGAGCAATCGTACTGGTGCAATATTGGCGATGTAAGCGACACCATGTGCTGCTCTCGCGCCGACCCAAATCATTGCCGCAAGCGACCAATTGCCATCAGGTTCCAGGCCCACCATAAAAGCAGCAAGGTTTGCTAGGCCAAAAACAGTCAAGGCTTCCCACGCATTCATCTGTGCGCCCCACGCTCGGGCGCCTCCACCCGTAAGGGCCTCTGCCTGAACTCGAGGTTCTTTCAAGTCTGGCTGCCCAAATTGTTTTGCGCGAAACGGGAGTGAAGAACCTGCCCAGATATATGGCAAAACTGCGCCAATTAACAAACACCAAATGGGTACTGTCATAAAATTTAACCGGTTAGGGAAATGGAGTTCTATCGTAGCATTCAGGCATCCCGGTAGGCATGCAAGAATTTGGAATATTGCCTATTCTGATCTCACCTGTCTGTTTCTTTTAAACCAGTGCAAGAACCGTCAAAAATCCTGAATTTCAAGGCTACCTGCGTCAGAGAAATGACGAAATCACCCTACCTGGTTGTAAGGATGCGCCTTACTCGGCCTGCAATCACGCCGCAGCGGTATCAATACATGGCATGAATGCTGCAGTTTGATGGCTTGTACATAAACCAATAACCCACTGAACGTCTCAATTGTCGATGACTGCGCGAATAATTCTTATGAAAACAATTAATCTACCGAAAATCCTGATTGTCGATGATAACGCCAATAATTTATTTGCGCTTGAGGCCCTTTTGGAGGATATGGATCTGGAAATATTGCAAGCCACCTCTGGAAACGAAGCCCTGATTCTGGTGGCAAAGCATGATTTAGCGCTCATCCTGCTGGATGTTCAGATGCCCGATATGGACGGTTACGAAATGGCAAGCATCATGGGAGGCGTTGAAAAGATGAAGAACATCCCTATCGTCTTTGTTACTGCCAATAGCAATACGGACAAGGAGATTTTCAAGGGCTATTCAGCAGGGGCCGGGGACTACCTTGCCAAACCTGTCAATGAGCACGATTTGTTTGCAACGATGAGCACCTGGCTGTATCAAAAACACTTTCCCATAATGGAAGAGGGAAAAAGGGAAGGTCTTTGAAACGCTTAAGGTGAACCGGAGGGTATAGGTAGCACGGACATTTGGGCAAACTATCAGTCACATGGTTTTGGCCAGTCGGTAAACAAGTGCTATCCCTATCGACCCATTTAATTTAAGTGTCTCTGGACGGTTTTGCTTGGCTCCCTTTTTTAAAAGGTTAGTGGCAGGCTTAGATGGTTTTGGTAGGTCTTGTCTCTTTGCTCGATCAATATAGGGTCATATACATGGATGGACTTGGCGAGGATTGCCCAGGATGATCGAAGCCCATCTGGCATTGGGTTCTTCTCTGGCGGCAATGCTTCAAGCATGTTCGAAAAACATGCCCAGTAGATATCCACGGCGGTGAGAGTTGAACCAACGAGGTAGTTGCTGCCGCGCTCGTTTTGCAGGCGAATTCGAGTAGTGAGGTCGGTGAGAAATAATTCTATATTTGTTTTCTGATATTGAACCTGCTCCGCATCAAACTGATATTCTGAATACATGGGGTTCTTTTCAAGGGCCACTTGTCCCTGGGCTTGAAAGCCGGCGTTTAACATAAGTAATCTGGCATTCCAGGCGAATCCACGGTCACCTGCTATTTCGTTGGCGAGCCCGACCATCAGCATTCTGTCATCTCTATCCTCTGGAATCAGCGAAGGGCCTGAGCCAAGGCGTTCGGCGAGATCGAGTATTTCCAGCCAACGTACCCTTGGTGGTTCATCATTGAATAGGGCAATAGGGGCATTCCTGTGGCCGGTCCATTCAACCAGTTCGGGGTTTCTGCGGCCGCCTTGCTGTTCAACCGCAACATAATCCACGTTTCTTACATTCAGAATGGCCTTGGCTGCTTCGCTCCAGGGGCCAGGTAAACCACGGGTTAGTACCAGGCGTAAACCAGTTTGTTGTTTGGCTTCTTCAATCGATAAGTAGTTCAATTTTGTTTCCTTTGCTTGGAGTGGCACCGTTCGCATTCACGATTGTCGGGGCGTTTATTGCCGGACAGGTTAACACCACTGCACCTGCAGTCTGTGTTAGATGTTTGACATTAATGATCGGAATGGGCACTCATTCGGGGGGCTACTTTTGTAAATGTCGTGCTCCGATCGTCCCTAACATAGAATTTGATGAACACTCTTGCGGAGGCAAAATAACTCCATATCTATGAGCCAGCATTAAAGAGCTGAAAGTGAAATGTTGCGCCAAATGCTGGCCCGCTAAAGCTAAAACTCTGCATCAGGCCACTGGGGTCTTCGTCATATTCCAGGTGACGGTAGACAAATAATATATCTCCCCAGCCGTAGCTTCTGCTTATACCGGCCATGGCATTCCAGGTCCTATCAGAGTCACCAGCGCCGATGTCGATATAATATGGTACTGACCAGCGACCGTTTCCGAAGCTGAATTTGCCGCGCACTCCGATAATTCCGTCCCATAGATCTGTATCACTCGTCACTTTATTTTGTGTGGATAATATCTGTTGTCCGAGGGGCGTGGTAATGGCTACACTGAGATTCCATTTAGTCGAAAAGTCGATGCTGAATAGTCGCGCGTCTGCAAAGACCTCCATCGTAACGTTTTCAGTTTCGTTTATTATCTATCCAGCGGCAAACGTCCAGACCAGGCCATCCAGATCAGATTTTGTGCTCAAATTGAGCTCGGCGCCCACCGGAATGGATACGTTGGCATCGCTTTCCACTGATACCACCTTGCCATCGTCGCTACCGCTCATACTCAAATAGACAATATCCATGAACAAGGAAAAACGACCTTTACGAGCGCTGCCGCTCATCAGGAATGCACCGTCGAGTAATTCCAACCAATCTGTGGCGGCCCAGTTTCACAGTGGGGCTGCCACTTCCACCAGGCAGTATATCGTAATTGAGAGTGCCCTCAATTGTAGGAAGCCAGAGTTAGAGTGTTAGCTTGAATTGCCAATTCCCTGAGCTGTTTTCTGAGCCTTCTCCGGCGTGGGCACTCGTGCAGATGTTTATGCTGATAATTAACAGTAGGATTGCGTGACATCTCATGTCAGGATTCTCCAGGTTGCGGTGGTTGTTTTCAATTTGAAGTGTGATGTTTTACAGCCAAAATTGATATCGGAAATCCGCAATGCCCGTTTTCCAGCTATGGCTCGAGAGCTAGTCTATGATCGCCTGATAAACTCTGGTCCTCAATTCTCGCCGAATTGGATAGGTCGATGATGGTATGAGCTGGGTCATGAAGATAACAAAAAGATCTTCTTCAACATCTAACCAGAAGAATGTGCTTGCAGCTCCGCCCCAATGATGTTCTCCGGCAGAAGTAATAATGTTTGCCTTCACAGGGTCGAGCACGACCGCAAAGCCAAGTCCAAACCCAATTCCATCATAGCTGGTTTCACTCCAGACTGGTTGACCCATAGCTGCCATGTCTTTGTTGTCAGGTAAATGGTTGAGGCGCATATGCTCCACAGTTTTACGGCCAAGCAAGCGAACGCCATTGAGCTCGCCGTCATTCATCAGCATCTGGCAGAACTGTTGATAGTCAAACATGGTCGAGGTAAGGCCGCCGCCACCAGAAAAATGTGATGGCGCTTTTAGGTATGTGCTTCCTGCAGCAGTTTCCTGTAATTTAAATCCGCCGCTGCAGGTCGTACCTGAGGGTGCGCTGGAGCTGCCAATATTACCGAGCGCTGCTCCTGAAAGTGGGGCGTATAGTGATATAAAGCGCTCATGATTTTCGTCTGAAACCTGGAATCCGGTGTCCTTCATATTGAGCGGTATAAATATTCTTTCCTGAAAGAAGGTTTCCAGTGATTGCCCCGACCAGACTTCAACCAGTCGACCAAGCACATCGGTTGAAACGCTGTAATTCCACTGGCTTCCTGGTTGGCAGATAAGGGGTATCTTCGCTATTTGCTTAACCCACTCTTCCAGATTCCCCGGTTCATTCTCGACTTCCCGATAGCAGGCATCGATAACGTTGGTGCGCATAAATCCATATGTCAGGCCTGAGGTATGGGTCATGATGTGGCGGATAGTCATGGCAGTTTCAGGGGCTACGCTTGTACTGGCATCAGCATCTTCCCCTGCCCAGACAGGCGTGTCTGCGAATTCCGGTAAGTATTTCGCAACGGGATCATCAAGCTGAAAACAACCGTCTTCATACAGCATCATGGCGGCAACAGTTGTAATTGGCTTAGTCATTGAATAGATGCGCAGGATGCTGTCTTTATTAAATGCCGTGGCGGCTTCAACATCGCCCAGTCCGGCTGTCTCAAAATATGCCACTTGTCCGTATCGACCAACCAGCACGCTTGCGCCCGCGAGTCGCTCGGAGCTGATCTGAGCTTCAAGCCAGCTTGTAACCTTTTCCAGTCTTGCAGATGAGAGCCCTACAGATTCCGGGCTGACTACTTCCAACATTTGTTTCCCCTGATGAATGTTCCTGTCTTGGAAGATCATAAAGTAATCACCAGATGATTGCCTATTTCCTGGTTTATGGGTTTCAGCTTGCAGATAGAACTGAGACCGTAAGGTTTACAATACCGCCAACAAGTATTGATCAGGTATACTTTATTCCAGTTGGTAGTTTGGTTTCAGCCAGCGCCAGTTAGTAATCAAAGAGAGTTATCAGAATACATGCTCCAGGTAGCAGATCTATATTGCGAGAGACAGAGGCGGATGTTATTCGAACATTTGTCATTCGCGGTAAGCCCTGGCGAGCTCTTACTCATCAAGGGTCGTAATGGGTCCGGCAAGACAACCCTGCTTAAGATACTAACGGGTTTGTTTGAGGATTATTCAGGTGAAGTCACTTGGAGCCTTGATTCATGGCCGCTTTTCATCAGTCACAAACCTGGTGTAAAGGGTCAACTTTCCGCTCGAGAAAATCTCACCTGGCTTGCACGATTACATCAGAGTTCAGTGTCAGCAAATCAAATAGATGATGCCTTATATGCTGTAGGGCTGGCAGGGTTTGAAGATGTCAATTGTGACTCAATGTCTGAAGGCCAAAGAAAGCGTGTAAATCTTGCCAGACTTTTTTTAATCGATAGTCCTGCCTGGATTCTGGATGAACCATTAAGTGCGATCGACGTCGATGGCGTGGCGCTTTTGCAGGAACGTATTGAGCGCTACCTCGATGGCGGCGGTATGGTGATTATGACCAGTCACCAGGCTCTCGAATTATCACGAGAGACCCGAGTGATAAACATCAGTGAGCCGCAATGATGTTTATCGCGGCAATCAAACGAGATTTGTTGGTAATGTTTCGGAATCCAGCCGAAGTACTCAATCCTCTGATGTTCTTCGTGATCGTGATTAGTCTGTTTCCTCTGGGTATTAGCCCCTCGGAGAAAGCACTTGCCGAGATCGCTCCCGGTGTTATCTGGGTCGCAGCCTTGCTCGCGACATTATTGTCCATGGATCTTCTCTTCAGGAGTGATTATGAAGATGGTTCACTGGAGCAAATGGCTATTAGCGAACGACCACTAATCGTGATTGTCAGTGGAAAGATTGTTAGCCACTGGCTGATGTCGGGCTTGCCGTTAACCTTGTTGAGCCCGCTACTCGCGATGATGCTGTTCGTTAATGAAAGTGGAATCATTGCCATTGCAATATCTTTGCTACTGGGGACGCCCATATTGAGTCTGCTGGGCGCAGTTGGTGCTGCATTGACCGTCGGCTTGCGCAAAGGCGGTGTGTTGATCGCGATTCTCATATTGCCCTTATATATCCCGATATTGATTCTGGCAACTGAGTTAATAAAAACAGGCATCACCGGCGGTGATTACAGCGGGCATATGTTTTGGCTTGGCGCGCTGCTGGCTTTTTCCATAGGTCTTGCGCCTATTGCTGCTAGCGCTGGTGTGAAAATATCTCTCAGTCATTGACCTTGAGCATAGATACTCGCGGTAAATGCCATTTGAATCTAAAAATATTAGTCAATTCCATGTTGGTTGTGTCCGGATCTGGTAAAATTGCGATATTGGATTGCTGGACAATCGTGCAAAGAGAATTTTGATATAAAAAATGTGGAAATGGTTTCATAAACTGGGCGCACCCAGGTCTTTCTATGACATAAGCGGTCGATTGCTGCCGTGGCTCTGGACAATTACTGCTCTCCTGATCACCACGGGTGTTGTTTGGGCGCTGGCCTACGTACCGGAAGACTATCAGCAGGGCGACAGCGTGCGTATCATGTACCTGCATGTTCCTGCTGCGATACTTTCACAATCTGCATACGCGATGATGGCTGGTGCAGGCGTTGTATTTTTAATCTGGCGAATCAAGCTCGCTGATATCGCCCTGCAATGTGCCGCGCCCATTGGCGCATCTATCACATTCCTGGCATTGGTCACTGGTTCGATCTGGGGCAAGCCCACATGGGGCACGTGGTGGGTATGGGATGCCAGGTTGACGTCCACGCTGGTATTGTTGTTTTTGTATTTTGGCGTAATGGCACTTCGGGCGGCCATGGATGGTCGCGAATCGGCAGGTCGAGCCACTGCCTTACTTGCGCTTGTGGGGGTGGTTAATCTGCCAATCATCAAGTATTCGGTGGACTGGTGGTTCACATTACACCAGCCGTCAAGTTTTTCCCTCACCGAAAAGCCGGCCATGCCTGCAGAGATGTGGATGCCGCTTCTGGTGATGCTCCTTGGTTTCTACTTCTTGTTTTTCTCCTTATGGATGATGCGCATTAGGGTGGAAATATTACATCGGGAATTCAGAACTCAATGGGTGAAGACTCTGGTGGCAGCCGCATGAATTTTAACAGCTTTGACGAATTTCTATCCATGGGTGGTTATGGCCTTTATGTCTGGAGCGCGTATGGCATTGCTCTCGTTGTATTTGCCTACAACATCATTCGCCCGATTCTTATGAGAAGGCAAGTCATTAAGGAGCAAAAGCAGGAACAAAAACTCGAACATGAGTCTAAGAATTCAAGTGAGCAGGGATCAGACGGCTTGGATAAGCGAGCAGGTGAATTGACGTGAAATTTGGGAAGATGAAGTCGCAGCGCAGGAACAGGTTGTTCCTGATTCTGTTTGTGGTGCTTTCTGCTGGTGCGGCGGTTGGTTTAACCATGAAAGCGCTTAATGAAAATATCAATTTATTCTATTCACCGCAGCAAATTGTCGATGGTGATGCACCGGTTGGTCCGTTGATAAGAGCCGGCGGCATGGTGATAGTAGGTAGCATCTGGCGTTCAAGCGAAGATCTAACGGTTCGCTTCGTTATCAGCGACCTGGATTCGGCTGAAGTGACAGTAGAGTATGTAGGCATCCTGCCGGACCTTTTTCGCGAGGGTCAAGGTGTCATCGCCCGGGGGGTGCTTAATAGTAATGGTCTGTTTGTTGCTGAAGAAGTACTGGCCAAACATGACGAGAATTATATGCCACCTGAGCTCGCGGATATGGGCAAGGGAGAGGGTGGTTCGGGAAAATGATTGCTGAGCTTGGGCATTTTAGCCTGATATTGGCCCTTGGCCTGAGCATCTGTCTGGCAGTGCTGCCTGCCCTTGGAGTCTACAAAGGGCAATCAAGTCTGATGCAACTGTCGGGTTCGCTGGCTGCCGGTTTGTTTGTCTTTATTCTTTTTAGCTTTGTCTGTCTCGTGGATGCCTTTTTGTCAGACGATTTTTCTGTTTCCTATGTTGCGCGTAATTCGAACTCAGCTCTTCCCATCCAATACAAGATCTCGGCTGTCTGGGGCGCCCACGAAGGGTCGTTCTTACTCTGGTCTTTGATCATGGCGACGTGGACGCTTGCAGTCAGCATCTTTAGTTCTGGTTTGACATTGGATATGCGGGCGAGGGTATTGTCCGTCCTCGGTTTTTTAAGTGTTGGCTTTATCCTGTTCATTCTGTTGACGTCGAATCCTTTTGATCGATCCTTGCCGGTGTTTCCGGTTGATGGAGCAGATCTTAATCCATTACTTCAGGACTTCGGATTGATTGTTCACCCGCCCATGCTCTATATGGGTTATGTTGGTTTTGCCGTGCCTTTCGCTTTTGCCATTGCAACGCTCACCAGTGGCAGGCTTGATGCTGCCTGGGCTAGGTGGTCCCGGCCGTGGACGAATCTGGCATGGGCTTTCCTTACGCTAGGCATAACCCTGGGGAGCTGGTGGGCCTATTATGAACTGGGTTGGGGTGGTTGGTGGTTTTGGGATGCCGTTGAGAATGCATCCTTTATGCCATGGTTAGTGGGCACTGCCTTAATTCATTCGTTAGCAGCAACGGAAAAGCGAGGCGTCTTTAAGAGCTGGACTGTATTGCTGGCGATTTTTGCTTTTTCATTCAGCCTGTTGGGTGCATTCATTGTTCGTTCCGGCGTACTCACCTCGGTCCACGCCTTTGCGGTTGATCCGGAGCGGGGCATGTACATCCTTGCCTTTCTGGTGGTTGTAATTGGCGGTTCATTGTTGTTGTACGCCGTCAAGGCAACGGGAATCAAGAGTGACGCAGGATTTGACTGGACCAGTCGCGAGACCATGCTGCTGACCAATAATATGCTGCTAATTGTAGCGACCGCTGCAGTGCTACTGGGGACAATCTACCCCATATTGTATGAAGCATTAAGCGACGGCAAAAAGATCTCTGTGGGCCCGCCCTACTTTAATACTATCTTTGTCCCCATTGTCCTTGTCCTGTTTATTGCAATGGCGCTTAGCCCATCCTCCCGCTGGCGAAAGACGCCGACGGTTAAGTACGTGGCGGAGCAAGCGCTGCCATTGCTGGGCAGCATGTTGTTCGTAGCGCTGTGCCTGTACTTTTTTGCGGCGAGCTTTGAATGGATCGTCGTGCCGATCGTAAGCATCAGCGCCTGGATATTTGTTAATTTAGTGCGTGATTTATTCGCCAAGGTACGTAACAAGAAAAACAAATTCGTCTCCCTCTTTCGCCAACCGCTCTCCTACTACGGCATGTTGTTCGGCCATGTAGGTATTGCAGTCGCGCTCACCGGTGTATGCCTGACGGTGTATTACAGTGAAGAGAAGGATGTGCGAATGATGCCCGGGGATGTCATTCATCTGGCGGGTTATGATTTTGAATTCAGAGGCATTAAGAAGGTTAAGGGCCCCAACTATCTGGCAGATCAGGCGGAGGTTGTAGTGCGGAGAGGCGGTGCAATCATCATTACCCTGCATCCGGAGAAACGGTTCTATCAGGCCGCAGGAAACATGATGACTGAAGCCGATATGGATGCGGGTATTTTCCGGGATCTTTATGTCGCGCTTGGTGAGCCGGTCGGCGATACGGCCTGGGCGGTTCGAATTCAATACAAACCCTTTGTGAGATGGGTGTGGTTTGGAGGATTGTTTATCGCCATAGGCGGTTTCGTGACCGTTTTGGATCGTCGCTACCGGATGGCCAAGCAGAAGGTTGCAGAGTCCATTGGCAATTCGGGAGTCGCGGTTTGAGTGTTAACAAAAGTCTGTTGATTCCTCTGGTGGTTTTCACCGTCCTGGTGGCTGTCCTGGCATCTGGGTTTCGTCTGGAAGATCCACACTACCTGCCGTCAGAATTGATTGAAAAGCCGTTTCCGGAATTCCATTTGTCTGATTTACACCAACCGGATCGGGTGCTGAGTAAGGCCGACCTTACGGGCAAGGTATCTTTGGCAAATGTCTGGGCTACCTGGTGTCCTAACTGCTTGATTGAACATCCGGAACTAATGCGAATCAGTAGGGATGAGAACATTTCCATTTATGGCATTAACTACAATGACGATTCTGAAAAGGCCGTTCGCTGGTTGGAAAGAAACAAGAATCCCTATGAATTTAACATTGTTGATGACAAAGGCACGCTTGCCATAGATCTGGGCGTCTATGGCGCGCCGGAAACCTTTGTTATTGATGCCGCGGGTGTCATTCAATATCGCGTTGTTGGGCCAGTCACTCGGGCTGTGTGGGACAGCAAGATTCTACCTGTGGTTGAGCTGCTCAGGGAAAACGCGGCAGGCTCTTCTAAATGATGCGATCTGTGATGCGAATTTTGCCCATCTTTTCAATCTGCCTGTTATTTCTTGTGGCACCGCTTAATGCCGCTATCGATGCATATCCGTTTCCCAATGATGAGTTGCGGCAAAGACATGCAGCCCTTATCGACGAGTTGCGTTGCCCGCAATGTTTGAACACAAATCTTGCCGGGTCTGATTCCATGATCGCTAAAGACTTGCGTCGCGAGGTTCATCGCATGCTTCTTGAAGGTTTGAGCGATGACGAGATACTGGACTTTATGCACCAGCGATATGGAGATTTCATTCTCTATAAACCGCGTCTGAAACGAGGCACCCTGGTGCTGTGGTTTGGTCCCTTTATTCTGGGTTTGCTGGTACTTTTCTTTGGCCTGAGGTTTATCAGGTCCAGGAAAACCGAAGTGGCGGTCCTCTCTGATGCGGATGCCAAACGTCTTGAGCTGTTAATCGGGAAGAACAGCAATCGGGAAGAAAAATTGATCGGGAATAGAAAGTGATTGGGAATATAGCGTGACTTCATTCTGGATGACGGCATTTTTCCTTGGCGCACTTTCGGCAGGCTTTGTATTGCTGCCTCTGTTTCTGCAACGAAGCCGCGACACCGTAGATCGCAATCGAACCAATGTTGGCCTCTATAGAGAGCGCGTAGCAGAGCTGGAAGCTCAGCTTGCGGATGGCATGCTGACAGAAACTGAATTTTCACAGATGAGTACTGAACTGAAGCAGAGCTTACTGTCCGATACCGCGTCCGCTGACCTGCAGCGAAAATCTTCTGCAGGGGTCGGAAAGCTACCCATAGTGATGGCTTTACTCATTCCCGGCTTTGCTTTTTTTGCCTATGATGATTTTGGATTGTCCTGGGGAGCTTTGACTGACCTGGAGGTTTCCCAGGAACTCAAATCCACCAGTATTGGCGATGCTCATGATGAGGAGTCGCTGCGAGCCACCATTGATAAATTGGCGAAAAGTCTTGAACGACAGCCCGATAATTACGAAGGATGGTATATGTTGGCGCAATCCTATCTGAAGCTTTCAGAATTCGGAAAAGCTGCCGATGCCTTTGCAAGACTTGCCCATCAGTTTCCCGAGGATGCTGGCCTCGCATCCTATTATGCAGAAGCTCTCTTTCTGGCAGATGACAGGAAGATAACGCCCAGGGTCGATAAGGCCGTTGAAAACACCCTGGCGCTGAATCCTCATGACATTACGATGCTGGAGATTCAGGGAATGGCGGCGTTCCTTAAGGGCGACCTGGAGGACGCCCACGAGAATTTTTCCAGGGCCTTAATAACAGCAGAAAGCGAGAGGGCAGAGCTGATTCGAAGGGCGCTCGTAAGAGTTGAAGCTCAGATGGGCGGCGCTGCCTCCAGTATTGGCAGCACATCAGCCAGTGCCGATTTGAACCACGACCCTGCAGCGAATGATAAATTGAAAGCGCCTGCAGGTAGGATAATTCAAGTGCTGGTAGAGCTTGCTGACAGGCTTGATGCTGATATAAACGCGTCAGTTTTTGTGTTTGCCAGGGCCGTCTCTGGCCCGCCAATGCCCCTTGCAGTTAAGCGAATGACCGTAAGAGAATTGCCGACACTTGTTCGGCTCGATGAGTCTATGGCGATGATGCAAGGCATGGGACTTGCGAATTTCGATACTGTCCAGGTGGTAGCTCGAATCTCCAGCACGGGCATTGCCAACGTCAGCCCTGATGACTTTGAGGCAGTTTCTGGTGATATCGATCTGACGCAATCCGTTCCGGTGATCAAATTAAAGATTGAAAAAAGGGTTATAGATCTTTAATGTGCCGAAAAAATGTCCGTAAATGAGCTTAAGGTGATATCTCGCCCCATGAGAAAATGGTGACAAAGTACACAATGGTTAATCCTCGCATTACCTCGTCCTGGCTCCTGTTATTTGCAATAAGCCTTTGTCCGCTATTTCTAATCGCATGTGAACTTCCCTTTGCTATTCAATTTGAGCAGGAATTTGTGCAGCCCCTGGTTCAGGAGATGCCCGGTGGCGCTTTGATTGTCGTTGATCACGGTCAGGTGGTATTGCAGAAGGTCTACGGTGTGCGAAGCGAGAAAGACTCCCTGCCAATTACAGAAGAGACATTATTCAGAATTGCATCCATCTCAAAAACCTTCGCCTCAGCTGCAGCCTCACTATTGGTAGAAGAAGATCTGGTGCAATGGCAAACGCCGCTAACAGATAACCTTCAATACCTGAAGTTCAAACGCCAGGACTATGGGAACGAGATCAACCTGCACCATTTGATGTCTCAATCCACTGGCCTGATGCCGCACGCTTATACCAACCTGATTGAAGATAATATGTCCTTCAAGAAAATCGTTAATCGGCTGGACAAGGTCGATTTTATTTGCGAGCCCGGTGCGTGTTACGGATATCAGAATGTCGTCTTCTCTCTGGTGGGTGAGCTCGTTTATGCAAAGACGAATATTGAATATGAGGCTTTTGTCGCTGACAGATTGTTTAAACCGCTGGACATGTCCAGAGCGTCATTTGGCAGAGCTGCATTTGTTAACGACGATAACCATGCGAAACCCCATGTGTGGACGGGGAACCGATGGGCGCCAGTGCGTACCACAGATCATTACTATCGTATTGCCCCGGCAGCGGGAATTAATGCCAGTATTGTTGATATGAAAGAATGGTTATTGGCGCAGCTGGGTCACAAGCCCTTGGTATTCGAGACGGAAATGCTCGATCGGATGCACACTGGGGCCATCAGGACCACAAGGCGCCAGGCACATTACCGAAACAGAAAGGAACTTGGCAATGTGTATTACGGACTGGGTTGGCGAGTATTTGACTATGCCGGAGAAAGTGGGTTCGTGCACCACGGCGGGCATGTTCGCGGAATGCGCAGCGAAATGGTCTTTAACCGGAACCTTCAAACTGGAATGGTATTCCTGACGAATTCTGAACCATCACGAATGAACGATCTCATATTCGATTTTGTTGAGCTTCACCGCAGGTCGAGAATTGAAGCGGGAGTCGCGGACGTTCCGAGTCAGGACGTACACGGTCAAGAGACGTCGCCACCACAACCTGCATCTTCAGGGGTGTTAGTTACGGGCAGCTGAAACCTTGGCGTGTGGTGACGGAATAAAGCAGGCGCCGCTGGCGTCCCCGGATGGGCTTCGTTCAAGAATCTGCGGCAGGGCGAAGAAATTTGGACTAACGCCATTAGGCCGGATGCGTGTCTCTGTAAAGTGCTGTTGCATTGCCTGAAGGATCTCCTCATCCATAGCCTCCATAAGAGAGACCAGATCGGTGCCGGATATGTCAATGCGCGGCTGGTGTGCTGCTGCATCTACAGTCATTTTATAGTCAACCAGGAAAGATACGAGCTGGAAGACTGCAGGAAATATCTTACGCCCTCCACAAGCGCCTGCTGCAAATATATGTCCATCATCTTTAATGCCGATTACCGGGCACATATTGCAAAGTGGGTGACGCCCGCCCACGACGGAATTCGATCCACCGGGACGTGGATCAAACCACATCATTCCGTTGTTCATCAGGATGCCTGTTTGCGGCAGCATAATACGTGAGCCGAAGCCTGACATGATGGTTTGTGTTAGCGATACTACATTGCCATCTTTATCCGTGGCGCAGATATGTGTGGTATTAGTTGGCGTCTGTGGCCCCTCTCCCAAATTTTCCAGTCGATAGCTGTAGGCTGCCAGCAATGATTCTGCGAAAGCTTTATAAGTATCACTATTTGGATTGTCTGTGGGGGCAAGCTTTGCTTCCAGCTCTTTGAGCGCCTGAACCAGGCTAGGACCGGCGGTGAGGCCACCTGCCACATGGATATCAGCATCCCGGTAACGGCTAGTTAGAGGCTCAACTATCTGGGCCTCATATTCTGCAAGGTCCCGCGCTGAAATTTTGGAGCCGGCAATACCAAGGTCATGGACAATGTCCTGCGCGAGCTCACCTTGATAGTAGCTGCCAGGCCCGTTTACCTGGAGTCTGCGATAGGTAGTTCCGAGCTTGCCGAGCAATACCGTTTTAATCTTGCCTTCCATATCAGCCACAGGTGGAAATCCGTCCGCCAGGTAAACGCTTCTTGTTTCGTTATATAAGTTAAGCGCGCGTGCGAAGGTATTTATCTTTGATGAGCTATACCAGTCGATGGGTAATCCGAATTCAGCATGTTGGCATGCAGGTTCAATAACATCCTGCCACTTCATGGTGCCAAAGGTATCAAGTGCCAGCGCAATGCCTTTGATATAACCCGGCACGGCGATGGAAAGGGGGCCGTGAATATTGACGTCGCCTACGACTGTTGGCCAATTGAAAGAATCGGAGGAATTAGTGCCGTCCGGGGCCAGTGGATAATCCTCTGGAACAGAGGCAAATGGAGCGCGCATGCCAAATTCCACGACCTTGACGGTCTTTTCCTTGGCGAGATAGATGGTCATATAACCACCTCCACCAATGCCGCTCATCCATGGTTCCACTGTACCCAGGGTCAGGCCGGTCGCGATTGCAGCATCAATGGCATTACCGCCTAACTCGAGGATTCTTGCGCCGACGTCTGAGGCGAGATGATGCTGGCTAGCAACCAGGCCAAATTTACCATGTACCGCTGGCTTGTTTATCTGCCAATGTTCAAGAACTGAAGACTGCATGAAAATCCCAAATAAGTGTTGTCAGACGGGAGTATTACACGAAGGACAGTAAATTCATGTCTATAGCGCGCCCTTATTAGCGATATTCATGTCATCAATTCTACTGAGATGGGTTCAAGAATTACCATGATATTGTCGTTAAAGGTGCATATCCCGGTGGTCTTGGGTCAAGTCATCCATTGATATACGAATTCGTTATTGACACTTGAATTTTTAGAATATAGCTCTTAAAATGCGTTACCAAAGGTAACACATAAATAGCATCACGCGAACGGAAGTAATGGGACCCAGGCCGCATACGGGCTAAGTCTCTCACCCAGCCTCCTCCAGGCGCCCGATTTCAGTGAGACAATAAAAAGAGTGTGCATCGAAATATATCCGGCCCAGATGGGTCCGGCATTGTGTCGTCTCTATAAATAGAATTTGGTGGTTTAAGTGAGTAATCGTAGTTTAATAGCCCTGTTTTTCGCTTTCGGAATGGTCACCTGGCTGTTCTCGGGCGATATCGCCTCCAATAAAGTCACTGCCGCGGAGAGTGGCGGGCCGGAAGGCACGATTGCATCCACGAATGTTCCCCTGGTGCGTGGCGTGGAGAGCGTGGCGGTTTCCCGTGATCTATATCTTGACGTTCGTGGCCAAACCCGCGCTAATCGACTTGTGGAAGTTCGCTCTGAGGTCGCTGGAATTATCGAAGCAGTTCCCGGGGAGAAGGGAAAACATGTCAAGAAAGGTGACTTGTTGTGTCAGGTAGCCATTGATACCCGTCGTAGTGATCTCTCTGAAGCGCTGGCCAGTCTTAAAAGTACACAGCTTGAGTACGACGGCATTCAGGACCTGAATCAGCGCGGTCTCCAGTCAGAGATTGTTCTCGCCAAAGCCAAGGCAGAGTTAGAGCAGAGTCGATCTCGCGCCAAACGAGCTGAGCTTGAGCTTCAAAAAACCAGAATTGTCGCCCCGTTTGATGGCATCGTTGAAACACAGCCAGTAGAAGTGGGTTACTATCTTTCTCCTGGAGCTGCCTGCGTCACACTAATTGAGCTAAACCCGGTCCTGGTGACCGGTCAGGTAGCAGAGCGAAATATTGCCGGAATCAAACTTGGCGATGATGTTCAGGTAGAACTCATCACCGGACAAAATTATGTGGCAACGGTTAACTTCATTGGAAGATCGCCAGATGGCGCAACCCGGACCTATCCCATAGAGGCCTCAATTGATAACCCGGAAGAATCGATTCGAGCCGGCTTGACTGCTACTATGCGTGTGCCCATCGGAACCGAATATGCCCACCTGATCTCGCCAGCCTCACTGGTATTGGATGATAGTGGTGTAGTTGGTGTTCGAATTGTTGACCAGCAGAACATTGTTCGATTTAAGGCCGTTAAAATTGTGAGCGAAGGCGCTTCTGGTGTTTGGATGACCGGACTACCCAGTCAAATCAGATTGATTACCGTTGGCCAGGAAGACGTATTCGAAGGTCAGCTTGTAAAGATAGATATATCGCCACTTCTTACTATCGTTAGCAAAAACTAACTAGTCTGCATCCGGGAACTAGTTTTGTGAGTGTCACTTCCTTGGTAAGTGATTGTTTTTTATGGCTAACGGATTTCTTTTTATTCAAGTATCGTTCAGAATTGTCAATTTCTGGACAGGAACTAACTAGCAAAGGGACGACACGCCATGTCGGTTATTAGCTCAGTCATGGACCGTTCGCGAACGGTGCTGTTAGTGTTCGTCGTGATTTTAATGATGGGTGTTGTGGCCTATAGCGGCATTCCAGTAGAGTCACAGCCGGATGTTTCCGTACCTATAATTGTTGTTACCGTTCCTCTTGAAGGAATTGCGCCGGAAGATGCCGAACGACTATTGGCTAGACCAATGGAGCTTGAGCTTAAAAAAATTGAGGGTGTCGAGGAGCTAAACTCATACTCAGGTGAAGGCTCAGCGACGCTCGTCATTGAATTTGATTCAACATTCGAGTCGGATCAGGCGGTTAGCGATGTGCGGGAAGCCGTCGACAAAGCAAAAGTAAAATTGCCTGCGAGTGCCGAGGAGCCGATCATTACAGAAGTCTCCGCCGGTGACTTCCCCGTCATCACCATTGGTATTGGCGGTCATAACGTACCTGACCGGGTGTTATATCGTTTAGCGCGTGATCTGAAGGATGAACTTGAGGGGATTAGCGATGTCCTTGAGGCTGAAGTGCGTGGCAATCGTGAAGAGGTTCTGGAAGCCGTCATCAATCCGGCCCAGATGGAAGCTTATGGAATTACCAACGATGAACTGCTTTCAGCGGTCGCGAAAAACAATCGCCTGATAGCCGCGGGATCTGTTGATACCGGTCGGGGAAGTTTCTCGATCAAGATACCCAGCTTGATTGAAAACGCGCAGGATGTATTGACTATTCCACTGAAGGCAACATCCGAAGGTGTGGTTACGCTCCAGGATGTCGTGACATTAAAGAGGACGTTTAAGGATGCACGGTCCCATGCCCGGGCGAATGGCGTTCCAGCGGTCGCCGTAGAGGTATCAAAGCGCGTTGGCACAAGCCTTGTTGATGTATCAGCCAAGGTCCATGCGGTGGTGGACTCTGCCAGGAAAGGATACCCCTCGAATGTAGTCGTGACCTATATCGCCGATCAGGCACCGGAAACCATAGAGCAGATAGGTACCCTCGAAGGAAATATCTCTACTGCAATGTTTTTGGTGTTAACAGTAGTTGTCGCTGCGGTTGGCCTTCGTTCCGGCATTCTGGTGGCGGCGGGCATACCGTTCTCATTTCTGTTTGCCTTTATCATCATCAACATGCTCGGATTTACTTATAATTTCATGATCATGTTTGGCATGTTATTGGGCCTCGGAATGTTGATTGATGGCGCTATTGTGGTCGTGGAATTGGCTGAACGAAAGCTGTCAGAGGGAGCCACTCCGAAAGAAGCCTATGCCTATTCTATACAGCGGATGTTCTGGCCAGTGCTCGCGTCCGTTGCAACAACGCTTGCCGCATTCCTGCCGCTCATGTTCTGGCCGGGCATTGCGGGGCAGTTTATGCGGTATTTGCCGGTTACGGTGTTCGCGGTGCTGGTTGGGTCGCTGATGTATGCTCTTCTCTTTGCGCCTGTCATTGGTGCAATTATCAGTAAGCAACGTAGTCGGGTTGAAGGCGGTAATGCCCAGTTGGTGGATGAAGGTCGATTCGATGAACTTAACGGTGCTGTCAGGTACTATGCGAAAATATTGGGCTTCGCGACCAGACATCCATTTGTTCTTATCTCCTTCACGCTAATATGTTTGTATGGCATCGTGAAGTGGTATGACGCGGTTGGCGCAGGGTCCCAATTTTTTGTTGAGGTCGATCCCAGCTTTACCCAGGTGAGCGTCGCTGCCAAAGGAAACTACTCGGCCGAAGAAATAATGGAAATCGTGGTAGACGTTGAGTCGCGGATTATGGCCCAAGGTAATATCGAATCCATCTATACGCGTACCGGCGGTGGTGGCATTAGCTTTGGTGGCAGCGGCACGACAGCGGATCAGATTGGCTCGATGCTTATTGAGCTTTCCGACCGAAGAACCAGGGATATAGATGGTTGGGAGGTGGAGGAACTTTTCACCAAAGCCATAGAAAATATCCCTGGTGTTCGAGCGCAGGTCAATACCATGGAGCAGGGCCCGCCAGTTGGTAAGGCCATTCAGATTCAACTCCAGGGCGATGATCTCGATATACTGGCCAGAGAAACGATTCGACTGAGGGAATACCTCAAGACGATGGATGGCCTGACATCGGTAGACGATACCGCGCCAGTGCCGGGTATCGAGTGGGAAATAACTGTAGACCGGGTGAAAGCGGCCATGCTGGGTGCAGATGTGACCAGTGTTGGCGCGGCTATACAGCTCATTACTAACGGAGCTTTGGTGGGGCGATATCGGCCCGATGATGTTGACGATGAAGTTGATATCAGAGTGCGGTATCCGGAATCTTACCGTGGCATCACTCAACTTGATCACTTGCGAATAGCAACTCGAGAAGGTCAGGTGCCGATCAGCAGTTTTGTTGAGCGAACGGCAAAGCCAAAAGTCAGCACAATATTTCGGCAGAACGGTACACGAATTATGTATGTTCGCGCGAATACACTTCCAGGTGTTCTGACTGAAGGCAAGGTCTCGGAAATACAAGAATGGCTGAGGACCAGCGACCTGGACCCGTCCATCAAGATTGTATTCCGCGGTGCCAATGAAGAGCAGGAAAAGACACAGGATTTCATCGGTACGGCATTCTTGCTTGCCCTGATGTTGATGGGCCTTTTGTTAGTAACTCAATTCAACAGCTTCTATCAGGCAGCGTTGATACTGTCGTCAGTTATTATGTCTACTGTGGGTGTCTTGCTTGGCCTAATCCTGACAGGTTATGCCTTCAGTGCAATCATGACCGGCGTAGGTATTGTTGCCCTTGCTGGCATAATTGTGAACAACAACATCGTTTTAATTGATACCTTCAACTACCTGAAAAAAGAGAATCCTGACTGGACCATGGAACGGGTTATTATCCAAACGGGATGTTTACGACTGCGCCCCGTATTCCTGACAACATTTACAACGGGATTTGGTTTGTTGCCGATGGCCATGGGGGTCTCCATTGATCTTATCGGTAGGGAAGTTGAGGTAGGTGGTCCGGTGGCATCCTTCTGGGTTCAATTGGCATCCGCCATCGTTTCCGGGTTGAGCTTTGCGACGGTTCTGACGCTGGTGGTAACGCCTGCCATGTTAATGGCGCCACAGGCGGCGAGGAACATGTTGGGTCGACTTCGCAACCGGCGAGTTGAAGTTGCTGGTACGGCCACTTCAGCTTGATCTATCCGGGCTCCTGTGGCCGGCTTAATCGATCTGACGCGATATCCTCGAGCCGGCAGCTATCTTCAGGAGCTATCTTCATGATCCATCTTAAAGGGTATATCTTTTCTCGAGGGCATACCATGGCGGCAGCTCGTAGTTGACGCGAAAACCTCCGGAATTCAAGGCTACAGGCCGATACGGCATATCGACTTCTCCGCCGGATAAAGGACCCTTGATCCGTTCCAGAACCGATGGGTGCAATTGCGCATCTTTTGGAACGGCTCTCTTCTTCCTTTCGTAGATATTTTCAGCAAACCCACTGATTGAATCGTGAATAAATCCGTTTGCATCGCCGTCGTCGAATAGGCTTCGATCGAAATCAAGAACGCTGGAAAATTTATCCGCCATCCAGCCAAGGCTGATATTCGATAGTTCCTTTGCATTGGGATCTTTTCGATTGAGTTTGTATCCACCACCGATATCTGAATGCATGCCGGGGAACCAGCATTGCTCAACTGAAGCACCATCATTAATGTTTCCTGTAAAGAGGATTGGCGCAAATTCCTGGCGCTCATCGTCGATTGAGAGCGCATGGTAGGCGTGAACAATTCCTTTGGGTAAAGACATACGATGGTAGTAATGTTCGCCAAACGCTTCTTTGTCACGATCTGAGTTTGGCAATCCAATGGCACCAACAGTGTCCCAGACTCCCATGCCGAATACGGGGCAGGCTTTCAGATCCTGTCGTTTGGACAATTCTCGTAGCGCGGCTTTGAAAGCGGGCGTCTTTCCAGATCGATAGATATCAAAGGCTGATCGCCCATATTTTTGTTGAACGGTGAGTTGTTGCTTCTTGTGATGTGAAGGTCCACCGGCATGGAGTCGCTTGCGGTTTTTCTCCACAAGCCCCACAAGCGATACATAACTGCCAAGGCTTCTAACAGTATAGGCGCCGCGGCTGAAGCCAAAGAGAAATAGCCGGTCGTCGGTTTCATAGTGGCTAACGATAAAGTCATAGCATTGCTGGATATTTGTGGCGAGGCCAGCACCGAAAATTTTCCCCGCCAGGTCGCCTTTAAAGGAGCCGACGCCGGGGTCGTAAAAACACTTGTTATCGGGGTTGTTATTTAGTGCTTTGTAGAATTGATAGACATTGGTGTTGGTGGCCTTTGTGTTACTGGTTCCGTCCGAGAAAATGATGACATTCTTTCCCAAGTTATACTCCTGATGCTTTGCGCTAGGCAGGAATAGGGTACACTCAAATTTTATACTCAGGAAGAGAATATGAAGATAGGCATTAACGGTACAGGTCTGGTTCAAAAAGCATCCATAGAGGCGATTAAGGAAGATGCCCAGGCTGCGTTGGCGGATGGCTTTTCCAGTTACTGGATTGCTGAACACCCAACGGGCGGCTTTGATGCTTTGACAGTGCTGGCGGTTATTGCACAGGATGTTGGCGACATTGAGCTTGGTACCGCCATTGTGCCTACTTTTCCGAGGCATCCGATGATTCTCGCGGGTCAGACATTGACTGCGCAAACTGCAATCGGTGATAGATTGACGCTAGGTATCGGCTTATCTCACGAGGTTATGATGGCGCAGCTGGGTATTGGCTTCGATAAGCCGATTAGACATCTTCGTGAATATTTATCGATTCTTATGCCTCTGCTGGAAGACGGCAAAGTAGATTACAAGGGCGAGACGCTGTCCTGCGAAGCTGAAGTTTTTAAGCCGGTGGACAAACGGCCTGGCGTTGTTGTTGCTGCACTTGGCCCACAAGCACTCAGGGTTGCAGGTAGCCGGACCGATGGCACGACACTCGCCTGGGTTGGACCAAAGACAATCAAGGAACATATTGTGCCTCGCCTGAGCGAGGCGGCGACTAAAGCAGGAAGAGCTGCACCCAGGGTAATAACAACATTGCCTGTTTGTGTTACTGCCGATCCTGAAGGTCTAAGAGCCAGGATATCAAAGACATTAACCTTGTACGGCCAACTGCCGTCATACAAAGCCATGTTTGAACGCGAGGGCGTCAGTGAGCCTGGCGAGCTGGCGCTGGTAGGAAGCGCATCTGAAGTTGAAGATGCGCTAGTGAACCTGATGGAGGCGGGTGTAACAGATTATGCCGCATCGGTTTTTGCGACCTCGTCTGAAGAACACCTGGAAACCAGGGAGCTACTTTCCAGGCTTGGGCAAATCTTGTAATGAGGGCGCCATTCGAAGAGCAGGGCATGGTTCTTTTATGATTTTCTGAGCTTAACTCTTTAGAGATATCTCACCTTCGTATAGTATTGAATCGAACTCGATACGTACGAAGTTGATATAACCGCAATCAACATTTCCGAAACGAATAACTGGCTCACACTTCAGCTCAATGAATCCATCCTTCGTCCATCTCCGAGTGCATTCTGAATACTCCCTGATTGACGGCATCGTTCGCATCAAACCCCTGGTTGCGGCGGTTGCCGAGAAGAATATGCCCGCTGTCGCTGTTAGTGATACGGCAAATCTGTTTGGCCTCGTAAAATTTTACAATGCTGCAAACAACATGGGTGTTAAGCCTGTCATCGCCTGCGATGTCTGGATTGCCCCGGAAAAAGAGAATCAGGATCCAGCGCCGTTGGTGATCATCGCGCGAACTGATGCCGGATATCGGAACTTGTCCGAGTTGTTATCCCAGGCATATACAGAAGGCCAGACCGGCGGTAAAGCGACGCTCCAGAAGGAATGGCTGGCCAAGCAGGCAGACGGCCTTATTGGTCTATCGGCCGGGAAGGAAGGGGATATCGGCAAAGCCATTCAAGCAAACAATCTTGAGGAAGCAAGCAATCTCACCCGGCAATGGATGACGATTTTCTCCGGCGATTTTTACCTGGAGCTACACAGGACAGGCCGGGAAGGTGAGGAGACGTATATCTTTGAGGCGGTGCAGATTGCACAGGCCCTGGATTGTGCCGTAGTGGCAACAAATGATGTTCGGTTCCTCAAACAGGAAGAATTTGATGCACACGAAGTTCGCGTCTGTATCCATGATAGTCGCACACTGGATGATCCTCGCCGCGAGCATCGTTACTCCGAGCAACAATATCTGAAATCACCGGAAGAAATGGCAGTTCTTTTCAAGGACCTTCCCGAAGCACTTGAAAATAGTGTGGAGATTGCTCGCCGCTGCAATGTAACTATTGATTTAGGCAATTATTACTTGCCTGATTATCCCGTCCCGGAAGGGCAAACAATTGAAGGGTTTTTCAGTGAAGTCTCAAAGCAGGGCTTAAATGCACGCCTCGCAAAAATATTTGATATCCAGTCTTCTGATTTTCCGGAACAGAGAGTTGTTTATGATGAGCGGCTGAAATTTGAACTCGGCATTATTAATTCGATGGGCTTTCCTGGCTATTTCCTGATCGTGATGGAGTTTATTCAGTGGGCGAAGGACAAAGATATTCCTGTCGGCCCGGGTCGAGGCTCGGGGCCAGGTTCACTTGTTGCATATTCACTCAATATTACCAACATAGATCCAATCAAATATGACCTCTTGTTTGAGCGATTTCTAAATCCCGAACGTGTATCCCTGCCGGACTTCGATATTGATTTCTGCATGGACGGCAGAGACAAGGTGATCGCTCATGTCACAGAGCTTTATGGGCGCGAGGCAGTTTCGCAAATCATTACCTTCGGTACCATGGCAGCCAAAGCGGTAGTGCGTGATGTGGCAAGAGTTCAGGGCAAGGCCTATGGCCTCGCGGATAAGTTGTCCAAGCTGATCCCCTTTGAGCCGGGCATGACGCTTTCCCGTGCCATGGATGAGGAGGAGGAACTCAGGAATTTTGTACAGGGGGATGAAGAAGCCGGCGAAATAATGGAGATGGCCTTTAAACTGGAGGGCCTCGCCAGAAACGTAGGCAAGCACGCGGGTGGGGTGGTGATTGCGCCTACAAAATTGACAGACTTTGCGCCGGTATACTGCGACGAAAGCGGCGGCGGCATGATGACCCAGTTCGACATGATTGATGTTGAGCAGGCAGGCCTGGTGAAGTTCGATTTCCTGGGTCTGCGCACCCTCACGATCATCGATAACGCCGTTAAGAGTATCAATGCCAGACAGCAGGCAATGGGTGAAGAACTGATCGACATAGATCAGATCGATCTGGAAGAGACAGTGATTTATGACGACTTTAAGCAAGCGAAAACGACTGCCGTCTTTCAGCTTGAATCCCGGGGAATGAAAGATCTGATGAAGAAGGTCAAGCCTAGCCGCTTTGGCGACATCGTGGCATTGGTTGCGCTTTTTCGGCCAGGGCCTATGCAGCTGGCAGATGACTTTATTAGACGTAAGAGCGGCGAAGATAAGGTGGATTATCTTCATCCAAGTTTGAAGCATGTTCTTGAAGGTACTTATGGCGTGATGTTGTACCAGGAGCAAGTCATGCAGATTGCGCAGGTACTGGCGGGTTACTCCCTGGCAGATGCTGATCTCCTGCGCCGTGCAATGGGCAAGAAAAAACCTGAAGAAATGGCCAAGCAGAGGGAAGTATTCCTGAAGGGAGCGATTGCCAATGACGTACCCCATGAGCAGGCAGACCACATCTTTAATTTAATGGAGAAGTTCGCGGGTTATGGATTTAACAAGCCACACTCGGTCTGTTATGCCTTGATTGCCTATCAGACGGCGTGGTTAAAGCACCATTATCCCGCTGATTTTATGGCTGCGGTTCTTTCTGCGGATATGCAAACGACAGATAAGGTTGTTATCAATGTGGAGGAGTGTCGAGAGATAGGTTTGAATCTCCTGCCACCGGATGTAAATGAAGGCGAGTATGGCTTCGTTGCCAAAGATCCAAAGAGCGTGGTCTATGGTCTGGGAGCCATCAAAGGCATAGGAGAAGGGGCCATTGAGAGAATAGTTGAAAGCCGAAATGATGGCGGATCATTTAGCGACCTGTTTAGTTTCTGTGATCGGGTTGATTCGCGAAAGGTAGGCAAGAAGGCGATGGAGGGTTTGATTGGCTCCGGTGCTCTGGACAACTTGGTCCTCGTGGATGAGCAAAACGCCGACAATCCAATTGGCTACCGGCGGGCGCTGTTATACGCAAACAAAGAGGATGCGGTCCGGCTCGCCGAGCAAAAAGCCAGGAATGCCGACAGCGGCCACACAGATTTGTTTGGCGAGTTGAGTCTTGGGTCATCCGAGGATAGCAATTGTTACAACCATTTCGACGGCCTGCGATGTATGACTCTGAAGGATAGACTTGGCAAGGAGAGAGATACCTTAGGCCTGTATCTGACCGGGCATCCTATCGATGTGTACAAACAGGAACTTAAGTATCTTGCCAAGACTCGAATTGTAGATCTACGGGCAGGCAGTGCCTTCGGTGGAGGCTCTTATGGGAAATCGAAGGGCAAGGATGAGCAGATTGTTGCCGGTTTGATTATTGGCTACCGCACAATGAAGAGTCGCAAAGGCGATACCCTGGGTTTTCTGACTCTGGATGATAGAACCGGCCGGGTTGAAGTTTCAGTTTTTGGTGATGTACTGGATGCAAATCGGGACAAGCTGGTCAAGGACAATGTGATCGTGGTCAAGGGCAGTACAGCGACTGATGAGTTTACCGGCGGGGTACGGATGCGAGCGAATGAAATTCATAATCTGGTGGATGCACGAATTAATAATCTTAATCGGCTAAAACTCGACCTATGTCATAAATCCCTAAAGACTGATTTTGTCAGCGTTCTTTTGGAACTATTGACGCCATACAAATGTGAGAACGGATCAGGGTGCCCTTTTGTTGTTGAATATCTGGGGCCGGAAGAGAAGGCTGAAATTAATTTTGGAGAGGAATGGCGAGTAAGGCCGGAGGACGATCTGCTTCAGGATCTTAGAGATTGCTATGGGGCCGAACAGGTTCATCTGGACTACGGCTAGTTCATTCGTAGAACAGGCGCCTTGACAAAAATATCCGGTATTCCAACACCAGGCTGGACGATGGGTATCTCTTTACGCTTCTCTCTTCTCGTTTACTTGTCTCCGGCCATCCTTGGCCTCCAACTCGATCAGGCACCCTTCACGAGTCGGGCTCCTGCCCTTTGTCGTGAAGGAACTGCGCGAAAAGAGATACCCATCGCCCAGCCTTCACATCTTCGGAAAGACACTTTAGGCGCGCCAATTAGCGGGCTCTTGTCCGAAAAGTGTATGATCTAATCAAATTCAGTTCGCATGAAAATCCAATATCGAAAAATGTCTTCCCTGCTGACAAATGAAAATATAGAAGTGATGTTAGATGGTAATACATCCCGTCTTGTCGTCGCGCTAAGCGGTGGCGCGGATTCAGTTGCGCTCCTGCATTGCGTTGTTAATCAGCATCCTGGCGTGCCCATTGCAGCAATCCATGTGAATCATCACTTGCAGGAGGAGGCTGACGATTGGCAGCAGTTTTGCGTTGATCTGTGTCTATCTCTTGGCGTTGAACTTGAGTGTGTGTCTGTCTCGGTGAGTAAAGGCGGGAGTCTGGAGGCGCAGGCGCGCAAGGCGCGTTATTCTGCATTTGAATCTTACCTGCGTTTCGATGATTTGCTGTTGCTTGGTCATCATGGGGATGATCAGCTAGAGACAATTTTGCTGAATCTGTTTCGTGGTAGTGAGGCCTTTGGCGTGCGGGGGATGCCGCTACAAAGAGCAATTGGCCTGGCGACTTTGTATAGACCCTTACTTAAGGTTCGGCGCAGTGAAATATTGGCGTATTGCACCGAGAATACTCTGCGGTGGGTTGAAGATGTCAGTAATAAAGACACGGATATGGATAGAAATTTTCTACGCCATGAATTGTTACCCTTGATCCGGCAGAGATTTCCTGTTGCTGAAAGTGCGCTGTTTGGGGCGCTCGATCGCGACAATAAAGTGCGGGACCAGATGGCTGATATTGCAACAATAGATCTTGAAGGTGTGCTATCCGATCGTGGTGGCATTGAGCTGCCTGCACTTTTTAAGCTGGCTGAGTTGCGTATTCTAAATTTGCTGAGGCAGTTCTTACTGTCGAAGGAAGTGCCATTTCCGTCAGGGAATATGTTAAGGGAATGCTTGTCGGCAATGGCGAATTCACGCAGTGATGCACGGCCACTTCTGAGTTGGCAGGGTTATGAGTTCAGGCGGCACGATGGTGAGATGATCTTGTTACGGTCTTTGTCGACATCAAAATCAGAGCCGGATTCAGAGCTGGAATCCGGGAAAGAACTGGATTGGACGATTGCTAATTCAATTGAAATTACCGGTGGTCGACTGACTGCCAGTAATGAAGTGGGCAGAGGAATTGCCCTGCACCCTAGCCTGCCAGTGACTGTGTGCTTTCGCCGAGGAGGCGAAAAGATCAGCTTGCAGAGATCCCGAACCTTGAAGAACGTCTTCCAGGAAAACCATTTGCCGGAGTGGCTGCGGCAAAGAATCCCTCTCATCTATCAAGGAGGTGTGCTAATCGCCATTCCATGCGTTCCTGAGTGGCAGTTTCCCTGTCTAAGTTCCAGTGAGAATGAGGTGTTAGCGAAGGAACACGGCTGGACCTTTACCTATCAAACGAATGATCGCGTTTAGACCGGAAGGGTGGATTAAATCGCCCGCATTCTGATTTTACATTGAGATTCGATGGCCTTGCTGTTAGCCTAGAACCCCATCTGGTCGATCCCTTTACGGCCGTTTTTATTTCAGATGGATGTTAAATGTCTCGCTTTATATTTGTTACGGGTGGTGTTGTTTCCTCTTTGGGGAAAGGCATAGCCGCCGCGTCTCTTGGTGCTATTCTCGAAGCCAGGGGACTAAAAATCACCATGCAAAAACTGGATCCCTACATCAATGTAGATCCGGGAACCATGAGTCCACTGCAACACGGTGAGGTCTTCGTGACCGCGGATGGTACGGAGACTGATCTTGACCTTGGTCACTACGAACGTTTTTTGCGTACCACCATGACTCGCAAAAATAATTTCACCACTGGTCGAGTATATGCTGATGTCATCGCCAGGGAGCGTCGCGGCGACTATCTGGGTGCCACCATTCAGGTCATCCCCCATATCACCGACGAAATAAAATCCAGAATCATCAAAGGTGCGGAAGGCTCTGACATTTCCATTGTTGAGATTGGCGGTACCGTCGGTGATATTGAATCTCAGCCCTTCCTGGAATCCGTCCGCCAGCTACGCTTCGAGCTGGGCTCGAAAGGTGCGCTGCTCATGCACCTCACGCTGGTGCCATATATTGCAACCGCCGGGGAAACTAAAACCAAGCCAACGCAACACTCCGTTAAAGAGATGCGCTCCATTGGCCTGCAGCCCGATATTCTAATTGTTCGGTCTGATCATGAAATACCGAAAAGTGCGAGGGACAAGATTGCCCTGTTCACTAACGTTGAAAGAGAGGCAGTTATTCCGCTAATAGATGCGCCGACTATTTACATGATTCCAGAGGTGCTGAATGCAGCGGGACTCGATGACATCGTATTGAATAAATTGGATCTCGAATGTCCCAAGCCAGACCTGTCTGATTGGCATGAGGTCGTTGAAAAGCAGCTCAATCCCAAGCACAAGATAAAGTTGAAGATGGTTGGCAAATATATGGCACTGCTGGATGCCTACAAATCTTTGAATGAAGCTTTACTTCACGCTGGGATCCGCACAGAGACAAAAGTCGAAGTTGAATTTCTGGATGCAGATGATGTGGAAGAAAACCCCGAGGAAATCCTTGCCGGTGCGCATGCTATTTTGGTGCCTGGCGGATTTGGCGGAAGGGGTTTTGAAGGCAAGATCGCAGCTGCTAAATATGCGCGCGAGAACAAGATCCCCTTCCTCGGCATCTGTTATGGATTACACGCAGCGATAATTGATTTTGCACGAAATGTGGTGGGCCTTGAAAATGCCAACAGCACGGAAGTCAATCCTAATACGCGCTACCCACTTATTGGTCTGATTACTGAATGGACCAATGAGGAGGGTGATGTTGAAGTGCGAGATGGGGATTCGGATATGGGTGGAACCATGAGAATGGGTGAGCAGGAATGCCTTTTGTTGGAAGATTCGCTTGCCCGTGAAATCTATGGCGAGAAATCGATAAAGGAACGCCACCGCCACCGCTATGAAGTAAACCCCAGGTATATTGAGCAGCTTGAAGAGGCGGGTCTAAGAGTCGCGGGCCGTTCTGTCGATGGCAGCCTGGTGGAAGTCATCGAAATCAAGGACCACCCCTGGTTCGTCGCCAGCCAGTTCCACCCGGAGTTCACCTCGACGCCAAGAGATGGCCATCCTTTGTTTGAGAGCTTTGTAAGAGCGGCGCTTAAACAGAGCAAAGGGTGATCATTTTCGATAAAAGGCCGTATAATTAGAGCAATACAGTCATTGAATCTTGTCGTTTTGCATAACAGCGATGGGGCACTTTGATCGTTGCGAAGCCCAAGGATAAGGAAAGTGTGAGATGAGTATATGAACCTGTGTGGATTTGACGTGACTGATCAATCTTCCTTCTTCCTGATTGCGGGAACCTGCGTTATTGAGTCCGAACAGATGGCGCTTGAAACAGCCGCTACCCTGAAAGAAATTTGCGCTGAATTGGATATTCCGTTCATCTATAAGTCTTCATTTGACAAGGCGAATAGATCCTCTCATGAAAGTTTTCGAGGTCCGGGTATTGAGGAGGGTTTAAGAATTCTGGAAAAGGTTCGAGTCGAGATTGATGTGCCAGTCTTGACCGATGTTCATGAAGATACTCCCCTGGATGAGGTTGCCTCGGTGGTATCGGTATTGCAAACGCCTGCGTTTTTGTGCCGCCAGACAGGCTTCATCCAAAAGGTGGCGGCAACGGGTTTACCCGTAAATATTAAGAAAGGTCAATTCCTGGCGCCGTGGGACATGATTCATGTGGTGGAAAAAGCCAAGGCCACCGGTAATGAAAATATTATGGTCTGTGAACGAGGGGTGAGTTTTGGCTATAACAACCTGGTGTCAGATATGAGATCGCTTGCGGTGATGAAAGAAACGGGTTGCCCCGTGGTCTTTGATGCAACACATAGCGTTCAACTGCCTGGTGGCCAGGGGAGTAGTTCTGGTGGCCAGCGTGAAATGGTACCGGTATTAGCGAGAGCCGCTGTAGGTGTTGGAGTACATGGTCTTTTTTTGGAAACTCACCCTAATCCCGATGAGGCATTAAGTGATGGTCCTAACTCGTGGCGCCTGGATCAGATGGCTGATTTATTATCGGTTCTCAAACGTATTGACAGGGTCGTTAAGGAAAGCAATTTGGAGACCTCATGACAGAAATTACCGATATCAAAGCACGTGAGGTGCTGGATTCGAGAGGCAACCCAACTATTGAAGCTGACGTAGAACTTGCATCTGGTCATGTGGGTTCGGCCTGTGTGCCATCTGGTGCATCTACCGGCTCAAGAGAAGCGCTGGAATTACGAGACAAGGATCCCCTGCGATACAAAGGCAAGGGTGTGTTGCGTGCGGTTGAAAATGTCAATACGCACATCAGGGAGATGTTGTTAGGTCGTGATGTGGAAGATCAAAAGATGATCGATACCATGATGATCGATATGGATGGCACAGACACCAAGGAAGTATTGGGTGCTAATGCGATTCTGGCTGTATCCCTTGCTTCAGCTGCTGCTGCTGCCAAAGATCGCAAGCTGGAACTATATGAGTACCTGGCCGAAGTAGACGGCAGTCCCGGTCGCTATACCATGCCAGTGCCAATGATGAATATCATTAATGGCGGTGAGCATGCTGATAACAACATGGATATTCAGGAGTTCATGATTTTGCCCGCCGGAGCGCCGAATTTCTCGGAAGCGCTGCGCTGCGGCGCTGAGATATTTCATACCCTTAAGGATATTCTATCAAGCCAGGGGCACAGCACTGCCGTTGGTGATGAAGGAGGTTTTGCGCCAAACCTTGAGAGCAATGAAGCAGCCTTAACGTTCATTATGGAAGCGATTGAAAAAGCTGGATACACGGCTGGCAAGGATGTTTATCTCGGCCTCGACTGCGCCGCATCCGAGTTTTACAAAGATGGGAAATATATCCTTGCAGGAGAAGATCGCACCTTTGACTCTCATGGTTTCAGCGATTATTTGGCGGAGCTCGTCGGTCGGTACCCGATCATATCCATAGAAGACGGCCTGGATGAAGGCGACTGGGATGGCTGGGCCTACCTCACACAGCAATTGGGCGATAAGTGTCAGTTGGTTGGCGATGATTTGTTCGTGACCAATCCCAAAATTCTTAATCAAGGCATAGATGCTGGCGTTGCTAACTCGATTTTAATCAAGGTTAATCAGATAGGTACATTAACTGAAACCTTGGAGGCTATCGCCATGGCCAAGGCCGCGGGTTATACCACCGTCATCTCTCATCGATCTGGAGAAACGGAAGACACCACAATCGCTGACCTGGCTGTTGCAACTGCCGCGGGGCAAATCAAAACGGGTTCTCTAAGTCGATCTGATCGGGTAGCGAAATATAATCGCCTGCTGAGAATTGAAGATAGATGCGCGGCCCTTTATAAGGGCTTGGCAGAGTTTCAACGGTAAAAAGTTCAAACGCTAACAAGAGGTTCAAGGTCCATGAGAATATTGGGTAACAGGAGGTCACACAGTTGAGGATGCGTCGAATCATTCTGGCGACCTTCTTGCTGATGACGATCGGATTGCAGATTCGCCTCTGGACCGGTGAAGGCAGCTTTGCCCATGTCAGCGGCCTCCAGGAGGTCGTTGATAAGAAGTCTGCAGCGAATAGACGAAAGAGCCGGCGCAATGAGATATTGAAGGCAGAAGTACTTGATCTGCGCAATGGCCTGGATGCCCTTGAAGAAAAGGCAAGGAGCGAACTGGGGCTGATTATGGAAGGTGAGACTTTCTACCTCGTTCTCGATGACAAGCGTTGGTGAGCTAATTGAATTCTTTGTCTGATGTCAGCGTCGTGATTCCAGCGGCAGGAATGGGTGTTCGAATGGCGGCCGGTAAACCCAAACAATATCTCGAGCTTTTGGGTAAGACCATTCTTGAACACACGATTTCCAGATTAGCAGTGCTTGGGCCGAGACATCTGATAGTTGCAGTTTCCCCTGATGATGAATATTACAAGACACTCACCGTTGCTGACACAGTGAAATTTATTAATGGTGGAAGTGAGCGTGCAGACTCTGTGCTCAAAGGACTGGAGCACCTGAATCTCGGTGAACACGACTGGGTTATGGTGCATGATGCCGTTCGGCCCTGTGTCAGGCGCGAAGATATCCTGTCATTGTGTGAAGCAGTTAAGGAGAGCGACGTCGGTGGATTGCTGGGAATTCAAGTGACCGACACACTTAAAAGAGTGACAAAAAATGCGAGTGACAGGAAGGTGGTACATACTATTGATCGCTCTGAATTGTGGCGCGCCCAGACTCCGCAAATGTTCCGCTATGGCCTCTTGAAGCGTGCGCTTCAACTTGATACTTCGCCCACAGATGAGGCCTCTGCCATAGAACAATTAGGTTTGCAGCCGCTAATGGTTACAGGTCATTTTGATAATATCAAAATCACTACCAGTGAAGACCTGAACCTAGCTGCCTATTATTTGTCTCTGCATAGTAATACGGTAAGTCAGGGCACGTTGGAGGGGGCAGTACGGTGAGGGTGGGTCAGGGGTTCGATGTCCATGTATTTGCACAGGGACGAGGAAACTTCACCATTAAACTCGGCGGTGTTTCCATAGACCATGACCGGCAGCTAATAGCGCACTCTGACGGCGATGTTGCCATCCATGCATTGTGTGATGCGCTCCTGGGTGCATTGGCATTAGGAGACATTGGTCAACATTTTCCTGATGAGGACTCATCTTATGAAAATGCAGACAGCCGGGAATTGCTTCGCATCGTGATGGGGCTTGTAAAGGGCGAAAATTATAGACTTGGCAATGCCGATATAACGATAATTGCAGAGGCTCCGAAAATATCCCCAGTCGCCGATGAGATGCGGCGTGTATTAGCGGAGGACATGAATAGTGAAATTTCCCAGGTGAGTGTGAAAGCGACAACGACTGAAAAAGCAGGATTTATTGGCAGGGGCGAAGGTATCGCCGTACAGGCGGTGGTTCTGCTTGAGCCCATAAGCTCATGACCTTCTCCACTGATTTTCTGTATGTCTACGGTAAGCCAACGACAAGCGGCATCATTCGCGCAAGCGCTGAAGACTTCAAAGTGTATGAGCTGTCATCAGGTAGCTTGTCTGGCTCTGGGGAGCATGTTTATCTGCACATCCGAAAGACTGACGCAAATACCGGCTGGGTTGCCTCAAAAATTGCAGAATTTGCCGGGATAGACACAGGAGATGTAGGATTTGCAGGGCGCAAAGACAGGCACGCGGTAACCGAACAGTGGTTTAGTTGTTATCTGCCAGGGGATAGCGATATTGAATGGGCAGAGTTGTCTATTGAGGGTGTTAGCCTGATTGAACAGACAAGGCATTCCAAAAAGTTGCGCAAGGGTGATCTCGAGGGAAACCGCTTTGAACTCACCATACAGGATGTACATGACCCGCGGTCCCTGGAAACCAGATTGCATACCATTCGTGATTCCGGTATTCCTAACTATTATGGTGAGCAACGATTTGGGCATAATGCCGGTAACCTGGATTTTGCAAACAGATTATTGAAGGGGGACAAGTCGATTCGGCGCAAGCGGGATATCTACCTTTCGGCGGCGCGCTCCTATATGTTCAATCATTATCTGTCGACGCGAATTGAGCGAGGTGGTTGGGATGAAATTACCGACGTTGATGAGGGCCCCTTATATGGAATGTCACGCGACCCAAGGCCTGGTGAAGAATTACTGCCAGCTGAATGTGATGGCTGGTGTGATGGACTGCAAAAACTGCGGGTCAAGACCGGCAGCAGAAGCCTAAAATTGAAACCAAAGAATTTACAGTGGCGGTTTACAGAATCATCGGTGCAGCTGTCTTTCTCCATTCCCGCAGGTTCCTTTGCTACAAGTTTGCTGCGTGAGCTATTGAATTATAATGAGGCCGTCGTCAGCCAAATTCCAGAATATCGGTCGGGAGCATCAAATTGAATTTGCAGGGTGTAGGGATGACCTCCCAGCGGACCAGAGACCGGCTGGTGCAGCGAATGCGAGAACAGGGCATCGAGAATGAGCTAGTTCTCGATGTAATCAATTCGACGCCGCGGCATGTCTTTATCGATGAGGCATTAGCCCATCGTGCCTACGAAGATACGTCACTGCCTATAGGGTTCAACCAGACTATTTCCCAGCCGTATATTGTCGCTCGCATGACCGAGGCGCTACTTGCGAATGGGCCGCTTAAAAGAGTGTTGGAGGTCGGTTCTGGTTCCGGTTATCAGGCGGCGGTATTGGCCCAACTGGTGGATAGAGTATTTACAGTTGAACGAATCTCAGGGCTGCTGGATAAGGCAGCCTCACGATTTAGACTGCTTGGTTTAAAGAATATCCAATATAAACATGCCGATGGTGTGATGGGTTGGCCTGAGCGAGGTCCCTTCGATGGCATTATTGTTACGGCTTCACCCCGGGTGATTCCTGAAGATCTGATCGAGCAACTGGCGGTAGGTGGCCGTATGATCGTTCCCGTGGGTAAGTCTGACCACCAGGAACTTATATTGATGATAAAAACGGAGAGTGGAGTGACATCGGAATCACTTGAAGCGGTGAGATTTGTGCCTATGCTTGGAGGCAAGGCATGAACAGCATCAAAGATGTATTGCATGTTGGTGCCATTGGACTGGTAATGGGCGCGGCGGAAGTAGTACCCGGTGTTTCCGGTGGCACTATAGCCTTCATATCCGGTATCTATGAACGTTTAGTCAATTCAATTTCGCAATTCACGCCGTTACTCTTTAAGGAACTAAAAAATAATGGATTGATGGCCGTCTGGCGACAGGTGAACGCTAATTTCCTGTTGGTCCTCTTTGCTGGTATGGGCATTTCAATCCTGTCCTTTGCATCTGGTGTGAGTTATCTCCTGCACAACGAACCCATTATCATCTGGTCGTTCTTCTTTGGGCTGGTGATTGCGTCTTCGATCATTATGTTCAAGGAAATTACCTCTAAGGGTGTTGATGTGGGGCTGGCTATTGGCGTCGGCATCGGCATAGGTATTGTCATCACTCAGCTTGTTCCGATTGAACTGGAGCCGACGCCCCTATCATTGTTTGTTGGCGGCACAGTGGCAATCTGTGCCTGGATTCTCCCTGGCCTGTCCGGTAGTTTTATTCTTCTTATTCTGGGTTTGTATGCCTATGTGATTGGTGCAATAAAGAGCTTTGATATAGGCGGCCTTGCCTTTTTTGCGGCCGGCGCTGCAATCGGTTTGGTGTGTTTCTCGCAGGTATTGTCGAGATTATTCAATCATCACAAGAATGTTACTTTGGCGGCATTAACCGGGTTTATGCTGGGGTCCGTTGCCAAGCTGTGGCCGTGGAAGAACACCACGAGCTACCAGATCAAGTCGGACGGATCACAGGTCCCTCTAGTTCAGGAACCTGTGATGCCCGAGGCTTACACGCAACTAACAGGTCAGGAGGCAGATATAGCGCTAGCGGTAATTAGTGCCCTGGTTGGCGGTGTATTAGTTCTGGGCTTAAATTGGTTTGCGGTCAAGAATGCCAGCGCCGAAGGCTGATTCAATATCAACGAGAAGCAATGACTGTGCCAAGCAGTTTCTTGTATTGCTTCTCACCCTGATGTTATCTGCATGCCAGATCAACGATGTTAACGCGCCGGTTACGAATGCTGGTGAGCGCAGTAAATACCATGTCGTACGCAAAGGTGACACCCTCTACTCGATAGCCTGGAAGTATGGGCGTGATTACAAGAGTCTTGCCAAAGCCAATAAAATCACAGCGCCCTACACAATTTTTGTTGGCCAGAAATTGAGTATTCGTGGGGCAAAACCTGCGAGTGCTTCTCGTACCAACAAGCCAAAAAAGAGGGTGACAAAAGCACCAGCCAAGGCGAGTGCTCCGGCAGAGGTCAATAATAAGATGAATTGGCGATGGCCGTTAAAAGGAGAAATTATCAAGGGATTTTCTCTTGAGGGGAAGGTAAACAAGGGTATCAATATTGCCGCCAGAGCGGGTACGGGCATTCGCGCAGCAGCCGACGGCGTTGTGGTTTATGCCGGTGGTAACCTCAGAGGTTACGGAAAATTGGTGATTGTGAAGCACAATAATCACTTCCTTAGTGCTTACGGCAATAATCGGACGATCCGTGTCAAAGAGGGTGCAGTGGTTAAGTCCGGGCAAGTGCTGGCGGAAGTTGGCTCAAGCAATGCCAGGGTCGAGATGCTTCACTTCGAAATCCGAAGAGATGGCAAGCCGGTTAATCCCATTAGCTATCTTCCAGCTCTGTAGTTATTAAAAGTAGTTCTTAAAAGTGGTTCTTAAAAGTAGTACTTAAGGGTAGTACTTAAAGGTGGTACTTAAATGCTGCGCCTAAAAGAGGTGCTCAAATGCCAGAAAATTTCAGTGCTGGAGAAAACTTGAGCAGAGAACTGCCTCAATCTTTGTAAGACATGTCTGCAATTCGTGTGAGACATTGTCCATAGTTTGAGGCTGTAAATATTGTAAGCCATTGATTTTCATGAATATACTATATTGCCCATGATTGAACCCTCAGTTTAGGGGGTACGACTTAAATTAGATCTACTGTTACACTATAGCCTCTCCATTGGAAGGAGAGAGATATAGGGTAGGGTTTCCACGACCGGCAAGGACGCAAGGAATGGACTAAGTAACAGGAAGCGATTCGTCGATCGCTTTCTGTTTTTATTTGCATGCTCCTAATATAGAGAGACTATTCTAAAGAGCCCCTTCCAGCTTGTATTACTCTTTGCCGGGTCTTGTTTTTGGACGCTGGGCTCTCTTATAAGTAGATTAACAAAAATAGATTAACGTTCCAGGTACTGGAACTTGTCCTTCACGTTTTCCCACTCTTCAACATCAGCGGGAGGGTCTTTCTTTTCGGTAATTACAGGCCAGATTTCACAGAGTTCTGCATTAATTTCGAGAAACTGTTGCTCGTCTTCAGGTAATTCGTCTTCCGAGAAAATAGCGTCAACAGGGCACTCGGGCTCACAGAGTGCGCAGTCGATACATTCATCTGGACTGATGACGAGAAAATTCGGGCCTTCATAAAAACAATCTACAGGGCAAACTTCCACGCAGTCTGTATGTTTGCATTTTATGCATGCGTCACTTACAACGAATGTCATATCAACTAATCCTTATTCCTGATTGAAATGTTTTACCTAACAGTCTTGAACGGCTCTACCCAATAACAGTCTTGAACAGTTCTACCTATTAATAGTGTTGCCGGGCTCCAGCACTAATGATTGGCAATCCCGAAAAATATAACGAAGGCATTCTATCAGCTTTTCTTTGCTAAACAACTGAGCATATAGCCATCATAAGGTCATAACCTTATAGTTTTTCCTTCTAGATTTTCTAAAGTTTTCTATTAAAGTCGGGCCTTTAGATTGTACAGCATATCCAATGCCTGCTTTGGCGTCAGGCTATCCACATCCATCTCCTTTAACATGTCGCGAATCAGATCCTCCTGAGGCTCTGTAGTGACGAACAGGTCAGACTGAGCGGGAAAGCCGGCGACCTCGCTTCTGATTTCGTTTTCTTCCAGCTGCCTTAGCTTCAGCTGGGCCTCATTGATAACTGCCGCAGGAACACCCGCCAGCTTTGCTACCTGCAGGCCATAACTTTGGCTGGCGGGCCCTTCTGTGACGGAATACATGAAAATGATTCGGTCCTCATATTCCTTGGCTGTCAGATGCACGTTTTTTGTGCCAGACAAAACATCCTGTAATGCTGTCAGTTCAAAATAATGTGTTGCAAACAAGGTTAGAGCGCCCACTTTCTCGGCAATGTATTTTGCCGATGCCCAGGCCAGAGACAGGCCATCGAATGTCGACGTTCCTCTGCCGATTTCGTCCAACAATACCAGGCTATTTTTGCTGGCATTGTTCAGGATCATTGCTGTCTCTGTCATCTCCACCATAAATGTTGAGCGGCCACTGGCCAGGTCATCGGAGGAGCCAATTCTGGTGAAGATACGGTCGATGTCGCCAATGACAGCAGCGCTGGCAGGGATAAAGCTGCCTATATGTGCAAGCAGCGCAATGATTGCTGTCTGCCGCATGTAAGTTGATTTACCACCCATATTTGGGCCAGTGATAATCAGCAGGTGAGTATCTGCATTCAGGACGAGGTCATTTGCCACAAATGGATCGGAGAGCATTTGCTCTACGACAAGGTGACGTCCTGCTGTGATGTTTATTTCCGCAGAATCATTTAATAACGGCCTCGAAAGAGACAAGGTAATTGCCCGCTCCGAAAGGTTGGCAATGACATCCAGTTCGGCAATGGCAGCCGCTGCCAGTTGCAGGCGGTGGAGATCTTCAAGCAAGCGATCGAGCAGTTGATCGTATAATTCCTTCTCTCGAGACAGTGCTCGACTCTTGCTGCTCAATGCCTTGTCTTCGAACTCTTTAAGTTCCGGCGTAATAAACCGCTCTGCATTTTTGAGTGTTTGTCTTCGTACATAATGCGTTGGCGCTTTTTCTGACTGGCTGCGACTGATTTCTATGTAGTAGCCATGGACCCGGTTGTAACCGACCTTTAAGGTACTTAAGCCCGTTGCCTCACGTTCGTCTCGTTCAAGCTTGACCAGGTACTCGGCGGCATTCTCGCTGATGCCGCGTAGCTCATCCAGTTCCTTATCGTATCCTGTCGCGATGACGCCGCCTTCGCGAATGACCACGGGGGGATTTTCAATGATTGCTCCCTCCAGAGTCGAACAAAGTTCGGGGTGCGGTGCGGAATCCTGTCGCAGCTTGTTGAACAGTGTGCTATCCAGTGTGTGTAGTGATGCTTCCAGGTCTGGTAGCACAATGAGCGCATCCCTTAGCCGTGCAAGATCGCGGGGCCTCGCAGACTTGAGAGCGACCCTGCCGAGAATTCGCTCGATATCGCCAATTCTCTTCAATAGATCTTGTAAAGATTCATACTGGTAATTACTGATGAGTAATTCGATTGCGTCTTGCCGTCCGACGAGAACTTCCAGCTTGCGAAGGGGCCGATTAATCCATCGTCGTAGAAGCCTGCTGCCCATACTGGTGGAGGTATTATCCAAAACCTGAAGCAGAGTGTTATCTGTTCCACCGGCGATGTTGGTATCCAGCTCAAGATTTCGCCTGGATGCAGAATCAATCAATACAGATTCATCGTGGCTGATTGGATTGATCGTTTGGATGTGCGGTAGCTCTGTTCGCTGGGTCTCCTTCACATAGGCCAGGAGACATCCAGCCGCACAAATCGCCGCGATTAGATCGCTGCAACCAAAGCCATCCAGATCACGGGTCTTGAACTGGCGAGTTAAGGTTGTTAACGACTGTTCGTAGTCATATTCCCAGGGCGCCAGCTTTCGAACCCCGGATCGGTTCATTAAAGGCGCCGGCAGCTGTGCATCTTCAGATATTAGTAGTTCGGCAGGATCTAGGCGATGGACTTCACTTATGAGCGAACTCTCGTCATTGAGTTCCGATAATTCAAAGCGGCCGCTACCTAGATCCAGACTGGCAATGCCGTACCTGGTGTTTTGCTGGTAGACCGCGACAATGAGATTGTCCTGTTTTGCATCCAGTAGAGACTCATCAGTCAGCGTGCCGGGCGTAATGATTCTGACGACCTGTCGATCTACCGGTCCCTTGGATTCGGCTGGATCGCCGATTTGTTCACAGATAGCAACCGAAACACCATGCTTTACCAGCCTGGCGAGATAGGTATCGACGGAGTGGTAGGGGATGCCGCACATTGGAATGGGTTCTCCTGCGGACGATCCACGGGCAGTAAGGGTGACTTCCATTAATTCTGAGGCACGCTTCGCGTCATCGAAGAAGAGTTCGTAAAAATCTCCCATACGATAAAACAATAATTCCTGGGGATGTTTTGCTTTTATCCCAAGGTATTGCCGCATCATTGGAGTGTGTTGGTTTGCCGCCGCGCTGCTCAACTTAGATCTCAATTCCTGTCCGTCTTCAGGGCTCGAAGGTTACCAAGAAAACCCGGCTCGGTGTTAAGTGACAGGGCAAATTCGTGGCTATTAATCCAATTCCTCACTTGCTGAGACCATTAAGCTAATTGACGATACTCACCCGCTTGTTATCGCATGCTCAGTTTATAGGTAAATTTGTTCTCAACACCAAACACCGTTACCGCAATGCCATTGTCTACCCTGGGTTTGTAGCGGAAACATAGAGCCGCTTTAATCGAGGCCGCGTTAAATTTAGATCCAGGAGCACTCTCGATAATATGGGCGTTTCTTACAGAGCCGTCTGCTCCTACATCAAACTGGACAATCGCATAACCTTCTATCCCTTGTTGTTGAGCCCTGCGGGGATAGTTAGGCTGGACCTTGACGATGGGAAGATAATCGCCATCCGTTGCACCAAGATTTATCCCTCTTTGCGGCACATTACCGTTGACCGGACCCCAGTCGAGATCTATTAGGAGGATCGTTTCACCTGGCAGACGCGAGGAAGGCAGCTCAGGTGTTAGCTCTGGCGGCTTGAGTTTTGGCAGTACCGGGCGTGGAGGTTTCAGCTCGCCCAGATCGATAGCTTCTATAAAATCGACGAAATACTAAGATGGTTCCAGCTCGAAGACCTCATTGTTTCTTATGAGTGAAGTCATCAGGTAGAACAAGCTCATGGTCATCAGTGCGGCCATGACCATGGAGCCGGGAATACGGCCCAGGATGTTTGACTGATTCATCGCGTGTTCCTCTTTTTCTAAGTAAACAGGCGGAACCGGTAAAAGGGTTAGGGTTGGAATAAAAAGTTCAGGGTTTCGTGGTATGAATATGTCGCACGGAGTGCCGGCAAAGATCTGACTGAAATTATAGGCGGCGGCTTACAGTAGAAACCGTTATTGCAGGTGAAATTTTCTTGCTTTATTGTCATTATCTCAATGTGGCATCGAGCGCATTTACAAGACATGACCCTTTTCGGATAATTAACGGCAGGGCGAATTAAAGGATCAAAAAACCTTTGGCACTTGGAAAGTAATATGGAATAATACTGTACAAATACCCAGTAACTAATATACTGGTTAAATATACAACTATGATAGCTAGGATTCTTGGCGTTTGATAAGACAACTTAAGGCAAGCTGGTCTAAGGCAAAACAAACCAAGATAAATCAAACTAAGGCAAAACAAGACAAATAAGGCAGCAAGAAAATAAAAACCAAATCAGATAAAAACAAGTCAAGTAAAGGGAAAGTAACAATGTCAGATTCCGATAGCAATAGAGAGAAAGCATTATCAGCAGCTCTTTCGCAGATTGAGCGTCAGTTCGGCAAGGGTGCCATGATGAGGCTGGGTGATTCTCCCCAGGAGAAAATCCCGTCCATTTCGACCGGCTCTCTAGGTCTTGATATTGCATTGGGCATTGGTGGCCTTCCACGAGGTCGTATCGTTGAGATATATGGTCCAGAGGCTTCAGGTAAAACAACGCTGACACTGCAAGTCATCGCAGAGTGTCAGAAAGCGGGCGGCACCTGTGCCTTTATCGATGCTGAGCATGCATTGGATCCACTTTACGCAGGTGCGCTTGGTGTCGATATTGATAATCTGCTCGTTTCCCAGCCAGATACTGGTGAACAGGCACTGGAGATTTGCGACATGATCGTTCGCTCAGGTGCAGTAGATGTCGTTGTCATTGACTCGGTTGCAGCGCTGACACCCAAGGCTGAAATCGAAGGTGAGATGGGCGATCATCACGTTGGCTTGCAAGCTCGCTTGATGAGTCAGGCGCTTAGGAAGATGGCTGGAAATATCAAAAATTCCAATACTTTGGTCGTATTTATTAACCAGATTCGAATGAAGATTGGCGTAATGTTTGGCAGTCCGGAAACGACAACCGGTGGTAATGCACTGAAATTTTACGCGTCCGTCCGACTGGATATCCGCCGCATCGGCGCCATCAAAGACGGGGATGAAATTGTAGGTAATGAAACCAGAGTTAAAGTGATCAAGAACAAAGTTGCTCCCCCCTTCAAACAAGCTGAATTCCAGATTCTTTACGGCAAAGGTATCTACCTGCTGGGTGAGGTCATTGATCTGGGCGTACAGATGGGCTTTGTTGATAAAGCCGGTGCTTGGTACAGCTACAAAAATGAGCGCATTGGCCAAGGCAAGAAGAATGCTGCTGATTTCCTCAAAGAGCACCCTGAGATGGCCGCTGAAATTGAACAAAGAATTCGCGACGAAAGCATGGGTGAGAAAGACGCAGAGAAAGATGAGTCTGAAGATAATGTTACGCCAATTGTGAGTGCCCAGGACTAGTCGCTTCTTCCGGTGGAACTTTCCTTTGAAGACAATCGTCAGGGAGAGAAGCTTGAGGGAGAAAGGCTTCAGGGGAAAAAGATTCAGCCAGTTAAGCCTGGCGAGGTTCGCCTTGCTGCAATGAATTTGCTGGCACGTCGTGAGCATACTAGACGAGAGCTTACCCGGAAGCTGGGTAAGCTCTTCTTGAAAACCGCGGTCATATCTGGGGGCTATCTTGACGAACAGGTCGATGCACAAGTCGGAGGTCAAATGAAAGACCTGATCGAAAGTGAAATTGATAAGCTCGCGCATGAAGGCTTGCAGAGTGATGCACGCCTGGCTGAGGTTCTCATCCGATCCAGGGTGAGCAGAGGTCAGGGTCCCGTTAAAATCAAAATGGAGTTACGTAATAAGGGCGTTGATGATGCAACCATCGCGATTGCCTTTGACTCAAGCGAAGTTGATTGGTTCGAACTTGTCGCTTCCGTGTCAATAAAGCGATTCGGGGAGTCCTTACCTACTGATATGAAAGAGAAAGCCAAACGATCCCGATTCCTCCAACAGCGCGGCTTCGGCTTTGATCACATTAGTTCACTATATTAGTAAGGAACATTAGTAAGGGAAGTATTAGTCAGCAAATCGTACCTGCTACTCATTGCTTTCAAGCACCGAAATACCCCGATTGCTCGTTGTGCATGGTTTCCATTGCCAAAAAGTCCCATTTCCAATCAAAACCCTAAATTCTACTGGTGAACAAGGATAAGAAGTTTTCTTTAGTATTCCAGTGTTTTTCTGTATCTTTACCGGTCTTCAAATTCCCGTTGTAGCTTGATTGTGGAGTAACAGCCTTGAGCGGTTCGTATAAACAGCCGTGAGCGGTTTGTAAGAAAAATCCTTAGCAATAACGGATAATTAGAAGAGCCTGAATTTTGACTACAAAGAACTTTGAGCGGGAGCTATGAACAGCAAAGAATTGCGCGCTGCGTTTCTGGAATATTTTGCCAGCAAGGACCATCAGATTGTGGAGTCATCTCCACTGGTAACGGGCAATGACCCGACCCTGCTATTTACCAATGCGGGCATGGTTCAGTTCAAAGATGCATTGGCGTTAAAGGAGAAACGTGGTTATACCCGCGCAGTCAGCTGTCAGCGGTGCGTCCGGGCGGGTGGAAAGCACAATGATCTGGATAATGTCGGTTATACGGCGAGGCACCATACCTTCTTCGAAATGCTGGGGAACTTCAGTTTTGGTGATTACTTTAAAAAAGAAGCTATTGAATATGCCTGGGAGTTTCTGACTGAGGTCATAAAGCTGCCACCGGAAAGATTGTGGGTTACCGTTCATACCACGGATGATGAAGCAGAAGCGATATGGATTAATGATATCGGCTTTGATCCTGAACGCATTACCCGTCTTGGTGATGAAGATAACTTTTGGAGCATGGGAGATACCGGCCCTTGTGGCCCAAGTTCGGAAATATTCTACGACCATGGTCCTGATGTTCCCGGTGGTCCGCCGGGCAGTCCCGATGGCGAGCTGGATCGCTATATTGAAATCTGGAACCTCGTATTTCCACAGTATGACAAGAGCGCCGATGGCACCTTGACGCCGCTTGAAAAGCCTGGCGTTGATACCGGCATGGGGCTCGAGCGCTTAGCGGCAATACTGCAAAACGTTCACAATAATTATGATACCGATGTCTTTCAGCGCCTGATCAAACGAGCAGGTGAACTACTGAAATGCAATGATTTAGAGAATGACTCCTTGAAGGTGATAGCTGATCACATCCGCTCAACGGCGTTTCTAATTGCAGATGGTGTTCTGCCGTCAAATGAGGGCCGTGGTTATGTGATGCGGCGTATTATTCGTCGTGCGCTTAGACATGGACATAAGCTCCAGTCCAGCGGCCCGTTCTTCCACAAGCTTGTGCAAACTCTGGTAGAGGAAATGGGCGATGTTTACCCACTACTCGCCAGTACTCAATCCCAGATTGAGAGGATCGTGTTAAAAGAGGAAGAGCAGTTTGAGCTCACTCTGGATCAGGGCATGAAGATTCTTGGGGAAACCATAAGGCAGTTGGATGGAACGGTTATTCCCGGTGAAGTTGTATTTAAGTTGTACGATACTTATGGGTTTCCAGTGGACTTGACGGCCGACATCGCCCGCGAAAGAAATCTGGAAATTGATTTGGAAGGCTTCGAACGGGAAATGGATGCTCAGCGTCAACGCGCCAGAGCTGCCAGTAAATTCGATAGTACCGACTTGAGTGAGTTCAATTTGGACTACCAGACTCAATTCATTGGTTACGAATCTCTTCGTGGTCAGGGCAAGGTGTTGGCATTGTTTATTGGCGAGCAGCAGGTTGAATCCGTCAGCGCAGGAGATGATCTTATTGTCGTTCTGGACAAGACCCCATTCTACGGAGAGTCCGGCGGCCAGGCAGGAGATACCGGCGTGCTCAGTGGTAATGGTGTGAGCCTTGCGGTGCTGGACACAACTAAAGACAACGAAACCTTCCTTCACATATGTAGGCTTAACGAAGGAACCCTGACCATTGGCGATAAACTGGATGGGGAAGTGGATAGCAGAGTGCGCTCTGCGACTGTATTGAATCACTCGGCGACTCATCTGTTACATGCTGCGCTGCGAAATGTTCTCGGCGACCATGTGAATCAACGTGGATCTCTGGTTGATGCGGAAAAGTTGAGATTTGATTTCTCTCATTTTGAGCCAATGACTTCCGAGGAAGTTAGAACAATTGAACGCCTGGTAAACGATCAGATCCGTCAGAATTCTGAAATACAAACAGAAGTGATGGCCATTGAAGCAGCCAGGGAAAAAGGCGCCATGGCTCTGTTCGGCGAGAAGTATTCAGAAGCGGTTCGAGTTCTCACCATGGGTAATGGTTATTCAGTGGAATTGTGTGGTGGAACCCATGCCGTACGCACCGGTGACATTGGCCTATTCAAGATCGTTGCTGAACAGGGGATCGCATCTGGAATCAGACGGATAGAAGCCGTAACGGGAATTACCGCTATTACATCCATTGAGACGCAGGACGATTTGATCAATGTATCCTCTGGCATCCTGCGAGCAGACAAGGGGAACTATGTTGATAAGGTAAGGTCACTGGTAGAGCAAAATAAGAAGCTCGAGAAGGAAGTTGCTCAACTTAATATGAAAATTGCCAGTGGCGCGGGCAACGATATTGCAGAATCTGCTATCGATCTTGGAGGCTCGAAATTAATCGTCAGCTTATTGGATGGTGCCAGTCCCAAAACGCTGCCAGATGCTCTCGACCGTCTTAAGAACAAGATTGGTACCGGTGTAATAGTGCTTGCAAGTATCAATGATGGAAAAGTATCACTTATCGCTGGCGTTACCAAAGATATGACAGACAAAGTAAACGCTGGACAGTTAGTGAATCACGTTGCCCAACAAGTCGGCGGTAAAGGTGGCGGGCGGCCTGACATGGCGCGTGCTGGTGGATCAGATGCAGAGGCATTACCTGCAGCCCTGGACACTGTCGAAGAATACGTCAAGAGCCGGCTTTAGGTGATTATTGTGCTACTTATTAAAGCGGTATTGGAAGTGGAGGTCATCTCATGTCATTAGTGGTTCAGAAATATGGCGGAACCTCGGTCGCTTCTATTTCCCATATGGAAAATGTCGCTTCTCATATATTAAAAGCCAAGAGTGCTGGTCATGAGGTTGTGGTCGTGGTCTCTGCAATGGGAAAGGAGACTGACCGGCTCGATAAACTTGCTCGTGAAGTTGATTTTAAGGAGCCTGATGCGCGCCGCGAAATTGATGTGCTACTTTCAACCGGGGAACAGGTCACCATGTCGCTGCTTTCCATGGTGCTGATGAAATTGGGATGTAAGGCGAAATCCTATACCGGCGGTCAAATTAAAATTCTCACAGATTCAGCTCATACGCGTGCTCGAATCCTTGATGTTGATACTCAAAAACTGCGGGCAGACCTGGATGCTGGCATCGTTCCTGTTATAGCAGGATTTCAGGGTGTCGATGAAAAAAACGATATTACAACTCTTGGTCGTGGGGGATCTGACACTACTGTCGTTGCACTAGCTGCAGTGCTCGGAGCCGACGAATGCCAGATATTTACGGATGTTGAGGGTGTTTTTACAACCGACCCAAGAGTAGTGCGGCAAGCGCGATGTCTGGAGCGACTGACTTTTGAAGAAATGTTAGAACTCGCGAGTCTTGGCTCCAAAGTGTTGCACTCCCGGGCCGTTGAATTTGCCAGTAAGTACCAGGTTCCTCTTCGAGTGTTGTCCAGTTTTGAGGATTCACCAGGTACGCTAATTACTAACGAGGATAGATCTGATATGGAACAACCAATTATCTCCGGAATCGCGTTTACCCGTGACGAAGCAAAGATTACCGTGGTCGGCGTTAAAGATATTCCAGGGATTGCGTCCAAAATTCTTGGCCCAGTCAGTGATGCGAATATTGAAGTAGACATGATAGTCCAGAACGTTGCGGCTGATATGAGTACAGATTTTACCTTTACCGTGCGTCGGGAAGACTATGAAGAAGCGACTAAAATAGTCAAAAAAATAGCAAAAAGTATTGAAGCGCGAGAGGTGTCAGGAGACAATAAAATTGCGAAGTTATCCATGGTAGGCGTTGGGATGAGATCACATGCCGGGGTAGCAACCAGAATGTTTCGTATATTGGCGGATGAATCTATCAACATTCAGATGATTTCTACTTCAGAAATCAAGATTTCGGTCGTTATAGATGAGAAGTATCTTGAATTAGCAGTACGAGCACTTCATACAGCTTTTGATCTGGATGTCGAAAATGGAGAAAGCTCCTAACAACCTTATCGTGGTGATGGTTGGTTGGCGTTTGAGTGGTAAGTCTATAAAAAGGAGAGAGCGATGCTCATTTTAACTCGGCGAGTTGGTGAAACATTAATGATAGGGGATAATGTTACAGTGACAGTACTAGGCGTGAAAGGCAATCAGGTTAGAATTGGAGTTAGCGCTCCTAAGGAGATTGCAGTTCACAGGGAAGAGATCTACCAGAAGATTCAAGCTGAAGACTCTAACGTTAAGAACGGCACGGACGACTAGGTCAGAAAGGCCGAGTCAATAGTGGTATTCACCAGAGGTCGCCGCTTCAGTACTAACCTGCTTTATCAAGTAGGATTTTTGTAGTCAAAATTCGCTATATAGCATAATAGTCTGCCCAGACTACTTCTGGTTCAGCCTCACAATTTCCTGCAGCCCGGTCAGGATTAAATCCGAGAGAATATGATCAAATAACTTTTCTCTTGTGAAAAGCTGCGCAAAGCCGCCTGTGCCGATAACGATCGGTGGGTCGTCTGCGAATACTTCATCCGTAATACGGATGATCAGCTCCCGGATCATTCCAACATTTGACCAGTACAACCCCGATTGAATGCTCTCAATTGTTGTCTTTCCAAGCGCGGTGCGAGTTGGTTTGATTTCTACAGATGGCAGTTGTGCGGTCCGTTCTCCCAATGCTTCCATGGCCAAACGGACGCCAGGAATAATATTGCCGCCAAGGAATTCCTTATTGCATGAGATTGCGCAAATTGTCGTCGCAGTGCCAAAATCCGCGACGATGAGATTCTTTCCGGGAAACATGGTGACTGCGCCAACCGCATCTGCGATTCGATCGGCTCCCACTTCCTTTGGATCCCGGTAGAGAATCTTTAGCCCGGTTTTAATACCTGGGCGTAATACAAGGGGTTCAAGGCCAAAGTACTTTTGACAACATGCCCGTAGGGAATAGAGAAGGTCTGGTACCACGCAGCAAATTGCTATTTCGCTGATGAGTGACGGGTCAATGTCATTTTCCCTTAGCACGGAGCGAAAGAAGACTCCCAATTCATCAGACGAGCTTCTTAGTTGGGAGGTTCGCCGGAACTGTACTTTCAGCTCATCCTCGTCATATAAGCCGCCAAATATTTGTGTATTACCTACATCTAGACATAACAGCATGCATATTCCTTATTGTTGTTTCCTTAGCTACCGGGCGTGTTCGGCAGGTATTCACGGAAGGACCAACAGTAAGGTAGAAATTCCTTATGGAAGCTCGCTGCTGGTACCTGTCCGAGAGTGGATCAAGTCCTGATTTAGTTTTTAATTCTGGTTAATTCCCTGTTTCTGTCTGTAAAGATCAGTGCAGTATCATATTTTTTTAGCTCAGGGCTGCTTTAGCTCAGGGCTGTTTTAGCTCAAGGCTGTTTTCACAAAAGATTACCCTGGTTCAGACTCTGCGCCAATGCCAGCACGCAATAGCCCGCGAAATGCCTTCTTGGCTGAGCTTGCCCCGCGACAGACGTCATAGACCTCCTGTGCGATTGGCATTTCGACATTATACTCATTGGCGAGCGCCATCACAGCAGGTGCACTCTTTACGCCTTCTGCGATCATAAACATGTCGTCGATGATCTCTTGAATTTTACGCCCTTTTCCCAGTTCGTATCCAACCGAGCGATTTCGACTCAGCGGGCTGGTGCATGTGGCAACAAGGTCCCCCATACCTGTAAGGCCGGAAAAGGTCTGCATTTCTCCTCCCATGGCGACACCCAGCCGGGATATTTCAGCGAGACCCCGCGTGATAACCGCAGAACGAGTGTTGTCCCCAGCGCCTTGCCCGTCGCCCATACCAGCTGCGATTGCGATGATGTTCTTCAGTACACCGCCAAGTTCGCAGCCAATAACATCGTGATTTGTATATACCCGGAAGAGCCCGCTATGAAATAACTTCTGCAGGGTTTTGACGATCACCTGGTCTTCCATCGCCATGACACTCGCCGCCGCAAATCCAGACATGATTTCTCTTGCCAGGTTTGGACCCGTCAATACACCGCGGGGATGTGCTGGTAACACCTCGTTGATTACCTCGGTCATGCGCATGCCGGTGGACAGTTCCAGGCCCTTGCTTAAACTAACAATAGGCACCAAGGGGCGTATATAGTTTTTGATATCGTGCAGTACACCACGAAAATTTTGCGATGGAATGCCAACGATAATCACATCCATGTTTTGTACCGCTTCTTGCAGATCGTTAGTTGCTCGTAAGCGTACCGGGAGTTTTGCATCTGGCAGATATTTAGTGTTGGTGTGGTCCTCGTTAATCTCCTGTGTCGTGCTCTTGTCTCGTGCCCACAAAGTGATAGGGGCATTCCGTGCAACCAGCGACGCAACAGTTGTTCCCCAGCTCCCGCCGCCCAACAATCCAACCTTCAATTCCATTGACTTCCTCCTGCCCGCCCGACGCAGATACCTGCGGATGCTGATAGCTATTTACTTGCGATTCAAATGTTATACATCTTTATAAAGCATCTTGCTATCTGACTTGTTATCTTAAGTACATCTATAAAAAAGAGTGTTCCCTTATGGTCGACAAGCATTACGACTGGACGAGCCATCAGGCTGATGTTCGCCCGGATAAGATTGCGATCGTTGATCTTGATACGGGCCTCGCGAATGTGTCGTTGTGGAAAATGATCGATATCTTGAATCATTCTTTGGTGCACTTGCATTTGGAAACATGGAGATGGCATCGATCTTTACTGGTGTTGCAAAAGCCGCCTATGAACACGCGCTCGCCTATTGCCACGAACGAATTCAGGGAGGGGCCCATTGATTGAGCACCAACTAACCAAGTATCGGCTCTTCGAAATGTTCAGAAAGCTTGAACTCTCTCGATCAATCTCGCGGCGAGCAACGATGTATAACTTCGTTACAGGTCCTCATTGCCTTGCTTCTGTTACCACAAAGACCTCAGCAACAGAGCTTTGCATCGAGATCGTTGGCGAAGCGCTACAATTATTGGGCGCAAATGGACTCACACACGAATATCCGATGGAGAAGATTATGCGTGACGCGCGAGCTTCCCTTATCGAAGATGGTGAAAACCATGTACTGAAGATGAAAGGTGGTGCGTGGCTATCAGAGTGCTTTAGAGAAAATGCTTGATAGCTACACAAGCCACAGTCTCACAAAATCCCGAGAAACGACCACTGCCACTCTGGATTACAATCGACTAGTTGTTAACAGGAACACGTCACCCAAGGGTCCTACGAAAAATTCCTGGTGAACGAAGTGTTCAAGCCGCTTGGGATGACCCAAATAACGACCACACCTCGTCTGAATTAACCTCAGCGAGAAACTCCTCGCCCCATGACTTTGGAGGCAAACCAGAGAATTATCAATTGGCAGGGTTTGCAAATCATATTGCAGCACAACCGCCTCCATTGAAGACTGCAGCAACCAGTCAATCTTAATATAGCTTGGGTTAGCAAGCCAAAAATCGCCCCTGCCAATCAAGAAAACCTAATCAAAGATCGACCTTTCCACCTGTAGGCCCTTAAATCATAGATCTGTCAGTCATCCTCTTTTTCGCGATGATGCACCATCCATGCCTTGGTTGGACTGCCCTTCATATCTCGATAGGCTATGGGGCCCTTACTGAAAGTCAGGAACCTACTGGCTTATTTGCTGGAGGCCACTGTCAGCGAAGTCGTGCAATGACATATACCCAAGGGTGACACCGATCGAACCAAGTTATTGACCCCGTTTTCTAGATATCAGGGCTGCAAGCTGAATTTGTGTCGCGCATACCACAGGTGCCGACGTGGATCCAGGGGAAGAAACACACCTGCCTGTTCATTGCGGTGTGAGTGAAATCGCCTTGTATTGATGTGAGCCAAGCAGCTGTGATCGGGTAAGAGAATTCCCTGTTGGCTAAAATTCAACGAAAGCACCAACCGTTTGGTTGACCTGGAACAATGTTTATACTTTGCTTGATATGGGAATCGTTGGTTTGTTTTTCTTATCTTCTTATTCGGATTTCGGACGCCTGAGCGGCGAGCTCTGGAGAGCGTTTCGCCTGGTTGTCGATACCGGTATTCATACTCAACAGTGGGGCGAAGAGCGTGCCGTGCAATATTTTATCGACAATTCCGCACAGGCGGAGGGTGCGATACGCTCTGAGATCCAGCGTTACATAACCGGGCCAGGACAGGCGATAGCCTACAAGATCGGCATGATGAAGTTTCAGGAACTTCGCCTAAATGCCGAGTCGGCGCTAGGAAATAATTTTGATATCAGAACATTCCACGATGTAGTGCTTGGCGTAGGCGCGCTGCCGATGCCTTTGCTGGAATCGAGAGTAGATCGCTGGATCGAAGAAGTTCAATCAGGATCGGGTGAGCGATAAAACGTTGAGCCCGCGTTCTAAAAAATCATTCTCCATTGTCAGTTACCCGATCTTGGCATGAACTTCAAACTTCTTAACCATTTCGGCCAGGGTTAAATCACCCTGGATCCCAGCCAGTGCGACTTTAGGCACGACTTATGCTGGTATTCACCTACATTAGGCCTCGTTTTTTTATTGAGTATTCACTGATTCGAATGAACTTTGGGGCTCATTTAGGGTACTCTAAATACCTCGTTGTGTATCAACGTTACATTATCCCGACAGACACAACTAGAATCTGGAGAAAGGAAATGAAACTTATACAGATTTCAATGGGAATTGTAGTTTGGCTGGCATCGACAGTTAGCCCAACACTCACATTCGCGGCTGAAAGTGCTCGCGAGATGGAAGAAGTCGTTGTGACTTCTCGGCGCCGCGATGAATCACAACAGGATGTACCACTTTCGGTAACAGCCTGGGGTAGCGAGGCAATAAATCAGATTAAGCCGACCACGCTTAGAGACTTCGACTCACTCGCCCCCAATGTATATATCGGAATG
>JAYGEX010000020.1:0-15627 GCA_046582185.1 Pseudomonadales bacterium | reverse complement strand
GTGTCACCAGCCTTGACCGTGTCGCCTTGCGCCACTGTCACTTCGAGTACGGCACTATCCATTGGGCATGTAATGACCTCGCACTGCGAATCAAAATCAAGGTCAGGCAATTGCTTCGCGTTCCTGGAAGATAGATCAGCGCCACCGCCAGTAATCCGTTTTGATTGCTGTGCAAGAAATGTCCCGGACAGTGCGGCTAACGGTGCCGCGGACAATAATGCTGGATAAGTCGCAAGCAACGTTGTCCTTGCGTCACCTGCAACAATTTCCGCACGTCCCAGGATGGCATGGAGGCTGGCAAGATTAGTCGGCACGCCGCCAATCTGGAAAGCCTCGATTGCTCGCCTTGATCTTTCGATGGCTGAACTGAGTGAGCCTGTTGAATTGGAACGACACACCACCTTCGCTAACAAGGGGTCAAATTGTGGAGAAGGCGCGTAACCAAGAAAACCGCAGCTGTCTACTCTAACGCCAGGACCTCCCGGTTCCTGATAAGCAGAAATTGTTCCGCCGCCTTCCGCCACCACTCGTGACTGGACTGCATAACCGCGTGGCTTTAAATCCATCAGTCCAAGGGATTTAAGATCAGCCCCATTGGCGATTTCAATCTGTGCTTCAATAAGATCGACGCCCATCACTTCTTCGGTAACCGTGTGTTCGACCTGTATTCTCGGATTGCATTCAATGAAGTAGTAAGCGCCCGAATCAGGCTCCAGCAGAAACTCCACAGTACCCGCATTGACATACCCGGCCTCACTCACGAGCCTTACGGCATCACTATGCAATTGCGCTCGCAGTTCATCCGACAACCCAGCAGCGGGCGCAATTTCTATAACCTTCTGATGGCGCAATTGCACTGAGCAGTCACGTTCATAGAGGTGGATGGTGGTGCCATTTTGGTCTGCGAGTATCTGGACCTCAATGTGGCGGGGATGCTCAACCAGTTTTTCCATAAACAAAGAGCCATTACCAAACGCGCTCTCTGCTTCGCTGGCACATCGCGCAAACGCAGAGCTGAGTGCTTCCGCCGAATCAACAGCGCGCATACCACGACCGCCGCCGCCTGCGGCTGCCTTTAACATCACTGGATAACCCAGTGCCCCAGCCATCTTTTTGGCATCCTCGAGCCGGTCCAACGCCGTGTCAGACCCAGGCACCACGGGGATTTCCAGTTTCTTCGCCAGGTTGCGGGCCCGCACTTTATCCCCAAACAGACCGAGGGCTGCGGCCGAGGGCCCAATGAAAGTTATGCCCGCTTCAGCGCAGCGCTCCGCAAATTCAGCGTTCTCAGAAAGGAATCCATAACCAGGGTGTACACAATCACACGACTCCGCCTGTGCAATCTCAAGTACTGCGTCGATATTCAGGTAGGCTGCCACGCCATCGGAGCCAGAAATTTGTACGCTTGTGGTAGTCACACTTGTGTGACGCGCAGTCTTATCAACAGCTGCGTATACCGAGACAGTTTCCATGTCTAGTGACGCCGCGGCCTCCGCAATTCTAATCGCAATCTCACCGCGATTGCAGATGAGCATTCTTTGTAAACGTGACATCTAAGTCTCCTTGACTCAATGTGTAAACCAGGGATCGGGAAAGAACATTATCTTTTTTCTGTCTTCGGCGGATCAAATAAATGAGTTACACGCCAAATGTCGATTGGTGTACTCTACCCCATCTTTCAAATCATTAATGAACTTCACACAGGAGCGTTATCATGTCCCATGACCTCATCACTCCTGACCCCAGTTTTTAGATTCCATGCAAGAAGCCACAATAATTAAGGAGCGAATATGAAGCCACTTGAGGGCGTTACCATTCTGGAATTTTCCACCATGATTACCGCGTCATTTGCGGCTATGCAAATGTGTGAACAAGGTGCCCGGGTGATTAAAGTCGAGCCATTGAGTGCCGGTGATCCGCTTCGTTATATAGGGGTAAGCAAGGGCGGCATTTCCTCCTTGTTTGCTAATTGTAATCGCGGCAAACAGGCGATTCGCGTCGATATCAAAACGGAGGCAGGTCAAGCACTGATTCGCGAAATGGTACCTGAGGTAGATGTGGTTATTCACAACTTCAGACCTGGTGTCATGGACAAGCTTGGCTTGGGGAGTGAAACGCTGCGAGCGCTGAACCCGCGATTAATCTACACCGCAATTTCAGGGTTTGGTAATACCGGACCGAAGAGCAGCGCCCCTGCGTACGACCCGATCATCCAGGCTCAGTCAGGTATTACAGCGACCCAGGGTAAAGAAGAACCGGCGTTTTTTCGCACACTGATTTGCGACAAGATCACCGCATACACTGCTTGTCAGGCAGTCACCAGCGCGCTTTATTATCGCGAAAAAACGGGAGAAGGTCAGCACATTGACCTGTCTATGTTAGATGCCGGTTTGTTTTTCATATTCCCTGACGGATTCCAGAACCATACCTTACTGGATGAAGATGTTGCGCCGCAGCCTTTACTCATCGACATTCTCTACGACCTGATCGTGACTAAGGACGGCTCCGTCACTATTTCCGCCGGTACCGCTGACCAACAGATGCGTTCACTCATTGCCTTGGGGATGGAACACCTATTGGCTGATGAACGTTTTGTTGGCATGGAGAATTTGCTTGCCAACATTGACATTTTCAAAGCGCTGGTTGCGACTGAGTACCTGAAATACACAACCGACGAAATAATTGCAAGAATGGATGAAGCGGACGTACCTTGCGCCCGTTGTCTTGACCGGGATGAGGTACTAGCCCAGGAGCAATTGCAGGCGAACGGCTCCCTCGAGGTTATCGACCACCCATTGATGGGTTCTATGCGAATTGTGAAAGCACCGCCGCGATTCGGCGGTGAAATACTTGAACCTGGGTCTCCGAGCCCGGATCATGGTCAACATACGCGGCAAGTGTTGGAATCATTTTCGCTGGGTGAAGACCGTATTGAGAAGATGTTTGGTGATGGCGTGGTGAGCTAACGCCAAGCGGGTGCTCGGACGACCATATTAATTTACTATTACAATCGCCTTATCTATATCAACAGAGATCAACATGCTAAAACCTGGAACGCGACTAAAGAGCACCGTATGCGATGCAGAATTTATGATTATCAAAGCCGGTGAAAGCGATGAGCTAAGTTGCGGCGGCGCTGCATTCGATGAGTCACCTGACAAAAACGAAGGTGACGCCGACAAGATGAACGGTTGCGTCATCGGGAAACGTTACATTAACGCAGATGAAACCATCGAGGTGCTCTGCGTTAAGACGGGTGAGGGTTCGCTTTATTGCAACGACGAAGAACTCATGACTAAAGACACCAAGAAACTGCCCTCCTCCGACTAGCCAGTTCCCGTCCATAAATGGACAATTTTGAGTAATATTTGCAAAACTATAGTTCCGTTAGCTATATAAAACAATCACTTACTAGGGAAGTAACACCGGCGGTTTCTATTTTCGGATGCACACTAGTTAAATTTCTGGAGCAATACCCTCATGAACATCGCGCTCTTCCTGCAGATGGCAGCGGAAGCTTGTCCAGACCGTCGCGCACTGACCCACGATGGCACGCACTATACCTACGCCGAATTATTCAGCGGCGCTAAACGCGCAGCTTTTCTTTTTTCCACGGCTAACTGCAAATTTGTGTCAATGCTCGACACATCGAGCCCGGCGACACCAATCGCCCTCATGGGCGCCGCCATAGCGGGTATACCCTACGTGCCACTCAACTATCGTTTAACTGAAGAGCAGATCGTACCCCTGTTTGATCGCATCAGCCCGGCCTACCTGATATCGGGTCCGCGCACCGAGACTTATGACTTTGACGGTTGGGTTGTTCAGGACTCTAACGATTTTCTTAAAGACGTGCTCACCGGAGAAGAAACGGAAGTCGCCTGGAATGAAGATCCGGCAGCCGTCGCAGTACAGCTTTTTACCAGCGGCACAACGGGTATTCCCAAGGCAGCGTTACTACGCCATGAACACCTGGTGTCGTATATATTGGGTTCGGTCGAGTTTATGGGTGCGCTTGAAGATGAAGCAACGCTGGTATCAGTACCGCCTTATCATATCGCCGGTATTTCGGCAGTGATGAGTAATATCTATGCCTGCCGCCAGATTGTGCAATTGGCAAACTTCGATGCCGCAGAATGGATAAGGCTGGTCGCGGAAGAAACCGTCACCAGCGTCTTCGTTGTCCCCACTATGCTGACCCGAATTATCGAGGCGCTAGACACTTCTGAGCATGACTCGAAAGCGCTTTCCTCCCTGAAATCCATCGCCTACGGCGGCGGCAAGATGCCAGTGCCCGTAATAGAACGAGCACTGAAATTATTTCCTGACGTTAATTTCACTAATGCCTATGGCCTAACTGAAACCAGTTCAACGATCGCGCTTCTGGGCCCGGAAGATCATCGCGCGGCGATCGATCACGATGACGCGGCGGTACGTGCAAGACTAGGCTCAGTTGGCTTACCCCTGCCATTGGTTGAAATCGAGATTCGTGATGAGGAGGGCAAACAACTTGGTCCAAGTGAGGCCGGTGAAATCTATGTACGTGGCCCTCAGGTTTCCGGTGAATACGACGGGCGCAGCGTGCTCGACAATGACGGCTGGTTTCCAACCCGTGACGCGGGTTATCTGGATGGCGATGGCTATCTCTTTTTATCTGGTCGGGCTGACGATGTCATTGTTCGCGGCGGTGAGAATATTTCACCCGGTGAGATCGAGGATCTGCTCCATCAGCACCCGGCCATCGCTGATACCGCAGCAGTAGGCATACCTTCCGAGGAGTGGGGCGAAGTGGTAGCACTCGCCGTTGTTGAAGCTGCAGGGCAAAGCATCACTGAGGACGAGCTTCGTCGTCATATTCGCGAACATCTTCGTTCGTCCCGGGTGCCAGAGGTGATTCACTTCACCTCAGAACTCCCCTACAACGAAACCGGTAAACTGCTACGCAGAGTTATCAGGGAATGGTTCAAGACTGAAGACGACTGATCAGTCATTCGTGACAATTCTCATTGCCTGTAATTGACTGATCTCATCTGCGTCGAAACCAAGTTCGATTAGAATCTCCTCGTTATGTTCACCCAGACCCGGCGCGCATATGGGTCCTACCTTCGGTACATTGGATATTTGAATCGGGTGATTGATAAGGAGTGGCATTTTGATCCTGTCGTCATCTGGCGCTACGGCCATCTGATTCTGCAGCACCTGCGGATCGTGCTTGCTTTCTTCCACCAGCGCAACGAGATTGACTGGGAGTTCAAAAGAATCGAAGATCTGCATCCAATGACTGGCTGTATTTTGTTCGATGATTTTTTGCAATTCGAGCCCCAATTGTTCGCGATTTTCGAACATTAATTCCTGGCTGCTGAATCTGGGATCTGCGAAAAGCTCAGCGGCATCCATGGCGACAAAAAGTAGACTTTGCAATTCTTCGTTGCGGATCATATTGAACTGTAACCACCGCCCATCGCTGGTCTCAAGGGGCCGCATCATGGCGGGCGGGCTGCTATTTAATGACCGATACAAGGGCAGGTCACCATCAGCCATCACGCCCTGCGCTATCCCGGCGGCAGACCACAGGCCGTTAGCGAGCAATGAGGTCTCAACCATACTGCCCTCGCCCGTGCGCTCCCGTTTCAATAAAGCTGTCACAATTCCGGCATACAAAGCGACACCTGTAGGGTGATCACCCATTCCGGGAAGACCCTGAGTTGGTATCGTGCCTGGCTCCCTCATAAGCTCCATTAGTCCGCTTCGAGCCCAGTATGCCAGCTGGTCGAATCCCTTCCGTTTGCGTTCCGGTCCCTTTTCTCCGTAGGCAGTGAGAGATGCGTAGATCATGCTGGGATTTAGCGGTTTCAGATCGTCATAAGTAATGCCGAGTGATTCTCGAACTGAATACGGTTGATTGGTGATAAACACGTCACAAGCAGCGACCAATTTGCGCAGGATTTCCATCCCGGCTGGTTGTTTCAGGTCCAGTGCCATACCCCGTTTGTTGCGACCATCCAGCTGCCAGAACCAGTTACTGTCAGCATAAGGTGTTGTTGGGATATCGCTAAGCATCCGCAACATGTCGCCTCCCCCGGGCTGTTCGATCTTGATGACATCCGCACCGTAGTCCGCGAGCATCATTGCAGCGGCAGGCGCGGCAATGACCGTTGCGCAGTCAATTACTTTAAGTCCGGAGAAGAGATAGTCGCTCACTGTGTTTCCTTAAGGTGTGTTAATTTTGAACAATCTCATAGGCAGGGTCGACAGATCAACCTAACATGCTGATGACATGCTCCGGTGCTAACTTCAAAGACGTGATAGAACGCGACAATCAGAGATACACACCCCGGTAATTGATCTTCTGAGTTTTGCAGGAACACAAAAATAGTTAACGATGCGGTGGTAACAAGAACCTGGTAAGACTCTTTCCGAACCAGCGTGATTCCGGATGTGCTTCACTCTGTCTGCTTTTCGCTTAGCCGGAACCCTGGCCGGAGACCGAATCGAACATGCATCTGTGATACCGCCATTACTGATAGAACAACTGAAGGAGCTCAGACTGGCCGTGGTCACTCAGCCAAATTTTATATCTGAGAGGGGGGACGCCTACCTAAATGACATTCCGCGCGACGAGCACGCTTTCCTTTATCGAACCGGCTCCTTAATTCAAGCCGGCATACCTACAGCATTTGGAACCGACCTGCCATTCGGGCATCCCGATCCCTGGGCAGCGATGGATGCCGCAGTGACGCGCACCACTGTCAACGGCAATCAACTCAACAAATCTGAGCGCATCACACCGGAAGCGGCACTGAATGGGTTTTTGGGTGAGTTAGCCGCACCTTCATCGATCCGTTTAATCAAACCCGGCGTACCTGCGGATTGCTGCCTTCTTGATGCATCCTGGCAAATGTTGCGCAACGATTTATCAAGTGCTCATGTCCGGATGACAATTCGGGATGGTGAAATTATTTATTCCAGAGACTGAAAGACCTCATCATTATGCTCACCAAGATGCGGCGCCCTTCTGGATATTGCCCAAGGGCTTGCGCTCAGTTGATAAGGTGCACCAGGATAAGTTATCGTCCGCCCCAGATCTTCGTGCTGCACTTCAACGTGAAATCCTCGCGCTTTGAAATGCTCATCTTCAAAAGCCTCATCCGGTGAGTAGATGATGCCAACGGATAAGCCTGCCTGCTGACAACCTGTAAAGAAATCATATGCCTTAAGGTTCTGGGCGATTAATCGCAAGGCATCACGACCAGCCATAAAGATCGCAGTGATCGTGTCATCGGTACCGATCTGGGACAAATCAAAAGGTCCTTCCCAGTTTGCACCCATCTCCAGAAAGACGGCTTCGGGGAACTGATCGACAAGCCCAGTCTCCGTCAGCCAAGACAACAACTTACCAAACTCTTTCGGGAATCTAGGCGGCACGCCTGTGTTCACATAGTGCCCATCAGCGCATACCATCTGGGATTCACCGGTTGGTTTAACGGCAGCGTGACGGCCGGTCTGCCTCTGCACTGTTGCCTGGGCAACCAACCACGCATAACTGGCTGCCTCGGTTGTAACATTCAATGCCGCCGTCATACTGACATCAATAAACTGACCCTGACCCGTTTGAGCGCCTGCGCCATTACGATGTAACAGCGCCGTCAAAATCGACATCACGGCATAGTGACAACCGGTCTGATAACCCTGGTTACCCCATCCACGGACAGGTGGCAGGGAATGATCGTCGTAACCACAACTCCAGGGAGGACCACCCGCCGCCATCAAAGTGAGATCGGTACAGGGAAGGTCTGACAACGGTTCATTTCTGCCATAGGGCGTGACGCTAACATGGATCAAGCGAGGCGCCGCATCCTTCAGGTGCTCATGGTCAAGACTAAGCTCAGCAAGTCTGGTGATGGGTTCGGACTCTAACAACACATCGGCACCTGCGATCAGACTTCTATATTTCGCCTGCCCTTCTACCGAATCAAGATCGAGCGTAACGCCGCGCTTGCTGGTGTTGTAATGCAAAAAATAAAGGCTGCGATTTTCGCCTGGTTCATCTTCAACAAAGGGCGGGTAGTTGCGAGAAGGATCACCACGAACGGGTTCTACCAGGATCACATCGGCGCCCATGTCGGCCAGCAGTTTTCCAGCAAAAGCAATCCGTTCATTCGCCAGTTCAATGACACGAACCCCTTTTAGCGCAGTCATATGACGCCCTCCTTCCGTAATTCACTCACCTCATCAGCTGACATGCCAAGCAGTTCGTTAAGAACCTTGTCTGTATGTTCCCCTATACATGGCGCCCCCCGCTGAATTTCCCAGTCAGTTTCAGAGAGATGCACGGGATTGCCATCTACCCTGACGTCACCCATTTTTGTGTGCGAGACTTTCGGCCAGAGTCCAAAGTTTTCAGTTGTCGGATCCTGATCGATACGTTCCTGTGGTTTCTGCACCGCGGCAACTGGAATGCCTGCCTCGCGCAACCGTTCCTGCAGGTCAAACTTATCTTGCGGACCAGTCCACAATGCCATGTGCTTGTCCAGATCGTCTTGTGTTTCAAGCCTTGTCGATTCCTCAGAAAAAGATTCACACCAGGGTTCATCAATAACCGATGCCAAAGCCTGCCAGTCATCATTGTGGCGACATGAGATGGCGATCCAGTTATCGTCGCCAATCGCTGGATAAATCCCGTGAGGTGCCATGGGGATATATTGACTGCGATTCGAATTGATGCCCGCTTCGGTGCGGAGACTCCGGCCATTCACCGTCCAGTCGAGCAGCGCAGGACCATTCAGGCTGAGCCCGGCTTCCGTCGTGGCAAGATCAACCCACTGTCCCTCTCCTGTGTTTTGTCGATGCAGCAGTGCCATCATAATAGCCATCGCCATGTAATAACCGCCAGTATGATCCATGTAAGAGTAACCCCACCCTGCCGGTTCCCTGCCAGGCAGAGATGACGAAAATGTCAGCCCCGAGATGGCCTGCACAATCGGACCCCAGGTTTTAAAAGCACTGTAGGGTCCCGTGTGGCCAAAGCCGCAATTGGATACGTAGACAATATCGGGTCGTATTTCTTTTATTGCTTCGTAGTCAAACCCCCATCTATCCAGAACACCCGCAGCAAAGTTTTCTGTCACTGCATCTGACCGCTTAATGATCTCACGCAAGATATCTTTTGCCTTATCTGTTCGAAGGTTTAAGGTGATGCCAAGCTTGCCTGCATTGTGGTTGTTGAACGCGCCACCCATATCAATGCCCCGTCGCTCATCCTTGAACGGCACACTGCCGCGCAAAATATCCCATCGACCCTCGTTGACAGGGTCTTCAATTCGAATCACTTCAGCACCGAAAGCCGCAAGCCAACGTGTCGCCCCGGCACCCGCGAGTTGTCCAGTGAAGTCACAGATCCGGAAACCTGTTAGCGCGCCAGACACATTCCACCCCATCTTTTGATTAGTACATTAGTCGGTAAGTTCATCAACCAGTCCCCATGAAAGCGCCTCATCGGCAGAGAGTTCCATGCCGGTGATTGCAAGATAATTTGTTCGATGACGACCAATCCGTCGTGGAATGCTAACGCAACCACCGGCACCTGGTATTAGCCCCATCGCGACTTCGGGCAACCTGAAGAACGTTTGTCTGGTTGCAGAAATGTGACCGGCAAACGCAGGGAGTTCTATGCCCGCACCGATACATGCGCCGTGAAGTTTGAAGCTATAACGCTCAGCATGTTCAGCCAGATACTGCGCAGGCATTTTCAGTTGCCTGATTCGATGGGCTTCCGCCACATCCCTGGATATGCCAAATTCCGTCAGGTCACCACCTGCACTGAAGCAGGGTCCCGAGCCTGAAACAACCACCTGTTCAATCGAATCATCCATCGCCACCAGTCTGAAGGCCTCAGTCAAACTATCACGCATGGCAACGGACAAGGCATTTCGATTGCCTGGACTGTTCAGCAGGATACTTAATTCGGCGCCCTGTCGTTCTATCACAACGGGCTCTGAAATGTTTGAATTGTCAGTTCGTGCCTTGCCCCGCCCGGCAAGCCAGCGGGAGAATTCCTCCCCACCCTGCAGCGTTGCATATCCTAGTGACTCAATCGCAAGTGCCGCAATAATGGGCAGGCCCATCGTTACACGAGTGACATGCACCAACACGGCTGATGCGTGTGGATACTGGCCAATAACCGATGCAAGAAGTTCAACTTCGGATTCAGTATTGGCTAACAGATCTAATGCATCTACTATCTGCTCATCGCTATTAATCAAACCGATGACCGGTACAGCTTGTCGTTGCAGCCATTTGCTGACGGCGCGCACTTCGTCTCTTGAATAACTTGCCTTTGTAAAATCCACACAAAGGCATGTCTCATCAGAGGTATCCGCCCAGTTCGGCTCCCGCATGAGGTCCTTCAACTGACTCGCGTTAATCATTTGTGTCCGTGTTTGTGCAATTCATTATTTTGGGTACAAGCAACTCGCTATTATCGAGGGATTGCAGACTGTGAACAATATTGTCCATACTACACCAACTAACATTCAGGATTACAACATGCCAGAACCTCTCGAGGGGATGATCGTCATTGAAATGACGATTGCGGTGCAAGGGCCTGCCGCCGGGTTATACCTGCGAGATATGGGCGCACAAGTCATCAAAGTTGAACCACCTCTTGGTGATCCAAGCCGCTATGGCAGAGGCCGACAGAACGAAACGCCGGACGGCACAATGGGGCCCCAGTACGTAGCAGTTAATCGAGGTAAACGATCCATCTGCGTAGATCTCAACACGGATACGGGAGCGAAAGTTATCCAGTCTCTGTTGGCGACCGCCGATGTTTTCCTCACCAACTATCGTGAGCCAGCACTGCAGAAAATGGGTCTTGGCTACGATGAGTTACATCAACAATACCCGAAGCTCATCTACGCCTCTGTCAATGGTTTTGGTCCTAAAGGGCCCGACGCAGATAAGGCGATGCTGGATGGCGTCGCCGCAGCGCGAGGTGGTTTGGTTCATGCTACAGGCTACCCGGACAGGGAACCTTCACTTGCAGGCGCCGTTGTCATTGATACGGCTGGTGCAATGCAATTAGCGCTGGGTGTCATGACTGCACTTCTTTCTCGAGAGAGACATGGCATTGGTCAGCGCGTTCAAACAAGTGCGCTCGGCGCCACGCTTTGGCTACAGCAGTGGGAACTGACTCACGTTGCAATGACCGGAGCCGACCTAAGCCGAGATGGCAATCATCATCCAAATATTCGGGGCTTCTACGGTACCTATCGAACCAGTGATGACGGCACCATCATGCTTGCTCAGGTGATGGATCAGGAAGGCTGGGACTCGTTATGCATTTTTGCTGACGTCCTGGAACTTTCACTGGATCCTAGATTCCAGACACCCGGTCGTCGTCTGGGGGAAGGTATCACCGAAGAAGATTCAGTAGAATTGCGATCAATCCTGAAGGCCGCTTTCGCAAACAAGACGACCAAAGAGTGGGTAGACTTTCTCTACACACAACCTGAGGTTATTTGGGAGCGGGTTCGCAACTGGCAGGAAGTACTTGAAGATGAACAGAATCTTGCGAACGGTTACCTGACTAAAGTTCAGGTTCCAGGGGGAGATGAAACCCTGACTGTCGGCAACGTAATCTCGCTGAGTGAAACACCGGGAAAAGAGAAGGGTGACCCGCCTGTGCTTGGCGAAGCCAACGAAGAAATTCTAGCTGGACTGGGAATCAGTGATGGGCAGCGTAAAGAAATCGAAGCACACGCCTCCAATGTCAGGGAAGAAATATTAAAAGAACTGATCGCAGCCGCAGAGCTTGCAACCGGCGATCAGGAAAGCTGAAGGAGCTGAAAGGCCCCCTTTTTCTGCTGGCACATTCTGATGCAGCCAATGCTCCATAGACCTGCAACTGAGGAAGGTGACCGATTGGTTATGTTCTGAGTCAGGGGTGCACTTCTTCGATATTGACTTTTTTCGATACCCTTGAGCTACCCTCTGACCCGACCCTCCTAAAAAACAGCTAAGCTAACGGAAAATTAGCATTTCGCACCGGACAGGCAGCTCTTTACTATTGACCCCACAGTATAGACCAACTACTATCTTTACCAACTAATAAATGTAAAGAATCCCACCATGCCAAAAGTCAGCGCCAAAAGACAAATTACCATCCCCATCGACCTATGCCAGCAAGCCCATATTGAGCCTGGCGATGATATTGAAACCTTTATCTATGAAGGCCAAATCACTATCGTAAAAAAACAAAAGAATGCAGCTAAAGGCATCCTAGGTCATATTAAACCGAACAAGAAAATAACCGATGAACAATCCTTGAATGACTCCCTGGCGTCAAGACGATAGGATTATTTGGTGATTTCTGTTGATACAAATGTATTGCTGCGCTACTTGTTACAAGACGATAAGGACCAATCCCCAAAAGCAGATAGACTTTTTAGCAGAACGAAAAAGGTCTTGATTACCGACATGGTACTCGTTGAAGCCCTGTGGACGTTAAAGGGCAAAAAGTACAATCTGGGCAAGCAAGGCCAGCTAATGGTGTTGTCTCAGTTATTTAAGGAACCCAATGTTATATTTGAAGATCGACAAACTGTGTGGTCTGCAATGAATAGCTTTCGGACCAGCGAAAAAATCAAGGTTGGCAAGAGGAAAAAGGAAGCTGATTTTGCGGATGCACTTATTGTTGAAAAATCAAAATTTATCTGCATTGAGAAGGGAGAAAGTTTTGATGGTTTATTTACTTTTGACGTAGCTTCACAACAATTTGATGGTTCGAAAGAACCAAAATAACAAAACGAATATAGCCAGTCACTTAAGCTGCTTGATTGGTAAAAAATATCGGCTCACTACATCAGCACCCGTAATATCACTTTGGAGTGGGTGTAAATCTCGACATTTCCACCATCATCCATTCGCACCATCTCTTCTAACATGCAATATTCGTGGCTGTTAACGATTCTCAAAAGTAGGCCAATCAGTCTGAAAATCCTCGTGTCCTTGGTTCGATTCCGAGTCCGACCACCATTTTCATTGGGTTTCAAAAATCAGGCTAGAATGCATCTTCAGGATGTAACTACCGATGTAACCACTTTCCTAAGCTTTCTCGGGCAATTAGGTCTCCATGGCCTAACACCCACCCCCCGGGCACCCCCGTTTATCAGGAAGGGACTCCTGTCTACCCATGTTTTACTAATCTGGACGAACGAGGACTAGTTTTTTGAAAAATTTTTTTCAAATTTCGGTTAGCTTCCGATACCTGCTGAGGGATAGCCAAGAAGTGGTTACAACTTCAAAGGATGTGGACTGAGCAGTTCGATGTTATGCACTGTGAAACGGTGTATCGGTGATGTCTGCAATGCGGCACAAAGCGGGCAATTTCGCTGTAAACTACTAAACTATTAGATGTCGGCTTCCGGCCAATTGCGGTCAAAACTGATTTTTGAAACTTACTGTACAACAGCTGTTCAGGAAGTAGTTTCTGCGAGAGTCAAATCCAAAAAGTCGGTGAATTCATCATTAAAACGTTCCTTGTGTCTCTCCCACGCTGTTAATGCTGAAGGTGCCTGCATGGTTGACCGAATGGACTCCTTTAAAAACCCGATAGCATGCGGCCCCATTAAACCGTACTTGTGTTTGATATAGGTATCCTCAAAATGAAAGAAAGCTGCCATGTGATAGCTAGTTAACATCACTTCATCAGTACCACGCTTCAACTCCCCTGCAAGCAATTCTGCTAGGTGATGATTCCCAGCGAGGAAAAGATACATTTCTAAGAATAGAAGATATAGACGCCCCGCCTAGATCCGAGAGTTACCATCAATGATGGATATCTCAATATAGTACGTTGTACCACCCAATAAAAGAGAGGCGTCTATGAACAAGAAGTTAATCTATGTCGGCCTGGATGACGATGATACTCAATATCACGGTGCAGCGTTTGACAAGGAAACCGGCGAGGATAGTGAGCTTTAAATGTCGACCGACCTTAAAGGGCTTAGTTTCACAACTTGAGCAAATACAAAAGTACTTTTCGGTTGAGTCGCTCAAACTATGTTACGAAGCGTCCTATATCGGTCATTGCTTACAGCGTGATTTGATGCAGGCCGGTTTTAATTGTGACGTGATTTCACCCGGTAGTATTCCACGAAAAGGATCAAAAGCGATCAAGACAGATCGTATCGATGTACTGGATTTGGCCCAGTTTTATGCAAATGATCTATTAACGATCGTCCAGATCCCGGATGCGGAGACTGAGCAGGATCGTGATCTCTTGCGATCTCGTCAGCAGCTCATGAAACAACAGAACGATCTTCGCCGCCACATACAATCTTTGTTGCGACGTAATGGCTTGCACTACAAGGCAGAGACAAATAATAAAACTCACTGGACCAAGCATCATTATTGTTGGCTGGAGCGAATAGTTGAAGGATGCTCTGGAAGTCTTGGTACTAATTTGCAACTGCTGCTACGACAGCTTAAATCAATCAGTGAGATTGTCGGTGCCTATAGTGAGGAAATCGAATTGATGGCAAAACAACCCAACTACCAACAAGCAGTCTCGGCCTTGACTTATTATAAGGGCATCAAGAATTTGATTGCGCTAACGATGATAACGGAAATTGGCGATGTCAAACGATTTGCACATCCGAGACAACTAAGTGCCTGGGTTGGAATGGATATTCGAGAATATTCATCTGGCGGAAAACATCATCGCTTTGGTATTACAAGGCAGGGTAATCGTTATTTACGGACAGCGTTTATTGAGGCGAACCAAAGGGCTTATCGTACGACAAAGCTCAGCCGGGAAATCAAAGCCAGGCGGGTCAATACGAATCCTGAATATATTGTGATTGCTGATCGTTGTTTAAAGCGATTGAGTAAGAAAGGAAACCGACTACTAGAGGCAGGTAAACATCCTAATAAAGTCAAAGTTGCCTGTGCCAGAGAGATGATTGGTTTTGTCTGGGAGTCGCTAAACAAGGTGGCGGCATGAAACAGGATAAGCAACGGCCTTGCGAATTAGTAATGTGTACTTGAAATAGAGTTACTTTTTGTCAGCCTGAAAATCGAATTGCTTGACGAGTGAAAGACGAGAGATCGGGAAGCCCACGTAAATTTCCTTAGTGTTTCAAAGTACCTGGGAATAGGTTGTGGTAACCCCGAAGCGGACAGATCTTAATGCGTTAACCAGTACGCGAATAAGAGGATGCTCAGTCTAAGGTCATAACCCACTTAATAGAGCACAAGAAAAGCAGGTTGCAAAAGAGGCGTCTATATGAAGAATTATAAAGCGTGTTTTGCCACGAATACAAAGTTATGCATACCAACTTGATTCATTAGCCGCCCCTATAGGCGCCGATTCTAAGTATTTTTACCGAAAAATTGCTCCAAACCCGTCACGGTGCGCCAGCTGAGCAGTTGACGCTTGCCATCCTTATCAGTCACTATTGATGATCAATCAGAATCTGGAGTACAGTGTGTCTAAGTTGAAACCATGGTGTTTTCTAACCTTGCTGGTACTGCCCTGTTCCCTTTATGCAGAAAAAGCAGAGGTACATGAGGAAGTGCAAACTGCACTCGACTACCAAATGCCACTTAACGATTGTAAGAAACCAA
>JAYGEX010000013.1:0-209578 GCA_046582185.1 Pseudomonadales bacterium | reverse complement strand
GGTGAGTGTTTTTGGGGATGCCAAAATGACCACGGCATTGCTGGATAGAATCACCCACCATTGCTCAATAATCGAAACAAAGAACGACTCATATCGTTTTAAACAGAGCCAACAAAAGCACAAAAAGTAGACCTCAGGGGTAGGTCAATTTTAAACGCCAAAGTGGGTCAATTTTGGATGCCAATTGACATACTTGACTACAATCTGCGTGGCGCCATGTATTCATACGTCTGCTGTGGCGGCATAAAACTGGGTGCGGGCGTAAATCTTTACTTGAAAACCAACTATGACAGCGCCGGAGAGTTGCTCCACGGTAGTACGAACTACCGCGCAACAGTGCCCGCGATCGCGCCGACCGTGCAGTTCTGGTCGTTCATGGCCTATGACGCGCTCACCGACGTGTACTACGAGGACGTCATCCGGTCAGGGCTCTCGTCTTTGACGACTGACCTCAAGGTCAACCCGGACAGTTCGACGCATGTGTATTTTGGACCAAAGGCACCTCCTGGCAATGAAACGAGCTGGATCCCGACCAAACGCGACACGACTTTGCTAGTCCTTTTCGGGCTGTACGGTGTCACCGACGGTGCCCGAAATGGAACCTGGGTTCTTCCCGGACTCGAACGGTTGGACTAATGAACAGTCACTGCCAGCGATGTAATGAAGAAGAGTGCCAAATCAAAAATCAATTAATGTCGCAGCCTTGAATCACGATATTTTGTAGGGCGGGTGATGTCTCTTTAGCGCTGTGATTTCAATCGGTCGACGCAACATCCTTGCCTGGTGGATATTCAAGGTCTGGAGGTCATCAGGTCTAAACAAGTTTCAAAGGCAGACTTCGCAGCCTTTGCCCGGTCGCAGCAAATACAGCACTCGCAACAGCCGGTGCAATGGGAGGTAAGCCAGGTTCGCCCACGCCCGTCGGCTCCGTTCCGCTGTCTATAATGACCACATCTACAGCAGGTGCTTCGTTCATCCGCAAAATAGGATAGTCATGAAAATTACTTTCCTTGAATGCGCCTTGTTCCAACTCAAGGTTGCCATATAGTGCTGCCGTTAGGCCGTACATGACGGCGCCTTCCATTTGGGCCCTGACGATATCCGGATTAACGGCAATACCGCAATCAACCACGCAAGTGACTTTGTGCACCTTAATCTGGTTGTTTTCTACGGATACTTCGGCGATTTCTGCGACATCAGTTGCAAATGAGTGATGTGCTGCAAATCCGAGATAGTGACCCGCTGCAGGTTTCATTTTATTCATATAGTCACTCGCAACCCTGATCACATTGTTTAGCCTCGGATTGTTTTGACTGTTGCGAAGACGGAATTCAACGGAATCCAAACCTGCTTTCTCTGCTAGTTCTTCAATCACGCCTTCTTTAGCGAATGCGGTATAGGAATGGCCCACTGAGCGCCAGAATGTCAGCGGAACATCATGTTCCACGGTCGCATGATTCACAATGGTGTTCTCAAAGTCATAATCCTCATAAATCCCCTCGATACTGGTGGGGTCCACGAACCAACCTTTGAAGGTGTCCGCTGAAAGACCAACCATGAAATCGATGGTGCCATCACCCAATCCAGGGAACATCCCCGGCATCATGTTTTGCAGTGTGCGCGGCGTAATGTTGCCGCCGACACGCTTCGCCTGCCAGGCAGTGATGTCACCCTCTGAATTAACACCTGCCTTAATCTTCATCAGTGATGCGGGCCGGTATACGCCGTGCCGGATATCATCCTCCCTCGACCATAAAAGATGAATAGGCTTGCCGGAGGCGACCGCAATTTCTGTCGCTTCAATGATATGTGTAAGGGTACCGCGACGACCGAATGCACCACCCAGATAAGTATTGTGTGAACGCACCTTCTCAACTGGAATGCCTGAAAAACGTGATACAAGCCCTTGCGCCATGCCAACCCCCTGGGTGCCGGACCACACATCGGCTTCTCCGTTTTCGATGCGCACCACAGCGTTCATCGGTTCTAGCGGCGCATGTGCAAGATAGGGCGCCCAATACTCACTTTCAACGACTTCCGCCGCCGCCTTAAAGCCTGCCTCCAAATCACCTGTGTCCGTATCGACCAGCCCTTCATCATTTTTCATGGCTGTATCGTAGTCGCGGCGGATCTGGGCAGTGTTAACTTTTGCCAGCGCAACTTCTTCCCATTGTGGCTTAAGTTTTGCCGCGGCGGTTTTAGCTTGCCAGTATTTTTCTGCAACCACCGCAATGCCGCTGGAGATCTCTACGACATGGGTAACGCCCGGCATATTTTGCGCAAAGGCTTTATCAACTGAAACAAGCTTTGCACCGGCAACCGGTGATCGTCTGACGACCGCGTGGTGCATTCCCGGTATGTCAATATCTATACCATACTCTGCAGTGCCAGTGGACTTTGCCATAGCATCGATGCGGGAAAAATCATGGCCAATGTATTTGAATTCAGCATTAGTTTTCAATGGCGCAGATTCAGGTGTTGTTAACTTGGCCGCTGTAGCAACGAATTTTCCGTAAGCATGATGTTCGCCATTACTCACTACATGCGCGCTCTGCGTACTCAAGGTGTTTCGGCCAACGCCCAGATCCTTTGCCGCTGCATCGAGGATTAAGCCGCGCGCATTGGCACCAGCCTGGCGAAGCTGCAGGTAATGGGCTTTGATTGAACTGCTGCCGCCCGTCATCTGCACGCCAAAGTCGGGATTATTGTAGTCACTGTGGGCCCCCGCAAAAGCGATGTGAAGGTCCGCAGGGTGAATATCGAGCTCTTCACCGATTAATGTGCCAAGACCTGTTGTCACGCCCTGGCCCATTTCGTCTCTGGGACAATAAAACGTAATCTTGTTGTCAGGCGTAATCTGCAAAAAAGCATTCGGAATTAAGCCGCCCTCAGCAAGCTCAATGGGGATTTCATTTGATGAACAGCCTCCGAGCGAAAAACCAATGACGAGGCCGCCGCCTAAAATACCGCTGGTTTGAAGGAAGTTCCTTCTGGATAAATTAACCGTTTTCATGCCTTCACCTCGTCGCTCGCGTTGTAAGCCAGACCCTGCTTGTCTTGATCGAGGGCGGCGACATTGAGAATCGCCTGCTTGATGCGCGGGTAACAACCACAGCGGCAGATATTGCCTGCCATCGCCGAATCAACTTCTGCTTCGGAAGGCGACGGATTATTTTTTAGCAAGGTTGCTGCGGACATGATCTGCCCGGATTGACAGTATCCACATTGCGGCACACTGATATCTACCCATGCTTGTTGTAGGGGATGCATATTTTCTGGTGAACCGATGCCTTCAATGGTTGTGATCTCTTTCCCTGCAATGGTAGAGATCGGCATCACGCAGGTCCTCGCGGCTTCGCCATCGATGTGCATGGTGCAAGCACCGCATAATCCTGCACCGCAACCAAATTTGGATCCCTTCAGTTTGAAGGTGTCCCTAACAACCCATAGAAGAGGTGTGCCGGGGTCTTCATCTGTTTGTACAAGCTTCCCGTTTAATATGAATTTTATTGTCATTCGACTTTTCCAGGTGAGTTGCTGACGCCACGGATGCCTATAAGTATCCAACATGCGTTGATACTAAACGATTAATCTGATGCAAAATCTGCCGCGAACTGTCGGACATCAACCGACAGCATGGCATTTTCAAGTTGTAGTCTACCACCCATCTGGGCGGCGCCAAATTTTGTGCCAATAGCCAAAGGGAGTCACTCTTGGCTATTGAGACCCATCCCTTGATCACAAACCAGGGCCAGACGATCATTTTTAGGCCACCGCGAATCACTGCGCGGACAACGCGCCGAGCTGGTATCAGATTGGCCGGCCTCTTGAGTTATTCCTTCCTATCCCAAGAGAGCAATAGTCGTTATCATCTTCAAAAACCATAGGGAACCCTGTGACAAATCTATTTTCAGATCTGAAGGTTATTGATGCGGCATCTTTTCTTGCTGGCCCTTGTGCGGCGACGATTATGTCCGACTTTGGTGCCAACGTTATCAAAATTGAACCGCTGACGGGTGATCGGCATCGAACGATTGCCGGCGGGCATGAAAGTGATTTTTCGTGGCAGCTGACAGGTCGCAACAAGCGTAGCCTGGCGATGGATATTACCACCACGTCGGGTTATTCGGTGCTGATGAGGATGTTGAAGGAAGCGGATGTATTCCTGGTGAATTTCAGCGCGGCAAACCTTGAAAGGTACAATCTGACCTACGATGTACTAAAAGCGGTCAACCCAAGACTTGTATTTGCACAAATAACCGCATATGGCTTAAAGGGGCCTGATGCAGAACGACGGGCTTTCGATCTTACAGGTTTTTTTGCCCGCACCGGCATTCTGGATATCATGCACGGGAAAGATACTCCACCCGCCCCTCCGGCTGGGGGAGTGGGTGACCACGCCACCGCCATGACTTTATTCGCGGGTATTATGATGGCGCTTTATAAGCGGGATCGCAGCGGTGAAGGCAGCATGATCTCGACCTCCCTTGCAGCAACCGGAACCTGGGCAAATGGGTTAAATTTGCAGGCAACCATGGCAGGTCTTGATGGTCCAACTCGACGTAATCGGGAGGGTTGGTCAAATCCCGTATCCAACGTTTATACAACGTCTGATGATCGCTACATCATGCTCGGTGTACAGAACGTCCACAGGGACTGGCCAAAACTGGCTGATTTGTTGGAGCGCCCGGAGTGGTTAAAAGATGAACGAATGACAAAACCCAAAGCGCTAATGAAGAATCGCTTCTATGTCAAAGAACAGCTTGAGCAAGCATTCAGATCACTTCCATCGGACGTCGTCTGCGAAAGGCTTGCAAGCTCTGGTATTGTATTCAGCCTGGTATCACACACGACAGAAGTTATCGATGACCCCCAACTAATTGCCAATGGTGTGATTGTGCCAACAGAATCAGACGTGCCGGGAAATGAACGTACCTTTGCAACTCCGATCAATATGAGCGGTGAGACTCAGATAACGCCACAGAGAGCTCCGGAGATAGGCCAGCATTCTGCAGAGATTCTCCGGGAGTTTGGCCTGACAGAGGACGATATTGCGGCGTTGTCTGATGAATCCGTTATTCGCCTGAAGCAGCTCGTGGCAGCGAAATCCTGAATAATATAGCGCCATACATAAATTCTGACTCACATCTGCCGGTAACTTTTTTACGTAGGTAGAGAATTTTTTCTTACAAGTATTTGAGTATAAAAAGTGTGTGTCGCTGTTTAGCAAAGTTATTTTGGCGGCACGATAAAATTTTCAATAGCTCCTTCAAACGGGTCAACTCCACCCCACTCTGCCTCAAGCTATTTTCGAAGCTGCGCCAAGTCAAGGTCATCTGTTTTATAACCCAGAAGCGTTGCAATAGGAATTTAAGAAGTATCCACCGGAATGTACTGCATTGTTTAGTTGGTTGAAGCAGGCAAAAAATTGGATATTACGGATTTTGCTTTCGATCAGCTTGATAGCCTGATCAGCGGGGGTTGTTTTGGCGACATTAAGATTATGTAAGCCGCTTAGGAACAATTCCCCGGTCTGCCAGCAATATATTCCAGTTAGATTGTCCCTGGGCTAACGCTGTATCTATAGAGACAAATGATCGTTCACTGCCGGTAGTCTCTCTGGACATCTATAATATTTCAATATATTGAAATATTTGCATAAATCTGTAATATTACACTTTTCTCTCTCCTTGTTTGGATTGGTTAATGTTGCCAAGCTCGAAAATCAGAAATAAACCCTCAGACGTCATGCTCGATTTATTGAGAGGAGTTTCTGAGCGTGGTCGACCCGCCAGTTACCTCGTTGAGTCGGGCAGGCTCTTTGGTTTTACCGAGAATACCGTGCGGGTGACATTGTCTCGCCTGGTTAATCGTGGTCTTTTGGCGTGCCCAGAGCGCGGTCGATATCGCCTGGCGGATCAGACGGATCATTTGCAGTCGTTTATTGAACGATGGCGTTTGGGGGAAAATCGAGTCAGGCAGTGGAAACCAGGCACTTGGGTACTCGCGGTGCTAAGCAAGCGCGCGGCTTCAAGTTTGTGGGCTTTGGACGCCCTTGGGTTTCGAGAAGTGAACCCGCACCTCTTTGTGCGTCCGGATAATCTGGCGGTCACCCTTACCGAACTGACTCAATTGGCCATCGGCATCGGCGTCGGTATGGACGTGCTTCTTCTTGAAGGCCAGCTAGCAGGAGAGGCTGCCTGGATGTCACTCTGGAATCCCGAGAACTTGAATAATGGCTACAGGGATATCGTTAAACGACTAGATAGCAGTAGTAAGAAATTGCTCGGTTTATCCATGGGAGAAGCACAGCTTGAAAGTTTCAGGCTTGGCGGCGAAGCTATTAAGCTGCTTGCCAAGGATCCGCTTTTACCTGCGGAAGTAATAGACGTCAAAGCAAGAGAAAAATTCTGTCAGCTATTGATGGATTATAACCGGGCGGGTAAAGATATCTGGGCATCAGCTGGTGAGTTGCACCATACCATGCCCGTTCGTCAGTTAGTGAGAGCGTGAGGACGAGAGCTTATGCAGGAGCTCAGTTAAGTGATACAAATATGAGAGATAAGTTATGAAGGTGCCAGTATCTACAGTGAAAGAATTGCTAACAGAAGATCAACTGCGTAGCGTAACACGACGAAGTGATCTTCAAGCCTGGTGGCAGGTGATTTGTCAGTGGTCGTTTTTTGCGGCCATTTTTGCTGTCGTCGGAATTTGGACAAACCCAATAACAGTTATACTGGGTGTAGTATTGTTAGGCGGAAGGCACCTGGGTTTTGGTGTTATCGTTCATGAATGCGGTCATAGAGCATTCTTCAGGACTTCATGGCTCAATTTGTTTGTTGGGCGATGGCTTGCAAGTCCTATGATCTTTAACAATGTTGATTCCTATATGAAGGGCCACCTGTTTCACCATAAATTTGCAGGGACCCATGAAGATCCGGATTTGCCAAACTATCAGGACTATCCCATCGCTAAAACACGCTTTAAGCGGAAAATTAAGCGAGACCTGACGGGGCAAACAGGTTGGCGATCGCTTAAAAGCATTGGCAGGGGTCTGGCAAAGTTAGGTGAGTTGCCGGAGCTGTCGAGGGCTAGCCTGTTGCGCGGCGTCGCTGCGAATTCTATTTTGTTATTGATTCTTGTGAGCGTTGGCGAAGGATGGTTGTACCTGATGTGGGCGGCGGCGTATGTATTCATGGGGCCTTTGATCAGCCGGATTCGTCAAGTTGCAGAACATGCTGCAGTGCCGGATTTGTATGACCTGGATCCTAGAAAGAATACCCGGACAATACGGGCAAATCCTTTGTGGCGATTGGTGATGTGCCCTCATTTTGTAAATTATCATCTGGAACATCATATGCTGGCCTCAGTACCAAACTACAATTTGAAGAAGCTGCATAAGATCTTGGTGGAGAATGGGTATTACGATGGTGTGGATTTCCCGCGGGGTTATTTCGATTTACTGTCCCGTGTGTTGACACCTCAGCCTGGGCTGCTTACCTCTTAGTCGAAGTAGGAAGGCCTATTGAATCCATGCCTATTCAATAAAAGTCTGCTTGATAAGCCTCTGAATTTTTCTATTTGACCACAGGGTCGGTATTTGTGGTGCAGAACCGGCGATAACGGTTGTGCCATGGGAAGGTGAGTTAATATTGGCGTTACCGTTACCGTTGCTTACTTTCATAGCGCCTTCCTCCAACATCACGATTTCCAGTGTGCTGGCGGCATACCTTGCATAAAAACCACCACCTTTGACGACGACGGTAGCAAGGGGTGTTCCAAGTTCCAGCGTTTGTTGATCCTTCAGAATGGTTTGCATGGTTCCCTTGCCGAGATTGAGCTCGATCGTTGTCGCCTGGCCATTTTGGTGCAGGTTATGGAGTACGAAATGAGTCTTGATGCCAATTGAAATCTGGGTATTGTCCAGGAGTGTTATTTCGACCATGGAAGTCCCGTTGGTATCAAAAATATCTGAGGGATACACTTTTGACTGCTGCGCCAATATATATTCACGATTGTTACGATTAACAACAGGGAAGCCCATGGATTTGGATACCTAACCGATGGTAACGGGCTCTGTGAGTTGTTGCGTTTCACAAGCCAGAAGCAAGAGGCAAATGCCAATTGTCAGGAAATTACGGGTCGTTTTTCTCAATCGGCTTTTTCCTAATTGAAGTGGTCTCGTTTCCAGGGGCGACGTCGTGAAGGTCTTTCAGGTCGACATATGTTTTGACGCCATTGACTCTGAACATTCGCCGCTTGATGCGGGGGTAGTCGCAAATGTCGAAGTCATTTCGGTCGCCTCCCATGAGATAGACCAGATCTTCATCGTTAGGATTGCGCATATTATGGGCTGGTGAGTCTTGACTAAATCCCATGAAGTCACCTGCCTCAACGGGATATTCATTGTCGCCGATTTCCGCTATTCCGGAGCCGGAGAGAATGTATAGAAATTCTTCGTCGCATTGATGGCGGTGAAATTGTGTGGATTCGCAGCCCTTCTGTAGCCGGACCAGATGAATCCCAATGTTACTCAATCCGGTAGCATCGCCAAGGGACTTGCTGTGGCGAATTGCCTTGTCGTTGAATTGATGGACGTTAACGGTCTCTGGAATGTCTGCAATACCACTTGCTTTAAGTAGCGGAAAGCTCGCTCCTCGATTCGCCTTTGACTGGGACATCCAGGTTTACCGGTGGGGTCTCCTGTTGTTTGGTCTTCTACCTGATTGGCGCTTATCCCGGGAAGTATTGAAGTCAGACGACTTCTGCCGGGATTTTTTAATAGGTGCGGGTGTATCCACCAGTAGATCTTCCGGCGGCTGTTCACAGTTCATCTTCGATCCCAGCAAGGTCTCAATGGCTGGCAGCATAAATGATTCCGTTTCGCAGGCAAGGGAAACTGAAGTGCCGTCTGACCCAGCTCGTCCGGTTCTGCCAATTCGGTGAACATAGTCTTCAGGATCTTCAGGCAGGTTGTAGTTTACAACATGACTAATATCATCAACGTGAATTCCTCGTCCGGCCACATCGGTCGCTACGAGGACTTCGATCTTTCCTGATTTGAAATCATCGAGCGTCTTTATTCTTTTTTTCTGGTGAACTTCACCCGTGAGCAAGCCTGTATTAAAACCGTGACGATAAAGCATGTCTTCCAGTCTTCTGGATTCATCCCTGCGGTTAACGAATACGATCACTCTGGTAATCTTGTTTACTTTGATCAGGTTATAGAGCACCTTGAATTTGTCTTCTTCCGATGTCAGGTAGATGATTTGCGTTACTGAATCTACTGCCAGCTTTTCGGGTTCGATCTCAATACGAACCGGGTCAAGTGTCCAGCTGGATGCAAGTCTCTTGATATCTTCACTAAAGGTCGCGCTGAAGAGTTGCGTCTGGCGGCTATTTTTCTTCGGCGTTCGCTGAATAATCGCTTTAACGTCTGGAATAAAGCCCATGCTCAACATGCGATCTGCTTCGTCAATGACCAGCGACTCAACTTGCGAGAGATTGATTACGTTTGAGCGGCAGAAGTCGAGCAATCTGCCCGGGGTGGCGACAATGATATCCACTGGTTTTAACAGTTCCCTCTTTTGCTTCTCGTAGTCGATGCCACCAACAACGGCCAGGATTTTGATATCTGTATCTTCTGCCAAACCTACAGCATCGCTGCTGATCTGCAAAACCAGCTCACGGGTCGGTGCGATTATCAGGGCGTAGGGAGTACCGGCAGGGCGCTCATCCAGTGAAGGGTTTTCGAGGTCATAAGCAATAATTGAAATGAGGAAGGCGGCAGTCTTGCCGGTTCCTGTTTGTGCCTGGGCAATGACATCCTTGCCATCCAGACTGTGGGGAAGGACCTCTTTCTGAACCGGTGTGCAATTGGTAAAGCCGAGCTTGGCGATAGCATTGTTCAGTTCTTGTGGAAGTTCAAGTATGGCGAAATCTTCTGCCACATCGACATCATTGTTCGTCAAATCTTCAAGGGGTGGAGTATCGTCGCTGGTAAAGAGTTTTTTAATGAAATTCATGGTGGCGCATTGTATCACGACCGTGTCGTAGGTACTTGGCAATGCTTGCCTATCTGCGCTTAAACGTTTTCCTGAATGGTTGCGGCCTTTTTATCCAGGAGTAGATAGCTTGATCCATAGGCTAGTAAAAACATGATGATGTTGCCGATTAGGCCTGTGTAATAGAGGTCGAAGGGAAAAGACAAAGCTTCGGGGATCATGGTACGGGCGCTTAGAATTGTCCATGCCGTAAAAACCATGGTGCCTGATATGCCGAATAGGATGTGTCTTGCATCGCCTCGGGTGGTAAAGAAACCAATGCAGTAAATCGACAGGAGGCCACCTGCCAGCAAGGAGGTGAGTATTGTGGCGGTATCCTGGAGGGTATTGGTTTCCGTATTGGTCAGGTAGATTGCACCGAATATCATCAGCAAGCCGGCAAGGGATGCGATGAGTCTTGCTACCCGAAGATAATGTTTGTCCTGTGCGCCCGGGTTCAGGTGGCGACGATACAAGTCTGAAATGGTGACCGTCGAGATTGCGTTGATACTGCTGTCCAGGGATGACATTGCTGCAGCAAGCGCCGCCGCAATCACCAGGCCGACCAGCCCGGCAGGAAGATAGTTGATTACAAAAAACGGCAGGATTTGCTCTGCCTTACGAGTGCCGGCAAGGACCTCGGCGGCCGGAACAGCAGGGAATACCTGAAAGAAGACATAAAGGGCGGTGCCGAGAAACATGAAGAATGCCCAGGTTGGCAAGCTCACCAGCACGCAAATGAGCATTGCCTTTCTCGCTTCATAATCGGACTTGGAGGCACAGAACCGCTGAATGGTATTCTGATTACTGGAATATTCCGTTAGCCAGCTGATGAGTCCGATAAGGAGCATCATGCTTGCCGTTTTGCTGTGCAGGCTGAATTGCCAGTCCACGGGAATCAATTGCCCATCCTTTAATTCTGAAAAGGCGAGCTTGCCATCTGTGATAGCAACATCCAGGATTTGACCAAACCCACCTGGCAGCGTAACTACGATGATGACCAGGCACATGATGCCACCTAACAACAATACGATGGTCTGAATAACATCCGTCCAGATAACGGCATCGATTCCACCGATAATAGTGTAAATAGCTACGATGGAGCCGCTGATGAGAATACAGGTGGTGGCATCGAAGCCTGTTAACTCCTGAAGAACCAGGGAGACGAGATATAAGATCATGCTGACACGAACTACCTGGGCAATGATGAAGACCAAAGCGCCATAGACTCTAATTGAAGGTCCGAATCTGCCCTCAAGATATTCGTATGCTGTTGTGGTTTTATCTCTTCGGAAAAATGGCAGAAAATACCTTGCAGCGATAAAGACAGCAATGGGCATCATTAGATTTGGCAGGAAGCGAAGCCAGGCGGTTTTAAACGCATCGCCAGGGTAAGCAAGAAAGGTGATAGAACTAATAGATGTTCCCACAAGACTTAGGCCGATGACCCATCCGGTGAATCGCCTGCCGCCAAGAAAATACTCTTCGGTAGTATTGTTTTTCCTGTAAAAGCAGAAACCCATAACGAACAGGCCGCCAAGGTAAATAACAAGGACGGCGAGATCTATATTGGAAAGACCGCCCATTTATGGAATTAGCAATTCGTTGGCGGAAGCCAGCTTTAAGCAGGCTACTAATACATCCATTGCCTTTTCCAGGTCGCCCACTGACGGAAATGTTGGCGCTATACGTATATTCGTGTCTTTGGCATCGACACCATAAGGGAAGGTAGCGCCCGCCGGAGTCAGCTTGACGCCGGCATCAGCTGCCATTGTTACAACTGTACCGGCGATACCGGGCAAGGTTGTAAGGGATACAAAGTATCCTCCATTGGGTCTGGTCCACTCGGCAATGCCCAGTCCACCGATGCCTGATTCCAGCCTCTCCTGTACCAGCTGGAATTTAGGTTTCAGCAAGTCTTTGTGTTTATCCATATGCACTGCCAGGGTCTCCTGATCTCGCAAAAATCTAACATGCCGTAGCTGATTAACCTTATCGAATCCGATTACCTGGGGGCTTAGGAATTTTTCAAATTTACCCAGGTTCTCCTCCGATGCGCCATAGAATGCGATGCCGGCCCCTGCAAATGTCACCTTCGAGCTTGATGCAAATATAGCTAGAGAATCTTCGGACCCGGCTTTTTTAGCCTCTAGCATTATATTGTGCAAGCTGTCTGGTTTGTCGCTGAGGTGATGAACAAGGTAGGCGTTGTCCCACATAATTCGGAAGTTTTTACCAGCGACATCCTTAAGTCGGGCAAAACGTTCCACCGTACTCTTGTCATAGGTATGACCGGTGGGATTGCTGTACTTGGGTACGCACCAGATGCCCTTGATCATTTCATCATCAGCCAATAATGACTCAATGGCATCCATGTCCGGTCCGGAGGGTTTTAACTCAACGTTGATCATCTCAATATCAAAGTGCTCACAAATAGTGAAATGTCGATCGTAACCAGGCACCAGGCAAATAAATTTCACCTTGTTGTCCACTGCCTGAGCTTGTTCTTGCCAGATTGGTAACATCTGGGCAATCAGGTTGTACATCAATGTCAGGCTACTGTTACCGGCGACCATGGTTTCAGAAGAATCGATACCCATGAGTTCTGCGCCGAAATGCCGCGCCTCGGGGATACCCAGAATACCGCCATAATTTCGGACGTCTGTGCCATCTTGCAGGAGATAAAAGCCGTCAAGTATGCCGTCCAGTTCGTTTGAAAGATCCAATTGTGCGGCAGATGGCTTGCCACGGGTAAGGTCCAGCGACAGATTCTCTTCTTTTAGCTGATCATAGGAAGCCTGTGCGATTCGCTGAAAATCATCCAGTTGTTGCGGCTCCAAGCTCTTGAGTTCCATGATGTTTATCTCTTCCACCTTGTTTATTGCGGCGTTCTCGTTTACTTCACTTAATTAGGTAATGAGTCCCTGAAGCTCCGGCGCGCCGAGCATCAGGTTCAGATTCTGGATGGCAGCACCTGCTGCGCCTTTACCTAGATTGTCCAGGCGCGAGACCAGTAGTATTTGTTCATCGTGTCCGGAAACGAAAATATCTAGGCGGTTGGTGCCATTGTTGGCTTCCGGGTGGAGGAATCCATCTTCATATTGGGTTCTATCATCCGGGCCATAGACTTGTATGCAAGGTTCATCTTTATAACGAGCATCAAGCACATCAAACACTTGATGGGGCTTGATTGCCGTGGTGAAAAATTCCTTAAAAAGTCCGGTGCTCACTAACATGCCCTGGGGAAAATGGCCGACGCTAGGCAGGAACAGTGGCGCGCTATCAAGCCCTGCGTAGTGTTGCATTTCTGGAATATGTTTGTGCGCAAGATTAAGAGCATAGGGTCTTGAATGCCAGAGCCTGGCATTGGCAGGGCATTCATTGCTATCGGCCTCCTGTTGCTTATATTTTTCCATCATCTGCCTGCCGCCGCCGCTGTAACCCGAGAGCGCACTAATAGTAATAAGGGAGGAAGGCTTGAGCAGGGATTGCTCGACCAGAGGCATCACCGCCAGCAGGAACCCGGTAGGATAACAGCCGGGATTAGTTACCAGGCGTGCGTCGATGATCCGTGTTCGTTGGTCTTTGTTAAGTTCTGCAAGGCCATAGACCCAATCAGGGTTTGTCCTGTGGGCAGTGCTGGCGTCAATAAATCGTGTGTCCATCGTCTCGGCCAATGCGACCGTTTCCAGGGCGGCCTCGTCGGGCAAGCACAGTATCACTACATCAGCAGCGTCGATGATACTGGCTTTAGCGTCCACATCTTTTCGTTGCTCGGCAGATATCTGCAGAATTTCGATATCTGTCCGATCCCGTAAACGCTGGTGAATCTGTAAGCCTGTTGTGCCTGCCTGGCCGTCAATAAATATTTTGTACATCGGAGACTTCGGAAAGTTTTGTTTAATCCCGGTAATTTTATCACGGGTAAATCTGATCAGAAAGTTGTGCGCTGAAAGATGACAGATCGTCCCATGTCATGTGCCGGGTAAATGGGGCGGCTGTAATACCTTTAAGAGGAACAGAGGGGAGAAAGTTGTCGCGCAGGTAGTGGATGAATTTCAATGTCTTGAAGCCGTCGAACCAATCAGCGAGAAATTTGTTGAACACCTCAGGTCGTTGTAGCTTCTTGTGCTGTTCGGCAATTAGTTGGTCGAGTTTCTGATGTTTCACATAGCGTTGAAGCCATTCGCTTGCGCCTAGCATCGCCTCCGGGTTTTCCCAGAGTGAGTCGAATATGCCCAGGAGTTCCTTTAGCAGCACAAAGATCTGTGGATGGTAATACAGATATTCTTCAAGGGGTGCGTCCAGGGATTTGATTTTTCGCAGGCCAGGACCAGTGCCGACAGGCACCCGGTCTGATTCCCTGGCGGAAAGCAAGATCGCGCCACAATGGATCCTTGCGACATCGCCAGTCTTTGCGAGTTTGTTTAATAAATAGAAGTCCTCTGCAGCGCTACGCTTTGGGAATCCGCGAACCATGGCGTAGTGGTTCGAACTAATTGCCATGGCCGAGCCAAGGCTGGTATATGCGTATCTGGAGCCGGCCCAATCAAGCCCGTTGGCATAATAAAGGATGCCTATCTCATAGAGGCGCATGGCCAGCGCATCAGATTGATGTCTGAAGGGCAGAGTAATAGCCGATTCATTTTCCTTGAGTGTGTGGCTGAAGTAGTCAAACGGTAGTATCGCGTCTGCATCGGTGATCGAGATTCTGCTGGAGCGAATTACCGCGTTTGTTATTAATTGCAATGCAATGTCGGCGCCGATTTTCCTCGCCAATCCAACGCCCTGACTGGGCGCTATTGTCAGTCCGTCACTACATCTGTCAATCAGGAGAATGTCGGGATTAGTCGCATTACCGGAGTTTGTGTTTTCCAAATTTTCCTTTGCCTTGGCCGCTGGAATAAAAGCACAATTTGAGTCATTGACCTTGCCCTTGGCATTCTCATTTTGTTTGAGCTTACGTAGAAGATCGAGCGTATTCCTGTGATTCAGGCGAGGCGCATTAATGACCAAAATGAGGAGGAAATTATCCTCAAGCTTCTGCCACACTTTTTGCAGAGATTGCCAGGTTTCATCGAATGCCGGTACAACAAGGCAATGATCGTAGGTATTGGCAATCTCGGGAATTAACCCTATTTCATGCTCGGCATAGGTATTGAGATATTTATCAACTACCTGCTGGAAACGAGTCATAGCCTGTACCTACCGACATTTAGTGCAGTCGCGGGCGGATGGGTAAGTTGTCGAGGATGTGCTGTTCTATTTTCAGCCATTCCTGGAAGCGCTCTGCCACTTCGTCTTGTTCGAAGTAATTCAGTGCCAATTCGATGAACAGCAGGTGATGGTTGGCTTCAGACTTTGCGAGCGTGCCATAAAACTTGGCCAGATCTTCCTCATCTATATGCCTGGATATCAGTAGGAATCGTTCTGCGCCCCGGGCTTCTATTACCGCTGCAGTTAGCAGCCGGTCAAGAAAGTAGGGGTCTGTCCCTTTGCGAACATGGTTTCTTATTTGGTTCACATATGCATCCTTCTCGTCAGCAATGAGGATCAAATTTCGCTTGCTAGCCAGTTTAACAACTTGTTTGAAGTGCGTGAGCTCTTCCAGCGCAAGGTCAATCATTGCTGTCAGCAGCAGCGGCTTGTCGGGATAGTGGGCGACCATGGACATTGCCATGGATGAGGCCTTCCGCTCGTTTGCTGCATGATCTAGCAGAAATTCGTCAAAATTTTCGAGAACCATCTCTAGCCAGGCCTGTGATGATTCGGATTTCAGTTCGAAGGACTGGTCTTCTTTGTTATGCATACTACTATAGGATTTCCTGAAAGAAATTGGAGACCTCGCCGATTTCTTCCAGACACACCTGATGTCCCATGGGATAGTCAAACCATCTAACGTCATAACCAAGGCGGATCAGGTTTTCCCTTGAGGTTGCTGCTCTCATGATAGGGATCATGGGGTCTTGTGTGCCATGTGCCATCATGATGGGTATGGCGAGGTTGGCATCCGTTCTCTCATTTTCTGTTGCAGTGTAGTCATGGAGATAAGTGGATAAAGCCAGAATTCCCGCTAAGCGCTCCTCGAAACGTAAGCCGGTGTGTAAGGCGATAACGCCACCCTGGGAAAATCCCGCAAGCAAGATTCGCGATGGCGCAATGCCGCGCTCAATCTCTCTGTAGATGAATTGCTTAATCTGTTCAGAAGATTCCGCCATATCTTCTGAGCCGGCGGTTTCTGAATGAGGAATGAAGTCATACCATGCTCGCATCTCATCGCCATTGTTTATCGTTATCGGTCTAACAGGTGCATGAGGGAATATAAACCTGACGGGCAGCGTTGGCGGCAGGTTCAGCTCTGGAACGATGGGTTCAAAATCGTGGCCGTCTGCGCCGAGGCCGTGAAGCCAGATAATGCTGGCAGTAGCCTGTGTTTCGGGCTCGATTTCAATATGGTCTAACAATTCACTCATTTATTTTTCCTTTCTGGCGCCTGGTGCGAGCAGTGTACCCACATTCACTTACCTGACAATATTCAACTTTTGGGGTTTCCCTGGAGTTTGTTCAATTCACGAAATGTAACCCTTATGTGTTCGCAGCTCCCGGGCGAATTATATAGAACTTTTCAGCCTTCTTGTTAGCTCAACCGGAATCTTGAGCGTCCTGGTGAATGACTGAAAATAATCGGTTGATTATGTCAGGTTGCTCTGGAAAATTGGATGTGACTAAATAGCACAAATCAAAAAGTTAGGAGAATCAGCTTGGGACCATTAAACGGAATCAAAATAATTGAGCTCGCGGGTATAGGGCCAGGACCATTTTGCGGAATGATGTTAGCAGATATGGGTGCGGAGGTTATACGTGTGGATAGGGCTGGTAGTGGATCTCGACGTCCCATCGATGTCCTGACAAGGGGCCGCAAGTCTATTGCAGTCGATCTTAAGAGTGATGAAGGAAAGGAAGTTGTCTTAAAGTTATGTGAAGGGGCTGATGCCATTTTTGAAGGCTTCAGACCGGGTGTAACAGAAAGACTTGGACTCGGTCCGGCGGATTGCATGGCCAGGAATCCCAAACTTGTATATGGACGAATGACAGGATGGGGCCAGGAAGGACCAATGGCACAGGCCGCAGGCCACGACATTAATTACATATCACTAATTGGCGCCCTGCACTCTATTGGTACGAAAGGAGAAAAACCATCGATACCCCTAAATTTGGTAGGTGATTTTGGTGGTGGCGGAATGGTACTGGCCTTTGGTCTTGTCTGTGCGATCCTTGAAGCGCAAAAATCAGGAACAGGTCAAGTAGTTGATACGGCGATGGTCGATGGTGCAGCCATCCTGATGTCAATGTTCTTCTCTATGAAGGCTATGGGTGCAATGAAGGAAGAGCGAGGTGCCAACTTGCTTGATGGCGGTGCACATTTTTACGATACCTATGAAACCAGCGATGGCAAATATATCTCCATTGGTTCTATTGAGCCCCAGTTTTATGCATTATTGTTGGAAAAGGCAGGATTGGACAAAGATGAGTTTTCAGCACAAATGGATCAGAGTCGATGGCCAGAATATAAAGAGAAGGTAAGCGCAGCGTTTAAATCAAAGACCAGGGATGAGTGGTGCGACCTGATGGAAGGCTCTGATGTATGTTTTGCGCCTGTATTATCGCTGAGCGAAGTCGCTGAACACCCACATAATAAGGCGCGCGGCGCATTTGTAGAACTTGATGATGTGTTGCAACCAGCGCCAGCGCCACGATTCAGCCGAACCAGCCCAAGCCTGTCCCATGGCTCAAGAATTGCCGGTGAAGATAGCAAACAGGTATTAAGCGATGCCGGCTACAATGAAAGCGAAATAGAATTGTTAGTAAACAGTGGAGCAGTGTCGTCAGCTGAGGGCTAACGATTACTGTTCGTTATACACTCCATCAGGATCATAGTTAGGCGAATTGGTTATAAAGCCCAGTAAATCAAGGGCTTGCGAGGTCTTTTTGACTTGTCAGGAAAGTTAAATTGCCTAACTATCTCACTGAAGTCTCGCTGAAATCGCTATTTACAAATATCTATAAATACAGGTTCCCTTTATTGTAAATTAGGGTAGAATTGCGCCTCTTTCGATCCGGCCGGGAATTGAATATCCCAACTTAAGGCTGTATTCTTAGAGTGAACAGCGCCAGAAGGTGTTCATGCCAATGTAGTAGCCAGGCGGATCGTACGATCTTTTAGCTGGAATGTTCGTGAAGTAGAAACACTGAACTGCAACATTCTCAACACAATCAACCAATTACAGGTAACTTAAAATGAGTGTAGAACTTCTTGATACTACTCGGTTCCATGGGTTTCGAGTTAGACGGCAAATTGCGGGAAAAACTTACCAGGAATATTTTTCACTGAAAGAAAATGGCAAGCGGATACGTGGCGCAGCCAGGGCCGCTGTAAAGCAGGTGGCAGAAGAGCGTGATGCGGTATTGGAAAAGCAGCAGGCTAAGGCGAAGGCAGCAGCTGCGAAGACTGCGCTGTTCGACAAATCAGGAAAGGTTCGTGGCATTCTGTTTAGAATGAAAACTGAGAAGAGTGGTACCAGAACGCCAGTTTTCCAGATTGGCATTATGTCTTCGAAAGTGAATAAAATTGTTAACACAACCGTGTCTATCAATCTTCATGGCCTTAAAGGTGCGTGGGAGAAAGCGGTAGATTTCTATGTTGATCACAAGAAAATCTCAAAGCGAGCTAAAACATACAAACAGTTGTTAATAGCCCAGCCAAGTAAGGCGCAGCTTGAGGCTATGAAACGTAAGCGCAAGAAGCGTAAGTAAGAAAGTATTAGCTGCGATACGACAGTATTGTTAGCTGCCGATCTGTAAAGGCGAGACTGTAAAAGTATAACAATATAGATTTGTCTGGCGAGATAAGCCAATTGTCAGAACGGGAAATACAGATCGACGAAAGGGGAATCATTTGATTCCCCTTTTTTGTGGGTAACGATCCCAACAAACCCTGGCTATAAATTCTGTTATTGTTGGTGCTCAAACAAGAGGAGTTTTGTGGTGAGTTATCAGTCCGAATATCAGAAGTCTTTACAAGATCCCGGCGGCTTTTGGGCTGAGCAGGCTAAAAGAGTTTCCTGGACCAAGGCGCCGAATACGATTCTGGACAAAGATGCCAATGGCGTCGATATATGGTTTCCAGATGGCGAGTTAAATTCTTCTTACCTGGCGCTGGATCGCCATATCGAGCTTGGCCGCGGCGACCAGCTCGCGCTTATATATGATTCTCCGGTTACTGACACTGTTAAAAAATACACCTACACAGAGCTAAGAGATGAAGTTGCAAAGTTCGCGGGTGTCCTTAAAAGTCTGGGCATTGAAAGAGGGGACCGGGTCATTATCTATTTGCCGATGATTCCGGAAGCTGCTATATCGATGCTCGCTTGTGCTCGCCTTGGCGCGATTCATTCTGTTGTGTTTGGCGGTTTCGCTGCAAAGGAGTTGGCGACGCGCATAGATGATTCCTCACCTAAAATCATTCTGACTGCCTCTTGCGGTATTGAGTTTTCAAACATTATCGAATACAAGCCGTTAATTGATGAAGCCATTGATTTAGCGGAGCACAAGGTAGAGCACTGTGTTGTCTATCAGCGTTCGCAATGTCGTGCAAGTATGGGCGATCGGGATGTGGACTGGGTTTCGGCCCTCGAAGCAGCCAGCCCGGCAGATTGTGTTTCCGTAAAGTCCACTGATCCCTTGTACATCTTATATACCTCCGGGACCACAGGTAAACCTAAAGGTGTCGTTCGGGATAATGGTGGTCACGCGGTATCGCTGCTTTATAGCATGGCAGCGGTCTACGACGTAGAAGCGGGCGATGTGTATTGGGCAGCATCCGATGTCGGTTGGGTGGTTGGTCATTCCTACATCGTATATGCACCCTTGTTCGCCGGTTGCACAACCATTTTGTTTGAAGGGAAACCGGTTAGAACCCCCGATGCTGGAACCTTCTGGCGCATCATCTCTGACTACAAGGTCAATGTGTTCTTCACTGCTCCCACAGCATTTCGAGCCATGCGTAAAGAAGACCCGGAGAGCAAGTTACTCGGGCAATATGATATCTCCTCCCTGAAAACTCTCTTTGTTGCAGGCGAACGGACTGACCCTTCAACCTATGAATGGCTTTGCGATATGCTCAAAATCCCTGTGATAGACCACTGGTGGCAAACGGAAACAGGCTGGCCAATTGCTGGGAATCCAATGGGTATTGAGCCGCACGAATGCAAGGCGGGCTCTGCCTGTCTGCCCATTCCCGGCTTTGACATCCAGATATTGTCCGAAGATCACCAGCAAATGGCTGCCGATGAAGAGGGGGATGTGGTCCTTAAATTACCACTGCCACCAGGATGTTTGCCCACGGTTTGGGGCGACCATCAGCGCTACCTGGATGCTTATATGCTTGAACACCCAGGTTATTACCTCACCGGCGACGGCGGATTTATCGATGAGGATGGCTATTTATTCATCATGGGCCGCACCGATGATGTGATTAATGTTGCAGGACACCGTTTATCAACCGGTGAGATGGAGGAAATTGTTGCCTCTCATGCCGCCGTTGCCGAATGCGCTGTAATTGGCGTTGAAGACGTGGACAAGGGGCAAATCCCAGTGGGTCTGTTACTACTAAAAGATGGCGCCAATATTTCCGATGATCAACTTCAGGCGGAGCTTATTGCCATGGTGCGTAAGGATATTGGCGCTTTTGCTAACTTTAGGAAGGCGGTTGTAGTTGATCGCCTGCCAAAGACCCGGTCAGGCAAGATCCTGCGGCAAGTGATGCGCAAGGTTGCTGATGGCAAGGAATTTGAGGCCCCCGCTACGATTGATGATCCGGCGATTCTAGATGAAATTGCACAGGTGATGATCAAAAACAACATTGGATTGATTTCAGCTTAGAATCGGACAGCTCATCATTAAGAGTCCTCAAGCGGTGTGCTGGCGAAAATTTATCTGTATAATCTAATTCGTCGATATTTATATTCTTGATTATGATAATTGTTCACGGGACTTTTCCGGTAAAGCCAGAGCTAAGAGACGACGCGCTTGAGATGATGCGCCGGATGTCCATTGCAAGCCGGGCGGAATATGGGTGCATCAGCTACGAATTTTATGTTGGCATCACCAATGTTAATACCCTACTTCTGTTCCAGGAATGGGAGTCTGTTGAAGCGCTGCAGGGACACTTTGAAACTAATCACATGGAAGAATTTCTATCCAGGCTTCCCGATGTGCTCGATGGCGAAGTGTCAACGCGGCGCTATGAGGTGAGAACCAGCAACGACTCAATTGATGAGCCGCAGGAAATAGAAGCAGAGCTCACAAGCCCCCTGTCCTTTCAGGGAAAAATCGTCCACTAGGTTCAGTTCCAGGATTAGACCCTGGTATTGGCCAAAAGCCTCCATCAGAGAATATCCAGCACGTGCTCCGGCGGTCTGCCAATGGCGGCCTTATCGCCACAAATCACAATGGGTCTTTCAATCAGGATTGGTGCATCCACCATCGCCTGGATTAGATCAACATCTGTAAGGTCTGAATTCTCAAGCCCCTTCTGTTCATAGGCAGCTTCACCCTTGCGTAGCAATTCTCTTGGCGTAATACCCAACTGGGTTACAATTGTCTGCAGGGCAGCAGCAGAGGGTGGGTTCTCTTTATATAGCACAATCTCCGGCTTGATGTTTCTGTCTGTTAACAGGGCCAGCGTTGCCCTGGATTTAGAACAGCTGGGATTGTGATAGATTGTAACTTTGTTCATAAGTGTCTCCGCTGGATTAAGGCACTATTGTATTGATGTCAGCCCTGGGCGGCAAACAGCCATGAGCGCAACAGACAGCCATGAGCGCAATAGACAGCCTTGAGCGTATAAACAGCCATGAGCATAAAAACAGCCGTGAGCGAGAATAGTTCGGGTAGTAAAAAGTCTGAGGAACAAGGATGCTGAAGTGTTAGACAAAGGTAGGGAATCGGTAGTCGAAGCCTGGCGCTTGCTGAAGTTTTTGATCCAGCACTTTATTGACGATAGTTGTCAGACAACTGCCGCGGCATTAACCTATCAAACTCTGTTTGCCGTGGTGCCAGCACTCACGGTGATGTATGCGGTGTTTTCCAGCTTTGAAGCCTTCAGTGGCATGGGGCGTGCCGTTGAGGATTTTATATTCAGTAATATCGTTCCTGAAAATGTCGGTGCAGTTCAAGAGTACTTGCGAAGTTTTTCCCAAGGTGCGCAAAAGCTGAGCATACCCAGCGCCATCTTCCTGGCACTCACCGCACTACTGATGCTGCTTACCATCGAGCGCACATTCAATGAGATCTGGCGAGTTAAGGAGCCCAGGCATGGATTTCAGAGAGTGCTCATGTATTGGGCCGTGCTCACGATGGGTCCCATTCTCTTTGGTATTGGTTTTGGTGTGACGACTTATGTCGTATCACTGCCCCTTATTAATGATGTTGCCGATTCGCCCTATTTTTTGCGTTTCATACCTCTCGTGTTGAGTTCGGTGGCATTCACATTTATATATGTTGCGGTACCTAATACCCGGGTCTCCTTTCGGCATGCTGTGGTCGGTGGTTTACTGGTGGCATCGGTATTTGAAGCCGCTAAATTTACTTTCGGCTTTGTGATGTCTCGATCAAACCTTGAAGCTATTTACGGAACTTTTGCGGTAGTGCCCCTGTTTTTGCTCTGGATATATGTGTCGTGGACTATTGTCCTGATGGGCGCTGAATTGGTTAAAGGTCTGGGGGTTTATCGCTTTGAAGGCAGCAGCATGCTGGAGGCGCCACTGTTTCAGATCCTGATTATCCTTGATGTGTTTAACCAGGCACACCATCGTGGCGACGTCGTAAGCGAGCAAATGATCCAGGCTCTGGGTTCGCGAATCAATCTTGAACGATGGACGGAATACCGCCAGACACTGGTCGAATTGAATCTTATCCGTAAGACCGAAAAGGGTGGCCTTGTCTTGGCGAGGGATCTCAGTGGCTTAACTATCTGGGCGCTATACCGAAAATTACCCTGGCCGCTACCTGCAAAGAGTGTGGGCGGTACAACTGCTTGGGAACAATCTTTATCGGAAACCTTTGAGTCCATATCCGGTCGAAATGAAGAGAGCCTCAGTAAAGATCTGGAGAGTTTGTTCCTTTCCCGATAGACCTTAAAACCTGTTCAGATTACATTTTCAGATCATGTCATCAGAGTACATTCATGAAAAAGCTATTCGCCGTGTTACTTGTCATCGCTTTGACGTCCTGTCAACAACCCGATTTCTATGACACGGAAGGCCGTGGATATCTTCATGAAGATCTAAAGGGAAAATGGCTGATCCTTAACTATTGGGCGACCTGGTGCGGGCCATGCATTAAGGAGATACCAGAACTGAACAAGCTGGCAGAGGAGCATGCGGATACACTGCAAGTATTCGGCGTTAATTTTGATCAACCAGATGGGGAACAGATTCAGGAGCAGGTGGCCAGAATGAAAATCGAATTTCCGGTATATCTAATTGACCCGGCAGCTGCGCTTGGCATTACCAGGCCGGAGGTTCTGCCGACGACTTTCGTTTTTGATCCACAAGGGAAACTACATTCGACGCTTGTGGGCCCGCAAACGGAAGAGAGTTTGCTTGAGTTGATGCGATAGTAGAAATCTGTCACGGCTTCGTCATATTAATAATGTTGTCTATTAGAAATTTCGTTAATGATTGTTCTGCAAAAGGGAAGTGAATGCCATTTACACAAAATACAGACCTGGAGATGTACTACGAATTAAGCGGCCCTGTTGAGGGTACTGCTGAAGGCACTACTGAAAGGGTGCTGTTCATCGGCGGCACGGGCGGCGACCTTCGCGTAAAACCTAACGTGCTTGATGGCCCTCTGCCTAAAGCCGTAGAAATCCTCGCTTACGATCAGCGCGGTCTGGGCAGGACAGAAAAGCCTGATTCGGCCTATTCAATAGAACAGTATGCAGATGATGCTGTAAATCTAATGGACGAGCTGGGCTGGGAGTCGGCGAATATCGTTGGTGTCTCATTTGGCGGCATGGTCGCCCTTAATCTTGTCTTAAGACACCCGGACAGAGTAAGAAAGCTGGTCTTGTGTTGCACATCTCCCGGTGGAGACAAGCTGGCGAGCTATCCCTTGCATGAAATTCCTCGTGATCTTGGAGAAGAAGAACGAATAAGGAAGATGATGAGTATCAGCGATACTCGCCTTGACGATGCCTGGAGGCAGGCAAACCCGAAAAAGTTTAGATCGATGATTGATATGTCCTTGTCCATGCCTCATGCAGATCAAAAGCTTCCGGAATTCAAGATGGGTGCAATTCGACAATTGGAGGCCAGGAGCCAACACAATGTCGTTGATCGGCTGAAGGATATCTCGATACCTACACTTATCTGTGCAGGCCGTTACGATGGTCTGGCCCCTGTGGAAAATCAGCAGGCGATGTGTGACTTGATTCCCGGGGCAAGATTACGTTGGTTCGAAGGTGGCCACCTGTTCCTTATCCAGGATAAGGACGCATGGCCATTTATCATATCTTTTCTGGCTAATGGTTAATCTCAAGCTGAATCATTGCCTGCAACTTTTGCGCGAGGCCATCCAGAGCCAGGTCTTCTGATTCGCCTGTTTTCCTGTTGGCGTATTCGACTACCGAGTTCTTCAATCCACGTTCGCCAACAACAATGCGATGGGGGATGCCCATGAGTTCTGAATCGGCAAACTTGGCGCCGGGGCGAACGCCGTCTCGATCATCGAAAAGAACTTCAACGCCGAGCTTGATCAGCTCTGCATAAAGGGCTTCGGAGACCTTTGTGACCTCTTCAGATTTGTGGGCGTTTATAGGTATGACCATGATCTGAAACGGCGCAATGCTGGTTGGCCAGATGATGCCCTTGTCGTCGTGGTTCTGTTCGATAACGGCACCCACCAAGCGTGATACTCCGACGCCATAACAGCCCATGCTCATGACTACAGATTTTCCATTTTCGTCCAGTACGGTCGCGTTCATAGGCTTGGAATACTTGTCGCCCAGCTGGAATATCTGCGCAACTTCAATGCCTCGTTTGATGAGAATAGTTCCTTCGCCATCTGGGCTTGCATCTCCTTCAACGACATCTCTTAGATCGACAATAGAGTCCGCATTGGCGTCCCGGTCCCAGTTAACATTGGTGAAATGAAAGTTATCTCTATTTGCACCACAGACAAAATTAGCCATCGCTGCGGCCGAGCGATCGACGAAGATAGGCAGCTTGAGGTTGGCAGGGCCGATCGACCCGGGCTCACATCCGATTATTTTCTTGATATCAATGTCGTCTGCCATCGTTAGCGGTGATGCTATGCCATCTATTTTTTCAGCTTTGAGCAGGTTCAATTGATGATCCCCCCTTAAAATCAGGGCAACTAGCGGCTTCGCCTCACCTTCTGTCGCCTCACCTAGAACGATAAGTGTCTTCACTGTAGATGTAGTTGGCACTTTTAGGAACTCTGTGATCTGGTCAATGGTGCGCTTGCCAGGTGTTGCGACTTCCTTCAATGCCTCCTGTTGCGACTCGTCCTTCGCTGGCGCCACGGCTTCTGCCATTTCAATATTTGCGGCGTAGTTACTTGAGGTACTAAAGGCAATAAGATCTTCACCTGCATCTGCCAATACCTGAAATTCAACCGAGGCACTGCCGCCAATAGCACCGGTATCGGCGAGCACGGGGCGATAATCAAGGCGCATACGATCCAGCATCTTGCTATAGGCGACATGCATGTTGTCGTAGGTTTCCTGCAAGCTTGCCTGGGTGGCATGAAAGGAATATGCATCTTTCATTAGAAATTCTCTCGATCTCAGTACGCCAAATCGAGGGCGGGTTTCATCTCTGAATTTAGTCTGAATCTGATAGAAATTCACAGGTAGCTGTTTATGACTCTTAAGCAGATTCCGGGCGAGATCGGTAATAATCTCTTCATGGGTTGGCCCGAGGCAAAATTCCCGCTGGTGGCGATCATTAAACTTTAGCAATAAGCCTTCATCATATTGATTCCATCGTCCGGATTCCTGCCACAGTTCGGCGGGTTGCACCACCGGCATCATGATTTCCTGAGCGCCAGACGCATCCATTTCTTCGCGAACAATATTCTCGATCTTGTGCAAAACTTTTAGGCCCATGGGCAGCCAGCTATAAATGCCAGATGCGAGCTTGCGGATAAGTCCGGCGCGAATCATCAACTGATGACTTGCAATATCAGCGTCAGCGGGCGTCTCTTTAAGTGTTGCGATGGTGTAACGTGATGCTCTCATGGTGGTCCCGTCTTTAGGAGTAGCGATTGAATAGTAAACATTTGGGTGGCTGCCACTGCCAGGCGATTAAATTTGAATTTCAATCACCGTCCGATGTCATCGTATATCGTTGTAATTGTTCAATCTGCCAAATGACAGATTACCTGCATCTCATTATACCTAATACCGCTTTTACTTTGTTGGCAGGTGAACTTTCTACCTACACATTCGAGTCACATATTGCGCAACATCTTTTCTGTCCAACCTGCGGCATCAAATCTTATTATGTCCCTCGCTCAAATCCTGATGGCATCAGTGTCAATTTCCATTGCGTTGATCAATCGAGTTTCCGTAAGGTTGAGATTAAGGACTTTGATGGTCAAAATTGGGAAGCCAATGCCGGGTCCCTCTCTCATTTGTCCAAGTCGTAAGATCTGTGAGCCGGACTCGGCTTATAAAAAACGCAGTCCAAAAAAAAGGCCGCTAAGTGCGGCCTTTTAGTCAAGACGGTAAGAATTAAACGAATTCTTTGAGTCTCTTCAACGGCAACACTTTAACCTTTGTGCTCTTCGGCTTTGCAGCAACGTCCATCAACTCACCCGGCTTGAATGGGTTGGGAACACCTTTGCGAGCCTTGCGAGCAGGCTTGATCACAGTTTTGATCTTCAAAAGACCTGGCAGAGTAAATTCGCCAGCACTGCCTTTCTTGATGTGTCTTTGAATAAGATCGGACAGCTCCTCAAGAACTACTCCAACTTGCTTCTTTGAAAGCTCAGTCTTGTCAGCGAGTTCGGCAAGTATTGCACTCTTGGTGTACTTGTCCTTAATTGCTGGCAATTTCTTCGCTACAGGAACAGCAGTATTCTTTTTGGCTTTTGCCTTTTTCGCGGCCATTCGTAAATCCTTATTAAAATATGTGTAAAAAGTTGTATTGGTTTGTCACAACAAGTTTGTCAAAAAATGTATCTGAAGCAGACATGTCAGTCGACAATATTTCCTGAGATAGAAGCAGTTTAACCCTTAAAATTAGGGGATAAACTTCACCCAAACTTCAGTGGGCATATTTATATATGATTGCCTTGAGCCTATCAAGCAGTTGCTTTGTTTTTTTAGGATATTCGTGCATTTTTCTGCCTATGCGGGAGAAGAACACTATAAAAATAGTATTAGTGTCACCTTCAGTATTGTTTAGGTATAATTCGCGGCCGCCATTCAGCCATACATATTAGAGAAGGAAATAACTCCAGTGCCGATCTACGAGTACCAGTGCCAAGCCTGCGGGCATAAGCTGGAAAAACTTCAAAAGCTAAGTGATGTCCTGCTCAAGGATTGTCCCGAGTGCGATGAGCCCGAGCTTAGTAAACAAATCTCAGCGGTTGCCTTTAGATTGAAGGGTAGCGGCTGGTATGAAACAGACTTTAAAACTGGCGATAAGAAAAATGTCAGTAGCAGTGATAATTCCAGCAATAGTTCCTCAAGTACTGGCGATAGCTCATCCTCAAAGAAGTCTGATAGTAATGGAAGTTCTTCTAAAAGTAGCAGTTCGTCCAAGGACAGCAGCAATAGTAGTTCCAAAGGCGCCAGTAGCGGCAATTCGAAGGGAAGCTCCAAGAGCACATCTTCCAGTTCGTCCTAATTTCAATCTTCCCAAATTAGCTCAGGGGTAATAAATAATGCGGAGCCACTATTGTGGCCAACTCAGAGAAACTCATATAGGTGATGAGGTTTCTCTTTGTGGCTGGGTTCATCGTCGTCGTGATCACGGTGGCGTTATCTTTCTTGATGTAAGAGACCATCACGGGATCGTGCAGGTTGTATTCGATCCGGATACGCAGGAGAGCTTTGCCCTGGCAGATCAGGTTAGAAACGAATTTGTACTGAATATTAAAGGCATCGTACGTGCCAGAGATGGCGCTGCGGTTAATCCTAAAATGGTGACCGGCCAAATTGAAGTTCTGGGTAAGGAACTTGTCATACTGAATCAATCGCAAACGCCACCCTTCCAGTTGGATGAATACTCTGAGGCTGGTGAAGATGTGCGGCTTAAATATCGGTATATGGATTTGCGTCGCCCGGAAATGCAAAGCAAGATGCGTCTGCGTTCCGAAGTCAGCCATTTCATCCGACGGTATCTCGACGATCTGGAATTCGTAGATATTGAAACGCCGATACTGACGAAAGCAACGCCGGAAGGTGCACGGGATTATCTTGTGCCTTCTCGTACCCAGCCGGGTAATTTTTTCGCTTTGCCGCAATCGCCACAAATATTCAAACAGCTATTAATGATGTCTGGCTTTGATCGTTACTATCAGATTGCTCGCTGCTTTCGCGATGAGGATTTAAGGGCTGACCGTCAGCCAGAATTCACGCAAATTGATATCGAGACCGCGTTCATGTCTGAGCAGGACATTATGTCCTTAACCGAAGACATGCTGGTTAAGTTGTTCACCACGCTCATTGATGTAGATCTTGGCGATATTCCGCACATCACTTATGCCGAGGCCATGAAAAATTATGGCAGCGATCGCCCGGATTTACGTTTTAGCTTACCGCTAGTCGACGTTGCCGACCTGATGAAGGAAGTTGAATTTAAAGTCTTTAGCGCGCCAGCGAATGATGAAGGTTCAAGAGTTGTTGCCTTGAAGTTACCAGGCGGTGACCGATTGAGCCGTAAGAAGATTGATGATTACACAAAGTTCATTGGCATATACGGCGCTAAAGGCCTTGCTTACATTAAGGTAAATGATCTGGCGAAAGGTATGGAAGGCTTACAGTCTCCAATATTGAAGTTCTTGCCCGATGACGTTGTGACCAACATATTAGATCGGGTTGGCGCTAAGGATAACGACATTATTTTCTTTGGTGCAGGCAAAACCAATATCGTTAACGATTCCATTGGTGCACTACGCTGTAAGCTGGCAGAAGATCTGGATCTGTATGAGCGGGAATGGGCTGCCTGTTGGGTAACAGATTTTCCGATGTTCGAAAAGAACTCCAAGGGTAACTGGACGGCAATTCATCATCCATTTACCCATCCGTTAGGTACCCTTGAGGAAATCGAAGCAGACCCAGGCGCAGCTCTGAGCCGGGCTTATGATATTGTGATCAATGGCCACGAAGTGGGTGGCGGATCTATCCGTATCCACCAGTCGGAGTTACAGAAATCGATCTTCCGCGTTCTTAAGTTGTCAGATAATGAAGCCCATGAGAAGTTTGGCTTTCTGCTCGACGCTTTGGACCTGGGTGCGCCTCCCCACGGTGGAATCGCGCTTGGCCTTGATCGTTTGATGATGATCCTGACTAAGTCGAGCTCAATCAGGGAGGTGATTGCGTTTCCGAAAACACAAACAGCGCAGTGTTTGCTAACCTCGGCTCCAGGCGAGGTCGATCCGGAACAACTTCACGATCTCGGAATCAGTATAGGGAAGCCGGTCTAGAGGAGTCTGCCATGGCGGGTCACAGCAAGTGGAGCAATATCAAGCATCGCAAAGCCGGGCAGGACGCAAAGCGGGCGAAGGTATTCACCAAGATCATACGAGAACTCACGGTTGCTGCCAGAGACGGCGGCGGTAATCTTGAAGATAATCCTGGTTTGCGGACTGTAATGGATAAAGCCAAAGCCGCTCAAATGCCGAAAGACACCATGGAAAGGGCTGTTATTCGTGGCGCCGGAGGAGAGGATGGTGCGCAATTGGTCGCGCTCACTTATGAAGGTTATGGGCCAGGCGGCATCGCAGTACTGGTTGAAACCATGACTGATAGCAGGAATCGAACGGTGGCGGAGGTTCGCCACGCATTCAGCCGGGCGGGGGGTAATCTTGGAACGGATGGTTCTGTTGCCTATCTGTTCGACAAGAAAGGGCAGATCACATTTGCGCCTGGCGCCGACGAAGATGCCATTATGGAGGTCGCCATTGATTCCGGTGCTGAAGATGTGGAAAGTGATGATGAAGGCGCAATAGAGGTCATTACCTTGCCGGAAGACTTCCTTAGTGTGAAAGATGCATTGGTCGCAGCAGGGTTTGAGCCGGCAGATGCTAATGTCTCCATGGTGCCCCAGACCTATAGTGATCTTGATGCGGACACCGCAGAGAAGGCCCTGCGTCTACTTGATCAACTTGAAGATCTTGATGATGTAACTAATGTCTATACAAACGCGAATTTTCCAGCGGAAGAGGAATAAACAATTTCTGTCGCTGCTTTCGTTGCCAGTCGAGTTCGAATTTTCGTTTGAAAAAAGGACTCCGACGAAAAGGGGAAATCGCAAGGTGAGCACGAAAGCTTATGCTAAACTCTCTGAAAATCTAATCATCCCCCAAGACCTTTAAACACCTATGGCACTGATTTTAGGAATCGATCCAGGTTCCAGGGTTACCGGTTATGGCATCATTAATGCTGTTGGTAGCCGCCAGGAATATGTTTCAAGTGGCTGCATCCGCACCACCGATAAGACGTCCCTTGCAGAGAAGCTGGACGAAATATTTTCGGGAATTACCCAGATCATCAATGAATTCATTCCAGCAGAAATGGCGATCGAGAAAATATTCATGGCCAAGAGTGCAGAATCTGCATTAAAGCTCGGGCATGCCAGGGGAGTTGCTATGGTTGCCTGCGTCAATCAAGGCTTGCCTGTCTATGAATACGAAGCGCGGAAAGTAAAACAGGCAGTCGTTGGTACCGGTGCCGCTACCAAGGAGCAGGTCCAGCATATGGTGCAAACCCTGTTAAAGTTGCCCGGCAAACCCCAGTCAGATGCAGCGGATGCACTGGCAATCGCCATCTGTCATATCAATACGCAACAAAGCCTGTCCCGCCTTGCGGACAGTAATATTGCGGTAAATACATACAGCCGTGGGCGTTTGAAGAAGATTGAAAGATGATAGGTAGAATAAGCGGGCGCATACTCGAAATCAGTATGGATTTTGTTCTCATCGATGTCTCAGGTGTGGCGTATGAGATCCATATTCCTCATACAACCTACGATTCCATCCGTGAACTATCTGACAGCGTGACCATTCACACGCATTTGATTGTTCGTGAAGATGCGCAGCTGCTGTACGGTTTTTATAGTCAGCGGGAAAGAGAGCTGTTTCGCGCTTTGATCAAAGTAAACAAGGTTGGCCCCAAGGTTGCTATTGCTATTCTGTCCAGCGTTCAGGTTGATGCCTTTGTTCAATGTGTTCGTGATAAGGATGTTAAAACCCTTAATGCGATTCCAGGCGTTGGTACGGTAATGGCCGAGCGGTTAATCGTTGAAATGAACAAGAAGTTGAGCACATGGGTAATTGAAGATGGACCGGGCAGTACTGTTGTTGAACAGGTAATCGGTCGAAAGGATCTGCATGCCGATGCCGAGTCAGCGCTCATTAAGATTGGCTTCAGACCCCAGGACGTATCAAGAACCCTGGCGCAATTGACAGAACCTGCAGATGATGTGGAGACTCTTATTAAACAAGCACTAAAAGCCTTGGCATGATTGAATCAGACCGTTTAATAACTGCTGCTGGCAGCGCAACTGAAATACGCCAGGACTGGGCAATCCGGCCGAAGACCTTCGCGGAATATCGTGGCCAGCCACAAGTAAGTGAGCAGATGTCCATCTTTATTGCGGCGGCTAAAGGCAGGTCGGAAGCGCTCGACCATACCCTCATATTTGGCCCGCCCGGCCTTGGTAAAACAACGCTGGCGAATATCATTGCCAATGAAATGGGCGTCCAGATCAAGGCAACATCTGGTCCCGTCATAGAGAAAAAGGGTGACTTGGTTGCCGCCCTGACTAACCTTGAAGAGGGTGACGTCCTCTTTATTGATGAAATACATCGCCTGAGTCCGGCTGTAGAAGAAGTGCTCTACCCGGCGATGGAGGATTATCAGGTGGATCTTACGATTGGCGAAGGACCGGCGGCACGAACCATAAAGCTTGATCTACCCCCTTTTACTCTTGTTGGTGCGACTACAAGGACCGGGCTGCTCACATCTCCCTTACGAGATCGTTTTGGCATCGTGCAACGTTTGGAGTTTTATAGTGTCGAAGATTTGAGCGCTATATTGATTCGTTCTGCAGGCCTGTTGAATGTCCATTGCGATGATATTGGTGCCCATGAGATTGCCGTTCGCGCCAGGGGTACGCCGCGAATTGCGAATCGCCTGCTACGCCGTGTACGCGACTTTGCAGAGGTGAAGGCCGATGGGCAGATAACCAGCGAAATTGCCGACCAAGCCTTGAATATGCTGAAGATCGATGCCAATGGTTTCGACCATATGGACCGCAGGTTGTTAATGGCGATGATTGAAAAGTTCGACGGTGGCCCAGTTGGCGTTGATAGTCTTGCGGCAGCGATTGGTGAAGAGAGGGATACCATCGAGGATGTTTATGAGCCTTTCCTTATTCAGCAGGGCTTTATAATGAGGACGCCTCGTGGTCGAATTGTGACCCGGCATGCGTATTTACACTTTGGCTTGAAGCCGCCGAAGAGAGACCGTGATGAAGCCGTATTTAATGATGATGAAGCTCTGGATGACTAACATGGTAGAGAACCATGATAGAGAGCAATGATGAAGAACCCTGACGGAGAAGAACGTTGAATGAATCCCTTTCCATATTGGACCTGGTGCTTAATGCAAGCATCGTTGTCCAGATTGTTATGGCAATCCTGATATCGGCGTCCTTTGCCTCCTGGATTATGATATTTCAGCGGGGCTTTGCGCTCTCCTCCATTCGCCGCGAGGCGGTTGAATTTGAAGCGGAATTTTGGTCTGGCAAGGATCTAAGGAAGATCTATACAGAACTGAATGAACGTGAAGAAGAACTCATTGGCGTAGAGAATATTTTCGCTTCCGGCTTTAAGGAATTCACTCGCTCCAGGGCGCAGAAAGAGTTTGATGCAGATCTAGTCATGCAGAATGTGCAGCGAGCGATGCGGGTTGCCATGTCCAGGGAAGAAGAGCGGCTTGAAACCCATCTGCCCTTTCTGGCAACAGTCGGTTCAACCAGTCCGTATATCGGCCTGTTTGGCACAGTATGGGGCATCATGAATTCGTTTCGCGGCCTGGCAACGGTTAACCAGGCCAGTTTGTCGGTAGTCGCACCGGGCATTTCTGAAGCACTGGTTGCAACTGCCATTGGCCTGTTTGCCGCGATACCCGCAGTGATTGCATACAATCGTTATGCCGCCCAGGTGGAAATTATTATTAATCGATTTGCTGCTTTTACAGATGAATTCAGCAGTATTTTGTTTCGTGCATCCCACACTAGCCAGCCTTGATATGACAGTAATTCATCGGCAATTGGTTGGTTTTAGCCAGCATGCGGACTCCACAATAAGTTTATGTTGAATCAAGGTTAGTCATGGCAAGAGCAAATAGACGCAAGCCAATGTCGGAAATCAATGTCGTCCCCTACATTGATGTCATGTTGGTATTGCTTGTCATTTTCATGGTCACTGCGCCCATGATGACCCAGGGAATCAAAGTTGATTTACCTGAGGCTGCCAGTGGGCCGTTGAAAGTAGACGATGATAAGCCAATGTTAATCGTTTCTATCAAAGCCGATGGCACTTACTACATCAATGTAGGAGAGAATGAAGAACCCGTAGAGCTCGCATATATTGCAGAACGAGCTAGTAAGATCATCCTCGCGAATCCAAAGATCAAGGTGCTCGTAGAGGGTGACAAGAGCCTCAGCTACGGCGTTGTCGTAAATCTGATGAATGTGCTGCAAGCCTCTGGCGCGAGGAGTGTTGGCCTTATTACGGAGCCGCCTAAGTCGTGAGTTCAAACCTCAATTACATCCTGTCGGGAGGGCTGGCATTTATCTTTCATGCCGCCGTTCTTGGATTGTTGTTGATGAACTGGGACAACGAAGAGATCATTGATACTCTGGCTGAGCAGCGTTATTACATAGATGCGATGATTATAAAAGAGAACCCTTATCGAGTAAGAGAACGTAAGGAGAAAGCCCTTCTACGGAATAAAGAGACACAGAAAGACTCTTTACAGAAAGAGAAGGCCGCCAGAAAAAAGGCGAAAAATAAGCAGCGGCAACTAAATGATGAAGCCATTGCCAGGGCGAAGAAGCTGGAGCTTGAAGAGCAGCTTGCCGCCGAAGCAAAAAAAATGGAGCAAGAAGCTGAGCTAGGCTTCGAAGATGTCTCGCAGCAAACGTTCGATCCCGAGACCGGATTTTCTGAGCATGAGCGAGCCAGAATGGAGCAGAGTCTGGCGCTGTCCATCCTTGAAGAGCAGGACTACCGCCGGGCGGTGACAGACGATGAAAAGGCGATGGCCTACGTATCGCAGATGCAGCAGGAGATAATTCAAAATTGGTCCCGGCCGCCGAGCGCGCGCAATGGTATGGAGGCACTGTTACGGGTATTCCTGGTGCCTACCGGTGAGGTCGTGAATGTGGTGGTGGAAGAATCCAGTGGCAATGATGCATTTGACCGATCTGCCTTGCAGGCGGTCTTGAAGGCCGAGCGATTTCAGGTACCACCAGAGTCCCGCCAGTTCGAGCGGAACTTTAGGGAATTTACCGTTCTGTTCAGACCTGAAGATTTACGTTTATGACCAACGAATAGAACTTATGTTTGTATGGACGCACGAATTAGTAAGTCCAACACCTTTGAACCCATAATCAATTTTAGATATTAGCCGATGACTTTAATTTCCAGAATCATTCTTCTTTCTTTCCTCATGTTGTCCAGCTCGGTTTTCGCCGAATTACGAATTGAAGTGACCAAAGGGGTGGATAATGCTGTCCGGGTTGCTGTTGTACCCTTTGACTGGCGAAGCAGCGGCCGCTTAAGTGAAAATGTTAGTGATATCGTGAGTTCGGACCTTCTCCTGAGCGGCCGATTTGAAACCCTGCCTAAAGATCAGATGTTGAGCCTGCCGCACAAGGCTGATGAAGTTTTCTTTCGGGACTGGCGCTTGCTCAATATTGAGTATCTCGTGATCGGGCATATGAAGCGTACCGGCCGAAATATCGAGCTGCACTTTGAACTCTATAATGTGTTTAGACAGTCCGAAGATATCAGTTTTACGATTGTCGGCAAGGAAGCGGACCTGCGGGATATGGCCCACTACGTGAGTGATGTGGTGTTCGAGAAGCTAACCGGTATTGAAGGCGCCTTCTCCACTCGTATTATGTATGTCACCGCTATGGGTGAACTTGGCGATAAGATCTTTCGGCTAAACGTCGCCGATGCAGATGGGCATCGGGTGAAAACGGTGTTGGAATCCAGGGAGCCAATTCTGTCTGCCACCTGGTCACCTGATGGCGATCACATTGCCTATGTTTCCTTTGAGCGTGATAGTCGTCCGGCGATCTATATCCAGGAACTTTCTACCGGTAAGAAACAGCAGATAACCGATTTTCCGGGGCTAAACAGTGCTCCTGCATACTCTCCCGATGGTAAGAAACTGGCGATGGTGCTCTCCAAGGACGGCAACCCGGATATCTATATTCTGGATCTCGAATCGCGGAAACTGCGCAGGGTGACTCGTCACTACGGCATCGATACCGAGCCTTCGTGGACGGCAGATGGCAAGGCCATAATCTTTACATCGAATCGTGGCGGTCAGCCGCAGGTCTACCAGATTCGCCTTGATAATTTTAAAATTGAGCGGCTCACTTTTGATGGCGACTACAATGCCAATGCCAGTTTGCTTCCGGACGGAAGTGGGCTCGTGATGGTGCATCGAAAGAAGGGCATCTTCCATATCAGCCATCTGGACCTGAAGCGGGGAAGGCTAACAGTGTTGACAGAAACCGAGCTGGATGAATCCCCGAGTGTGGCGCCCAACGGAAGCATGCTAATTTATGCCACTCAGGACGGTGGCAATGGTATCTTGGCGGCAGTATCTATCGATGGCGGCGTAAAATTTAACCTGCCATCAAGCGAGGGTGAGGTTCGCGAACCTGCCTGGTCGCCCAGGAAGCGCAAGATATATGTGCCGATTGAGTCGCAATAGGTATTAGTACATTTTGATTAAATAGAAGTGATGATCGTCGATCGAATAATAAAAAATGACAAATTGGCCAAGATCAGTATAAATAGTGCTTTATGTGACCTGATCGCGTGAATTCGACGAACATTTTGTGGTTTAATCCGCATTAGGATATATATATGGTAAGCGCGTCATCAAACCAAAGATTTTTAGTGCTTTGAGCAATAGGAGCTAATAATGGGAATAACAAAAATACGTGGCTTGTTTGTCGCAGGGTTAACTGCCTTGTTGTTGACAGGTTGTACCAGCAACGAGCCAGAAGAAGACACCGGAATGACTGCGGGTGATGAAATGTCTTCTATGGAAGAAACCGGGACAGAGGTGGTTGAAGAGACCATGGCAGAGCCGGAAGTCCTCAGGCCAAGAGTCACGCGTGGAAAGATTTCTATTCCTGATCCCAGTCAAATGGTTGGCGGAACCGAAACTCTGCAAGGCGTATTCTACTTTGACTATGATCAGGCAATTGTTAAGCGTGGCGGCCACTCGGAATTAAATAAGCATGCGGAAGTGCTGGCAAACGATAGCATGTTGCGCGTTAGGATCGAAGGCCATGCGGATGAGCGTGGCACACGTGAATATAACCTGGCACTTGGTGAGAGGCGTGCCAATGCAGTACGAGCATATCTGGTCGCACAGGGCGTATCCCGATCCCAGGTTGAAGTGATTAGCTACGGTGAAGAAAAGCCAATGAATGCCGGACACAGTGAAAGTTCATGGGCACAAAATCGTCGAGTAGAAGTAGTCTACCGATAATCAAATTGGCGGAAATTTTATGACAGAACTCCGCCCAAGGCAAAATGGTGTACATCCATCGACACAGTCGAGGCGTGCGCCATTTTTCTTTTCTATGGCTGTCATATTGTTTGCAGCCAATCTACCCTTAATCGCTAGCTCAGCTATTGCCGCAGAGAATCCAATTGAGATTGAATCTCGCTCCGTAACCGGGCAAGTCTCTAATCCTGTTGCTGGTGTTACCGAGATGCTTCCCTACCAACAACCCATCGAGGAGGAAGGACCCAGTGGTATTGAAGGACAGTACCAGTTGCAACTCATGCAGCAGGACGTGATGGAGCTACGAGGCTTGGTTGAAGAGCTTAGCCATGAACTTGATAGAATGCGTACCATTGCTGAAGATCGTTATCTGGAACTTGATAGGCGGTTTCAAAGTCTCAGCCAGGGTATGGCGAATGCACCAGCGGCGCAGCTGACCTTGAATGGCGATGTACCGCCTGCTGTTGGCTCCGGGGCGGGTAAAATACCTGCCCAGGGTGAAAAGAGGCTCTATGAAACCGCGCTGGAGCTTATTCGAAACAAACAATATGAACTCGCTATCAGCCAATTGCTGGTTGTGATCGAACAGTACCCCGATGGCGCCTATGCCCCAAATGCGTACTATTGGCTGGGTGAGGTTTATGCAGCCAAGCCTGACCCTCAATATGAGGAAGCCCGGCAGGCCCTCGCCCAGGTTATTACTTTCTTCCCGGATCATCGCAAGGTCCCGGATGCCGCATTTAAGCTCGGCAAGGTCTATAATCTGATGGGCGACTGCGAGCGGGCAAGCGATATACTGAACCAGGTTATAGAGCAGCAAAAGGGAAAGTCTGTTGCCAAGCTGGCTGAAACCTATCTTAACGACCGGGTTAAGTGCGAACAGGAATAAGCCCGCCCTGGCAGTTCTGAGTTTCGCCTGCCACACAGCCTTCAATATTTATCTGTAATACATATAAGCCATGCAAACTACTCTCAGGATTACTGAAATCTTCCACTCTTTACAGGGGGAAGCAAGGACCAGTGGTCTACCAACAACGTTCATCCGCCTGACTGGCTGTCCCTTGCGTTGTCAGTACTGTGATACAGCCTATGCTTTTTCCGGCGGTGAGCAGCTTGGCCTGATGGCGATCCTCAAGCGTGTGAAATCGTACACCGCGACCAGAATTACCGTGACCGGCGGTGAGCCATTGGCTCAGCCGGGCTGTATGAAATTGTTATCTCTGCTGTGTGATGAAGGTTATGAGGTATCTCTGGAAACCAGTGGGGCATTGGATATTCAGCAGGTCGACCAGCGTGTATCTGTTGTTATGGATTTGAAAACACCTGGTTCCGGGGAAGTATCCAGGAACTTGTATGAAAATATGGCTCATCTCAAATTGGATGATCAGCTCAAGTTTGTTATCTGCGACAAACAGGATTATGAATGGGCCAGGTTTAAAGTAGCAGAATATGATCTCGTGAATCGTGTCTCCGACGTCCTGTTTTCCGCTAGTCATGAACAACTGGATAGTGCCGAGCTGGCAGCCTGGATATTGGACGACGGGCTCCAGGTCAGGCTTCAGGTGCAGTTACATAAAATCCTCTGGGGGGAGAAGACAGGTGTCTGACAAACGTGCGGTTATATTGCTCTCCGGTGGACTGGACTCAGCTACGACGCTGGCAATCGCGCGCGATAAGGGCTTTGATTGTTATTGCCTGAGCTTCGAATATGGTCAGCGGCATAACGCTGAAGTCATGTATTCAAAAAAGGTCGCTGCTCACCTGGGCGCTAAGGAACATCGCATTGCAAAGATAGACCTGGGCGCTTTTGGTGGTTCTGCGCTGACCGACATGGATATTGATGTTCCAACTGAATCGGAAGAGACAAACGAAATACCCATCACATATGTTCCTGCAAGAAATACGATATTTCTCTCCTATGCGCTCGCCTGGGCAGAAGTGCTGGGCGCAAAGGATATCTATATCGGCGTTAACGCCGTTGACTATTCCGGATACCCTGATTGCCGGCCGGAATTCATTCAATCATTTGAAGTCATGGCCAATATTGCGACCAGGATTGGCGTAGAAGAAGGCGACGGCGTCGACGCAAGGCTGACAATTCAGACGCCGCTCATTGATCTGAGCAAGGAAGATATTATCCGTCAGGGTATGGATCTTGGAGTGGATTACGGTTTAACGGTAAGTTGTTATCAATTGACCGAAGAAGGCATTTCATGTGGTCTATGTGATAGCTGCAGGATTCGCATTGCGGGATTTACGAATGCCGGAGTAGCAGACCCGACTCGCTACCTATAGCTGGCAGACCATTCGTCGGCATGAAGATATCCCAGCAATTTTGCCTGCCTTTCGTCCTTGCCGATGGTGAGAAAGACTGAAATTCCGTAAGTTTCTTCGCGCAGCAAATCCAAGTCGATGAATCTCGAGCCCTGATTGTCGCGGAGTCCATCGATACAGGAGCTATGGGTAATCAGAATCAGATTGGTATCATCTTGCTTGTGCTCGTAGATGTCGTCCAGCATATTATCCTTACATCCCTCTTGCAACCACAGCTTGCTTATGCCCGAGTCTGTAAACATATATTGCGCAGTTTGGCGGGTTCGCTTGATTGGACTGTAATATTGGGTTGTAGAGTGTTTCGGTAGCTGGGCGTAGTTGCTGCCTAACTGCATCGCGGTTTTTACGCCGACGCTAGTAATGCCATCAATGCCGTCGAAGCACAGGTTATCTGAGCGGTCGCAGCGCTCTGTATGGCGCACAAGTGCGACGACATTGCCTTTGGTCCACTGAGTTTCGAGTACCTTAAGTCCCTGGCCATCGTAAGCCAGCAGATTAGCCGCCTCATCAGGAGGTGGTGTTGAGTTGGTCATACCGATGATAAGCAATGCAGCCATCACGAGTAATATCGCCGAGACTTCTTTGGTCACTTTGGATATCCGGGTGGGTGTTGCAATTTAAAACAAAATATCACACTTTTGTGGCCATGTCCCGATCCCAGGGGAAATGCTTGTGTTTCCTGGTTTAATGGCCGTAAACCGGCAGTAGCTCTAGCATGGCGAGCACATGGAACGTCGCATACAGCAGGCCGAGGGCAATGATCACATACAGCAAAGTGCTTCCGCCTCTCACCTGATATTCCGCGGCTGCGAACTTCTTGTGGCTTTTTCTTAGCATCAGCGGCACGATGACAAGTCCGCTTAACGTCAGGACTAGTCCGGCGAAACCAATCGCGTACAGGAATCCATCAGGAAATATCAGGGCGCCAAATGTGGGTGGCAGAAATGCAATCAACGCGCACTTTGTTCTGTCAACTGGACTATCTGTAAAGTCGAACCTGTCCGAGATAAAATCGAATAAGCTCAAGCTAACACCCAGGAAAGACGAAATTAGTGCCATGTTAGCGAAAATGTTGAGGAATCGAATGAGTCTTTCACCGGCCACTATTTCATTAATTCTTGCTAACAGAATGCCTACGTTGCCGCCTTCAACAATTATCGGTAGAAATGCTGCTCTTTCCAGTAGCCCCATGGAAACGATCAACCACAATATATAAATGACAAAGCTTGAGGCAGATCCTGCGAGCATACTCTTGCGGATGATTTCAGGGTTTTTGCCATAGAGCTTTACCAGGCTCGGGACGACTGAATAAAAGCCGAAGGCGGTCAAATAATAAGGTAGGGCTGCGAATAGAAAATGGATGAACGGCGATTGATTTTCCGCCGCCGATGCACTGACGATCTTCGCAATGTCTACCATCAGAAACAGATCGCTGGTTGCCAGGATGAAGGTGATGACCATGGAAACGATCAAGATAGTAATCACTCGGGCGACAGCACGGGTGCTTAACCAGACGATAAATGAGAAGAACAGAGCTAACATCAAACCAGATATCATTTGTGGCGGAGCGTATCCCGTGGTGGCAACAAGCGTATGGGTAACGATAGAGCCACCTCCACTGATGTATGCGTAGTCAAGTATATAGAGCAGGAACGCGAAGGCGAGACCGTTGATGATGCTCCAGCCCTTGCCCAGCGTACCTCTAACCATGGTGTCGAAACTATCCCCTATCTTAAAATTGAGATTAACTTCGAGAATCATCAGAGAGATCTGGTACATGCAAAACCAGGAAACTAACAAGCAAACAATAGACCAACTGAACCACATACCAGCTGAGACAACGGGCAAAGAGAACATACCTGCTCCCACCGCAGTGCCAACGGTGATCATATAGCCGCCAAGGATTGTTTTTGGGTATGTTGGAGTTGACAGGCTTAAGGATGACGTCATTGTTATTCTTGTGGTTGTTAGGTCGAATATCGCGGGCTAAAATTCAATACCCGCGCCAAAGAGAAAAGTCAGGTTTTCTTCTTCCGTACCGTCAGCTGGTACCGAATCATAGTCGTAATTTAGTTGAACGTTCAGATAGATATCGTGCCGTAGATCAAAGCGAATCCCGGTTTGACTGTTCAATACTAAATTTTTCCTGCCTTCAAGATTTTTATAGAGCTTATGATTGTGGAAGAGATCCATCTTGCCATTCAGTATTTCTTGTTCATAGCGCAGCCGCCAATCAATCAGGGAGCCGTTCTCTGCCACATTGTCGATTTTTTCTGTCTGGTAACCAGCACCAAGTTGCACATTGAGCATTAGATCTGGGGAATCCCAGATGTCGTAACCCAGTGCAGGGCTAAACGAATAGCGCTTCTCCAGGAGCGAAATCGGATCGCGTTCAGCCGTAACGTTGGCAGCGATAAACCATGGTTTTTTGAATAGCCAGTTATAGGACAGATTGAGCCGGTCGGAATCTTTAACGTAATTTCCGTCCAGCTCGTCCCGAACCGTACTCAGGTCGAATAAGGAGCGGTGATCGCCCCAGTTCAAGGAAAGCGTAGCGTGAAGATTGGAGGTCTGACTGTTGGTGTTTCCTCGCGAGAATGTTTGGTTAAAATCGAGTTTACTGTCCCAGTTGAAGAAGGCTTCAATTTCTTCCACTCGGTTTAGTTGACCGAAAGAGATGGTGATATTGCCGGTTTCCCCCGCTAGTATCATTTTGCCACTGTCATCTTTTCCGTTGAATCGATAATCTCCACTGCGGCCATCGCTGAGTTCAACTTCAAATTTTTCATCTGTAACGATTGATTCAATTTCATCTATATCCACATTGAATTCATCGCTGTAACTTGGCTCAATGGATACCTCGCTGTCCCAAATTTGAGTGATTTTTCCGGTAATACGATCACCATTTTTCATGACAAGCATATCCGCGTTAGTAGGCATGCTTAAGGATAGGAGGATGATTGGAATAATCTTCATGATTGAGGGCCAGATAAAAATCTCAAGTATTCTAAAGTCTGGAATTTATAGTGCAACCGACATTGAGGATGAAATAGGTAGCACTTAAATTGCAATTATGCCCTTTCTCTCTATAAGCTGGAGTCTTTGATCGGATAATCGGACTCTAGGTGCACTATCTTCAGTCTGAAAAAGAAAGGTGTAAAATGTTGAAAGCAAGTCATCTGATAATGAGTTTCCTGCTTGTTAGTATCCTCCTGAATGTTGTATCGATAAAGGCTGAAACAGTGAATGCATCAATGACAAAGGTGACCCTGGTAGTAGAGGGCATGATGAAAAGCAAGGGCGGCGTAACCTGACTGAGCTGACCCGAATCGGTCTCAGCTGCTCTGTTAGAGCTAGCAGGTGTAAGCAAGGTAGATGTCCATCTTGAATCTGATGAGTTCACTGTTCTCTTCGATGCGAATAAGGTTTCCATTGAAGAACTAAAGTCCGCAGTCAGCATGCTGGGATATGCGCCACGTGTTGCTCGCAGTCGTGTGCTACATTCATCGCCTGATACCATTTCGGGTAGAGAAAATGTTGAAGGCACGAAAGGCCGCGTCCCCGAGATTATTGCTGCAGCCTTACGGGAGGCAGAAGGCTCGAAGCAATTAGTGTTTGTCGATTTTTATGCCGAGTGGTGTGGTGCTTGTAAAATTCTGGACAGGACGACGCTTAAGGATCCGGGTCTTCTTGTAATTCTCGATTACTTTGTTTTTCTAAAAGTAGACGCAGACATTGATCCGGATGCACTCACCTATTTTAGTGTTCTTGGCCTTCCCACCTTGATGGTATTGAATGAAGAGGGCGTTGAGCTTTATCGCCATGTTGGTCCGATAACTGCGGCAAAGCTGGGTCAGGAACTGGATTCCCTATGGTATTGAGCTGATATTCAGGCGGGTATTCTTGAGTTAGAACAAGCCAAACAGCATTATCCCGCGATATAAACCCCAACAGTGAGCAGCAGAATCAAGCCTATCAGCAAGCCAATTCTGGCGTTCTATATCAACGGTGGTGGTTGGGAGCTGATTCCCATCTATCCGCTTTATGCCGTGATGTTTGGTGCCCATGGGGTCTCACCTATTGAATTATCTTACTTGTTAGTAATGTGTGTAGGCGTAGGTCTTATTTGTGAAGTCCCCTCGGGCGCTCTTGCTGATACTTTTTCAAGAAAGTGGATGATTGTTAGCAGTAGGTTTTTGAAAGGACTTGCCTTTCTAAGCTGGTTCTTGTGGCAGGATTTTTGGGGTTACGCGCTTGGTTTTACATTCTGGGGCATCGGCGGTTCACTTCGTTCCGGTGCATGCAAGAGCAACTGTTACATCTATCGTTGGCCTGGGCGAAAGTCTTGGTGCGATCTGCTGGTATATGATCTTCGGCGCGATGGCAGAGATTGCCTCGATGAAGGGCGCATTGTTTGGCCCGGCCTTACTCATTATCCTGATCTGCGCTTTCCTCCATATACTTGGGCGCAGATGGCGAATTGATGACTGATTGTTGATCAAACTCATGTAGGATTCGCTGACTAATAATTATCAAAGAGAATAGACGAGATGGCGACAATTCTGATTACTGGTGCCAACAGAGGCATCGGCCTGGAAATGGTTCGAATATACGCGGCGCAAGGAGATACCGTAATAGCCTGCTGTAGAGATCCAGAAAATGCGGAGGTACTCAAGGGTATCGGGGGCGATGTTCAGATTCAGGAGCTTAGTGTTGGTGAGGCGGCATCGGTGGCGGCCATGGCGGAGAATCTCAAAGGATCAACTATAGATATAGTGATTAACAATGCCGGTACTGGCGGCCCTGCTTATGAAAACCAGACAGTCTCGAAGATGGATTTTGAAGGCTGGGCGGATTGCTTCAATATCAACACCATGGCGCCGGTACGGGTGATGCAGTCTCTTAATGCCAATCTAAGACAGGCCTCCAATCCCAAGGTTGTCACGATCACGAGTCAAATGGGTGCATTGGATCTTGATATGACGGTTGCATACGCCTATTGCACTTCCAAGGCCGCGCTAAATAAATTCATGCGCATGGCTGCTATCCAGTTGGCTGCTGACAACATTGACGTGTGCGTAATTCATCCCGGCTGGGTTAGGACAGATATGGGCGGCCCAAAGGCAGATATCTCTGCCGAAGAAAGTGCTGGAGGCATCATCAATGTTATCAACGGGCTTAATGCTGATAACACCGGGAGTTTCTGGAAATGGGATGGCGAAGTTCATGCCTGGTAGCAAAGGATAGGGGCGGGAACACGTTTCGCCACAGAATTTATTTGTTGGGCCATTCAACCTTGCGCCGCGTATATTCGAACCATTTCCGGGCCGACTATTCTGGCTGTTATCTCTTACTCGATGTCTAAATCCGGAGGTAATATGTTTTTTGTTGCCTTTCTTCCCGAGTTCATCGATGCTGCTGCAAACGTGAATCAGCAGCTTTGGATTCTTACGCTAACATTTCTGGGGCTGGCGATACTTAATACGACCTTATATGCCTTCTTGGCGACTGAAGCCCAGCGGCACTTAGTTTCCAAGAGAACGCAACGAGCCTTCAACCTTACAGGAGGCGGTTTCGGTTGAGAAAAGAGGGATTGTAATGCGCGATTTTAAGGCGGCAATATTTGATATGGATGGCCTCATGTTGGATAGTGAGAGGCTTGCGTTAAATGCTTTTCAGGCAACCTGTTCCACACTCGAGCTCGGTGATCTTTCCTGGTTATTCAAGCGCTGTGTAGGAACGAATGCGGCCTTGGGTCGATCAATACTGAAAGATGGCTTGAAAGGAATCGCCAATCATATGGAGTTTGGCTCAATTTGGGATGACAACTACAGAAAATTGATTGAAGAGCGACCCGTACCCTTAAAAGATGGTGTTGAGCAATTGTTGCGACATCTTCAGTCTGTTGGAATTCGAACCGCCGTTGCAACTTCAACTAAAACGGGTCGTGCGGAGTCCAAACTACAAGCCTCCGGAATCATCGACTATTTCGAGATTATTGTCGGCGGAGACCAGGTCGTGAATGGTAAGCCAGAACCCGACATTTACATAAAAGCGGCAGCGGAGTTGTCACAGGTACCCGGCGATTGTATCGCCCTGGAAGATTCCGCTAACGGCGTTAGATCTGCGCTTTCGGCTGGAATGACCGTTGTGCAGATACCGGATCTTTTTCAGCCTGATGAACCACTACTGGCAATGGGGCACATCGTACTTCGCAGTCTGTCGGACGTAGTTGATCATGATTTCAGTCTTAATAAATAGGAAAATGGAGAACCAAAATCGGTAACCTTACTGTATTAGACGTAAAGCCCTTTATTCCGGCGGAAGATTTTGAGTTGTCGAAACGATTCTACACGGCGCTAGGTTGTAAGCTGGAACATGAGTCCGAGAAACTGGCGACATACTCTCTGGGAGAGCGTCGCTTTTATCTTCAGGATTTTTATGTAAAGGAATTTGTTGAACAGTACATGCTTCACCTTCTGGTTGAAGATGTTGAAGCCTGGCATGAGCATGTACAGAAGGTTCTGGCTGACTTTCCATCCACCGCTGCAAGTTTGCCAAAACTACTGGGCGCACCGAAGCATGAACCCTATGGTGCCACTGTCTGCTACGCCCTTGACCCTTCCGGTGTGCTAATCCATATTGCACAGTTCGACGACTAGATCGGCAAGAGTCTTAGCTGAACAGTCGAACAGTCGAACAGTTGAAAGTGAAAGCGCCATATCGCCGTAACTGACTGTGCGGGAGAACATATCAACGATAATGCATGTCGCTTTGTCTCAAGTGTAGGTAAACGACATTACCTTTACTCGCAATCTTGGCTAAACTTGCCAGCGTTTTATCCTGTTAATACTATTGAGAATACAAATGAATTACACCAGTTGCCTGCCCGATAATAATTCTCTGCCTGGGAACGGCTACCTGGTCGTAATCGGACTACTTGTTCTGGCAATGTCCGGATGCGCCAGCATGAGCGAATCAGAATGTTTGATTGCTGACTGGCGCACAATTGGATACGAAGATGGTGCCGCTGGTGCGAGCACAGGCACATTCACTGAAAGGCGTAAAGCGTGTGCCGAATATGGCATGTCTCCAGACCTCGCTCAATATAAGGAAGGCTATGGCGAAGGTGTCTACATCTTCTGTACAGAGCGCAATGGATATCGTCAGGGGAAAAAAGGTAGCCAATATCATGGTGTATGTCCTTCAGAGGTCGAGGGAGAATTTCTTTATGGTCACAGGAAAGGACGGGAACTCTTCAAATTGAGCTCCGGCGTTGCCCAAAAGAATGCTGCGGTCATTACCATGCAAGCCAGGTTAAAAAACCTGAAGCATGACATCAACAATATCGAGGACGACCTGATTGCGGATGGAACTGAAAGTCACCGTCGCCGAGATCTTTTGGATGAATTGGAAGAGCGCCAACATGAACGAGGTCACCTGGAAGCCGAGGTGCGGGGATTGGAATTTGACGCTGATGAGCTGCGAGGCGAGTATCAGGTATTGTTGGACGAATACGAAATTTACTGAGGGGCGATATTGCGGGTCGTAGCCGCAGAAGCGAACAACTTAGTCTGTGATGCTTTTATCTGAGCTAAGCTTCTAAAGAAACCTCTTCATATTGGGGTCACTACGCTCAATTTTACATTCAAAGTGCCAATCTCATCGACTGGACCAATAGCGTAGGTCCAGCGTGGAGAGGCTCCGGTTGAGCATATGATTTAAATCCGGCGGTCAGATAAAGGTTCGATGCGGCAGTGTTACCGCAAGTGACTGACAGGAGAAGCGAAGGCGCTCCCTGAATCTGCGCCCATTCAATTGCTGACTGCAACATATACCTGCTCACGCCAAATCCGTGATTATCAGGCGCTACCCACATTTGATACAGTTGCGCCATAATTATGTTGTCAGGTTAAATTCTTCCCCAGGCCATGCCGATTGGGAGATTATCAACGTCAGCGCGGACGGGATGATCAAACTTCTCAGAGACATTTTCCAGGCGAGCTTGCCACAGTGACTCTGGATATTTGCACGCATCATGATAAGTCGTGCCAAATGCATCTGGCGAATCTTTTAGCGCGCGAAGTCTAAGGTCTTTATAAATTTGCCAATCATTGGGCTGAAATATTCTTGTAGAAATTTCTGCTATCAATTCATTTCCCACGAAAAACTCTTATCCCATTTTGGGGCATCAGCGTCGTAATCAATCTTAAAAAGATCAGGGTTTTTCATCGCTTTCCATTGTTGATAGACAAACGAGTGATCCATCATATTGAGAAAAAGTGAAATGGCATAACCATGTGAGCTGATGAGCAAGGTCTTTCCTCGATGTCTGGTGACGATTTGGAGTATGCAGGTTGCGATACGATGTTGGCATGAGTAGCCTGATTCGCCATTTGTGGTCGCGAAGTTCAAATCGTCCCAGTTGTTTACCATCATTTGATCCCAGCCTTCTGTCACAAAGCTGTCCGTTAAATTCCTTTCACGCAAATCATCTTCAATCGTCGTGTTTAATTTCTTGCCTGTGCAATAGGGCTTAATAGTGTCGATTGCTCGCTTATAAGGGCTGGAGTACACGTGGTCCAGGTCAAGTGCATTAAGGGCATCAACAATACCCAGGCTCTGCTCAGATCCAAGCTGGCTTAATGGCCAATCTGGAACTGCTATATCCGCGCTGGCAGTGCTTTGAGCGTGGCGTAGAAGATAAACGGTGGTGGTGTCTGAGGTATCGTTCATGACTATTTGGTTTTGACCGGATTCAAAGAACGCCGGAATTGGTTCCTTAGTAAGTGATCGTTTCCTAAGTCTAACAACAATTTGATTTGCGTATTCTGTTGGTGGCGCATGTTCTACGGTCAATAAGGCATTACAATTTGCGCTTGTTGCCTAAACCGGTGGAGTGTAATTGAAGTCGTCGTCCTAAGGCGATAAATATCTTTTTGAATAGACTGATTTACTTTTCTTGGAGTCACTAACGGAGGCCATTACAAAGATGGAGAATCAACTAACAGGTCAATGCCTATGTGGTGAAGTGAGCTATACGCTTGCCGATAACTTTAAGAACTTCTATCAATGTCACTGTAAACAGTGCCGGCAGCTAACCGGGTCTGCATTTGCATCAAATATTCTCACTGATCCAGATAACATTGAATGGCTGAGTGGTCAGAATAATATTGCTGCTTTTCAACACCCGACTCGAGACTTCTCGAGTTCGTTCTGCCGAATATGCGGCTCAGCTCTGTCGTTCGTGAACAAATCCAGAACATCTCTCATCGTACCCGCACGTTCACTAAATGACCTTCCGTCCATTCAGCCGCAAGCTAACATCTTTAATTCGGAAGAAGCACCCTGGCTTCAGGTCGGTCTACGGGCCAGGAAATTTGAAGGGTTTGCAGAATAGTTGTCGCTTCGATCACGAAACCCGGTTGAATTGGGCTTTTTAAGCCTTAGCGAATCTGATGTAGCTACCTCACCATTTACTTATGGATCGGATCAAATAGATCCCTGGTCACCGTGGTTTACCGGTTGTGATGTTCCTGTTATTTCCAGAATCTTGTCCGGCTTCGGCATCGTTTTGAATTGAACCGCCACTATTGTTGATTTTCCTTCCATCTGTGATTTGCAGAGTCGGTGCCCGCCTTCCATTAGAGTGCCATTGTCATTGAGGATAATTGGATAAGATAGATCAGCCGCATTGATGCGCTCGCAATGTTTTGCTACTTCACGCAGCGTTGGTTCACGGGATTCAAACCAGCAATTTTGTTCGAGTTCCTTAATCGACGAGATTTCAATTTTGAACGGCGTGAGGTTCTTTGCCTGTTGCCACAACCTTTCTATATACCAAAGGTAGCGCTTACCATCTCGAATCGTTGTGTATTTCTGGGGCATAGATACGCCTTGAAGTCGTGAGTACTTCCATCATTTTACTTTTTGCTGGAATTGCTTAAGTTTCTACCTGTACTATCTTCGCGTCTATGAAGACGGCCTATTCATCGAGTTCGTCTCCCCATGGTAGTCATTGGCGGTCCGTGAATAGATAAAGCAATCCGCCGGGGTATCGCCAAAGCCACTGGATCTAAGAATACCTTCGTGAATAAAGCCGCAGTGTTCAGCGACTTTCCATGAAGGTGTATTCCATACCTCAATTAGTAATTGTTGCCGGGAAATGCTGGTACTTGTTGAAAACAGGTGGTCTGACAGGAGCCGTAAAGCTTGCGCTGCGTATCCTTTGCCCCGGTCTTCCCTTTTGTGAATGATGTATCCAATCTCCAGGCCATGAATACATGGTGCCGAGCGGAAGAACTGAAGAGTGCCAAGCATGCGACTACTTTTGTTCTCTATGATGGCTGCGGCGCCTGCTAGCCCGTCCCAGAGCCTATAGTCAGTGTAGAGCTGGGTGAGAACTTCCAGATCGGAATGCGCTTCGGTGATGGAAACAGAATATTCATAGTTAGTCAGGATATCCAAGTCACTGAGCTCGATTTTTCGGAGGCTGATGGCCGTTCCTTTAGAAATGATTTCCAAATGACTAACTCAGTTAACAGGTAGTGATTCAACTCAATGTACCATCGGCTGAGGTAACAATATAGTTATGCACAAGTTCTGTTTATGGGAACCGGCTATTTATCCAATACCTGTTTTCACCTGGGTGAATATCGTGTGAGTAATCCACCCACTAGAAAATTCATGATTGTTCGGGAAAACGAAGGCAAGAAAGTGCTCGAGGAATATACAGATATAACCAGTAACAGCGATCTGTTTGGCGCAATCGGCACTGGATTCGAGCAGGCCTGTTCGGTTAGGCAGTCAAAGATTGGCGAATCTCAATGTAGATTGTTTAGCCTGCGCGATGCCGTGGATTTGCCCAGAAGTGGCTGGATGACTGACCGGGAATTCATTAACAGGGCGCTCAATTGCGTGCCTCATACTAGTAGCTGACGGCTCTACATTTAGCTGACGGCTCTGCAACTCTGTTGTATGATCGAGAATCAGTTTGATACTGCGGGCTATGTGCGATGCTGAGCCAACAACTAATCTGAGGGACCTGATGGGCTCCATGCTCATAGTATTCCATGTACCAATTAACTCACACCAAAATTGAAGATTGTCTGATATGACAAGCGCTAGCATTACAAACCCAACTAACATTGAGCACCATGACGTTATTATTGTAGGCGCCGGTATTTCCGGCCTCGGCGCAGCATGTCATTTGCAAAGGGAAAGTCCCAATAAAGACTTTGTTATTCTTGAAGGTCGTGATGCCATTGGGGGTACTTGGGATCTGTTTCGTTACCCCGGTATACGCTCTGACAGTGATCTCTATACCTTTGGCTATGACTTTAAACCATGGCATGGTCAGCCCATTGCCACTGCGGAAGAGATACTAAGTTATCTGCATGAAGTTGTTGATGAAAACAATCTTGCGCCGAATATTAAGTTTAACCACTGGATAGATAGCGCATCCTGGTCAACAGAGCTTGCTTGTTGGGAAGTATCAGCTAAGGATCAAAATGGCGAGAACAGGAAGTATACCGGCAACTTTCTGTTTATGTGTCAGGGTTACTATAACTATGAGGCAGGTTATCAACCTGATTTTCCAGGTGAAGAATCATTTGGCGGTCTCCTGATTCATCCACAAAAATGGCCTGAAGATTTGGATTATACGGGCAAGAAAGTGATCGTTATCGGCTCCGGCGCTACTGCTGCGACTATACTTCCTGCGATGGCAGAAACCGTAGAGCACATCACTCAACTGCAACGTTCACCCAGCTATTACATGTCCATGGATAACAGTGAGGAAGACGAGATGATAGAACAGCTGCGGGCATTGGATGTGCCGCTGGACTGGATTCACGGCATTAAACGACGACAGGCACTTGAATTTGGGCGTGACATCGCTGAGCGTTCTGTTTCAGAACCTGATGCCGTTCGTAAAGAACTCATAGACGGAGCCACAGAAGAGCTACCTGACGGCTATGATATTGAAACACACTTCTCGCCAAGTTATGGGCCGTGGAAGGAAAGGTTATGCCTGCTTCCCGATGGCGACATGTTTAAAGCCATAAAATCCGGAAAGGCCTCTGTAGAAACGGCAGAAATTGAACATTTTGTTGAGAACGGTATTCTGTTGAAATCGGGAAAGATTCTTGAGGCTGACATCATCGTAAGTGCGACGGGAATAGAACTTTGCGGCTTAGGCAACATTGCCTTTGACGTGGATGGTGAGGCGGTTAGTTTGTCCGACAGCTGGACTTATCGCGGAGTAATGATATCCGGCATGCCGAATCTTGCCTGGAGCTTTGGTTACATTCGCACCTCCTGGACAATGCGTTCCGACATGATTGCACACTATGTTTGTCGGCTGCTTAATCATATGGATGAGCTGGGCGTTCGCCAGTGTACGCCGAAACTACGCAAGGAAGACCAGGGTATGAACGGCAAGGGCTTTATTGATGCAGATGATTTTGCACCGGGGTATATGCGCCGTGGCGTTAAACGATTACCCAAACAAAGTGATGTTGGCCCATGGATAAATAGTCAAGATTACTATACTGAAAAAGACATATTACCTGCGGCACCTCTTGATGATGATGTTCTTGTTTATAACAACCCGGCTCCAACAAAAGAAAATAAGGTAGCCTGAGCTGTAAGGCACCAGGCAAGCAGGTTCTCCGGCAAGCATAAAGAAACAGAAGATGAGGACAGCCAACAACAGATGTCAGCCTTTAGTATCAGGCGAATCAGCCGTCAAATTCTTAGGTGGTGTCCTGAAGAATTCACCGATCCTATAGCGCGTTACCCACTTCCAGGTTTCGGCAAGAATTCGCGGAGCCAAAGATCAGTTGGTGGAACGCCGGGAAATCGACGAGATGAGATCCTGCATTGCCTATGACATTCAGGATAACGAACCTGCAAGCGATGATTGTGCGTTGTTGTCAGTGTCAGATAATTGTGAGTGATCTAAGGGGAGATTGATTATCTGCTGGACGTCCCGGATTGCCGTAGTTGGGTATCCGGGTTTAGTTTGTGTATGCCGCTAAAGTACAATAATTTTTTCTTGTTATGAAGCCGCTTTAAAACCGCTGCTCTCCATCCGGGATTGGGCGATGACGTTTTGCTTTATTTTTGTCGATGAGGTTAGCGGACTGTACCGAACTTGAACAATCTCTTTTCCAGCTGCTTTTAAATAAGCCTCCACTGCCAGATTATGTGGATCGGTTCCCCAATCCTCACCTATAACGAAAATATCAACGTCCAATTCTTTACAAGCAGATACATAATCAAGCTCATGATAGGCACGCGCATCATCGACACATCGCAGGGCTTTCAGCATTTCTATTCGTTGAATGAGAGGGATAGCGGGTACATTGGGTTTATAGAGATTGACGACTTCATCGGCAGCAACGCCCACCACAAAAACATCACCCAGTGTTTTACAGTATTCCAGTAGGGTCAGGTGGCCGACATGCAATAAATCGAAGGTACCAACTGTATATACAAGCATAATTGTTATTTAGTCCTCATATCGGGCGGATTTTCGTTGCTGTATGATACGCTTTTCCTCCAATCTCACAATGCTTAAACAGAAATATAAAAGTGAGAGAAATATGCCATCCATACTTGGCAAATTAACAAATCATTTCAGGGATTTACGAAGATGACCGATCACTCTGCAGTGCAAAAGCAGTCGCCTAGCTCCATTCTTGCTTATGTCAAAGATCTACCCAATTTGTGTTCACTTGCGGGATTGGCTTGCACAGTGCTTGCTATCTACTTCTGTATATTAGGTGTTTATTCCGCAGCAATGATTGGCATGGTCTGGGCTGTTGCTTTTGACTGGGCTGACGGTCTCATCGCACGCAGGATGAAAGGCAGGACAGGTGATGATAGCCGTTTTGGAGGGCAGCTTGACGTACTCATCGACATAGTCAGTTATGGCGTGACCCCTGCCATTCTTCTATTGAGTTATGGGGCCTTCGACCCCATTTTCCTGCCGGGAGCATTTCTAATGCTTGCTGCCGCTGCAATGCGCTTAAGTTATTTTAGTATATTCGGTCTTGCTGGTGGGGCTAAATACACAGGACTGGCACTTGATAACAACAATCTTATTCTTGTTTTCATATTCTTGTTTGAAGGATTATTTAGCCATGGGGACTTTTCCATCATCCTCTACGTCAGCAGCCTGGTACTCGTGGCCCTAAATGTCTCGAAGATCAAAACACCAAAACTTTCGGGGAACCCAACCAATGTGCTTATTCTGGCGGCATATACTGTTGCAATGACTGCCATCTATGGTTGGAAGCTCATTTAGGAAAATACATGGGTGTTCTTACCCTTGTTTCGAGGCGATGAAAAAATTGAGAAAGAGGCAGGCACAGAGTGAGTAAGGGCATCTTAAACAGCCTGAATCTTCGCTGGGAAATCATTATCGTCGGCAGTATGTGCTTAGGTTATGCGGCGTTAATGTTATGTCGAACAACGGTAGGCATAGCAGGGCCAGCTATGCTGCTGGATGATGAGTTAAACCTCGATAAAACAGCCTTTGGCGCTATCCTCGGCTGGGGTACCGCAGGCAATCTGCTGGGTAAACTCACCAACGGTGTATTAGCCGATAAGTTGGGTGGTCACAAGGTCTTCATTTTTGCCATCGCTCTCTCTGCTGCTGCCATCTTTATGTTCGGTACTGTCTCCACTAATGGCGCCTTCTTCATATTTTATTTCCTCACGATTTTTGCTAAATCTGCAGGATGGCCGTCGATCGCCAATATCATCAAGGTCTGGTTTCTTTATCCAAAACATGGCCGGGTATGGGGTTTTATTGCGACAAGTTCTCGTGCAAGTTCTGTTGCGGCAACCCTTGTGTTAGGGAGCCTGTTACTTGTGATGTCATGGCGAGGTTTGTTTGTTGCCGCGGCGGTTATTTCGGTAGTGATCATGTTGGTGCTGCTGAAATTTTTACGAAGCAGGCCACCGGACGTTACAGAACTCAGCACCGAAGCAGCAGAGACCGTTAATTTGCTGACAGCCTGGTCTCAGAATCACCCATTAAGAGAACTGGAAACACGGGAGGCCTTATCATTTTTTGCTAAAAGCCCTCGTTTCTGGCTGATTTGCTTGAGTGTTACATTTCTGTCTGTACTGTTTGAGTTTCAGGCTTTTATTCCCATCTATCTGAGTGAAACTTTCGAGCTTGCACCTGCTCAAGCAGGGATGGCCTCTTCCGCTTTCCCGCTAGGTTGCCTGGTCGCGGTATTTGCGGGAGGTTTTGTTTTTGACAAGCTTTCGAAAAAGACTCTCATTTTCGCATTGGGAGGCATGCTGGTTTTAGCGTTCTTTTGCCTATTATTGCTCTGGTCACTTGCAAACATCCAATTAAATACACAGCTAGAGTTAATGCTTACGATAGGCACCATTTTTACCTTCGGATTCGCAATCTCACCAGCTTATTACTTGCCTATGAGTGTATTTTCGATAGATTTTGGCGGTAAACACTGTGGTTTGTTGATCGGCCTGATTGATGCAGTCGCCTATTCCGGGACGATGGTATTTGACTTTGTCGGCGGTTCGGTCGCAGATCAAGAAGGTGGATGGCAGAGTTTTTTATTAATCCTGGTTATGACCGCAGTTGGCGCAACCATAACCATGGTTCTGTTTCTTTATGCTGACTATCGTGACTCAATGATTGAGAAGAGAGAGGAGATTAGGACAGCCAACAACAGGACCGCCAAGAACAGAACGTGAAAAACAAGATCAACGCTGCCTTCCGGGTCGACGAGGTGAGATCTTGGGTAGGTCATGGCGTTTAGAACGAGACTTCTGTGGACCCTGAGCAAGTATTGATAACCGTGAAATTGTGCCAGTTATCGACAGTGAAACTAGGGGAGACTACCTGCATACCTGTTATCTCAATATAGATTGAAATTGTTCCCTTGAATTGGTGTTCGGGAATTCAATGTGGGGTATCGGCTGATCTAAAAATGCACACAATGGCGCCCATCCGTTCGCGACTTCGAAAACCAGTAGTTCTGACTTTTCATTGGTGAAGCTGGCTTCAACTGAGTCGTTATGCTTGTTGTAAATCTCAATTGCAAACCTTCGGTCTTCGAACTTTCCGCCGAATATATGATCGAGAACAATTGCTTTGGCCATCTTTAATGCCCCTTGAATTTCCTTCGGTGCCCGCTCTGGGTTCATCATCGCTGGGTAAAGGGAAGCTGCAAAACTTTCATACCAATCATTTGGGTCTCGCTTCGTTAGTATTACTTTCGCATCTGGGAAGCTTGTTAGAATTTCGCGCCAGAAAAAGCAAATAGGGCTGTCCAGGCCAGCTTCGTATCCAGAGAACAAGGCTTGCCAATCCGGTTGCTGCTGCAGGACCGTGTTCCAGATTTCGACATGATCAGGTCGTTGGAAAATCACTTCACCGTGATAACAAGGTTCAAAACCTAGGGCTTGAATCGCGTGCTTTAGCGAGAATGTACCTGTTCGAGAAAAACCCGCGCCGATGATTTTCATTGTGTGGTATTCCAGTTGGGCATGTTCATGTGCATCAGCGAGTATAGTTGAATTTAGATGTATATAGGCGTGGTAAGAGAAGGTTTACGCCGGGTTGGTGTAGCACAGGTGATGTCGTTGAGGTGTACAGCCGCGAAGGTGAAAACGATATCGCTAAGGTTTCGGCTGAAGCAGGTTGGATGAGCTACAGCTTGTTAAATCACCTGAACCTGCATCTTCCTCGCATATACTCTCGTGGCAACAAACCAGTGGCTATTTTGGAACGCTCGTTTTGACGAAAAAGTTATCTTGCCAATACTCCGAAAGCTTCCCCTCAACAATCAGAAAGGGCAGCATTGCGTATACGTATTCATTTGACCAACTTCCGACCAGGAACTCTCCTGGCTTCAGCTCTGTATAGACTGGCATCTTTGATCCCGAGCTCCGCGGATTCCATTCATTCTCTCGACTGTATTGATGAACGAATAGTTTCACTGGGTGATGCATCTCAAGAGTGAATCCTCCCCAGTAAACGAATCGTAGATCCCCGTTTTTTAGCAGGACTCCGACAGCACCTTTACTATCGTGATTGAGGATGGTTCCTTTGTGCATTTGTTTAAGGCGTATACTGTACACATATACAGTATAGTGAATTCCACTTAAGTTGATGTCTTGAATATGTCTGAATGTCTAATCAGCCAACTAGGAACGATTTCCAAGGTAGAAAGTGTTGAGTTATGACGAGTCTCAGGTGTCCTGCCGTTTAGCTGATTGGTTAACGACTGGATTGTTAAAGGAGTAACAAAGGAGGGTATGTTAATACCTCAAACGGTGCAGGTTGTTTCTACAAATCTTCTACAGATATTTTGCGAGGGCTTAGAATGCTCTACAGCCCTTTGAATTGGTGGGGCGTCCGCGACTCGAACGCGGGACCAACTAGTTAAAAGCCAGCTGCTCTACCGACTGAGCTAACGCCCCATATTGGGAAGTGCGACATCATACCGATTCGTGGTCAAAACTCAAGAACCTGATTAAATAAAGCCAATCTCGTCGATAATGCTGGATGTAAGGTCCTGACCCGTCAGCTCCTCTATTGTGAGTAGTCCGCCGGGGTTGATCACGTTAAATTCAATTATCCAGGGGTAGGCGAGGTCAAGACCGACGAAGCTGGCGCCAAAATCCTTGAGAAATCCCCCCAATTGTTCGCAATAGGCAGCCTCCTCGGGGCTTAGATCGCACTCTTTGATCTTGGCACCTTGCATGACGTTGGTTCTGTGGTCTTTGTGGGCGATCCTCAAGTATTGGCCGACCACTTTTCCGCCTGCGAACAATACCCGTTTTTCACCGCGCTCAATCTCCGGGACATATTCCTGGAGAAGGACAAATTGGTTTCTCTCGATGCCACAAAGATTTTCCAGAATGACCCTGGCATTTGGATCGCCTTTCTTTATCAAGAATACGTCTCTGCCAAGGCTTCCGGCCGGTGGTTTGGCTATCCAGGCTACGCCATCTTTTAAAATTTCAAAGAGTTCATCCGGATTGCAGGAAGCAAAGGATGCCGGGTATTTGAAGAGATCCGGTTTGCTGGCCAAAAAGTACTTACTCTTGAGATGCATAAGGGCATCCAGGGAATTCGTAACTTTGGTCTTTTCGTCCAGGGAATAGAGGAGCTGGAATTTATCCAGAAAACTGCTTCGAAAACCCAGGGAAAGAACCCAAACGTCGGAGAAATCATGCATAGCAAATGTTTGAAATGCCGGGAATGCAACGCCGTCTTCCAGCAGCGCGTTTACCTTAAAGCCAAGCGCCCGGATATCGGATTTGTATAGACACAGGGAGTCCATTAGACAAACGGTCACGTCGATGTCTCGCTTCAACAATTCATTAGCGAATCGTCGATAGTTACCATCGACAATCGTTTCTGTCTCGGCTATCAGTAAAGCGATGTTTAACATTTATAAAAGACGGTTTTGAGTGAGTCGCGAAGTATAACCGACCATTACTTGTCGCAAGTATCTTCGCGGGGATAAGAGTTGAGCGTCTTGGCTATTTTCCATTATCCATGATGTATACTGGTAAACCCATTTTTCATCGATGAGTGAAAAAATTGAGCAATATCGCTTTCGACATTCCCCTGCATCAGAGCCATAGCATTGATGAGCAGGAGATCAGCGGTTTTAAAGATCGTATCAAAGCCCTGTTGCTTGAGCAAAATGCAGTCCTGGTCGCTCACTACTACACGGATGATGCAATTCAGTCCCTCGCGGAAGAAACCGGCGGTTGCGTCTCTGATTCACTGGAAATGGCAAAATTTGGCGCCAGGCATGATGCGCAAACCCTGGTTGTCGCCGGTGTTAAGTTTATGGGTGAGACTGCCAAGATATTAAGCCCGGAAAAACGCGTATTGATGCCAACGCTGGAAGCGACCTGCTCACTTGATCTTGGTTGTCCTATAGATGAATTTTCAGCTTTCTGCGATGAACACCCGGATCGAACAGTTGTTGTGTACGCAAATACTTCTGCTGCGGTTAAAGCGCGCTCAGATTGGGTGGTGACCTCCAGTATTGCCCTTGAAGTTGCAGAATATTTAATGGATGAGGGTAAAAAAATACTCTGGGCACCCGACCGATTCCTGGGCTCCTATATTCAAAACGAGACAGGCGCAGACATGGTCATGTGGCAAGGTTCCTGTATTGTCCATGAAGAGTTCAAAGAGCAGGGTCTTCGAGATCTTATGAACGTGCACCCTGATGCGGCTGTCCTGGTGCACCCGGAATCACCTCAATCTGTAATTCAGCTAGCTACAGTTGTTGGTTCAACCACGCAGATAATTCGTGCCGCGCAGGAGTTGCCAAACGAGAAGTTTATTGTCGCAACAGATAAGGCGATTTTTTACAAGATGCATCAGGCCGCGCCGAGCAAGACCCTGATCGAAGCGCCCACTGCAGGTAATGGAGCGAGCTGTCGCAGCTGTGCTCATTGCCCATGGATGGGTATGAACGTCCTGGAAAATCTCGAAGCGACCTTGCTCCAAAGTAAGAACGGTGACGCGGCCAACAACAATGAAATATTTGTCGATCCAGAGATTAGCAAGCGTGCCTTAATACCTCTCAACAGGATGGTGGCATTCGCACAGAGCAATCAGCTCAGAGTCAAAGGTAAGGCGTGAATATAGTCTTGAGGTTTATTTTTTCGATCCTTATCTTTTAGATCTAAGCGCCCAGATTTCTTCCATTCGCTGTTTGATTTTTGCATCCTGCTGGAAATTATCTCTCACCAAAGGGAGAGCGTAACCCAGTTGTTTAATCGCCTGGCTATAGTTGCCGTTGAGCACAAAGAACTCCGCGCGGGCCCAATGGACACCAGGAATATTGTTCGCCAGACCAAAGGCCTCAGCCAGCAAGTACCAGACCTGTTCATCATTCTTTCTCGTATTTGATAAAGCCAGTAAGACTGCCTGCGCTTCCGCCGCTCGGCCTGCCTTAATCAGAGTTTCTGCATAGCTCATGTTCAGGGGGTAGTTGCCGGGGCTTATGGCAAGTGCAGTTTCCAGTATTTCGATTGCATCTTCATATCGCTCGGCCTGGGAATGGATATCAGCCTCTGCAATTTTAAATATTATCTTGTCCGGATATTTCTCTTTTAAGGGGCGAATGTATTTGATGGCTTCATCAATTTCCCGCTTGGCGGTAAGTGAAAGTACAAGACCATATTGGTTCGCTGCGCGTCTGATAGGGTCATTGTCATTAATGCCATCTTTGAATCGTAGAAGGGCCTCCTGGGGGGATGTTGCGGTAAGGGCGCTTACCCGGGCGCGCATAAGTTGATAGTCGACAATTAGCGGCCAGACCTTGGTTGGGAATCGCCTGGTCTGATTGTAAGAATCTGATATGCGGCTCTTGGTTACGGGATGGGAACGCAGAAATTCCGGAATTCTGTCGCTGCTGTAACGGTTCGCACGTTCCAGACGTTCAAACATATATGCCATGGCGCGGGGGTCCATATTGGCTTCTACCAGCGTATCAATTCCCACCCGGTCAGCCTCTGACTCCCGGGCTCTACTATGGCTAAGCTGTCTGCTCTGGGTAATGCCCTGAGTGGTGTTGAGCGCCGCCATACCTACATCACCGCCCACAGTTGTCATTAATATAATGCTGGCCAGTAAACCGGCGAGATTAATCATGCCGGTATTTCTACCAGCCTCGATGCCGCGAGCGAAGTGGCGCTGGCTTAGATGCGCTAATTCGTGGGCAAGGATTGCGGATATTTCATGTTCTGTTGCACCATAGGAAAACAATCCATAGTTAACACCAACAATGCCGCCGGGTGCGGCAAATGCATTAATGACCGGGCTCTTGATAAGGACCACATCCAGGCGTTTGTCCTGGAGCTGGCTGCTGGCGGCCAGTTTGTAGATCAAGTGCTCGAGGTAGTCCTGTAACAGGGGGTCATTAAGCATTGGAGCGTTGGCACGAAGTGAACGCAGGAAGTTCTGGCCAATTTGACGCTCTGTCTCAAGGGATACTATGCCAGAGGTGGAATCGCCCAGCTTTGGGAGGTTTTCACTATTTGCGGCAAGACAGGTACTAACCAGCAGCAATACGGATACCGGCACTGAAATCAGTGCCATTAGTAGCCGGGGTCGTCCAGGTCGCAGGCGGGCATACATGGAAAATGTTCGCTTATCTTGTGTGAGTTGTTGTTTCATCTGTAGCCGAATGTTACTGGTTCATGTCGGAAAATAAAAATCGCTGAAGTGTGTTAGGCAGATAATCAGTTGATGTCCCATTAATTTTTAGTTCAGCTTCACGGGTGGCGGCCGTAAGGTTATACAGTCAAAAGGTTATAAATAGACCCGACTGGCGATCATATGTTCTCATTCTTGAGATAAAGAGATGAGTGAAAGGGTTCAAGAAGAAAGATTCAGTGACTGATATAATCGCATAAATTCCGGGAGACAAATGTGAAGAACGAACCAGAACGGCAGGCAGAGACGGGGCAGGAGACGCAACCCGTCGCGGATAAGATGCTGGATGCCAGTGGTCTTAATTGCCCATTGCCGCTGTTGAAAGCCAAGCAGGCACTTAATGCTCTGGATTCTGGCGAGGTACTTGAACTGGTTTGTACTGATCCCGGCTCCGTTCGGGATTTTGAAGTATTTGCGAAACAGAGCGGTCATCATCTGCTGCTTAGCAAGGAAGTAGAGGGTACTTATTCCTATTGGCTACGTAAGAAATAGAAGCGGGCAGAATGGATAATGTAAAGGGCACTCGAATGCTGGAAGTACTGCCATGCTAAAAGTTCTAAGGGGCTGGATTGAACAACACCTGTCTGATGAGGAGGCAATTTTGTTTGTTGCTATTCTGGGCTTGTTCTTTATCATCATCGTCACCATGGGCGCAATCCTGGCGCCACTTCTTACGGGGATCGTTCTCGCCTATGTGATGCAGGGAGTCATCAAGATTTTTTCCCGGTATCAGGTTTCCGATAGCATCGCCGTTGCTTTGACCTTCCTCTTGTTTCTCGGAGGCTTTGTTGGCTTCCTGGTATTTGTTTTGCCGGGTGTATGGCGGCAGATGCAAGCCCTGTTTCAGGAACTACCTAATATGATCACCAAAATTCAGGCCATGCTGGATAAGTTGCCACAAAGCTATCCTGATTATATTTCCGAGGCCCAGGTCAGTACCTGGATAGAAATGTTAAATAGTGAAGCTGGCGATATTGGTCAGTGGATTCTGTCATTTTCATTGTCCCAGCTTCCAGTTCTTGCCACCGTGCTGGTTTATATGCTGCTCATTCCGTTTCTGGTGTTCTTCCTGTTAAAGGATAAGGACCAACTGTTGAACTGGTGTCTATCCTTTCTACCCGATCAACGGCCGCTGATGAACCAGGTGGGTCGAGAGATGAATCTGCAGATGGAAAATTACGTACGCGGGAAGTTCGTAGAACTGCTGATTGTTGGTAGTGTCAGTTACTTCTTCTTTACAGCTTTCGGATTACGCTATGCCGCCTTGCTCGGCTTTCTGGTGGGCCTATCTGTAATTGTTCCATATCTGGGTCTGATTGCGGTGAGTGTTCCTGTCGTCATTATTGCTTATATGCAGTACGGCTGGAGCGAATCCTTCCTTTATCTGATGTTGGGATACACAATCATTCAGGGTATAGATGGCATGGTGATTGTGCCGCTGCTGTTTTCAGAGGCCGTTAATTTACACCCCATTGCTATTATCATTGCTGTTCTTGTGTTTGGTAGCTGGTGGGGTCTGTGGGGCGTCTTTTTTGCGATCCCCCTGGCGACGCTTGTTAAGGCAATAATGACAGCCTGGCCGTCAAATCAGCCTGTGGTGCAGGAATGACCGATATTCGTGTGGAGCACTATTAAGTAAGCGCATAAGCGCGATTGAGAATAAGTGCTGGAAATAGGTGGATGTAATAATACCCGGTGAACAAGAGTTAATCTTGTTATCAGGAAGGTCCATCGTTAATATTGTCGATTTTTATTTGGGGGACCCATGATTACTGGGAGTATTGTAGCGTTAGTAACACCGATGAATGCTGATGGATCCATCGATTGGCAATCACTGGATGCATTAATTGAATGGCATCTTGAGATGGGTACAGCGGCGATCGTGCCGGTTGGCACCACCGGTGAATCATCTACCATAGCCATACCTGAGCACTGCGAAATAGTTAAACGCGTGGTGGATGTGGTGAACGGGCGAGTGCCTATCATTGCTGGTACGGGGGCCAATGCCACCACGGAAGCCATTGAACTGACCGCGGCGGCCAAAGATGCAGGTGCAGATGCCTGTTTGCTGGTCACGCCATACTACAACAAACCCACTCAGGAAGGCCTGTTCAGACACTATGAAGCCATTGCCGCGGCAGTGGATCTGCCCCAGATTCTTTATAACGTCCCGGGTCGAACGGCCTGCGACATGTTGCCGGAAACGGTTAAAAGACTAAGTGAGATTGAGCAGATTATTGCAATCAAGGAAGCGACTGGCGATCTGTCCCGAAGTCTTGAGATTCTTGAACTTTGCGGCTCGGATATTGTCATTTATTCAGGAGATGATGCGACGGCCTGCGACTTGATGTTAGGCGGCGCAAAGGGAACGATTAGTGTAACTGCCAATATTGCACCGGCGAAAATGGCCGCAATGTGTAATGCCGCGGTTGCTGGCAATAGCGACGAGGCCCATACGCTGGATGAGCCACTCAGGGGGCTGCACGATGACTTGTTTCTTGAGGCTAATCCGATTCCGGTGAAGTGGGCGCTTATGGAAATGGAAAGAATAAAAGGTGGAATCAGATTGCCAATGACAGAATTAGACGCGAAGTATCATGATGCTTTACGTTCAGCCATGCGAAAAGCCGGAGCGTTGAATTAAATGAAGCAAGCACAACTGGCGTTGATGATGACTGTTTTAGTCTCAACGCTCTCTGCATGTTCCTGGTTTGGCGCTGGTGCCGAACGTCGAGCACTGGAAACAGGATCAAGTAAACCTGTTGTCATCCCTGAAAGTCTGGATCAGCCACAATTTTATGATGTGATGCCCATTCCTGAGGTGATAGATGTGCGCGGCCTTGCGGAACGGAATTATGAAGTAGGTCTGCCGGAGGCGCTGAGCACTTCTTTTGGCGTTGAGCAAATTGTCATTAAAAAACTTGGCGATGAGCAATGGGTATTTGTCGATCTGCCACCTGCTACAGTCTGGCCAAAGGTTCTGCAGTTCTGGGAGACCAATAATATTACGCCTGCAGAGATTAACCCGGCAAAAGGTATGCTAACCAGTGAATGGCTGGTGGCACGAAATGGAACGCCGGATGAGATCTTCAAGAGCTTAAAGGACGGCAGCGTATTTGGGAACTCAACTGACGTCACCAGCCATAAATTCCGCTTGACTGTTGAGCCGGGGATTCGCTCGGGCAGTACAGAGATTTATTTGCAACATCTTTCAATCCAGGAGGGTGCGCCGTTTCGAATGGACCAGGATAATTGGAGTGGAAGTTCAGATGATCTTGAGCTGGAGAACAAAATCCTAACAGTGCTGGCTTTTTATCTGGGCGAGACAGTTACCCAGGGCACGATCTCGCTGATGGCGACCAATCTGCAGGAAAGTAAAGCAGAGCTGGTCTCGGACCGGCAAACTCCGGTTCTTAAATACAAGCTTAAGTTTGACAGAGCCTGGGCAACAGTGGGCATTGCACTTGATAACGCTCGGGTGCCAATTGAAGACAAGGACAGATCTTCCGCCAATTATTATGTGTATTACACGCGGTCTCACACGCCCAAGCCAGGCTTCTTCAAGGGGCTGTTTTCTAGAGATGACAATCGTGAGGACGGACCTGCTAATCGATACACAGTACATCTGGTATCGGCTGGACCCGAAGTTCACGTCACTATTCACTCAGAATCCGATGTGCAGCCGGATTCCCTGGTAGCTGAACGATTACTCAGGGTCATCAAGGAATATTCCACGTAATGCGTATTTCCTCCCTGGGTAGTGGGAGCAAAGGCAATGCGACGCTGATTGAAAATGGGGATACCTGCATCCTCATTGATCTTGGCTTCACTCTGAAGGAAACGCTTCGCAGATTAAAGCGTCTGGATAGAACGCCAGAAGATATTGACGCGATTCTTGTCACCCATGAGCACGCAGACCACATTCATGGTGTAGCGCCATTTGCGAGGAAGTTTTCGACGCCGGTCTATATGACACCTGGCACCTACAATCCCGAAAAATATGGCCTTATGCCTGTGATGAAGAAGGTCAACTGCCACCGAAGTTTCCAGGTTGGCAGCATCGGTATCGAGCCGGTTCCTGTACCTCATGATGCAAGAGAGCCTTGCCAATACTTACTTTCCTCAGGTGGCATAAAGATCGGTGTGTTGACCGATCTGGGGCACGTAACCCCATTTGTTGAAACACAGTACAAGACTTGTGATGCACTTATGCTCGAATGTAATCATGATCCAAAGATGCTCGCTGACGGCCCCTATCCATACCCGTTAAAGCAGAGAGTCGGTGGGCCCCACGGTCATTTAAGCAACGATCAGGCGGCAGGCCTGCTGCAGAACATCGAACTCGGACGCTTGCAACATCTTGTTATTTCTCACATTAGTGAAAAAAACAATCACCCGGATCTGGCGAACCTTGCCCTGCAACCGATTCTGGAACACTGGTCGGGTAATCTGCACCTTGCTGACCAGCAAGATGGCTTTGACTGGCTGGAAGTCAGATAGATCTTGTCCTGACTCTAAGGCCACCGGTGCCACTTCCTTCGTAAGCGATTGTTTTGCAACGATAACAATAATTTAGTTCTGCGTTTTTGTTCAAATCATGTACTTTCCTGACAGGAACTAGCTAGTGCTCGTCCAGAAATAGAAACCGCCGGTGTTACTTCCCTAGGAAGTGATTGTTGTATATAGCTAACGGATCTAGAATTTTGCATATATTGTTCTAATTTGGCTATTTATGGACGGGAACTAACTAGGCTTCAAGTCACGATATGCCCGTTTAGGCTACATGTCTGAAGGTGACCATCATTTAACTCTGTTGTGCATTTTCCTATATTAATGTACAGTACTGTTTATAAATACAGTAATCAGGTGCGAGTACTATGAAAGTCAGACACATTAGATCAATGGATATATGGTTGCTCAGCAAAGGCAAGCGGGTGCTCTACCGCGGAAAGCAGAATCCGTGGCATTCTCAGAAAGTTATGGCTTCGGCCCTTCGTAGGGATCAAATGTATTTAGCCAAGTCTGCTTAAGGTAGTGGTGCCCGCCGTTTGTTAACAAAGAGTTCGTTAGCAAAGGATGCCTTAGCAAAGAGAGGGTGAAATATTCCGCACAAACCGGTAGTCTACGCGCCTTATTCTTCTTAGCGTTTAATGCGCTAGATTTGACGCAGAAGGCCGCGCAATATGAACGCCGTAAGCAACGTTGTAGAGGTTTCAACTGAAAACTTTCAGTCTGAAGTCGTAGAAAAATCAAAGCAAATTCCAGTACTGTTGGAGTTTTACGCTGATGAAGCAGAGCCCAGCCAGCAATTGTCACCTATCCTAAGGCGGCTTGCAGATGAATATGGTGGTAAATTTTTGCTGGCTCGTGTCGATATCCAGCAGAACCAGCAGCTCGTACAACAGCTTGGTGTGCGGACACTGCCGACAATTAAAATTGTCTACCAGGGCCAGATGGCCGAAAGTCTGGAGGGTCCTCAGGAAGAAACCCAACTAAGGACGATCCTGGATAAGCTGACCATGAGCCAGATGGATCTCATCAAAGGCCAGCTGGATGTATTCCTTGAAGAAGGTGATCGTGAAAATGCCATCAAAATGTTGCAGCAGATTATCAATGATGAGCCGAGTAATTATGAATTGCACACCGAACTTTGTGATCTGCTTATTATGGAAGGTCGAGCGGATGAGGCGAAGCAAATCCTTGCTGGAATACCGGCAGATACCGCAGGCATTAATAAACCGAAGTATCGCCTGGAATTCCTGAATGCTGCTGAGGCGCTTGATTCCATTGAGGAGCTAAGAGCAAGGATTGAAACAGAACCTAAAGGTCTGCAACAACGGCTCGACCTTTCCACACAGCTGGTAGCGGATGACCAGATTGAGGCCGCACTTGAGCAACTGCTTGAAATTCTGAAACTTGACAGGGAATGGCAAGAGCAAGAGGCACGCAAAACCATGATTCGGGTATTTGATCTCCTCGGTAAAGGGAATGAGGTCGCGACGGCCTATCGTCGTAAGATGTTTACCTTCTTGCACTAAATTCAACTGAGTTCGATTGAAAGCAGTTTAGTACTGTTCTGTCTCTGGTTCGGTGTAAGCTACAAGTAGCATTTCAACTTTGTGAGGTTTGTATTTCCTAACGATGACAAGTCCTGCGCTAAACTCCCTTCTTCCGATTATTGCGGGTGCATTGCTGCTTACCGGTGTAGTTGGTACGACTGTCTATTTGTGGATGAAGAAGCGAATAGATGCGCTGGAAGGTTCCCATCGGGTTCAATTGGCCATCGCCGAAACAAACATTGCAAGTCACGATCGCGAGACCGGTGGGCTGAATCGACGACTGGAAGAGGCCTTCACCCAGGTATCGCAGAACGAACAGAAGTTGCAACAATCCCTGGTGGCGGAGGCATCCCTGCGCACATCGCTCGAGGAACAGAAAAAGCAAAATGATGAGAAGCTTGAAGTCCTCCAGGAAGCCAAGCAAAGAATGAGTGCAGAGTTCAAGGCGCTGGCAACTGAGATCTTTGATGCAAAGCACAAGGTATTCAAATCAGAGAGTAAGGAGCAATTGGATAGTTTGTTGTCGCCTTTGAGTGAGCGTATTAAAGAATTTGAAGAGCGTGTAGAAAAGTCCTACAACGATGAAAGTAAGGAACGCTTTTCGCTGATCAAGGAAGTTCGCAACCTTCAAGATCTGAACGCGCGCATTAGCAAGGACGCGATCAATCTAACAAATGCACTCAAAGGCGAGAGTAAAACCCAGGGAACCTGGGGCGAGATTATCCTCGAGCGGGTACTTGAAAAGTCAGGCCTCCAAAAAGGTCGGGAATACGAAATCCAGGTATCGATGAAGAACGAGGAAGGGCGTCGATATCAACCAGACGTCATTGTGCATTTACCGGAAGATAAAGACGTCATTATTGACTCCAAGGTATCGCTGACTGCCTATGAGCGATACTGTTCTGCCGAGGATGAAACAAAGAAGGCGGATGCGCTGAAGCTGCATCTTCAGTCCTTACGCCAGCACATCAAACAGCTTAGCGGCAAGGATTATCACAAACTCGAAGGCATCAGGACGCTCGATTTTGTTTTATTGTTTGTTCCCATTGAAGCCGCGTTTTCACTGGCCGGGCAGGAAGATAATGAATTGATCTCGGATGCGTTTGAACGAAATATCATCATGGTCGCGCCTTCAACGCTGCTGGCAACCTTACGTATTATTCAAAATATCTGGCGTTATGAGCAACAGAACAAGAACGCCCAGGAAATTGCCGGCAAAGCCGGTGCCATGTACGACAAGTTTGTGGGCTTTGTGAATGATCTGGAGAATATTGGTTCGAAGATAGAATCCACGCAGACTGCTTACAAAGATGCTCACAACAAACTGACATCGGGACGGGGAAATCTCGTTAGAAAGGCGGAAAGTATGCGTGAGCTGGGTGCAAAGGTCAGCAAATCGCTACCGCAAAAACTGCTGGAAAACGACTCGGAATAAGTTGCGGTTTAGTCAGGAACCTTTACTACCTCTACATTGGTAGCGTAAGTGCTTAAACAACCCCGTAGGCTATCATTGCATCGGCTACTTTTACAAAACCGGCGATATTTGCACCTCTTACGTAGTCAATAGTGCCATCGCCTTTGTCGCCATATTCGGTGCAGCGATCATGGATGCCCTTCATGATATCCCTCAACTGTTGCTGCAACTGTTCCTCAGACCATGATAAGCGGGCAGAGTTCTGGCTCATCTCAAGGCCTGATACGGCAACACCACCAGCATTGGCGGCCTTGCCAGGCGCGTAACAAATACCAGCGTCCTTAAAGGCATGCACGCCATCCAGATTGATGGGCATATTTGCACCTTCAGAGACGGACTTGCAGCCATTTTTCAGAAGTAATCTGGCCTCATCACCGTTCATTTCGTTTTGTGTTGCGCAAGGCATGGCGATATCACAAGTAAGGCCCCAGGGTTTCTCACCCGCATGCCAGCTTGAACCTTTGAATTCGTCAGCATACGCTGCAAGTGGGCCACGAATCACACCTTTTTGCCGCTTCACCCAATTGATCTTCTCGTATGACATACCGTCCGGGTCGTGGATGAAACCTTGAGAATCAGAAAGGGTCAGCACCTTGCCACCGAGCTGGGTGATTTTCTCTGCTGCGTGAGTAGCAACATTACCTGCACCGGAGATAACTGCGGTTTTGTTCAGCAGGTCCTGGTCGATATGATTTAGCATATTCTCTAAAAAATAGACCGCGCCATAACCGGTTGCCTCGGTTCGTACCAGGCTGCCACCGAACTCAATTCCCTTTCCGGTGAGCACGCCAGTAAACTGGTTGGTGATTCGTTTGTACTGGCCGAACATATAGCCAATCTCTCTTGCACCAACGCCAATGTCGCCAGCTGGCACATCGATGTCGGCGCCAACGTGGCGGTAGAGTTCAGTCATGAACGATTGGCAGAAGCGCATGATCTCGTGGTCAGATTTACCTTTGGGATTAAAGTCCGCGCCGCCTTTGCCGCCGCCCATCGGCAAACCTGTTAGGCTGTTCTTGAAGGTTTGCTCGAAAGCGAGAAATTTCAGCACGCTCTGATTGACGGAGGGGTGAAAGCGCAATCCGCCCTTGTAGGGGCCGATGGAATTATTGTTTTGAACGCGGTAGCCACGCTGCACACGAATATTGTGATTGTCATCTTCCCAACAAACCCTGAAGCTGATAACCCTGTCTGGCTCAGCCATACGGCGCAGAATCTGATATTCGTGATATTCCTCTTTGTCTTCAATAAACTCAAAGACGTCTTCACTGACTTCCCTTACCGCTTGAATGAATTCAGATTCGCCAAGGTTTCGCTTTTCGACACCAGCCATAAATTGTTCTATATCCACATGATCCGATACAGCCATTGCCTTTTTCCTTATGCGTCGAGTTGGTTAGTTCTTGTTTGTAAAGTGAACAGAATACACAGTACTAAATATCGGTTAGGCATACAAAACAAATCACCTGCGAAAGGGCGTCGGGTTCGTGTACGGGGCCCAGAGGTCTAGAATCCTGACTTGAACCAAATAGTGATTTGTAATGCTGTCCGGTGTACTGCACATCAAAGCTGTCGTGTTATGCTCGGCCTTCAGGTTTTCAACAATAAAAATCGAAAATTCTGTTTTCTCTGATCAATCCAAACAGACTATCAAAATAGGATATGACTATCTCAGACAATAAAGAGTCAGCCAACAAAGAGTCAGGCAATAAAAATGATTACTGGCGGGCCAACATAAGGCTGATGCTGATGCTTTTATCTGTCTGGTTTTTTGTCTCATTTGTATGCGGGATATTGATCGTTGATTTTCTTGACCAGTTTGATTTTTTCGGTTTTAAGTTGGGGTTCTGGTTCTCCCAGCAAGGTGCTACCTACTTCTTCGTTTTGCTGATTTTTGTTTACGTCTGGCGCATGAACAAACTTGACCGCGAATATGGTGTGGAAGAGGAAGATTAGAGAATGAGCCTGACATTATTAACCTATCTGTTCGTAGGACTTTCCTTTGGTCTCTATATCGGTATCGCTTTATGGAGTCGATCATCCTCAACCAAAGAATTTTATGTTGCCGGCGGCCACGTTCACCCTATTGCAAATGGCGCAGCGACTGCTGCCGATTGGATGTCCGCAGCGTCCTTTATTTCGATGGCAGGTATTATTGCCTTTGAAGGAGCAGACGGTGCGCGCTACCTGATGGGCTGGACTGGCGGATATGTTCTGCTGGCCTTATTACTTGCGCCGTATCTGAGGAAGTTTTCCAAATTCACAGTCCCGGACTTTGTCGGCGATCGTTACTATTCGCAAACGGCCCGACTGGTAGCAGTGATCTGTGTGATATTTATTTCTTTCACCTATGTTGCCGGGCAGATGCGCGGCGTCGGCATTGTATTTTCCAGGTTCCTTGAAGTAGACATTAATACAGGCGTCTTCGTGGGAATGGGCATTGTCTTTTTCTATGCCGTGATTGGCGGGATGAAGGGCGTTACCTATACCCAGGTTGCGCAATACTGCGTATTGATCTTCGCCTACCTGGTTCCTGCTATCTACATATCGCTCATGCTCACCGGTAATCCACTGCCAATGTTGGGCCTCGGATCTACCATGAATGACGGCTCTGGCGTTTATCTGCTTGATAAGCTGGATGGCTTGACCACTGAGCTGGGAATGGCAGCATTTACAAGTGGCTCAAAGTCCACGGTAGACATGTTCTTTATTACGGCAGCACTCATGGCGGGTACTGCGGGTTTGCCCCACGTCATTGTTCGATTCTTCACGGTTCCGCGGGTCCGTGATGCAAGAATATCTGCTGGGTACGCACTGGTATTTATCGCGATTCTCTATACTACTGCCCCCGCAGTGGCTGCCTTTGCGAGGATCAATATCATCGATAAAGTTGATGGCCTGATCTACGCAGAAGCGCCAGAATGGTTCTCCAAGTGGGAGGATTCAGGGCTGGTTGCCTGGATGGATAAAAATGGCGATGGCAAAGTGCAGTATCGGGGCGGCGCAGCTTTGATCCCCGTTAAGCCTATCTACACCGACGCTCGCGGACCATCAGGGCAGCGCATGTTAGCCAACGAGGCAAGCGCCAGCGATAATGAACTGTACATCGACAGAGATATAATCGTGCTTGCTCACCCGGAAATTGCACAGCTACCAAATTGGGTTATCGCACTGGTTGCCGCTGGTGGACTTGCCGCTGCCCTGTCAACCGCAGCAGGACTGCTGCTGGTCATATCGACGGCGATATCTCATGACTTATTGAAGAAGACACTCATGCCAGGGATCAGTGAGAAGCAGGAGCTGCTGTTTGCACGGATAGCAGCTGCAGTTGCCGTTATCATCGCCGGGATATTTGGCGTTAATCCGCCGGGCTTTGTCGCTGAAGTTGTGGCATTTGCCTTTGGCCTTGCCGCATCCAGTTTTTTCCCGGTGATCTTACTGGGAATCTTTTCCAAGCGTATGAACAAAGAGGCCGCAATATCCGGAATGATTGTTGGCCTGGTGTTCACCTTTTCCTATATTGTGTACTTTAAGTTCATCAGTCCCGAGACCAACAGTGCGGATTACTGGTTGTTTGGCATATCACCTGAGGGCATCGGGACCCTGGGCATGATTCTGAATTTTTCGGTTTCCGCGATAGTCTGCCGCTTTACGCCGCCACCGCCTCAGGAAGTACAGGATATGGTAGAAAACATACGCGTGCCTCGCTGAACCACACTCTCAAAGGCACTCTCTAAAGGCGCTCTCTAAACACAAGATGGGGATCAACATGAGTAAGTCCGCAGACCAGCTAATTGCCGACTATAGTGAGGAAGGCATACGACGAGTCAAGCTTGGCGTTACCGATGTTGATGGTGTCATGCGCGGTAAGTACATCAGCCTCGATAAATTTGAATCCATAGCCGGCTCCACATCCGGATTTTGCGACTGCATTCTTGGCTGGGATGTGGATGACCAACTATATGACAATGCCGCATTCACGGGTTGGCATACGGCATTCCCCGATGCGTTGTTTCGATTGGATCTAAGCACTGAGCGACGACTGAAGGACGAAAACAACGTCCCATTCTTCATTGGTGAATTTGTCCAGAATGATCGCGAAAGCCTGCATGCAATCTGCCCAAGAAGCCGTCTGCGCTCGGTTCTCTCACAGGCTGAATCCATGGGTTATTCCGTGAAGATGGCGCTTGAATATGAGTTTTTCATATTCAATGAAACGCCGCATTCAATCCGCGAGAAAAACTATACCGATCTGCTGCCCTTGTCGCCGGGAAATTTTGGTTACTCGGTACTGCGTACCAATACGCATTCCGATCTGTTTAATGAATTTATGGACTTCTGTATCGACCATGGCTTTGAGCTGGAAAGCTTACATTGTGAGACCGGCCCAGGCGTCTGGGAAGGTGCCATCGCTGTCGATAATTGCCTTGAGGCCTGCGATAAGGCAACGCTCTTTAAAACCTTTGCCAAGTCGTTTTTTCAGAAACGTGGCATGGTGGCCACATTCATGGCCAAGTGGTCGATGGATTATCCAGGGCAGAGTGGTCATTGCCATCAATCCCTGTTCGATCTGGGGTCCGGCAGCAGTGCATTTCATCAGGACGGTGCGAAATATGGCATGAGTGATGTCATGAAACATTATGTCGCCGGCCAGCAGAAATTCATGAAACCATTTCTTGCCTTAACTTCGCCTACCATTAATAGCTATACACGTTTGGTCAAAGGTGCATGGGCACCTACCGCATCAACCTGGGGTATCGAGAATAGAACCACTGCCTTACGAGTCATTCCCGGCACTGCAAAGTCGCAAAGGGTAGAGTTTAGAGTTGGTTCCGCCGATGCGAACCCATACCTTGTCGCGGCAGCGACGCTTGGCGCGGGTCTTTTGGGTATTCGCGACAAACTGGAGCTCGGAGCGCCAGTCATTGGCAACGCCTATGACATTCAGGATGATCTGGCCGAGGAATTACAATTGCCCGGCAACCTTCGCGACTCCAATGACAATCTGTCGGTATCAAAAGAAGCGAGGGAAATCTTTGGTGATGAATTCATTGATCATTATCTATCGAGCAGGGACTGGGAAGTCAGGGAATACGAACGCTTTGTGAATGACTGGCAATTGAAGCGTTACTTCGAAATAATATAGGTCGTCTCATTACGCGGAAACAAATGATTATAGGAATACTGCAAGCCGACTCTGTTCTGGAAAAATTCCAGGCGGATCACGGCAATTACCCTCTCATGTTTGAGGAAATACTTGGTGCAGCTAATGCCAATGTTGAATTCAAACATTACGATGTAGAACACGGCGAATATCCCGAGAACATCGATGACTGTGATGGCTATGTTATTACTGGCAGCAAGAAGAGTGTCTATGACGATGAAGATTGGATACATGTACTGCAGGACTTTGTTGCTGAACTTCATAACAACAGGAAGAAAACTGTTGGCATTTGTTTTGGTCACCAACTTATTGCCCAGGCCCTTGGTGGTAAAACTGAGCCTGCTGATGTAGGTTGGGGCATTGGTGTTCATCAAAACGAAGTACTATGCAGCGAAGCGTTTATGGAGCCAGCCACTGACTCTTTTGGATTAATCGTCAGCCACAAAGACCAGGTCACACAACTACCCACCGATGCGGAATTACTGGCTACCAGTGATTTCTGTCCCAACGCCAGCTTCAAAATTGGTGAACATATCCTGACCTTTCAAGGTCACCCGGAATTTTCTAAGGCCTACTCCCAGGAACTGATGATCCTACGCCGGGATATCCTTGGCGATAAATACGAATCTGGTATCGCCTCGTTGGTTCAAGATCACGACAGCAAATTAATAGGTAGTTGGATCGTAAACTTCATCGCGGCAAATTAGATAGTCGGTGTTCGTTGGATTAACTTGTAGTTACCACCAAAGTTGAAACCTTGAGATCGTCCAATATGACATAAAGGCAAGGAATCAGGATGAGCGTGATAACAGTCGCAAACAAAATGCCAAAGCCAAGAGAAACCGCCATAGGAATCACGAGTTGTGCTGTAAAACTGGTCTCTAACAATATTGGCAGCAAGCCGAAGAAGGTCGTTAGCGACGTTAGCATGATCGCTCTGAATCTCTCCGTTCCGGCTTTCACTGCCGCCTCTGAAATTTCCATTCCATCTTCTACTGACTGATTAACGAAATCCACCATGATAATACTGTCGTTTACTACCACACCTGCGAGGGCGACGATGCCAAAAATGGAAAGTGCGCTGAATTCGATGCCAACAATCAGATGCCCTATTAGTGCGCCAATGATTCCAAAAGGAATGACGCCCATGATGATCAATGGTTGTAAATAGGAACGTAGTGGAACTGCCATCAGGGCATAGATACCGAATAACGCCAATGCGGCAGTGTAGAAGAGATGATCGAGGAGCTCACTTTCCTCAAGGCTGGCACCGTCCAGTTCCAGTCGTACCGAAGGGTAGAGTGAAGTCAATTCCTCCTTGAAGGAGCCTTCCAATATTTCGCGGACAATGTCTCCGGGAAGCGCAATTGTTTTTTCAACATTAGCTGATACCGAAACAGCACGTTTACCCCAGCTTCTAGCAATCGATGAGGGCGTTACCCGTTCTTCCAGGTCCGCAACGGCAGAAAAAGGAACCTCGTCGCCATCTCTGGTTCGAATGTACATAGTCTCAAGATTGCCGAGAGATTCACGATCGGCTCTAGGGTAGCGAACCATCACTTTTACTTCTTCTCTGCCCCTTTGAATACGCTGCGCCTCGACGCCATAAAATGCTGCTCTAACTTGCTCTGCCAGATCTGTTAGCGCGAGTCCAAGTGCTTCAGCTGAGGGTTTTATCTTTAAGTTGATTTCAGGGATGTTACCCCGATTCGTATTCTCAATATCATAGAGGCCGTCATAACTGCGCAGCGTCTGTTCCAATAGCTCTGCTGCGAGCATTAAGTCTTCGTTGTTATCGCTGACGAGCTTAAATTCTATGTCTCCGCCGCCTCCATGGGACTTCTCAGAGCCGGATATTTCCAGGGTTTTTGCCCCTGAAATACTGCCGACAATGGCACGCCACTGCGAAGCTATTTTATCTGCATCGATAGGATCGCCAGCATTCGATTTCAATTCCACGGCGATTGTGCCGGTAGAGTTCGTAGTAAAAGCCATAAAATTAGCTAGAAATTTTTCGTCTTCGGCTTTGGCATCGTCCAGGGATAGAAGTGAATCGGTCATATTCTTAATGACCTTCTCAGCCTGTGCCGGCGAGGAACCTTCGACAAGTTCGACTTGCGCAACAATATAGTCAGATGACATGTCTGGGAAGAAGACCACTTTAATATATGGGCCTGCGACATAACCCAGTGCAAGAAATAACATGGCAACGAATATTGAGGTCGTTATATAGCGGAATTCAATCGCGCGAAGAAGGATAGGCTCGTAAATTTCGTGGACAAATCTATGCAATCGTTTTGCGAACTTGTCCTGGAAGCGGCGCAAGGGCTTTGATTTAGATGCCTGGTCATTCACCAATGGTTTCATGCTTGCCAGGTGTGCTGGCAGAATTAACTTTGACTCGATGATCGAAAATAACAAGCACAGCATAACCACTGACCCGATAGCGGCAGGTAATGCACCAAATGTCCCCGGCACCAGGATGAGTGGTGTGAAAGCCATGATTGTCGTTAACACGCCGAAGGTGGCAGGCATTGCTACTCGCTTTGCACCCTTGATTACATTTTCGATACTTTGACCGTCCTGGTCAGTTGCGGTTTGAACGCTCTCGCCAATTATGATGGCGTCGTCCACGACGATGCCGAGAACCAGAATAAAACCGAAGAGGCTGATGAGGTTTATTGAGCCTCCAATTAGAGGCAGCAGGGCGAATGCACCGAGAAATGCAATTGGCAAGCCGAGCATTACCCAGAATGCCAACTGTAAGCGAAGAAAGATGCCGAGAACCACAAGCACGAGGATTACCCCGGATAACATGTTGAACATCATCATGCTTAATGTGCCGCTGAGGTAGGTGGTACTGTCCATCCAGGAATCAAGATGTATGCCTGGGGGTAATGTCTGCTTGCGTCTCTCTACATATTCGCTGACTTCACGCGAGATATCGATCTGGTTCTGGTCTGCGATTGCATAAACGGAAATGCCAATGCTGGGTTCGCCGTTAAACAAGGAGTAGAAATTTTGCTCGACAAATCCATCTGAGATCACTGCGATATCGCCAAGCATCAGACGAGTGCCATCGGAACGGGAAACTAGGACGAGGCGTTCAAAATCACTTTTCTCGTAAGCCTGGCCTTCGGTTCTAAGCAGGATATCACCGGAATCCGAGCGGATCGAACCGGCTGGTAAATCCAGGGATGAGCGCCGTATCGCCTGAGCAACTTCTTTTAGCGTTAGCCCGTATTGCTGCAATCTGGACTCTTTTACCTCTATGCTTATTTCATAGGCACGAGCACCAGTGATGTCCGCTTTCGTGACGCTGGGCAGGCTGACAATCTCGTCTCGAATCTGCTCGGCTAGCAGCTTCATTCTCTTTTCGTTTAGATCTCCCCAAATTTGTACATTGATTGCGCCTCGTTGATGTTGGTTGCGGTAGATGCTGGGCTTTTCTGTTGATTCCGGGAAGCTGGCAATTCGATCCACCGCCATCTTTACTTCATCCATAACAACTTGTATGTCATAGCCGGTTTCTAGCTCCAAGCGCAGGCTGCCCATTCCCTCGCGTGAATATGAGCGCATTTCGCTTAAGCCCTCTATTTCCCTGACAGCTTCTTCCAGTCTGGCAACGACGCCAGATTCAACTTCACCTGGAGATGCACCGGGAAAAGGTACATCTATGCTCACCCGGTCAATTTCGAGATTGGGAAAGATCTGCGTACGGACAGTCAGGAGTGAAATAATGCCGGTGAGAATGATCACAATCATGAGCAAGTTTGCCGCAACGTGATTTCGTGCGAACCAGGCGATCAGACCTTTGTGAGTATCAATTTCCTTCACTGGTACTTGCCGTCACTTCAATAAGAGTTTCTATTGGGGCTTCAAATTTCACCCGGCTCCCTGGTAGGGGGTTATCGAGGGTTGTCAGGCAAACGAGTTCGTTGTCGTTGATGCCCGCACTCACATAGATGGAATTCTTGTCGAAGCGGAGTACCTTAATTTTACGGGGTATAAGTTCGTTATTATCACCGACGATCCAGACCTCATCTCCGTGTCGAAGGACGCGTCGAGGAAGTTTGATGATATTATCTTCCAGCTTTCCTTTGATCTTTGCGTTGACGAATGTGCCGATCCGCAGTGGATAGTCCCAGCGATTTCCAGATTGGTTCTGGTGATTCTTTTTTTGGTTATAGGGATCGATAACCTGGGCTACGAGGTAGAGGACGCGGCTTCGCTCATCGAATACACCTTCCGTTCGTACAATCTTCCCTTCCCAGTTGTGTACGATGCCTCCTATCTCTGCGCTCAGCGTGACATTCGGTCCTGTTTGATTGTTCAGATGTGCCGGATCCAGATTAAGAAAAGGCAAATCGCCATCGGGTAATGGCAGCCGAATCTCCGCGATATCAACAGCGAAGGTCACCGCTATTTGAGTACCGGCTGCGACATATTGCCCAACATCTGCACGCTTCTCTCTTACCAGTCCATCATAAGGTGCTCGAATGATCGTTCGTTCCAGATCTCCCTGGCGCTTGTCCAGCTCTGCTTTGGCGAATTCGAGGTTAGCGATAGCCTCCGCGAGTTGCGGCTTTCTTAACGCCAGGTCGCTTGCTGCTTTGCTGGATTGCAGAATCGATTTGGCTCTCTCCCAATCTGCCTGGGCGTAGTCTGCGAGCCCGGCCTCTCGGGTGACGATCGTTTGTGCCGTAGCCACGGACGCCAGGGCTCGCTTAACATCAGCTCTGTAGTTTCGATCGTCTATCTGAACGAGGATGTCACCTCTGGCGAAGAAACCACCAGCCACAAACGCGGGTGAAACCTTGGTGATCAGGCCGGATACTTCAGAAATGAGTATTGTCTGTGTGCGTGGTGACACTGTACCCTGGGCGCTGATGTCAATCTGCACCTGGCCGCTCTTTGCCTTGATGACGTCAACCAATATAAGCGATCGTTTAGGCACGATGATTGCTGGCTCTTCCTTTTGAAGGAACATCCATGCAGAACCAGCGATACTGACGAGGATAATAAGCGCTGGTATGAATAGTCGGGTTTTCATGGAATAGTTCTTAATAGATACATCTCGTTTTGGCGTTTATCGTACTGATATTTTGGTACTGACTTTTTTCGTGCTAATTTCTCGTATTAACTTCTTGTGTTAACTTCTCGTAATAGATAGTTTCTGAAGATTTCCATAACAGTAAACGAGTCATAATAGCAGTATTACCACAGCCACGCCGCGCCGCGCACACCACCTGAATCTCCATGCAGGGCTTTGACCAACTTTGTATCAACCCTGTCGGTAAATACATATTGCTCGAGATAGTCCGGAACTCGATGGTACAGGCTCTCAATATTTGACATACCTCCCCCGAGTACAATGACTTCCGGGTCAAGGATGTTGATAACGGTAGATAAGGCGAGCGCTAATAGATTGTAGTAATGCTCCAGCACGAGCATTGCCTGGGAATCATTTTGCTCGGCGAGGACAACGATGTCCGGCGCAGATAGAGGCTGGCCACTTATGTTCTCGAAACTTTTCTCGAAGGCAGGGCCGGCTACCCAGGTTTCAACGCAATCCCTGTGCCCGCAATAACATGTTCTATGGTTCAGCACAGGGGCATCTTCAGTAATGAGATTGTTTAAGGGCAATGGGTTGTGCCCCCATTCTCCAGCGATTGAATTGATACCTGTAACCAGATCCTGGTTTATGCAGATGCCACCACCGGTGCCGGTGCCTAGAATGACCCCGAAGACATTGCTTGCGCCCTTGGCAGCCCCGTCTCTTGCTTCGGAAAGGACAAAGCAGTCAGCATCATTGGCGATGCGTACCGGTCTCATCATCAAAGCAGCCAGATCCTCAAGCAATGGCATTCCATTCAGGCATGTGGAATTACAATTCTTCATAAGGCCAGTTTTGCTCGATATCGCACCGGGAGTTCCAATGCCTACAGGAAGTGCTTCTTTTATTCCCGCGTCCGTTTCGATATCGATGACAAGATTGTGAATCGCGCTTATGGCATCCTGATAATCGTCCTTGGGTGTTCCGACCCTTTGGCGATGAGTTATCTCTCCATCGCTGTTCATCACGATTGCTTCGATTTTTGTGCCGCCGAGATCTATACCAATCCTTGTCTTGCTCACGTGGTTCGCGGTCGCCTGATTTAATTATTAATTCAGCCGGAATAGTAACAGAGCCTGCTTGTGGGTTGGACATTACGTTTGTAGACTCAATGATAGTTGATACGCAGGAGAGCACAGTGTTCAAAGAAACCCAATATGATGACGGTGTTAGTTTCTCTGATTTCGAATCAGCGGGATATGGCGACATCCACACAATTGTTCACGAACATCAGATAAGTCCATGCTCCTGCTGCTCTCCTGTTTTTGCCGAATTGCTTGAGCGTATGGAAATCGATGATGACCAGCTGACAGATGTGGAATTCTGGAGCCAGAAAAACAGGTGTAAAGATCAGATAGTACGAAAGGTTATATTAATCAACGCTCGAATCCTGACTGTCGACGATACGTTTTCCGAAGCCAGTGCCATGGCAATAAAAGATGGCAAAATTGTTTCCGTGGGCGATGAGAAGCAGGTACGCGAGGCGGCAGATGATGACTCTGAAGTGATTGACTGCAATGGCAGAACAATTTTGCCTGGGTTTATCGAGCCTCATATGCATTTTTTCCCCATTGCTTCCATAGGCCGACTGGAAAATATAGGACCTTTTCGGTTCGACACGGTCAAGGAGGCGATTGCGCAGCTGAAAACCATCGCCAAAGCCGCAGGTTTAGACGATTGGATTATGGGGCGGCAATTTGACCCTTCCCTGCAAGAGGGGCCTGATCTGCTCACAAGGCAGATGCTTGATGAAGTATCAAAGACCCAACCTGTATTTGTTTACAACGCGTCGCTGCACTTTGCTTACTGTAATAGCAGGGCTCTTGAAATTGCTGGCATTACCAGAGATACGCCGGACCTTGCCTCATCTCCCTATGGCAGGGATGAAGATGGTGTGCCCAATGGCGTGCTGGCGGGAGGCGTGGCGATTAGTAGTGTGATCAAATTCAATGAATCGCTGCGCTCAATTGATTTAGCGGAGAGTTGCCTCGACGTTTGCTCCAAGGCGAATTCTGTTGGTATCACTACCTTTTGCGATCAGGCGACTGGCATGTCCAGGGGGGTTAAGGAACTGGATATTTACAAGGCGCTCGGAGATTCAGGCAGCATGACTACCAGGTTACGCTACTCGCTAAGTTATAGCATAGAGGAGAAGTGGGATAAGCACGGGGTGGCATACGGGGATGGCAATGAGATGGTGCGTGCGGTTGGCTGGAAGATTGTATCTGATGGTTCGAACCAGGGCTTTTCCGGTCTGCAACGGGAACCGTATCTCCATAGCGATCAAAAAGGGATTGCTTATGTTGAGGCGGGTAAGCTCAAGGAAATGGTTAGGGATCGCTCAAATAGAGGTTGGCCTCTGGTGATTCATGCCAACGGCGATCAGGCAATTGATAATACACTTGATGCTTATGAGGCTGCCTTTGAAGAAGGCTTGCTAACCAATGGACCTTGTCGCATTGAACATTGTTCTATTCTCCATGACGAACAGATAGAGCGCATCGCCAAAATGGGCTTGTCTCCGAGCTTTCTGATTGGTCATGTTTACTATTGGGGTCAGGCCATGCGCGACAAGGTATTTGGTGAGGCGAAGGCTGTGCTATTGGACAGGACGGCGGCCTGCGAAGCAAAGGGGATACCCTGGACCTTACATTCAGATGAGCCTGTTACTGAGATGGGTCCACTGCGTTGTATAGAAAATGCCGTGACCCGTATCCTGTGGAAGGAGCCTGAGAGCCAGCTTGCGGCAGATGAATGTATATCGGTGGAGTCTGCGATTCGCGCCATGACCCGAGTGGCTGCATGGCAATGCCACTCGGATCATGAAATAGGCAGCCTCGAAGTAGGCAAGTTCGCCGACTTTGTTGTTCTGGACAAAGATCCGAGAGAAGTTGCTGCGACCGAGATTAGTAATATAGCTGTGCTAGAAACCTGGATGGGCGGAAAGAAGGTATTTTCGCGGCTGGACGAATCACAACAAATATAAAAAGGAGCGCCCAGATGGAAGATGTGTCTCACTACTCTAGTATGGCTGAGGGCGTGATTGTCAATCACGCGCCGGGCTTCGTTATGGCTCTGATTACATTGGTTGGTCTGTGTTGCCTCCATGGTCGGCATTGAAACCACATCCTTTATTGCCGTACTTGGTGCTGCTGGTCTTGCTGTCGGTTTTGCCCTGCAGGGTGCGCTGGCAAATTTTGCGGGAGGTGTTCTGATACTGATCTTCCGACCATACAAGGTAGGTGATTTTATTGAGGCCGCTGGTCACGCCTGAATAGTTGAAGGCATTCAGATTTTCAGTACGGTTCTTATGACCACGGATAATAAGACCATCATCATTCCAAATGGTGCTATTTCCAACAGCCCCATCACTAACTATTGCTCGTCCAGAAATAGAAACCGCCGGTGTTACTTCCCTGGTAAGTGATTTTTTTATATAGCTAACGGATCTATAATTTTGCATATATTGTTCTAATTTGGCTATTTATGGACGAGAACTAACTATTCAACGGCGGATACTCGTCGGGTGGATATTGTATTTGGTATCGGCTATGGCGATGACCTGAAGCAAGCCAAGACTATTCTGAATGAGCTGATCGCTGCAGATAATCGAATCTTGAAGGACCCGGCGCCCCAGGTTGTTATATCTAATCTGGGAGATAGCTCAGTTGATATTACAACGCGTTCCTGGGTCAAGGCTGCGGACTACTGGGATGTAAACTTCAATCTATTGGAGAATGTGAAACTTACATTCGACGAAAAAGGTATCTCGATTCCCTAGCCTCAGACGGACGTGCATTTGTTTAAAGCCAGTGACGGATAAGCCAAGACTATGAAATAGTGAATGGTTTAACCATTCGTTATTTCAACAATCATAGTCCTGCGAAACCAGCTTATGATGAGGGGCGAGATTCAATCATCAAGATGTCCAATTTATTCTGAGCTCGTTTCAGATTGGATAAATCTTTCACTTCCAACATCTCGCATTCATCTTTGATCATCTGATCAATTGTTACTGGATAGTGCTTGCAGTCATCTGGCCGGTCATAGTAAATATCACAGATATATTTAGCCTGGTCTGGCAATTTCTTCAGCCATGGACATCGTGATAACTGTGCACCGGACTCCGGGTCCATCCAGATTTTTCCGCCGCGGACATATTTAAAGATCTCAGGCCGATAATTTTCCCACCAGTCAATTTCCTCCGTCGAAGCAGATAAACCGCCATCACTATAAGCGATACAGCACTTTCCGCATTGGTTGCACTCCCTCATTTGAGTGGCATGCTCTGCTGGGCTGTGTAGAGGTTATTTTGGAGCGTCGTCTTCGTCATCTTTCCAGCCATGTTTATACTCAGGTTCGATCTGGACCTCTCCCTTGGCGATAGCTGCGTTTAGTTCGGAATACCTGTCGCGAGACAGTTCAAGGTTCGCCAGGCGTGGATCGTCGAGGCCAATTCGGTACGCGCGGAACACTGCGGGCGATGGGCCAAATTTCCCTGGCAAAGACCAGGGGCTTACATATTCCCAAACGACCTTGTGTTTCTCTGTCACTTCGAAGATTTTGCCCGAAGCGCCTTCAGTGATGAGTGTATTTCCATTTGGCAATCGACTGCAACCGCTAACCATAAAGCTATAGAACGCCAGAATAGTCGGAGCAGCGTAAGTCCATACAAATTCCCTGGAATCCTTGTCAATCTCTACTATTCTTGAAAAGCTTGGCCCGCGCTTACGATGGCAGCCATTGTCAAACACCATTATGTTTCCGTTGGGTAGCATTTGTGCATTATGTTGATGAGACAGTTCTCCGGAGCCCCACTTTTTTGGATCATGCTCGGCGGCTACCTGGTCTGGCCCCCAGCGCCAGATAATGTCGCCACTATCATAGTTGATGATAACGACGGTGCTGGTTAGTCTGAAGGATACCAGCCAATCTCCGTTGTCCAGTACTTCGAGTGAGTTTGCATGAGTCCATTCTTTATGGCTCTCGAGAGGGCAGATGACATCTTTATCAAAATCGAGGTGCTCCCAGGAGTGCCATTCCTTCACTATTTTACCCATGGCATCAACTTCCCGTATAACATCCCCCCACATATATTCAGGGTCCTCTTCGTGGCTATGGCCGCCCTTAATCTGTTTGGAAATATCCAGGGGAATTGGCTCCCAGGCGAGATAGACGGTATTGCCATTTGCCAGTCGGATGTAGTCATGATGCTGTGCTATGTCGCGATGTTCCCATATGGTTTCACCATTTGGCTCAAGCTCAATCATTGCGCCGGCTGAGCCCCCGGAATTCTCTCGTCCTCCTGCATCCTTAAGTGGACATGTCTGAATAAGCAGGTTGCTATTGTCCAATAGTTTCAGATGTTGGATGCCTTCATCATGATGCCATTGATGAACGATCTGCCCTTCCATATCCACCATGGTCGCGTGGTGCCCCATAACGGAACAGAAAATGGTGTAGCCAGGAAAGGCTTCATTCTCGCTATGGGTTAATCCGATTTTTCTGTTCGTTAGCCAGGCCATGAAAATACTTCATTAACAAAACGGGATACGATACTAGAGAGGGACTTAATAATCACTGCTTGGAGAATCAATATTAATATATAGCGGTTTGTAAGTGGTGATAGGGATTCTTGATGGTTTTTATATTGCGTAATTTTTAGAATGTCCATGTGTTTACATCAAGAAATCAACTGATAATCAATGATTCGATACACCGTACTCCTCGCCTTGAGCCTCATGCCGTACACTTTAGCTGCAAGTGACGACGCCGAAATTCAGGGTTGGACGGCGGATGTGCCCTCAGGGGATGAGGTGCCGGTTAACTGGCTGGATAACAGTCATGCCTACCTCACCAATCAGACCCAGTCACTTGCCGGGTGGATGGATGGGTTCTTTGGCGATCCCGAACACGATGCAGACAAAGCGGAATCATTTATTCGTCTTGAATTAATTGAAGATTGGCATAGTGTTGATGATAATGATCTAAAGTTGAAAATCCGTGGTCGAGTGCAACTGCCGATGCTTTCCAAGAGGTTGGCTCTGGTCTTCAGTGGGGAAGACGGCGAGCCCGGCCAATCCATACAGAATAGAGATGATGACAATATTGGTCTCGAGTTTCGTGCCGGGGAAACTGCAAAGACTCGAACTGACTTCACGATGGGTTACTCTTCCGGTCATCTGAAGCCTGGTATCCGCTTTAGGTTTGACGGACCGATCAAAGAGGATTACAGCTACCGTTTTACACAGAGAGTTCAGTACAAAGATGGTGACAACTTTTTCTCCTCTACCCATTTCCGCTTAAGCCGCAGCATTGATGACAATAGCGTTGTGGGCTGGAGCAGCAGGCCGGCCAGGCCCAAAATTTTGTAAAGCATCCGGTTACTCTTGTTCGTTGATAGCATCTACAATTCTGTCGGTTCTTACATCCGCCAGATGAGAATGTACAACGAATAGGGCATGGATAACCCCCGGGATCCAGAAACACAAAGTCAGGAAAATACTAATGATTGCCTGAATGGGTTTACCGCAGAAGAAAACGGCCAGCGGCGGGAGATTTATCGCAAGTAGATAGGGCGTTTTAGGTTTCCCTTATTGTAGTTCTTATGGCCGCCATATTATTACATCAACCGGTGTTTTACACCGTAATTGTGACGGACTGTATTACCTAGGCTGAGTTTTGAACCCCGGCGGAGGCGGCGTTAGCGGAGGTAATTTGGGGAGTCAATCTTGCCTTCAACTCCTCCAGTTCCTCTATCAAATGTCGGTCGTCCTGGAGTGCATTGATTTCCTGTTCCAGGCTTCTGTTGGTCAGTGCAGATGAGCTTGAGAACTCGTAGGATTCTACTTCGCCTTCCAGGTCGTCGAGTTTTCGCTCGTAGGCTTCGAATTTTGCCAGGGCATTCTCGCGGTTGACGTCATGAAGTTGTCTCTTGACCTGCAGCCGGGATTTCGCCGTTTGGCCGCGCAAGATGAGTGCCTTCTGTCGGGTCTTTGCAAGAGCCAGCTTTTGTGCAAGCTCATCAGCATCTCTCTTTAACTTGGCCAGCGAATCACCAACCTGCTTGTACTCAACTTCGAGAGCTTCAACAATATTATCGTGCCTTAGCCTTTCCTGAATCGCAGCCTTTGCCAGATCATCTCGGTCCTTGGAGATGGCAAGCGCTGCCTTTTGTTCCCAGGAAAGAACCTGTCGCTTGGATGCATCTATTTGTTCTTTTATCTTCTTCTTGTCGGCGATATAACTTGCCGACGCCGCTCGCACATCCACGAGTGTCGCCTGCATTTCGCGAGTAATATGTTTGATCATTTTATTTGGATCTTCGGCCTGATCGAGAACCGCATTGATATTGGCGTTGATGATATCTGAAAATCTATTAACTACGTTCATAAGGTTTGCTCCGATTGGCAATTACGATTATCGATAGAGAATTACGTTCTGGCTCTTTTTAACATTGGTATCGCAGTAGGAAATCCCGTCCACTGCCTGCCTGGAAATTCTTTCGGTGATGTCCTGTAAACTGACAGTTCGCTCGCTGGCATGGGATTGAGCGAATATGCCAAAGGTGGAAACGAACAGTGTCAGCAGCGCAGTCGTCATCCAGTTAGTAGTTGGTCTGAATTTATTTGTGTTGTGGCTCATTTGTTGATTCCGCTGGCTCTATTGAGTAGTTAATTTGGTTTATGTAGTGAGTAGTATTACAACTATCATGCCAACTCGAATTAGTCGCATAAGCTATTGATTTATATAAAGGTCGTTTGGAAACGTTAGCGATGTCGGTTACTTGCTGACTCCAAAGTGGTTAATTTAACCATCACATTACCTGTCAGTTTGGTGCCCTGCTTAAGCGGACTCGCGCAGGAGCAGCAGCGGTTTCTAATTACGGACAAGATCGAGCTATACTGCCGGCTCTTTTTTTAACTTCCAAAGCGGTTGGCGAATTGCCATGGCCGCATGCAACTCCGGAGATGTGTATATGAATGGTGCTGAGAGTATGTTGAAGACGCTGATTAACAACGGCGTTGAAGTTTGTTTTAGTAATCCCGGGACCTCTGAAATGCACATGGTTGCCGCGATCGGCAAAACCGATGGTATGCATGCCATTTTAAGTTTATTCGAAGGTGTCTGCTCCGGGGCCGCAGACGGTTATGGTCGAATGGCGGGAAAGCCAGCCTGCACCTTATTGCACCTTGGTCCAGGCCTGTCCAATGCCTCCGCGAATTTGCACAATGCCTATAAAGCTAACTCTCCGGTACTCAACCTCATTGGTGATCATGCGACCTACCACAAAAAATATAATGCACCTCTAAATTCTGATGTCATTGGTCTTGCCTCGCCTATTTCTCATTGGGTTAGAAGTGTGGCGGATGCTAAAAGTCTTCCCGGTGATGCAGCCGATGCAGTTGTTGCAGCCAATGTAAAACCCGGTCAGATTGCGACCCTGATCGTGCCTGCCGATTGTGCGTGGGATGAGTCTGTCGACGCTGTTGCCACCCGGGATTTACCCAAAGCACCCACGGCATCGGATGAAGCGATTAAGACGGCGGCCGAGTTTCTGAAGAACGGCAAGACAACAATTATATTAATGTCAAATCTAGCGCTTACAGAACGATGTATTGAATTGGCGGATCAAATATCACAATCAAGTGGTGCAAGGATATTTTGTGACACCTTTACGGCGAAGATAGCGAGAGGGGAAGGTCGTTGTCCGGTGGAGAAGCTTGGCTATTTCGCAGAGCAGGCGACCGTTCAACTTGAGGATGCCGAGCAGCTGATTATGGTTGGGACCAAAGCGCCGGTTGGATTCTTTGCATATCCGGGCAAGGTCAGTGAGTTTTATCCCAGCGGATGTACGCTGCATACCCTGGCGGAAGTATCACAAGACGCACAGGATGCATTAGAGAAACTTGCCGATGAAATCGGTGCCTTAAATCTTCGTCCGCGCAGGCAATTGTTAAAAAAACCCGGGTTGGCAGCGGGTAGTTTATCACCGGAAACGGTTGCTCGAGCCTTCGCTGAATTTATGCCAACGGATTCAGTTGTCGTTGATGAGAGTGCCACCGCTGGGTTTCTCACCTATCCCTTGAGTGAAACCGCTGAGCCACATCAATGGCTGTCGCTTACAGGTGGCTCAATTGGATTTGGATTGCCAAATTCAATCGGTGCAGCAGTCGCCTGCCCCGATAGCAAAGTGATTTGCCTTCATGGAGATGGCGGTGCCATGTATACCATACAATCCTTGTGGACCATGGCCAGGGAGAATCTGGATATCTGCGTCGTGATATTTGCAAACCGAAAGTACCAGATTCTGCAAATTGAGCTGGCGCGAGTGGGTGCACAATCCATGAACAAAAAGACATTGGATATGCTTGATATCAGTAATCCGGATCTGGATTTCATTAAACTGTCTGAAGGCATGGGTGTTAAAGCCGGACGTGCGACAACAGCAGAAGAATTCAATCGTTTGTTTGAGTCGGCAATGAAGGAGCGCGGGCCTATGTTAATTGAGGTAATGCTGGATATTGAACCGCCGCCCATAGGCTAGCCTTGATCCGACAAAAAATTCTCGTGAACACCACGGTTAAACGTGCTAAATCCGTGAATAGTAATTTTAAACAGTGTTTTCCAAGATTTCAAAAGTACCCTGATTGAGTTTTTTTTCGAAAAGAAGTCCGTGGGGCAGTTTGTCGGTAGTGTATGGTGAAATGTCTGAATAGCCACTGATCTATTGTCTTACAGACGGTCGGGTTGATCACTTAGGAGATTTAGAGGACGGACAGAGGTGTTTTGGCTGTTTATCCAGGCATGTTTTAGGATTGGATAGCTGTTGCAGGTTGATTCGGTGGTGGTTGCGCTTTGATATGATCCAGGATCTTCTGGATTATGTCTGGGTCAGTGATGTATTAAAAATGTAAATTTTACTCCGACCCCAATTATTTATAGGGTTATTCGTTTCACTGGTAATCTTCATGTTTAAATTTTATTGAAGAATAGATGCTATAAGAGCAAACCTCGGAATCGGAACCAGTACATGAAACTTCCAAACAAAATAATCATTACGTTGTTCATTCTTTTCGCTTCAAAACTTGTCTTCGCAAACCCTGTCGAAGCGGTCAAAGACGCAACTCAAGCATGGGCTGACGCTTTTAACAGCAGAGTTATAGAAAACATCCTAGCCCACTACTCAGCGGCGGCCGTATTCTGGGGAACCGTTTCTCCAACCCTTCGGGACGAACCATCGGAGGTGCGTGATTATTTTGAAGTTATTGGCCCCGATGCCAGAGTGTTGTTGGGCGATCAAAGACCACGTGTTTTTGGCGATATTGCTATAAACACGGGCTATTACCAATTCACCGACGTGCGGGACGGCGAACAGACTAGGGTCAATGCGAGGTTTAGCTTTGTTTATGAACGTGACGAGACCGGCAAATGGTTAATAGTAGATCACCACTCTTCCGCCGTCCCCATACTGAATTAGGCCAAGAGAAGACCTGCTATCGGCCATTAGCGGAAGTTTCAGGTTCCTCCTAAGACCTGAAGAACTTCGTCAGTTAGCTTCAACATACGTTGAAACTGCTTAAGCCGATCAAGGATAAATGATCTTCCCCCGGAATACAGGTTTTGAAGGATAACTGTGTGGCGCAACCATAACGGATGTAAGTGTGATGCAGCATTTTGCATGCTCTATTGATAAGGATCGGTTGATAGGGATCTATTGATAAGGCAATCCGGCTTGTCATCCTATTTTAGCTGTTTCCAGGGCAGAACGAACTAGTGAACCTTAACGCCAACTGTAGCCACTAATGTGTGCAAAAGACTTAGTCACCCTTGCAAGAGAGTCACCAGTAGGAGGCAGAGAAGTCCGCTTCTATAGCAATATTGGCGGATGATTCCGATGAAGGTTCCGACCTTCGAATTCGCATGCAGCTTTTACAAGTAAATAACAGAAGATGTTGTCGTAGTACCCTGAATGTTAATTTCCCTGATTGGAATCCGTGGCGATGTAATTTTCGCCTTGATCGCGTGCAGCTCAACTTCGAATGCGGGCGAGGGTGTGACATTCAGTTTGTATCCATCCTCGACCATAAACTCAGTATGAAAATGCCCGCAGAAGACGTGGTCAATATTGCTTGCGCGGATGGCTTTATCTGTGGCGTCAATATTTTGTAGTGGATAATTTCTATCCATAAAGCCATCGGATATTTTTTTAGTGGGGAAGTGGGTAAACAAAACAGAGTGCTCTCTGACTTCTGGTCTTTGCAGGTATGCTAGTTGCGATTCCGGGAAGTTGGTTGATCCGGTGTTGGTAAACACCAGGTCGATGGATTCAAGTTGAATGGTAAAGACAAAATCCTTGTTGCCGCATATCTCTTCACCAAACACCTGGAATAAATTATCTGAGTAATCATGATTGCCAGGAATTACATATGTCTTTTGGGCGGCTGGAATCTTTGATTTCATCCAGGCGTAAATTTCGGTGCTTCCGTCGACATTGGGTAAATCACCGGTGATCAGTAAAAAATCAACAGGATTCTGTGAAACATAATCCATCAACACCAGAAAGTTTTTCCGGGCGACATTGTCGTCTTCTAAACCAACATGCGTATCGGTAATCTGGTAGATCGTCGTCATCTGAATTCACCCTAACGTAGTGATATCAAGAGAATACATCTCAGCACTGTAATAAAAAAATAATCGGCGGTATATGCCTTTATAAAGATTTTGGTACTCTAAAGCTATAGTTTCTATGGCTCGGTATTATGCGGCTGTGAGTTTGGACGGCCAATTGATGGTCATTCTGTCTGCCCTGTGGAAACACTCAAAATATCTGCCCGAAAAAATGGGCACTGCTACCGTGGAGCCCAAGGGACAATTTGAAGCAGGGTCTTATCAGTCGTTTACCTTCACCTATACCGCCGGGTGCTTTGGTATCGACGATACCGGCTCTATTAAAGTTGTACATCGCTTTGCCAGCGACATGGGTAAACCACAGTTTGATGATCCTGCCGCTGCCAACTATGTCACCGTTGAGGCATCCCATGGCGCGATTCTTCATATTGAATACGATATGAAGCGAAATATTAGACCATGGGATAAGACGCTCTATATCAAAGTGGTGCGCGGTTTTCTTCGTGAGGGCGAGCAGATTATCGTAAAATTTGGTGATCGAAGTGGTGGCTGCCCTGGTATGCGCATGCAGACATTTTGTGAAGATACCTTTGAATTTCGTGTATTGGTTGACCCCTTTTGATACCCAATCAGATACCCCCTCAACCCGCGTGGTCTTTCTCAGTTTGGCGGATGAATTAGATGAATCGGCGATAAGATCTATCTTATCCGCGGCACAAGTCGTTCCGTTAGACTGAAGTGGGGTCTGCAAAAAAATCGTCAGATCAAGGCCAATTGAAATAAGCCATTGCAATCCGATGGGTTCTCTCTGTTCGTTAACCGCGGGGAACCGATCACAAGGTGGATCCAGAGGCTGAGAAGATTACACCGTTGATGTGAAGCCTATAGTCAGAATTTGGCTACTCACATTCGCCGATCCAGCCGAAAGATCATGCCAAGCTCTGAGTGGTCATATTTGTTTGTATAGGCTGATATGACTCGGTTTCTCTCATTTGTATCCATTATCGGGACGGCAGCTAGCGGATAGACAGTACCATCTATTCTTACTCTGACATTGGCATCTGAGGTGAAAAATTCAGTCCAGTTGGTTCCTTCCTCACTGGTTGCTATGTACAGAGATTGCTCAATGCCAACACTCCAGATGTTAATTGAGTAAGGTTCCGAGGGCCGCGTTTCAAGCTGTATTGTTTCCGGGACATTGCCCCATACAGCCGGTGGTGAGGCGATTTCCCCGGATAATTCCCCACCAGGAATTCCTATGAGGGGATCGCTACAACTGACGAGTAGAAGAGTAAAAACCAGTGTTGATAAGATGCGCATTTGGAGTTTCCGTTCAATTTTAGAAAAGCGTCGTGATACTAAAAATGTAGTACCGGGCCATGATAAAGGAAGTGGAACAGTAAATTGTTTTTCATCCATATACTATGAGGAGATTTCTTCAACATAAGATGAGCTTGAACAGCTTTACTAGGTCAGAAGCTTTCCACCAAAAGCGACGCGTCCCTTGCCCGCGGGTAAGTAAATCACGTGTACATTCTCTTCTCGTCGTACCAATATTTGGGAGACAACTGAAGCAATTTTCCTGGCTTCCAGCCCCAATGCCAATTCATCGGGCAAAGACTGTTTTAATACTTCAATAAATACGGGGTGAATGGATGAGTGACCAGTCGACTCGTTTTCTGCGTACTGGCTTTGCTCAAGATAATTCATCTTCACTCAGGTCCCGCCGGGCACACCATCGAATATTTTTCCGAGCGCGCCTGAAAGCTCCTGGACGATGGCAGTGGAATATCTGTCTCGAGTTTGAGCGCTGATGACTTGTATAGTAACAATGGGCATCTTGTTCCTTACTTACCCAAATTAGGGGGTCGATTAATGCTGGTTGGATGCGACCTGGTTCCTCTACCACGCCTGCCATAGTCCGGATGTACGGATATCTCGGCGAGATATTGTAAATCCTCGAGATGCGCGGTTCCTATCAGGAGATCATTGTTCATTATCGAATCAATTGGCATCTGCTGGGGACAATTTGTCACTCAGCTTAGTATGCAAGGCGCCATGGCGAGGGCCGCTCGTGATAGCATGGTGAAATGTGGAAAATGACTTTAAAGCAGCGGCGCCGTCATGGCGAATTGATGGCAGAGCTTGATCGCCTGAAACGTAATCCTTATGCAATGTTACCGGCTAAATACACCATGGGTGAGGATGAGGCAGAGGATGAAAAATACAAGCAAGTATTGGAATCCGTAAAGAAAGTGGTTGAAGGTCTTCAGGCGATAGAAGCCGCCGTGCGTGACAACGAGTAATCTCAATAGCCGGGCCGCTTAACAGCGCCAACCATAGTTCCTGTCTACTGGTAAGTTAAATCCCGGATGCACATTTCTTGTGGCATTCATTGTTGCTGATCCGTCAAATAGCTGGCGTTTAATCTCCTCGTATCTCCATGCCATTGATTTATATAACAAATATATCTGGCATAACATTTGCTCCCTCTCTTACAAACATTAGTAATTTTATTTTCCCTGGCTTGATTGCTATGGAATGTAATTCAGCAAGGATAGTAGGAAGGGATTTTGAAAAAGATAATTATCATTGTTGCATCAGTATTAGGTCTCGTCATCGTCAGCGTTGGTATGTCTGTATTCCTGGCGAACTATATTGTTGATAGTAAATTAAGTGAGATGGCGAACGCCGCCGAAGAAGAAAACGCCGAGGAGATGGTGGAGGTTAAGGCCCCACCAATTTATTTGCCGCTTGACCCATTTGTGGTTAATTTTGTTCAGAACGGAGCACTCCGTTATCTGCAAATCACGCTGGAATTGATGTCGCGAAACAGTGAGATCATCGAAACGGTCAAGCTCAATACGCCGGAAATTCGTAACTCCCTCATTCTTGTATTGAGTGGTCATACCTATGCAGATCTGGCAAGCCGTAAAGGCAAAGAACTGATTCGTGAGCAGGTTCAATATGAAATCAACCGAATTATAGAAGTCGAGGAAGGAATCGAGTCCGTTTACCTTACATGCTTCGTCATGCAATAGATTGAACCAATGACTGACAATATATTATCGGAAGAAGAGATTGATACCTTACTCGATGGTGTTTCCAAAGGTGATGTAGACATCGAAGGAAATCGGGTCAGTGGCGAGGTTTCTAACTTTGACTTTAATCAGCAGCATAATATTGTTTTGTCGAGGCTGCCGAAATTACAGATAATTTGTGATGAATTTATCAAGTCGATGAGGTCGAACCTGCGTAAGGCATGCAAGAAAGAAGTCGCGGTTCAGTTAGCTTACCTGCATACAAGGCGATTCAGTGAATATCAAAAGAAGCTGAACAATCCCAGCAATTTGAACATAGTAAATGTCGCTCCTTTCAACCAGCCAGGCCTCGTACTGCTTGATTCCAAATTACTGTTCATATTAGTGGATCAATATTTTGGAGGCACCGGCGCACTCGCTGGAAGAGTAGAGCCAAAATCATTCTCGCCGATCGAGGTGAAGATGTCAGAGCCGTTCGTGGATCTTATTATAGAGGACTGGTAAAAAGCCTGGGAAAGCTCCGCAACAATGATGCTCAGCGTAACTGGTCGCGAAGATAATCCCGCGATGATGCAGATGTTCAGTCCTAACGATGTTGTGCTGCAATTTGTTTTCCAGGTTGGTTTTAACGGCAACTTCGGCGAATTTCAGGTGACCATTCCTTACGGATTACTTGAATCCATTCGCGAGAAATTAGGGCCGGACGTCCCCAAAGAAGATGGCCAGGACCATGAAAAATGGCGTCAGGCAATCGCCCTGGATCTCGGTGTTGCGACCGTTGCCGTGTCGACGTCAATTGATAATTTGTCGATAACCTTGCAGGAACTGATAGAGCTGGCGCCTGGTGATGTCTTGCCGATCGACATGCCTGAAGTCGACAATCTCACCATTCAGGGCGATGCGAAGTTGACGTTTTTAGCTTCTGCAAATGAATATTTAATAGACAATGTACTTTTCACGAACAATGCTGAAGCTGGTGGCAGATTCTACCGGTAGACGCCTGATGGGCGTTCAGATTGTCGGTGCTGGCGCCACTGAGTTGATTCACATTGGTCAGATGGCGCTGTTAGGTAAAATGGATATCGATGTCTTTATAGAGAATATCTTTAATTTTCCCACACTTGCAGAAGCGTATAGAGTGGCGGCCCTCCAGGTTGCGGAAGAGAGAGTCGAATAAGGTATAGTCTGTCTCCCGGAAATGGAGTAGATACCCGTGCTAACAACAATGTTGTGGAATGAATATTCACATCTGGATTGGCAGGCGATTCCGCCAAAGGTACAAACTATTGCCAGGCAATGCCTTCTCGATTGGCTTGGTTGTGCCCTGGCCGGCAGCAAGGAGCCTCTTGCGACAATACTGCGCGAAGAATATGTGCATCAATCAGGAAGATGCTCTGTTATCGGCACAGACCTAAAGGTTCCTGCACAAATAGCGGCATTGATTAACGGTTGCCAGGGGCACGCCCTGGATTTTGATGATACCAGTACGGTTATGGGCGGCCATCCATCGGCTCCAGTCATTCCTGCCGTCATTGCCCAGGGAGAAGATCTTAGTTGTTCAGGGCAGGACTTGCTGACAGCCATCGTGGTTGGCATTGAGTTTGAGAGTCGCCTCGGTATTCTTGTTGGTCCTGAGCATTACGCCAAAGGCTGGCATGTCACTTCAACCATGGGTGTGTTTGGTGCTGCAGCTGGTGTTTCCTGGTTACTCAAGCTTGATGATGAGTCTTTCGGACATGCCATGGGACTCGCTGCATCACAGGCCAGTGGCCTGAAATCCAATTTTGGCACCATGACGAAGCCGTTCCATGCCGGTCATGCAGCGGAACGTGGTTTGTTATCCGCTCGTTTGGCGGCCCGGGGATTTACGGCCAATGTGAGCAGCTTCGAAGGCGACCAGGGATTGTTGGAGGCAGCATCAAATGGCGTCCTGCATGAACAAGCTCTCGAAGCCTATAAAGGTGAGTGGCTGAGTGAACATGTCCTTTTCAAATATCATGCCGCCTGTTACCTGACCCATGCGACAATTGAGGCGCTCCTGCATTTAGGAAACAGTGTGAGCGCCGATAATTGTGAGGAGATTGTAGTCACGGTCAATGCGTCACTTCTTGATGTCTGCGGAATAGAAAATCCGGTCTCTGGCCTGGAAGCCAAATTCAGCTTGCGGGCGGCAGCGGCGTTAACTGTTTTCGGATATGACACTACAGATTCAAATACCTATACCGACGAGATCATCAAAGAAGAATCTCTTGCTGCGATGATTCAGCGAGTCACCGTGCAAACAGATGATTCGCTTACCACTACCCAGACCAGTGTGGTGGTTCGGGATAAACAAGGAGAGCAGCATCAGGCTTCCTTTGACACTGGTATCCCTTGTTCAGATCTTCAGGACCAACAAGGTAAGTTGGAGTCGAAGTTTCATCAACTTCTTGGCTCAGACACTTATTCCAAAAGGCTGCAACAACGAGTTCGAGAGATCGAATTATTGGAGGATATCAGGGGATTTCTTGATTAGGTTTCGTAAGAACTTGCGAGAGGGTGTGCACTAACGAATGAATCTGATCTCCGTCGGGGCAGTGCGCCCCGCTCTGGACATCTGTCCTCATGCCGGGACGCGTAGTCCTGCTGCAGGGAGAAACCCTACACACTGCCCCTGGCACCAGTAAATTGCAGATTTTGTTGCGCGGTTCTTGCATCGATCGCAACGCTACATGCCAATCTTCGCATTTTACGCAACGCACAAATTGCTCTAGAGTATCGACCCTGAATTTTTCCCAGTGCCAACCAGAAGGACGAACCAGATGGCAAGTTAGTTCCTGTCCGGTAATAGCATATATTTGGTTGAAATTGCGGCATACAATTAGAGTTAGACAGTTAAATCAGTCACTTACAAAGGAACTAACATCGGAGGTTTTCGAATGCCCACAAGAACTAATTACTTTAATACTTTAACCCTGCGGGAACAGCTTGCCCAATTGGGTAAATGCGACTTTATGCACCAGTCCGAGTTTAGTGATGGCGCCAACTACCTGAAAGGCAAGAAGCTGGTCATTATTGGTTGTGGCTCCCAGGGGCTTAATCAAGGCTTGAATCTAAGAGATAGTGGTCTTGACGTTTCCTATACCTTGCGTGCTGCTGCTATCAGTGAGAAGCGGCAATCCTGGAAGAATGCTACCGAAAATGGCTTTACCGTTGGTACTTATGAGGAGCTTATTCCTGACGCAGATCTCGTTCTTAATCTGACCCCTGACAAACAGCATAGTAGTGTTGTTGGACAGGTTGTTCCATTGATGAAACAAAATTCCTGTCTGTCCTATTCCCATGGTTTCAATATTGTCGAAGAGGGCATGGATATTCGCGAGGATATAACTGTCATTATGGTTGCACCAAAATGTCCGGGTACTGAAGTTCGGGAGGAATACAAGCGAGGCTTTGGCGTGCCTACCCTGATTGCCATTCATGAGAATAATGATCCCCGCGGCGAAGGCCTCGCCATTGCCAAGGCATATGCAGCCGGGACCGGAGGGCACAAGGCAGGTGTTCTGATGTCGTCCTTTATTGCGGAAGTTAAGTCTGACCTTATGGGAGAGCAGACAATCCTCTGTGGCATGTTGCAGACCGGTTCGCTACTGTGTTTTGACAAAATGATCGAGAAGGGTGTGGAGAAAAGTTATGCCGCTAAGCTAATCCAATACGGCTGGGAAACCGTAACAGAGGCGCTAAAACACGGTGGTGTGACTAATATGATGGATAGGCTTGCGAATCCAGCGAAGATTAAAGCCTTCGATCTTGCGGAAGAAATGAAGGACATCATGCGCCCTCTTTATCTCAAGCATATGGATGATATTATGACGGGTGATTTTTCTGCCGGCATGATGGAAGACTGGGCCAATGACGATGATAAGTTGCTGGGATGGCGAAAGGAAACCGGCGAAACAAATTTCGAGACGACTGAAGTCACCGCTGACGAAATCTCGGAACAGGAATACTTCGACCATGGCATCCTGATGGTTGCGATGGTTAAGGCAGGGGTTGAGCTGGCCTATGAAACCATGACTTCGGCAGGTATCAAGGAAGAATCGGCCTACTATGAGTCGCTCCATGAAACCCCGCTGATTGCGAATACAATTGCCAGAAAGAAATTGTATGAAATGAACAGCACAATTTCTGATACGGCAGAGTACGGTTGTTATCTCTATAATCATGCCTGCCTGCCATTACTGGCAGATTTCATGACCGGTATCGAGGCTGACGTCATTGGTCGCGGCATGGGATTAAATGATGATGGTGTGGATAACCAGCGTCTTATCGAGGTAAATGCTTCGATCCGTGATCACTCCGTAGAAGCCATTGGCCAGGAATTGCGTGGTTATATGAGTGCTATGAAGAAAATTGTCTAGCGGCGATTTGGCATAGAAGAATCAGGCCTTGGCCTGACTTTAAAAGATGGTGCGCAACATACAATTCAATCATGCGACGGTTCGCTTTAATGAATCGTTTTCCCTGAAGGATATTAGCTGGAACATACAGCCTGATGAGGTCTGGGCGATAACCGGCCTTAATGGCTCAGGTAAATCAGCTTTGGCTGCTGCCTTGTGGGGGCAGGGCGAGCTGTGTAATGGCAAGATTGACGGGCTGCCCGATCAGTTTGCTGTTGTATCTCTTGAGGCGCAGGCGGCGCTAATTGAACGGGAACGTGAACGTGATGACAGTGATATTACAGATGAGGTGAATAAAGGCACACCGGTCCGCGAATTGCTCGATGAGCTCAGCGTTGACCCTGAATTGTTGGCGAAACTAATTGAGGTATTTCACCTTGAGCCGCTCCTGGATAGAGGCTTTCGAAAACTCTCTACCGGTGAATCGAGAAAAGTGCTGATAAGCAGGGCGCTAAGCAGTAGACCTGATTTTCTGATTCTGGATGAACCCTTTGAAGGTCTTGACAGGCAAACAGTTCCGCTAGTCCGGGAGATACTTGCGGACATTCTCGTTGCTGGCCCGGGTGTTCCTGGAATGGTGCTCGTATTTAACCGCTTCGATGAAATCCCAGACTTTGTTACCCATATTGCCTTTATGGTGGACGGTCGGATTGAGCATCAATTTAGCGCCGACGATTCGGATGCGCTGCGCGGGCTTGAGCAAATCCTGCACATTAATCGACAGGATCTAAAACTGCCTGTGGCTGATGCCAATGATCGCTTACCCGAGCTCGATGGCTCTGACCCTCTTGTCAGAATTAGCGCCGCTACAATTAAATATGAAGATAATATTGTATTTGAGAATATTGACTGGTGCATTAAGCCCGGTGAGCACTGGCAACTTACCGGCCCCAATGGCAGTGGCAAGACCTGTTTGCTAAATCTTATTACCGGCGATCATCCCCAGTGTTATAGCAATGACATTTTTGTTTTTGGGTTTCAAAGGGGAAATGGCGAGAGCATCTGGGATATCAAGCAACATATAGGCTATGTTTCCACCTCTCTGCAGTGGGAGTATCGCGTTAGCATCAGTTTGCGTAATGTTATTATCTCCGGCTTTTACGATAGCATTGGCTTGTATAGCAAGGCGACGGATACGCAAAAGACAATTGCTGATGAGTGGTTGCATCTACTGGGCCTGGAGTCCTCTGCTGATAGAGCGTTCAATCAGCTCTCTTACGGGGATCAGAGGTTGCTGTTGATTGCTCGAGCCATGGTGAAACATCCGCAACTTCTGATTCTTGATGAACCTTGTCTCGGCCTTGATGATCTGAACAGGCGGCTGGTCCTGGCACTGATTGAGAAGATATGTACGGGGAAAGAGACAACTGTCATTTACGTGAATCATCACGCAGAAGATAAAATTGATGGAATCAGGCGCAGCCTTAAGCTCCAGTGAGAACAACTATTAACAAGTTTGCCGTATGAAGGGAATGCACCGCCATGAGCGCAATGGACAGTAGGGATCGCGACGCGACCCTGCAAGAATTACAGAGCAAAGTATTTGACCTTATTGTCATAGGCGGTGGAATCACCGGCGCTGGCATCATGCGTGAAGCCAGCTTGCGGGGTTTGTCTATCGCAGTACTTGAAGCAGAGGACTTTGCATCTGGCACTTCGAGTAAGTCTACTAAATTGATCCACGGCGGTATTCGCTATCTTCAGATGGGGCATATTCATGTCGTTAGGGAGTCTGCCAGGGAGCGAAAAAGAGTACATCAGCTGGCGCCGCATCTTGCGGAGCCCCAGTGGTTGATGTTGCCGTCGGGAAGTCTGTTCGAGTACCTCAAATATAATATTGGCGTCGCGCTCTACGAGAAGTTAGGCCAGGTTGAAGGCCCGGATTTACATTTCAATTTGTCGGGTCAGGATTTGGCAAGGCGCGAGCCTTTGTTGGCATCGAACCGCTATTCAAGGGCCTGTATATATAGAGAGTATTTAACTGATGACGCGCGCCTTGTCATTGCGAATATTAGAGCGGGAGTCGACGCCGGTGGTGTGGCCTTAAATCGGGTTAGAGTGACCGGCGTATTAAAGGAAGACGGAAGGCTCAATGGTGTTCGTGCTACCTGCGGAGTGAGTGGAGAAAAGTTCATCGTCCGCGCCAAGGGCATTATTAATGCTGCGGGGCCGTGGGTTGAGTCGGTCTGTGACCTCGATGGATTGCCCAGTGAAAAACCTCTTGTATTGTCTAAAGGTGTGCACATTGTTATACCTCATAACCGGCTGCCGCTGAATGAGATGGTTTTGTTGATCGCAAAGGACGGGCGGCCGGTATTTGCAATTCCACGAGGGGATGTTGTTTATATTGGTACAACCGATACTCGCTACAACAAGACTGCAGATATATGGCCGGAGGTACTGCGTAGTGAAGTGGAATATCTTTTTGCCCCCATTCTGGACTACTTTGATGTTGCCCTCACAACCGATGACTGCCTAACGAGTTGGGCGGGGTTGCGGCCGCTTATTTCACAGACGGGTAAATCCACAAAGGAAATCTCCCGCAAGGACGAAATCTGGGTAAGTAAGTCAGGGCTGATTACTATCGCCGGGGGCAAGCTGACTGGCTATAGAAAAATGGCCGAAGATACGGTGGACGAATCTGTTCGCCTGCTTGGCATAAGTGCTAAAGCCACTTCCGAGGATATTCCACTACCCGGCGGTGATTTTTCCGGTGGTGCAGGGGCTTTGACCTCGCGCCTGGCCAATGATCATCAGATGACAGAAAGTCGGGCGAGGCGATTGACCCGATTATACGGAAGTGAATCGGAAGCGATTCTGGAATTGGGCGCTGCCCCGGTGGCAGCAGAGTCAGACATTTTATCGGGCGAATTGTTATGGGCTGTGCGAATGGAAGGTGCCGTTAGCCTTGAAGACGTTATATACCGTAGAACAAGAGCGGCCTACTACAAACCTGAAGAGACGATCTCTATTTTGGAGAATGCATCATCAATTATTGCCAGCGAATTGGCCTGGTCTGAAGAGCGCCGCCTTACGGAAATTGCCACGGTTAAAGACCGGTTTGGCGTGGATAACAAAATTGTGTGAACTTATTGGGGATGGCCCGAGAACGACTCTTGCGCGCCGTTGGTTAACCTGAACCGAAGTCAGAGTTTCTCCAGCTCTTTTATCAAAGGTTCGAGCTCATTCCGGTATTGCTGCCATAGTCGTACAGAACTTTTGTAGATGGGTCGCCTCACCTGGACAGCGCTAAGGGTTGAAATCTGTCGCTTTGTTTCGTAAAAATCGAGACAGGTATCGTCCCAATCAAGTCGGCATGCTGTGAGTAAGCGGCGGGTCTCACCTTCCTGGTCGGAAATGAGCGTTTCGTATTCTATTTCCACCAATCTGCCCGGCAATACTTGCTGCCAGTGATCCATCAGGCCTTGATAGGCTTTGTAATATTGCCCGAGTTCAATCAGGTCATTTGCGTAGTAATGTCCTCGCGCAGGAAACAAATGTTTGTAGATAGAGAGGCAGGTATCGATAGGGTTGCGACGACAATGGATGATAACAGCATCAGGAAACATCAGATGAATCATCCCGATATTGAAGAAGTTCATGGGTAACTTGTCGGTGACGTACTTTTCATTGCCGGAAATACCTTTGATGTCCTCCATGATGTGCTTCATATATTGCTGGTGGATTCCTTGTAAATTTTGGGCAAGGGTGTCGCTATCGATACCTGCGAGAGAGGAGGTATAGTCGAGGCCATCAAGCGTGTGAATATGTTTGGAGATTGCCTTTGGCAGGTACTGCAATTCGCCGCCGCCCTTAATATCTGCATGGCTGGCGAGGATCTGCTCCACCAGGGTCGTTCCGGATCGTGGCATCCCCAAAATAAAGATGAGCGATTTGTTTGCAGAGCCTTGCGCGATGAGATCCTCGGAAGAAACCTTGGGATTGTGTATGGAAAAGAAGCTGGCTGAAAATGTAGCGCTAAAATTCTGGAAAATTTGAAGGTCTTGCTCGAGCTTGTAACTGATGGCGTCACGCTTTAACTGGTTCGCGCTACGATAGTACTTAAAAGCCTCAGTATATTGTCGAAGATCTTCATGAATTTTGCCCAGTCCGAACGCGATATGCATCTTGTCGTCACTATTGGTGTCAGCATTTCCATATACCTGCTCCATCATTTCCAGGTGGTCACCGTGGTCGGACGATAGGCTAGTTAGTTGCAAATGGGCCTTGCCATAACTCGGGTTGATGGATATTGCTCTTTTAAAGCTGCTGGCAGCTGATGCAATGTCGCCTGATTCATGATGCACCATTCCCCGATTAAAGTGACCTTCCGCGTATTGGGGCGCAATTGACAGTGCATGCTCATAGTGGCTGACGGCTTCCTCCACATTTCCTTGCTGCCTGAGTACATTTCCCAGGTTGCATAGAACCTGCGGCATATTGGGCTGGGCTTTAAGCACTTTGTAAAAGCATTCGATAGCAGCGCTGGTATCGCCGAGCTCACTCAGGATATTTCCCAGCGTGAGAGTGATCTCTATAGAGGCAGGAGCCTGCTTCTGCGCTTCAATTATAGCAATCATGGCTTTGCTGGGCAGATCTCTGCTGAGGTAAGCATTGGCGAGGTTGCGCAGGGTTTCCGGGAGCATTGGGTTCAGCTTCAATGCTGCCTCGTATCGCTCGATGGCATCTTCCGCTTCGCCGTTTGCCTGCAGCGCGTTGCCGAGGTTGCTATGAATGTTGGCATCCCCTGGTTCAAGCACCAGCGCCTGGCCAATTAAAGCGACGGCATCTCTTGCATGGCCAGTTTGCATGGCAATAACACCAAGATAATGCAGGGCAATTGAATTGCCAGGGTCTACAGACAGGATCTGGCGGTACAGCTGACCGGCTTCTTTCAGATTGCCTGCGCCATGGCAGTGGAGTGCTCTATCGACGAGTTGTTGTCGGCTGCTAATATATTTCTACCTCACCCAGCAGCCAGTCCGGGCGCCTTGCGCTACTATCTTGGTCAATGACGCTTTCTTTGTCATATTGTTCAATGCGGAGTTTCCTCAACTGATAGTTGAGCTGGGGGAAATTCAAGCGGCAATGTTCCAGGAGGTCTTTTCGAAAACTGACGATCTTGCAGTCTTCAAGGCAAGTAAAGGTTGCGGTTTTTGTTTCAATGAATGGTCGCCAGCCATATTCAGAGCCGATACCGTACTCATCTTGATCGTCCTGCATGCGTCCCTCTGCCAGAATTGCCCAGGCGGAATCATCTATGTCTACAGCTTCGCCTTTTTTAAAGACTTTGATGTTTGCGATGTTATTCAGGATGAGGCCTTTAAGTACCTCGGGTGGCTGTTCGAAAAGGATGCCACTGTTCTCTCCCTGTACGACTCTGCTGCCCTGAGAGGGTGTCTGTAATCTAAGATTAGACATGAGTCGATTTATCCGGGATGGAAGGGTTAGCCTATTTAACAGTTTACGGAACTGTTTAAGGAATAGAAGGGCTTTATAAAATACAAAAATACGAAATACAAGATCATGTTAAAAGACCGGGCATTGGCCTAAAATATTTCTCCCGGAAGATGCCTGTACTGAGCTTCTGGAATACCGATTTAGAGATATGAGGATGTCTGATGAGTGAGCCAATGCAATTGAGCGCCGAAGAGAAGGAACTGTTCAGGGACAGTCTGCGAAAATTTCTTGAGAAAGAAGTTGAACCGCATTATGAGCAATGGGAAAAGGACGAAATCTGGCCCAGGGAATTATGGAATAAGTTGGGTGAGAATGGCTTCCTGTGTGTTGACGTACCTGTTGAATATGGCGGTATCGGCGCATCATTTGAGTTAAGCAGCGCTATTGTTGAGGAGCTTGCCAGGGCAAACTATGGGGCATTGGCCTCGGCGGTGTCCGTTCACTCGGATATCGTTGCGCCTTATATTCTTAATCTGGGTTGTGAAGAGCAGAGGCAGCGATGGTTACCTGGCATGTCGACTGGAGACGTTGTAGGTGCTATCGGCATGACCGAGCCAGCTGCTGGCAGCGACTTGCAAGGCATGAAGACCTCGGCACTCAAGGACGGTGATGAATACGTTATCAACGGACAGAAGACGTTCATCACAAATGGTCAGCACTGCGATGTCATCGTTCTTGCAACAAAAACGGATCCAAAGCTGGGCGCTCGTGGAATGACCTTGTTTACGGTTGATTGTAGCCTGGAAGGGTTTGACCGTGGTCGTAATCTTGAAAAAATGGGCCTGCATTCGGCTGATACTTCGGAGCTGTTTTTTCAGGACGTACGGGTTTCCAGTGCCGATATCCTTGGCGGAGAAGGAAAGGGGTTTGCTAACTTAATGAATGAGCTGCCACGAGAGAGACTTATCCTTGGCGTTGGCGGTGTAGCTGCAGCTGATGGAATGTTGGCTATTACCATTGAATACGTGAAGGAGCGAAAGGCCTTTGGTGAATCCATTGCGAGCTTCCAGAATACCCGCTACCTACTGGCAGATATCAGTACCGAAATTGAGCTTAATCGAGCCATGGTCGAGAAATACACAGCGAAGTTCATCGACGGAGACCTCTCTGCGAGCGAAGCGTCCATGTGCAAGTATGCGGCGACTGAAATGCAATGTCGCGTAGCAGACCGGTGTCTCCAGCTTTTTGGGGGTTATGGCTATATGAAAGAATACCCTATCTCCAGATTTTACCTGGATGCCAGGATCCAGCGTATCTATGGTGGCACGTCCGAGATAATGAAAGAGCTCATTTCCAGAGGTTTGGTGGGACGATAAAGATTAACTGGCGCGCTATTAGTAAGGGCAATAGTACTAGCCGGTCTTCTAACGATATGGCAGTTGACGAATTTTTAGCATTATGTGGGATTTAATAGTGTGCTATTCACTATTTTGATCTAGCTACTTCCTGGCTGGAAATAGACTAAATTTGTATAGCAGTACAACAACGAGCAATAGTCTGCAAACTAGGGGAGTGGTGTGTGTAGAATTTCAGTGATGGTGGTAATGGCAGGCATGTTCCTGTCCGCTTCAATAAGTGCAGAAGACTTGATCGTTGATCTTGGACCCGATGAGAAAATTGTCGTCACCCGGCATGATCGCGATATCAAAATTGACGGTATACTTGACGAAGCCATATGGCAGCAACTACCAGCGTATGATGAATTTGTTGTTACAGAACCTGACACAATGGTCAAGCCGCCCTACCGGACCCGGGTAAAAATATTCTATACGGACAAAGGTATATATGTCGGCATTAATATGGACCAACCCCAAGACACGCTCATCGCCAGACTGTCTGGCAGGGACAACCGCGAGCTTAATCGGGATAGTATCAATCTAACTTTGGATACCTCCGGTGAGGGGCGTTACGGATTCTGGTTTGGCGTCAATCTTGGTGGTTCACTGATGGACGGTACCTTGTTGCCCGAACGTCAGTTCTCGAGCGATTGGGATGGTGCCTGGCGCGCAGAAACCCATAGGACAGATAATGGCTGGTCGGCTGAATTTCTAATTCCATGGGGAACGGTTTCCATGCCAAAGGTTGTAGAGACAAGGCGCATTGGATTCTATATGTCCCGGAAGGTAGCCCATCTCGATGAAAGATGGGGTTGGCCTGGCTTACCGTCAACGGTGCCCAAGTTCATCTCTGTATTACAAAGCCTTGAAGTTAAAGGTATCAATCCTAAGCAGCAGGTCAGCGTGTTTCCATTTGCCGCAGTCTCGGATGACCGAATAGATGAAGAGATGAATAATAAGGTGGGCGTCGACGTATTCTGGCGGCCATCTACAAATTTTCAGCTGACGGCCACGATCAATCCTGACTTTGGTATTGTTGAGTCAGATGAAGCGGTAATCAATCTCACCGCGCTTGAGACATTCTTCCCTGAGAAGCGGCTATTTTTTCTTGAGGGTCAGGAAGTCTTTGTTGCATCACCCAGGGCAGATACGCGCAGTGGTGGCGTCGGAAATCGAGGCGCCCCCACGACCCTGGTCAATACCCGCAGAATTGGTGGGCGACCAGTTGAGCCGATGTTGCCGCCGGGCGTTACCATTTCCGAGAGAGAACTCATCCAACCGGTTGAGCTTGTGGGCGCGGCCAAGCTGACCGGCCAATCAGGCAAGTTAAGGTATGGTGTGCTTACGGCATTTGAAGATGATGTAAAGTTTGAAGCCAGTGTCGCCGGAAACCCCGTTAATCTGGAAGGTGATGGAAGCGACTATGCGATTGCCCGAATTATCTACGAAGATTCGTCAAACGGTTCGTATCGTGCGGTTGGTTTACTGTCCACTGCGGTTGTGCATCCCGACAGAGATGCCATTACCCATGGGGTCGATGGCCACTATCTGAGCCACGACGGCAAGTGGAAGGTTGATGGACAGGTATTTATGTCCCATATCGATGGCATTGACAATGGGCTGGGCGGATTCGTTGATTTTGAATACACCCCAAGGCAGGGCATTACTCAGAGGCTCGGTATTGAATATCTGGATGAGACTGTGGATATCAATGACCTTGGTTTTCTGCAAAGAAATGATAACTTTAGAATTCGCAGTGCTCACGTAAGGACATCGTCGAACCTGTCATGGGCTAGAGACAACCAATTTGATGTCAGGGGTTACATACAGAAGAACAGCGACGACTATCTAACCGGTGCTGCTATCTTTTTCTCCAATCGAACCACATTCGAAAACCTCACACGATTAACGCTGCGCGCTGGATACTTCCCGAAATATTATGATGATCTGAATAGCTTTGGTAACGGGACATATCGTCTCGAGCGGCGATTTGATGCGGCCGCCAAATGGGGGTCGAATTCATCGAAAATATTCAGCTATGGGTTCTCTGTGGGATTTAAGGAAGAGGACCTCGGTGGTGATACCTATTTAGGTTCGATAAATTTAGCCTGGCGACCAAGTGATCAGTTTGGGGTGAGTCTAGCGATAAGTTATCAGGACAGGGATGGCTGGCTGCTGCATCAGCAAGGCGCAAATTTCACCACATTCCAGGCGGAACAGTGGGTGCCCAAATTTAGCGTTGACTATTTTATTAGTTCAAAACAGCAATTCAGATTGTCCTTGCAGTGGGTTGCTATCAAGGCGAAGGAAGATGAGTTCTTTCGCATACCCGCAAGCCCTGGCGATCTTATTCCTACAGCCAAACCGCCTGGGCCATCAGATAACTTTTCGCTATCCCAGATCAGCCTCCAGCTTCGGTACAGGTGGGAGATTGCGCCTCTGTCCGACATTTTTGTGGTCTATACACGCCTCTCAGATCAGGGAGCCGCACTTGGAAATTCAGATTTCGGTGATATATTTAGCAATAGCTACGACTCGCCGCTCGCTGACGTGCTGGTTTTCAAAATACGTTATCGTTTTGGTACATAATACCGATACTGCCAGTGCGACTATTCAGTAAGTGTGTAAAAGACAGGAAGGGTGTAAAAGAAATCTAATGCCGAGATATGACTATTTGTGTGATGCCAACAACCGAATCCTGGAAGTCACTCATGGGATCAACGGTAAAGTTGAGACCTGGGGGGAGCTGTGTGAAATCGTAGAGGAGGACCCAGGTGGAACGCCCCTCGATTCTCCTGTTCACAAAGTTATTATGACACCGCCAATGGCGAATACACCAAAAGGCAATAGCTACCTGAAGAACCAGGGCTTCACCAAATTAGTCAAGCGAAGCGACGGTACATATGAAAATGTCACTCGAACCGGTACTGAAAAGCGCTTCCTGGATCCTAAAGACCCGTCAAGCATGCCCCATCTGCACAAGAAGATAAGTGATTGAGCACAATGCCGTGAAAACTTGCTCTTTCTGGCAGGTCTCTGAATGCTAAGCAGAAGAGCAAGCCATCATTGAAGTAATCGAACGCTGATAATTCTGATCCGCTGCGAATACGCTATGTTCTTTATCGGGAATCGTATCGCACATCCCTGTGCACTCAAGTTTTGGATCCCTGCAAAACACGCCCAGATAAAGAACATACCGTACTCTCCGCTAACCTTGTCCGGAGCGGTCTCGGTTAAAAAGAATCTCTCTAGTTCAAAAGCGGCAAACTGATACGAATTCCGCTACGAATGTGGTTTGTCTTTATCAGGACTCGTAACGCACGAAAGCTCCTTGTTACCGCAGCCGCTATTGCACAATACTAAGTTCTTTATCCGCTAGCTCCTTGTCAACAAGAAAGTCGAGCACTTCCAACATTCTGGACACACCAACGGTGCGCGTTAATTGCACCATGTATTTACCATTTACTATCATTGTAGGCACATTGGCGATGAGCATTCGGCGGCTCAACTGGTCTGCGGTGGCGATTTTCCTCGCGACTTCCGGGGAGTTAAACGCCTTTGTATATTCCTCGGCGGTTGTGCCCTTGCCATCAAAATAAGCTGCCAGTCGTTTGATGCTGCTGAAATTTCTCTTTACATCGTGCACCTGCCGGAAAAACAATAAGTGACTCTCTTCCGTCATCCCTAACTTCTGCATGGTGTAGTAGTTTCGACCGAGCATTCTCCAATAGTCGCTGGAAATTGCAGGGGTGCGGACAAATTTAACCTTGTCTGCGCTTGCCTCTGCCCATGCATTTAATTCGGGATCCAGGTTGTAGCAGTGGATGCAGCCATAAGAGAAAAATTCCATCACTTCTATCTTGTCGCCGCGAACTCGTCTTGGGTTTTCCAATAGTTTGTAGTGTTCGCCTTCAACAAATCCGGCGATGATGGGTGCATCCTTAACCACAATGGTCGAAAAATAGATGACGATGCCAATGACGATCAGTGAAACTAGACCAAGCGCGATCTTTTGCTTGGCCAGGAAACTTTTTTCTTTGCTCATACAAACCGCTTTTATATTAAGTGTATTGGATTGATTATAGGTAGTAATGATGAAGGAATGAATCAAGAGTTGATCTTTGTCATGACAGACTCATGAATTCATCGTTGGACTGGCGATGGGAGACATTCTTCAGGATAATCTCGCAACTCTATTCTTCAAGGGAAGAATTTAGCTCTATTGACCGAATAGAACGGATTAACAGGACAGATTATGACAACTCAGGATCAAATCATGGCTTCCCTTGAGATTGTCGCCGAGAACAGCGGCGACATCAATCCAGCTGTATATAAGAGGTATTTCCAGATGTCTCCCGGCTCGGAAGCATTGATGGCTCATATTGATGATTTGGTGCGCGGGAAAATGATGGAAGAAGTCATGCGTTTATTGATGCTGGAGGATACCAGTAGCGAGGATGAATACTTGACCTTTGAAATGAAGACTCATGCTGAATCCTATAGCGTCATCAAAGAGATGTACAAGAGCATACTCACCGCCGTTTGGGAAGTCGTTCGTGAGGGGCTTGGCGATGAGTGGTCCGATGAATTTGAAAATGCCTGGAGGACACGAATTGAGTCATTGCTCGAAGCAATTAATAATCACATCCCAATACCTGTTAGTTCATCTTGATCCGGTAAAAGTATTCCAGAAATAGGTGGGTATCCTTGATACATCTGCGGAGTAGGCGGCCACATGCCCTGATGTACGTACTCTGCAAGAAATTAATGTCATCACGGTCGGTAGTAATTTATCGAATTCAATCCAGGAAATTTCCACTATTTTGCTTGTTCCAATTTAAGAGGATGTAGCGAATATCTTCGGCATATTCACTGTGCTGGGCTGCAGAGCAAGGGATATAAATGGTGTAGACTCCATGCTTTCAGTTAACAACTTTCTAACTATCAGGATTCATTATGACCCGAATGCCAGCACTTAGCCTCGCGGCTGTACCCGGCCGGCGAAAAGCCACCATCGAACTTGCCACCGAAATTGAAAAACGGGGCTTTGCCGGTATTTACGGACCAAGCCTGGGCGATTCCCTTGCCCTGTGTGAAGCGCTGGCTTTTGCGACCAATGAAATCACCTTTGGTACCAGCATCATGCCAATCTACTTCCGACAGGTTGTGGACTACGCAAGTACAGTATCGTTCATACACGAAATTTCAGGTGGAAGATTCCGGTTTGGTATTGGAGTGAGTCATGCGCCCGCCCTGGAGAGTCGTGGATTAAATAGCGGAAAGCCGTTGACCGATACGCGCAACTTTATTCAACAGTTAAGAGAAGTCCCCAGAGCAGGAGAGATGCCACCGATTGTACTTGCGACCCTCAGGAAGAAAATGATTGCCTTGTCTGAAGAAATTGGCCAGGGCATGGTCTTTGCCAATGGCGCCAGATCACATATGTCGGAATCGCTGGGCGTAATATCAGATTCAGCCCGGAAGAATGATGATTTTTTTATTGGGGATATGATTCCCACTTGTATCAGCGACGATATAGAAGCGGCTAAGGCTGTTAATCGCAAGACCTTAACCTCCTATGCCTACCTGCCAAATTATCGAAATTACTGGAAGGAGGCAGGATACGTTGAAGAAATGGAAGGCATTGAGAAGGCGCTGGCAGATGGCGACAGAGATAAGATCCCGCATTTCCTCACCGACAAGTGGCTGGCGGACACAACCTTGTTTGGCACTGCGACGCAGGTAAGAGATGGCCTGGAGGCCTGGTTCGATGCTGGCATCAAGACGCCAATTCTTGTTCCATCTTCTGCCAATGGCGGCCAGATGGTCGCCTTTGAAGAAATGTTAGCAATATTCTAGAAGTGAAACCGGAGGCATCTGCTTGATGATTGATGAAGTAGATGTCCTTGAAGTAAGTGTCCTTTGAATTGGGGGGCTCTTTCAGCCCGGACTAAAATTCGCCTGCTAATGCGCTGCGAACAATTTCCCCGATCTCATTCATTTGGGCCTCTGTAACACGATCGTCTTCATCAACGCCCAAATAGTGGAAAATATTCGCACCTTTGTGTTCGTCCGCTAAGTCTTCCATGCGCGGGACAATATGAAAATGAACGTGGGAGTGACCTTCCTTTTCCGCGAATTGCATAACATAGCTCTTGCGACAAGAAACTGCCTGCTTGAGCCCTATCGATACCTTTCTAATGAGCCGCCCAAGCTCAATGGATTCCTCTTCGGTCATCTCATCAATGGCTGCGATATGCCGCTTTGTAATTACTACAATCAAGCCTGGCAGCGAAGTATTGTAGGCATGTGCAACATCGAAGCGCTGGCTGCGCAGGATAGAGTCCCAGATGGGGACAGCATCGACATTTCTGTTTTCGATTAATTGGCAGATATCGCTATTAAGGTGGTCAGATAGCATGGGATTCCTGTTTCTTGTTAGCGACTGAAGTCTTTTGCGAAGTAGGTATCACCGTCGTCCATATGGGTGATCCGGAAGCCGTTGGCTAGATAGAATTGAATCGCCCCTTTCCAGTCACTGGTTGTTTCCAGAATAACTCGTCTGAAGCCAAGCTCTTGAATGTGATTCTCAACGACGGTCAAGAGTCTGGAGCCGATAGCCATTCGTTGACTATTGGCCAAGACTGAAAATCTAACAAATTCAACCGCATCGGATGAATGCTGCTTCCAGGCGCCGCATGCAACCACCATTTGATCAATCAGTCCGATGATCATCCGGCGTTCATAAGATTCAAAGAGGCAGGTGATATCAGGATTAAAGGACTCATCGTACTCGCCGAAATGGTTTGCCAGACCCTGTTCAAGCAATGCCTTTGTCTGCTGAACATATTCTTCGCTCAGTGGAACAAAGGAAATAGCCTGAATACCCAATCTTTCTGCTCTCCCGCACTTTCTTAAATGACATGCTAAATGGCGTCTATGACTTAACGATCTAGAACGATAGTGACGATTGTCCTTGAAAGTATCATGACTCTGTTGTGATCCGGCCGATAAATTTATTTTGCTATCGCAGAACACTGGTATGAAATTTAATAACAGGCTATTTTAATTTCAACTTTCGGGGGAAAGAAATGAATAACATTTTTATGAACCGCATTTTGCAATGTTGCCTGATCTTTGGCATCAGTCAGTCAATATCTGCAGGTCTCGTTGACGATGCCTTGTCTAACTCTTCCAGAAGTGATACTGATAGAGCGCTGGATGACAAGCGAAAGCCATCGCAGGTACTGGCCTTCTTCGAGATCAAGCCAGGCATGAAAGTGATGGACGTATTTGGCGGCGGTGACTACTACACAGAGATAATGAGTTATGTCGTGGGCGAAAAAGGCAGTGTTATCTTGTACAACAATGATCTATGGGATAAATTTGTCACTACACAAGTGACCACCCGTTTAGCGGACAATCGATTGCCTAACGTTCAGGCTAAGGTTTTTGAGCCAGCCAAATTGACCGATTTGGATGATCAGTATGATGCCATTGTATTTTTTCTCGGCATGCACGATGCCTATCACATAGATGAAGCACAGGGATGGCCAGAAATTGATACCGGGGACTTTATAGCGAATCTATACAGACTACTAAAGCCCGGCGCTATATTTGGAGTCATCGATCATAATGCTGTCGCTGGCAGCGATCCTGCGATTGCTGGCAAGAGTCTTCACCGAATAGATCCGGCAGTTATTATTAGAGATGTGACCGCAGCAGGTTTTACATTTGAAGCTGAAGCCGACTTCCTGCACAACCCTGATGTTGACCTCCGGAGCTCAGTCTTTGATAAAGCTATCCGTTGGCAATCTGATCGGAGTGTGCTCAAATTTCGTAAATGAATATTTGGGTAGATGCTGATGCCTGTCCGGGCGTCATTAAGGAAGTAATTTTCAGGGCTGCGGAGCGCAAGATGCTGCAGACGACATTGGTTGCAAATCATGCCCTGCGCGTTCCGCCGTCGAAGTTTATTAATTTTCTGCAGGTGGCAACCGGGTTTGATGTGGCTGACAATGAGATCGTCCGACGCCTCGAAGCAAACGACCTGGTCATTACCAGCGACATACCGCTGGCAGCAGAAGTTATCGAAAAAGGCGGGCAAGCTCTCAGCCCGCGTGGCGAATTATTTACGGCGGACAATATCAAGCCCCGCCTCAATATCAGGGACTTCCTGGATACCATGCGATCAAGCGGTATTAATACCGGCGGGCCGCCGCCTCTGAGCCAAACCGACAGGCGCAACTTCGCCAATCATTTTGACAAGATTCTTGCGAAGAGCAATTGATATATCCATCCCCGATCACAACTAACAATCAAGCTTTGCAACTAGCCCGAAGTTGGGAATTGGCTATTTACTATGCGCTTCCAGAAATTCGTCAATCACAGTGGTGAACTGTTCAAATTGATCATGATGCAGCCAATGTCCGGCTTCATCAATTTCCTTAATCTTGCCGTGGCGAAAGTACTTCAAACTATCATCCTGGCCAGTTCGGTGATCGAATCCCTGCTTCGCATTGAGCAACAAGGTCGGACATTCGATCATTTCCCAGAGCCTGGTCATATCATTGTAATCGAGGTTACTGGGTGATCTCGAATGCGTGTAGTTATCGAACTTCCATGTATATGTACCATCCTCGTTGCGGTTGCTTCCATGGATGGTCAAATGTCTTGCTCTGTCTTCGCTGAGGTGAGGATTAGACTTTTGCATCCTCTGGAACGCATCACTTAAGCCCGGGTACTTTCGTGGCTCCCGACCTGCCAAATCGCGCATGCCATCGATCCATTCCCGAATTCGCTGCTGAGGGTGCTGAGCCTTGTTCTGGTGATGCCAGAATCCGCCCACACCTTCCACAGAAATCAGGCTCGCTACTTTTTCCGGGAATATTCCGGCAAAGACACAGGCGATTGTTCCGCCCATTGAATGGGAAATGATGTTTACCGGTGCCAGATTCTCCTGATCCACCAGTTGGGCGATATCGTAGGCATAGTCGAGAGTGTTATAGGAAGATCCTTTTGGCCACTCAGAGTCCCCATGGCCGCGCAAGTCCGGCACTACCACGTGGTAGTCGCCGCAAAGGTGTTCGCTTGTCCAGTCCCAGTTATGGCAGTGGTCTTGTACGCCATGAATCAACAGCACATGTTTTGCATCTGAATTACCCCAGTCAAGGTAATGCAATTTCAGTCGTTGCGAGAAGTACGTATGCGAGGTCGGGCTGGCTTTATGAATATGTGATCCTGGCATTTACTCAGAAAGCCACATCGCGTTGAATAATCTTGTCGTAAAAGTCACTGTCAAGCTTGCTGTAAACCGTGTCACCTGGCTTCATGACCAGCAATTCATGACTTACTTTATCCAGGTGGTAGGCCTGGTCTCGCAGGTCATTCTTCTGCAGTTTGTGGGTCGTGGTCGTTGGTAGTTCATCCAGTACCCTGATAAATATGGGCCGGGCATAACCCGGTAGATTGTCAATAATGTGCCTGGATAGTGATGGTAGATCAATGTTTGAGCTGTTCAGACCATCTTTGAACACAATTGCCGCCATACCGGCTCTGCCATCAGTTCCTGGGATTTCTACGCCGTAAATATTGGTAAAAACAATGTCAGCGTGAATATTGATGATCTCGCCGACTTCATTCGTGGAAACATTTTCACTCTTCCAGCGATAGGTATCACCGACGCGGTCAACAAATTGGTAATGTTTCTGACCGAAGCTAAAACCAACCTCCACAGTCTTCATCAGGTCACCGGAATTAAAATACTGGTCTCCGTCAACAAATGCGTTTCGAATCAGTTTCTTGTCCGATGCTTCCTTGTTGGTATAACCCTCGTATTGTGATTTTTGGGTGACTTCAAACAAGAGCAACCCAGGCTCTCCCTGTTCCACTTCGATGCACTTTCCGTTGGCATCCAGGACAATTTCGTCGCTGCCCACGTCGTATTTAACAAGCTTGGCCGGCGCGACGCCCATGCCGACGGTACAATCCTTGTTGAAGATATTTGCGAACGCACCGTTTCCTTCGCTGGCACCGTAGAATTCGCCAATACGCTCGATGTCAAAACGCTCCTTAAACTCCATCCAGATATCTGGTCGCAGTCCGTTGCCTACTATCGCGCGTACGGGGTTATCCTTGTCTTTTAAATCCGCAGGTTTACTCATCAGATAGCGAAGGAACTCGCCGATATAGACAAAGCTGGTGCAATTGTATTTCCTCACGTCATCCCAAAAGGAGCTGACCGAGAGTCGTCGTTTTATAACCGTTGACGCGCCAACGGTAAATGCCGCCGTTAACCCGACCATTAAGCCGGTGCCATGATATAGGGGTAAACAGTTATACATTCTGTCGGAACGACTAATACGAAGCAGCGCGTTCGCTGACATGCTCGCCGAAGGCAGCATCCTTTTATGCGATAAAACTGCGGCTTTTGGCAAGCCGGTGGTGCCCGAGGTAAAGATGTAACACGCAGTATTGCCTAAAGTAAGATTGCTTGTCTCTGCATGATTTGACGACTCAATCGAGTCGTCAGTTGAATCAAGGTTGACCGCCCAGTTAGGGTGGGGTTCGTTTCCCTTGTCTCTAACGAACAGATAATCCTCGCCATCCTTAAGGTCGAGCTCGCCGCGAACCTCGTTAAGGGGCTCGGTAATTTCTTCACCAAAAATGCATTTCCGGGATTTCGTCAGCGTAATGCAGTGGATGAGTTGTTTTTTGGTCAGGTTGGTATTGATCAGGCTGGCAATCGCACCTAATTTAGTAATGCCAAGTAACTGAATGACAAATTCGATTCTGTTCTGCATGAACAGGCTGATGCAATCGCCCCTGGTGACACCCTGGCCTTTGAGAATCGACGCGATCCGATTAGCTCGGTTGTTGAGTTCTTCCCAGGTGATCTTTTCGTCTTCACACAGTAGGGCTATTCCCTGAGGGTGCGATTTTGCCTGCCCTTCAACAATGAGTGAAAATGAACCAATGTCATCCCCCGATGGTGGTTTTGCGGTGGCAGCGCCAACGAGAATTTTCAAATCACCGAAGAAATTAGCTATAGAGCCCATCGCGATCCTCTTTTTTATTGGTATAAGAACGGTTAGTGATGGCTGATGATACCGCTAGTAATGATTGAGTGACAATAGATGACAATTTTGTGAGACATTGCCCATAGCCATCTGAATTGCTACAGGGTCAGGGTTTGAATTTCTTAACCTTAGTCATTCGCAGAAACTAACGATTGCGGCAAGGATAAGCACTGCCAGTATGGGTAACCCTACAGATTAAGGTGGAATTAAGATTGCCGACAATCAGACTCAGGCTTGAGGCATCTGCATCAGTTGTAAGTAACAACATACTTGTGTTTCAAATTTTCCTTCCTGAATTAACTAAAGTTTAGGAAAACACAGGAAGTGACTCACATGTGTCAAAAATCGAGGGCAAAAATAATAATTTGTTCAATTTTGAAAAACACCCTGTTTTGTAGCTTATTCTGGCTTTTTTCTGGGGTCAGTTTGCGACAAATTGACGTAATTGAGCTGTTTCCACTACAAAAAGCCGTGAATTCGTGTTTTTACCGGCGAAGTTATTCACATTGTCAGGGGTCAGATCAAAACATTACTTTATACCCTTGGATAGCTGATTCGTGGCTGGGACAGTTCATCTGAGAGTATGACGTATAAGGGCTGTAGAGCTTCTGTACAAAAATTGATCAATTGGCTGTGAGCAGGTATTTGATGGGTTCTGGGGCAGATTGACCTACTTATCACCAGAGTTATCCACAGAAATTGTGGAAAACTACCTGATAACGTCAAAATCTTGATGCTGAAGTAAGTGAACACTTACTTCAAATGGTCGATTTCAAGAGATTACTACGATTTCCGGTAGAAAATCATCGGATTTTCTTCACTATCGGGTTTCTGGACAAGAGCCTATTTAGGCGATTCATAGTTCCAGATTGTCGTTCGATAGTAGCCAAAGGTAAATATGAGCATAGAGGCGATTATCCCGGGTATCAACGCGTTCAATGGACCCCAGCTGCCGATGATAAAACCAAGTACCAGGGAACCCACGGGTGCAGCACTCATCATGCCGAGGGTGAATATTGACATCACCCGGGACCGATATTCAGGGTCGGAGAATTCCTGAACCATAAGTCTCGACATGGTTGTAGTCATGCCCATATTGAAGCCCCAATAGCATATTGCTACCCAGACCACCCACAGGTCGGGTTGAAGCCAGAGGACCACCAATACCGGAATTCTTGATATTTGCATGATCAGATAGAGTCTGCCTGGATGCTTCAGCGGCATAAACTTCAACAAGCCGAAGGTGGCAACAAGCGATCCAAAATAGAAGACAACCGTCATATTGGCGAGCAGGACAGCATCACCGGCATATACCCGGGTGATGATGAAGGGCACTGCGACCATCCATGCTCCGGCATTAAAAAAACTTGACAGAGTATTGAGCCAGATAAGGTCGCGGCCGAGCTTGAACTTCCATACGTGAGATAGTCCATCGCGAATTGTTTTTAAGGCTGGCTCTCTATTGACTTGTTGTCGCACTGGTACAGGCGAAATACCTGCGACAAAGAAGCCGCCTACGATGAACAGGATTGCCTGTAGGAGTAAGACTGCTTCCAGTCCAAGGGTATCGAGCTCTCCAGCGATCTTTGCGCCGAGCATTGACGCGATAAAGCCAATGCCAGTCGCGAGGCTGATTGCGAGTTGAAGCTTGTTGCCCGCAATCCTGTTGAGGATTGTATTTCTTGCGGGATTTGAAGCGCTATTAAGTAAACCTGCAGCGAGTGCTGTTGCGATCAGCAACCAGAATCCAACTGCGCCGTAATATGAAGCAATCGCAAGAACAATGGGTGGGATCGCGCTCAGAAAATGGGTTCGGACCAACAGGCTTCGGCCATCCATCCTGTCGCCAATGGCGCCGCCCCACAACATGAAAACCAGGCCTGGAATACCAATCATCAATTGGGCAAAGCCTACCCGTTCTGGTGACTCGTTGAGAATGCCAACCAGAATCCAGATCACCAGTAGTTGCTGAATGCTAAAACTAGCCATCCAGAGTGCATTACTTGAGTTATACCAGGAGAGCTGGTGGTTGTTGTGAGGGATTGCCCCTTGGGTTTCTTCAGACATCGCCTTCATCATACCCCAAGCTGTGTAGCAACAATCAAGTGCACATTTTTGCTAGGCACGATGGTGGGGCTCCCCACCTATTTTAGGCCTGTGTTACATTAGTTAAGATTTGTAAATTCGTAATATGAGGAAGATATGTCTGCAGAAGTTCATGGTCACTGTGATGAAAAATTTGCCAATGTTCGAGAAATGTTCACCGCCAACATCGAAAATGATGTGGATGTTGGCGCCTGTTTTGCGTTAAGTATTGATGGCGAGATGGTGATCGATCTATGGGGCGGCTACCAGGATGAAGAAAAAACCAAGCCCTGGCGGGAAGACACCATCATTAATGTTTACAGCACCACCAAGACCATGTCGTTCCTTTGTGCTTTGCTACTCGCCGACCGGGGTGAACTGGATTTTGATGCCAATGTTGCTGATTACTGGCCTGAATTTGCTGCTGCCGGTAAGGGCAATGTCAAAGTGTGGCACATCATGAATCATGCCGCCGGCCTTTCAGGCATGGACGTTGAAACGAATCCTTCGGATCTCTATGACTGGGACAAGATAACAGGCTTGCTGGCAGCCCAGGCACCATGGTGGGAGCCTGGTACTGCGACTGCCTATCACGCCCTGACGCAGGGTTTCCTGATAGGCGAAGTTGTAAAACGAATAAGTGGTGTGTCCATCGGCACATTCTTCCAGAATGAAATAGCAAAACCCCTTCAGGCAGACTTTTTCATCGGTGTACCCGAGTCTGAATTCGGTCGGATTGCCCTTCTGATTCCAGCCGGGGAAGGAACACTTGCCGGTGGCGATGACCCTGATTCAATCGCCGCGAGAACCTTCAAGAACCCTGCGTCTTCTGCTGTAAATTCCTGGACAGATGAATGGCGCAAGGCCGAAATTCCAGCTGCGAATGGTCATGGTAATGCGCGGTCTGTTGTACGTCTGCAGACTCCTTTGGCGTGTAAAGGTTCGGCCTTCGGTGTAGAGCTGTTTTCCAAAGAGACGGCTGAGTCGGTGATGATAGAGCGTATTAGTGGCACTGACATGGCTCTTGGGGCCCCCCTCAGTTTTGGTCTTGGCTTTGGCCTTAACTCCGAAATTATGCCCTTGTCGCCGAATAAAAATGCCTGCTTCTGGGGCGGCTGGGGTGGTTCCAGTATTCTGATTGATCAGGATGCACGATTGGCGGCTTCATTTGTGATGAACAAGATGTTTGATGGCTTGATGGGAGACCCACGATCCTTTGGTCTGGTCCAGGAGATATACAAGAGTCTTGCCTAAATATTTGCAAAATAGTCTCTTCAAAAGAAAATGACCTGTGAATTCATTATAAGAGCAAGAAAAGCGCCCGTTGATGCCGATCTCTTTATGGCATCGGTGGGGCAAGGTGCTCATGTGGAATATCTTGCGCAGATATTTCTGAATGCCCTTTTTGTCTCGAAGGGCCATCGTCATGATACGACGCTGACCCTTGTCCTGGAACACAGTTCAGACTATTCCAGAGCGATTACCATTGCCGGTAACAACATCGGCTCGCTTGCAGGACAAACGGAGCATGGTTTGCTCCAGGTCATTGAGTCTGCGCTTCGGGCCGGGAAAGGGCTCAGCAAAGAAGAAACCGTGGTTTGTGACAATGGTGTGGCTGTGACAGCGATTAGCTTTGAACGTCTGGTATCGAGCCGAGCGGAGGAAAACAGCGTCTATATGCTTGATCGCAAGGGCACGGACATCAGGGATTCAATGCCGATGGAAGACCCGGTTTTCCTGCTAACCGACCACATACCCATGCCAAAGAAAACCTTCAAGTCTCTTGCCAGACAGGGTGTAGGCAAGATCTCGCTTGGCCCGGTCATGCTGCATGCGTCCCAGTGCATATCAGTTATTCATAATGAGCTCGATAGACTCGGGTAGGCCACTATTACAAGGGGTTATCGCCTGCTATATCGTTACGATTCCTGTGGTTGTTTACTCTTGGGGATTGGGGAATAATTGCGAACTCTTTTTGCTTTAACAATCACTTGGATATTTTTCGATCTTAGGCATTGGATATTTCTGGTGTTGTAGAAAATAGACTCAAGACAGGAGATTTATGACAGACACTGCTAATCAAACAGAAGTAAAATCCATTGCAATTCTGGGTGGAACCGGTGATCTGGGCGGCGGTCTCGCGCGCCAATGGTCAAGGGCTGGCTATCAGATTTTGATTGGGTCACGGACGCTGGAGAAAGGCAATGCTGCTGCGGATGCTTTGCTGGCTGAATTTCCCGACCTTAATGTCACGGGGCATGAGAACCTGGATGCTGCAACTCAGGCGGATCTTGTTGTGTTGACCGTTCCGTTTGCCCACCAACTAAGTACTCTTGAGACCGTCAAGCCGGGCCTGATTGGCAAGATTCTTGTTGATGTTACTGTGCCTCTGGTACCGCCGAAAGTCGGAACCGTACAATTGCCTGCAGCTGGTTCTGCGGCCCAGCAAGGGCAGGAATTTCTTGGAGATGAAGTGCAGGTTGTTTCTGCATTCCAAAATGTCGGTGCACAACACTTGCAGGAAGATCATGCAATCGATTGTGATGTGCTGGTTACAGGCAATAAACGTGCGGCGCGGGAAGCCGTTATTTCACTGGTTGAAGCGGTGGGCCTGAAGGGCTGGCATGCGGGACCGCTTGCCAATGCAGCTGCTGCTGAGGCAATGACATCAATCTTGATTACTATTAACCGCCACCACAAGATTGAAGGTGCTGGCATAGTGATAACAGGCGAATCGAAAACAGAATGAAACTTACCTTCGTTGGTGTTGAGAATATACCCATGATTCATCCAGGGGATGACTTGTTGTCCCTGATTGAAGCGGGCATGGCTTCCATGGGAGATGCCTTGCAGCAAGATGATGTAATTGTGATTGCACAGAAAGTCATCTCAAAGGTGGAAGATCGATACCTTGATCTCACTACGCTTACGCCGTCCGATGAGGCTATAAAGCTGGGGCGGGAGGTAGATAAAGATCCGAGAAAGGTGCAGGCGATTCTTGATGAGTCCAATGAAGTGGTACGCAAGAGACTTGGCGTACTAATTGTTGAGCACAAGCTGGGCTTCGTCCAGGCAAACGCGGGTATTGATCAGTCGAACATCATTAACGAGAACGGCGAGCAAGACGACCTTTGTTTATTATTACCTGTTGACCCGGACAAGAGCGCAAAAGAATTGCGTGATCTTGTAAAGTCGCGCCATGGTGTTGACGTTGGGGTGATAATAAATGATTCCATCGGTCGTGCATGGCGGGTTGGTTCGCTTGGTTTGGCTATTGGCGTTGCTGGTTTTACGGCGCTCGAAGATTACATAGGCCAGTCTGATATCTATGGCAGGGAACTCCTGGTTACCCAGGTAGGTGCGGCGGATGAAATGGCTGCTGGTGCTTCACTGGTGATGGGCCAAACAGATGAGAAAACGCCAGTGATAGTTGTCCGCGGATACAAGCCGAAAGAACCTGATGATGAATCCTTGCAGGGTGTAATGCCACTGATAAGGCCTAAAGAAATGGATATGTTCCGCTAGGGCTTGATGAGATGACTGCTTCCCTGAATTCAAATGTCGGCAATGGACATATCGGCGATGGAAATATCGGCAAAGGGCAGAAGTGTCTGGCCATTTCAGGAGGCGTTGGCGGGGCAAAATTGGCCCTGGGCTTGTCCCACATTCTGGAAAACGATCAGTTAACGATTGTTGCCAATACCGGCGATGATTTTCACCACCTGGGTTTCAATATTTCACCTGACCTCGATACCGTTATGTATACCCTCGCGGATGTCAGTAACAAAGAGTTAGGTTGGGGGCAGGCTGGTGAAACCTGGAATTTTATCGATGCGCTTAAATTATTGGATGGTGAGTCCTGGTTTCAATTGGGCGATCGGGATCTGGCGACTCATGTTGTGCGCAGCCAGATATTGGCTTCTGGTAAAACCTTAAGTGAAGCAACGACAAAACTATGTGAACGGCTTGGTGTAAAACATAAGTTGATTCCCATGACGGATGATAGCGTCGAAACAATCGTCATTACCAACAAGAATGAGAAGCTGGCGTTTCAGCACTATTTTGTTCGTGATCGATGTGTGCCAGTAGTGACTGGCTTTGAATTCAAAGGCATGGATAAGGCCAGGCCTTCTGCAGGATTTATATCTGCAATGGATGACCCACAGCTAACTTCCATTATAATTTGCCCCTCTAATCCATTTGTTAGCGTTGACCCTGTGCTTAAGCTGGCTGGAGTAATGGAGACAATTAATTCTCGGGGAATACCCGTAATAGCAATATCGCCGATTGTTGGCGGGCAGGCGATAAAAGGGCCTGCGGCGAAGATGATGGCTGAACTGGGTATGCCGCAAACCGCGCTCGCGGTTGCACAGCATTATTCGAAGCAATATCCAGGTCAAATGCAGGGATTTGTCCTTGATCTCCAGGATGAAGCATTGCAGAAAGAGGTAGAGGCTCTTGGCTTTGCTGCACTGGTCACGAATACAGTGATGATAAGCCTTGATGACAGGATAAATCTTGCCAGAGAAGTACTGGATTTCGCTAACAACATTAGCAAAGCTGCTTGAGAACCTGGCGATGACTTCATGAAAACAGTAGCCGTCATCCCCATCAAGCAGTTGGAAAATGCCAAGCAGAGACTATCGCCAGCGCTTGATTCGAGTGAGCGCAACGCCATCTTTCAGATGATGGTGGAAGATGTATTAACTGCCGTAGAGGCTTGTCTATTCGTCGATGAAATACTCGTAGTGACTGATGATGCCGTCGTTAGTGATCTGGCCAACCAATATGGCGCCCAGGTGATGGCGGAACCTGCGATCCCTGGACTTATTCCAGCGGTTACTGCAGCCGCAAAGCAACTTGCGGCCGATGGCGTTGAAACCATGTTATTTTTGCCGGGTGATGTGCCTCTGGTGACAGCGGATGAGCTGGAGGTGGTTTTAGATGGTTTTGGCAGGCAAGATAAGGCAGAGTTTCTAATTGTGCCAGCGGCTGATCTGGGAGGGTCGAACTGTATTGCCTGTTCACCCCCGGATTGTATGGAATTTAGGTTCGGCGAGGACAGCTTCAGGCTGCATCTCGCAAGTGCCGCCGAACGGGATATCACCCCGCTTGTGGTAAAACTTCCTGGGCTTGGCCTGGATATAGACACACCTGAAGATCTGAAAGAATTGGCGAGTATACTGGTAGAAACAGGAATAGAATCCCATACCTACCGTTACCTCAGAGAAAGTGGGATATTGGAACGTGATTTTTTTCAAAAGCAGATCCTCAAAAGCAAATAAGGTAAGTTCATGAGTGACTTTGAATTATCGTCGGAAAAGACGGAGCTATTAACCAGGGCAAGGAATACCAGTTCCTTGCTTGCTGATGACGAGATTCTCGCCCTGGCGCGAACAACGGATACCCGGGCCCTGATAGATGTGGCTGCACAGCTGCGCAATTTCGGGCATCAGACGACCGTTTCCTATTCCAGAAAGGTATTCATTCCCTTAACGCATTTATGCCGTGATGTTTGTCACTACTGTACTTTCGCCCAGGTGCCGCGAAAGGTTAAAGCGCCTTATATGACGCCCGACGAAATCCTCAAGGTTGCTCAAGATGGCGCAAAAGCTGGATGTAAAGAAGCACTGTTTACGCTTGGAGATAAGCCAGAGCTGCGCTACAAAGCAGCAAGGGAAGGGCTGAAGGAACTCAAGCAGGAGTCGACCCTGTCCTATCTGCGAGATATGGCAGAGATGGTTTTTAATGAAACTGGACTCTTTCCGCACCTAAACCCGGGCTTGATGAATGCCGACGAATTTGCAGAGCTGCGAAAGGTATCAATTTCAATGGGTATCATGCTTGAGAGCGCTTCGGATCGCCTGACTGAAAAAGGTATGCCTCATTACGGTTCGCCGGACAAGGTGCCCGCGCGGCGCTTTGAAACGATTCGCCTGGCGGGAGAAGCGAGTGTTCCATTTACCTCGGGCATATTGATTGGTATTGGTGAGACCAGGATCGAACGAATTGAGTCATTGCTGGCGCTGCGCGATGCAAACAAATCCTTTGGACATATCCAGGAAATCATCATCCAGAATTTCCGTGCCAAGGCTGATACCTTGATGAAAGATGCACCTGAGCCAGATATGGATGAGCTGTTGTGGACCATTGCACTGGCGAGGATAGTATTTGGGCCACACATGAATATTCAGGCGCCGCCAAATCTTAGCCCTGGCATATTCCAGGAAATAGTAGATTCCGGGATTAATGACTGGGGTGGCGTCTCTCCTGTAACACCAGATTTCGTCAATCCTGAAGCCCCCTGGCCGCATCTCAGCAAACTGGCAGACGAGACAGCAGGTGCCGGGAAATTGCTTATAGAGCGCCTGGCGCTCTACCCGGAATATGCAAGCAACCTGGATAAGTGGGTTGACCCCGCGCTGAAGCCATTAGTTTTGCAAGCCATAGACGGGCAGGGATTTGTGCGTGGCGATACATGGTCTGCAGGTGAAACGCCTCATCCTCCAGAGGGTGATTTAGCCAAGGTGACAAACCTGCCTAAAACCTCTGGTTCCGCTGACGTTACTGCAATATTACAGAAAGTTTTCGATGGAGATTCGTCCGAAGCAGGGCTTTCAGAGAGTGAGATCGTTAGGCTATTTAAGGCGCGCGGCGATGACTTTACCCATATTTGTCAGGCGGCAGATCAATTACGTAAGAAGATGGCAGGCGATGAGGTCACTTACTGCGTTAATAGAAATATAAACTACACCAATATTTGCTACTTCAAGTGCCAGTTTTGTGCTTTTTCAAAGGGTAAATTAAGTGAGAACCTTCGCGGACGGCCTTACGATTTATCGTCTGAAGAGATTATGCGCAGGACTAAGGAAGCATGGGAGAGAGGGGCATCCGAAGTCTGCCTGCAGGGTGGAATCCATCCTGAATACACGGGTCAAACCTATATCGATATCTGTCACAGCATTAAGCAGGTTGTACCGGAAATGCATATCCATGCGTTCTCGCCATTGGAAGTCTGGCAGGGCGCTCATACTCTAGGGATGGACATCGGCGAATATCTTGGCAAACTGAAAGAAGCAGGTCTGGGCACCTTGCCTGGTACTGCGGCTGAAATTCTTGACGATGAGGTTCGAGCAACTTTATGTCCTGACAAGATCAATACGGCGCAATGGCTTGAAGTAATGGAAGCCGCGCATGGGCAAAACTTCAATACAACCGCAACCATCATGTATGGCCATATTGAAGAATATAAACATATTGCCCGGCATTTGACCCGCGTTAGAGATTTGCAAAAGAAAACCGGCGGCTTTACTGAATTTGTGATCCTGCCCTTCATTCATATGGAGTCTCCAATGTATCTCAAGGGCGGCGCGCGAAAGGGGCCAACCTTCAGGGAGGCGGTTCTGATTCATGCGATATCGCGATTGGTTCTTCATCCTTATTTCAAGAACATCCAGGCGTCCTGGACCAAATTAGGTCACGACGGAGTAAAAGCATGTTTAAAGGCTGGCGTGAATGACATCGGCGGCACATTGATGAATGAAACCATCACCAGGGCCGCTGGTGCGAGCCATGGCCAGGAAACTTCGCCAGAAGAAATGGAAGAGATTATCCTCAGCCTTGGTCGAACGCCAAGGCAAAGAACCACGACATACGGTGAAGTATCAGGTGCACAGCGGCAAAAATCTTTTGGTGCCTGTGAGCTCAAAGAGCCTGAATATACGGCAGCAAAAAAATATGAGCGAACCAGCAGCGGCGGGCAGAAGAAGAAACTGCTTCGGCCAGGTCTTGATGCGGAATTGCTCACCAGTAGTGAGATCATCTAGGTAATATATTACCGTAACGGAGTTGTTGGGATGCCAGGGGAGGTGAGCTAATGTCGATAGAAAATTTCAGCACTATTCAGGAAGAATTTGACCGAAGGGTAAATGCCATCGTCTGGTGTACCGTAAGCACAGTTGATCGCAAAGGCAGGCCCAGATCCAGAATATTGCACCCCATCTGGGAAGGTGAAACTGGATGGATCGCAACCGGCAGGAATAGCTTTAAGGCAAAACATCTGGCAGATAATCCCTATGTTTCTCTTTGTTACTGGGATCCGGACCACAAGCAAATCTATGCTGATTGTAAAACTGAGTGGGATGAAGATCAGGTTAACAAGGAACGAATCTGGGAATTGTTCAAATCAACGCCGCCGCCACTGGGCTACGACCCAGCCATGATATGGAAGGGTGCAGATGATCCGGAGTTTGGTTTGCTGAAATTAACCCCCTGGAGAATTGAATTATCCAGCCTCCATGAGATGTCCGCCGGTCAGGCGCCCCAGGTTTGGACCCAGGATATCGAATAAGGTTCTTTGCAGTGACAACTGTATTAATTGATTGTATTAATTGAAAAAGCACATAGCTGAATAGACCGGATTTAACAGACCGGGCTTTACAGACACATCCAATAGGCACACTTAAAAAGGAAAAATTATGGCAGTCCCACAAAGGATAGCAATAACTCTACCAGACCCTCGTGGACTGGACGCGACAATTGAGCTGGCGAAGTGGGCCGAAGCAGAGGGTTTTGATGACCTCTGGTTTGCTGATAGTTCCGGTATCGACGCGCTGACTACTGCAGCAGCGGTAGCGCTTAATACAGACAGATGTCGAATTGGTACGGCAATCATTCCTGTCTTTTCCAGAACACCAGCGGTACTCGCCTCAACAACTCACGTATTAAACAAATTATCAAAGGGGAGATTTATCCTTGGGCTCGGTTCCTCAAGTCAGACCATGATGGAAAACTGGCATGGCCTGAAATTCGAGAAGCCGCTCTCCAGAGTTAAAGAAACGACTCAGCTTATCAAGAGTATGTTGTCTGGGGAAAAATCAAACTTTGATGGTATAACTGTCAAGAGTCATGGCTATAGACAATTGCCGCTCGATGCCGACCAGCAGCCAGTGTATATGGCGGCACTACGGGGCAAGATGTTGGAGACGGCTGCGGAATTCAGCGATGGCGTGATACTAAATCTCTTCCCCAAGGATGCACTGCCAAAGATGATGGAGCACATTAAGATTGGTGCGGAGCGCGCCGGTAAAAAACTCGAGGATGTTGAAATTGTGTGCCGCCATCAGGTTATCGTGACAGATGACAAGCCAGCCGCGCGTAACTTCATCCGTGCTGGATTCGCGCCGTATTATGCAACACCGGTATACAATGCTTTCCTGGCCTGGGCCGGCTATGAAGATGTGGCAAAAACTATTGCCGAAGGTTGGGCCGCCAAAGATAGAAGCAAGACAACTGGCGCCCTTGATGATGCTCTGGTTGATGACATTGCGATCCTGGGGACAAGAGAGGAATGTCAGGCAAGAATTCGCGAGCTTGGTGAAATGGGTATCACGACGCACATCTTGTCTTGCGTATCTCCGAAGGAAACCCAGGCTACATTTGACTCATTCACGGCAAAGAATTTTTCGTTCTAATAGCTATTCATCTGGCATTACAGATAAGACTAAAGCGAACATATATTTAACTAACGAGGTAATTATGAAACTAGGTATTTTGAGCGGATATTCAGGCAAGGTTGTTAATCTAAATATCGATAGTATCAAGCGCGCTGAAAGCATGGGTTACGACTCTGTCTGGACCGCAGAAGCTTATGGTTCTGATGCCGTAACACCTGCGACCTGGATCCTGGCCAATACTGACAAGATTCGCGTGGGTACTGCCATCATGCAAATGCCAGCGCGGTCACCTGCGTGTACAGCAATGACAGCGATGACACTTAACCAATTATCTAACGGTCGTTTTATTGTGGGTCTTGGCGCTTCCGGACCTCAGGTTGTAGAAGGCTGGCACGGCGTTGCCTACGGACGTCCAGTGACGCGCATTAAAGAGTATATTGAGATCATGCGAAAGATTATGGCCAGAGAAGGCCCGGTTGAGCATGAGGGCTTTCACTACAGTCTGCCATATTCTGGTGAAGATGGAACAGGATTAGGCAAGCCGCTCAAGAGCATACTGCAGGCAGATACTTCTATTCCAATCTACACTGCTTCAATTACACCAAAGGGCCTTCAGGGCAGTGCTGAAGTGGCCGATGGTGTTTTTCCAATATGGATGAACCCTGAGCGCTTTGATGTATTTGAAGGTCCGATTACAAAAGGCCTGGATAAAGCCGGCAAGACTCTGAGTGACTACGATATCGCCCCTTTTGTGACTTGTATCCTCGGAGATGATGTTGATGCTTGTCGAGCGCCTATCAAGGGCAACATGGCGCTTTATATTGGTGGCATGGGCGCTCGCGACAAGAACTTCTACAACGACTATGCAAAGGCGCTTGGCTATGAAGATGCAGCCATAAAAATTCAGGACTTGTTTCTTGCCGGCAAGAAAGACGAAGCTGCTGCTGCAGTACCTGACGAACTAGTCGATGCGGTTCATCTAGTGGGCCCGGCAGAGCGAATTAAGGAAAGGCTGAAGGCATGGAAAGAAGCTGGTGAAAAGGGACATGTAGGCAGTATGTTGATCGGTGCTGGGCAGCCAGAAGCTCTGGAATTAATAGCGAGCGAAATGTTATAGGTACTGTTATTGACGACTATTCATTGACGACTATTCATTGACGGGCATGGACGAGCTGTCTTCATTTTTTCGGGTTAGTCCGTGACATATTCCATAAAGGCGTATGCTGGCATTGGCGAGATTGGTCAGGCTGCATGGGATGCGTGTGCTAACCCATCTATTGACGGATCGTCATGTCCGGATCTTCCCTTCGACCCTTTTTTGTCCTATGCATTCCTGCATGCACTGGAAAAAAGTGGTTCCGCCGTTGCCGAGACTGGCTGGGCACCCTACCACCTGGCGCTTGAAAATGACGAGGGTAGCATCAAGGGTGTTGTCCCCATGTATCTCAAGAGTCACTCGCAAGGGGAGTATGTTTTCGACTATAGCTGGGCTGATGCATTTGAGCGTGCTGGTGGTCGTTACTATCCAAAATTCCAGTGTTCCGTACCTTTTACGCCAGCGACCGGTCGACGGTTGCTGACCACTTCGACTGAGTACGAAGAATACCTGGTGTCCGGCATGATGCAGGTGGCAGAGAAAATGAAGGTGTCATCCATTCACGTGACATTTGCTGAACAAGAGCAGTGGGCGCGCATGGGAAAAATGGGCTTCCTGCAAAGAACGGACAAACAATTTCATTGGCACAATGATAACTACTGTTCCTTTGAGGATTTCCTCGCCCAACTCTCCTCAAAGAAGAGGAAGAATATTCGCCGTGAGAGGCGGGTAGCTTTAAGTACCGGGGTGGAGATCGAATGCCTGACCGGTGATAGCTTAAGGGAAGAACACTGGGACGCGTTTTACCAATTCTATGTGGATACTGGCAGTCGAAAGTGGGGGACGCCTTACCTTACCCGTGAGTTTTTCTCGCTCATTACTGAATCAATGGCAAACGATATCTTATTAATACTATGTCGGCGAGACGGGCGTTATATTGCAGGTGCTATTAATTTTATTGGTGGCGAGTGTCTATATGGGCGTAACTGGGGCTGCATAGAAGATCACCCATTTCTACATTTTGAGGTCTGTTATTACCAGGCGATTGAATTCGCCATCGAACGCGGACTGGCGCGCGTCGAAGCTGGTGCTCAGGGGCCGCACAAGCTGGCTCGAGGTTATCTGCCAAGCCTCACTTATAGCGCTCACTGGATCGTAAATGAGTCCTTTCGAGACGCTATTCATCATTTCCTGAAGGAAGAGTCTCGTTACGTTCAGGAGGAGATTGATTTTATAGGCGAACATTCTCCTTTTAAGAAGTCCCAATAGACCACTATTCCATCGACACTGATTTTGATCAGTTCTGACTAAGCCATCTCGTTGTATGCTAGTCGCGAACTTTGGAAGCGTTCAAAGGGAGACTTAATAGGAACACCTTCGATCGCCGCTAACAACATAATTAAGTGGGCTTCCCGGCAGGCACAATTTCGAGCGACATCATCCTCCGGAGGACATTTCAGGGTAAGAGTCAGCTGCGTGCCTTTATCCACAGGTTTTGTTTGGGTATATGACAAGTTTTGTCGTGGGATAAATTTGGCCACAGAGATCTTGTCCGGCAATTGGGACTTGATATTAGCCAGCTTCTGGCGTTTATTATGGTGGGTTGCTGTGTAGATCAGGAATCCACTCGAGACGCTCAAAACAATGTTGGAAAATGGTTCTGGAAGAAAATGACTTATAAACTAATAGATGTCCAAGTACTTACCCCGCGAATTGGGGCGGTGGTCCATGGTGTGGATTTAACCAAGGCCCTGAGTGAGGAAATGTTTCAGGAAATACACGCGGCGTGGATGGATCATCTGGTGTTGTTCTTTCGCGATCAGGCCATGACGCTGGATCAGCACCTTGCCTTCGGTGAGCGCTTCGGCGAACTTCATATTCATCCTGCAGCCCCCTACGCAAACGAAAATCCAGCGCTCATGAAGATTCACACGGATAAAGACTCAGCCCGGAACAATGGTGAAGGCTGGCACTCGGATGTCTCTGCAGATCAACTGCCGCCGATGGCCAGCATTCTACATATTCACAGTGCCCCCTCTGAGGGTGGCGACACCCTTTGGGCGAACATGTATGAAGCCTATGATGCCTTGTCAGACACCTTCAAGGATCTGCTCGAACCTCTGACGGCCATTCATGCAGCTGACTACAGCGGCTTTTATGGCGAACATGCTCCCCAACGAGAAAGTCCGAGAGCCGAACATCCTGTGATTCGTACACACCCTGTTACCAAGCGGAAGGGATTGTTTGTCAACAGCGGCTTTACCAAACGAATCAAAGGTATCACCAAGGCAGAAAGTGATTCGCTATTGGGTTTTCTTTTCGATCATATAAAGAATCCCAACTTCCACTGCCGCTTCAACTGGCTAGCCAACTCGGTGGCCCTCTGGGATAATCGCTGCACTCAGCACATGGCAGTGTGGGACTACTACCCACAAACCCGAACCGGAATCCGCGTAACCGTCAAAGGCGATAAACCCTGCTAAAAGCAACAAAGGGTCCAGGTACATCTAATTGCAATACAAGATGCGCCTTTTTGTTGGCAAGCCGATGGAATGTACCTGGTTCCTTTTTTGCTGCTTTCCCGAGAATCTTATGATCACAGTATTTACTGCCAAGAAAATCATCACCATGAATGAATCGTGGCCTGAGGCGACGGCTATAGCGGTTCGAGATGGTCAGATTATTGAAGTGAGCTCCATTGATGTTATGGGGCCGTGGCTGGAGCAAGATGAATACGAGATCAATGCAGACTTCGAAAACAAAGTCATTATGCCGGGCTTAATCGACCCCCATCTGCACCCAATAATGGCAGCGGTATTATTGCCCATGCAATTTATTACCGGCCTGGAATGGAAGTTCCCATGGGAGATTGTTAAGGCGACGACTAATTCAGATTCTTATCTCGAAGCATTGCGCCACGGTCATGAGACTACACCTGAGGAGACGCCATTCTTTACCTGGGGATATCACAGCCACTGGCATGGTGATGTGGATAGGGCGCTGATGGACGATATCTTCGGGACTCGTCCTGCGGTCATCTGGCAGCGATCATTTCATGAGGTGTATTTAAATACCGCAATGATGACACTTGTGGGGATCGAGGAGGACAAGGTGCGAGGCCGCCCTCAGATTGATTTTGATAAAGGTCACTTCTATGAGAATGGACTTGGTTACGCCATAAATAAATTAAACCAAATCATCATGTCGCCAGACTGGATTGAAAAGGGTTTGCAGCGATTAAAACAAGTCGTACATTTTGGCGGGCACACCAGTGTTGGCGATATGGCCGTGGGGTTGTTTGACTTTGAGCTTGAATGGAATGCAACCCAGAAAATTCTGGATACGGAGGACGCGTCATTTCGAGTACTGTGTGTTCCTCATGCGACCAGAGTTAAAGCGGGTGACCGGACGATTAATGGTGGGCTGGATTTTGTTCGACAGTTACCGGAACGCAATACAGATAACTTTAGATTTACCAACAAGATAAAACTATTTACCGATGGAGCATTTTTCTCACAGCTCGCCATGATGCAATCGCCAGGTTATGTTGATGGTCATCTAGGCGAATGGCTGACGGGGCCGGAAGAATATGATTCCATTGCTCGCCTGTATTGGAATGAAGGGTTTCAGATCCACGTACACTGCACTGGCGATCTTGGCCTTGAGTTGGCGCTTGATACTCTGGAAAAACTACAGTGGGAACGCCCTCGATTTAATCACGGCTATACTATCGAACATTTTGGCTTCAGCACGCCGGAACAGGTGCATCGAATCAAGGCATTGGGGGCCAATGTGTCGGCTAATGTTTATTACCTGCATGAACTTAATGCCACCTATAGCCGCGTAGGTATTGGTACTGAGCGTTCTGACCAGATGGGCAGAGTAGGGTCTTGTGTTCGCGAAGGTATTGTGACCGCATTGCATTCTGATTTCCCGATGGCGCCGGCCATGCCTCTGCATAGTGCCTGGGTTGCCTGTACCCGGGAAAATTGTGAGGGAGATATAGCGGCACCACATGAGCAGATCACAGTTCATGAAGCACTAAAAACAATTACCATCGACGCGGCAAGAATTCTTGGATTGGAGAACGAAACAGGCAGCCTTCGAGCCGGTAAAAAGGCAGATTTTATCGTTCTGGATGATGACCCTTACGAGGTCGGTGGCGCAGGGCTTAAAGATCTCAACATAGAAGCCACAGTGTTCGAAGGCAAAGTGTTTCCAATCAGCCATGTTTGATCTGCCGGTTACCGTTATTGCCGGTTATCTCGGTAGCGGTAAAACAACCTACCTGAATCGCCGCTTAAAGGAAGCCAACGGCTTGCGTTATGGCGTACTGGTTAACGATTTCGGTGAGCTGAATATTGATGCGGCGTTAATTGAAAGCGAATCAACGAGGAGCATCAGTCTGGTTAATGGCTGTGTCTGTTGTTCCATCTCTGGTGATGTTGAAGGTGCCCTGGATGAGCTGCGTTTACAGGCTGACATTCTCGACTGGATACTGTTGGAAGCGAGCGGGGTCGCCGATCCTTCGAGCGTTTGCAATAGAGTCCTCAATTGGCCCGGCTTTCGATTATCGGAAACAATTACTCTTGTGGATGCCTCAAGGATAAGAAGGCTGGTTAATGACAAATTTGTCGGCCTGCATATCCAGGCACAACTTAGTAATCCCGAGTCCCTTCTTCTGAGTAAAACAGACTTACTTGACCGCGATGAATTGAGCAAGCTGGAGCTATGGCTCGCGCAACGCATTGGCAAGCAACAAAAAGCAGCGCCGATGTTAAATGCCGAGACTCATCACTGGGCATATCACACAAAATCGATTCGCCACAAAGAGCCAGTTTCGAGGTGTAAATTTGAGAGTTGGCTGAATAAATTCGATAGTAATGTCATCAGAATAAAAGGCTTCGTTAAGCTTGCGGAAGATTTAGAACAGCGATATTTATTGCAGTGGGTTGAGGGTACCTGGACATTGGAGCTCAGCGGGGCTTGGATAAATGAGCCCGAGACGAATCTTGTACTAATATCCCATAGCGCTGAATTCGTCGAAGGAGTTCACTTATGAGCCACAAATTTTATATTACCGATGTATTCGCCGAAGGCCCTTATTCGGGTAACCAGCTTGCAACATTATTGGAAGCATCCGATATTTCCACGGAGGAGATGCAGAAAATTGCGTTGTCATTTAACTTTGCGGAAACGACCTTCATTACCGGTGGCGATCTGCAGCAGGGTTTTGATGTACGGATTTTCACGCCGGTGACGGAACTGCCCTTTGCTGGGCACCCAACCCTTGGCACCTCATTTCTGATTAGAAACGAGATCCTTAAGTCCGATGTGAATTCTTTGACGCTTAATCTGGGTGTTGGCGAAATCCCGGTTTCTTTTGCTGATGATGGAAATATATGGATGCAACAGAAGACTCCTAAATTTGGAGAAACCGTTTCCAGGCAAGCAATAGCCGATGAACTAGGGCTGGATATCGACCAAATAGATTCTGATTTCCCGGTTCAGTTTGTATCCACGGGCCTTGAGTTTTTGTTAGTTCCTCTAACAAGCTACGATGCTTTGAAGAAGGCCAGGGTGATTCAGAGTACCTTGGCCAGCGGATATTTCGTTTTTTGCAAAGGTGGCTATACCAGCGAACAGCAACTCCAGGCGAGAATGTTTGGCGCCGAGCTTGGAGTTGTGGAAGACCCGGCAACGGGCAGTGCCAATGGATGTCTTGCAAGCTATCTGGTTGAGCACGAGTATCTTGGTGAAAGCCAGGTCGATATCGCCGTTGGTCAGGGTTATGAGATCAGTCGACCTTCACAACTTTACCTGAAAGCAGTGAAGGCAAACGGAGAGTATGACATTCAGGTGGGAGGCAAGGTTAGGGTCGTCGCCGAGGGGACATGGCGCTCATAAATTTAATGGGATTGTCAGTAGCGGCAAATTCAATACAATATGTGCCTTGAGCCAAACATAAGAGTAGAGATATGAGTGAACAAGAAATAGGCAGTGTATTTTCTGGTAATCCTCCTCCTTTGCCGGACGATATTTCGACTATACCGATTGAAGAAATTAATATGGCTGACGGCAGATTGTTTGAACAGAATTTAATCTGGGATATGTTTAAACGTCTGCGCGAGGAAGACCCTGTCCATTTTAATGAGTATCCGGAAACAGGGCGGTATTGGTCCTTGACCAAATTTGAAGACATTATGTTCGTCGATAAGAATCACGAAATGTTTTCATCGGCACATGGTATTGGCCTGGGTGAACCCGTTGATAAAGAACCGAATCCTGAAGAGCTAAATGTTTCCATGTTTATTGCAATGGACCCTCCCAAGCATGACCTGCAACGGGCAACTGTAAGCGGGGTAGTGGCGCCAGCAAACCTGGTAAAGATGGAAAGTACCATCCGTGAGCGAGTCTGCAATATTCTTGATTCGCTGCCCCGCGGCGAAACCTTCAACTGGGTTGACCTTGTCTCCATCGAACTGACAACACAGATGTTGGCAATCCTGTTTGATTTTCCCTTTGAGGACAGGCGTAAATTGACCCGGTGGTCAGATGTTGCAACAGCAGCGCCTGGCACGGGTATCGTTGATTCGCCTGAACAGGCGAGAGAAGAGCTGCTGGAATGCCTGACTTATTTTACAAGATTGTGGAATGAACGGGTTAACCAACCGCCGGGATCAGACCTTATCTCCATGTTGGCCCACGGCAAAGACACCAAAGATATGGAGCCAATGGAGTTCCTGGGTAATCTGATTCTGCTCATTGTTGGTGGCAATGACACTACTCGAAACTCCATCAGCGGCGGCGTGCTGGCATTGAATGAATTTCCTGGTGAATATGAAAAGTTGCGCAAAGATCATTCTGTTATTCCAAATATGGTTGCAGAGATTATTCGCTGGCAGACGCCTTTGCCTTATATGCGGCGTACCGCCGTCGTTGATTTCGAATTGCGCGGTAAACAAATCAAAGCAGGCGATCAGGTATTAATGTGGTATGTATCCGGCAATCGTGACGAAGAAGTCATTGATCGCGCAAGCGAATTTATTATAGATCGGCCGAAAGCGCGGCATCATTTGTCCTTCGGCTTTGGCATCCACAGATGTATGGGAAATCGTTTGGCGGAAATGCAGCTGCGCATCCTCTGGGAAGAAATTATGAAGCGTTTCAGCTCTGTTGAAGTTGTGGGTGGGCCGACGCGTATGCGCTCAAGTTTTGTGAAAGGAATCGTAGAATTGCCGGTTCGAGTTCATGACCTGTAAGCGCTAGAATGAAGTTGTGGTTTCGCCCGTACGGCCAAGGCAGTGCGGGCTTCCTTGTTTGTGGAACCCGATTTATGGATCATTAGAAATGAATGAACTCGAAGCTGAATTTTCGCCTCATGGCATAGCCTTGGGCATACAAATGGTCGGTGAAAGAGACGGCAAGCTATATATCAAAGTGCCCTACGCGGATCACCTCGTTGGCGACCCGGATACCGGGGTAATACATGGTGGGGTTATTACCGCGGTTCTTGATAATGCTTCAGGATGGTCAGTCCGTGTGAGTGAGCACTGGACTGAAGGAACTAGTATGGCAACCCTCGATCTGCGAATTGACTATATGAGACCTGCCAGGCCTAACGAAGACCTAATGGTGATGGCAGAGTGCTACAAGATGACAAAGAACATAGCGTTTGTTCGCGCCATTGCCTATCAAGAGGATATTGACGATCCTGTGGCAAGTTCCGTTGCTACCTTTATGACAGGCACACCCAACGAGAAGCGTAGCTGATGAAAATACTGCAACAGTTACGAGAAGAAGGTCGCGCTCAGGATATGCAGGCATTGGTTGAGCATATCCCATACGCCAGATTTTTAGGTATACAGGTTGAAGTAAAAGGTAATGAGGTGACGACCATTTTGCCTATTCAGGAATCACTTATTGGTAATGTTAACCTGCCTGCTCTACATGGCGGTGTAATTGGCGCATTCCTGGAGATGACGTCTGTAATCCAATTGCTGTTTGATACTTCCTGTGAAAGGTTTCCAAAGACAGTCGATATATCCATCGATTATCTCCGCTCTGGAAAACCGGTAGAGACCTATGGTCGGGCTATCGTCACAAGGCAAGGCCGAAGGATTGCCAATGTGCGAGCCGAGATATGGCAGGAAGAGAAGTCTCGGCCAATTTCTGCATCCCACGGCCATTTCCTGCTCACGCCTGCATGAACCTTGGCATCATTCCCTGGTTAGACCTTGCTGGTGTATTCGTCTTTGCTGTCAGTGGCGCGCTGGTAGCTGCAAGGAAAAATATGGATGTTTTCGGCTTTACAGTCATTGCCTTAATCACGGCAGTGGGCGGCGGAACCATAAGAGACTTGTTGGTAGGTCTTCCGGTATTCTGGATTCAGGAGCCGGTCTATGTTTCTATCTCGTTCTCTGCGGCGATACTCACCTTTTTGTTTGTCAGAATGATACATCGTGGGGAGCGGCTGATTCTCTGGTTTGATGCGGTTGGTCTCGCTGTGTTTTGTGTGCTGGGTGCAGCCAAGTGTTTTGAGACGACGGGCTCTGCGCTCATCTCCATCATGATGGGCGTCATAACCGCAGTCCTTGGTGGCATGATGCGGGATGTTGTCTGTAATGAAGTACCACTTATATTTCATGGAGAAATATATGCAACGGCAGCATTTCTGGGCGCGACGGTTTATGTGCTATGTCAGCTTCTGAGCTTGCCGCAGGAAATCGCACTCTGGGCCGGAATTTCGTGTGCCTTTGCCCTTCGTGCCGCTGCAATGTTGTGGGGTTGGTCACTACCTAAGTCAAAAGGGCTCGGCTAGTTATTTCCTGGCCACTTCTTCTCTGATCTTTTCTTGAGCCTTTAGGCTGAGTTGAGTTGTTCCTCTTGGTATTTTCCGTTTACGCACCATCGCTATCTCTTTGGCTTCTCGTATTCGGCTTCTAAGTACAACAACTGGATATCCAAGTACCAGGGTCGCTGGCAACAATAGTTAAGACCGGGAATAAACTAAGGGCAATGAGATATACAACGACATACCTTGCGACAGGGTTTGCCATCCATGTCTAGTTGAACCTTTCTGTCTATTTCTTACACATAATAAGAAATCATCACAGATCGCAGAATGAAACCGATCCTCCTTGTCACTCTAGTTCTGATTTTAGATTGTGGGTATGTCCAGGCCGAATCCAATGGCTCTACCGTGGAAAGCAAAATGGTCTCCCTGGGGTCATTTGAAATAGCGATACCAGACGGCTGGCAATACGAAACAGTAATCCAGCCCAACATGCAAGTCGTAATCCAGTTCTTCCACCCGGACAAAGACGGCATCTTGCAGATCGGTTCAATCATTAGCTTATCCGGAAAACCAACTCGAAACCGGATGCGCCTTCTGACTAACGTCGACTCGTCAATAGATCTGACTTGGCAGAAATGGGGTGAACTGAGTGGCCATCAATACGACTACGCCGAGGCAGGTAAGTTCTATCGGCAATGGTGGCTCACTGATGACAACAAGATCATATTGGTTGTTTATAGCGGCAAGGTAATAGATGAATCAGTGCGCAATGTAATTGATGAAATGGTCAAATCTCTGGTATTTTCTAAGGGAAGTGGCCCTCAGCAAGGCCAATCGTCAGTTTTGTAAATTGAGTAGAGTTCGATCGATTCCTTCACAGATCCTTCAAGGGATCATCCCGCATTGAACGGCGTCGCTGCTGTTGGCCGAATCCGGAAGTAGCTACCTCCTGAAAACCGAGTTCCATATTGCCTGTTTTACTCGCCATAGCTTACATTGGAACGGCAATTCAAGCTCGCAATGAAACCGTGATTCGAATCTGAAGCATGGATATATGCCTACACAATTAATGGTTATGTGCTTAGCGGAAAAGGCCGAGAAAGACTAAATCCTGGCTGTCCACTACTTCTGTTAGTTGTCGCAGGAAGTCATCGACAACGTATATGTGACACATATTTCTATCTGAAATAATTCTATACACTTTGTATTGATGCACACGTCGGACTCGAGTCGTTAGTTATCAAATGGTTGGCTAACGAATCGAGTAGTGCGCAAACCCGCGCTGAGTACCGTTAGCCTATCTATTCCAATTCACTAGTATTACAGGCAAGATAGTTAACGAACCACAGTTAGGTAGTTGTGAGCATAAGAATACTAGGTGTATCCGTATGGATCTTATCTACAAACGAGAACATACGCTATTCACGATTTCTGCAATTCTGTCATTGCTAATCTGGGGGGGCACTGCTCCTTGGAACCGTTGGTGTTCTGCTCATTTATCTTGTATGTGCCTATCTTTTTTACCTGTTTGTGCAGTCTGCATTCATTTCCCATATAAAGGGCACTGGAGTCAAACTGTCCCCACAGCAATTCCCTGACCTGTTTGAACGCCTGCAAGCATGCTGCGTATCCTTACCGCGTTTTTTTGGGAAGAAAACAGGAATGATTTTTCATCTGTGTCCCAATCGGAAATTGATGGCAGTGAACAATCTGGGTGCAATTGAATTTGTCATCCTGCGATTTTCACTTTGGCAGTACCGCCACCAGGATGCCAATCTAGGTGCCCTGTTCCCCCCGAGATCTCAGTAAGAAAAAGATGCCCAGAACAATGCACCCCAGCGCATAGGGCAATGAGCCTGTGCGCGATCCCCAAGAGGTCACCCCGTCAACAGCGGATAAGTAGTCTGGCAGTGCGTACAACCAAAGCGCTAGAAATACAGCAAGGAATAACAACAAGTAGACTTTAGAAAAGGTCAGCAGTCCCGACATCGAGAATTCAGTTATGCGAGAGAACTTCAGCACGGTGAGCATTAACGCTGAACCCAGTAAAGCGATGGCGGTGTAGGCCTCCCGCTGTGTCGTTAATTCAATAGCGAGCAGTCCATACCAAGTGTCCGCGGTTAGCAATATGAAGAAGACTGGCGTTAACAATCCGGCGGCCACCGCTCGCACTCCAAACTGGATGCGGGAACTGGTCGCACTAAGGTTAACACTCTCTTCATAGCGGTCAGTCGTCACTAACAGTCGAGTCGCCAAGGTCAACGCTATGGGGCCAATGAAGGCGAAACTCACCATACTGGAGACCGGGACCGATGCCAGCGATCCGTTAAAATTAGGATAATTCCATAGCCACCAACCGTACTGAGGACCGTAATGATCAAAAACTTCATAAAAAACATGGTGCACCAACCCCACGGCGACCGCACCTGACAGCGCGCCAAAGCGCCCTTCAAACAAACCTGCTTGCTTGACCAATACGAAAGACGAATACATCACTGCGGGGTACAGTGCCAGAATATACAGTGGGGCTCGGCCAAAAAAGAACTGCACCGTAAATTCGTTGTGTATAAAGAACAAACTGGTCTCATCGCCACCGAGCTTGTCGGGGAAATAGACCGGTATCTCCAGCGCCAGCATAAACACTACTGAAGCAAGCCAAAACGCCAAATAGACAACGTGACCTTGTTTAAAGCGTGAAACGGCATGGACCAAGCCCCACAACGCTCCGGTAATTAGCAGTATTTCTACGACGTTCATGGTCCAGTGAGATAGTGCGAGCGGGCTTTTTACAAAGCCCCAGCTTGCGACAGCGTCTGGGTGGAAGCCTCCAAGCTGGTTAGCGAGTTGAACAAAGGTTTGTGCTGTTTCGCTCACACCGTACTCGGATTCTTACCATAAATTTGCGACATATCTCTGCCCGCCTGCCAATGTCCAAGCCACTCATGGTAGTACTCAGGCAGCGGTTGATTAACACTATCGTACCAGGGAAACTGTGATGCAAGCACCCCCAGTGCGGAACGAAACTGTGCCCAAACGGGTATCTGCCCCAGCGGATTATCACTATAAGCCTCAACTGGCACATCCTGCACGATGTTCTCAAACTCGAGCTTAATCATGTCGAATAGGCCGCGGGTATGCTTTTGGAAGGCCCCTGTATTTCGTATGCGAAACCAGTGACTACCCACCACGTGGTTATACACATTGTAGGCCGAACTTCGGTGCTCAATTTCTTCGCAGAAATGCCAGATAAATAGAGAAGCCACATTGGCATCTCCTTCACCGAAGAGCGCGGCACGATGATCTAAAATCATACGAAAAAATGGTGTGAAAATAGCTTCCAGGCCACCCGCATACGCCAGGTGGTACTCAAGTGGGTACGACTGGTAAACCTCGTCGTAACTGGCCAGCGTCTTATCCAGCACCCCTTCCAGTGCGGGGTATAGCTTAATTAAACCGCGTGCATGCTGGACGTGCTTTTGTGCGTGGATCGCTTCCTGCTTGCGAAAAGTCACGGCTTCTTCCATCACCGCGGGATCGGTTATTCGCGCTTCAGCATCGCGCATGACACGACACATATACTTTTCAAATCCCACCACAAAAAACGTGATTTGGTTCATGAGCACAGAAAAAGCAGGATTCGAAGGATTCCAGATGAAATCGGTCTCATCGACGTCAAAGTCAATTTGCCGCACAGTTAAGTCCGTCATCGTATCCTCCTTTTGGCCCTGTACATTACAAATTAATCATAGCGGGATTCAAACCACGTAACTAGTCGCCCCGAACTTAGCACGCCTGCAATAAGCCTGCTGCGTCCTAACTTGTCGCCACATACATGGTCACAATGGCGACGATGCGGTCAACATCCACCACAGGCTTAACAGTGGCGATATTTACACGAGAATTCGGATGCTCCTCATGTGCTTTTTCTTCGAGTAGCTTTAGGCACGAATTTACCTGCTTCGTGAACTTTGGGCTGCAGTCAATCAAAATCGTATAGAGCGGAGTTTCTGACGATGAGGTTGTATATTCAAAGGCTGAAGCACAGGGAATGGACTGAAACTCAACATCGCCGTCCGCGTTGGTACATTTGTAATAAGCAGCCTGCACCCAGAGACTTGTCACGAGCATACTCAGAGTCATTAGTAACGGGAGGAAAGGTTTGATATCGGCTGTCCAATGAATAGATCTGTCACATCTCTCCTGAAGATTAACCATGCTAAGAAACTTCCTGAATTTCGATGGACTTTATCAGATGGCTGATCTACGTATAAGGAACAAAGAAAACGAATGAGCCCCGGTTTGGGCACTAAGGAGTGTTTTCATCCTCTCCGTAGTTCCGCTTTGTAAGCGTTAGCGACCTTTTTGTGTATCAATAGAATACCGCTGCTTTATCGGTGCGATTATTCACTATTATCGATAGACGTATTTTTATCTTCAACTAAAGGATTTAGTTCGACTTGATCTTCTTCAGTACCCTTACCCATTTTCCTCAAACGTTTTTCTTCCTTTTTTTTCTTTTTAGCAATCTCTTTCTGCCGTTTCTCAAACGTGTAATTAGTTTTTGCCATCAAAATTCTCTTGTATCAATTTAGAGGTGGATAATACTCGAATTATACACAATGGTGGAATTGACCCAGAAACAAAATTTGTTTGCGAACGCTTCTCCACTCAATGTCGGCTATGGTTTAGTAAAGCGGTCAATATCTAACTCAGCTTTCTGGAATGGCTACTTCTGGAATCGGCCAACTGCGGGCTTTCTTTCTGAACTTGATTCAATATCGTATTATTGAAGTGCCATGATGTAGGGGATATGGTGGTCCTGACCCTAAAAATGAATGCAGATTCGGAGACTCGTTCATGCGAATCGTCCTAGGAATATTTGGCACCGCTCTCGTTTTGATCGTCGGCGCGGCCCTTCTCTTGTGGGTGAGTGCGCGATCTTCATTGGACGGCGACTTCGAACACACTCGCCGGACGACCGCTTTCCCCATCTTGGTGTCTGGCGACGCGAGCGGTCTCGTTCAGGTTTCGGCGCGGGCAATGATGTTTCGTGCTCGGCTGACTGGCCTTGAACGCGAGGGGCCAGCGCTGGTCTTGCTCCACGGCTTTCCGAAGACGTCGATGATGTGGGAGCCGTTGATTTCAGAAGCCGAGGCGGCCGGATTCCGGGTGGTTGCCTTCGACCAGCGTGGCTATAGCCCCGGTGCGCGTCCGATTACTGTAGAGTCGTATGGGATCGAGGAGATGACGGCAGATCTCTTTGCTGTGGCCGACGCAGTCGGCTTTGAGCGTTTTCACCTGGTTGCACATGATTAGGGTTCGATCGCTGGTTGGGTCGAGGCGGCTGAGAACCCGGATCGAATTCTCTCTTATGCGTCCCTGTCGATTCCTCATCCAAGCGCCATTAGCTCTGCGAATGCGGCCGAGGGTGTGCATACGTACGTGCGCTTCTTCCAGCGGTCGGGGCTCGCCGAGACGATGCTTTTTGCTGCTGATTCGTGGCTTCTGCGGCGACTATATTCGGAAATCCCACCAAATCTGTTGTCCGAATATCTGGCCGTCTTCTCTGAGCCTGGCGCGATGCGCGCTGCGCTCAATTGGTACCGCGCGCGCGAAGAATTCGTCTTTCGGCGATGGCTTCGTGGCAGAGGTGCTGCAACTCGTCCTTTACGTCTACGGCAGTCAGGACTTTCCGTTCTTTGTGAGGCCCGAGGTTCGAGCGCTGCAAACGCGCTTCGTTACCGGACTTTACCGCGAGGTTGAGATTGATGCCGGCCATTGGATGATGCAAGAAAAAACCGAGCAAGTCGTAGAGGCGGTGATGGCTCACCTCCGTGAGCAGACGAAGTCAACATCGGGCGAGAGCCCCGCGGGAAAGTAAATCTTCCTCCAACTGTAACATTCAATCGAGTGCTGAATCTAAATCCCGTCCGGTCCAACTTATTGCTGTTACTATACCAAAGGTGAGAATTCAGCCAACGCACCCAGCCGATAAAAACAACAGCTTAACCCGAAAGCACCAGCGAACCATTTGGAATATCCATGCGCAAGTTAATTTACTCACTATCCATTGTTGCTCTTCTCATTGTTGCTGGAGCAGGTAGTCTTTACCTGTACCTCGCACCATCGACGGTACCCGATGCTATAACCGCAACGTCAACACTCACAGTCACAAATACTGGCAAAGTCATCGGGTTTATAGATGATGGGGTTCAAACCTGGTTGGGTATTCCCTACGCAGCTCCACCCATCGGAGATTTGCGGTGGCGCGCCCCCAGACCGTCCCGTGAATGGAACGGCACCAGGGAAGCACTGACATTTGGGAATGCATGTCCACAGCGAAGGCGCGGTAAATTACGCGGAAGCGAAGATTGCCTGTTCCTGAATGTCTGGTCAGCGGACGGCTCGAACAAAAACAATAATGAGGACCATGGTGGATTACCCGTGATGTTCTGGATTCACGGTGGCGGCAACAGTATCGGCGAATCATCCACTTCGATCTACAACGGCGCCCAATTGAGCCGCGAACATAATCTCGTACTGGTCAGCATCAATTATCGTCTGGGTCCACTGGGTTGGTTCCGACACAGCGCTTTACATAACGAAACTAGTACCCGTGCGGACGATTCAGGAAATTATGGCACCCTGGACATTATGCTTGCCCTGCAGTGGGTACGAGACAATATCACTGGCTTCGGTGGTGACCCGGACAACATCACGATTTTTGGCGAATCAGCCGGTGGATTCAATGTCCTGACGATGATGGCATCACCTCTTGCAAAAGGCTTGTTTCACAAAGCAATATCGCAAAGCGGCGGCCTGAACCTGACAAAAACTGCCGTCTCGGAAAACTACATTGATGACGATCAATCCGGAGACCGGCTTAGTTCCAAAGAAATCGTCAATCAAATGCTGATTAATCAAGGCGTCGCCAAGAATCGTGATGCGGCAAAACGATATCAGGATAATATGGACCCGTTTGAAATTTCGGCGGCACTGCATAAGCTCAGTCCAGGGGAACTACTGGATCTTTACAAGGGTTCCTTTGGCGACATGTTAGCTAATCCTGATATCTTCGCAGACGGATATGTCTTGCCTGCGGGAATGTCGACCAACGAAATATTTTCGAGTCCCGACACTTACAATTCTGTTCCGGTCATGCTGGGTACAAACAGGGATGAGGTCAAATTATTCATGGCGTTCTCCAGCGACAAGATTGACACGACGCTAGGTTTGCCGTCGGGTTTCAGTGACCTGGCCAGTTACAACCGTGACAATCTCTATGGTACAGACAGCTGGAAGATTCGTGGAGTTGATGACATCGCAACCGCGATGACTGACGCGGGTAACAAGGACGTCTACGCTTATCGTTTTGATGTTGATGACTGGCGGGATTTAGGTTTTATCCGTCTGAAAGATCTATTTGGTGCGGCCCACGCACTCGAACTACCCTTTGTTTTTGGAAATTTTCCGAAACCATTGCGGGTCATTTTCCCGGGGTCGATGCAAGATGAATTTGATTTCCTGTCCGGACAGATGGGGTCCTACTGGGCTGAGTTTGCCTACACAGGCGCACCGGGAAAAGGAAGGTCTGGTGCGCAGCTTCAGTGGAGCGCCTGGAATAATTCAGCTGCTAAGGTCCCACACGTGATGGTGTTCGACACCGCGATCGACCAGGGTATCCGTATGATAAGCGACATATTAACAACTACCGATCTCCGGCAGCGACTGCTCTCCGATACATCCTACAGCTCTCATGCGGATCACTGTAAAGCTTATAAAAACCTGTTCAGGGGTGAAGCGTTTGTTGAAGCTGAATACGCCAGTATTGGCGATAGTGGCTGCGCGGACTAGGGCAGAGCCATGCCAGCTAGGGAGAGCAAGATGTCGAGCACAATTGAAATAGCAGAACAATACTTTGAGTTGTCTAGTCGAAGTGATATGGAAGCAATAGAAGCAATGTTTACAGAATCTTCCACTTATAGCTCAGTTAATACTGGGGTGTATCTTGGCAGATCCCAAATAATGACTATGATGAGAGCTTTTCATTCCGCATTTGAGTCACTCACTTGGACCATTAATTCTATTGAAGAGATTCGTCCTAATGTTGTCCATATTGAATTTTCTTTAAAAAGCGTGAATAACTATGGACAGGTGAAGGAGTCAAATGGGAACGAGTACGTTCTAACATTCGATGATAAATTGCAACATGTTGAAGTTAGACGTTGAGTAGAGGGAAGCTTTGAGCAGACACGCCCAATCTCGAAATAGTAGCGTCTATCTCTTAATCTGCTGCAGGACATTCGCCAGATGGAAACACTCTGGTTAAGCGGCGCTATGCGGTGCAGCGTATGGGATATCTACCTAAACCAGTGAATCGCGTAGGCAGCTTCAACCGGTTGTATCGCTTCTGCTCGCTTGCGCATATGTTCAGCTTCTACTTCATGAAGATCAGACAGACGTACGATTTAGATAGCCGTAAACAAATAACTTGAGCATTGTGGCGGGATATTACTTTCTCCCGTAATGTAACTGTCTGAACAGAGGATAGGAATTACAAAGCGTATTTTCCCTTGATAGAAAAAGTATCTTCATGACGAGTGTTTAGAGTAAAAGTTGTGGTTTGCAACACTGAATTTGAGACCTAAATCCTAAATCTTCGACTTCCGAAATGGGCACTGAGCAACGGATTTACGCAATCTCTCTTAATGCTTTTTCTGACCGCTTTGCAATGGTAAGCAACTGATTAAAACGATCAAGGCCAAATATCAATTTGGGTCGGAATCGACTACAACCAGACAGTTTGAACGCTCCATCTCACCGAATGCATGTGATAGTTAGGCTAGTTCTTTGCTGACAGTTTTTGACGCAAACCACGAATCGCAGCTACATGCCTTTAGGGTGGCTAGGCCGCATTTAAGGTTTCATCGCGCCCGCGACCCCAACGCTCGTGCCCGGATTCGGATCTGCTCGTGGGTCCATCAGAAGCCCGCCTTTCATACTAACACGCAGAGGATTGGCTTCCGTGTCCAGATAAAGGTGCTCGTAGTTGTCTCCGTCTCCTAAGTTTCCTAGGGCAATGGGCACTACATCGCCTTCCGTCGTAGCGACGGAGTATCCCAGGAGATGGTTCTCGAGTGTGATGCCAGGCATGGGACGCACGCCACCGGACCACACTACGACAACGATCTGCTTAGTCTCTGGTGGATGGTTACCCTCGATCTTTCCAGGGTGGGCCGCATACGCCAATACGAGTGAAGGTCCATCTGCTAGCGGCGTCACTGCCACTGACAAGCCGCGTGCATCGTCACCCCCAGCCAGGGCCAGATGGCCGGTCACCTCAACTTTGACTGGAGGGTCATCAGGCTCATCGCCCAGCTCACCGATGAGCAGAATGGTGTGCCGCTTAGCGGCTTCGTTAGCTGGACGGGTTGTTGCAAAAGAAGGTTGGAGTCGCGCTCCTGAGCGGGTGACAATCGTGAATGCAGCAGGTTCAATAGGCTCCTCGACTCGTCTGGAAAATGTCACGGGCAACCCGTCTTTGCCTGGTGCTGAGACCGAAAGAAACACCGCTCGCAGTGGCAGTGCGTTATCCAAGCCAAAAAACGCACTGACCATACGCGGTGGATGATCGTCGAGCGATGTCTTATCGGGGATGATTTCTTGAGGCTGCGCACACGACACCATTGTCAGTGCGACGAGGCTCAAGGCTGCGATAAATAGACCAATGACCATACTGTGTTTGCTGTTCTCTTTTCTCATCTCATCCTATGGTCAAGAATTTCTAGCACGAAGGAAAACAAGGCCGGTATTTAACGATTACGGTTTTGGCTCACTTTCTTCCGAATCTATTCGGTCGTCCCGAAAAGATCAAGGCAAGATCGATTTTAACAACGGGTCGGTGACGGCTAAACGGTTAGTATTTAACCAACGTCAGCTATCCCAGGTATTGCAGATAATTTGTGAATGTCGAATTATTGGTCGTGCATGACTCCATCCGGCCAACTGCGGGCTTTCATACTGAACTTGATTCAATATCGTTTAGCGGGCACTGTTATTCCACCCCGATACGTTGTTTTATGTGCGCTTCATGGATGACATTCTGGTGCTGGCGCCGACGCGCTGCAATGAAGCCGCAAGACACTTTAGACGGAACGACATTCTGCAAGATATGTCGTCCGGATAGCGTCAAAACGCACCAGAGTTCATCGATCCATCGCTCATCATCTTGATGTCAGCTTCGGAGGGGATTGCGACGTAGTTGAGCTGATAATACAGGGATTTGTTTGCTTCCTTTTTCGGCCAGTAGCCGATGCCGATTGAAACACTGTAGAATTCTAAGATGACGAAAACATGGGTGTGATGTATGAATTGGGATGCCGTTCCTCTTTCATCAGAGCATTTCGAAGTTCAGCAATCGCGCCGTTATGACCGAAAGCGGTTTGGAAGCCGCCAGTCTTGGTGTGCAGGTTCACGGTGGACACGGTTATATTCGTGAGTGGGGTATGGAGCAGAATTTGCGTGATGCGAGGTGCCAACACGATGATGGCATTAGATGATGCTGACTTTGATACGGTTAATGTTGGCTAGAATTCATCGCTTCGACCAAAATTAATGCGAGATGAACCTGGAACCCAGGATGGCAGCTAAACCAAACTTTCTCTACATCATGACTGACCAGCATCGGGCGGATCACACAGGCTTTGGCGGCAACAGCCTGGTATCCACACCAAACCTGGATGCCATCGCCAGTGCAGGTGTCGTGTTCGATCGTGCTTATGTCTCAAATCCAATCTGTATGCCAAACAGGTCAACCATCATGACAGGGCGCATGCCCTCTTCCCACGGAACGCGGCACAATGGTATTTCTCTCAATTGGCATTCAAATACATTCGTTAAAGCCCTGCGTAAAGCCGGTTACCGAACATCGCATATCGGTAAGTCACATCTGCAGAACATGGGCGTGAATCGACAAGGCATGTTGCGCCATGTTGATTTCATGCTACCAGATGAAGCTTTTGATCTCGGACTGCCAGTAGATTGGGACAATCTGGAAAATCTCAAGCGATACAGACAACTGAAGGAGGTAGAGATACAGAAAAATTTTTACGGCTACGAACGGGCAAATTTTGTGGTATCTCATTCGGATATCTGCGGTGGACATTATTATCAGTGGTTGCTTCGGCAAGGGATAGAGCCAGGGGAATATCAAGGGTATGCGAATGCACTGCAGCAACCCTGCGACTGGAACCAGATTTACCAGACTCGCCTACCAACTGAACTTTATCCCACCACCTATATAGGCAATCAATCGATCAAAGAAATTGAACAGGCAAGAAAAGATGACCGACCGTTTTTTATACATTGTTCTTTTCCCGATCCACACCATCCCTTTACACCACCTGGCAAGTATTTTGATTTGTATTCTGCGGACGACATCGTGCTGCCTGATTCGTTTAATCAAGATCATTCCAAATCTATGCCACATATTCAGGAGATGATAGAACACCGGGGCAAGTCAGCTACGATCAATACATCTGCCTGGTCACCTCTCGAACGTCAACTGCGGCTAGCTGCTGCAGCGGAATACGGCATGATCGGGCTCATCGACGATACCGTGGGACGAATCATGCAGGCACTCGAGGCCAGCGGTGAAAAGGAAAACACCATTATCATTTTTAACTCGGACCACGGAGATATGTTTGGTGATCATGGGCTTATGTTAAAGCACGAACTGCACTATGAAGGGTGCATCCGGGTTCCATTGGTTATTAGTTTGCCTGGTGCCAAGCCTGCAAGAACCAGTAGTCTCGTTAGCTCTATCGACCTGGCTCAAACCATTCTTGACCTTGCCGATGTCGAACCCTACCACGGGATGCAAGGGGTCAGCTTGCGTCCTCTTCTGGATGATCCGTCTCGCAGTCTTCGAGAGGCTGTGCTCATTGAAGAGGACGAAAAGAACGACCCCTTTGATATAGGCTTCCCACTTCGAATGCGTACCCTCGTTAATCAGAAAGCTAGAATCACAATGTACCAGGGAATGAAGCAGGGTGAACTATTCGATCTTGTTAACGATCCCGGGGAGTTAAACAATCTGTGGTTTGATTCGGATGCTGTGCAATTGAAATCAGAGATGATGGAAGCATTGAATCAGGAAATGATGAGAGTGTCAGATCTGAGCCCGCGACCCGGTTATAGTGCCTGAACTGTATATGACCGGGTTGTATATGGTATGCCTACTGGTGGCGCCACAAGTGTCCCAACTCCTGGCAGCTTTGGTATTATGTTGTTCGGATTACTGGGTTTATTTGCCAGAGGTTGGCATAAAAATTAGTGAAGTAAGGTGCATATGATTGTGCTGGCCACTTAACAGTGGGAGATAAAGCGAAGTTGATTCCCGAAGCAGCGGAAGATTGGTTAATTAGTCGCATCAAAGATTCACCTGCGAAACACTACGCCATGGTACCCAGCCACCCCATTGGCTGGACGGCAGGAAAGTGGCGTGAATGGTATCCCGAAGTCGTCGTGCCGGAAGGCTTTACCGGTGTAGTGACTAATGAATTATTAGCTGATGTGCAGGGGCACCTAACCACCACAGCCCAGAAGTATTTCTGGCAAAAGGGTTGGTGGGACCAGCACCAGCGTCAGCTCGAAGCGCTGGTAAAATTTTGGCAGGGCTCGCGCATGATCTTTTCCGGGGATATCCACGCTCAGGGCGTTGTTGATATTAGAAGCAGTGGTGATTTAGTGCTGGAAAAACCGGTGAAATCAATTTTAGTGGGTCCCGTCAGCACTTCTGATGCCACGTGGCCGTCAGCAGCAAGAGGCATCGCTGCAGGAGAGCTAGGTTGGGTGATAAGTGATGAAGTGCTCGCGACTAGAGAGGTTAATGGTTTTACGATATTTGAGTTTGAAGGGCCGGAAGCCCGGGTAAGGCTATTCGATTGTGGTGGATATGACCGAAGTAAAGGAGAGGGTGCTCAAAGAGTGGATGAAATTGTGATTTAAGCTATTGGGATGGAAAGCAGATTATTGATTCGATTGTGCTGCCTCGGCGAGAACTGGGGTGGTGGATATTAAGAAAGTACCTTCCGGTAAAAGGCGAACTGATGATAACTAAACGCAGATTGATTCAGGGGAGCATTCTTGCAGCGCTGCTGCCTCTACAATATAAAATACACGCAGTGGAAAGTAATATGCAGAAAAGAATTGCTGAAATTATTAAAGAGTATGCCCGTCAGGGTATTCATCGCACGGGTACCGAGGTGGATCACCTTAGCGCTGATTGGCTGAAAGCAAGAATAACTGCGTTAGGTGTTGAAGCTAGTGAGACGTCGTTTCCATTTCAGCGAGTTCAACCAGTTAAAGCATCGATATCGTTGTCTGGATTGAATATAACAGGCGTTCCGCTATATGACTGCCGCTACACTGATGAAGAAGGCATTTCGGGAAAGCTGGGTGAAGTGGGCAGTAATGCCGAAATTAGTGTTGCTATGGCATTACCGTTTGCTGAGTCTGAAATTAGTCAACGTATTCATTCAGCCCGCTTGGCAGACCAACATAAAGCGATTGTGATTGTTACTGATGAACGTCTGCCATCCAAAGGCGTGGCGCTGCTCAATGCAGAACATTTCACCGAACCTTTCGGGCCACCTGTCTTGCAGATTGAGAATAAACATTGGCCCGAAATTAAGTCTGCCGTTGAATCTTCAGCAACTGCACAAGTTATCGTGCAAAGCAATTACGTTGATGCAACGGCCAGAAATATTGGTGCAAGGATAAAGGGGCAGAACGCTGAGCTTGCTCCGCTTGTAATCATGACGCCAAGAAGCGGATGGTGGAGTAACGCATCTGAACGAGGTGGCGGTATTGCCTGTTTCCTTGAAATGATGCGCGGCATCCAAGAGAGTAAGCCGCAGCGTGATGTCATTTTCACTGCTAATACAGGGCATGAGCTGGGTCATACAGGGTTGAACCAATACCTACATGATAATTTGGGATTAATTAAAGATGCTTTTCTTTGGGTTCATCTCGGTGCAAATTTCGCTGCCCGGCATGGTGCGGAAGTTAGGCTTCAGTATTCCGACGAGTTGGCAGTGGAGAGTCTTGCGCCATGGCTAGAGGAAAATTCAGTTTCGCCCGGTGCACAGATAATGGGTGGAGAGCGACCTCGTGGCGAAGCGCGTAATATCTTTGATGGGGGCGGGCGTTATATATCGATCCTGGGGCGCAATGGATTATTTCACCATCCCGCAGATGTCTGGCCCGATGCGGTGGACCTTGAGGCGACAACAAAGTGGGTGAATGCATTTGTTCAATTAGGCATAAAACTCGCGGGTTAGAATAAGTAATGGATGAGCGGTTTAATTCATCAGCATCGTATGAACAAATCGAAACGTGATTAAAAATTGAATAGAATCCCTCGCCGGATCGAAGTAGGAATCACTGTCTCCTTAGGGCACATTGCGGGCTTTTTCGTGGTTAATTCAATTAGAATATTTTGGCTGCTAACCTCGCCAAAGCGGACTTGTTAACAGCAAATCTGCAGAGGAGGTGAGGCAAATATTTGAGGTGGGCAAAATACTGAGTTGGAAGCAAAGAATGTGCAATGTATCGTTTAATATCAGCTAGTTATTAACAACGGATAGCGAACATGCAGTCCGCTACGAGTACGGTATGTCTTTATCTGGACTCGTAACGCACGTCCCTATGCACTCAAGTTCTGCATTCCTGCACAACACGTCAAGATAAAGACATACCTGATTCCCCTAACATGATTTTCGTTCGCGCAGCGGAGGAAATAAGGGGCGCTCGAGAGCGCAGCCGTGTAGCGTAGGGAGGGTATAGGAAAGTATTCAACCCCGAATAAGCCCTGACTAATCTGTTACCGCTCCTTCGGATGCAGAACTCACTAATCTTGCATATTTGGCGAGCACACCTCGATCTGTGTAAGCCGGAGGCTGTTTCCACTTTGCCCTACGTCTCTCCATCTCTGCATCATCGATATCCAGAACAATGACCTCTTTTTCAGCGTTGATGATAATCGAATCACCGTCTTCGATAAGGGCGATTGGACCACCATCGAATGCCTCTGGCGTGATGTGGCCGATAACAAAACCGTGGGAGCCACCTGAGAATCTGCCATCGGTAATGAGTGCAACATCACTGGAAAGGTTCCTGCCATTAATTGCGCTGGTAGGTGATAACATCTCCCTCATGCCCGGGCCGCCGCGAGGTCCTTCGTATCGAACCACGATGACATCGCCTTTGGTGACCGAACCGTCGAGAATTGCGGCTAGTGCTGCCTCCTCACCATGAAAGCATTTAGCTGTACCCTTGAAATGTAGTCCTTCGTGGCCGGTAATTTTCGCAACTGCGCCGCCAGGGGCAAGGTTGCCTCTCAGTATCACCAAATGACTATCTTTCTTTACCGGATTGGAAAATGGGCGGATAACCTTTTGATCTGCTGGATAAGGGGCGACATCTTTTAGATTTTCAGCCAGGGTCTTACCCGTAACAGTCAGGCAATCGCCGTGCATCAAGCCCTCCTCAAGCAACATTTTCATCAATGGCTGGACGCCGCCAATCTCGATTAACTCACTCATGGAATATTCGCCTGCAGGTCGCATATCCGCGAGAACGGGTACTCTCTTTCCTATGCGTGAAAAGTCATCTATTGATAATGGGATCTTTGCAGCATGGGCGATCGCCAGAAGATGTAAAACGGCATTGGTCGATCCCTCAAGCGCGATGGTCAATGTGATCGCATTTTCAAAAGCCTCGATGCTTAAGATGTCAGACGGTTTGATATCATCTTCGATCAGCCTGACGACAGCTTCGCCAGCCGCGTGACTATCCTGCAGCTTCTTGTCGGATATGGCTTCCTGGGCGGAGGAATTGGGCAATGATAAGCCTAATGCCTCAATTGCCGAGGCCATTGTGTTTGCGGTGTACATGCCGCCACAGGAACCAGGTCCGGGAATAGCGGTCGCTTCAATATCCTTCAATTCAATATCTGACAGATTGCCAGCAGCATGTTTACCCACGGCCTCGAAAACAGAGATCACATCGGTGCGATTCTTGCCCGACTGAATTGTTCCGCCGTATACGAACACGCTCGGCCTGTTCATTCTCACCATGGCAATGGCGCAGCCCGGCATGTTCTTGTCACAGCCGCCGATTGCCACAAAGCCATCGAAGCCCTGGGCGCCAACGACGGTTTCGATTGAGTCTGCAATGACTTCCCTGGATACGAGTGAATAGCGCATCCCTGGCGAGCCCATCGAAATTCCATCTGACACGGTGATGGTGTTGAAGGTAATGGCCTTGGCACCGCCGTCTTCCGCTCCTATTGCTGCTGCATCGGCTAGGGTATTGATGTGCATATTGCAGGGTGTGAGATTGCTCCATGTTGAGGCGATGCCAACCTGGGGTTTTTCGAAGTCTGCCTCACTAAAACCCACTGCGTGTAACATTGCGCGCGCTGCAGCCTTTTGCAACCCATCGACAACCAGAGACGAATAGGGGCGTCTTCTCTTCTTGTTTGTCGAATCAGTGTTAGCCAGGTCATTGTTGGTTTCATCAGACATAGTTTATTGCCTCTTGCTCGAGGCGGAAACATAGCACATACAACGCAAATCTGGCGAGAACTGGGCGATGCTATTATTGAATGATAATGTTGCAGTCACGGCAACTGAGGGTGGATGTTCGCGTGATCTTTGTCGAGGGTCTCTGTCGATGGATTCTGCCGATTGAGAATCTCCTGGCTAAGCCGTATCCTATGGGCTCCAAAATTCAAACGATCAATTCTAAAGCAAACAAAAGGAAACCTTATGGGTGACGTATATATTGTAGAGGCGTGTAGAAGCGCTATAGGTAAACGTGGCAAGGGTCTCGCCGGTCTTAAGCCAGCTGACTTATTAGGTGCAGTTCAAAAAGGTGCATTGGATCGAAGCGGCATCGCGCCAGAGAAAATTGACCAGGTCATTGGTGGATGTGTTTCCCAGGTAGGTGAGCAGTCATTCAACATTGCGCGTATTGCCTGGTTGTCTCAAGGGCTGCCAATGGAAGTTGCGTCAACTACTGTCGATTCCCAGTGTGGTTCCAGCCAACAGGCAACATCAATGGCGACGGCCATGATCGCTGCCGGAATTGAAGATGTTGTCATGAGTTGCGGTGTGGAAATGATGAGCCGGGTACCACTGGGTTCCAATATGGCTGGCGGCTCACCTATGGGTGATAGCTATACGGATCACTACCAGCCCACCAGCCAGTTTATGGGCGCGGCAATGATTGCCGAAGAGTATCAGGTCACCAGGGAAGACACAGACAAATTCGGACTTGCCAGTCAGGAAAAAGCGATTCAGGCATGGGAAGAAGATCGCTTCTCTCGAGAAATTTTGCCTATCGAAGCGCCTGTTCTAAACGAGAAATTCGAACCCACGGGTGAAACTAAAGTCATCAGTCGCGACGAAGGACTAAGGGCAACTACCCTGGAATCACTCAAAGGACTTAAGGCGGTAGCTGGTCAGGAAATTCACACGGCCGGTACAAGTTCACAAATCTCTGATGGTGCAGCAGCAATAATCATGGCTTCTGAAAAAGCCTGCAAAGAACTGAATCTGACACCCAGAGCAAAAATTATTGCCACCACCTTGGTTGGCGTTGACCCCGTCACTATGTTGAAAGGGCCAATCCCTGCAACAAGAAAGGTTTTGGAACGAGCCGGCTTAACCATCGATGACATCGATATCTTTGAAGTAAATGAAGCCTTCGCATCAGTCGTTCTCGGCTGGCAGAAGGATCTGGGTATCGACCCGGAAAAGGTCAATGTCAACGGCGGCGCAATTGCTCTTGGTCATCCAACGGGAAGCACAGGTGCAAGGCTAATCACAACCGCGCTACACGAACTTGAGCGGCGAAAGGGCAAGTATGCTCTCATCGCAATGTGTTGCGGCGGCGGATTGGGTACTGGCACCATTATTGAACGGTTAGACGGATAAGGCTGTTTTTTTAAGGTTCGATTAATCGTTAGCGAAGAATGCGCTCATGTCTTTATCAGGACGTGTTTTGCATAGATACAAAACTTGAATGCACAAGGCCAAGCTTCTTCAGCCTGATAAAGCCTTCGGATCTTCTGCGTGTTTGTACAAGTGAATCGATGGTCTGGATGAAGCCTCGCTCCGTTATCTGCGGGCGTATTCTACCGGCATATTTGTTCTTCAAGGTCTGTTCATAAGCTGCAAGGCAAATAATGAGCTGCTCCACAACACTTGCATTCTCTTTATCTTGCGGGTGTTGTGAATCGATCTTGCGAAGGTTCAGTTCAGTGCCTATCTGCACCATCCTACGATTTACAGCGGGTGCTAATTCCGGGACATTCAGGCGCTCTACGTTCGCCATATAACGTTCGCATAAATCCATCGTCGAAATTTTGGCAATAAGTTCTTTCTGCTCTTCAATATTGTAGTTACTCATTTTGTATTTCTCTTAATGTATGGGTAATAGCTTGCTGGATCTTCAACCACCGCAGAGCCAGCGTGCGGTCAACAAGGGAACAACCCCGGGTTATCGAACGCTTGAAATTCCTCGATGTTTCTTGTCTTTACCGCAGATTCGACAGCAGTAATTATCCTTGCCGATTCGCAGCCATCTGTGTCGTCCGATGAGACAACATAAGTTGAATTTATTTTCTGTTAGTCGGAGTTTTCCAAATTCAAGCTGCCCATAATATTTTCCTGTTAGTCTGTTGAAACCAGGAGAAATATTACGGATTACCAGGGTGTACAATGGTGCTTGCTAGCCAGAAAACAGTCGCCACCAGCGATTGTCTTGCGAGATGTATCAAGCCATGAATTTAGTTGCTGATCCTTATACTCGCTGTGCACGATGTTTGCGCCAGCCAATGACAATGCCGGCTAGTGCAATTACTATCCAGCCTGGCAGGAGTAATTTGATCATGTCTTTGATGGCGCTTTCCAGAGTCAGGATGTCTATGGTACCGGCTTGCCAGAAGGTCCACTGGGAAGCCAATTTAGTTGCCAGCAGGTCGTTGCCAGTTTCCAGCAGTATGAATCCGTCGCCGGTGACGGGATTGATGCGAGCAGAGGTATTAATTGCGGGGTCGTTCTTTCCATCGTGACCAAAGATATACTCGCCATTTTCTGTCTCTGCGAACAGGATGGCTCCAAGACCCCAGATCGCCAGTCCTGTGTTGAATCCATGTGGTTTCCTCATCTCCATAAGGCTCACTCCAGAGAGCGCACCCGGAAAATTCCTGGGGTTTAGGTGTGCGCTAATAAAGCGCGCCAAATCTGAACTTGAAGTGTAAAGCCCTGCCGCCGCGACCGCGGTGAAGTTATAGGTTATACCTAGCGTGCCATCGGTATTGTAAGAGCTGGCAACATTCAATTCATCCGCATTGGGCCGCAGGTAAGTTGAACGCGTCATGCCCAGGGGCTCGAACACAGCGCTTTGCATGTAAGCGGAAAATGACATGCCGCTCACTTCCTCTACCAGCAGTTGTAATATCAGATAGCCACCGCCGGAGTATTTCAATTCTGAACCTGGCTCAATACCCACTTCGATTTTGACGCCGGGCCCCTTGGTTGCATTTGGAGAAGTCAGCGCCTCTTCAATTGTCTGTATTTGTTGGTCTGGTTTAAATCCAAGATATCCTAGGCCGTCTGTAAGGCCTGCAGTATGACTCAAGAGGCGGCGCACCGTTACGCCATCGTTATCATATTGAGTGGCGGGTAATTGCCATCTCCTTAGATATGTCGATACCGGCTCGTCCAGATTGATTTTGCCATCTTGTGCCAGGACCATGACGCCGTAGGCAGTAATCCACTTGGACATGGATGCAACCTGGAACAGCGTATTGTCATCAATGGAATTGCCAACAGAAGCGAAGTGCTGGCTTACGATCCTGTTGTTCTTGATCAGTGTAAAAGCAACATTGCCCTGATAACTATCATCTATCGCGTCCGTAACGGCCTGGGCGAAGGCTACCGATTGTCCAGTTGGTGCAAGGGGCTCCCGCCACCATCCGTCGAGGGTTCCCTTTACTATGAGTGTAGTCCATAGAACTAGTCCGGCAAGCGTAGCGAGTAGAACGGCAAAGAATGAACGCATTTCGAATCCTCGTTGAATATTCTTATCATATATTCGTTTAGCCATCAATGCAGCGCAATCAATTGGAGTGACGATCTCCAAGGCCGGGTCGACACATGCTTGAATCGAATGGTGGAAAGCGGATACTGGTGATAACGTTCCTTAACAGGTGCATAGATAAGTCCAACAGTGGATAGCTGAAGCAAGGGAAAGACTGAAATGGCGAAGAAAAAGAAATTGGCCAATGAGGCGCTGCTTCTTAAGGAAGCGATTCATTTTGGTATGGAGTATGGGTCGAAACGCGGCGTCGTTGAATTCGACGCCAACGACTCGGCTCACGAGAAGATAGAATATATCTATCGATTGCTGGTCCACGACCAGCTTATACAACCGCTGGCCAAATTAGATATATCCCAGAAGTCGATGGCGCATAAACTTGCGCTCTGGGTATCGAAGCAATTACCAAAAGATCACCCACTGCTGAAATAAACCGCCAAAGTTGAGCCTTCAGCTCAGGAAAGTGGAATCCCGCAGGCGATCAAAAGATATGACTTATGCAGCCGTTTGTTTTGCAGCTTCCAGCTTTGATTTTAGGCTGGATAATTCCTCGTTCAACTCCGCAGGCATACGATCACCAAATTGCGCGTAATACTCTTCGATGAGCGGGATTTCTTCCAGCCAGCCGTCAACCTCGACCTTTAATAGTTCAGCGATGGAATCATCGTCTAGGTCGAGCCCATCAAAATCCATTGCATCCAGAGTGGGAAGATTACCAATGGGAGTTTCAATAGCATCAGCCGTGCCTTCACAGCGCTCAAAGACCCACTTCAGGACTCGGGAATTTTCGCCAAAGCCTGGCCACATAAATTTGCCAGCTTTATTCTTTCTAAACCAGTTTACATAATAGATTCTTGGCAGATTTACGCCTTCCCGATCGCCGGTGCTGATCCAGTGGCTCCAATAGTCGGCCATGTTGTAACCGCAAAATGGCAGCATTGCCATGGGGTCTCTTCGTAGCTCACCGATGGTACCGGCAGCTGCGGCAGTCTTTTCAGAAGAAACAATGGAACCAAAGAATGTACCTTGTTGCCAGCTTGATGCTTCGTTGACCAGAGGTACCACCGTTGCTCTGCGACCGCCAAAGAGGATTGCACTAATGGGGACACCTTTGAGATCTTCCCATTCATCAGCGATGGCAGGACACTGTGCTGCAGACACAGTAAAGCGGGCGTTAGGGTGTGCCGCCGGTTCTTTTGAAGCGGGCGTCCAGTCATTACCTTTCCAGTCGATAAGGTGCGCTGGTGGCTCTTCTGTCATCTCTTCCCACCAAATATCGCCGTCATCTGTGAGAGCAACATTGGTGAATATGCAGTCCTTGGTAAGACTCAATATGGCATTTTCATTTGAAGCCATGCTGGTGCCAGGGGCAACACCAAAAAATCCTGCCTCCGGATTGATCGCATAAAGTTGCCCATCGTCGCCAAACTTCATCCAGCAAATATCGTCGCCGACCGTTTCGACCTTCCAGCCCGGAATGGTGGGCATGAGCATGGCGAGATTAGTTTTACCGCAAGCACTTGGAAACGCTCCGGTGACATAATGCACGGCGCCTTCCGGGTTGGTGAGTTTTAGTATCAACATATGTTCGGCAAGCCAGCCCTCTTCACGACCCATGAAGGATGCGATGCGTAGCGCGAAGCATTTCTTGCCGAGTAAAGCATTGCCGCCGTATCCGGATCCGAAGGACCAGATTTCCCGGGTCTTTGGAAAGTGGGCGATATATAAATTTTCAGGATTGCAGGGCCATGGCACATCCTTGGTGCCATCGGCCAAAGGAACGCCAACCGAATGAACGCAGGGTACGAAATCACCATCTGTTCCCAATTCATCGAGAACCGCCTGACCTACGCGAGTCATAATATGCATGCTGGTCACGACATAAGGGGAATCTGTAATCTCGATGCCGATGTGTGCAATGGGTGAACCAACGGGCCCCATGCTATAGGGAATAACATACATGGTTCGGCCTTGCATGCAGCCGGCGAATAGCTCGTCTAACTTTGCGTGCATCTCAGCCGGATCGTACCAATGGTTCGTGGGCCCGGCATCTTCTTCGGTATCTGTGCAGATAAATGTGCGGCTTTCGACGCGAGCGACATCAGCAGGGTCTGAACGAACGAGGTAACTGTTTGGGCGTAACTCCTCATTGAGCCTGGTTGCGACGCCAGCATCCAGCAAGAGCATCCACATGCGGTCGTATTCTTCAGTGCTGCCATCACATATGACGACATCTTGAGGCTGGCACAGGGACTTCATTTGATCTATCCATGCTGCCAACTCAGTGTGATTCAACATTGAAAATGCCCTTCTTTGAAATTTTGATTAACTGAGTATTGCCGTTTTTGCGTATTTTCCAAGGATTTCAGGCTTGAAAACAGGCTGTCGGCTTGATTCGCGAAGGATACCTGATTCGTGAATCTAAATCGACGGAATGAAAGCTGAATCCGATGGAAAATTTTAATTGGATGATCGTATTAACTCATCATCGTAAGCGATCATAATTCGACTGAATGGCCGCGAATGTAGCCTAATTCATTACTACATTTATTTGCAGCCATCTGTTAGTCTGCGTTCCCGTGAAATTGGTCACCGCGCGCTTCATCGCGCAAATCACGAGCTTAATCCCTTTCTAGTCAGGAAAGTCCCTGCATGAGCCCATTGCAGCCCACAAAAGCATTATTTGAATATCGACCCTATTGGGCCGAGTGCTTTGGCGTGGCGCCGTTTTTACCCACCAGTAGAGCGGAAATGGATGCGCTTGGCTGGGATAGTTGCGATGTGATCGTTGTCACCGGCGATGCCTATGTGGATCACCCAAGTTTTGGTATGGCGGTAATTGGCCGGGTGCTTGAATCCCAGGGATTCCGTGTTGGTATTATTTCGCAGCCAGACTGGACTTCTGCAGAGCCATTTATGGCACTGGGTAAGCCGAATCTCTACTTTGGTGTGGCCGCCGGTAATATGGATTCGATGATCAATCGATATACCGCGGACAAACGAATACGCCACGATGATGCCTATACACCGGGCAACGAAGGCGGTAAGCGCCCGGACCGCTCGGTAATCGTTTATTCCCAGCGCTGTCGCGAGGCATATAGTGATGTGCCGATCGTAATAGGTAGCATCGAAGCCAGCCTTCGCCGAATTGCCCATTTTGATTACTGGAGCGAGAAGGTCAGAAGGTCTGTGCTCGTGGATGCCAAAGCAGACGTTCTTCTTTATGGTAATGCCGAACGAGCCATTGTTGAGTTGACTCATCGCCTCGGTGATGGTGAGTCTATTGAAGACATTCGTGACATTAGAGGCACTGCGTTTATTCTCAAAGAATTACCAGATGATGTTCGTATCGTAGATTCAACGACGCTAATTGGCGAAGAGATTGTGAGTGAAGTGCCTGAGGCTGAAGATCTTGATGAGACGCCGGTAGATGTTGTCAGGATCGTGGGCAGTTCTGGGGAAAAGAGGGCAGAAAAGAGTGCGCCAGGCTGTATACAAATCCCTTCGTTTGAAGCCGTCAGAGAAGACAAGACGCTGTATGCACATACCTCGAGAATTCTGCACCGGGAAACAAACCCCCATAATGCCCAGTCGCTGGTGCAGGCTCACGGGGATAGATACGTTTGGCTGAATCCACCGCCCTTACCTTTAAGTACTAAAGAGATGGATCGCGTATTTGCACTACCTTATCAGCGGATTCCTCATCCGGAATATGGCGAGGCGAAGATCCCTGCATACGAAATGATCAAATTCTCTGTCAACATCATGCGTGGTTGCTTCGGCGGTTGTACCTTTTGTTCCATCACAGAACATGAAGGGCGAATCATTCAAAGTCGGTCCGAGCAGTCAATCCTCGATGAGATCGAGGAAATTAGAGACAAGACGCCCGGCTTTACCGGCATTATTTCTGATCTTGGCGGTCCGACGGCGAATATGTGGCGCCTTGGCTGCAAAGATCCAAAGATAGAAGCGGCCTGTAAGAGGCCGTCCTGCGTTTATCCCGGTATTTGTAAGAACCTGGATACTGATCAGACGCCCCTCATATCGCTGTATCGAAAGGCACGTAATTTGAAGGGCGTGAAGAAAGTATTGATCGCATCTGGCGTTCGCTATGATCTTGCCGTTGAGACGCCTGAATATGTGGAAGAACTGGTTAAGGAACATGTGGGTGGTTATCTCAAAATAGCGCCGGAGCATACTGAGAGTGGCCCATTGTCGAAGATGATGAAGCCCGGAATTGGCACTTACGAGAAGTTCAAACAGATGTTCGAACGATATTCGAAAGAAGCCGGGAAAGAACAGTATCTGATCCCGTATTTTATTGCCGGGCATCCGGGCACGACCGATGAAGATATGCTCAATCTGGCGCTCTGGTTAAAGCGAAATGGCTTTAAGGCTGATCAGGTACAGAATTTTTATCCTTCGCCCATGGCGACGGCGACGACAATGTACCATTCAGCGAAGAATCCACTGAAGCGAATAGCGCGAAGTTCGGAGGAAGTTGCCATTGCCAAGGGCGCCAGGCAGCGCCGACTTCACAAGGCATTCCTCCGTTATCATGACCCTGAAAACTGGCCGATGCTGCGTGAAACCTTAAGAAAGATGGGGCGTAGTGATCTGATTGGTAATGGTAAGGTGCATCTGATTCCGCGAACCAATTTTGGCCCAAGAGCGAAGAATCTAAGGCCTGTTAAAACCCAGCATTTGGGTTTACCCAGAACTCCCCGTATTCCTAAAGCTTCAGTCAACAGGAAGTTCGATACGTAACTGCCTCACCCTATGAAAAGAGAATAGCTCTTATCAGTTAGCATCCTCGATGTTCAGGGTATCCTTTAGTTCCCGCTTTAGGAATTTACCACTGGCATTTCGTGGCAGGGCTTCGTCCATCAACCATATGTATCTGGGGATCTTGTGTTTGGCCATCGCCTTTGCGCAATATTCCCGAACTTGCTCGGCGCTTAGATTACTTTCTGGCGCTCTAAATATAGCGACGCCAACTTCCTCGCCCAACCTGTCATCAGGGACACCGAAGACAGAACACTCAGAGACTTGATCCATCTCGAACAAGACCATTTCGACCTCCGAGCAATAAATGTTTTCGCCGCCGCGCAGCACCATATCCTTGACACGGTCAACTATGTATATAAATCCATGCTCGTCAATCTTGGCGACGTCACCGGTATGCAGCCAGCCATCGGTAATCGATTCAGCGGTTGCGGCTTCGCTGTTCAGGTAGCCTTTAATGACCGGTGCGCCACGTACCCAGAGTTCACCAGCTTGCCCCTGGGGCAGATCGTTACCATCTGCATCGACTGTTTTAGCTTCGAATGTCGGCATTGCGGGGCCAGCACTTTCCGGTTTATCGATGAAGAAGTCTCCGCTGATGGAAGTGATGATTCCGCAGGTTTCTGTCATACCGTAACCTGTTCCTGGTTTCGCGGTCTTGATTGTAGAATCAATTTTTTCCACCAGGTCTGGCTGCAGTTGAGCGCCGCCACCGCCGACGGATAGCAGGGATGAGGTATCGAACTTGTCGAAATCAGGATGATTGATGAGTTCTCGCGACATCATTGGCACACCGGACAGGTTGGTAATTTTTTCACGCTCAATAATCTTTAGCGCTTCACCGGCATCCCATTTGTACATATGGACCAGCTTTCCACCGCCCATGGTCAGCGATTGTGCAAGGCAATTATTTGCCGTGACGTGAAAGAGTGGCGTCGTAACGAGGGCGGAGGCTGGCGGGGCGGCTTCTGCATTTGGCTGCACATTGTTAACCCTGGCGGCAACCGTCGCCATTGCAGTTCCCCAGAATGCGAGATTCAACACATTGTGAACGCAGCCTCGGTGGGTTAGCTGAGCACCCTTTGGACGACCAGTAGTACCGGAGGTATAGAAAATACATGCGTCGTCGTCCGGATCTATCACGACCTCCGGCAGTGAGCCGCCGATTGCAAGCACGTCGGAGAACGGCGTGACATAATCCTTTGTATTATCAATTCGAATACCAACGATCTTCATGTCAGGGAAATTTGCGTTGATATTGTTGAACCGGTCGAGTCTCTGCTGGTCGCAAAACAGGGCTTTGGGTTCACAATCCTTCAGGCCATAGTCCAGCTCATCTTCGACCCACCACGCATTAAGTCCGGCCGCTGCGATGCCGGTTGATACACACGCCCAGTAGATCAGGAGCCACTCGGGATAGTTACGCATTGATATAGCGACTCTGTCGCCAGGGCCGATTCCCTGTTCAACCAGCCAGTTAGCAATTGCTGCGACGTCTCGATGGGCTTCGTCGTAGGTCCAGCGATCTTCATCATATACGAGGTATTCATTGGCACCGTGTGCACGGGAGGCCAGCCAAAGCTCTCTTAAGCTAGGAGGCGCATCCTTGTAAACTCGCATAGGTGCACCGCGAACTTCTATCTCCGTGACGTGAAAGGGAGCAGCTTCCGATGTCAGTTCTTGCCAAACATCTGCTAACGCTTTATACATAAGTAAACCTGATAATTAAAAAGAACCCGCTCATCTATCTGGGCATTTATCCATCCGAGCAGCCAAGCGACGAACACGAGCAAAGGTGTCTAAGATAGGGATTCTCCATTGTCGATGCAAATGGTTCTGGGCTCCTTTTTTTTGAGTGGATTCCTGCTGATTCAAGGTCAATATCACACGTCCCTGAGGAAAGAGTTAGATGAGTTATATGTTGGAAGATTTAAAGATAATCGATGCGGCATCCTTTTTAGCGGCGCCAGGCGCGGCAACTATTATGGCGGACTATGGTGCTGATGTGATCAAGGTTGAGGCACCCGGAGGGGATGGCTATCGGCTCTTGCATGGAGATTACCGCCATGACTATAACTGGAATCTCACCTCCAGAAACAAACGTGGCATAGGTATTGATATACGTACTGAAGTAGGCCGGTCAGTTATGCACCGTCTGATCGATGATGCAGATGTGCTGGTGATCAACTTTCGCGAAGATCAGATTAAGAAGTATGAGCTTGAATATGATGAGCTGATCAAACGTAACCCAAAGCTCATCTATGCCCAGCTGACGGGCTATGGCACAGTCGGACCGGACAAACATCGTCGTGGCTATGACGTTACAGCCTGGTGGGCGCGCACTGGAATTATGGATCTCCTTAAACCACATCGTCGCCAGCCGACCTTTCCGGTGGGTGGAGTAGGGGATCACGCGTCAGCAATGACCTTGTTTAGCGCAGTAATGATGGCACTGTATCAACGCGAGAAAACCGGCGAGGGTAGATATGTCTCGACCTCACTGGTGGCTAATGGTTGCTGGTCCAACGGCATGCACTTGCAGGGTGCCATAGCGGGATATGATCTCGGTAGCATTCTCGATGAAAAGGGATATCGCAGCCCATTCTCCATGGTCTATGAAACGAGGGATGGCCGCCATATTGTGATGGTGGCGCCAAACCCCTGGAAGGATTGGCCACTAATTGCGCGCAGCCTGGGCCACCCCGAGTGGATTGATGACGATCGCTTTCAGAGTATCAAGGGCATTATGAAAGTCAGGGATGAACTCAAGACGATGATTGCTTCAGTGGTGGCCTCCAGGAACCTGGTGGATATTTGCCTTGCACTTGAGAAAGAAAATCTCACATACGAGATCATCGAACGTATCTCTGATGTCGTTCAGGATGCTCACCTCATCGAGAACAAGGTCATTATCAAGACAGATTCGGATGATCCGGACTATCAATGGACAGTGTCGAATCCAATTCAGATTAGAGGTGAGCAACAGAAGGTGCCAAAAGAAGGGCCAAGCTTGGGCCAGCATTCCAGGGAAATTTTGTTGGAAATTGCCTACAGTGAACAAGAGATCGATGGCTTGATCGCAGATGGCGACGTGGTTTGAGGCTGCGTTCACCCATCACAAGTTATTGCTATAAGGCGCGTTTAGGCAGCTTTCAAAGATAACTCCCGGACCTAAATTCAACAACATTGGAATTAACGCTTGTTTTTCATTGCCTCTTGTTGATATAGTCTTATAGTAATGTATAACACCGGTTGACCACTACACTAAAGTGCTGGCCTCAGCCGATCCACTGAATATTGACGGCACGACTCTTGGTAACACGAGAATGCAATACAACTGGAATAACTTTCTTGGATACAACATTTTTGTACGCAACATTTTTGGATGCAACTCTTTTTGGATGCAACGATGAATATTAGCTGGAACGATAAGGATCCCATATACCGCCAGTTACATGATCATCTGGTGGATATGATACTTGAAGGCGTATATCGCAACGGTGATGCGCTGCCGTCTGTACGCCAGATCTCTTCAGAGAACAGAATCAATCCGATCACGGTATCAAAGGCCTTTCAGATACTGGTTGATGATGAAGTCGTCGAGAAGCGTCGGGGGCTTGGTATGTATGTCATGGTCGGTGCGAGGGAGAAGCTCGCAGAAGATCAGAAGAATACCTTTATGTCCGAAGAATGGCCGCGAATTCTTGAGAAAATTGCCCGTCTTGGGTTATCAGTACAAGTGTTGTTGGGAGAAGCGAAATGAGTAATGTCGTCCATGCTCGCAATTTAACGAAGAGTTACGGCAGCTTTGAAGTGCTGCGTAATATTAATTTTGAGATCGAAGCTGGCTCCATAGTCGGACTGATCGGGCCTAACGGTGCTGGCAAGACGACCACTTTGAAGGCGCTGCTGGGCTTAACGGGTTTTAGTGGTGAGCTTGAAGTTCTTGGGCAGGATCCAGGTAAAAACCGCCATCAATTAATGGAAAATGTCTGCTTTATCGCCGATGTTGGTGTATTGCCACGTTGGTTGAAGGTTTCAGATGCCATCGATTACATTGAAGGCGTACATCCCAAGTTTGATCGCCGAAAAGCTGAAGCGCTACTGGCAGAAACCAAAATATCTGGTCGGCAAAAAGTTAAGCAATTGTCGAAAGGTATGGTGACGCAATTACATCTTGCCCTGGTAATGGCAATTGACGTTGACCTCCTCGTTCTTGATGAGCCAACACTTGGTCTCGACATTCTCTATCGCAAATCATTCTATGAACGCCTGGTCAATGACTACTTCGATAACAATACCAGCATTATTATCAGCACCCATCAGGTAGAGGAAATCGAGAGTCTTTTGACACACCTTATCTTTATAGACGAAGGCGAAATTGTACTCAGCACTTCCATGGAAGAACTACCTAACAAGTATGGTGAGGTATTGATCGCACCGGAGAATGTTGAGGCTGCGCTTGAATACTCCCCAATACATGTCAGGGAAATGTTAGGCAAGCGAAGCATGATCTTTGAAGATGTTTCCAGAGAGATATTGGAGTCTCTGGGCGAAGTTCATACGCCGAGTGTTGCAGACCTGTTTGTCGCCAAGATGCAGAGGAAATAAGACAATGAATCAAGTTCCAATTTTGATTAAGAGAGAATTCTGGGAACACCGAAATACCTTTCTGGTTTTACCCGCAGTGATTACGGTTTTCTTTTCTCTGCTCCTGGCGGGTCTCTTCATTTTTACTGAAAATGACGGCATCAGCGCACATATTGTTATAGACGGTGATAATTCCAGTGAAGAATGGAGCATGGATGCTGATGATGAATCCATGGATGAAGCGATGGGTATTATGTTCTCCAAGTTACCGGAGATGTCAGTCGAATTAAGGGAACAGAAATTGTTCCAGGTATTCCACTCCCTGACCTTGCCATTTTTTATGGTCATGAGTTTTGTTGTATTTTTCTATTTGATTGGTTCCTTGTACGAAGATCGTAAAGACCGCAGCATACTGTTCTGGAAGTCGATGCCGGTGTCGAACTCAAAGACAGTGTTGATCAAATTGGCGACGGCATTGCTTGCAGTACCGGCTGTTTATCTGGTCTGTGCGTTCGTTGTCCAGGTATTCTTTTTATTGGTGGTATCTATCGCTGCGATGGGTCACGACATTAATGTGTTTGAAATGCTGGTGGCGCCATCGAACCTGATTGGTCGGTTCTTTATCGATATTGCATATCTCTTGGTACAGGGCGTCTGGACATTACCATTCTACGGTTGGGTACTACTGGTATCTGCCTTTGCCAAGAGTGTTCCGCTCATCTGGTGCATTGGTGTTCCCTTCGCGGTGACGCTTGTAGAAAAATTATTTTTTAGTGAAGCTCATCTCTCCGAGTGGTTATTCCGGCATGCAACGCCGCCGCACTATTCTATGGAGAGCCCACTCGAAATTTCAGACCTTTCCCATCACTTGCTTAGGCTGGATACTCTTATCGGCGTGGTGGTGGGTGCAGGTCTTATTCTAGGTGCAATTTGGTTAAGAGGACGAGGCGATGAAATCTAAATTTCTGTTACTAACATTAATTTTTCATACTGTCGGATGTGCGCGTGTCGATGCGATTGCAAATCTTCCCAACTTTGGCGAGCAAATTATCGAGCTAGTTAGAGACCGCGATTGCGGCTCTATATCAGACAGCGAATTTGTGCAACAGCGGGGCAGTCTGATCCGGACCTTTGGACGATAGGCTTGGCCGGTATGGATGAGTTATTAGTGAATTTAGATCACAAATGTTGTGAATAAAGTGGCTATTAACCTTTCTGGGGAAAGCTCTACAATATGGACCATCTTTGAATTTCCCCGGAGTTGTAATGAGAAGCTATCGCCAAGTAGAAGAGCAGCCAGAGGAAGTCCGTTACTTCGATACCGATGATGTCATCAATGAAGATGCCGTTGAGGAAATAAGTGAAGTCTTTCGAACGCCACTTGTCAGCACCTACAATTGGGACTACTCAATACCTGAGTCACGAATCAAGAAAATCTACAATCTAGGCAAGAAGCTGAACTGGAATGTAGATGAAGATCTTGACTGGGAGAATGGCATGATCTCCAAAGATCAATTCCCCTCTGATGAAAAATATAATCCCTACCTTGGCTTCAAGCCCTACGATGAGATGAGCCAGGAAAACAAGCTCGAGTTTGCATGGCACCGAATGGCATTGTCTGCCAGTGGCATGCTGCACGGGGAACAGGGCGCACTGCTTGTTGCTGCACAGCTCGCCAGTTGCGCTCCCTCCTACGAGGCCAAATTGTACGCCGCGTCGCAAACATTTGATGAGGCGCGACACGTAGAGTTTTTTAACAAATTTATCCAAAAACAGGTAGGCATCATGTATCCCTGTGGTGTCGGCTTGAAAAGTTTGTTAGATAAAATTCTCACCGATGAGCGCTGGGACTTAAAATTCATTGGCATGCAGATCATCATCGAAGGTCTCGCTCTGGCAGCGTTTAACACCGCAAAGATGCAAAGTAATATTCCCGTCCACAAGACAGGCCTGCATTTTGTTATTCGGGATGAGGCTCGCCACGTTACTTTTGGCATCAACTATCTTGAAGAATATCTGAAAACTTTAAGCCAGGAAGAACGGGAAGAGCGCGCACTGTTTGCATTCCAGGCGGCGACAGGTATGGGCGGCTCCAGGGGAAATCGCATCAGGTTTTATGAGCGATACAATTGGGATCGAGACCACGTAATAGAACATTTGAAGACTTCCCAGATGGATAATCAAAGCCAGGAATTTAGTATTCAGTTGTTCGGCAGGATAATGCCTAATCTGAAACGGATAGGATTGTTGACCGACAATGTTATTCCGATGTGGGATGCGCTTGGCGTTCTTGATCTCCAGGATCTACCCAGCGATGCGCGTATCAATTGGGATGAGATGGCGAAGCCGCTCGTTTACGAAGAGATATCTGATTCTGTCATCAAGATTCCGGCATAGCCATTTTTTTACAAGCAGCTCTGCTTTTATCGTCTTGAGGGCGTGAAATAAGTTGTGAGGAAATCGATGAAACTCTTCGATTTCCCTGATACGCGGCGATGAGAAGGGTAAACAAGCAGAACCGGATGGGCTTCAGTCGTAATGTCGGGAAGTACCTGGGTCAATCGTCCTCTCTGGATTTGCGGCAGCACAAGATAACTCGGTAAAGGCGCAATGCCGATGCCGTTCATTACCGCGTGATAGGCCATATCTGTATCGTTAACCGTAAGGTTAAACTGATCGACAATACCTAGATTGGTAAAGTAATCGTCGAGCTGGCGTGGCTCCAGGAATTCCATGCTGGATATCTTGATGAGGCTGTGGCTTCGTAAATCGTCCAGATTCCCGGGCATACCATGTTCATCAATGTATTCAATTGATGCACACAGAATAACTGAATGATTCGCTATAGTGATGCCCGTTAGTGCAGGGTCTGCCAGATGTCCCAGGTGTATCCCAGCATCGAAGCCTTGCTTGACGAGTTCCAGCGAATGGTCAGTCAGGAATAGTTCGGTGCGGACATGAGGATATTGCTTGCCGTAATCATTCAGGATGCGCGACAGGATCGCCCTGCCAAAGATGGGCTCGGCGGCAATCTTTAAGGTCCCGCGCGGCGTTGTGTCCATATCCGCAATAAGGTCTTCGATCTCATCTAGTTCATCCAGTATTTGCCTGCATCTGTCAGCATATAGCTGGCCTGCCTCGGTTGGGTTTACAGTTCTGGTGGTTCTATTGAGCAAGCGCACGCCCAGCCGTTTCTCCAGCATACTGATTTGTTTGCTGACTGCGGAAGGTGTCAGGCCGAGTCGCTTTGCTGCCTGGGTAAAATTCCTGGTAGCAACGACTTCAGAGAAAACCTTCAGGCTATCTACGATGGGCATTGTGGGTCATGGACTGTTTTTGCATGGCATGAGTCGTGTTAATGGAGAACTTGAGAATAAAGCTAAACTAAAATTTAGTCACCGTGTAAAATTCCGCTCTTTTTACAATAACCTTTTTTTCGAACATTTGGTGCTCAACAAAAAGTTGCTCATAACAAATTTTCCAACAGCGGGTTCCTGCCCCGTAGTGTACCGGCAGGATAAGGAGTGCAAAAAATGTACAAGATTCTTACTCTTAACAATATTTCCGAGAAGGGACTAGATAAATTCTCCCATAAGACTTATGAGTTGGGATCAGAAATTAGTGATCCCGATGCAATTCTGGTGCGCAGCCACCAACTTTCAAATGATGATGCGACACCCTTGCTTCGCGCGGTGGGCAGGGCTGGTGCTGGCGTTAACAACATACCGGTCTCTGATTACACGGACAAAGGAATTGTCGTTTTTAATACACCGGGTGCAAACGCCAATGCGGTGAAAGAGCTGGTTATGGCTGGCCTATTGTTGTCTTCACGGGGAATATTCCAAGGCATTGATTATGTCCATAGCCTGACGGATCACTCTGATAAGGAAGAACTTAACAAGTTGGTGGAAGCCAGCAAGAAGCAGTTCAAGGGAAGTGAGCTAAAAGGCAAGACCCTGGGTGTCCTGGGCCTTGGCGCTATTGGTTCAATGGTTGCCGAGATGGCGCTGCAAATGGAGATGCAAGTCGTAGGTTTCGACCCCGCATTGTCAGTTGATGCTGCATGGCGATTATCACGCCGAGTTCAAAAGATGGAGAACATGCAGGCGTTGTTTGCCAGAGCGGACATAGTCTCCCTGCACGTGCCGTCTTTAGAGGCGACTCGTGGAATGATCAATCGGGAAGCCCTTGGTTATTTCAAGCATGGCTCGACCTTACTCAATTTTGCTCGCGGCGAACTCGTGGATACGGATGCAATCGCCGATGCACTGGATAGCGGCCAATTGAGTCAGTACATTTCTGACTTTCCCACCCCGGGTTTAATTGGCAAGCAAGGCGTCTTTGCCACGCCTCACCTGGGCGCCAGTACGGCTGAAGCGGAAGAAAACTGTGCCATGATGGTTGCGGACCAGATGATCGACTTTCTTGAGAACGGTAATATTCAAAACTCCGTCAACTTCCCGAATCTGGTGATGGATAGAAATGGATCTGGATATCGTATTGCTGTCGTCAACAAGAACGTGCCACGAATACTGGGCTCTGTGCTTTCGATACTGGCGGATCAGAATATCAATATCATCGATATGCTGAACAAGAGCCGGGACGATATCGCCTACAACATTATTGATATGGAAGCACCGCCAAAGTCCGATATCGTGAAAGATATTCTGGCGATAGATGGTGTGATTAAGGTCAATGTCTTCGACTAGAGGTATTAACTTCTGTCACGCATTTACCAGTATTATTTTTTCCGGGATGGCGCTTGGAGGGGAAAGCTCGTTGCCGGCAGAGCTGCACCAGAAATTCGATACATAAACAGCCTTATCCGTGTCGCTTGCCTCGGTTTCTTGAAGGTCTGGAATCACGTAGGTGAAAACGCTCAAGAGACAAGATGTGCTGTTGCGGCTCAGGTAATGCACCAGGTTCACCGCAAATGTAGTTTGCAATTTGTTCGCCGCAAAGTCCTGCATGGCTGGCACCGTGCGATCCAAACCCTGTGCAGACATAGAGGCCGCGCTGGTAGTGATCAAAGCGCATGCCATCTCTTTGCACGCTATGCCTGGATAGTTGATCCCAATTCGGCACGCGTCCTACAAGCGGTAACCTGTCCCGTGTCGTTGCCCTGATACCGACATGAGTGGATATGACTTCTGGTTCTACTCCAACAAATTCTTTCATACGGTTCAGAAGTTCTAATGTGTCTGAATCTCTTGCTTGCACATTCGTTACTGAGCGCTGAAATGTACTGCCGATACAGTAGTTATTATCGCTGCCTGGAATGATCGTTAAGTCACCTATTATTGCGCGGCGAAGTGAAGGTGGGTTCTGCTGCCCCAGGTTTACCGTTAGCGCCTGCCCGCGAAGTGGCAGAATTGGGATGTTGAGATGTTTCGATGTGTGAATGCCCATCGCAATGATCAGTTGATCTACCTGGGTGATGAGCGTTCCATCCGCTGCAAATACTGCCCACTGATCTGCAATGCGTTTTATCTTGCCAATATTGGCTCGGCGGAATATGCGCTCGTCTAATGGCGATAAGCTAAGCGTCCCTGCTTGATGATAAAGGACACTGTCTCCCTGGCTTTCAAGGTAATCGTCGGGAAGTTGGGCAGCGATTTTCTGCATCCTTTCCCGTGCAGTGATATCAGATGAATGCCAGCTCAGAACCCTGGTGTTAATGGTGTGACTGTTGAAGGCATTCTTGTTCAATACATTGTCGTTTAAAGCCTCATTATTCAAGACATAGTTGCTGGCAGCAATGGAGAATTGATAGCGCCCTTCATTGTGTAGCCCGAGCTGAGGGTAAATCGCCAGCAGAGGAATCTTTGATGCCCCGTTAGGGTCATCATTGCCAATACATTCAACATTCAGGTGACGACGTTGCAGTGCCGCGACGCAGCTTATACCGGCCACACCAGAGCCAAGGACGGCAATTTTCATATCGTTCCTTGTTGCCGGTACCCATTGCCCGGGTTTTTTCCCAACTAACATTTCGGCTTTTCGGCCAAAGCCCGTCGATTTCTCCGTTTGGAATCCCGCGTTGGTCAGACCCTGCCTTACATGACCTGCAACCGTGTAGGTGCTTAAGCTGGCGCCGGGTTTGCTCAATGCGTGAATTCGGCCATAGATTCGCGGGTTCCACAGGTCTGTATTTATCTTCGGGCTAAATCCGTCCAGGTACCAGGCATCAACGCTGGCGTCCAGATGTTGTAGTGCATAAGCTGCATCGTCAAAAATCAGCTGCAAGCGAATATTTTTGCCGAGCCACAGGTTGAATGTGGTGTGCAGTAAGGGCGGATACGCCCTGAGCAGCCAGGAGGAATATGGAAGCGGGTATGATGCAAAGTGACGTGCAAGATCTTCGCGTTTAACCGGCGTATTTTCAATCGAAATATAGTGCAGGATGCCTTCATGTTGGCATTCGCGCCATCTATTTGCTGTTAGTAAAAAGTTGTTGCCGAAGCCAAAGCCTGTCTCTACGATAGTAAAGTGAGAGGCATTCTTGCCTCTGGTTTCAATATTGTGCTGGTCTACAAATACATGCTGTTTTTCGTTGGCCGGATTTCCATGGCTCCAGTAGATATCACCAAAGCGAGTGGAGTAAGGCTCATCGCCTCGCCATTCGATATTTGCGGCTTCCAGTGTGTACATCCAGGCACCTAATTTTTCGGTACTAATTTTTGGTGCCTATTTTATAAGCGCCTATTTTTTCCATGCCTAGTTCAATCGGTCTGGAAGGGTCGGTTATCCATTCACTCCAGGATCCGGCATACAACGCTGGTTCTGGAAATCCAGCATGGACCAGGGCGAGTATATTGTGCGCAGCAGTTACGCCGGAACCACAATAACAGGTGACCTGCGTGTCCGAATCTATGCCTGCCTCGCTAAATCGCTGAATTAGGTCAACTCTGGTCAGCAATTTATCGCCCATAAGGTTATCCATAAATGGCAAACAGCTGGCGCCAGGGATATGGCCCGCAACCGGGTCAATAGGTTCAATTTCACCATTAAACCGTGCCTGTTCTCGTGCATCAGTTAATTTGCCGCCAATAGAAAGCACCTCATCTACCTGGACTGACCGCGTGAGTGCAGTCCTCGCCTCAAAGTCCGAGACGGGGTATTGCGGCGTGTGCCGATCCAGCTTTCTGCGGGTATCACGCCATGCTTTGATACCACCGTTTAATACGACAACTTTTTCGTGACCCAGCGAGCGAAACATCCACCACAGTCTGGCCGCATAAATGCCGTTGGTATCGTAGGCGACAACCAGTGAGTCATTGCTAACTCCCCATTGGCGGATCTGCGCCAGGAAGTGCTCTTGCTCCGGTAGAGGATGCCTGCCTGTTTTTCCGGCGATGATCGGGCCGCTCAATTGAACATTTAGATCCGCGTACTGGGCCCCTGGTATGTGACCTTGGTCGTAGCTAAGCCGGCCTGATTTGTCATCGCTGAGAGAAAATCGACAATCAAAGAGGAAGCAGCCTGAATCCAGAGCGAGGCTTAAGGCTTCTGCCTCTATTAATGTAAATGTTTCATCCGCCACTAATCTTCACCTCATAGCCCAGAGCTTCCAGTTCAGGTTTTAGCAGTTCCCGCTTATCTCCCTGAATGATGATTGTTGTACCTTCAACGGAACCGCCTACGCCACATTTTGATTTAAGTTTTTTTGCCAGGCTCTTTAAATCAGATTTTTCCAGGGTGAGGCCCGTTATGAGAACCACAGGTTTGCCATTTCGCCCTTTGGTCTGTCGTTGCAGCCTGACAATTCCATCGCTGGGCGCAGTACTGCATCTACAATTAGATTTCAGTTCATTGCACTTTCCACAACGATTACCTTTTTGCCGTTTGAAGCCCGGGTCTGTTGAGTAGACGGTACTCTGTGTATATCTATTCGTGTAGTTTGTTGGGTGTTTGGATCCTGCCATCTTATGTTTCTGCTCCACCTCTATTATTGCGATTGCGCAGATATTGTACTCCCAGAGAATATTCACCCATCTGAGTAGATGTAAACGCTGAGTTCCTCTTCTTGCTTCGCAGTCTGGCAAAAGTGAACCAGTTGAAATAGAAATTCGTTTAGGTCTTCCTGATCCAATCCCAATTCCTCAACGGGCTCGCATTCAAGCCAGAGAACAACCAGCTCCTCTATGTCATTCTCGTCCTTGGAGGCAAGTTCTTCCAGCAAGCTTGGGTCTAACTCATGTATGTACGGTCCGTCTTCGGTCAGGGGTTTTATGATGGGCTCGAGCTCCATGGCAGCATCCAGAAAGGAGTGCATTACCAGGGTATAGAGTTGTGCCCTGGCCTCGGCATGTACGCCCTGAGAATTCATACACGGGAATACGTCCGCCGGATTCTCATCCGGCTCCAACTCGTCGATTCGATCTGCAGAGCCGATCATAAATATTTCAGGCATTTTTTTCAGCCACTGTTCTCAATCACATTGTTCAGAGGTCTAGATTGAGACTACCTCGTCAGCTTGTAGACCTTTGTCGCCATTAATTACGACGAAAGAGACACGCTGGCCTTCATTTATACCTCTTCGGCCGCCACCTTCGATGTTTCTGTAGTGAACAAATACGTCGTCGCCCTGGTCTCGTGTAATGAAGCCATAACCTTTCTTGACGTTGAACCATTTGACGGTGCCGGTTTCTTGTTCCGCTGATCCGCTGCTTGTACTGCCTGTACTGCTCGTACTCGCGGCTGGTGCGCCTTTTGACATGCTGCCAGCAAGGACGGCCATAATGATTATCAATAATTCGATAATTGAAATTGCGTTATTTGGAATATGAATTGTCTGGTCCTGAACCAGACCGATGGCGATGAAAGCGACGATGCCAATCAAGGTTGAGATAATAGTTGTTTTTAACATGGGGACCTTTTTACTAATGATAGTCTTGAAATTTAATGGTGTTCACAGAATTCCCTGACTCCAGTAGATTCGTATTTTGCAGACCATAATGACGGAGTCCGCTTTGTACATACTGAAGCCTGAAATTTCAGCCGACAATCATACTCATTAGAGCCTTCAGCGCCAAGCTTTCAAGAGCCTTCAGCGCCAAGCTATAAAGAGCCTTCAGCGCCAAGCTATAAAGAGCCTTCAGCGCCAAGCTTACAAGAGCCTTCAGCTCTGAGTTGAAAAGCCCCCAACATCTGCAGGGTAATGACGATTCAAAGCCAGGGTGCGTTAAACACGTACGATGCCCAGGGATCTGAACGGACCGGCGCCGTACAGCGTGAAATCAGTCTAGCTGATCCAGAATTTCTCGATACTTTGTGACAGTAGTCGCGAGTCCCATCCACAGGGCATCGGTGATGATGGCGTGGCCAATTGAGACCTCGGCAACATTGGATACTCGTGAGCAGAAGGTTTTCAGATTGTCCAGGTTTAGATCGTGACCTGCGTTGATGCCAAGTCCGAGATCTGTTGCTAATTCGGCAGTCTCAATAAATGGAATCAAGGTCTTCTCGGCACTCGCGCTACCAAATTCATCAGCAAATGGGCCGGTATAGAACTCTATTCTGTCCACCCCCAGATGTGAGGCTAATTTAATCTGCTCTGCCTCAGGATCCATGAATAAGCTGACACGAATGCCTTTCCCTTGTAAGGCATCACAAAGTGGCTTCAATCGATTAGATTCACCGCTGAGGTTCCAGCCGTGATCTGATGTTAACTGGCTGCTATCGTCAGGTACCAGAGTACATTGGTGAGGGCCCACGCCGTTAACCAGCTCCATGAAACCCGGGAATCCGTTGCTCTCTGGCCCGGCAAATGGGTTACCTTCGATATTAAATTCGATCTCTTGGTATTCATCTGCGGATAATAATTCAGCAAGATCGTAAACATCAGATGGGCGAATATGTCTCATGTCTGGTCGTGGGTGGACAGTAATACCTTGTGCACCATTGGCTATACAGGTAATGGCAGCATCCACGACACTCGGAATGGTTGTATCTCTGGAATTACGTATGAGTGCTACCTTGTTCAGGTTGACGCTAAGTTTGGTTTTCATGACCAGCCACTAGTGCTTCGCCGATTGTAGATCCTCCTGGAGAACCAGAATCCAAAGAGTAAGCCCACGAGGATTGTGCCGGCGCCATTTAAGAACCACTTCTGGTCTGATGTATCTTGAAAGGCCTGATTGGATACTGATATTGCGTCAATTTCACCGAGGAGAGAATCATGCTCGTCCCGCAGCTGCTTATTCTCTTCATTGATTGAGATGACATTAACAGCCAGCCCGGTGATGTGTTCGAGCTCTTCTCTCAATTCGGTGTTTTGCTGCTGCAGAGACATGTTTGATTCGCTAAGCGCCTGTTCACTTGACTGGCTTAGTTCCAGCTGCGCCAGGACTTCTATATTTCTTGCTCTCACGGCTTCAATATTTGACAGTTCTTCGTTCAGCATTAACTCTGCGGTCGGCTCTTCACTGAGGTACTGGCTCTGAATCCAGCCTTCGAGTCCGTCACTCATTTGCACGCGGCTGTATCCACTATCTTCGTTCACCTCCAGGAGCTGGAGTTTGGTCCCGCTGCGAATCCCACGGTGTAATATACGGTGCTCTGACGATTGCCCGCCGCGAAGCGGTACGTATAGCGTGTCCCGTAGATAAACGGTGTCAGCCAGCGCTTGCGGCACAAACATTATAGTGAACGTCATTGTGGTCAGTGTCAGTATTACTGTAAATAGGAGGTGCATTTTCAGGGGAATACTTTCTTAAACGGTTTGACGATCACCTCGGCATAGACGCCAGCTGCAATATAAGGGTCTTCGTCCGCCCAGGTCTGGGCAGCTGCGAGGGAGTCAAATTCGGCAACTACAAGGCTGCCAGTGAATCCGGCACCACCTGGATCATCGTTGTCTATGGCAGGGTGGGGGCCTGCAAGAATTAGCCGCCCTTCGTTGTTAAGTGTCGTCAGGCGATCAAGGTGTGCTGGTCTCGATTGTCCTCGTGCGGTCAGGGAATCTTTGACGTCTGAACTGATAATCGCATATAACATGTCTATTGTTCCGGTTTGGCTTCTGGTTTTGCCGCATCTTCATCTATGTAACCACCTTTGACCAGGTAGATCATGGTGATGACCATGTAAATCAGCGTGATAGCGAAGCCACCAACTAACTTGTAGGTAACCCAGAAGTCGAGGTCAAAATTATAGGCGACCAGTAAATTCAAGGCACCCGCGATCACAAAACCAAATGACCAACCGTAGCTCAGATTTCGCCATACATGATCCGGCAGCTGAATCTGGTCAGACAGCATCTTCTTGATAAAATTCTCTTTGCCAAATATTTGGCTTGAGGCAAGGGCAATCGCGAACATCCAGTTAACGATCGTCGGCTTCCACTGAATGAACTCCTGGTTTCGAAATACCAGCGTAGCGCCGCCAAACAATATCGCTACCCAGAAGATCACCTTGGTCTTTTTTTCAACCTTGCGGTACCTGATGTACTCGAAGGCCACCTGAAAGCAGACCCCGACCATCAGCACGGCCGTGCTGGTGTAGATATCTCGCGTGGTGAAATAGACGACCACGAATAGCACTACCGGAATAAATTCTACGAATTGTTTCACCCGAGCTTATTTCTCTCAATCGAGGATAGATTAAGTCAGGCATGATAATTCATTTAATACAGAGATGCGTAGGGCAATTGGGCTAGAATAGGCGCTTTTTTCACCACGAGCCTAAATGAGCCAGTTCTTTAGAATCCATCCGGAGAATCCACAGCAGCGTTTGATTAATCACGCGGCAGATATTGTCAAAAAAGGAGGCGTCATTGCCTACCCTACGGACTCTGCTTACGCTATTGGTTGTCATATCGGAGACAAGCGGGCCCTCGAGAAGATACGCCAGATTCGAAAATTGGATCAACAGCATAACTTCACCTTGGTATGTCGCGATCTGTCTGATCTTAGTGTTTATGCCAAGGTTAGTAATAGCGCTTACCGCCTTCTTAAGACGGCAACGCCCGGGCCATATACATTTATCTTACCGGCTACCAAAGAGGTGCCTCGGCGACTCGTTCATGCCAAAAGAAAGACCATCGGCCTGCGGGTACCAGATAACCGTATTTGTGAAGCCCTGCTCGCGGCAGTCGGTGAGCCTTTAATGAGTAGCACTTTGATGTTGCCTGGTGACGAATATCCGCTCACCGATCCCGATGAAATCAGGGACATTCTTGAGCATCAGCTGGACCTGGTGATCGATGGTGGGTTCTGTGGTCTGGAGCCAACCACAGTCGTCAATTTGGAGGACGACATCCCCGTGGTGACTCGTGCAGGTAAGGGTGGAACTGATCTCTTTATGGTATAGCTTATGACATAGATCGGGCATAGATTCCGACCTGGATTACCGCATAAACCCTGAATACCTGGTCGATTGTCATTTTCATCTTCCGGGGTGACATTTACGCGACAAGTCGGAACTCAGTGAGTATAATTGCCGGCAAAACCTCCTTGGTTGTCGATTGAAAATTTCCCGTTCGTTTACGTTCTTTCCGATGCAACTCTTTTCGGTTCAACTTTTTTCGATTCAACTTTTTTCGATTCAATATAGTCCGGCGCGAGCCAGTTACTTATTATTATCTAAAGCTATTTATTATTTAAACGCTAATTGTCCAAAACCCGGGTGTTCTCTTGAGTCTCATTGAAGCGCAAAAACGTGTGCTGTCCGGCATGCGTCCAACAGGCCAATTACATCTTGGCCATTTCCACGGCGTCCTTAAAAACTGGATCCGTCTGCAGCACGAATACGATTGCATGTTTTTCGTGGCTGACTGGCACGCGCTGACGACGCACTATGAAGATACAAGAGTTATCGAAGACAATGTCTGGCAGATGGTCATCGACTGGCTGGCAGCGGGCGTAAATCCTGGCTCGGCGACGTTATTTATTCAGTCCCGGGTGCCTGAGCATGCCGAGCTGCATTTGCTGCTGTCGATGATTACGCCACTCAGCTGGGTGGAGAGGGTTCCTACCTACAAGGATCTGGTTGCCAAGTCCAATGACAGGGATCTTGCGACTTACGGATTTCTTGGTTATCCCATATTGCAAAGTGCAGATATCCTGATCTATCAGGCGGGCAATGTTCCGGTGGGTGCAGATCAGGTTCCTCATGTTGAGATGACTCGTGAAATAGCCCGGCGCTTTAATCATGTCTACGGCAAGGAGCCTGGCTATGAAGAGATGGCCAAGGCGGCCATTAAGAAGCTGGGCCGCAAGAATGCCAAGATGTACACAGTGCTGCGACGGGAGTACATGGAGCAAGGTAACAAGGAATCATTGGAGAAAGCCCAGGCAATAATATCCGAGCAGCAAAATGTATCGCTGGGCGATCGTGATCGCTTGTTTGGCTATCTGGATGGCGGCGGCAAGGTGATTCTGCCTGAACCTCAAGCCCTGTTAACTGATGTTTCAGTGATGCCTGGCCTCGATGGGCAAAAAATGTCCAAGTCATATAACAACACCATCTCCCTTCGGGAAGACCCTAAACTTGTTGAGAAAAAAATCAAGACAATGACCACCGACCCAGCCAGGGTTAAGCGTACTGATCCTGGGGATCCTGCGAAATGCCCGGTATTTTCACTGCACGAGATTTACTCCGATGAAGAGACCAAATCCTGGATACAGGAAGGTTGCAAGACAGCCGGAATAGGCTGCGTTGATTGCAAGAAACCGCTGATAGAAAAAGTGCTTGAAGAGCAACAGCCCATGCGGGACAGGGCGAAACAGTATGAAGATAATCCTGATCTGGTAAAGAGCATCGTTGCTGAAGGCTGTGAAAAGGCACGAACGATTGCCAAGGCAACACTTGAAGAAGTGAGATCAGCGATGGGGCTGGATTATCGATAACTCCGGGTTATCGGGAATATGAGGCTTTTTAAAGGGTCGGAAAAATGGAAGAGACGATAGTCGACAGCGAGAAATCTGAATTGAACTCTGGAGTGCAGCAGAGTGAGATGCCCTTTGCCGTTGTGGAAGGTAAACCAATGACCCAGCTGCCGCTGGATCTTTACATACCCCCTGACGCGCTTGAAGTGATCCTGGAAGCTTTTGAAGGACCTCTGGACTTATTGCTTTATCTTATCCGCCGCCAAAATCTGGATATCCTGGAAATTAAGGTTGCGGAAATTACACGTCAGTACATGACCTACATCGAGCTGATGACGGACATGCAATTTGAGCTTGCAGCTGAATACCTCGTCATGGCAGCAGTGCTTGCTGAAATCAAATCCCGAATGTTACTGCCGAGGCAAAGCGACGCCGAGGAAGAGGAGGAAGATCCCAGGGCCGAGTTGATCAGAAGATTGCAGGAATATGAGCGCTTTAAGACTGCTGCGCTAGACATGGATGAAATACCCAGAACCAACCGTGATTACTGGGTTGCCAATGCAGACGCGCCGGTTATGGATCGCGAGAAGCCGCTGCCTGAAGTACATCTGCAGGAGATGTTGATCGCCCTATCCAAGGTACTGAAAAGATCAGAGAACTATACGAGCCATCGCATTGAACTGGAACCTTTATCCACCAGAGAGAGGATGTCACATATTCTTGATCGCGTTTCAGATGCTGGCGAGCAGTTCATTCCATTCATGTCCTTATTCAACCTGGAAGAAGGCCGTGCGGGCTTAATCGTTACCTTCCTGGCGATGATGGAATTGATAAAGGAATCGCTGGTGGAAATTGTACAAACAGAGCCGTTCGCACCTATCCATGTCAAGGCTAGGACGGGCAGCGAGGAAGCAACAACTGAATTTGAAGAAGAGAATTAACCAAGATCATGAGTGATGATATCGAAATCGATAGTGATGACAGTGGCAGTGACGTTGACCGTGGCAGTGACAATATAACTGCAATGCCACCCATCAAACAGATCGTGGAAGGTGCGATATTAGCTGCGGATCGGCCCCTCAGTATCGATCAAATGATCTCGCTGTTTGAGACAGGCCAGCCTGCCCGTGCCGATCTGCGAGAGGTTCTGGCAGAGATAGAAAAGGATTGTGATGGTCGTGGCTTCGAACTAAAGCAGGTTGCCAGTGGTTATCGCTTTCAGGTGCGTCAGGATTATGGTGAATGGGTTGGAAGGCTCTGGGAAGAGCGGCCGCCCAGGTACTCACGCGCCTTGCTGGAAACGCTTGCCCTGATTGCCTACAAGCAACCGATTACCCGGGGCGATATTGAAGAGATCCGGGGCGTTGCCGTATCAACCAATATCATGAGATCTTTGCTGGAAAGGGAGTGGGTTCGAGTCGTTGGGCATCGAGATGTACCTGGGCGGCCTGCGATCTATGCAACCACGAAAACTTTCCTGGATTACTTCAATCTGGACAGCCTGGATGAGCTTCCGACACTTTCCGATATCAAAGATCTCGATAAGATGAATGAGGAACTCAACCTTGAGGAGGATCTCATTGAGATCAGAAGCCTGGAGTTGAATGAAGGCGAGCAGGAAGATACTTCTGGTATAGAGGATGTGGACCTTGAGAAAGTAACCGAAAAAGTTAACGCCATTCAAGACAATATTCGCAAGCTGTTCGTAGAAGAAGAGCCTGAGAATGATCTGGATGACGAAGAAGATGAGCCTGTATCAACTGCGGATTCAGATGATGGTGCCGGGCATGCCTCAGAAGAGATTACATCGAAAGAGAGTACTTCTGAACAGAGTGCTTCTGAAGAGAATACTTCGGATGAGAATGCCCCAACGATTGATTCAGGGAACGAGCAAGACGATGAGCCGAAAGCTGAAGGCGATGAATCATCAGTAGAAGACGCTGCGCCAGCGGCCGATTCATTCGGGGGGTCGGTGGCTCAGGACATAATGAATGCTGCCTTTGCGGAGGAAGACGAGCCTGCCGATGATGAGCCTGCGGGCGATAAGCCCTAATAAAGGCTTGTCTTGGAGCAATGATCTTCAGCGTCATTTCCTTCGCTACTGATAAATTAAACTGCCTAACAATAATTAGGTTTCGCAACCATTTCTAAGATTTTCGACCTTACGTCCAGGAACCAGCTAGATGACAGATGAAAAATTACAAAAGGTCTTGGCCGCACATGGCTTTGGTAGTCGTCGTGGCATGGAGGAATGGATTAAGGCTGGCCGTATCAAGGTTAATGGCAGGGTCGCAAGTATTGGAGACCGGGTTTCCGAAGAAGACAAGATAGCCGTCGATGGTAAATATATAAGTCAGAAAGCAATTCGGCATAAGTACCTGATCTATAACAAGCCAACAGGCGAGATCTGTTCGCGGGATGATCCGGAGGGCCGTCCTTCTGTGTTCAATAAATTACCCAGGCTAAAAGGGCAGCGTTGGATTTCTGTGGGTCGCCTCGACTTTAATACGTCTGGCTTGCTAATTTTTACTACAGATGGCGCGTTAGCCAATAAGCTGATGCATCCCTCAGCTCAGATTGAGCGAGAATATGCGGTAAGGGTGTTGGGAAATGTCGACGATGAACAACTTCAGAACATGAGAGATGGAGTCTTGTTGGAGGATGGTAAGGCGTCGTTTAGCGATATCAAGAAGGGTAAGTCTGATGATAGTGCTAATCGTTGGTACTACGTTGTATTGATGGAAGGTCGAAATCGTGAGGTTCGACGTTTGTGGGAGTCCCAGGGGCTGACGGTTAGTCGCCTGAAGCGAGTCCGATTTGGCAGTTTGTTTATTCCTTCGGCAATTAAATCAGGGCAGTTTCGGGAGTTGCAACGTAAGGAATATAAGCAGCTCTATGTGATGGCAGGGATTAAGCGGCCGTAGCATTTAATTCTGTGTAAGGCGTTGATACGGTGCCTACATGTTAGTTCAATTCAAATATTGTCGAACCAAGTTCACTTAGCAGGAGTTGTCTGTCCTTTATTTCCGTAGCCTTCAGCACAGCGTCTGAAGGCTGCGGGAAAAACTTATAGACATCTTCTGCTTGGTGGTCGTAGATCTACAGCCTCGGGAGATTTTTGTTTTCTTTGATTGGGTTTCGCATCCGGTCCACGTAAGTTCTTCCCTGCGAGGTGATCATAGATCGACTTGGTCAACTAAAGGTTGTTATCCGTTGAAGGTTTTTCCGTTTTCGGCTTTGCTGTCTTCACCCATGAGGTAGAGATATAGGCCCATGAGGTCATCGGCGGTTTTTAGTGTTGCCGGGTCTTCACCGGGGAAGGCGGCAGCGCGCATACTGGTACGTGTGGCGCCGGGGTTAAGGATGTTGATTCTGATCTCGGAGGTGTTTTCGAGTTCCTCTGCCAGTAGTTTGGCAAAACCTTCCATTGCGTATTTTGAAACGGAATATGCGCCCCAGTATGCTCGGGGTTTCGCGCCGACGCCGGAGCTGGTAAATATGACGGATGCGGAAGCTGATTTCTTGATTACGGGTAGCAACAATTGGGTTAGCATGACGACGGCGTTAAAGTTGACCTGCATGACTCTCGCCCATTGATTGAGGTCGTATTGTTCAATGGGAATACGGTCTCCCAATATCGATGCATTGTGTAGGAGGCCATCGAGTATCCCGTAGTCCCTGTCTATTACCCCAACCAGTTCCTGGATATCTGATGCGGTGGTCGTTGACAGGTCCATCGGGACAATGCCGGGCTCAGCGTAATCTGCGTCCTTGATTTCATCATAGAGGCTTTCAAGCTTGGATGTGGTTCGCCCTAACAGTATAACTGTGGCGCCATGCTTGGCATATGCCAGGGCTGCTGTTCGGCCAATTCCGTCACCAGCGCCGGTTACCAGTACCACTTTATTTTCAAGGAGCTGTTCAGGTGCAATATAGTCCATAGTTTTTGTCAGTTATTGGGTTTGAGTCGTGGCGTGAACCAGGTAGTTCACATCAACGTCAGTGGAGAGTTTGTAGATGCCAGTGATAGGGTTGTAGCTCATTCCCGTTATGTCCTGCAGCGAAAAGCTATGGTCCCGAAGCCAGTGGGTGATCTCTGCGGGTTTAATGAATTTTGCGTAGTCGTGTGTTCCCCTGGCTAGTAGATTCAAAACGTATTCAGCCCCAATCACAGCGAACAAATAGGATTTTGGGTTGCGATTGATGGTGGATAGAAATAGATGGCCTTCCGGCTTCAGTAGTTTTTTGCACGCTCCGACGATGGAGCCAGGGTCGGGTACGTGTTCCAACATTTCAAGGCAGGTTATGACGTCGAAACGTTCGACATCTGAGGCGGCTAAATCTTCGACTGTTGTTAACAGGTAGTCGATGGTGAGATTAGACTCGTGTTGGTGTAGGCGAGCGACTTTCAAGGGTGCTTCACCCATATCGATAGCGGTCACACTTGCGCTTTCCTTAGCCATGGCTTCGGACAATATGCCGCCGCCACAGCCAACGTCCAGAACGCGCATATTTGAGAGAGGAACACGGTCGGTGATGTATGCGAGTCTTAAGGGGTTGATCTCGTGCAGCGGCTTGAACTCGCTATCCTTGTCCCACCATTTACGAGCAAGTGCGTCAAATTTGGCAATCTCTTTTGGGTCGACATTACCGATAGGTGAGCCTGGAGAAGCTTTTGCATTTTCCTGCGGATTGTTCATTGGATTGCTCCGATTCTGTGTCTTTCCGGCATTATATAGTGGCGGTTGGTTAACTAAAAAGAAGGGCATTATACATTCGATTCGGATGGCGTATTCACCCCTATCATTGCTCCCTATAGAGGTCACCAAAAGCGGATGTAAAATTCAATAAAAACAAGCGCATAGGCAGGAACAACAAAACATGCCAATGCCTTTAATAATATGCTTTACAGGGGGCTAATGTGCTATGATTCCTGTTTATTCTGCGACCTAAAATACCCAACTTAACTTACAATCATGAGACGACCATCCAGTTCGCATAGATGGTCGAACAGGTTGTGGTTTTGTTTGTGACTTCGTTTGTGAAGCACGCTCCCCGATAGCGGTTGCAGGAAAACTGAATTACGGAAAAAATAACAAAAGATGTCTGAATTCGACAGCGATATAACCCTAGTTAATATTGAAGATGAATTGCGACAGTCGTACCTCGACTATGCAATGAGTGTGATCGTCGGCCGCGCCTTACCTGATGTGCGTGATGGCCTCAAGCCAGTTCATCGGCGCGTGTTGTTTGCCATGAACGAATTGAACAATTTCTATAATCGCCCATATATGAAATCGGCAAGGGTTGTTGGCGATGTCATTGGTAAATATCATCCCCACGGTGATACCGCAGCCTACGATACAATCGTTCGCATGGCTCAGAATTTCAGCATGCGTTATACACTTGTTGATGGTCAGGGTAACTTCGGTTCACTGGATGGTGACCGTGCAGCGGCGATGCGTTACACAGAAATCCGCATGAAAAAGATCGCCCATGAATTGTTGGCAGATCTGGATAAGGAGACGGTTGATTTCGTCGACAACTATGACGGCACTCTCAAGATGCCCTGGGTATTACCGGCGAAACTGCCTAATCTTTTGGTTAATGGTTCCAGCGGCATTGCGGTTGGTATGGCGACCAACATTCCACCTCATAACCTGACCGAAGTTGTTAATGCATGCCTTGCACTCATTGAAACTCCGGAATTGGATATCGATAGTTTGATGGAATATGTGAAGGGTCCTGATTTTCCGACTGCAGCTATAATTAACGGTCGTGGTGGCATCATTCAAGCGTATCGCACCGGTCGCGGAAAGATCAGGATAAGGGCCAGGTGTGAAATCATTGAAGATGAAAAAACAAATAAGCAAACTATCATCATCAAGGAAATTCCCTATCAGGTTAATCGTGCTCGATTAATCGAGAAGATTGCCGAGCTCGTAAAAGACAAGAAGATTGAAGGCATTACCGAGCTTCGTGATGAATCTTCGGTAGATACACGGATTGTTATCGAACTGCGCCGGGGTGAAGTTGGCGAGGTTGTTCTTAACAATTTGTACGCGCAGACACAGCTGCAGAATGTCTTCGGTATCAACATGGTCGCCCTGGTAGATAGCGAACCTAAAATACTGAACCTGAAGCAAATTCTTGAGTACTTCATACTGCACCGTAGAGAAGTCGTTACCAGGCGAACTGTATTCCTGCTGCGGCGCGCCAGAGCGCGCGGCCACATACTGGAAGGTTTGGCAGTCGCATTAACTAATATTGATCCAGTTATTGAGCTGATTAAAGCATCTGCTAATGCCCAGGAGGCGAAAGAGAAGTTGGTTGCTCAACCCTGGCGCTCTGAAAATGTGAGCCAGATGCTGATAAAAGCTGGGTCGGAAGCGGCAAAGCCTGAAGACATGGATGCACAGTACGGGCTAAAGGCAGATGGGAATTACTATCTCTCTCCTGAGCAAGCACAAGCCATTCTTGAGATGCGCCTGAATCGTCTAACAGGCCTGGAGCAGGACAAATTACTGACAGAGTACAAGGACGTCATTGACACCATTTCTGAGTTGTTGGAGATCTTGAAAGACCCAAATCGATTGATGGGGATAATCAAGGAGGAATTGATCGAGATTCGTGATGAGTATGGAGATGATCGTGTCACCGAGATCATTGACTCGGAAGAAGATCTAACCATGGAAGATCTGATCACTGAGCAGGAAATGGTCGTCACTCTTTCCCATGGCGGCTATGCGAAATCGCAACCGGTTGATGTCTATCAGGCTCAGCGACGTGGTGGCCGCGGCAAATCTGCCGGTAGTGTAAAAGACGAGGACTATATTGAACGTTTGATGGTTGCGAACACTCACGACACCATTTTGTGCTTCACCAATCGCGGCAAGGTTTATTGGCTGCGGGTCTTCCAGATTCCTACTGCTAGCCGCACCGCCAGAGGACGCCCGGTAGTGAATATATTGCCGCTGGAAGAAGATGAGCGAATTACCGCTATGTTACCTGTCCATGAATATCGTGAAGATCAGTTTATCTTTATGGCGACATCCAACGGCACAGTTAAGAAAACACCGCTGATGGACTTCTCACGGCAGCGAAGTACCGGCCTCATCGCGATCGAACTCGATGAAGACAATACGCTTGTAGGTGCTTCGATAACCGATGGTACGCAGGATGTGATGTTGTTCGGTAGTGGCGGCAAAGTTATTCGTTTTAAGGAATCCAATGTCAGGGCAATGGGAAGAACTGCTCGCGGCGTTAGAGGCATCAAGCTCAAAGCTGGGCAGAAAGTGATATCTCTTATTATTCCCGATGAGCAAGGTGAGCTGCTGGTGGCGAGTCGTAATGGCTATGGCAAGCGAAGTGCCATCGAAGACTATTCTGTTATTGGGCGCGGCGGACAAGGGGTTATCGGCATGAAACTCTCCGAGCGAAATGGTGACATGGTCGGTGCGATCCAGATTTTCCCGGGTGACGAGGTCTTCCTGATTAGCGACCAGGGTACAATGGTTAGAACCCGAACAGATGAAGTGTCTGTACTGGGCAGAAATACTCAAGGGGTTCGGCTCATCAATCTGACTGGCGGCGAACATCTTGTCGGTATCGCGCCTATCCCTGAACTGGAAGGCGGGGATGAGCCTGATGAAATTACGGGTGATGGTTCGACATCGCTTGAAGGCTCTTCTTTAGCTGAAGGCTCTTCTTTAGCTGAAGGCTCTCAACCAGCTGATGGCTCTCCACCCGCTGAAGGCTCTTAATCGATTATCGTGACCAAGGACTCAACAATACAGGGGCAACTTGCCGAACTTCGCCAGCGAATTGATCAGTTGGACGAGGATATTCTTACCAAGTTAAACGAGCGGGCCAGCTGCGCGCTTGAAGTAGCAGAGGTTAAGAAGCAGGAATCAGAGGATATTGAACCCGTATACTATCGCCCTGAGCGTGAGTCTCAGGTGCTACGCAGAATCGCAGATTTGAATGAGGGGCCTCTCAGCAATGAAAAGGTCACTCAGGTTTACCGGCAAATAATGTCTGCTTGTCTGGCGCTTGAAGAGCCTCTCCGCGTTGCTTATCTAGGCCCGGAGGGCACGTTTACGCAAATTGCAACGGGCAAACAATTTGGCAGCGCCGTACAGAGTATGCCGATGATGACGGTTGATGATGTCTTCAGAGAAGTTGCATCCGAGAATTGTCATTACGGCGTTGTCCCGGTCGAGAATTCTACAGAAGGAGTCATTAGCCATACCCTGGATAATTTCCTCAGCTCTTCTCTGCGAATTTGTGGCGAGGTCGAGCTTCGAATTCATCACAATTTGATGATTGCACTGGATGCCGATGAGGCTGACATCACCAGGATATATTCTCATCAGCAGACCTTGGCACAATGCCGGCGCTGGCTGGATAGCCATTATCCTAACCTGCCAAAGATCGCAGCCACCAGCAATGCAGAAGCAGCCCGACGTGTCTCGGAAGAAAAAGATGCAGCTGCGATCGCGCCAGAAATCACCGCCGAGATTTACGGACTAAAAATCCTGTCCAGGAAAATAGAAGACGAATCTGACAATACAACCCGTTTTATTGTAGTTGGCCGCGAAGAGATTGGTGCCAGTGGCAATGATAAAACCTCAATAATGGTATCTACCCATAATCAGCCAGGCGCCTTATACAAATTGCTTGAACCCTTTCATCGCCATGGCGTATCGCTGACTTCAATTGAGACCCGTCCATCAAAAACAGGTATGTGGTCTTATGTATTCTTTATTGATTTCGAAGGTCATCGGGATGATGAGAATATTCGGGTTGTCCTGGACGAGATTGATGGGGAATCTCTCGAAGTGAAAATGTTAGGTAGTTACCCGCGAGCATTGAGCAGGTAATAAATTTCAATTAAGGTGACTTTGGATGTGTTCCTTCACTAAGATCCACCACTACCATCGACAACTAACCATCGACTATTACCCTTCAACTATTAACTATCAACCTTTAAGAACGGAAATGACAAATTTTATAGACCTCACAACAGATGGAATAAAGGAACTGCAGCCTTACCAGCCGGGGAAACCTGTAGAGGAGCTGGAGCGGGAACTTGGACTGAGCGATGTTGTAAAACTGGCCAGCAATGAGAATCCACTTGGGCCTAGCGCTGCGGTTATTTCAGCGCTGCAATCCATTCTGCCGGACATTGCGCGCTATCCGGACGGCAGTGCCTTCCTTTTAAAGCAACGCTTAAGTGAGCACCTGGGTGTTGCGACAGGACAAATTACAGTTGGTAATGGCTCAAATGATGTCCTGGAGTTATTGGCTCATATCTATTTGAGGCCTGGCGTTGAGGCCATCGTTTCGCAACACTCCTTTGTGGTTTACCCAACCGTTATCAAATCCTGTGGTGCGCAGTTAACCGTTATACCGGCAAAAAATTACTCTCAGGATTTAGGCGCAACGCTTGAAGCAATAACAGATACGACCAGAATGATCTTTATTGCAAATCCGAATAATCCTACAGGGACATGGTTAACGCGCGTTGAATTAACATCTTTTCTCCACAAGGTACGCGGCGATATTATCGTTGTATTGGATGAGGCTTACTTTGAATACGCGACTGATCCAGATTATCCCGATGGCATTGAACTCAGCAAAATATTCCCGAATCTGGTCATAACTCGCACATTTTCAAAGGCTTACGGGCTCGCTGCGCTCCGGGTTGGCTATTCAGTCAGTCATCCCGATATCGCAGATTTGATGAATAGAATACGCCAACCTTTCAATGTGAACTCAATGTCGCTGGTTGCGGCCGTTGCTGCGCTGGATGATCAATCACATGTTAAGGAGGCGATAGCGCTCAATAACGAGGGAATGCGCTTTCTGGAAGGTGAATGCAAACGTCTGGGTCTTGAATATATCCCATCAGCGGGCAATTTCCTGACAATTGATATGGGCCGCGATGCCTTGCCAGTTTATGATGCATTGCTACAGGAGGGAGTCATTGTTCGCCCCATAGCTGTCTATGAAATGGCCAATCACTTGCGAGTTACTACCGGCACGATGTTGGAGAACCAGCGCTTTGTGGATTCCCTGGAAAAAGTACTCGGCTGATGTCAGCGCTCTTTAAGACGGTTTCAATCGTTGGACTGGGCCTTGTAGGCGGCTCTATTGCTGCTGGTATAAAGCAACGAGGACTGGCAGATCAGATCGCCGCATTTGATTCCAACAAAAACTCTCTATCGATAGGTCTGGAGCAGGGCCTTATCGATAAAGGCTGTGACTCCATCGTCTCTGCTATAGACGACGCTGATCTTATTATCCTCGCGGTCCCTGTTCTCTCAATTGGTGCGACCTTAAGTGAATTGAAAAACACAGCCGCCATTATTACCGATGTTGGTAGTGTAAAATCACCTGTTGTCAAAGCCGCAAAGGAAGTCTTTGGCAAGATGCCCGGTAATTTTATTCCTGGGCACCCCATCGCCGGTTCTGAAAAACACGGAGTCACCGCGGCCAATCCTGATTTGTTCGAACGCCACAAAGTCATACTGACGCCATCAGCCAACAGTGATAAATCAGCGACTGATTCAGTACGCAAATTATGGGAAGCGCTTGGCGCAAAAGTCATCGAAATGACACCCGACCATCACGACCTTGTCTTTGCGCAAACAAGTCACTTGCCACATTTACTTGCTTACGCGCTTGTGGATATGTTGTCGGCACAGGGAGAATCATTTGAGATATTTGAATATGCCGCTGGCGGCTTTCGCGATTTTTCCAGAATTGCAGCTTCTGAACCTGTCATGTGGCGCGACATATTTGATGCCAATGGGGAAAAGGTGCTGCCCATTCTCGACAAATACATGGACGAACTAAGCCAGATACGAACACTGATTGCAGAAGGAAAAATGAAAGAGCTGGAAGCCCTGTTTAAAAGAGCAAAGATTGCGCGGGATCATTTCTCATCTATCAATAAGCCATCCTAATCGCGTTTTATTAAGTTTTGATTACCCCGCCAAAACAGACTCCACCACCTCTTTAGCGAACACCCTCTAAGCAAATCATTATACTGTGATACACAATGTCTAAAAACATACCAGTCATAACCATAGACGGCCCGAGCGGTTCCGGAAAGGGAGTCATAACCCAGAAGCTGGCCAATCACCTTGGCTTCAACATCCTCGACAGCGGTGCCTTATACCGCCTCATCGGCCTGTCAGCACGAAAACACGATATTCGCCTTGATGATGAAAAATCCCTGGCAGAGCGTGCCAAAGTGCTGGACATACAGTTCAGGCCCACCGGAAAAGCGGAAGAGCCCTTACAAGTGCTGATGGAGGGTGAAGATGTAACCTTACAGATAAGAACCGATCAGGCAGGTGTAGATGCCTCCAAGGTCGCGGCTCTAGGCCAGGTTAGGGAGAGTATCAGTGAATTACAGCATCATTTCAGACAGCCGCCAGGCCTGGTAGCCGATGGCAGAGACATGGGGACCGTTGTTTTTACTGATGCCATCGTCAAGATTTACCTTACCGCCAGTGCCGAGGCCCGGGCTGAAAGGCGATATAAGCAGTTGAAAGATAAGGACATTAGTGTTAGTCTGCACGACCTTTTTCAGAGCATCCAAGCTAGGGATGAGCGGGATATGAACCGAAAGGTTGCACCTCTCAAACCGGCAGACGACGCGATTATAATTGACAGTACTGAACTTGATATCAATCAGGTGTTCGATCAGGTACTTTCAGCGGTGAAGGCTAGGCTATAGCAGATGTTTTTTTTGGGCTGCAAGCGCTGGCAAGCGTAATTTGCTCTGAATAAAGAACCGGGTTGATTCGGGATCCAATAGTTTGTAATTCCGGATTATTCCTTAATTAAAATTGACCCACACATATTGGTGAGTGGCTACAAGTGAAGGGCGCCCTGCCTGGGATATAATCAATGAGCGAAAGTTTTGCGGAGTTATTCGAAGAAAGTTTAAAGACCATCGACATGCACGTCGGTTCCATTATTGCCGGTGTCGTTGTAGATATTGATAGTGAGTGGGTTACGGTTCATGCCGGACTCAAATCTGAAGGGGTTATTCCAAGAGACCAATTCCTGAATGAAAGTGGTGAACTTGAAGTTGAAATAGGCGATTCTGTCCAGGTTTCAATGGATGCAGTTGACGATGGTTTTGGTGAGACACGATTGTCTCGCGAGAAAGCCAAGCGTGCTGAATCATGGATGATGTTAGAAAGCGTCTTTGAGAAGCAGGAAGTCATCAAGGGAACCATCAGTGGCCGGGTTAAAGGTGGCTTTACTGTTGAAATCCGCGATGTTCGCGCATTCCTACCAGGTTCACTGGTTGATGTTCGCCCACTGCGTGAGAGCGAGCAACTGGAAGGTCAGACATTAGAATTTAAAGTCATCAAGTTGGATCAGAAGCGCAACAACGTTGTCGTTTCCAGACGATCCGTACTTGAAGAAGAAAACAGTGCAGAACGCGAAGCATTACTTGAAAGCTTGCAGGAAGGTCAGGAAGTTAAAGGTATCGTCAAGAACCTTACTGATTACGGTGCATTCGTCGATCTCGGCGGTGTTGATGGCTTGTTGCATATCACTGATATGGCCTGGAAGCGTATCAAGCATCCAAGTGAGATCGTTGAAGTTGGTGGTGAGATCAACGTCAAGATATTGAAATTTGATCGTGAGCGTAATCGTGTATCACTTGGTCTCAAGCAATTGGGCGAAGATCCATGGGTCGCTATCACTAACCGTTACCCCGAAAACACGCGCACTATGGCACGCGTTACCAACCTGACAGATTACGGTTGTTTCGCTGAGCTTGAAGAAGGTGTTGAAGGACTGGTTCACGTATCCGAGATGGATTGGACTAACCGCAACATTCATCCATCCAAAGTTGTCCAGGTGGGTGATGAAGTTGAAGTCATGGTATTGGATATCGACGAAGAAAGACGTCGAATCTCTCTGGGTATCAAGCAGTGTATCGGTAACCCATGGGAAGAGTTCTCGCTTCAGCACAACAAGAACGACCACATCAAGGGCTATATCAAATCAATCACTGACTTTGGCATCTTCATTGGCCTCGAAGGCAATATTGACGGACTTGTACATTTGTCTGATATTTCCTGGAATGAGCCTGGCGAACAAGCAGTGCGTCAGTTCACTAAAGGTGATGAGATTGAGACAGTCATTCTTTCCATCGATGCAGAACGTGAGCGAATTTCGCTTGGCCTGAAGCAATTGGAAGAAGATCCATTCTCAAACTACGTTGCAGTCAACGAGCGTGGCCATATTGTTAACGGAACTGTTAAGGAAGTTGACGCTAAGCAGGCTGTTCTCGAAATGGCGGAAGAAGTTGAAGGTATTCTGAAAGCTTCTGACATTAGCCAGGATCGTGTTGAAGATGCCAGAAATGCTGTCAGCGTCGGTGAAGTCATCGAGGTTAAGATCATTAGTGTCGATCGCAAGAACCGAATGTTGGGCGTATCCATTAAAGCGAAGGATATGGCCGATGAGGAACTGGCGGTTAAAGAACATCGTGAACAGGAAACTGAAGTTTCCCCAACCACGATTGGTGATTTGATTAAGCAGCAGATGGATAGCGGTTCTAAGAGTTAGTTGTTTCATTTATGACCAAATCGGAATTGATTGAGAAAATTGCAGCGGTGCAAACCCAGCTATCATCGAAAGATGTAGAACTGGCGGTCAAGATGATGCTTGACCACATGACCGTGGCATTGGCTGAAGGAGCGCGAATCGAGATTCGCGGCTTCGGCAGCTTTTCTCTTCATTTTCGGTCTGCACGCTCGGGTCGCAATCCCAAGACGGGCGAGAAAGTTGCGCTGGATGGTAAGTACGTTCCGCACTTCAAGCCAGGCAAGGAATTGCGGGAACGTGTGAATCTGGGCCTCGCTAATGAAAAGCAGAATACTGTGATAGATAGTGCAATTGGCGATTCCGGTTTGATCTGATGCAGATGAATGGACATATAGTTCTTTAGTTTTGAAAGAAATAGATATGAAGGAAATGGCGCCGAGAGGCGCCATTTTTCTTTCTGTTACAATACTTTACTGAGGATGTTCAATCGGTAGAGCGCTCTCCCTGGCTTTGCTTTTGTTGCAGTGATTAATGTTGGATGCGGTCATAGTATGAACCTGATGAAGAAATGGCTCTTTCGCCTGGTACTTTTAGTTGTATTTGTCGTGGCATTGTTGGCCGCCTCGGATAATAGTACCGAAGTCCCGCTGACCTTCCTTGAGTACCAGAGCCCCGTTTGGCCAATATCATGGTGGATGTTAACGGCCTTTGTTGTGGGAGTGTTGTTCGGCACTGTGCTTAATACCTTCTCCAATACCAAATTACGTTTGAATGCCCGAAGTGCGAACAAGCAGGTACAGAAGGCGGCGCAGGAACTGGACAAGTCCCGGGCGTCGCCTTCTACAGAACGCCTTTTACAGAATTAGTGGAAGGGAATTAAACTTTTAGGTCTTGTAAGGCGACCAATAGAGTATGCGCTTCAACTATTCGGGTTCGTTATTAATGCTTCATCTCCAAAACGGGTAAGTTGTGGAAACCTGGCTCCTTTACATCGTTATCGTGGTCGCCATCGCCAGTGGCTGGTGGTTGGGACGTCGCGAGCGTACAAAGAAAACGAGCTCAAACATTTCGAATTATTATCAAGGGCTAAATCATATACTGAATGAAGAGCCTGATCGGGCGGTTGCCAGTTTTATCAACGATCTGGAAGTTAACTCAGACACCATTGATACCCATCTTGCTCTTGGTGGATTGCTGCGACGACGCGGCGAGATTGAAAAAGCCGTGGTGGTGCATGAAAACATCCTGCAGCGGGCGAGCCTTGATAAGGACGCCATGCATCAGGTGCAATTGGAGCTCGCCAGAGACTATCTTCTTGCTGGCTTGCTGGATCGTGCCGAAGAATTATCAGTAAAACTGGATGGTGCAAACCCATCGATTAAGCGGGACAGCCTCAAGATTACACTCGAGATTTATGAGCGTGAACAGGAGTGGGCGCAGGCGATTGAAGTGGCGAAATTACTTGCCGTGGGTGATGAGGGCGAGAAATATGAGAAGGCGATATCGCACTACTACTGCGAGATCGCCGAAGCTAAGTTAGGTAAGTTCCACATCGATGAGGCGCGAACTGCCGTAAGCAATGCAATTGGACACAATGTTAATAATCCTCGCTCCTATCTGATTCAGGGCCAGATGGACATTAACGAGAAGCGATATGATGACGCGATCAAGGTATTGCAGCGCATCGGCAAGCAAGACCCTGTCTATGTGCCTGAATCACTGGAACTATTGTCCATTGCCTATGAAGGCAGCGAAAAGCCTGCTGAATTATTTCGCGAATACCTCCTGGATTGCCTGAAGCATACACCTTCAATTTCTATCGTCCTGACCATTGCCAGCAGCATACGTGATGAATCCGGCGATGAAGCGGTAGCAAAATTTGTGGCGAATCATTTGAAGACCAACCCGACGATCCGCGGCCTCACTCAACTGATCGATCTGCATATCGATAATACCCATGGCGTCGCCAAACAAAATCTTGCCATCCTGCGCAGCTTTGCAGAGGCATTGGTCGCAGATAAGCCAGCTTATCGCTGCAACAATTGTGGCTTTGAAGGCAAGAAGATGCGCTGGCACTGCCCCAGTTGCAAAGACTGGGCTACCATTAAACCGATCTTTGGCCTGGAGGGGGAGTAGTCCTACAGGCTTTTTCCTCACCTTACGCATCCACATTCTCTCTCACATCTTTAGGACATTGCCTACTTTCTCCCGTCTTTACCTTTGTTAATTTGGATCTTGCTTCCAGCGCGATTGTTAACAACTCCAGTTGAGTCTGTTTAACAAAAGCATTGAGCAAGCTATTAACGACCTAATTATTAACAACCCGATCAGGGAAAGGGAGAATTCAATGAAAGCAAGAAACTTACTCGCGTCATTCGTTGCTGTAATCGTCCTCTGCTGGAGCAATGTGCTGTTTGCAGATGATGTTGGCGAAATTGACATGGCAATGATTACCGTAAACATCAATCAGGCAGATGCAGCGACGCTCGCATCGGTCTTGAGTGGCGTTGGGCTCAGCAGGGCCGAGGCAATCGTCGCCTATCGGGAAAACAATGGGAAATTCTATTCAGCTGAAGAATTGTCTTCAGTCGGGGGAATTGGCCCGTCGACCATCGCCAAGAACGAAGGAAGGATTGTTGTTAAGTAGCCTTGATCGGCTCTTAATAAATAGCCCTAAGCGGCTCTTTAAAACAGCCTTGGGCGGTTCTTAAAAAAAAGCAAAATCGATTTGAGAGGTCGCCATCAGTGCGGCCTTTTTTTGGTTAGTATTTGTTCGAGTTCTTAGACCTCCGATACTAGCCTTGATACGACAATAATTCACCAACAATTGGCTGGTTTAGATCTATATTGGAAGGGACATTCTGAATGAACTACAGCCTTGTTAACTTAACCAATTGTTGGGTTATGGGGAGGTCGAGCATAGCCGAGGTGGTATCGTCACCATGTTGCTAATTACTGATTCTATGTGATAACAAGTTCTCTAGAAATTGTTGCCGAAAAACCAATTGTAGTTGGAAGGAATGCGATCAGCGAGTAAGAATCGATTTAGGGTTCGAAAATGCGAAACGAGTGATATTGAACTGGTAAGAAATCTGATGTGGCTCCCCGACCTGGGCTCGAACCAGGGACCCAATGATTAACAGTCATTTGCTCTACCAACTGAGCTATCGGGGAACATCAGAAGGGTGCGGATTGTAAAGATAGTTGCCATTGCCGTCAATACCAGATCGAACCTCTTTTAAATTCTATCCTGCCATAGGGGTGTCAGCAGTCGTCGTAGGCAACGAAGATTTAGGGCGCTCACTCGGCTATTATTAGTGAATGGAACATGCTGAATTCAAAGTCGTATCTGACTACAAACCTGCTGGTGATCAGCCCCAGGCAATAGCGAAGCTGGTTGATGGTATTGAAAGCGGGCTTTCGGCGCAAACATTGCTCGGTGTCACGGGCTCAGGTAAAACCTATACCATTGCCAATGTAATCGAGCAAATTCAGCGCCCCACCTTGATCATGGCGCCGAACAAGACCTTGGCAGCACAGTTATATGGTGAATTCAAAGAATTCTTCCCCAATAATTCGGTGGAATATTTTGTTTCCTACTATGACTACTATCAGCCAGAAGCCTATGTTCCTTCATCCGATACCTATATCCAAAAGGATGCAGCGATTAATGAGCATATTGAGCAAATGCGCCTCTCTGCTACGAAAGCTTTATTAGAGCGACCAGACTCGATTGTTGTGGCATCTGTTTCGTCAATTTATGGATTGGGCGACCCGGGTGCCTATTTGAAGATGGTGATGCATCTTGATCGTGGTGACAAAGTAGATCAGAGGCAGATCCTTCGCCGACTTTCGGAGTTGCAGTACACGCGGAATGAAACGGAGCTTCGCCGTGCCACCTATAGGGTGAGAGGAGATGTTATTGATGTCTTTCCTGCAGAATCAGACCGAAATGCCGTTCGCATAGAACTCTTCGATGATGAGATCGAAAGCTTGTCTATCTTTGATCCTTTAACAGGTGAAGTGCTCAAGCGGGTTCCACGGGCCACAATATTCCCCAAGTCCCACTATGTGACTCCCCGGGAAACGATGGAGAATGCGCTGGGTGAAATACGTGAAGAACTCAACTCGCGATTGAAATACCTGAAAGACCATAACAAGTTGGTCGAGGCACAACGGCTGGAACAACGTACTCGTTTTGATCTGGAGATGATCAAGGAATTGGGTTACTGCAGTGGCATTGAAAATTACTCGCGATACTTGTCAGGTCGGGCGACGGGAGAAGCGCCGCCCACGCTCTATGACTACCTTCCTGATAACGCCCTACTTATTATGGATGAGTCTCACGTTGGCGTGCCGCAACTTGGTGCCATGTACAAAGGGGATCGTTCCAGGAAGCAGACTTTGGTTGAGTATGGATTCAGATTGCCCTCTGCATTAGATAATAGGCCCCTACGATTTGATGAATGGGAGCTACTCGCGCCGCAGATGATTTTTGTCTCAGCGACGCCTGGCAACTACGAGGCTGAAAAGGCAGGCCAGGTTGTTGAGCAAGTTGTTAGGCCCACAGGTTTGATTGATCCGGAATTGGAAGTTCGTCCAGCCCAAACGCAGGTGGATGACGTTCTGTCTGAAATCCGGGTGCGAGTAAAGAAGGACGAACGGGTGCTGATCACTACGCTGACCAAACGTATGGCCGAAGACTTGACAGAATATCTGGATGACCACGATGTCCGAATCAGGTATCTGCACTCCGATATTGATACCGTGGAAAGGATGGAAATCATCCGGGATCTGCGCCTTGGTGAGTTTGATGTCCTGGTGGGCATCAATTTATTAAGGGAAGGATTGGATATGCCAGAAGTTTCACTGGTGGCAATATTGGATGCTGACAAGGAAGGTTTCCTTCGTTCCGAGCGGTCTCTTATTCAGACGATTGGCCGGGCGGCTAGAAATCTCCACGGTAAAGCTATCTTGTACGGGGATAAAATTACCAATTCCATGCAGCGTGCCATCGATATTACTGAGCAGCGCAGAGAAAAACAGATGGAGCACAATCGCGTTCACAATATCGTGCCGGTTGGTATCAAACGAGGGGTTACAGATATTCTCGAAGGCGCCAGACATGCACCCGCAAGAGGCAAGCGCGGCTCGAGAATTGCTGAGAAGAAAGGCCGTTACGGGGGCAATGTTCTCAATCAGGATGATCTTGAAAAACAGATTCTCAGCCTGGAGAAGCAAATGTTTGCTGAAGCTAAAAATTTGGCCTTTGAGGAAGCTGCTAATTTGAGAGATCAGATTGAGGAACTGCGGCAACAATTCGTTCGCGGCTGAGGCTGACGAATAGATCGAGTACTAACAGAAATGTTTGCTTCCTTTAATCATTCCCTCTTTTAAAAATGGTTTGATAGAATTGGCAGCGTCGATAATCATGCGCAAGACTCCATTGTCACACGTATGTTACGACAAATTCTCTATATGAATTGAGCGATTAGCCATTATAGTGATTCTAGCTTTCATCCAATATGACAACTCCATTAGTGACAACTGAGAAGGACATTGAAAATGAGAGAGTTATCTTACGATGAAATTGGGTCCGTAAGTGGTGGCTTGACTGCAATAGATTTTGCCGGGATTGCATTCCCTGGAATAGCTGGGCTTGCGACTAGCGCTATAACTGGCGCGGTTTGGGGTGTTAGATTTGGAGGTTTGGCAGGAGCTGCAGCTGCTGGATTGGTTTCGGTGGGATGGTCAATGATCACAGTGACTGAAATTGCACCTGGTTCTGGCAGTGGAGCTGGAAGTCTTGGCGGTGCCAAAGAAGATGAAGATAGTTGAAGGAGTTTCTGTATTTGATGATGGTGGCGAAACGAAGAAAGATCGTTCGGGTAGGGAGAGGAGTGAGGAGAACGAGGTTCCGATCTACCCCCGGGCGTTTGCGCTTGCCGGCCTTTTTGGCACAATGTTTAGTGCGACATTGATTTCTTTCCAAAAATGGGATTCTTTGACGCAGATGGATGTGATGTTGATGTTTAGTGTAGCTTTGGTCGTACCGGCGCTCGGCTATCTATTTTTCGTTTTTCTGAAGCGATTATGATCTTCGTCGTATTAGAAATATCTGAGCATTTGAAGTTCCTTAATGCACGGTTGAACTGTCTTTGAATTGAGGCAATATGATAAAAACTGCCTATATCCTCTCGTTCCTAGTAGATTCGAAAAAGCAAAGCTGATAAATTACGCGCCCTTAGCGCTATTGCGTCGCCGTTCATTGTATGAACATCCGCAACAGGGTTAGGAGTTATGCAGGGAGTGTAGCTCAGTTGGTTAGAGCATCGCCTCGACAAGGCGAGGGTCCTCGGTTCGAATCCGAGCACTCCCACCAAGTTTGTGGCTTTCGCGCAGCGAAAACACAAACACCGACAGTGTTTTCTGCTTGCAGAAAATCACGAAAGGTAAGTTCATGGTTTACGCGGTTTTCGCATTGGGCGAAAACGCGAACACCGACAGTATTTCCGCAGGAAATTGCGAGAGGCAAACCCGGACTGCCAAACATCGGTCCACTTTGTAATACAACGAAAACCCGGGTCCAGAACCCGCCAATGCTAAAACCACGTGACCTCTAGTAAGGGCCACCACTGAAAGCGAGAACATTATGCCTACTATTACACTGCCCGATGGCAGCCAAAAACAGTTCGATTCCCCCGTATCCGTACATCAAGTTGCCGAGTCCATTGGCAAGAGCCTCGCCAAAGCAGCACTGGCCGGCCGTGTGAATGACATCCTGGTCGATACCTCCCATACCATCACAGAAGATTCAACGCTTGCTATCATCACGGTAAAAGATGATGAAGGCCTCGAAGTCATCAGGCATTCCTGTGCACATCTTATGGCGCAGGCAGTGCAATCCATATTCCCATCGGCGCAAGTAACCATTGGCCCTGTGATTGAAGATGGATTCTTCTATGACTTTGCCTATGAGCGTCCGTTCACACCTGAAGATCTCGAAAAAATAGAAAAGAAGATGACTGAATTGTCACGACAGAATTTGACCGTTGAGCGGTCGGTCATGTCTCGCAATGCTGCCGTTGAACTGTTCACGAAGATGGGCGAAGAATACAAAGTAAAGATACTCGAATCTATTCCGTCCGATGAGGATCTGTCTTTTTACAAGCAGGGCGACTTCATTGATCTTTGCCGCGGCCCTCATGTTCCAGCAACAGGGAAAATCCAGGCATTCAAACTGACCAAAGTAGCCGGTGCTTATTGGCGCGGTGATTCGAATAATGAAATGCTGCAGCGAATCTATGGCACGGCGTGGTCAGATAAGAAGGCACTTAAGCAATATTTGCATCGTTTGGCGGAAGCTGAGAAGCGTGACCACAGAAAGCTCGGTAAGAAATATGATTTCTTTCACCTGCAGGAAGAAGCACCTGGAATGGTTTTCTGGCACCCGAAGGGTTGGCAGATCTGGCAGATTATTGAACAGTACATTCGTGATGTTCAAAATGAAAATGGCTATCAGGAAATTAAGACGCCGCAATTAGTCGATATGTCCTTGTGGGAAAAATCGGGGCATGCGGATAAATTTGGCGATGACATGTTTACGGTTAATACCGATAACCGTCTGTACGCGATCAAACCTATGAATTGTCCCTGCCACGTTCAGGTCTTTAATCAGGGTTTAAAGAGCTACCGTGAATTACCTATTCGTTTGGCTGAATTTGGTTCGTGTCATCGCGACGAACCTTCCGGAACGCTGCAGGGCATTATGCGTGTTCGTGCCTTTGTGCAGGACGATGCGCATATATTCTGTACAGAAGCCCAGATACAGGAAGAGGTGATCACGTTTATAGACGTTCTGACAGCGGTCTATCGCGATTTTGGATTCGATGAAATTATCATCAAGCTTTCCACCAGGCCGGAAGAACGCGTTGGCTCTGATGCAGATTGGGATAAGGCAGAGCAAGCCTTGGCTGATGCGATGGATGCCAAAGGTCTTGAATGGGATCTATTACCGGGCGAGGGCGCCTTTTATGGACCCAAGATCGAGTTTTCCCTGAAGGATTGTCTGGGTCGAGTCTGGCAATGTGGCACCATGCAGGTTGATTTTTCAATGCCGGGGCGCCTTGATGCCCAGTTTGTGGCTGAAGACGGTAGCCGTCAGGTGCCGGTAATGTTACATCGTGCCATGCTTGGGTCTTTTGAGCGGTTTATTGGTATCCTGATTGAAAATTATGCAGGAGAAATGCCGCCATGGCTTGCGCCCGTGCAAGCAGTGGTGCTGAATATTACAGACAGTCAGGCAGATTACTGTCTGGATGTTCGCAAGAAACTCAAGAGTAATGGCTTTAGAGTTGATACTGATCTTCGAAATGAAAAGGTTGGCTTTAAAATCCGGGAACATACCATTCAAAAGGTGCCTTATCTGCTGGTTGTGGGCGATAGAGAGCTGGAAAGTGGTGAGGTTTCGGTGCGTGCGAGAAATGGAGACGACCTTGGAATCATGTCTGTCGAAGATTTTTCATTATTATTAACAAAAGAAGTAGAAAAAAAGGGACGTACGGCGTGATTTTGCTATAATCCGCGTCCTCATTCAGAATGGAGCATAGGAATTAAGAAAGAGAGTTCAAAAAAGTCGCGAATAAATGGTGAGATTGAAGCACAAACTGTGCGTTTAATCGGTGCCGATGGAGCCCAGGTTGGGGTCGTAGACATCGCAGAGGCCATGCGCACAGCAGAAGACTCCAAGTTGGATCTTGTTGAAATTGCGCCGGATGCCGAGCCCATCGTCTGTAAGATTATGGACTATGGCAAACACGTATTTGAGGCTAAGAAGGAAAAGGCTGCAGCGAAAAAGAAGCAACGTCGCACGCATGTCAAAGAAATGAAGTTTCGTCCAGGGACGGAAGAAGGAGATTATCAGGTAAAACTACGCAACCTGACACGTTTCCTTAATGACGGGGATAAAGCCAAGGTGACCTTGAGGTATAGGGGTCGCGAAATGGCGCACCAGGAAATCGGCATGGAGCTGTTAAAGCGGATCGAACAGGATCTGCTTGAACTGGGTGCAGTTGAGATGTTTCCAAAAATGGAAGGCAGACAACTCACCATGGTGATCGCCCCTCATAGTAAGAAAAAAGGTGGTGCAGCCGCAATTTAGCCTCCGGCTAATTTGCGGTCCCGGCAACGATTTGGCCCAGCCAAATTGCGAGAGGGGCAGCCCCATCTACACAGTTATTCCTAATATCAGGAATAAGCATATTTAAGTATTTAACAATGCGGAGTATCTAACGATGCCAAAATTAAAAACCAGTAGTGGTGCGGCTAAACGGTTCAAAAGAACCGCTAAAGGCTATAAACACCGCCAATCTTTCAGGAATCACATCCTGACGAAGAAGAGTACCAAGCGAAAGCGCCATCTGCGTAAGTTGAAAGATATTGCGCCATCAGATGTGCCTTTGATCAAACGATTGCTTGGTCACTAAATAATCGTGTAGAGGACCGTCATGCCGAACTAAATTCGGTGACACCTTTTTTTTCAAGAAGGACAGGTCTTAAGCGATAAACAAATTCTTCGGAGAAGATAATGCCTAGAGTTAAACGGGGTGTCACAGCCCATCGTCGTCACAAGAAAGTATTAAAGCAAGCAAAAGGTTATTACGGCGCGCGTAGCCGTATCTATCGTGTTGCAAAGCAAGCTGTAACGAAAGCGGGGCAGTATGCATACCGCGATCGTAAAGTTAAAAAGAGAATGTTCCGTGGTCTATGGATCCAACGAATCAACGCTGCCGCAAGGGAACATGGGATTTCTTACAGCCGTATGATCGCGGGTCTAAAGCAGCAGAATATCGAAATTGACCGACGCGTCCTTGCTGATCTTGCAGTACATGAAAAAGAAGCATTCGCAGCCCTGGCTGCAAAGGCCAAAGAAAGTCTGGCAGCATAGCCAGTTGATACCGGAGCAATCCGGTAACGCAAATGTCTGATCTGGCATCCATCCACAAAGTGGCGGTAAGCGCCGTAGAAGCAGCAATTGATGCTGCGTCCCTGGATGCTGTTCGTGTTCAATACCTTGGCAAAAAGGGCGAACTTACCGGCTTGCTAAAGGAACTGGGCAAACTTCCCGCTGAAGAGCGCCCGGCTGCTGGCGCCGAGATCAATAAGATCAAAGGTGTCCTGCAGGATGCCATCGCCGCCAAGAAGGATGCGATCGAGCAAGTAGCGCTTGATACTAAGTTAAGCGCAGAAGCTATTGATGTTACTTTGCCCGGGCGCAATGCCGAGATCGGCGGCCTGCATCCGGTCACCATCGTCCTGAAGAGAATTGAACAGTTCTTTAGAGGCGTTGGTTATGAAGTGGTCGAAGGCCCTGAAATTGAAGATGACTATCACAATTTCGAAGCGCTGAATTTACCCTCGCATCATCCCGCGCGGGCAATGCACGATACTTTCTATTTTAATCCAAATATACTACTGCGTACGCATACTTCGCCCGTTCAGGTTCGAGTGATGGAGTCGCGCAAACCACCGTTTCGAATCATCTGCCCTGGCAGGGTCTATCGAGTAGATCAGCCTGATCCCTCACATCTACCCATGTTTCATCAGGTTGAAGGACTGTTGATTGATCATCAGAGTAGCTTTGCCGATCTGAAAGGGACGATTGTTGAGTTCTTGCGAGTATTCTTTGAGAGAGAAGATTTAGAGGTTAGATTCAGGCCTTCATACTTCCCCTTTACTGAGCCGTCCGCAGAAGTTGATGTCCAGTGCGTACATTGCAATGGCGATGGCTGCCGGGTATGCAGCGGCACTGGTTGGCTTGAAATCATGGGCTCCGGCATGGTTCATCCTAAAGTATTGGAAGCATCCGGCATTGATCCGGAAGAGTTTTCAGGTTTTGCCTTTGGCATGGGGCCAGACAGGCTTGCGATGCTTCGTTATGGTGTCGATGACTTACGACATTATCTAGACAATGATCTAAGATTTTTGAAGCAGTTCAGATAGCGACTCAGGTAGCTAAAAGCGACAGTCATATCTATAGTATTGCGGCTAAATGGGACCTGTGCCAAGTAACAGATTCGTAACCCTTGTAGTGGTGATTATTCAATTTGCCGATTGCCTTAAATATTTGGAAGCCCTGTAATTGTTGAAAATATTGTTAAAGCTGTCGCTGTAATAGGAAGCATAGATGAAATTTAGTGAAAGCTGGCTACGGGAATTTGTAAATCCCGATCTATCGACCGAGGAACTGGTTGAGCAACTCACCATGGCAGGCTTGGAGGTTGATGGCGTTTCGCCTGTTGCTTCTGAGTTCAGTAAGGTGGTGGTTGCTGCGATAGTTGAGGTTAGTCCTCATCCCGATGCCGACAAACTCGTTGTTTGCAGCGTTGATGCTGGTGGGCAAGAGGTTCAGGTTGTCTGTGGTGCGCCCAATGCACGTGCCGGAATCAAGGTGCCTTTCGCTTTAGTCGGTGCAAAGCTGGAAGATTTCAAAATCAAAAAGGCAAAGCTGCGCGGCGTCGAATCCTTCGGCATGCTTTGCTCTGAGAGAGAGCTCGGTATTAGCGATAGTCATGAGGGGCTGATGGAGTTACCCCTTGATGCGCCCGTTGGGACAAACATACGAGAATATTTGAACCTTGATGATTCAATCATAGAGCTTGATCTTACGCCAAACAGATCCGACTGCCTGGGAATGACAGGGCTTGCCAGAGAAACCGGGCTGATCAATTCCATGGATGTTAACTATCCTGATATCCCCGCAGTACCGGCAACCATCGATGACAGTATTTCTGTAAAACTTGAGGCCGGAAGTGCCTGCCCCAGATTTGTTGGCCGAATTATTCGCAATATCGACCTGAATGCTGAAACACCGCTATGGATGAAGGAAAAACTGCGCCGAGCAGAAATTCGAAGCATTGATCCGGTTGTTGATATCACCAATTACGTGATGCTCGAACTTAATCACCCCATGCATGCCTATGATTGCCAAAAACTGAATGGCACTATCGTTGTACGTCAGTCACAGCAAGGTGAAAAGATAAGCTTGCTTGATGGCTCTGAAATGACCTTGCATTCAGACACAATACTAATTACCGACGATTCTGGGCCGATTGGTATGGGCGGCGTAATGGGCGGCATATCCACTGCCGTCACCGAAGACAGTAAAGATATTTTTCTGGAGGCGGCATTTTTTGAACCAACGGCGATCGCCGGACGCGCTCGTTCCTACGGCATGAGTACGGATGCAGCTCATAGATTTGAACGAGGCGTTGATTGGCAAGGCCAGGAAGCTGCCATTGAACGAGCGACAGCTTTAATGCTGGAAATTGCAGGCGGTGAAGCGGGCCCTGTTGTGGACACCGTACTTGAAGATCGCTTGCCGGGAAATAACCGGGTGACGTTAAGGGCGGACCGAATCAAGCGCCTGCTGGGCGTTGATATTCCGGATGAAGAAGTCAGTGAAATGTTAACCCGCCTTGAATTCCCAAATACTCAGGAAATGATTGATGGAGAGTCTACATGGTTAGTAAGTGCTCCCTCACATAGATTTGATATTGCGATAGAAGCGGACCTGATCGAAGAAATCAGCAGGGTCTTTGGTTATAACAACTTGCCCATTCGTAAACCAGTCACCCAGCTCGAAATGGCGCCTCAACCTGAAGGAGTACTAGCGCTGGATCGAATACGGGATCAGCTGGTTGCGCGAGGTTATCAGGAGGCGATCACCTATAGTTTTGTTGATCCCAAGATCCAGGCGGTGCTGGATCCTGAATTTGAGCCTGTTGGCTTGGCAAACCCCTTGTCTGGTGAAATGTCGGTAATGCGCACGACGCTTTGGACAGGACTGCTCAAGTCATTGATTTACAACGTAAACCGACAACAGGATAGGGTAAGGTTTTTTGAGCTTGGGCTACGGTTCAGGCAAGAACCTAATATGGAAACCCTTGAACTGGAAAATATTACCCAGGAAAAGATGATCGCCGGTGTTGTCTGCGGTAATCGCTTCGATGAGAACTGGGCAGATTCAACGCAAGCCATTGATTTTTATGATATTAAGGGTGATATCGAAAGCATCCTGGCGCAGACGGGCGATAGCGGTAGCTTTGACTTTCTACCGGCGAGCCATCCGGCGCTACAGCGAGGGCAGAGCGCGGAAATCCGGCGCAATGGGCAACTCCTTGGCCATATAGGTTTAATCGATCCAAGAATTCAGAAGCTATTGGATATAAAAATCCCTATATTCCTTTTCGAGCTAAGTATCGATTTACTTATAGGAAAAAATATTCCTCAAATGACGCCTATATCCCGATTTCCAGCGGTGCGGCGGGATATAGCGGTCTTGGTCGATCCTTCTGTGAACGCAGCGGACATTAGATCCTGTGTTGAATCAGAGGGGAATAACCACCTACAGAACCTAAAGCTGTTTGACGTATATCACGGCAAAGGCATTGATACCAATAAGAAAAGTCTCGCTTTGGGCTTGACCTTCCAGCATCCTTCCCGCACTCTTACGGATGAGGAAATCAACGATTCCATGAAACAGATTATCGCTTCGCTTGAATCGAAGTTTGGCGCCAGTTTACGGAATTGATATTGAAAGGGTTTGAAAATGAGCGCGTTAACCAAAGCAGAGATGGCTGAGAAGCTGTTCGAAGAGCTGGGTTTGAACAAGCGAGAAGCAAAGGAAGTCGTAGAACTTTTCTTTGAAGAGGTGCGTGCGTCATTGGAAGGGAACGAACAGGTCAAACTATCCGGCTTTGGGAATTTTGATCTTCGTGATAAAAGTCAGCGGCCAGGTCGTAACCCAAAAACTGGCGAAGAGATACCCATTACCGCGAGGCGAGTTGTCACTTTCCGTCCCGGCCAAAAGCTAAAGGCAAGAGTGGAAGCATATGCTGGACCCAGATCATAACGCTGAACTACCCCCGATACCGGGTAAACGCTATTTCACGATTGGTGAAGTCAGTGGGTTGTGTGCAGTAAAGCCTCATGTGCTTCGTTATTGGGAACAGGAATTTCCGCAATTAAAGCCCGTTAAGCGTCGTGGCAACCGTCGCTATTACCAGCGCCAGGACGTTCTCATGATTCGCCAGATTCGATCCTTGCTTTATGATCAGGGATTCACCATTGGCGGCGCGCGGCAGCGTTTGTCGGGCGAAGATCAGAAGGAAGACAATACACAGTTCAAGCAGCTGATTCACCAGATGATTGCTGAGCTGGAAGAGGTATTGGTGGTGCTTAAGTCTTAGTATTTTAAGGCAATGCAACCGAGCATTTAGAAATTCAATTCCTATCAAATAGTACCCAGTTTTCTCGAATCACTTCATATTTTCCGGTACAATCCGCACCTTGAAAATCGGGGCGTAGCGGTGCGGCGATCCGATTCAAATCCAGGCACGAAGTGGCGAGGATTTAGGAATAAAGATTAAAAACGGGGCGTAGCGCAGTCTGGTAGCGCACCACACTGGGGGTGTGGTGGTCGTAGCGGTGCGGCGATCCGATTCAAATCCAGCCACGAAGTGGTCAGGATTTAGGAATAAAGATTAAAAACGGGGCGTAGCGCAGTCTGGTAGCGCACCACACTGGGGGTGTGGTGGTCGTAGGTTCAAATCCTGCCGTCCCGACCAAAATAGAACGTAATAGGTTGAGTAACTGTGGAAGGTCGTAGCACTGGCCGTGTGCGTATAAATCCTGCCGTCCCGACCAAAAAATAAGTAGTCTGTTGTGAATACCATATGACAAAAAGAAGGGTGCTGACTGTCTTCGGTACGAGGCCTGAGGCGATTAAGATGGCGACCCTGGTTAAGCTGTTAGATAAAGAGGATGGCATAGAGTCCAGGTTATGTGTCACGGGACAACATCGGGAAATGCTAGATCAAGTGCTCTCGTTGTTTGACATTACCCCTGATTTTGATTTAAAGATAATGCAAGAATCGCAATCGTTGACTCAGATTGTTGCCAGGGTAATGCTAGGTGTAGAGAAAGTCATCAAGACATTCAAACCTGATGTAATTTTGGTACATGGGGTCACTGCAACAACCTTCGCCGTGAGTATGACTAGTTTTTTCAATCGAATCACAGTTGGTCACGTTGAAGCTGGGCTTCGAACGGGCAATCTACAGTCTCCTTGGCCAGAAGAGATGAATAAAAAAAGTTACATAGAAGTGGCCCCCGATTTTTGGACAGTTTGCTAAGGCGTCGTCGAAAGGCAAAGGAGCCTGTTCGACATGACAAAAAGAAACAATACTCAAGTGAGTACAAAAGCAAGGTCGCCCTCGCAGCAATCCGCGGTGACGGCACAATGGCTGAGCTTTCCCGTAAATATGGCATCCACGCAAACATGATAGTGAAATGGAAACAGGAAGCGCTCGAAGGCATGAAAGAAACCTTCGCCAGGAAGAATAAGAGCAAAGATGTTGGTCAGGAAGCGGACATTAAGACGCTTCAGGCAAAGATAGGTGAATTGATTGTCGAGCGTGATTTTTTAGTCAGAGCCTTCGAGTAATGCTCATCGATCGAAGGTTTAGAATAGACATTGATATAAGAAACGTAAGGATTAGCGCAGCGTAACCGAAGTGCAATCCTAAGGAATTCAAATCTACACCTAACCATTGGCTGGTGAAGGCAAAGTAGAAAATCAAAGCGCTTGCAGCGACCAGTGTCATGGAGCAATTGCGAAGCGTTGTTCT
>JAYGEX010000018.1:0-224067 GCA_046582185.1 Pseudomonadales bacterium | reverse complement strand
CTACTTCCTGACTCCAGTCAAATTGCATCGCATCGCCTTTTTCAAAAACCAGTGGGATGAACGCTTTGTGATCTGTGCCGTGCATGGCCTTTAGCTTTTTAACGTAACGGCAGACTGGCGAGTAAGAGCCTGGGTAGCCTTCGAGTATAAGTGCTTCATAAAGTTTTTGAGCTGTTCTACGCTCTCGTTTGGGTCGGATAAGGTCGAACTCAACCCATTGACTTAATGTCTTCTCATAGTCTTTTAGTTTGAGCTGGGTTGTGGGTTTTGTTCGCTGATACGTCGGTGGGGAGGCGCACTGCAAATATTTTTTTATTGTATTACCGGATATGCCTGTATCCCGACTCACTGATCTGATACTGCGCCCTTCAACCAAAATAAGGCGGCGTATCTTCATGGCTGATTCTATTAATATCACCTATTTATGCGCCGAGCATACGGCCCGGTATTTAACTAAATAGGTGGGTCAATTTTAAGTGCCAATTACCCACCAAAGTGGGTCAGTTTTACATGCTCATTAACACCTCTGACGGCCTCAATGGAAGACGCATGTTTTCAAATAGGTGGCAGCGAAGAGCAATTCATTGATTTTGGCGATAGCGATTCAACGAACAATCTGAAGGATCTGGATGGCAAGTTCAACGCAGGTAATGGCATTTATAATGGCACCTTATGTCCTGAAGCTATAAGTGAGCGAGCCGAGATTTGTGATAACAACGCCGTACCCTGTCTTGAGGATACCGGGCGTTATTGCACCCGCGATCTGGTCAATATTCGCAGGGATATCACCATCATAATGTCCGGCTCAAGTGGATACTTTGGTGTCAGGGATTCGAGTACGGGTGAGTATATCAATGCCGTGGACCTTAGCGGCGATATTCCTGCGGGGCAATTCAACGCGAACGTTCCAGTGACGACGAATGCAGGAGGAGCGGCGCTCGGAGTTGGCACAGATTTCACCATTGGTTATGCAAATTCCCAGGTTGCTCCCGGCATTGGCGAAATTGTTTCGCTAACCTCTGGTAATGGTGGCGTTGTGGTTGATATTTCAGACCAGTTTAATGGCCGGATGTCGACTGGCACCGCGATAGCCGTAACGATTGGGTCGGATGGCTGTAAGATCACAAATGTCCCTGGGGGTACATTGACGGATAGCAGCGCACTGGGATTTACCAGTGTATTCATATCCCTTGCGACTCAGAGTCCGAACCCGCCTAGTGGCAGTTCAGGTGTTGAGGTTAAGGCGACCTCATTTAAGGGCCTTCTCTCTGGCGTAGGCTTCAGCTGTAGCTATTAAATCTTTCCAATATTAAAAACGGAGCTGTGCTCCGTTTTTTTTACCTTGAAGAAGTTAAGGCAACTGGGTCGATCCCATGAGTTCACGGTCAATCTCTCTTGCCGCCTCTCGCCCTTCATTGATTGCTCGAACAACCAGGTCCTGCCCCCTTCTGCAATCAGCCGTTGCATATACTTTGGCTACGCTGGTCTTGTAATCAGATCTATTGGCAATGAAATTGCCCCGCTGATCAATATCCATCCCTAACGTTTCATTGATGTAGTGCTCGGGTTGTAAGAAGCCCATGGACAGGAATATAAGATCGGCTTCCCAGGTCTTTGTTGTACCCTCAATCTCCTGAAATTTGTCATCAACATTAACGGTTACTACGCCTTTGAGTTTACCTTCATCGTCCAGGATGAATTCCTTACTCATAATGGAAAATTCTCGTGGATCATCACCGAATTTTTGTTCCGCTTCGGCGTGACCATAGTCGACACGATAGATTTTTGGCCAGAGAGGCCAGGGATTATTGGGGGCTCGATCATTGGGTGGTTTGGGCAGCAATTCAAAGTTGACCAGAGATTTGCAGCCATGGCGCAGCGCGGTACCGATACAGTCGGTGCCGGTGTCGCCGCCGCCGATGACGATCACATCCTTATCTTTTGCTGATATGTAGTTGCCATCCTCGTGATTGGAATCAAGCAGGCTCTTGGTATTGGCGGTAAGAAATTCCATCGCCATGTGAACACCTTTGCCTTCACGATTTGGGATGGGAAGGTCTCTGGCAACCAGTGCGCCGGTGGCCAGCAAAACGGCGTCATTCTCAGCGATGAGTTTCTGGACATCGATGTCTTTGCCGACGTCTGCATTGAGAATAAATTCAACGCCTTCATCACGCAGGAGCTGTACCCGTCTGTCAACAATGCCTTTGTCGAGTTTCATATTCGGAATGCCGTACATCAGTAGCCCGCCCGCTCGGTCCGCCTTTTCATAAACGGTGACATGGTGTCCTGCCTGGTTCAGCTGTGCTGCAGCTGCCAGACCTGCGGGGCCAGACCCAATCACGGCAACTCGCTTGCCGGATCGATTTTCTGGTACTTGTGGAACAACCCAACCTTCTTCGAAGCCTTTATCGATGATGGCGCATTCGATGTTCTTGATGGTCACTGCCGGGCTCGTAATACCAAGTACGCAGGCACCTTCACAAGGTGCCGGACATACGCGCCCGGTGAACTCGGGAAAGTTATTGGTCTTGTGCAATCTATCTAATGCGTCTTGCCATCGACCCTTGTATACCAGGTCGTTCCATTCGGGTATCAGATTGTAGACCGGGCAGCCATCGTCTGATTGACAGAATGGTACGCCGCAATCCATACATCTTGAACCCTGGGTTTTAAGGTGTACTTCATCATGCGAAGTATATAACTCTTTAAAATCGATAATTCTCTCGGAAGCATCCCTGTAAGGCTCAACTTCCCTATCGAATTCCGTAAATCCGGTGGGCTTTCCCATATATATTTCCGATTCCTTAGTTATTCACCGAAGGTGCTTTCACTGTACTAATTTTAGAAGGACAAGAATTAAGCGGTTGCCGCAGCAGGTGCTTCATTCATTTGTTCAAGTAGTACACGTTTATAGTCTGTTGGCATCACCTTGACGAAACTACCGAGTTCCTCATCCCAGTTTGCAAGAATGGACTTCGCCACTGCTGAATCAGTAAAGGTGTAGTGCTTACTAATCAATTTCTTTAATTCCAGGATGTCATTTTGTGATTCAAGCTGTTCGAGTTCGAAGGTATCTTTGTTGCATCGGCTCGAGAATTCTCCCGATTTGTCCCATACATACGCAACTCCGCCGCTCATGCCAGCACCAAAATTCCTTCCGGTTTTCCCTAACACGACAACTACGCCGCCAGTCATATACTCACATCCGTGATCACCTATACCTTCAACTACGGCGGTAGCGCCGCTATTGCGAACACAGAATCGTTCAGCAGCAATGCCGCGAAAGTATGCCTGACCGGACGTCGCCCCATAGAGAACAACATTGCCAATAAGAACATTATCTTCTGCTACAAAAGTGCTGTCCTTTGGTGGGTAGATAATGACGGTACCACCAGACAATCCTTTGCCCACATAGTCATTGGCGTCCCCTTCGACAGTGATTGTAATCCCTGCTGCGAGCCACGCGGCCAGACTTTGGCCGGCGGAGCCATTAAGGCTAATGTTAATGGTGTTGTCTGGTAAACCTTTGCCTGCCGTCGCCTTGGTTACTTCGTGTGACAACATGGTGCCGACGACTCGGTTGATGTTGATCACCGGTAGCTCGATATTGACCGTTGTACCATCTTTAAGTGCCGGTTCGGCAAGTTTAATCAACTCATTGTCCAGCGCCTTGTCGAGGCCATGATCCTGTTTAATGGTTTGATAGACTTCTGTTCCTTCAAATACAATTTTTGCAGGCGTCAGAATGCTGGAAAGGTCCAGCCCATCAGATTTCCAATGTTTGATTGCCTTGTTTGTATCAAGCACATCAACCCTGCCGATCATTTCGTTGACCTTTCGGAAGCCGAGCTGCGCCATAATTCCCCGCATTTCTTCAGCAACCATAAACAGGTAGTTAACGACGTGTTCGGGTTTACCGTTAAATTTCTTGCGCAGCTCAGGGTCCTGGGTTGCGATGCCAACTGGGCAGGTATTTAAGTGACACTTACGCATCATGATGCAGCCCAAAGTGACTAGAGGCGCCGTTGCAAAGCCAAATTCTTCAGCGCCCAGGAGCGCAGCGATGGCGACATCTCTGCCGGTTTTAATCTGCCCATCTGTCTGTAAGACAACCCTGGATCTTAAGTTGTTCATGACCAGGGTTTGATGGGTTTCGGCAATGCCGAGCTCCCAGGGCAATCCCGCGTGTTTGATTGACGTGAGTGGTGACGCGCCAGTTCCGCCATCGTGACCGGTAATAACCAGATGATCAGCTTTGGCTTTGGTCACGCCTGCGGCGATAGTACCGACGCCAATTTCAGAGCCGAGCTTTACGCTGATTCTCGCCTTGGGATTGCTGTTCTTTAGATCATGGATTAGCTGTGCGATATCTTCAATGGAATAGACATCGTGGTGTGGCGGCGGGCTTATCAAGCCGACGCCGGGCGTTGAATGTCGAATTCTGGCAATCGTATCATCAACCTTGGGCCCGGGTAGTTCACCACCTTCGCCAGGCTTTGCGCCCTGGACAATTTTGATTTGCAATTCATCTGAATTAGCAAGATACCAGATGGTCACGCCAAATCGTCCGGATGCAACCTGCTTGATCGCTGATCGTTTAGAGTCGCCATTATCCATTATGGCAAATCGTATTGGATCCTCTCCACCTTCTCCGGTGTTTGACTTTCCTCCCAGGCGATTCATCGCGATTGCGAGGGCTTCATGACTTTCTGTTGATATTGAACCGAAGCTCATCGCACCCGTGCAGAATCGTTTAACAATCTCCGCAGCAGACTCAACTTCGTCTAAGGCGACCGGAGTATTGATATCGTCTCGGAAACTAAACAAGCCACGGAAGGTCGCCTTTAGGGTTGCTTCCTGATTGGCATGCTTTGCAAATGCCAGATATGCGTCCTTGTCATTGTTGCGTGCTGCAACCTGGATATTCGCAATGCTGGTAGGGTCCCACATATGCGTGTCGCCGCCGCTGCGCCAATGAAAGTCGCCGGGATTTGGCAATATGGGTATCAAGTTGGATGGCTTAAGCGGAAAGCCTATTTCGTGACGCTGCTCCATTTCTTTATAGAGCACATCGAAATTCACTCCCTGAACCCTGCTTGCTGTTCCGGTAAAACATCGGTCAATGATTTCTTCTGCCAGACCAACTGCTTCAAATATTTGCGCCCCTTTATAGGATTGTAAGGTTGAGATGCCCATCTTGGCCATTACCTTGAGGATGCCTTTAGCGACTCCCTTTTTGTAGGCCGACACTATTACCTGGGAATCTGAATACTTGGTGGAATCCAGCAGTCCATCGCGTGCAGATTGTCGCAATGCTTCAAACGCAAGATAGGGGTTGATTGCATCGGCACCAAAACCGGTTAACAGGCAATGATGGTGTACTTCCCTGGCTTCCCCTGTTTCCAGAATAATGCCAATCCGCGTTCTTTGATGATTGGTGATCAGATGGTGGTGTACAGCGCCGCAGGCGATGAGCGAGCTAAGAGCCATCCTGCCCTCGTCTACATTTTTATCTGAAAGTAAGACCAGCGAGTATCCGTCTGTAATGGCGTTTCTTGCTTCTGCACAAATTCTGTCCAGTGCTTGGATCATGCCATCTTTACCCAGCTCTTTTTCGAATGTGATATCAATGACCTGGGTCTTCCAGCCTCGATAATCCATGTGTTTCAGAGCGGCCAGTTCTTCATTGGATAAAATTGGGTGAGGAATACGCAGTCTGTGTGCATGCATTTCACTGGTTTCAAGAAGATTGCCTTCCGGTCCGACAAAACACTCAAGGGACATGACAACTTCTTCGCGAATCGAATCAATTGGCGGATTCGTGATCTGGGCAAAGAGCTGTTTGAAGTAGTCATAAATCATGCGCGACTTATCCGACAGACAAGCCAGCGCAGCGTCATTGCCCATTGAGCCAAGTGGATCCCTTGCCTCGATGACCAGTGGCAGCAACATGAATTGCATAGTCTCTATTGTGTAACCAAAGGCCTGCATTTTCTTTAGCAGGGTTTCAGGATCATTTGTGGATTGAGTGAACGCAGCTGGAATATCTTTTAGTTCCAGCTTCTGATTTTGCAGCCACTTCCCGTAGGGTCGTTGCGAAGCGAAATCATTCTTTAATTCTTCATCCGGAATTAGACGCCCTTGCTCAAAATCGATAAGGAACATCTTTCCAGGCTGCAGGCGCCCCTTTAACTTTACGTTTGCCGGGTCTACAGGTAAAACCCCCACTTCTGATGCCATGATGACTTTGTCGTCATGTGTTAAATAGTAGCGGCTGGGCCGCAGCCCATTTCGATCAAGCACCGCGCCAATATAATGGCCGTCCGTAAAGACGATGGAAGCAGGCCCATCCCAAGGCTCCATCAATGCAGAGTGAAACTCATAGAAGTCTCTCTTCTTTTTGGACATGTTTTCGTCTGATTGCCACGCTTCAGGAATCATCATCATGATGGATTCCTGAAGGCTACGACCAGACAGGAGTAGAAATTCCAGGACATTGTCAAAGGTGCCGGAATCAGAAAATTCGGGTTCCACAATGGGAAACACCTTCTCAATTTCATCGCCAAATAAATCAGAGCTTACGACACCTTGTCGTGCAGTCATCTGATTCCTATTGCCTCTTAGAGTATTGATTTCACCGTTATGGCTCATATAGCGATTAGGCTGAGCTCGATCCCAGGAGGGGAATGTATTGGTGCTAAAGCGGGAATGAACCATCGCCAGATGGGTCTCATAGTCCGTACTCTCGAGATCCTTATAAAATGGAAATAGCTGGCCAGGCGTCAACATACCTTTGTATACGATGACATTTGGCGACAGACTGCAGGCGTACAACATATGCAACTGCTTAAGCTCTTTATTACTGGCTAGCTGTTTGCTCACCTGTTTGCGAATAATGAACAGAGCACGATCAAAAGCATCACTCTCATCTGCACCTAGCTTTGAGGCGACAAACATCTGCTCAATCGCTGGCATAGCTGCTAAAGCTGCAGGACCCACATTTGCACCTTCCGGGTCAATAGGTACCTCGCGCCAGGCTAGAAATTCCTGACCTTCAGCCGCAACCACGGCCTCTATTGTTGATTTACAAACATCCCTCTCGGCTTGGTCCTGGGGAAGAAAAATATTTCCTACCGCGTATTGGCCACTTACAGGTAATTTAACCTTTAAGTCTCTGGCAATCTTCTCAAAGAACGAATGAGGCAGGGCGGTCAGTATGCCTGCGCCATCACCGGTATTTTCTTCAAATCCACAGCCGCCACGATGATCCATGCGGGAATTAATGTGATACGCATCCAACATAATCTGGTGGCTTGCTTTACCTTTTATATGAGCGACAAATCCGACGCCGCAGGAGTCTTTCTCGTTGGCAGGGTCATACAGCCCGATTTTATCGGGAAAGCCAGTTTTGCCATCAATTCTTTTGCTGATCATTGTTATATCTAACCTAGGCTGTATTGGCCGTCGACCTGTTCCGATAAGCAAGCGTGTTTCCCTCTTGACACGCTGCGATGATTTGGCAGCGATTTATCAGCTGCCCTCGAATCGACTGCTAATACAGTGCGAGTCGTTGTTAAACGAAGTATCGACCATTTTTGGGGTGGAAAACAATAACACCAGCCCGGCGAAAGTCAAGAGTATAGGCACACACCACGCCGATAGTTTAAAGTGTAAGCCGTTGAAAATAAAGAATAAATGGAAGATGGAAGTTTGATGGAGATTTGAAAATGTCTGAATAAGGCCAATTCAGAGGTGTCGCAGATAGCTTTCCGGGTCGTTTAGAAAGGATCGTACGATAGCTACGTGCTCAACTTCATCCCAGGCGATCGGGCAGATGGGTATATGGTCGAAGCTGAGAATAATGGCACCTGGCAGCGCCATCAAGATAGGCGAGTGAGTGGCGATGATAAATTGGCTACCTTGGCGAACGCTGTCACTAATGAGTGACAACAATGAAAGTTGATGGATTGGCGACAGGGGTGTTTCTGGCTCGTCGAGAAGATAGAGGCCTCCTGGGTGAACCCGTTCCTTCATGATGTTGATAAACCACTCACCGTGAGAGCGTGCATCAGGATCATCGCCATACTTGGCTTGCAGTGCCTTTTTTTGTCCACGCATAGCGCCAGTAGCAAGTTGCCGTCCATATCCAGTCAATGTTTCATCAAAATGTGCTTCCAGTTCGCTCAGGCCGCTCATTTCCTCCTTTAGCCTTTTTGTAAAACCAATAGCGTCCTCGGCCCTAAAGAACAAACTTGTACCAGGTCTCTTGTGGCGTGCAAAAATCAGCATTTTTGCCAGCTGTTGTTGGCTTTCAAGGGATTCATCAAGATTGACGTCTGAGCTACCAATTGTTGGACAACGCATTCCGCAGGCGATTGTTTCCAGCAGCGTCGATTTTCCACTACCGTTTTCTCCCACGAAAAAGGTGACAGGAGCGGTAAATTTGATTTCATCGAGGGCTTCTATCGCAGGTACCTGAAAAGGGAAGCCGGAAGGCATCCCATCTGTTTCTCTGGTTCTGAGAGACATCAGGTAATTCATGCTTAATGTGATTCCATGAGGTGTAATGGAGTGTAATTGATGATGGTTCATGATACGCGAGACTGCGCGGAGGTGATGAATTAACGGATAATATTGTCTGCAGGATGGTTGAAATTGCGGAGTATTGGTATACTCTGCGGCCTTTTTCCCGGTAGTTGTCGCATAGTCGCGCTACTTTAGTTATCCAAGAGTCATCCAAGGAGCCAAAATGAAGTCGCCAGTTAGAGTCGCAATCACCGGTGCCGCCGGCCAGATCAGTTATTCCCTGCTATTCAGGATTGCCGCTGGGCAGATGCTGGGTGAGGATCAGCCGCTTATCCTTCAACTATTGGAGATTCCACCAGCCATGGACGCGCTCGGCGGCGTTGTGATGGAGCTTGATGACTGCGCATTTCCATTGATTCAAGAGATTATAGCGACAGATAACCCGGATGAAGCATTCAAGGACGCCGACTATGCGCTTTTGGTTGGTTCGCGCCCTCGCGGCCCTGGCATGGAGCGAAAGGACTTGCTGGAAGCAAATGCACAGATTTTTTCTGTTCAGGGGAAATCAATCAACGACAATGCCAATAAGAATATTCAAGTTCTGGTGGTCGGAAACCCGGCAAATACAAACTGCCTGATTGCACAGCGTAATGCCCCGGATATTGACTCGTCACGGTTTACAGCGATGACTCGACTGGATCACAATCGCGCTGCGGCCCAGTTAGCTCAAAAAACAGGCAAACATGTGACGGACGTGAAGGATCTGGCGATCTGGGGTAATCACTCGGCGACACAGTATCCGGATATTACTCATGCCAGCGTTGGTGGTACTGCTGCGATGGATTTAGTTGAACAGTCCTGGGTTGAGGACGATTTCATTCCAACTGTTCAGCAAAGGGGTGCTGCAATTATCAAGGCCCGCGGACTTTCCAGTGCAGCATCTGCTGCGAATGCCGCAATTGAGCATATGAAGGATTGGGCGCTTGGAACGAACGGTAGAACAGTTAGCATGGCTGTTTACTCAGATGGCAGTTATGGTATTACCGAAGGTCTTATTTATTCTTTTCCATGTACCTGTGCGGATGGTGCCTGGTCTATTGTTCAGGGGCTGGAAGTCAGTGAATTTAGTCGAGCGAAGATGAGTGAGACAGAAACCGAGCTGACGGAAGAAAGAGACGCTGTTCAGGCTTTGTTACCAAGTTGACGTGGGCGCGCAATCAAAACGATTGCGCGTTTAAGTCCTTTATTGATAATGCTGAGAGGTTGAGCCAGCAGTGATACGTAATACCCATCCTCCGCTTCAAGGGTACTATCGGCAATTTGTGCCGTACCCTGCACGCCGATAACGAGACTGTATGTTTTGCCGCTCAAGGTCGTTTCCTCTCCAGCATCCAGAATAACCTTGGTAACCGTAAATTCGTCGAAGTCAGCAATAATAGTGACATCTTCTGCAGCAGCATCAATTGTTCTCAGGATTGGATCGTGGGCTGAGTCAAAGTCCGTGAGTTCCAGCGCTTCCTCTGTATCCCAATGCCCCTGTGTGATCACCTTCTGGGTAAATGACAGGATCTGGCGTTCGTAATGTGGCGTTTGAAACTCAATAACCCGAATACCGTGCAGCAGCGAATGAGGGGTAAAGGGATGAACATGAATGACATCGCCAAGCCTTATATCTATAAGACCCGTAAAATCGTACATGGCTTGTTTGAGTACTTCCTCACGTTTTTGAAGCCCTGGCGCAATGTTTGCTTCCCAGGTAGTGCGAATCTCAGGCGAGGCAACTTCCTCGTCATCCATTTCTGCAGATTGTCTTTGTTGGTGCAAGTGACTATCAATTTCACTTCTAAGCTTTTGATAGCTTCGCACGGCCTTCAAGTATGCTCGTTTGAAATTTGACACACCTCCTAGCTCGTCTATTTTCTGTTGATTGAATCCATAGCGGATCTTACCTACTGAATTCGGCCATGCATTCTCGTCCACATTGGTAACGATGTAGACTTCTCTTTTTTGGATGTGTTGTTCGAAATAGAGATCGCCGTACGATTTTTCTGCAAGTGGGTCCAGTATCTTCAATAGGATGGGAGCCTTGTTACCGACACCGGTAAACTCTGTTGAGAGCAGATCCAAAATCCAGGGCAGTAAAACAGACTGGACTGAGCAGATGCCCCGGTCTTCAATGCCGCTGTACCAGATTTCCTGTCCCCAGGGTTTCTTGATATACACTCGATCCAGCTTCATTGGCGAGCGCAAATGAATATCAGCCAAGTTCAGTCTGCTCACCAGCTTCTGGAAGTCTACTAACGCAAAATCCTGCTTTGAATTTTTGACTTCCCGCCGCAGAGCCATCGTATCGGGCGTAAAAGCCGCCCTTAAATTATTTTTATCGCGGAAGAGAATTACGCCGAGTAATGTATTGGAATTATCTGCATAGTATTGCGAGTGGTCGAATTCGAAATACAGGCAATCTGGCGTATCGCTATTTCGGAGCCCGGACAATATTCCCGATGGTTCGTTAATTTTACCGAGCGACTTGATCATTTATGAGGTGCTTACGCTTTCAATTGTTTACATTAGAATTGTACTATCGATCCCTCAGGCATAGATATATGCAGTGTGATATATGAGGTCCGATTCTGGCTAGTAAGAAGTTCCTTTGAAGAATATCATCTGCTACATGGATGAGAATTACAAAGTATTTGAAAGTGCAAGGCAGGCTCGTGATCGTCGCTTTGACGGCAGGTTTTTCATTGGGGTGAGAACAACCGGTGTCTATTGTCGCCCGGTCTGCCCAGTAAAGATGCCGCAAGCACGAAATGTGACATTTTTCAAAACTGCAGCTGCGGCGACTGAGTCTGGTTATCGTCCCTGTCTTCGCTGTCGCCCAGAGTCTTCCCCTGGCACCCCAGCCTGGTCTGGTACATCAACTACCGTTAGCCGAGCGCTCAAACTAATTGGTGAAGGGGCATTGGATGATTCCGGAATTACCGAATTGAGTGATCGTCTTGGCGTTACATCCCGGCATCTCAATCGTTTGTTTCAAAAGCATTTGGGCGCCGCACCAATTACGATTGCACAAACAAGACGACTGCAATTTGCGAAAAAGCTCATTGATGAGACTCAGCTGGATATGACGTCAGTTGCTTTTTCTTCCGGTTATGGAAGCGTTCGACGATTTAATGATCACTTTAGAAAGGTCTATGACCGGTCTCCCCGCAGCTTGAGAAAAAACGCCAAGAGTAGCAAGAGTGATGCCTTTTCATTGCTGTTGCCGTATCGCGAACCATTTGATTTCCCTGGTATTTTGTCGTTTCTCGCCCGGCGAGCGATTCCGGGGGTTGAGGCAGCTACGTCAATAGAATATCAGCGCACCATTAGAGTTGATGGAGAAGTCGGCCGCGTCAGGGTCAGCAATGATGAGTCCAGACATTCGCTTCGCTGCGAAATTGAACTAGTTAACTCGAAGCCCTTGATCGGTATTGTTGAAAAAATTCGGCGGCTGTTTGATCTTGATGCTCTGCCGCAGGATATACATATTCACCTCGGTAAGGACAAACAGCTCTCGAAGTTGATTGAGCAAAATCCTGGTCAGCGGCTTCCCGGCTCCTGGGATTCGTTTGAGATCGCTGTACGCGCCATTGTTGGCCAGCAGATATCAGTGAAAGGTGCGACCACTGTGATGGGAACCATTGCAAAAAACTACGGTGAACAGAGCGACTATGGTCTGATTTTTCCCGGGGCGGAGGTGCTGGTAGAAATTGAGCCAGGCAGTTTACCCATGCCAGGCAAACGAGCCATGGCCATTAAATTGATGGCCAGAGCGATTCTCGATGATGAGCTGGTATTGGGAATGGAGAATGATACTAAAACCTTGTTGCAACAACTTGTTGCTATAAAAGGAATTGGCCCGTGGACCGCACAATATGTCGCCATGCGAGCACTGAATGACCCTGATGCCTTTCTTCACAATGATCTGGTGATTATGAGGGTTGCCAAGGAAAAGCTGGGTATTGAAACCGAAAAAGAATTACTGAAACGCGCTGAATCCTGGCGGCCCTGGCGGGCATATGCAGGAATGCATTTATGGCGTAATGCTGGTTAATTCCTGCGCAGAATATTGGTGTTTGGATAAGAGCTGGATAAGGAGAAATATGAACTATCGATATATTAGTACACCCATTGGAGAGCTGTTGCTTGCCGGTAAGGATAAAGGCCTGGTTTACATCGGATTCCCCAACGGGAAAGGTAAGGTGAAGCCTGAAGGCGATTGGATAGAAAAATCAGATTGTTTCCCCGAGGCATCGAAACAACTTCATGAATATTTCCGGGGTGAGCGCCGGATGTTCAATTTGAAGCTGGCGCCTCATGGGACGCCGTTTCAGTTAGAGGTGCTCGATGCATTGCTCAAGGTTCCCTATGGGCAAACCTGTACATACGGAGACATCGCGTCAAGTATTGGCCGCGCCAAAGCTGTAAGGGCCGTGGGGGCTGCCAATGGCCGAAATCCGTTACCTATTGTCATTCCTTGTCATAGGGTCATCGGTGCTAGCGGGAGTCTAACGGGGTTTGGCGGTGGCCTGGATGTCAAAAAGTTCCTCCTGAATCTGGAGTCACCAGCGCAAGGGAACCTTGGTCTCAGGTAGGGTGCACCGGAATGCGCTAGGTAGCTAGGGAATAGATACAGAAGCCAGCGCGTCAAAATAATCAGGAAAGGTTTTGCGCGTACAGTCGGGATCTAAAATTTGAATCTCTTTGCCTCCGAGCGCTGCCAATGAGAAGGACATCGCGACCCGATGATCGCCGTAGGTTTCAATTGTTGCAGGCTGAATTTCTGTCGGTGGCTCAATGACAATGAAGTCACTGCCGGTTTCAACTTTCGCGCCTAGTTTTCTAAGTTCTGTTTCCATGGCATGCATGCGATCGGTTTCTTTTACGCGCCAGTTGTAAATATTGCGAATGCGAGTAGGCCCCTTGGCAAACAAGGCGACTGTGGCAACGGTCATTGCAGCATCTGGAATATGATTGAGGTCAACATCAATACCTTTGAGGGAACCTTCACGAACTTCAATGGAATCTGAATGGCGGGTAATGGTGGCGCCCATCTGTTCCATCACATCGATAAATGCCAGATCACCTTGAACGGAGTCCTCGCCGAGCCCTCTGACACGTATATCACCTGCAATCGCAGCGGCGCCAAAAAAGTACGATGCAGAAGAGGCGTCACCTTCAATCATGTAGGAGCCAGGAGATTGATATTGTTGCTTGCCCTGGATGTTGAACACTTGATAATCGCGGTGGCTGATGCTAACGCCAAATTTCTCCATGATGTCCATTGTAATATCGAGATATGGTTTTGATACTTGCTCACCGATGACCTCGATTGTGCTGTCTTCTTCAAGTAATGGCAGGCTCATCAATAAAGCAGTTAGAAACTGGCTTGAGATGTTCCCTGGGATTTTCACTGCACCGCCGGATATATTGCCACCGGTCAGCCGTAGTGGAGGGCAGCCGTCTGCACCCAGGTAATCTATGTTGGCGCCCAATTGAACAAGTGCATCACACAGATGTTTGATGGGCCGCTCTCTCATGTATTTATCACCATCAATCTCAAAGGTTCCCGGTATAAGTGCGAAAATACTCGTCAGCGGCCTGATAGCAGTTCCAGCGTTCCCCATGAAGAATTTCTTGTTGGCTGGCGTGGAAAACAGGCCCCCATTGCCAGACACTTCACATTCAAGCCAGTCTTCAGAGAGCGCCAAGTATACGCCCAGCTGATTTAGTGCCGTGACCATCTGAGAGATATCATCGCTCTTCAACAAATTGCTTAGTTGAGTTGTCCCACTTGCAAGTGCTGAAAGCAAGAGCGCGCGATTCGATAAGCTCTTTGAGCCAGGGAGCGTAATCTCACCAGCAATGCGGCTAATGGGTTCGAGGGTAATGCTGTCCATATTTTTTTAAAACGATTGAGGAAATGATTTCCCCAGTATATTCCAGGATGGCTCGTAACAGGAGAGCGGCGATTGATAAAGATGATCAAATTTTATTCAACGGCGATATAGATTGCGAACCCATAGATTGATATAAGCCAGAAGAACGAGATCAGTTCACGAACGAAACTGATGATCGGTTCGCCATTGTCGCTGTTGGCGGACGAGATGGACGCGGCAACCCAAAAGGTTGATAATTATTTAAAGCAATAATAAGACATCACTCAGATTGCGCGTCAAATCTCTCATTGTGTTACCCCTATCAGCTGTTCTGTGTCTGCTGCTTTTGTTTGCAAGCATGATGAGTGCGGCTTCTGATGCCAAATTGCCTCGAGCGATGGCCTGGACTGCCTACAATCTGGGCACGACGGGTTACAACCAGGCGGTTGGCATCTCCAAAATGTTACGCAATAAACACCGGGTAACACTACGGATTATTCCAGGTAAGAACGACGTGTCGCGAATGTTGCCCCTTATGGTTGGTCGGGTGCAGTTTTCTGCTAATGGTGTGGCGACTTACTTCGCACAGGAAGGGACTTTTCAGTTCGCATCTCGTCGCTGGGGACCAGTGCCGGTGCGCCTGGTCATGATGTCTGTCGGATTATCTAATCAGGCAGTAGCGGTCGCCGCGAATTCCGGTATCACTGATCTCTCTCAACTTCGGGGTAAGCGTATTCCCTGGGTTCATGGTGCGCCTTCTATAAATGTATCAATCGAAGCCATGCTTGCCTGCGGCAACGTGGGTTGGGATGAGGTGGAAAGAATCGAGTTCCCTGGATACAACGCAATGTGGAACGGTATCATTGATGGTCATGTCGATACGGCTTATGCGACCACAGTATCCGGGCCAACGCGTAAACTGGAGGCATCTCCTCGCGGCATCCGCTGGTTAAGCGTACCGCATGAAGACGAGGGTTGTTGGCAACGTTTGCTGGGTGTAGCGCCATACTTTAGTCGCAATACTGCTACCCGGGGCGCAGCAATTTCCGAAACTAATCCGCACGAGGGCGCAACCTATCCGTACCCCTTGTTGATGACCTTGGCAGCACAGTCTGATGAGTTGGTGTACAACTTAACAGAAGTGCTGCACCTCGGTTATGACGACTACAAAAGTGCAGATCCCGGGTCTATAGGCTGGTCGATGGCACGACAACGCTTTGACTGGGTCGTACCTTTTCATGCCGGGGCAGTTCGCTATTTTGAAAAAATCGGGGTGTGGAATGAAGCGTTTGCGGCCAACAACGAGCGTCTACTTGAACGGCAACAGGTATTGCAGGATGCATGGCAAGAACTTGCCAATCTGCTCATTGAAGATGACACAGAATTTACGGAGATATGGATGAAGCTCCGCGCGCTTCGCCTTGAGTCCAAAGGTTTTGATCCAGTATGGCGTTAACGCGAAAGAGGGTGCAATCACCACTGCTGGATTGGATGGTCGTATTGGCGACGATATGTGTTGTTGTGCTGGTATTGGACAGCCTGCGGCTATTCGGCAGTCCGCTGCTGGCTAGCCTGATAAGGCTTGAAACAAACTACTATTACGCCTTAATCGGCTTGTTACTGCCTTTCTCGTTCCTGCTTTATCGGTCTAATACAAAGTTCGATCTACTCATTGTTGATATTTTGCTTGCCTGCGCCGCTGCGTACTGCTGCTTCTGGTTCTTTGGCCGGGCGACGGAGATTGTTGAGGAAGGATGGGAGTTTGTTGCGCCAGAAGAAGCTGTCCGGGTAAGTATCGTTCTGTGGTTGCTGGTCCTTGAAGCCGTCCGGCGGGCTGGCGGCATTCCCCTCGTTACCTTGGTTTTGCTGTTTTCCTTGTATCCGCTGGTTGCAGACAAAATGCCTGAGGTGCTGTCCGGAATGGCATCTGGAATTGCCGAAACAGCTATATATCACACCATGAGTATCGAAAGTATTCTTGGTCTACCTTTTCGCGCCTTTGCCAACCTGGTGATTGGCTTCCTGGTCTTTGGCGTCGCATTGCAACATACCGGTGGTGGTCGGTTTTTTATCGATTTTGCTTTTGCTCTGTTGGGACGGGTTCGCGGTGGTCCGGCGAAAGTTGCGATTGTTGCCAGCGGTCTGATGGGCTCAATGAGTGGCAGTGTCATTACTAATGTGCTGACGACGGGGCAGCTAACGATTCCAGCGATGCAAAAAAATGGCTTCAATGATCATACTGCCGCTGGTGTTGAGGCTTGTGCTTCAACCGGAGGTGTATTGTTGCCGCCCATCATGGGGTCGACTGCATTTGTGATGGCAACCTTTCTGGAAATGCCCTATTACCAAGTAGCGATTGGTGCGGCAATACCAGCGCTGCTCTACTTTATTGCACTTTTCATGCAGCTTGATGCTTATGCCGCACGGGAGGGGCTTGAGGGCCTACCCGAAGAGGAAATTCCATCAATGGCAGCCACATTGCGTGATGGCTGGTATTACATTGCGGCGTTCATTCTGCTGGTCGTATTGCTGTTGGTCATGCAACGGGAATCACTCGCGCCCTGGGCAGCAACCCTTTGTCTGTTGCTCGTGAATCAGTTCTCATCAAACCATCGCTTTGATGGACCTAAGCTATTCGGTTTTATCCTGGCGGCGGGTAGCTTATTGATTGAACTGCTCGTTATCCTTTGTGGCGTGGGGCTAATTGTTGGGGCACTTTCTGTCACCGGTTTATCCGGGACGTTGGTCAATGAATTACTGTATGTGGCTGGTGGCAGTGTGGGTATATTGCTGGTCATGGGTGCAATCACCAGCTTTGTGCTCGGTATTGGCATGACCGTTACTGCCGCGTATATATTTCTTGCCATTATTCTTGCACCGGCGCTTATTGAAGGTGGTTTGAATCCGCTGGCGGTGCACCTGTTCATTCTATATTGGGGAATGCTGTCGTTTATTACACCGCCAGTTGCGTTGGGTGCATTTGCTGCCGCCTCGATCGCAGGTGCGAAACCAATCCAGACTGGTTTTACGGCGATGAAATTGGGTGTTTCGACTTACCTTATCCCCTTCTTTTTTGTGTTGGAGCCAGCGCTTATCCTTGAAGACAGCTACTTAATGGCCTTCGTTGCAGTATGCGAGGTGCTTGTCGGTATGTTTTTCATCGCCGGTTCAGTGCAGAATTATCTTCCATTCATCGGCAAACCAAATGGGTTGCGCGGTTTCTTTGCCCTGGGCGGTTTGTTAATTGCAGTGCCTGATCTTGCGATACTGAATGTTGCTACCGGTAATCTGGCTCTAGACTTCGCCGGCGTGATTGTAATCGCATGTGCAAGTTCGTTTGCCTTGTGGCGCTTCCGCCACGATACAAAAACTGAGTCAGCCAGTTTGTAGTGAACTGACTCCTTCGTGAAACTGACTGTGCTCTTCACCAACGAGAAGAAATCGGGCCTTGCCACCATCGCACACTCCTTGTCTTCTCAGTCGAGTATTTTTGAGTGCCTTAGAAAAGAACTTTGCATTCGTGTTATAACAATGCTGACAGCAGGTGCTATTCAAGGCAGTGGAGCAGAATTTGTCAGAATCAATCGAGAAAAAGAAGGGCTGGTGGCAAACCAGGTACACAGTGGTTTGTATGTTCTTCGTGGCGACATTCATTTGTTATATAGATCGCGTGAACATCTCGGTAGCGCTCATCCCTATGGCCATAGAATATGATTGGGATGTCAAAACCCAGGGTCTGATCTTGTCGACGTTCTATATTGGCTACTTGTTGATGCAGGTCGTGGGAGGCCGTCTGGCAGATCGTTTCGGTGGGAAGGTGGTGCTCGGCGTCGGAGTTCTAGCCTGGTCTGTATTTACAATACTAACCCCACCTGCTGCATCTCTTGGTCTGGCGGCGCTGATCGCTGTACGCATATGCATGGGACTTGGCGAGGCAGTGACGTTTCCGTCAGTCTACAGTATGGCTGCGCGATGGATACCAACGACGGAGAAATCCAAAGCGATTGCATTCAACGCAAGCGGCATACCGATCGGTACAGTTTTCGCACTGGTGACGACCCCCATTATTGTCCATATGCTGGGTTGGGAGTGGGCTTTCTATCTATTCGGTGCGGCTGGCCTAATTTGGTTTTTCAGTTGGCGCAAGTTAGTGACAAGTTCTCCCAGTGAACACCCCAACATCTCAGCTGAGGAGTTGGCCTATATCCAGGAAAATACAGCCGTCACCGGGGTTGTCGAAGATGCTCCTCCCATTAGAAGTTTTCTAAAAAACAAGGCAGTGTGGGCCATCATCGTGGCCCAGTTTTGCAATAACTGGACGCTCTACGTTGTCCTGTCTTGGCTACCCAAGTATGTCAATGAAGGCTTGGGTGTGGATTTTGCGGCTGTCGGCATGGTGGCGATGCTCCCCCATGTCGCGTCGTTTTTGTTCCTTAATATACATGGCAGTCTGGCGGATCGAATGATCAAGGGCGGTATGGATGTGACATTTGTCCGCAAGCTCATGCAGACGATCGGCTTCGGCGGCCTTGCGGCCTGCCTTTTCCTCATAGGCACCGTTACCAATGTTTGGGCGGCGATTGGCCTTCTTTGCCTCGGTAAAGCCTTCTCCGCAGCCAGTATGGGCGGCTTCGCGGTTAACCATATGGATATCGGGCCTCGCCATGCAGGTACATTGATGGGCATCACCAATACCGCCGGTACTATCCCCGGTATCGTTGGCGTTTATGTCACGGGGCTTATTCTCGAGGCTACCGGTTCCTGGGCCTTGGTGTTTCAGGTAACGGCTTGTGTCACCTTGTTTGGCATGGTGTTTTATCTGCTTTTTGCCAGTGGCGAGAAACAGTTTGATTAGAGCAAGAAAGTTGTGTCAGATGTCTTAGTTCCAGATCGGCAATCGAAATTCTTCTACGGATACATCCTCGCCGCTTATTCTTTTCTCATGGGCTTTTTCGCTTCCTGCTTCTTTCTTCATACAAGAGGCATTTTCTTCCCGATTTGGATGGAGGAATTTGGCGTTGCACGAACGGAAATATCGCTGGTCATCAGCCTGGTTCTTTTCATTTCCAGCTGTGTTGCACCGATCATCGGTTTTATTATTGATAAATTTCCTTTAAAGCTGGTGATTTGCTTCGGTGCTTGTTGGTTGACTATCGGTTATTTTTTGTTGCAGTTTGTTGATGGATATTATGAATTTTTCTTCACTTTATTAATATTTCAAGGTATCGGCTGGGGATGTGTGGGGCCGTTAACCCAAACGAAGTTGATGGTTAACTGGTTTACGCGAAATCGGGGCTTAGCTCTTGGTATTGCCATCATGGGGATCTCGGTTGCCGGCGTCGTCATGCCAACGGTTGCAACCTGGCTATCACTCAATCTGGGTTGGAGAAATACTTATACTCTTTACGCTTCAATTCTGGTTCTGTTGATTGTGCCAATGACCCTGTGGGTGGTGAAGCAATCTCCCAGTGTGTTGGGGCAATACCCTGATGGGGATGATGGAGCGGAGGAGCCAGGTAAGGAAACTGCAGAAACCGAACAGTCCAATGTGGAGATCTACCGGGAGTTTATAACTTCGAAGGCTTTCTGGAGTGTAGTCCTGACCTTTGGCCTGATGAATGGTGTTTTTAGTGCCATGATAACTCACCTGCCAGCTTACCTAACGACTGAATTAGACTTTACGCTCTATGATGCGTCCTATGTGCTGGGTGTCGCTGGGGGGTTTGCCATAGCTGGCAAGATACTGTTCGGTTGGATGATGGATAGGATGGATGCGAAAAAGACAGTGCTGCTCGCAGTGACTTCGTATTTTTCTTCGACTCTGGTCTTTATGTCTGTTGATACATACCTTGCCATGATGTTGGCAGCAGCTTTGTTTGGCTTGGGCTTCGGTGGCATGGTGCCAGTTCGCTCGGTATTGATTTCCCGCCTCTTTGGAGTAAAGAAATTCTCGCGCGTGAATGGTCTGCTCTCATTTTTTCTGGCACCTGCAACATTCTGGGTGTTAATCACGGGGTATATTGCTGATACCTACGGCAGCTACACTTATGCATTTCAGGTTTGGGCTGTGGCTTTTTTACTGGCAGGCGTTGTGACAGTACTTATTCGCTTGCCCAATCGTGAGGAGGCAGTCGCGTGAATCCCGTCGACCCGATTGTGTCTTCGCAATTTCATGATTCATCAAAGATCGTCATGCTGAGCGACTGAAGGTTATTCTCAATTATCTCATCTGCGTGTGCGATGAGTGTATCCAGGTCGTCCAGCGCGTGAATAAATCTACCGGCGAGCCTATCCGCTACTCCCGATGCTAATGCGACCACAAGTTCGCCACTTTTTTCTATTGGAACCCATTGATCTGCGGGTATATTGTCAAACTGTGGCCGATTCGTCATGTCGGTTGCCACCAGGCCAGGGCTTATAATGAACACCGACACGCCAAATTCTTTCGCCGCCTCGGCCAGGCATGAATTCCATCTAAAGAGAGCTGCTTTGCTTACGGAGTAGGGTGCTGCGGCGGGGCTGGGGTTGGCGCCGATTAAACTACCGACGTCAATAATACGCCCGGATTTCTGCTGAATCATATGGCGCATAACCGCTTGTGTACATAGGTATACACCCCTCACGTTTACTTCCTGTACTGCCCACCATTCATCAACGGGCAGATCCCAAGGGTATTTTGAACCGGCACCAATTCCGGCATTGTTCACTAACAAGTCGATCCGGCCGTGGCGGGACACAATGTCATCCACGACTGATGTGACCATTTCTTCTTGGGTGACATCGAGATTAACGCGATCACACTGCCCGCCGGCAGTTTCGATTTGTTTGGTAATAGCATCCAGGCTAGCCGCATTGCGTGCTGATAATACAACTGTAGCGCCTGCTGCCGCGAGGTCTGCAGACAACTGTTTGCCGATACCCCGATTTGCTCCTGTGACGAGCACAACTTGCCCAGACAATAGTGCTTCCATAATAGTATCCAGCTATAAATCAGTTATACGATGATGCTAACTCTTCGACGTGCTTTGTCAAAACGATACGCCGAAGCTTTAGGCTTTGGCTAATCTGGCTATATTTCCAGGCTATATAAAAAGTAACTGGAAAATGATCCGGCTAATAAATACCAGAATTGGTTGCAACGGGAGTGAGGCGCTTGAGAAAAGTGATCAGATCCTTTTCGACTTCGCGGATGGGTGGTTTTCCGGCTTCTTCCAGAAGGATTCGACCTGTCTCGTTATCTATACTTAGAAAAAACTCAGTGTCCGGCTCTGTATTGGCGAAGAATACAGTGAACGGTTGCTTTGATCGTCGCTTAACCATGAGGTGCCCAATCAGATTACCGATCAGTCGATCAAAATCTTCCTGATTCCATAGCTGAATCAGGCTGACCTGCCCTTCCTGACTTGTGGATTCCAGTGTGCTCGCCCAGAAGCTCCCATAGTATTCGCAGATATCCGGATGAATCTCTTGCTCAACAGCGTTTGCAAGACCCGAAAAATCGACTGGCTGCGATTGTGCGATAGGGCGCCATTGAGTCAGGTCGTTTACATTCTGAAGCTCACACTCAGAGCGCCAACCGGCATCAAAGGCCGTTTCAAAATAATCCAAGCCAGAGGACGACAACGCCGTTTCAAAGAGAGTAGATAGGGAGTTTCTAATGGAATATTTCACGGTTTGATGTTGGTGACAGGACGAGCAAAAAGTATACAGTATCGTCCGGTGCGAAGGCGGTGAAATAAGGCTGATTCAATATTGGCGTAGCGGCGGCTCTTTGCGGCTTACCTGTCGTTTCGATGCCGTGGCATCCTATCTGAACGGCGGTGGTTCATCAGGTATCTTGCGACTTTACGACGCTGTTCTGGCTTTAGATCTTTCAAGATGACAATCATTTGCTGATGCACAGTCGATTGATAATCCGATGATGCATTCCTCAGCCGTTGCAATGATTTGTCAATCGCGGTTTCATCGACTTGCTCTTCCATCAATAACTGGTTGAACTCATGGCGGGCTATCCGCATTTCCTTTAACAGTCTTATATTGGAGAGCGTATTTTCCCGCAGCAGCGGTGCAATTTTGTCTCTCTCTGCTTTATCTATGCTATGTGCAACCCAACCCAGTGGATGGGGAAATTGGGGCGGGCCCAACATGATGTTTCTGCCTATGATTGTGCCGATAAACAGAAAATTCAAGCCGAGCGATACAATCAACATTACCGTAAATATTCTCCCTTTATTCATCGGTGCTGTCTTCCAATAATTCACTGGAATGACCATTGTCATCTAATGCGAGTAGATAGATTTCTTCGTCCCAGTCGATTGCCAAAGTGTCATCTACAAGAGATAGGCTATCTAACAATGTACTTGAGCCAATTAAAATTCCCAATACTAAAGGAAGAACACTCGCCGTGGCAGGTTTCCATATGTCTCTTCTCGCCTTTGGTAATAGCCAGTTAACAAGCCGGTCAGTGATGGGTTTCGGTAATCTTTCAAGGATGTGCTCTACAAAAATAGTTGCCGAGAGCGGAATATATCCATCCAGAACATCATCAAGTTCGCGATGAGCTTCCAGCAGTTGCGCGCACTTCGCATCTGTTTGTACCAATTCAAGCGCTTCATTTCGCTCGTCGATTGGCCATTGCGCCTCTCTTGTACCGTAGGCGGCCAGTATTTGTCGAAACCGTTCAATCTTCATAGTCAGCTGCCAGTATCTGTCTAAGTTTGCCTCGTCCTCTTGCCATCAGTGATTCCAGCGCGTCCACCGAGATATCCAATACTATCGCGGCTTCCTTGTTTGAGAGTCCTTGATAGTGGCACATAATGATGGCGCTTCGTTGTCTTTCGGGCAATGCCATCATTGCCCGCGTGATGTCCCTAGATAGTCCCTGCTGTACAAGACTCGTTTCCGGGCCAGACGTCAGAGCCACTTCCTGGACAGGATGTTCATCAATTGATCGCCGGTGCTTTCGAAAATGATCAATGCAAAGATTGTGTGCGATCTTATGTAACCACGTTGTAAGCTTGGTTTTCTCAGGGGAAAATTGATCTCCCCTGGTCCACAATCGAATCAGCGTTTCTTGAACAATATCATCTGCATCGGCGGTGTTGACCATCATTCTTATTACATAGTTGGATAGTGGAGGCAGGTGTTTTTCGAGCAATTTCCGGTAGGCTGACTCCTCGCCTGCCACCATTCGCCTGATAAGATCTAATTCATCCGCCTCCATAAGTGATACATATCATGACCGTTAATATCGACAAAAGCATGATATTTTAGCGACTTATCCTAATCGTCGTGAGAATGATGTTCGCCGCTCTGCCATCGGTCGTACTGTTTTCTCCTGTGCTTGCGGCCGTTCCTAAGTTCCTCTTCGGAGAGGTAACCGTCCTGGTTCTTGTCAACCTTGTTAAAAGCATAAAGGCGCATTTCATCGCCCGAGACTGCACCATCGTTATTGGTGTCCATTTGCTCGAAGGTTTTCTCCAATCGTCTACCTGAACTCTCCGCACGCTCAGCATTTCGCTCATCTCTGACCTGAGTCGCTTCCTCGATTGTGACGATGCCATCTCCATTAAGGTCTGCCCGCTTCAACATTCCACCCCTGCCTTCCGGTGGGTGAAACTCATCCAGACTGATAAGATTATCTCCATCGGTGTCTAAATGTTCGATCATCCTGGCGCCGTGTCCAGCTGCGAAGCAAGTTGCGGACGCACTGGTGATAATCACGATCGTAAATAGCTTGATTGCTAGCGTGTTCTTAGGATTTTGCATGGTCCTTTCCTTTGGTTATGCGTGTTCTTATTTCCTTATACGCATGTAAGGCAAAGTTCCGTCGATTTATTTCGGCGCTTGGGTTCCGACTTTTTTAGAAGGGCTTTACTTCCACCATGATTAATATCGGTATCACAATGAAAAGAGCAGCTTCGTTGTAGAGGCGGAAAAAGAGGGACGATTGGATTATCTTGTCTTGTTGCATCATGTGAATATAGCGTAAAGATTGAAGCTGGTAGGCGATCAGCACAAGGACCAGAAATAGCTTAATTGTTAGCCAGTTGCCTGTAATGCCATAGCCAAGCCACAGAATAAGGCCAGGGATGATCGCCAAAACTGCCATAAGGCTTGAAAATCTGAATAGTTTTTCCGCCATAATGACCAGGCGTCTTATATCTTCTCCCGCTTTCTTGCCTTCAACATAGTGAACCAGAATCCTGGGCAGGTAAAAGACACCCGCCATCCATGAGATTACAAATAGTATGTGGATGGTTTTTACCCAGAGAATACTCATTGCTGGGGTACAATTGATTTTAGGCGGGAAAAAGTAATGCTTATGAATCTACCGAATATAGGCTTATCTAGAATGGACCTGTCCAGATTAGAACCGCGCAGAATAGAGCTGTCCTGGATAGAATTACTTGCGAATGAACTACCCAAACGCTGAGTTACCATGAGCGTTGTCCTTACGATTGATCGGAAACTATTGATCGGAAACTATTGATCGGGAACTAAAGTGCCGGAGATTAACATACTATTGTTCCTCACCCTTGTTGCAATTGGTGCGGTCGTACAGACCATCACCGGTTTCGCCATGGGTCTGATAATTATTGCCGGGGTCACTGCGCTGGATGTTGCCGATATCAGCTTCTCTGCGGCTGTTATTAGCTTTATCTCTCTCGCCAATACCGTGGTGGCGCTCAGACAAAGTCATCGCCATGTAGATCTGTATTATTTGAAATGGATTACGGCAGGCATGGTTCCCTTTCTGATTGTAGGTTTCTTGCTGCTGGAGTTCTTGAGCAATCAGTATTATAGCTCGCTCAAAACTTTCCTTGGCATCGTGATTATTTCCGGGGGCATCATGCTCATGATCACTCCATCGCCATTCGATGAGGTCTCTTCCAGGTCATCCATAGGGTTTACCGGTGTATTGGGCGGCATAATCGCGGGTTTATACAGCGCCGGTGGAGCACCATTAGCTTACTTCATGTACCGGCAGCCATTGGAGCTCATTATTATCCGTTCTACCCTTCTTGGCGTATTTGCAGTATCAACCATTTGCAGATCTATGATTGCGGGTGTCGCTGGCCACATAGACAAAAGCGTTCTTAGTACGACTGCGATAGCGATTCCGGTGGTTGTTATCGTGACGATGCTGACTGGCCGTGTACTTCATCTAATCCCGGATAAACTGGTGCGGCGCCTGGTCTTTATCTTGCTGATCGGCGTTGGATCATTTCTAATTGTTAGATAGTGCTGATTATTAGATAGCGCTGATTATAAAATAGCTCCGATTCGGATCGAGAGTAGCGCCAAAGGGCGCAGAACAAGTAGAATGCCCGCTGGAAAATTCCGTAATTCAATGCATACGATATGAGCTGTACATGAACACCTTCGATGATATACGACCTTATAATGACGGCGAAGTGGAAGATGTTATCAGGCGTTTATTGCTTGAACGTGATTTTCTGAAATTTATTGGCCAGTGGCAGGCGCCTCGCTTACAGAAAATGCTACCGGGTCTGGTCGAATGGATGGTCAGACGGACGCTTGCCAAGCATCTAAACAGTGTTAGCAGCATTGAAGGGTTTCAGGCCGTCGTTGAACATTACGTTAGCCTTCTGATCGCCGAGTCAATAACAGAGTTTAAATATCTTGGCTTTGAGAAACTGGAAAGGGACGAATCCTATCTGTTTATCAGTAATCATCGTGATATCGCCGGTGACTCAATGTTGCTGAATTACGCACTGTTCCATAAAGGTATGAATACAGTGAGAATCGCCGTAGGTGACAACCTGATTCAGCGACAGTTTGCGACCGATATAATGAAACTCAATAAGAGTTTTTTTATACGTCGTGGTGAGTCGGGCAGAAAGAAGGTCTATGCAGCTTTGTTGGAATCTTCCCAATACATCGAAATGTCCATGAATAGCAGGCAGTCTGTCTGGATTGCCCAGAGTGAAGGTCGAGCAAAAGATGGCATTGATTTGACAGATCCTGCGCTGATCAAAATGCTGACCCTTTGTAACAGGAAGGCGGATTTCGCAGAGACCATTGGCAAAATGCGAATTGTGCCTGTGACCTTGTCCTATGAATTCGATCCCTGTGATGCCATTAAGGCGAGGGAACTGACCGCCCTCGCTGAATCAGGTAAGTACAGCAAGGCTGAAGGAGAGGATCTGTTGAGTCTGGTAAAGGGGCTGGCTGGGTTCAAAGGCAGAGTAACCTTGAGGCTGGGCGATATCCTGGGTCCCGACTACGCCAGCGCCGAGCAGGTTGCAAGCGAGTTGGATCGTCAGATACTCGGCAATCTTGAGCTTTATCCGATTAATTATTGGGCGCTGTCTCAAATTCAGGAAGAAGAATATTCCAGTGTCTGGGACAAGATTAAGCAAGACATTGAGCTCGTTGATACCAGATTATTGGATGAAAAATTGCAGGAGTGCGAAGCAGGTCATCGAGACTATTGGCTCAGGATGTACGCCAACCCCGTGCTTAACAAGCTAAAAGCGACTGCTTGAGGCTGCTCGTCAGGGGAATATTTGCAAGCTTGGCTCGCTGAGCTTTGCCCATTGTTCTCGCAGCTCCAGGATGTGATCCGACCAGTAGCGTTCCGTATTGAAAAAAGGAAATGCACGCGGAAATGCCGGATCATCCCATCTCTTTGCCAGCCATCCTGCGTGGTACATCATGCGCAGCGTCCTCAAGGGTTCGATCAGGCGTAACTCTGCGTAGTCGAACTCCATAAAATCCATGTAGCCTTCAAGGATAGTCGACATTTGAATTGACTGCTCCGAGGGCTCGCCGGATAGCATCATCCACAGGTCCTGAATCGCCGGTCCCGATCTGGCGTCGTCAAAATCGACGAAATGAGGTATGTCATCCCTCCACAGAACGTTGCCCATGTGGCAATCACCATGCAATCGTATTGATTTGTACGGGACTGAGGCGATACTCTTTTCAAGATCTTCCAACAAAGCGATGGATACTGATTCATAAGCGGGCAGAAGGTCATTCGGGATGAAATTATTTTCCAGCAGGAATAGTCTGGTTTGGAAGCCATATTCTTCAATTGATATATGTCTGCGGTGAATGAATTTTTTTCGCCCACCCACGCTGTGAATTCTACCGATAAAGCGGCCCAGTATTTCAAGGCAGTTAAGGTCATCCAGTTCCGGTGCGCGGCCGCCACGGCGAGGATAAAGCGCAAATCGGAAGTCTTTGTAGTGGGCAAGGCTTGAGCCGGATTCCAAAACCAACGGCGCAACCACTGAAATTTCTTCATCCTGCAATTCCCGGGTAAATTCATGTTCTTCCAGAATTTCCTCGTCGCTCCATCGGTTCGGGCGATAGAATTTTCCAATGACGGGTTCAGCATCCTCAATGCCAATTTGGTAGACGCGATTTTCGTAGCTGTTCAGTTCAAGGTTTCGGGCATCGCACCGGTAATTCAAGCTTTCCAGGGCATCCATAATAAAGTCAGGCGTGAGCCTTGAAAACGGATGTGGGTCGTTGCTTACTTCGCTCATAAACATTCAATTGTTTGTGGATGGTCCGAAAGATCGGATGTCGATATTCGCCGCTAGAATAACGTCTATCCAACAGAGGTGCCATGAAATACGGACAATTATTGTGTACATTCTATTGTGTACTTACGTTGCTCTTGTTAAGCAAGGCAACGCTCTTAATCTGGGCGTAGACTTGCTGACCACTATGCAATGAGAGGGTGCTCATGGACTTCCGGGTTATTCTCGCGAGTAAGAACTGCTTGTTTCGGCGTAATCTCACCAATACGCTTCTATCGTGCGCCTCTTCGAAAGAAACGATTTCTACTTTGATTATGTTAAGAATAGATGAATTTTCTGGCCTGCTGGTGGCGATGCTGACGTCTCTTGCGGGAATCCGGACTCGGACCAAATCGCCAATTGAATGGCTCTGGGCATTCACAAAGATGCTCGTATCCTCGAAATTCAGCTCACTGAGGTCATACTTTTTATCATGGTCATGAACGCGGCATTGGATGACAGTAGCAGAAGCGTCACCCTGGCCTGATGCCAGTTCGAGATCCGAACTTAGTTCGAAGAGAGAGCCGCTACGGCTGACTTTTCCATTGTTCAAAACGAATAGCTGGTCCGCGAGATAGGTGATTTCATCGAATGAGTGGCTCACATAGATCATCGGTATCTCAAGGTTACGATGTAAACGATCCAGATATGGGAGTATTCGCGCACGTGCGGCGCTATCAATTGCACCCAGAGGTTCATCCATCAAGATGCATCTGGCACCACTGAGCAAAACCCTCGCCATCGCTACACGCTGGGCTTCTCCCCCTGATAGCTGGGTAATTTTCTTATTTAGTAGTGGCTGAATGTCCAGCCATTGCGCTACCTGATCAAAATCTATGGTGCTCTGAACGTGTTGCCGCTTTATAGCGAAGTCCAAATTTCCCTGAACGCTCAAATGAGGAAATAGCTGATGTTGCTGGAATACATAACCGATGCTGCGTTTTTCAGCAGGGACAAAGATTTTGTCGTTTTGCCAGACCGTCGACCCCGATGTAATTTCAATGTGATCGTTGTCTGACCCCCGTTCCAGCCCGGCGATGAGTTTGAGTAGTGTTGATTTCCCTGATCCCGAAGGGCCATAGAGCGCTGTGATTCCTACAGGAGGTATGATGATGTCTACATCGATGACGAAGCCGCTCGAACGGGTCAGGTGAGCTTTGATTGAGATTTCCACCTTAGGCGCTCATCCGGTCTACAAGTTGTTTCTTCCATCGCCGATTCAAGGTGTATACAACCAGGAGTAACAGGAAGGAAAATGCCAGTAAACCCGCAGCAAGATAATGTGCTTTCTGATATTGCAGGGTTTCGACATGGTCGTAGAGTGCAATTGAAAGTACTCGCGTTTCGTCCGGGATATTGCCGCCAATCATCAGCACAATTCCGAATTCCCCTACTGTATGCGCGAATGCGAGCGTTGCTGCGACGATGAATCCGGTTCGGCATAGTGGAATGATGATGTTAAAGAAACGATCAACAGGTCCAGCGCCCAGCGTCGCCGCAGCGTCGAGTATGTCCTGGCTGACGTTTTCAAAAACCAGCTGCAGGGGTTGGACGTAAAAGGGTAAGGAATAAATAATGGAACCGATGACCAGACCTTCAAATGTGAAAACCAGGGGGTGGCCGGTCAGGCTAATCCATGCGCCGCCTATAAAGCTGTTGGGCGACAGGAAAATCAATAGGTAAAATCCCAGCACTGTAGGTGGTAAAACGATGGGAAGAGCGACTATCGGCTCCACGATATAGCTGACCGCGTTCTTTGTCCTTGCCAGCCACCAGGCGAGCGGCGTCCCCAAGAGCATGAGTATTACTGTAGTGGTGCCCGCCAGTTTCAGCGTAATAATAAGTGATACAAGATCAGGATCAATCATTATGGGGTTTATCCAGACGCTCGGCAATTGAATACCCGTCGCCGCGCAATACCGAATGTGCAGAACTCGTATTCAGGAAAGATATGAATGCCAGGCCCTGGCTTGTTGGCTTTAGTACTACAAGCTGTTGTTCGATTGGCCCATGCAGTTGTTCAGCGACCGGCCAATATTGTTGGCTGGCAACCTTTAAATGTTTCATCTGGGACAAGGCAACTATTCCAGCCTGGGCATTGCCCGTTAGAACAAACTGGTGGGACTGTGCAATGTTGTTGCCTCTAACAATTTTGAATCCATTGTTGGTATTCAGGGTTTTAAGCATACTCATCGCGGCGACACCATATGGCGCAAGGTCCGGGTTCGCGATGGCGAGTATGCCCTGGAAGTCCGTCAGGAATTCGGCATTAATCTGGGTGGTGGCGCTGGGTACCCATAATGCGAGTCTACCGACTGCATAGCTCATCCTGCTGCCAGGAACGATTAAGCCTTCTTCTTCGAGCAACGCAGGCCGCTGCATGTCTGCCGACATAAAGATATCGAAGGGTGCGCCATTTCTTATTTGTGCGTAGAGCACACCGCTTGATCCAGAGCTGATCTTGAAGTGACTGGATGAATCGGAAGCATAACTGTCCAGCAGCCTAATAAGGGTTGGCTTGAAATTCGAGGCGGTCGCAATTCGAGTTATTTCAGCGCTTGTGGCTGTGGGGGACAACGCAAATACAATTAGTAAGAAACAGAACCTAATTGTCACCATCCGTGGCACTAGGTAAGGTTCTTTGCGGCTTCTGCTCGCTTGATGAAGTCATTAATCAGCCAGCCGGATATCGAAACCATCGCTGGCCGCGTTGGAAGATCCAAATAGTGAAACCAGTTGGCATCTGCAATCTCTTCTTCCTGCAAATTAAACTCACCACTTTCGTACTCTGCATGAAAACCGAGCATCAGCGAATTCGGGAATGGCCATGATTGGCTGGCAAAGTAAGATAGGTTTTTTACCTTAATACCCACTTCCTCAAAAACCTCTCGGTGAACCGTTTCCTCAATGGATTCACCTGGCTCAACAAATCCCGCCAGGGTGCTATAAAAGTTTCCACGAGCTTTGGCATTTTTTGCCAGAAGTATTTCCTCACCTTTGTTAACGCAAACGATAATCGACGGGGATAGCCTTGGGTAGAACATGAGATTACAGCTCGCACACTTGCGGCTTCTATCATTTTCAAATGAGGATGTCTTATCACCACATTTACTGCAGAAGTGATGATCTCTGTGCCAGTCTACGATCTGCTTTGCCCGGCCGATGAGGTAAAAAACCTGTTGGTCTACCTGATTCAAAAATGACCAGAGTGTCGAAAATTCATAACCCTCCGGGTTGTCTGCATCCGGATCCACTTCATTTGCGAATATAGGCACATTGTTGACATGTCCCAGGTAATGGCTCTCGAGCTCAGGCAATCCCAGCCACCGCCACTCGTCCTGATCTAGTGGTCGCCATGGATGTACGCCATCAATTGTGAGAATTTCGTCATCGGATATCACAAGGTGAAAACTTTTCTCGAACGAATCAGGTGGCACTACGCCAGCTGAAAAGTCAGTACTAAGATCGATCTGTTGCCAATCCATATAATAGATATCACGAAAATCAATTCCCCAGACTTTACCACAGGGATCGCTTACGCGGGGGTTCTGGCAATACATATCACCTCGACTGAGTCAGCGCCATTGTCCAATAGCAGGTTTGCCAGCTCCCTAACTGTGGCGCCGGTAGTGACGACGTCGTCGATGATGGCAATACGCTTCCCTCGGTAATGTTTGTCGATGGCAAATGCGCCGCTGATATTTTTAATTCGATCTTCGATATGCAGGCTCTTCTGTGCACTTGTCTTCTTCTGGCGCCGGCAATTTCTGGTATCTATGGGGACTGACCAGGCGTCAGATAGAACTTCTGCTATTTCTGTTGATTGGTTGAATCCTCTGCGTCTGAGGCTGGATTTGTGCAGTGGTACGGGCAACAATAAATCTGGTGGTAAATAGGAGCCTGGAAAAGAACGGAGCAGCAGGGAGGCAAGAACTCTGCCGATGACGAGCTTTCGATTCTCTTTGAACTCCAGAATGAGTTTATCAATTGGGTATTCATAGACGAAGGCGCTGTAACAATGACTGTAGGGGGGGTGTTCAGTCAGACATTTTCCGCAGATCATATTGCCATCCGGCAGGGGAATAGCGCAATTAAAGCAGTGGTTAGTCAACCATGGAAGTTCCTGTTCGCAATCGAAGCAGAGGTCGAGTTTATGCTTTCGGGGTGCATCGCAGAGGACGCAAGAACCCGGTAGCAGGGTAAACAGGATGTGCTCTACCCATGAGTTCATGATATTGCTGTGTCAGGAAACATGAGGCCATCTTCGGCTTCCATAGTCATCGCCACAATCGGCGATCGCGTAAAAGATGGTGCGTTTACGTCTATGTGAGCTTAAGGATCTGGGCAGCTATGAGCCATATTCTTTGAGTTACAAAGTGAGATCTTGCGCAGATAGGTTGACCATATTGCTATTTCTTCTGCTTGAAATTCCGCTTCATTGGCAATGAAGGGTTCAATCTGTTTGAACATTTTTACGAAATAGAAGTAGTCCTCACCCTGGATTGCCTTCACCATCTTTATTTCGCCGTTGCCGCTAATACTATCCCGCCCGCATAGAGATAGCCTGACTGAAGCAGGATACCCATTTTCCAGGCCAGAGAAGAGGTTGAAATGTTGTACGAAACTGCATCGTTGTTTATCGCGTTCGACCTCGCTGAGCAATATTTCTATGGGGTCAGCGTCGATCAGCTCCTGAAATGATTCAAATGAAAGTTTGGTAGACCAGTCTGCTTCGCTTTCATCAGCTGGAACAAAGTCTGAGAGGCGAGTAGTGCGGTTATTAATCTGGTATATCAGCTTCCAGCCATGAGGAGGTTCCGCGAGCAGCCGTTCTGGGGAGGGTGGTCTATTCGCTGAGGGCTCTTTCTCCGCTGAAGGCTCCATACCATCCTGCAGAGTGCTGGAAGTGCTGCAAGCGACAAGCAAGAAGAGCAGGCATAAGAGCGAACTAGTTCTGGCTATGGTCATCTTCAGGCCCGTCGACTAGTCATAACAAGAATATTCTATAGGAAGGCGTTGGCTTCGCGTTCGAGTGCGAGTAGTCGGCGGACCCAATTGCCCATGAGGTCAAATGTAGTATCAGAGATGTCGAAGGTTCTACAGAGTACCTTCAAGAAGCTTTGCTCTTCAATTTCGAAGGCGCCGTCAGCATAGCCAAGCTGAATGAGCGCGATAATAACGATGACTCTACATTTTTTGGTGTCGAAGACACTATCCAGGCCATCTACATCAAGATAGTGCGGCTGGAAACTACTGTCGAGATCCATTTCACGACGCATAGCCTCCATCATGTTTTGCTCTCCGGGGCTTAACTCACCATCAGATACGACGACATTGTGTGCCAGGCAAAAGAATGCTTCTTTCTGGGGGCTTGTAAGGGAATATAAGTACATTTGATATTGTTATATTTGCCTATCGTTCCGGAGATCGCAGGACCAGCTCATAATTATGAATGGCATCGTTTTTTATCGTTGTTACTTTAACCAAATCGCCGGGCTCCTGTAACTCTAACAATGATAACAAGGTGTCTTCGTTGATTACAGGTTCATCGTTAATCGCGATAATAACATCACCAAGATGAATGTTGCCTCGTCTGTCTTCCCGTACACCTATCATTCCAGCTTTCTGTGCTGGAAAGTCGTCCTTCACTGACAGAACCGCCACGCCTTTTACCCTGAGACGTCGCGCCCAATAGTCCGTTAGTGTTTCAATGCCGAGAACGGGCCTTAGTAACTTGCCAAATTTCAATAGCTGCGGAATTATCGCCTTAATAGTATTGATGGGGATGGCGAAACCGATACCGGCGCTGGCGCCGCTTGGGCTATAGATAGCTGTATTTACACCCACCAGCCGTCCCATGGAGTCGAGCAATGGACCGCCGGAATTACCGGGATTAATGGCTGCGTCTGTTTGAATTACGTTTTTGATCGTTCTATTACTAATGGACTTTATTTCGCGGCCCAGGGCACTGACGACACCCACCGTCAAGGTGGTATCCAGAGCAAATGGATTGCCGATTGCCAATACCTTACGGCCTACCGACAGCGTACTTGAGTCCCCAAGTGGTATGGCCCTTAGGTTCTCGTCAGGGGCGTCAATACGTAATAAGGCGAGATCTTTCTCTGGCGAAGTCCCAACTACCTCGGCGATATAGTTTTTCCCGGATTGCAGCGTGATGGTTATTTTACTTGCGCCATAAACAACATGGAAATTGGTGACTATCAGGCCGCTCTTGTCCCATACAAATCCGGTACCGCTGCCGCGAGGCCTCTCCATCACGTTGAATGAAAAACGTTGCCGCTGCAGTTGAGTATTGGTCACAAAGACTACTGATGGGCTTACATCGCTGAAGATCGTGATGTTGTTGGTTTCATTGTCAGTGAGGAGCGAAGCATCCGGGGAGGGCAGCTCTTGAGCAGCGCGATTGACTTGCTCCCCAGTAGTTATTGCGGCGATGCTTTCGCCAGCATTGGGCAACAGATATCCACCAGCAAAAGATGCAAGAACCAATATGGATACCCATTTATATTTCATCGCAGCTGCTCGAGTAGTTTTTGGGCTAGTCTAAAATGCACACCATAAAATGCATTGAAAAATACATCAGTGTTGCCAGTTATCTTGTTGACGGTGTAACTCTGCTAATTGTTTCGTTGGTAACGATAAATTTATTTAACTCATATATGTCGTCTGGAGACAATGACCCAACAAGCTGCTTAAGGCGGAACGTATCTCTGATGTATCGGTATTTGGCGCTGGAATACTGAAATTGTGAAAGATACAGTCGTTGCTGTGCCACCAGTACGTCAACGATGTTTCGGGTGCCAACCTCATAGCCTGTTTGTGTTGCATCAAGTGCACTTTGACTGGATTCTATGCCTCGGAGTCTGGCTCTGACTCGTGCTACGTCAGTATTGATTGCTGTGAATAGACTCTTTGTATTCTCTACGATGGTTCTTTGCGTCAGATCGTAGTTTTTTTGTGCCTGCTGCAACTGGTATCCGGATTGCCTGACGACGGAGCGAATTCCACCACCGGCATAGAGCGGTACGTTAAGCTGTATGCCGAGAGAGCGATTGTCTACCTTTGATCCAAAGAAGTCGCCACCACCGGAGACACTATGAGAGTAGGCTATCTGTGCATCGATTGTTGGCATATGTCCTGATTTTGCAATCTGAACCTGCCTTTCGGCCGTTTTGACGGCTTCTCTAGCTGCGAGCAATGTATAGTTTTGTTGAAGTGCTACATCTACCCAGGATTGCGCGTCGCCTGGTTCTGGCGCCTTCACTGGGAAATCACCCGATAGTGCAAAAACGCTAGTGATGGAGTCACCTGTTAATCGTAGCAAAGGTTCGAAGCTAACGGATTGCGCGCCCTCAGTTTCGATGACATTCACAGTGGAGGAATCATAAGCAGCTGTTGACTCGAGGACATCTGTTATAGCAACCAGGCCTACATCGAATCGTTGCTGTACCTGCTCCAGTTGTCGACCCACGGCATCTCGTTCTGCGTTGGATGAGGTCAAGGCATCCTGCGATTCCAGTATGTCCAGATAGCTTTCCGTTACTCGCACAATTAGCTCTTGTTGATCAGATGCAAATTGAGCCAGAGCCTGAGCTTCGATATTTTTTGACTGCTTGAATTGATACCAGCGATCTAGCCTGAAAATTGGCTGACTGAGGGTTGCCTGCCAGCCATGATTATTAAATCTCTGGGTTGGACGACTGCCTGGGGCCTGAATCAGTTCGCCGAAAGTTGGGCTGCCCGGATCAGTATCTACAGCGACCAAGGGCAAGGGAATTCGTCGACGGTTGTCGGAGGTGGAGCCGCCAATGGACACAAATGGCAGGAGACCGGACCTGGCCTGGGAAACAATCTCCGCTTGGGAGAAATAGAGTGCCTGCGCTGCCCCGAGCTGTGGATCATTCTGTACGGACAGGTCGTAGATGCTGCTTAGATCCGCTGCATAAAGTGGCTGACTTATGGCCAAGGACATGACACCTGCGAAACGGAAAAAAGCCTTCAATTTTGGCAAGGTAAAACTCATAATTCATTCTCATCCTACATTTGTATAGTATTTTTTATAGTGCACTTAATAGCATATAGATCGGGCTGTGTAGCATACTGGTACCGTGCGTGTCTTTCTAGTATACAGCGACAATACGCAATGGGGGTACGGTGAATCGATGCATTCCAGCCATTAGACGCGACTGGGTTGAATGAGGTTTAGGAGAAGTGTGTCACCAAGTTCGTCAAGGCGTGATTAAGCGCTGGCATGTATCTCTGGTCGGGGGAATTCTCCGAGTTTTTCTTCAAGCCATCCTGCCACTGCGAGACAGTGATCTTCTCGAAATGGCTGGCTGATTATCTGTACGCCGATAGGCAAGCCATTGGTATCTGTTCCTGCCCTTATAACCGTTGCCGGCCAACCCGTGAGGTTGTATGCGCTGGTATATGTATATGCAGCCATATCTTCCTTTACGCCATGTTCAATGGCGGTATAGGCATTAACCGGGCATATCAGGATGTCAAAATCATTGAAGTAGCCCAGCATCGAGCTTTGGTAGTTCTGCCACAAATGTAGAACCTGTGCGAATTCACGGGCATCCAGGGCATGCTCGGTAGCTTTTAGGCCCTCTTCAATTTGTGGAGAAGGTTGTGTAGTTCGGCAATCCTCAAGAAGAGTATCGAGCATTTCACCCGAATCAGCACTAAATACCGTGGACAGTATAAATCCTGCCATTTCCAGTCCTGATGGGCGTTCGGATGTGACTTCGATTTTGTGTTCCCGGAAAAGCGTAATCACGTTTTCAATGGTATCGATAATGTCAATGGACGGCGTACAAATTCCATTGTCGCTGTGATATCCGATTCTCAGTGCATTAATATCAACGTCTGCAGGGTCATGCCAGTTCGCGAGGACTGCGTGCGGGTCCAGTAGGTCTGGTCCCGAGATTATTTTCAGGATATACGAAAGATCGTCCACATATCGGGCCAGGGGGCCAGGTTGTGACAGCGGGGCAATGAGACCTGTGCTGGGGAGCGCATTGCCGGTACAAGGTACTCGCCCTGTTGTGGGTTTGATCCCCGCTATTCCTGTAAAATGACTGGGTAGCCTGATGCTGCCGCCAGTATCCGTTCCAATATCGAACGGTGAGGCGCCTGCAGATATTATTGCAGCGGCGCCGCCGCTGCTGCCACCGGGGCTCTTTGTTTGGTCAAAGGGGTTGTTGGTTCTGCCGTAGACCAGATTGTCTGTTTGAAAGGAGAGAGTGAATTCAGGGGTGTTGGTTTTACCCATTAAGATCGCACCTTCTTCTCGCAGGCGAGCAACACAGCTGGCATCTCTTCCGGGGCGGAAATCCTTCCTGCCCAGAGTTCCCCAACTGGTAATAGCATCTTTAGTATCGAGGCTGTCCTTGATTGTCATGGGAACCCCGTGAAGCGCCCCCAACAGGTCTCCATTTTGGAGTGAAATGTCCGCTTTTTCTGCATTCTTCAGTGCTTGCTCGGCCACAGAATAGACCACCGCATTTAGACGTGGGTTTACTCGTTCAATTCTATCCAGAAATGCGGTAACGACGTCCTTCGATTTGACCTGTTTCGAGCGAATAGCCCCAGCGATTGTCTGTAGAGGGCTGTCCAGAAGTTCATCCATAGCGATCTAGCCTTTAGAGCTTTTACCTTATGTTCCGAGTATTACAGATTACTGGCAGGATAAGAATGCCGGTTCCCTTGATAATATGGGGCTCTCATTGCTGTTTTCTGCGTCGGAGTGGAAAATTCATGGGTCACGGCATACTTGGACCTTATGGAATACAATTCATCGGAAGTACTTTACTCATTGTGCTTCATTCTCTTTTTCAATCTGGTATTACTCATTAGCCTGGGCTACTACTACCGCAGCCATGGCGGTAGAAATGGCGAGCCAGGTAGCTTCTTCCATTGGCGTGTTACTGGAAGATCCAAATTTTGCCTTTGCTCTGGGAGGCATGGGTCGAATGATCTACGCGGCGCTGATGCTTGCCTGCGTTTCAGTCATGGTCGGCAGAAAGGTGCCAATGATGCTAATTTTGTGCAGCATCACATGGTATCTGAGTGTAGGCATACTCGTCGCTTTTACCGGCGAATTGACCCTGGTTCACTGGTTGGGCGCTGAACTGCCCAAAGTCGTTCTATTTATGATGGGCGTTGGCATGCTTGTCGAGGGGCGACAAGGAAAGTCTCTCGGTATTATCTGGTTAGCAGGACTTCTGGTCGTTCATGTCGGTTTGAAGCTGACTCTTCCCTTTATTGAAATAGAGTCGACTATTTTTATGCTCACTTATTTTTACGACTCCGTCGTATTGCTGATGATTGGTGCCGTATTGGTCATGGTTTCCTCGGAGTGGATGTCTCGAAGTTTGGTAAGTCAGGATGTTCGGCTCAAAGAATATAAATTAGAGAACAGGCGGCTTGAACAACAATTCGCCCAGGCTCAGAAGTTTGAAGAAGTCGGCGTTATGGCAGGCGACATTGCCCATGATTTTAATAATATGCTAACCAGTATCATGGGTTACGCGAATCTGGCGATGAGAAAGCTTCCTGCCGATAGTGATGTGCGCAAAGATCTCTATATGGTTATGTCTGGTGCGCGGCAAGCAGTGGATCTTACCTCGCAAATGTTGCTCTATACAGGCAAGGAGTTGGGTGTTTACGGGCCAATAGATATGTCGGCCTTAGTTGAGAGCATGTGGAGCTTCATCAATTCCATAGTGCCCAGGAAGATTCGAGTGGTGCAAAAGATGGCCAGAGATCTGCCCGTGATCAGCGGGGATCAAGCTCAGCTGGGGCAGGTGTTTGTCAATCTTGTCGCCAATGGGATTAATGGTATGGGCAAAACCACCGGGCAAATCGAAATATCCACCGGCGCCGTAGAAGCAGATCAGAATTTCCTGGACAAGTGTTTCTTCACAAAAAATCTACCAACCGGCTCGTACGTCTACGTATGTATAGAGGATTCAGGCGGCGGCATCGATCCGAGGCAAATTGAAAGGATATTTGACCCCCTACATCTGGACGTTAAGTTTTCGGACAAGGCCGCTCGAAATAGCCTTGGTTTATCTTCACTCGCCGGTATCGTGAGGCAACATCGTGGCTTTATTCAGGTTACCGCAAATAAAGAAGAGGACACGATGTTCACCGCCTACTTCCCAACCCCTGCATTGTCACACAAGTCATCCGATCGAGAGAGTGCGGTGCCGAGATCGAATATGCCTAACGTTATAAATAAGGGGAAAGTTCTGCTCGCCGATGATGATTCCAGAATTCGCAGTTTGATTTCATCCATACTTGTTAGTGATGGATTCGAAGTATCAGTTGCCGAAGATGATGAAGAGGCTGCCTTTAAGATCGACAAAGAGGGCGGCAAATTCTCCCTCTTTGTACTCGACTGCACCATGCCTAAAATGTCTGGAACTGAGGTCTACCAGCGAATCCGATCACGGGGGCTGCTTACTCCCGTCATTTTGATAAGTGGATATCATCAGGAGCAAGTGGTGAATAATATTCGTAATGACCCGGATGCCTACTTTATTAAAAAACCGTTCAATGTTGATGACTTGCTTGGCCAGGTCAATGCCGCCGTTGTCGCCTCTGGATGAGACTCAAAGCGGTAGAATCATCGTGTCCGGGGGCAATGATGCAATAGCTAAGATCTGTCTGTTCGGCCTAATCGCTGAGCTTCAAGGAAATGCTGAGATTGTGCTCATCAATATCGAAGCTGAGCTCTTGCTGTGAATCAGCGTATTCCAGGTCTGAGGCCAGCGTCTCTTGCTTGATATGGGCTTCGTGCTCGACAATTGCACTAAGCAGTTCGGTGGAAGCATTAACGGTGACCTTAACTCTGTCAACGACATTAAATCCATTATCCTTTCTGGATTTTTGAATCCGGCTAATGACCTCCCTTGCGAGACCTTCCCGAATAAGTTGCTCGTTCAGTGTGCAATCTAGATCGATAGAAACATAGCGATCAGATAGGGCGTTGGTCCCTTCTTTGGCTTCCCGGAATACAAGAATATCGTCACTGACAAATTTTTCGCCATCGATGGTGATTTCACCGTTCTGCTGCAGTTTATTAATCTCGTCTGATGTGAGTGCTTCTATGCCCGCCTTGATGTCCCTGAAACGCTTGCCAAATCTTTTGCCGAGTACAGGAGAGTTTGGCTTGCTGTAAAGGGTGATGAATTTACTTTCCTCACTTGAATACTCCAGCGACTTAACGTTGAGTTCAGTCTTAAGGTAATCGCCGAGCCTGGCAATTTCATTGAGGAGTGTTTGATCCTTATGGATTACTGTTAGCCGGGACAAGGGGAACTTTGTTTTAACCTTCTCCTGGTTACGCTTCTGCCGGCCTAACAAGATGATGTGCTGCATGCGTGTAACAGCCTGTTCAAGCAGTGGCTTGATCCGATGTTCGTCTGCCTCCGGGTATGTGCAGAGATGAACTGACTCAGGAAGCTCGGTATTTCCAAAGCTGCGTAATTGCTGGTAGATACTCTCTGCCAGGAAAGGTGCAAATGGCGCCATGCTCACACTTAATTCGTAGATCGCTGTATAAAGTGTTGAATAGGCGTTGAACTTATCCTGGTTTGATCCTTCAACCCAAAACCTTGATCGATTAAGCCGAATATACCAATTGGTCAGGTCTTCTATAAAATCAAATAGTGCAGGCACGACATTAAATAGATGGTAGTTCTCCATCTCGGTTGAGATATTGGCCTTTAACGATTGTGATCGGGACAGGATCCATTGATCCATAATATTGTCTGATTCCGGCTGTGCGGGATCCGGGCTCCAGTTATCGATACGTGCATATGTATTCAGAAATTTGAATGCGTTCAGCCAGGGCAGCAGCGCGCGTCTGACCATATCTTTAACGCCAGAATCGCTAAAGCGTTGCTCCTCTGCACGAACCAGACCTGAATTAATCAGATACAGGCGAAGTGCGTCCGCGCCATAGCTTTCCATCAAGTCGTCTGGGGGTGTGTAATTGCGAAGACTCTTCGACATCTTCTTGCCATCTTCTGCCATCACGAGACCATTGACGATCACGTTCTTAAACGGGTTTTTACCGTAAAGCGCGACCCCTAGCACGATCAGTGTATAGAACCAGCCGCGGGTTTGATCCAGGCCTTCGGCTATGAATTCTGCGGGGAATCCCTGTTCAAAGAGTTCCTGGTTTTCAAATGGGTAATGCAGTTGTGCGTACGGCATTGAGCCTGATTCGAACCAGCAATCCAGGACTTCCTCTATGCGGCGATAAGTACCTTCTTCGCCATCGATGGTAAACGTTAGATGGTCGACATTTTCGCGGTGGATGTCGTCTACTAATTCCCCTGTATATTCGGTAAGTTCCTTGCGAGATCCGATGCAGATTCGATTGCCTGTTACATCGTTTATCCAGATAGGCAAGGGCGTGCCCCAGTAGCGGTTCCGGGAGATAGCCCAGTCGATAGCACCTTCCAGCCAGTTGCCCATGCGTCCAGCCTTTAAGTGAGCAGGCACCCAATTAATCTCATCGTTGGCTTTGATTAGTTCTTCTCGCATAGGCTCAACGCTTACGTACCACGAATCGATGGTGCGATAGATGATAGGAGTATTGGATCTTGGGCAGAAGGGATAGCTGTGTGATATCACTTCGTGAATATACAAACTACCCTGGTCTTTCAGATGGCGAATGATGGCTTTGTCTGCATCCTTTACATGCATGCCCTTGAAGTCTGATACTTCATCAGTGAACTTTCCCTGCATGTCGACGGGGCAAACCATTGCCGTGATATTTGCATTCTTTAGTACACGATAATCATCTTCACCGAAGGCGGGGGCCTGGTGAACAATGCCAGTGCCGCTATCTGTTGTGACGTAGTCATCGGTCAAGATACAAAAGGCACCTTCCTGCTTCTGATCCTGAAAATAGGGAAAGAGTGGTTCATATTCTTTACCGAGGAGCGTTGTACCCTTGAACTTGTTAACGACCTCAAGATTTTTCCCTTTACCTACGGCCTCGAGGCGTGCCTCGGCAAGAATGATGTATTTATCAATGTCCTTGTCGTATACCTTCACATAGTCAATGTCGGCACCGACGCACAGGGCAAGGTTAGAGGGCAGTGTCCAGGGTGTGGTCGTCCATGCCGCGATGTAAGTATTGTCTTCGTCATTCAATTTAAACAGGATGGTAACGGCAGGGTCTTGAACGTCCTGGTAATTTGATGTGGCTTCGAAATTCGAGAGGACAGTGCTCAATGCAGTGGAGAAGGGAACGACTTTTATTCCACGATAGATCAGGTCTTTTTCCCATAGTTGTTTTACGACCCACCAAACTGACTCCATGTACCAGGGGTCCATCGTTTTGTAATCATTTTCGAAGTCCACCCAACGACCGATCCTGGTAATTGTCTTTTCCCATTCGGAGGTGAATCGCTGCACGATGCCACGGCACTCGTCGTTGTAACCTTTGATGCCAAGCTTTTCGACGGCCTCCTTTGATGACATGCCAAGCTTCTTGTCTATTTCGTGCTCGATGGGAAGCCCATGGCAATCCCAGCCAAATCGCCGCTGCACGTGATAGCCCTTCATCGTGAAATATCGGGGTACAACATCTTTAATTGTTGAGGCGACCAGATGTCCGTGGTGAGGCAGACCTGTGGCAAAAGGCGGTCCGTCATAGAATATATAGGGAGCAGAATTTTCAGTCTGCTGCAGGGATTTTTGGAAAATCCCTGCATCTTTCCAAAATTTCAGATTCTCATGCTCTGCATCGAGAAATGAAAAGTTATCGCTTCCAGGGTTCGTACTATTCGTCACAATTGCTGTCCAATGTTAAAACTTGCCTAGATCATATTTTTTGTAAAAAAAAACCCGCCGGTGGTGGCGGGTTTTTAATGACTTGGCGACCAAGCATTAACCCACCAAGGGGTAGTGAATAATGCTAATTATAATCGCGTTCTTGTCGTGAAATTTCATGCCACAAGGATAGACCTATCTTGTTCCATGTCAAGGAGCCCTCAGCGGTTCTGAATAAGGAGCCCTCAGCTGCTCTATATAAACAGCCTCACCAGCCCTATTGATCAGGCGAATTCTGAACGCCGGTCACGCTGCCTCTGGAATTGATCTTTTCCAAAATGGCCGCTAGTAATTTTTCGATCCGGTATGAGTGGTACCACTCAGGCGTATTCTGATGACGTACAGAGCTGGTCCCTACTATTTGAAAGTTCCAGCCTTCCTCAAGAGATCTATCTTTGACAGCAGTGAGTCTTTCCCAGGCGGGGCCGGATAATATTGGGTGCACGCATGCCATAACTATGTCTTTGGCGCCGTGCTTTTTGAGCTCTTCGATCGCGGCAACGACTGATCCAGCGGTATCTATAATGTCGTCTACCATGAGGACATTGCGTCCATCAACGTTGCCGATGAGAGTGGAACGAAGAACCTGGTTTGGTTGTGAGTAATCCCGCTCCTTGGACAAGGCGGCTAAATCTGCCGATAGCTCTTCCGCATATGTTCGTGCGCGTTCCAGATAACCAACGTCAGGTGATACGACTACATCACCAACAAGTCCCTTCGACTTTAACCAGTGTGAGAATCGCTTGGTTAGAAATACGTTTTCAAGATGCGTCATCGTAGGGTTGAACATGCCGGCAATGGCATCGTTGTGTATCTCGGTTGTAACAACCCGGTCAGCGCCGGCGCTTTGCAACATACGGGCAAACAGTCCTGCGCTGATCCCTTCCCTGGTGCGCCCCTTCCTTTTGTCCTGACGAGCGCCTGGGTAGTAAGGGATTATTACGGTGATATATTGTGCGTCTGATAGTGCTGCGGCTTCAACTGCGTGCAGAAGCATGATGAATCTATCATAGACGGAAAGATCATCCTGCTTTCCAACTGGCGACTGAAAAATGTACAGGTCGTGTCCGCGGACATTAGCTTGAATTTCGATCTTGCCCTCGCCACAGGCGAACCAGGTCTCAACTGTTGGCACCAATTCCCTGCCCATATGGCCAGCCACCGATTCAGCCAGATGTCGCCCGGACTCACAAGTCATTAGCGCAATAGGTGCGCGGGCATCGCGTGGTCTGGAGGTATTACTGTTTGGCGATTTCATAGTTAGTTTCTGTCCAGTAAATGTGTGAATTAAAAAATATGCAGAACCGAATTCTTGTTAGAAAGGCAAATTAATAGCCTGTAAAGGAACTAGCACTGGCGAGCCTAGAATTATGATAAGAACCAGCTATCCTGTAATCGATTTGAGGGTATGAACAAGCAACTTGTGTTCTTCTATTATAACTCGCGCAGCCAGGGTTTCCGGCGTATCGCCGCTAATCACTTTGACCGTGGTTTGAGAAATGATTTCGCCCGTGTCGTAGCTACCGTCAACATAGTGAACAGTAATACCTGTCTCTTTGTCCCGGGATGCCAGAACTGCCTTGTGTACGTTTAGCCCGTACATCCCGGTCCCGCCGTACTTCGGCAGAAGAGCCGGGTGAATGTTTATGATCTTACCCCTATAGCGTTTCAGGGTTTTAGGGCCTAGCTTCTTCATGTAACCGGCAGTTACAACAAGATCTATGTCGTGGTCTTCCAGTGCGGAGAGGATTGCATCGTCAAGTGTTTGCGGATGAGTTTTACTGGAAAGATGTAAGGCTGGAATATTTTCTGAACGGGCACGAACCAAGCCATGGGATTTGCTGTTGTTACTAATCGCCAGGGCAACAGTGGCGTTAATTACCTTCGATTTGCATGCGTCAATAATCGCCTGAAAATTTGAACCATTGTGCGATACCAGGACGCCGAGATTGTAGACATTTCGAGAACTAATGTCGTTAAGCACTGGGATTGCCTCCCGGGCGATTCCGCTATCGAAATGGTTGAAAATTATGCGCGCATGTTAACACGCGACAAGCTCTGGTTAAGAACATTTCATAAGATGTTCACGGAGGTAGATGTTGCGGAGCTAGGGCTCAGGCTTGTACATTTCCCTAAGAAGATTCTTCTGCACTTTGCCCATGGTATTTCTGGGTAACTCGTCGAGGAAGTACACCTTCCTTGCTACCTTGAAGTTTGCCACGGTGTCTTTCAAATAAGCTGTAATTGATTGAGCATCAAGATTCGAGTCCTTCGTTAGAACGACAATAGCGGTCACGGCTTCACCGAAATCGTCATCAGACAACCCAATGACGGCTGATTCCTGAACGCCATCCAGCTTATCGATACACTCTTCAATTTCCCTCGGATAGACATTGAGCCCGCCAGTGATGATCATGTCTTTATTTCGACCAACGATTGATATGTAGCCATCTTCGTCGCAGCTTGCTAGGTCGCCGGTTTTGAAATAGCCATCTTCCGTAAATTCTTCTTTCGTCTTCTCAGGCATCTGCCAGTAACCTTTAAATACGTTGCCTCCCTTCACCAGAAGATTACCGGTTTTGCCTGTTCCTACTTCTGTGCCCTTATTGTCTACGACCTTACAGCTTACATCTGGCAATGGCGGGCCGACAGTGCCAGCTTTTCTGATGCCCTCGAGGGGATTGCTGGTATTCATACCAGTCTCGGTCATGCCATAACGCTCAACAATTGTGTGCCCGGTCCTGGATTCAAATTCTGCAAAAGTCTGGGGCAATAAGGGTGCCGATCCGGCGGTAAACAGTCTCATATTTTGGCAGGCGGCCTGATTGAGGTCGGAATTTGCGAGCAACCTTGTGTAGTTTGTTGGTACGCCCATGTAAACCGTCGCTGAAGGCAGGAGTCGAATCACTTCGTCAGCGGCAAAGTTTTTGAGGAAAATGATAGGACTAGCATTTAGAACCGCCAAATGGGTTGCGACGAACAATCCATGGATGTGAAAGATAGGAAGTGCATGCAACATAATGTCGCCTGGGACCCATCCCCACGCCTTGTGTAATGCCAGGCTGTTTTCAATCAGATTACCATGGCTGATCATCGCGCCTTTGGGACGACCGGTAGTTCCAGATGTATAGAGGATTGCTGCGATGTCTGAGGCATCACATTGAGCGCTCTGGAATAGCGTTGGCAAGCCTTCGCAATTTTTGCTTAGCGACCCTGTACTGCTTTCATCCAGGGTAAAGATTTTACTGGTACTTTTACCGGTAGACAAAGACTTGTAGAGTTCTTCGTTGTCTGGTGAGCAAATAATCAGCTCGGGTGTAGCATCGTTAATAAAGTACTCGAACTCGTGTTTTTGATAGGCGGTGTTAAGGGGTAAATAAATCAATCCTGCGCGAAGGCAAGCAAAATACAAGTAGAGGCATTCGATTGTTTTTTCCACTTGAACTATCACCCTGTCACCTCTGCTGAGGCCAAGATCAATTAAGCAATTCGCATATTGCGCACTCTTGCAATCCAGATCCTCATAACTGGCGAGCACTTTGTTATCGGGTGAGAGAATAAAATCTGTACCAGATTGGAATCGGTCCTGATATAAGTCGTATAGGTTAGTCATGGTCTTGGTGGCGTATAATTTTTCAAAAGGTGTTTAGTTTGAGGGCTTGATGCCTGGAGTTCTTAGCTGGGGGTATGCCTATAACTCTTCTTTTTCAGGTCTTTCTCCAGGTCAGTTCTGAACCCTGGAAACTTCGATTCATAGGCGGAGAGTATTTGATTGCGCTCTGAATCGAACATTCCCTGGGTTTGCCTAATGAGTTGAGAGACATCTTTGCAAGCATTGTAACGTTTACGTGGAGCAAATTTCATTTTCTCGAGATCAATCAGGGCTATATTCGTGGGTTTAGCTTCGTCAACCATGACATGTTTGCCATAAAGGCAACCATGGTGAAGATTGTTGGAATGAATTCGCAATATTATCTCTGTGAGACATGTAAATACCTGGCGCCGGGGTTCTGTGGCAGTGACCCTTGACAGGTATGTGTTGAGATCTATGAAGCCAGTGAGTTCGCGAGTTACCATCATTGCATCTGCTCCATCTTCGGCGTAAAGAATGATCTCTGGTGTACCTATGCTCAGGTTTTTGAGTTTCAGGAAGTTATTGTACTCGCGACGAAGGGTTGGCGACTTCAGGAAGAAACGTGAAGGATTTCTGTAGGTGTGATTAACCTGGCGCTTAATGAAATACGCCTGATCGGCGAATTCGACTCTGGCTACGCCGCTCCAACCACCTCTTCGTATATTAACTGGTTCAAAATATTCAAGTTCAAGATCCAGGAAGTGTTGTAGATTGATATGTTGCATCTACTGACTGGCCAGGGGGCCTTCAGCTTTATTTGCTTTTTTAGCATTCCCTTCTGAGGCTTGTACTTTTTCCGGTACCTTCTCCAGTATATAGACTCGCCACATTGATATGAGCGGCGCCATGTCGACGTGCTTTCTGATCTTAAACCCGGAATCCTCAAATTCTTGTTCAATTGTTGCAGCGGGAATAACAAGTCTATTCTGGTATGCTCTTTTTCGGCGTTTGGATTCCAGTTTCTGTCGGCGCCAGGACTGAATGTTTCCGTCAACCCAGAGCGATATGCAGACAGTCTTCTGCGTCACCCTGTGAAACTCCTTCAGCAGCCTCAAGCGATCACTTCGCGCGGCCATATGATGAATTAGTCGCATGCAGAAGATGTTTTCTACTGAGCTATCCGGCAGTTTGATATCAAAGGCTGAGGTTTGTAACAGTGTGAACTTTGAGCTGAATATTTCTGGTTGTGACTTCGATGCCACTTCCAGCATGGCCGAACTATAGTCTGCGGCAATTAATTTCCTCGCATTACCCGTTGCCAGGAGCCCCCAAAATCGACCCGCGCCGCAAGGAAGATCCAGGATTGACTCGGGATTTCCAGCAATCTTGAGGGCCCGCCGTGCTGTCTTGATTTCTCTGCTATTCGAAAAATTACGCCAGAACCCTTGCTTGTGTTTTTTATAGTAGGCTTCGGAATGTGCTTTATCGTACTTATCCGAGAAAGCTAATTCTTGTGAATCATCACCCATGTGTTTTTCTCTTCTTTTATACTCATCGTTTCGTCGCTGGCATTGTAAATCTATCGTAGGCTGCCATACCAGTCGAATCTGGTGAAACTAAACTGGATAGTTGCCGTAATAAGCGGTAGAGGGACGGTGATATACTTCAAAATTACATAAAAACAATTTACATCAATCTTTGGGAGCTATGGATGGAGCGGCAGTTGTCAGGATATGGAGTGCTTGTTGTTCTGGTAATGCTAGTGATGGCGCCGCTTGTACAGGCTGGCCAGCTTTCTTTCACTTCTGCCTGGGCGAGGGCCACGGTACCTGCGGCTAAGACAGCAGCCGTCTACGGCGTTTTCACGAATAACAGCGATCAAGTCTGGGTTATTACCGGATTGCATACGGAGCTTGCCGGGATGGCGATGATCCATCGGTCGAGCTTGAACAATGGCATGATGAAAATGTCTTCAATTGAGGCCTTGACCATAGCCCCGGGTAAGTCATTAGTATTAGCGCCCAGTGGATTACATATTATGCTCATGGGATTGAAGTCGTCCTTAACGCAAGGCGGCAGCTTTGAGCTGGAGATCACCGCCAAAAATGGTGTAACGACCAGAGCGCAAATTAAAGTTGGCTCAATCGGACAAATGTCCGCTGTGGATTAGCAAGTAGCTTTGGAACTGGCTGGACAATTTACTGCTCATCTTTTGGTGATAGAGCGATGTTAAAATTGGTTTCTGGATTGATCAGGAGAGATTATGGAATTAGCGTCATGGCGAGAGCTTGAACAGTCTGAACCAGAGTTGGCAAGATATGGCTTAAGCCGTCTGGACGGAAAGGTTGCCTATCTGGCAACTATTCGCAAGAGCGGTCGGCCGCGCGCTCATCCTGTCACGCCGGTGATAGGGGAAGGGAAATGTTTCCTTTTTGTCGAAGTGGATTCATTGAAAGCCGGTGATTTAATCTCAAATGGGCATTATTGCTTGCACTGCTCGATGAATGATAGTTCTGGCAGTAGTGGCGAGTTTCAAATGACTGGCGTTGCTACAAGAATTGAAGATCTTGAAACGCGGAAGCTGGCTGAATCCATCTCGAGCTTTCGTCCATCCAGCAGACATGTACTATTTGAGCTGCAAATATCAGAAGTACTTTCAACCTCCTATCGTGGCAGCCAACCAAAAAGACAAAAATGGCTGCCGAAAGCAGCCACTGCGTGAGTAAGCCATCGGGTGATCCGGAAGGCACGACTATTGAGGTAAATCTACCCCTTTCAAAAATCATTAGTTACAACGTGCCTACTGTAGGAGTGGGTTTCATGTTCTTCATCGCCAGCCTGTATTTGATGAAGTTTGCGACTGATGAGCTTCTAATTCCGCCTGCTGCCATGGGCGTCATTTTTGGCCTATCAAGAATTTGGGATGCTGTTACAGATCCTCTTGCGGGATATTTTAGCGATCGCACAACCTTGAAGTCGGGTCGACGGCGACCATGGATATTGGCATCCATCATCCCCATCTGCCTAACTTTCTACATGATTTGGAACCCGCCCTCAAGTCTCAGTGAGTTTGGCAACATTATTTGGATGGGGGTTGCGGTGATATTGTTTTATACCGCCATGACGGCGTTTTCTGTTCCGCACACCGCCCTTGGCGCCGAACTGAGCAACAACTATCACGAACGAACCAAGATTTTTGGCTTGCGGCATATGATTTGGGGGTGGAGGTTCCCTGCTGGCGCTTATGGCCATGGACCAGTTAATCCAGGGGAATAACGTACGTGAGCTTGCTTACTACATTTCATTGATTGCCGGGTTCGTGACATCTGTGCTGATTATCTGGATGTTTGTGCATGTCAAAGAGAGGCCCGAATATCAGGGGCGCGGTGAAACTAACCCGTTTAAGGCCTTCACAGACGTATTCAGGAATAAGTACCCTCGCCTTTTACTGATCGTGTTCCTTGTAGAGAGCCTTGGCGGAGCAACCATCGGGATTCTGACCCCCTATATTGCAAAGTATGTTGTTGGGCGCCCGGACAAGACGGTCATCTATATCTTGCTTTACCTCATTCCTTCGATCTTTTCGGTGCCGCTTTGGCTGCCTCTCTCACGAAAGATTGGTAAGAAAAACATGTGGATATTCTCCATGGTGGTCACAGGTCTCGGGTTTGGATCTATGTTCTTTCTGGAGGAAGGTTCTGATACCTTGATTAGTGTTCTCGCGGTAATATGTGGGCTGGGTGCGGGTAGTGGTGCGGTTGTGGCGCCGTCTATTCAGGCTGACGTCATTGACTATGATGAATATCGGTCAGGTAAACGAAAGGAGGGTGCTTACTTTGCCACCTGGAATTTTGTATTTAAGAGCGCGACAGGGCTGACTTTGATGTTGACGGGGTTTGTGTTGAGCGCCACCGGGTTTGTTCCTAATGTTGAGCAGACCGATGAAGCGAAGCATGCTTTGCTGTTTCTGTATGCGATTTTTCCTCTGGTTTGTTATCTGGCTGCTGCACTAATATTTACTCGATTTGCACTTGATGAAAAAGAGTACAAGAATATACGTGAGGCTCTGGACAAGGGCTTGCTGGAATCAAATAGAGTGAACGCCTGATGGACGGAATTCATGACCTGGGTGGTAAACATGGATATGGCAAGGTTGCCATCGAAGTTGATGAGCCGGTCTTCCATTCTCGTTGGGAAGCGGCAGTCTTTTCCATGACAACTCTGGGCGCCGCAACTGGAGCCTGGAACAACACCGATCGATTTCGTCACGCGGTTGAAAGGATAGACCCGGTTGCATACCTCTCACATGGTTATTATGGCCGATGGTTGGGCGGGATTGAGAATCTACTTGTAGAGGCAGATGTTCTCAGCCGGGATTCAATCAGCAACAAAGCACTTGAAATCGGTGGCAAGGCGCACGACCTGATTGCCTCGAGACCGAACCCTGTTCCCGATGTAATTACTTCAGATTCGGCGGGTAAGACTGCTCTTCGAGAAAGCACTCGTATGGCTAAATTTCTAGTGGGTGAACAAGTTCGCACCAGCACAGAAGTGAAGTCCAGTCATACCAGACTGCCTGCCTATGCGCGAGGTAAGCTAGGTACCATCGTTATGAGTCACGATGCCTGGGTTTTTCCGGATACGAACGCCCATGGCGAGGGAGAGAATCCGCAATATCTGTACACAGTGCAGTTTACGGGTCAGGAGCTGTGGGGTGGAGGTGACCAGAATATCAAGGTGAGTTTGGATTTGTTTGAACCTTATCTATATAGAGAGAACGAGGAGTAGATCTATGGCCGATCATGATCATGATCATGAACATAAACATGAGCCTCAAGCAATTCGAGCGGAAGCACTGGAATCTTTACTAATAGAAAAAGGATTGCTGACCAGCGACGCGATAGATGACGTAATTCAGAGATATGGCGAGAGGGTAGGCCCTCTCAATGGTGCCTTTGTTATTGCTCGTGCCTGGTCGGACCCTGAATTCAGGAAACATCTGCTCGACGATGGCAGCAGTGCGATTGCCGAATTCCAGTTTGAGGGCGGCCAGGTCGACAAACTGGTCGTTGTTGAAAATACGCTATCGGTACACAACGCGGTAGTGTGTACATTGTGCTCGTGTTATCCGTGGGCGGTTCTGGGATTACCTCCCAGGTGGTACAAGGATCCTGAGTATCGATCCAGAATTGTGAGGGAGCCAAGGGCTGTATTGGCGGAAATGGGCGTGGAACTTGCACAGGATACTGAAATCAGGATCTGGGATTCAAGCGCCGAAGTAAGGTATATGGTTCTTCCGCAGCAACCTGAACAGAGTATTGGAAGGCCTGAGGAAGAGTTGGCTGCGATTGTCAGTCGTGACTCAATGATTGGCGTGGCCATTCTTTAGGCAACTAATTCAATTGTGCTGTACACATAAGTGCACGTCGCGTAGGAGGAAGATCTATGTCTGTTAGACAAAGCGAAACGATTCAACACGAGACGATTCAACACGAGACGATTCAACACGAGACGATTCAACACGAGACGATTCAACACGAGACGATTCAACACGAGACAATGGAACTGGAAGAAAATATCGCGCCGCCGATGGTAAACGGGGAGCTATTGTTTGATGCACCTTGGCAAGGTCGTACATTCGGGATCGCGCGGGTATTGTGTGAGTCTGGTCTATTTTCCTGGGATGAATTCAGGGGATCGCTTATCGACAGGATTGGCCACCGGGATGAGATCCACCGTGAAGATGAGCCCTATGCTTACTACGACCATTTTCTTGTTGCGCTAACGAATCTACTCTCAGTCAAGGGTATCTGTGATATCAAAGAGCTCATTGGCAGAGATGAAGAGTTTCATGCCAGACCCCATGGGCACGATCACTGAAAAATACTGTTGGTAGTTAGTTCCCGTCCAGAACTAGCCAAACCTGAACAATATTTGAAAAACTATAAATCCGTTAGGTGTAAAACAAACACTTACCAGGGAAGTTACGCGGGCGGTTTCATTTACGGACAAGAACTATTTAATCTGTAACTGATACGTGACCTAATATCCATTGCTTGATGGCAGCTTCTAGCTGTTCCAATGGTAGTGGGCCGGAATTGATAATGATGCTGTTGAACTCTTTCAGCCTGAATGAGCCCTGGAGCTTCTGAATACTCATTTGTTTTAGTGCGAGCAATTCCAGCTGTACCAGTAAGGGGGCGGAATAGATCCCGGGATTTTCATCAATCATTTCGATATAAGCGCGTAGACGCCTCTCCGGATAGGGTGAACTATCAAGGGCGAATTGAAGTGATTGTTCAGGGGACCATTGTTGAGTGTGCAAGCCTATATCGATCATCGCCAATGACATCAGCATTGCTTCGACATAACTTCGATGCAAAACCGAGTTTGGGTGTTGGTATGTCGGAAGCAGATTGAGGTTCGAGATGACATAATTTGCCCAGCCTTTGCTGCGACCCGGAATAGTGATGAGAGATTGGACATCATATAGCTCGCTTGCAGAGTTCAAGGTATGGAGGCCTGGTACACCGTAATACAGCGCAGCGCTCTCCAGTTCGAACTTAGGTAGCTGGTCCATGGCGTGGATATTTAAGCGCAGAGTTGCGTCAGTAAGGTCATAGAAAATGTATCGCCCCTGGGATTGTTTATCCGGCTTGGCGTCTTCCAAAATTTCGTCGATGGAGAGGTCGCGGTTATGCCTGTTGTCTACAAAAGACGGCAGTAGTTCTTCCATTTTTTTCAAAGTGTCAACTACTTCATTGAGGTAGCGCTGGCGACCGGACTCATCTTCCGAAAAAAAGCTTTCCGGGTTTTCACGGATCGAATCAAACAGCGAACGTAGAGGCTTGCCCGCGCTGACCTGGGCATAGACCCGGATTTTATGATGGAGTTTTTCCAACGAATCGGCGGCAATAGTCTCGAGTGCTTCCACCGTCGTGGCGGACCTGGCTCCCGGTGGTAGATAGGTGCGGTAATAGTCTCGATGTTCGCTGCTAACAATGTCATTTGTGGATCGGGCCAGACTTTGAAACAAACGTAACTGGGTTCGGTTTGCTGTGTTTAATTTCTTCTGATTCAAATTTCGTTGCAGGATCTCACTTTGCTTTTTTATGCTTGCCTGACGTAACTTTATTGGCGCCGTTGATATATCCTCGACTGCAATCCTAAACAGTTTTTCGGCAAGCGCATTCTCAAAGACCGAGAATAACTCAGACGAGCGATTAACTGTCAGTGGGTCTGATGAGGTAGAGGAGCTTAGCTGTGAGTGGTCTTTACTGGAGCAAGAGAATAGTGTCAGGAGAAGCAGCAGACTTAAGGTCCGTGGCATCACTTGCTGGTTCTTGCCCATAAATAGAAACCTCAGTGCTATTTCCCTGGTAAGTGATTGTTTTATATAGCTAATGGAATTAGTGTTTTTCGGTTATTGTACAGGTTCGACTATTTGTGGACGAGAACTAGCTTGTGAGTAGTGATGTTCTTATTTCCGGAGCGATATTTTCAAGGCTGGAAATTGTAAGTTTATGAGCCGAAATGCTCGCATTAATTTGCCGTGTGTATTCCTGGTCCTTGATTCCTTTGAGATTGATCAGCACATTGAGCTCGGCAGAGCTGGCACATGAAGACAATAGTATCGCCGCCATGCCGAGATCAGTAATCAGGTTTCTGTTTCCTTGCCTTGCAAGAATTAGCACAGCATCAACCAGGGTGGCACTCAGAGAGAGCATCTTCAGAGGCGCTTCAGCAGCCTTAACCAGAGCTGATTGAATGTTTCTGGCTCTGCCCTCAGATTCCTTGGCCTGGGAGAAGGCGTTCATTAGTGATTCAAATGAAGCGACATCTTCCTGGGCGAGGTCCAAGAATATTTCTCGTGCGCTTGTGGCCGTCTCCAAAACTGTCTGTAGGTCTTCCTTTTTCTCAGAGTAATGGCATACCATGGATATCAGGGCTGCCGCCTGAGCGCCGGTAATTGCTGCTACTGCGCCGCCACCTGGTGTAGACGATTTTCCTGCTACTGATTCGAGAAATTTCTCGACAGGCAGCTGAATCAAATTTGGCCTGGCACTATCGTTAGTTGGCACTGTCTTGAGCCCTCAGTTAACTATTCTTGATGAAAGTTGGTATACAGCCGAAGTGTATTTCTCATGCACATAGCGACAGTCATTGGACCAATGCGAGGTATATATAGTTTCGTTCTGGCGGAGATGTCCGCTTCAAAATTCGGCGTGCTGGAAAAATTGAGGCAAATCGTATCGGTGTTGATTTCTGATGCTTTTATTTTATTGAACGAAGAACCGGGCACGCCTGTAATAACGATATCGGATGCCAGCAATGCTTGTTGCCGGGTGATGTTTGTTTCTTCGGGTACTGCGTTTACAAATTTCAATGGCCCGTTCTCATCAAATGAATAAACCTCAGCGCCATCGTTTGAGAGCATTACCGCCAAAGGCCGGCCAATGACTTCGCTGCGATTGAATACACTAACGATTTTGCCCTCTATTGGACGTTGTTCATCTGTTTTGTATGTGCCAATTTCGGTCAACATTTTTAGAATTGCCAGTGGCGTGCACGGTAGCAGAGCCTTCTTATCCTTGTTGGCAGAGAGCGCCATACGATCATTGGCGTAGAGTTTACCGGTCCAATAGTTGCTTCCGGCTTCAATATCCTTTGTGAAATCTACCCTGTTACGAAGGTAATCATCCTGTTGGTTCTTAAACACAGGGAAGTAAATAAAGATGCCATGGATGGATGGATCTGCATTTGCGTTGTCGATTTCCTGTTCGAGGGACAGGCGTTTTACAGGACGCAGATCGTAGTCGACGCCAATATTATCAAACTTGGCCTTGGTCGCATGCGCATATGCAAGGGAAGGCTTGTCTGTGGATGCAATCAAACCTACCACCCGGATCTTTACACCCAGAGTAGCAATGTCGTCGCGTATTTCCTGGACATATTTCTCGGAGAGAACTGAAGGATTTAGAGAAACAGGATTCACGAATCTTTATTCATTGTCGTACTTCTTTCGGGTAATAGAGCCAAGATAACCTTTGTGGTGGCGCATGCCATAATCTTCCCTGGTGAAGTTTTTCAGTTCCATCAATGTCAGTGCGATGGCGTCGCTGATGGCTAACATAACTGCGATTGTTGCACTTGGTGTCAGGTTTAGCGGGCAAGGCTCCTCTATATCTGGACCCATATCGAGGACTATTTCACTAAGGTCTCTAAGAGGTGAATCTATGTGTGAAGTTATACCGATAATGCTGTCTACACCAAGGTGATGAGCTATCTCCAACATTTCAATGACTTCAAGCGACTTGCCGCTGGTGGAAAATGCAATGATGCAATCTCCTTTGTCGAGCATTCCAAGATCGCCGTGACCAGCCTCTGCCGGATGGATAAAGAATGCGGGAGTACCTGTGGATGCGAGAGTTGCAGCGAATTTATGCGCTATATAACCAGCTTTGCCCATGCCGGTAGTGACGACTCGGCCCTCGCAGGCAAGTAGGATGTTAACCGCTGCCTCAAATGCATCGGTCACATTAATGGCTGCTACCGCAGCAGCTTCCGTCTCGATTATGCGTGACATCTTTTGCTTAATATTCACAATGCATTTCCTCGTACCTGGGAAAAGATCGGCATTATACGTTAAGAGAAATACTTGATGTGAATTTCTTGATGAGACGAAGGGATTGAATATTTAGGATCAAAATATCCATTTCTGGCTTAAGAACTATCAAAACAGTGCCGGGAAAAAGAACAAAAAAAAGGGCGAGATATTCTCGCCCTTTTTCTACATCTGATGCTCAATAATAAGCATGCTGGTTAGAAGCTAGTTGGTAGCTGCTGGCAATGATTGTACAGAACCATCTGAGTAACGGACGATACCGTTAGCATCCACTGTACCTGTTTTGTTGTCTACTGCTTCAACACCTTCAGATGCTGGAATTGCGTCCGCTGCTGCTCCAGATGTCAGCTGTGAATGTACCTGGTGCTGCTGCAGTTACAACACTACCATCGAAGAATAGTGTCTTCAGACCGAGATCCAGTCCGACACCTTCATCAAGGAAGGTTGACATTACCAAACCGGTAAAGGTTTGTATGTCAGTAACTACTGCTTCATCGCCTTCAGTTGGCGTGGTAGTGGTAGTCGTTGTGACCGTAGCACCAGTTGCACTAAACACTGCAGTTGCTTCAGGAGTCGCTACATCACCGAGCGTAGTACGCTCACCAGTTGGGATAACAACTTCGACTGCTACACCTGTATCAGCATTGGTCACAGTAATTGTTACTGCATCCAGCGTGAGGGAAAGACCATCGGCACTCTTGGTGACCGAACCGGTCATTGTGCTGTGTGCTGAGGCTGTTGGATCTACCATGGCGCCAAAGGTTTTGGTGTCGAATTTTATCGTCAGCTTTCCGGAGGAACGTCGTGGACAGCCAGAAAATTGCGATCTGACGGTGGGACCTGGAAGGTGTATCAATCTACATGTTGCTGCTCCGATAACCATCCAGTGATGTGTTTGTCCAGGGCATTGCTTTCGTCTGGTGAAAGACCCCTGGGGTCGAACCGACCCTGATTGTGCAGATCCAGAAACGGTATGAGTTCGGGTTTTTTTACCCGGACTAACCAATTTCTGAGCAACTCTCCGCTACCTCTGCGTAAGCCGATTGACGACAGATGCTGTTCCACGCGCTGGAAGGGTGACTGGAAACCAGATCGTGAGTTCTTGCTCCCGCGAGTATCTTCCTTGTTCAGGATTACCTGTTCGCTGGTTGAGATTCTCCAGATCAGGATGATGAGCAGGATTCCACCAATAATGTATAGCTCAACTTCGTAGTCTTCTATCTTTTGATCGCTCCACCAGAGCTGAAACATAAAGCTATAGTTGCCGATGAAATCAATAAACGGTTGTAGCATATTTCCGTTTTCAGCTTCCAGGCCGAACCATGTTCCCGGAGTGGTATCAATGACCTGCCATTGTTCAGCAATCCAGGCAATGGCCCAGGTATGGGCATGGCTCTGCCTTACAATGTACATGCCTAATGATTTATTGTATTCGTGGACGGAATAGCCGAGTACATATCTTGATGGAATTCCCATTTGGCGGAGCAGCAAGGTTGTAGCACTGGCAAAGTACTCACAATGTCCGGCCTTGCGATCCAGTAAGAAGTAAGCCAGTGGATTCTCCGAATTGGTCGTACTGTCCTGGTAGAGGCTGTACTTAAAATCCGCGAAAAACTGACGGACAAAGGAGATGGCTTCGCGGTCATCGTATATATCCCTACGGATGATTTTGTCCATAAGTTCAACGTAGTCTTCAGGGATGTAGGAATCAACTTCTTGCGGCGGGCTGAATAGTGTTGTTGCATTAGCCGCTGTATAAGAAATTTGGAATGACGGGCTGGCTACGAGATCTCTTCCCTGGACAGCACCATACTGACTGGATTTAAGATTAAGCGCTGGTAGATTATGAATTCGGGCGAGATTTGAAGGAACCGGAATGAGGGATCGAGCCTTAGTAAACTCAAGATAGATCTCTGCTCGTTGTTCGTCTGCTGAATATTCAGAAAATCTCCAGCTAAAGTCTTCTTCATGAGCGACGTCCTGAAATGTACGTTCCATAACCGTCCATTGAATCGGGTTCAACTTTCCGGGCAGGTCGTAGCTGGTTTCATGTAGCAGAGCGGGAAAATACGCATCATCGATCGGTCTAATTCTAAAGAGAATGGAATCGTTAAGTTTGAGTTGTCCAACTTTGCCTATAGCCGTTATAGCCTTCATCGGATCCGTTCTCCTGGCGAGCCAGCTGGCAATCCATTGATCTGATTTAGCCTTCAGGGCGAGATGGCTGGATCGTAATCCCAGGTGAGTAAGACCGGAAAATACAGTGATAAGTATTGCCAGGACTATCCAGATTCGCGTTCTATATCGAGCTGAGCGTAGGGGGAAAAGTGACCAGAAGAGAACAATCAGGCAAAGGGGAAAAAAGAACATCCCATAGTCATCTGTATTCGTGCCGATGGCCAGCAGGCACAATCCTAACAAGAAATAATCCAGATCCAGGGTTTGTTCTACGGCCGCCTTTTGCTTTCGTAGGGAATAGAAAATGACATCCATGCTCATCTTCTCGGTGGTGCTATATGCCAACACAATGACAAGGGGGAAAAAAATAATAGGCAGCCACTGGATCAATGTAGTAATAAAATGGTAAGTGCGAGCGTTCAGAAACAAAAACAGGATAATGCCGAACAGTGCGATCGTGGTGAGATCTGCGACACGATAAAAGTCTTTCTGATCTAGCGCCCAGCGCCGATTCAATAAATGTCTTGCTTCAATAATCAAGGCCATGGGTATGGCGAACCAGATGAGGTCGACCTGAATACCCCAGACCAGCAGTAATAAACCTTGAATGAATCGCGTCTTCACAGCTGGTTCAGCCGTTCAGCAATTTCGCCATAAGGTAAAACCTGGGCATTAGCTGGTAAATCAGATATTTCGTTCTCGTCCTTTGTAAGGATAAACAGAATGACAGGAATGGATGCATTGGACAGGCTTGAGAATAGCTGCTCTCTGACTTCATCCCAGGCGGGTACCACCAACAGGCAAGCGCTCATTAACTTCCGATGTGCCAGTACAGACTTTAGCAGAGTGTCTGGCTTGCTAGTGCACTTTCCCATTGTCGCCAGCGCTTCCAGTTGATGGTTAGCCTGTGCGAAGCCTCGCCCGGCAGTAATGATTTGCGGGCAGTCAGACACATAGATCATATCCATAAGGCCATCGTTATTTTCCATTTCCAAAAGCAGGCTGGCACTGACTGAGATAACTTCCTCCAATAAGTCGGAGTCATCTGTGTCAGTATCGACGATCAGGGCTTGTCTGACAAAATACTCGTCCTGAAATTCCTTTACCACCGGCTTGTCTCGTTTGGCGCTACTTGCCCAGTGAATCTTCCTTATTGCATCGCCATCCCTGTAATCCCTGAGGGAAACGAATTCATCGGACTCGCCTATGGACCACGTTGAATTGATGCCCCCTGGGTTAAAGTGTCGTCCGCCAGAGAGGCTAAATAAGCTGGAGATGTGGTATCGCTTTGGGAGAACCATGAGTTGTTGGTGATGAATAAATTCCCGGGTAGAATAATTTAAGCCCAGAGGATCCGGGCACAACAAAGTTGTTGAGGTGAAATGAACGATTCCTCTGCGAAGGGGCAGCGCTTCCATTTTGGTTTCTTCTACTCCTTCGACGAATAGATCTGGCACCTCTCCCTGCTTGATGTCTATGCCAGTGTTTAATCGTTGTAACCAGATGAAACGATGAAACCCAATCCACCTATCGTAGGCATTTCGTGTTTCTTCGCTAGGCTCTTTCTGTGCTCTGAACTGTTCCAAATCCGGTGGCACTACCTTCGGATTGTCCGTTAACTTCAATCCATGCTCAGTAAATTTGCCATGGTTGTGTACGCTAATGAAATACTCAAAGCGCTGCCCTGCGGTAGCATATTTAGGTAGGCGCCTCTTTATCTCTACGTCAGGAACCTGAATTCGGAGTGCCAGCCTCGAGAAAATAATCAGGCTCACCAGAATGGCGAATAACTGGTAGACTAGAGTAAGGTTTGTATCGATGCCGACGGCGCCGCAGATTAACATCGCCGTCCATATGAAGAGACCTTTGCTTGTGCCACGTCGAGACGCTTTTCGACCACTTCTCGATAATCGGGCGAAGCCAGTAAAAGCAAAGTCTCTGAACACAGTTCTATTGATCCATTGGGTTCAAACTCAAATTAAGTAGGAACTGGTAACTCTTTTAGTATTTCAACAATACACTGGTTAGCATCCGTGCCCGAGTATTGTGACTCTGGATTTAATACCAGTCGATGTGCCATTACGGGAATCGCAAGCTCCTGAATGATGTCCGGCGTTACAAATTCGAGCCCTTCGAATAAGGCCAGGGCCTGGGCGCATTTGAACATAGTGATGCTGGCTCTGGTACTGGCGCCCATTTGGATGCCCGGGTGATTACGTGTCGCGCCAACCAAATCAACGATATAGCGTTTAAGCTCATCGCTAACGCGTATGTTACGTGCGGCTTTCCTGATTGTTTTTATATCTTGAGAGTCCAGGCATGGCTTGATTCTGGTGAGTGGATGCTCATGAACTTGCGACTCAAGAATCTTGATTTCGTCTTCAGCTGAAACGTAGCCGAGTTCGAATCGCATCGCGAAACGGTCCATCTGTGCTTCCGGTAATGGGTAGGTACCGTGAAATTCAACCGGATTTTGCGTTGCTATAACAAAAAATAACTCATTCATTTCTATCCGCTTGCCTTCGACACTCACCTGGCTTTCACCCATTGCCTCGAGTAGCGCTGATTGTGTACGGGGCGATGCTCGATTGATTTCGTCGGCCAGTAGTATCTGGGTGAAGATCGGGCCTTCCCGAAATCGAAATTCCTGTGTTTGCTGGTCAAAAATCGAAACGCCAAGAATATCCGATGGGAGTAGATCTGGCGTGAACTGAATTCTGCTGAATTCTGCGCTAATGGACGCCGCTAACGATTTAGCGATGGTTGTTTTGCCAGTGCCGGGAACATCCTCCAGGAGGACATGTCCATCTGCGAAAAAGGAAGTCAGCAGCCATTTAATACTATTGTTATTACAGCGAATGACTTGTTCGAGATTACTCTTTAATTGTTTGATCAGCCCAGTTTCGAGGCTGGTGCTCCGACTCAAAGACATTGTTCAGGTCTCGCTATGTTTGCCGGCTGCCCACCCATTGTTACTCAGGTGTTTATTTGCAAACCTTGATGGCTGATCTTCCAGTGTCGTTGCGAGGGTATCATTCCATCGGTTCAGGAATCCGAACAGGGAAATGACTGAGACGATTTCGACGATCTGCCTGTCAGTGTAGAAACTTTTCAGCCCTTCAATATGGCTCTTCTCCACCCCATTGGGCGATGTACCGCCGTATAGCGCAACTCGAAGTGCCGCCTTTTCGGCGTCGTCGAATTTGCTGCTGGTTTCAAACTTGAATGCCTCGTCTATTTTTTCAGCGTCTACGCCTCTATTGCTGGCATTGTGAGAAGTGTGTGCCTGACAGTAGCGGCAGCCGGATGCATTGCTGGAAACATAGGCAATCAGTTGCTTTAGGCCGGCATCCAATTCACCAGTATTAAGTATGGTTCCGCCTAGTTGACCGAATGATTGGAGAAGTTCCGGCCAGTGAGCCATGGTGAACATACTGTTTGGTACGAAACCCATAGATGCCTCGACTGCTTGCCAAACAGGTTCCAGCTGTGGCAAATCTTTGCGTTTCTTTTCTTCAATAAGAGTCATGTCTTCGTCATCTGCAATAGGGAATTGTCAGATTAATACAGCAGCCCAGCTCTCATGACAAGCCCTTATGACTAGACCTCATGACAAGAGACCAGATGATTATCTTCAATCTGCCGCAGCTGTGGTGCCTCGTGTTTGCACCTGTCTTTAACAAGCCTGCACCGCGGATGAAAGCTGCATCCGGAAGGCGGATCAATGGGCGAAGGAACATCGCCGCTTATGAGCTGCCTGCTTACCTTGTGATGTGGGTCTGGAATGGGTATGGATGAGATTAGAGATTCTGTATAGGGATGTTTTGGTTCTTTGTAAACGGTCTCTCCGGCAGCGCTCTCGACTAACTTGCCAAGGTACATGATGGCAATACGATCAGAGATGTGCTTAACAACAGCCAGGTCATGGGCTATAAAGAGATAAGACAGATTGAATTCCCTCTGCAGCTCGACCAGCAGATTCAATATCTGGCTTTGTATCGAGACATCCAATGCGGAAACGGGTTCGTCACATATGATTAGCTTAGGCTTCAAGGCAATAGAGCGTGCGATTCCGATTCTCTGCCTCTGGCCTCCTGAAAACTCAAAGGGATAGCGAGTGATGGAGCGGGCTGGCAGGCCGACAATATCAAGCAGTTCAAGGATACGCTTCTTCCTTGAGTTTCCATCGCCGATTTTCTGCACAATGAATGGCTCCTCCAATATGTCGCCCACGGTATGACGAGCATTTAAGGATTCCATTGGATCCTGAAATATCATCTGGATATGCTGCCGAAAAGGGCGCAGCCCGCGTCCCTTCAAGTGGGTGATATCATTCCCTTCGAATAATATGTTGCCTGAAGTGGGGTTGTAGAGGCGACTGATACATCGACCCAGAGTCGATTTGCCACACCCCGATTCGCCGACCAGGCCAAGGGTTTCTCCTGGCGCAATAGTCAGGGAGACACCGTCAACAGCTTTGTTCGATTTGTTGGTGCGAAGAAAGATCCCTTCTTTTACGGGGAAGTGCATCTTCAGATTTTGGACTTCCAGTATTGGCGTATCTGTCATTTGCTAGATTTCCCGCCAGCGAATACAGCTGACTTGATGGTTCTCCTCCACCAATTCAATTGGCGGCACTTGCCTTGTGCATTCGCCCTTTCTATAAGGACATCGGTTCTCGAATCGACACCCTGCGGGTAGATCCATGAGTCCCGGTACCATGCCATCGATGACGCTGAGCGTTGATTTAGGAACTGTATCCAGCGTTGGTATGGACGCCAACAAGCCCCTGCTATAGGGGTGGGATGGCCTATCAAAAATGTCGAAGACAGAACCTTTCTCCGCGATTTTGCCTGCGTACATTACAACGACCTGCTCACATGTTTCGGCGATGACGCCCAGATCGTGAGTGATTAGTATGACCGACATCCCCATTTCTGATTGCAGATCTTTGATCAGTTCCAATATTTGCGCTTGAATGGTTACGTCCAGCGCGGTGGTAGGCTCATCGGCAATCAGCAAGTCGGGCTTGCACGCGAGAGCCATGGCAATAACGACTCGCTGACGCATTCCACCAGACAGTTGATGGGGGTATTCCCCAATTCTGATGTCGGGGGAAGGTATGCCGACACGATCAAGAATGTTGACAGATTCCCGAAGCGCGGTTGCAACACTGTAGTCATTGTGGAGCAAAAAAACTTCTGCGATCTGTTTGCCGATTGTATGGACGGGGTTCAGTGCCGTCATGGGTTCCTGAAAGACCATTCCTATTCTGTTTCCGCGGATTTTTTCCATCTCTGATAGTGGTACCTGAGTCAGGTCCTGACCTTTGAACACTACTGAGCCACTGATGATTTGTCCCATGGGCTGGGGTAGCAGGCGCATAATCGATAGAGCCGTAACGCTCTTGCCGCAGCCGGATTCCCCTACGATACCCAGGGTTTCCCCTGCATTTGCAGAAAAGCTTATCTGATCTATGGCTCTGACCTGGCCTTCATCAGTGGCAAATTCCGTGACCAGGTTGTTTACTTCCAGTAATGACATATCAGGATAGTATTCCGCTATTCTTTAAATTGATCAAAGACGAGAATTTGGGCTTCAAAAGTCTTGCCGTCTTTTCTCGCGGCCAGCGTTTCCTCTTTGAGATCGGTATCGATCCAGTGAACGAAGAGTTCCCCGGCGCCGCGGGCATGCTTGTAGCTAAACTCATCCGGGTACTTGATCCAGCGCCAGTATCCGTGTCTGAAAAATCCCTGGAAGTAGCCTGGCGAGAAGGATGCATGTTTGTGGTGTAGTTCAGTCATGGTTCTGGATAGCTGAATCATCTCTTCCTTATTCTCGGAGCTTCTATATTTGTCAATTAGCTTATCCATTTCAAATATTGCCAGCGCCTCCAGATTATTGGTCTGGGTCTTTAGTGCTCGCTCGGGGTTGACCTGCCCATCGTCAAGAAATGCATCATCGTAGGCATTGTCAGAATGGTAGGTCTCCCAGAATCTTGGGTACATTTCCAGTGACACGCTGAAAGCTGAAAAATGAATGTCATGTTTCTTCTCTTGTACTTTCTTCCAGCCCGAGGTGCCATCCAGCACTTCAATTCTGAAATCGATTCCGGCTTTTGCTGCTTCTTCTTTTAGAATGGTAAGCACGTCCTTGAGAGCTTCGTAGCCACTTGAAAGCGTGAATGCGAGTTTCTGTCCCTGATCATTCACAAGGATGCCATCGGGGCCTCGCTGGCTGAATCCTGCTTTGGCGAAGGACGCCAACGCCTTCTTTATGTCAAAAGGCCTGGACTGCAAAGTTGGGTGCGCAAATTCGCCGTAACCGTCAGATGAGGTCTGCATTCTGCTGAAATCGCCTCTGAAAAATTTGTCGATCACCAGCTGCCAGTTTGTTGCGTAGTTGATGCCGACTCGAATATCACGATTGTCCAGTAAAGGCTTTGAAGTATTGATCCACAAGCCATAAGTGGGTCGAGGGCGCTGATTGTAGAATATGGATTTGTGTATATACCCAGCCTGTACGTCTTCGTCAGAGTCAGGCAGCTTTTCGTACCAGTACTCGGCCAGATTTAAACCAAATTGATCTATATCACCTCGCTTAAATGCCTCAAAGACCTTTGGAGTATCTCTGATCACAGACAAGCGGATGCGATCGGCATTAAATCGATATCGCCAGTGTTTCTTGTCCTTCGCCCACCAGTCCTTGTTTCGCGTTAGCGTGATTGATCGGCCTTTCTTGATATCTTTGTCTTCAATAACGTAAGCGGCGGTAGTCGGGGCGAATTTCCATTGATAACGTTCAACAAAATCATCACCCACCTCCTTAAAGAAATGTTGGGGCATTGGACGAAGCTCCAGAATTCTGGAATCCATGTCTGGTTTCGCATCCGGAATGGTGATTGAAAAGGTGTAATCATCAAATTTTGTGATGTTGGTGTATTGCGTTCCATACCAGTTGTTGTACCAGGGAGCGATGATATAAGGAGACTGGAAAAACCAGAACATAAAGACAAAATCATCCGACGTAATAGGTACGCCGTCGGACCAGGTGGCACCAGGGTCAAGTTTTACGAACACAGTTTTTGATTTTCTATCGACTGCCCATGACTCAGCCAGGCCGGGAAAATAAGTAAACTTATCAGGATGTAGATGAGCGATAGCCACAGTGGTGTCGTCCAGTATCCAGCGTCTGAAAGAGCCATTTGAGTCAGGGCCTGAAGTGCGGAGGGTTCTTGGAAAGTCCTGCAGCCGTGCGTATTCGGTCCCCCCTTTCTTCGCCTTGGGTGAACCAACTTCTGGTAAAGATGAGCCGTTTTCCCATACAAGATCTACTGGCAGGTCGGCCAGGGTTTTGAAGCTGAAAAAGTCTGGCTTTGAGGCATAGTACTCGTTGACCTCCTGGGTGTTGTCCATCATTTCGAGATCGGCAGCTGGGGTGGTGTCGTCATTTGAACCACCACACGAACTGATCAGCAAGGTGAGAAGACTGATATACAGTAGCCTGCTGTTGGGAAGTGTTTGCATTAGGTGATTCTCATTTTGGAATATTGATGGTACATGTCTTCTTGCTAGCGTCTTATCGATAGGTGGTAAATTTCTTCGGGTCAAAGGATTCGCGAACGGCTTCACCGATAAAAGTGACCAGGGTCAGAATAATAACCAGCGTGCCAAATGCGGATGTCACAATCCATGGGGCGGTGCGCAAATTTGCCGTCCCTTGCTTTAGTAATTCGCCGAGACTAGGTGTGGGTGGTGGAAGCCCAAAGCCAAGGAAATCCAGGGCAGTGATTGCAGAGATCGCAGCGACAATAGTGAATGGCATGAAAGTGACCAGCGTCGAAAGTACATTAGGCAGAATGTGTATAAACATTATCCTTGAATTGGAGGCGCCGATGATTTTTGCCGCCGCCACATAGTCACGTGATTTCTCTTTGTAAGTCTCGGTTCTCATGTAATAGGTCATGCTCGTCCATGAGAAAAGTACCATCACAATTAACAGGAATGCGATTCGTGTCGGTATCGAAAAACTGGAGGGGATAACCGAGAACACGATGATAACCATATACAAAAATGGAATATTTGACCAAATTTCGATCAGTCTCTGGAAGGTTAAATCAAACGCACCGCCAAAGTATCCCATCGCACAGCCGACAGATATGCCAATGATGTAAACGCTAACCATAAACGCCAAAGAGAAAAATAGTGCAATGCGTGTGCCGTAAAAAAGCCTGGCTAAAATATCCCGGCTGGTCGTATCGGTGCCAAGAAAATGTTTGTTGCCAAGAGAAGGGGCATCCGGCTTGAAGACACCCTCCGGGGAATGATTTTCGAATGGGTTGTAGGGAACCACCGGCATAAGGACCCAATTTGGCGAATTCTCTTCAGAAAATTTTTGACTTAGATCTCGATAGTTAATCTCGTAGCTGTAATCGAGCCCAAAATCTGTACCCGGGTGGAAATGGGTATAAGTTGGAAAATGGAGCTGACCTTCGTAGCTGACAACCAGGGCGCGGCTGTTTACCAGTAACTCACCAAAGGAAACGGTGACAAGCAGGCCCGCCAGAAACAGGAAACTATAATATCCTCGCTTAATCTCGCGGAAGCGACGAAGTCTCTTTAGTGTTTGCGGGTTGAGATTAAACACTGCCTCTACTGGAACCTGATTCGAGGGTCGACAAGGGCGACCAAAAAGTCTGAAATAATATTGCCGATGAGCAGTAGGAAACTTGCCAGCAAAATCACCCCCATGACCACAGGATAGTCGCGGTCGAGAATGGCCGTTAGACCGAGCAGGCCAAAGCCATCGATATCGAATATTGTCTCTATCAGAAACGAGCCGGAGACGAGTAGGGTAATGTTTTGGCCAAAGGTTGTAGCTATGGGGATTAGGGAATTTCTCATGGCGTGTTTCGTCACTGCTTTGCGAAATGGAACACCTTTCGCAATGGCGGTACGAATATAGTCAGCAGCAAGATTGTCCAGTAGATGATTTTTCAGCAACAGAGTGACAAGCGCAAAGCTGCCCACAAGATAACAAATGAGGGGTAGAACAGAATGATTTATCACGTCGAGTGTCTTGCCCAGGGCATCTTTCTCTTCAAATGAATAGCTGATAAAACCGCCCATTGGAAACCACTCCAGGCGTACTGAAAAATAGAGTAGTAGCAAAGAGCCCAGGGCGTAACCGGGGATCGCATAGCCGACAAAGATCAGGATAGAGCTGACATTGTCAACGAGGGTCTTGTGTTTTATTGCCTTTAATACCCCCAGGGGAATACAGACAGTGTAAGTGAGGACCAGCGTCACCAGCCCATAGTAGAGAGAGACCGGGAATCTGTCCTGGATGACGTCCCAAACGGGTTCATTGTATCGGTATGAAGAACCCAGATCTCCTCTAATGACCTTGCTTACCCAGTCATAGTAGCTGACCAGTATCGGCTTATCGAAGCCATAATATTCTCTCAGCTTTTCCAGTTGGTCATCAGACAAGGCCATGCCTTGCCCAGCCACCTGGCCAACCGCGGATGCGGCATTAAACTGCTGGGATTCCATTATTGCCCGTTCCAGTGGCCCGCCGGGCACTATTCGGGTGATTGCAAAGACAATGATAGTCACACCCAGGAGTGTGGGTGGTATCAGGAGAAGACGTCGGATGAAATAATCGCGCATTATTATTCTAATTTGAATGGTTCCGAACTCTTGATTCGGGACTATTTGTGCTCAAAATACGTAGCCGCTGAATATCGTTTTTAATGACTACATGCTCGAACAACTGGATCGCAGATGTCCGCTTCTAATTCACTTGGTGGGTGAGGTCGATTTGCAGCAGGATGTTGCCACAAAGCGTACTTGCATCATAGGGATTAGATCCTAAAATTTAATCGTTTGGTCGAATTTATGCCTGAAAGGGATCAATTTTTGTCATATTTGACTGATGCATTGATATAAGGCCTTTAGTAATCGCTTTGATCTTGGGATCGAAGTGCTGTCATTTTGCATCTGGTTCATTGCATAGCCAAAGCCAATTCCGGCGTCCATATCGGCGAAGCCTAGTGAGCCACCAGCACCCGCGTGTCCGAATGAAGATGGATTCGGGCCATAGGCCTCATCGGTATTTAGCATAAAGCCGCGTGCCCGTCTCAGTTTGCCGCCGAGAACCATATCTTCAGGTCCGTCCACTTCAACTTTCAGAGATTCCTTTAGTGAACTGTTGGGGACGATCTCTAGTCCGTCCAGCGTTCCCCCAAGTGATAAGGCAGCGTAGATGCGAGCGATACCACGGGCGCTGGCATGTCCATTAGAGGCTGCGATCTCAGCCTTCCTCCATTCCCTGCTACAGGCATCTTTAAAAGGTGAAATTGTTGGGTTAAGTAAGGCCTCAGCATAAAATTTGGGCGAGATCGTACTCTTGCCCGGCGAGCGCCTGCCTTTAGATTCTTGATCGTTCTTGAAGCTATTCGCTTCCGGTCTGGCGTGGTTTGGACCAATGAGCGCCGCGCATCGAGAAAATTCTGATTCGGATAGTCCAATGTAAAAGTCTGCATTCAAGGGAATGGTGACTTTTTCCTGAAGGTATTGCCCGAGGGTTTTGCCGCAGAGTCTGCGAATGAGTTCGCCGGGGAAATAACCCCAGGTTACGGCGTGGTAACCAGCACCAGTGCCCAGGGGCCACAGCGGCTTTTGTGCTGCTAGCAAATTGATCATCTTCCGCCAGTCATAGAGATCTTTAACGGAAAGCCTTGCATCCACGCCGCAAAGCCCGGCCTGGTGGGATAAGAGCTGTGCAACGGTAATATGTTCCTTTCCCTCTGCGCCGAACTCGGGCCAATAAACGACGACCTTTTCGTCGTAGTCGATCCGTCCTTCACCGTGGAGAATGGCGATTGCAAGGGCCGCCAAACCCTTACTGGTTGAATAGACATTAACCAGCGTATCAGCTTCCCAGTTGGTGCTCATGTCCCTGTCGGTAAAACCACCCCACAGATCTACAACTTTTTCTCCGCGATGGTATATGCATAGACTTGATCCAACTTCGATACCTTGCCAGAGTTGTTCATAGGCAGTGCGTACCGGGGCAAACTCCGCTTTGACCTGGCCTTTTATTTCGATCCTCATGTCACTTGATAAGCCAGCCTTCTGTTGTCCTGAATGGTAACATTGCCAGGAAACACAGTGTTGCATGACGAGGTGAGCGGACGATGCCGAAACTTGAATTTCACTGGATTGTAGGCCATATTCCACCGTTCAATTTTGTACACCCTTGTTGAAATCATTTAGCAACGATTTTTGTAACTATTAACGTAAAAATTTCTTCGACTCACCACGCAATAAGGGTACATGGAATTCATTAACTATGGCCATCACTGAATACGATATACAACCGCTTTTCGCCACGCCCTATTTCAGGGCGAACATTGCTCACGCGATCAGTGATGAACAGATCGCGTATGTGCAAGACCTCAAGATGATAAAGAATAGGGACAATTATATCTCGGAGAACCTGTATATATTTGAAGATCCCAAACTCCTGAGCTTCAAGATTGCGATACAGGAAGCCCTTGATATTTATGCCAATGAAGTCATGGGTATTTCCCAGAAATTGTATGTTACGCAGTCTTGGGCCCTGGTGAATCAGACCAGTGTGGGCATGCACTCTCATTCTCATTCAAACTCGATTGTCTCAGGTTCTCTTTATTACTGCGATTTACCTGAACCTGTATCCAGGGTGATCTTTGATAAACATACGATGTATCAACAGCTTGAATTGAACCCACTCAAGGATAAACAGAATTTGTTTAATACGCCGGTCAATGTGGTGACACCAAAAACGAGAGAAGTGCTGATGTTTCCGTCAGATCTAACTCACCAGATTGAACCGAACGGGGCCAGTACTCCCCGCTACACAATTGCATTTAATACCTTTATCAAGGGTAAGTTAGGTAACTACAGAGATGTCTCTGAATTGGCTCTTTAGTAAAATTGTTGTGCACCTCCGTGCAATAATTTCTCCATAGGGAAACTGGAATATCAAGTGTCTGAAAAATTTGGAGTAAGGCTAAAGCGAGTTCGACATTTGAATCCAAGTACCAGGGATTTTCGCTTCGAACGTGCCGATGGCAAAGATGTTGAATTTGCACCCGGTCAGTTCTTTCGTTTTACCTTCCAGGATGAACTCGGCGATTTTGAGCGCAGTTATAGCCTCTGCAACTTTTTTGAAAGTCTTCACGGCAGCAGTTTTCTGGACCTTGTTGTATCGACGGTGGAAAAAGGCAGAGCGACAAAAGTACTTTTTGCTGACAATGTAGGCTTAGGTGCTACTGTCAGTGGTCCCTTCGGAAGATTAATCCTCCCAAGTCCCATGCCTAGGCGTCTGGTACTGATTGCCACCAGCGTTGGTTTGGCACCTTTTATGCCGATGCTGGCGAGTCTATTTCCGGATTCAGAATCATCAACACCTAAGGTGCAATCAACCGAGCTGTTGCTGCTGCTCGGGGTCAGAAACCCCGGCGACTTTTTTTATCGTAAGGAATTGTTACGTCTTGATAGTAAGTTCAAAAACTTCGAGCTGCGGGTATGTTACTCGCAGGATATGCCTGAGCAATCACAATCCTTTGAGTATCACGGTTACGTTACCAGGCAACTGCAGGAACTATCATTGAATGTCGATGAAGATCAATTTTTGATTTGTGGAAATCCGAAAATGATCGATGATTGCTATGAGCATCTCAAGAGTCAGGGCTTCCCATCAAAAAAAGTTGTAAGAGAGAAGTACGTTTTTGCGAAGGACAATATGTTAAAGAAGAAGAAAGTACTGAATGATAAGGAAAAACTACTTATAGCGGAGAAAATGAAGAAGTTTCTCAAACGATCTTAAGTTGATGAAAACCGTGGTGATTCGACATATACTCAAGATTGAATTTGCGCAGTCTCAGTGAGACCGAACAACTTGGAGACATGCTGCGACCGTTGGCAATTTTCGGTAGTTATATAGGGTAGTTATGTACGGTGGCTATATACGGTAGAACCAAACGGTTGCAAGGTGTTATACATAAGAATGACGTGTTTAGAAACAATTTATGACAGGGGCATCAATAGTGAATATGACTGAGCTATTGCCATGGCTTCTGTTACTAATATTGATTGTCGGTGTAGTCTGGTTTTATCTGTAGCGAAAGCAAGCCCAGGGGCAGCGACGCGAGGACAACCAGCGGATTTTGGATGCACTGGCTCTTGTAGAGCAGGATGTTAAGCACAAGAGTTTACATGTGCTGAAGTCGCCAGAGTCCAATGAAGAATCAGCGCTGGAGAGTCTGCAGGCGCTTTCCCGTTATTACCCTCCTGGCGTGTCAGAAGACGTGGCCAAAATTGAGAGCCTGCTTAGTGAATTGTCAGAGCAAATGGAGGAGTTCGGAGAGCAATCCGCCCAGACAACCCTTCAGTCTACAATTTTAACTAACCGGAATATAAAGGTTGCTGATCAGCTATTCATCCTAATTGGAAATGTTCGGACAAAGTTGGAATAGATCCGTATTATCTTTCCCCCTGGTATGTCCAGTGCCAGGGCTCATAGACCATCTCGTAGGCATTGCCCCTCGGGTAAGACATAACAAAGTGATGATGCGAAGCGTGAGTGCATAGCCAGTTAAAGGCGCTCGTCAATTCAAACTCCTCCTCCAGCGGTTCGGCCCCGATGGTCGTAAGATCCAGGGCGCGACCGGTATGGTGTTCGCTGTAACCCGGGATGGCACTTACTTTGACGATCTCTTCTATCGACTGCCCATTTTCCAATTTCTTTCGAATCAGCTGGCATTGATATTCGACCGATCGAAAAGCGGAGACTAACAATAGGTCTATGCCATCCTGTTCGGCTGCAGCTTTCATATTCTGCCAGCTGACTAAAGTATGATGCGTGACGAATTGCTCTCGGTTGAACACGTCAAGCCCGGCTGAAACCAGATCCTTTGCTTCTGTTTGTAAATCCAGTTTGCAGCTATGTAATAGAGATTCATCGATACCAAGGTCAGTCCAGATTCTCATCCATTGCCGGGTGCTCATAAGCTCATGACACTCCAGGCGACAATGACCAACAAGCCAAGGAAGAATAATGAAAAATAGCTAGCCGTAAGCAGAGTGTATTGCGGCTGTACATACCTTGCTCGACGACCCGCGAAACATTCAACTATAAGAAACCCTGGCTTGAATAATAGATTGAAGAGTGTTCTGGCTGCTCGTGAGTTAGCGCTAAAAACGCCTTCAAAGGCTTCGTTAATAATATTCAGGAGCAGCCGGTCAGGTGGAGTCTGATTTTGGCCGCAGGAATAACAAAACTTGCCCTGTATATCTGCATGGCAATTTGGACACGAGTGAGTCTCAGAGAGCATCGTTGCCACCTGATGTTCTTGTTCCTGCAATCTCTTGTCCTAAGTATGTAGGTGCTTGTATCTTAACAGTTCTGGTTTACCACAAGCGAAAATGTGAGTTTTAGGATGCGATATCTCTATTTCGTAAACTGACTCAAGTGATAGTCGCTGTTCCCTAACTGGGAGTCGATAATCATGAGGCGTTTGAAATAGTGTGCCACCCGAAGTTCTTCCGTCATGCCCATACCACCGTGTAGTTGAACGGCATTTTCACCAATAAATTTGCCGGACTTGCCAATCAGGTATTTTAGCGCGTGAATCGTGCGTTTTGCTTCGATGGACCCTTGGGACTCCAACATAGTCGCTTTCATGCATAGAGATTTGGCGAGGCTATGCTCCATGAACATTTCAGTCATTCGATGTTTCAGGACTTGAAAGTCGCTTAAGGGGTGGTCAAATTGTTCCCGCTGCTTGGTGTACTCAATGGTATCTTTATACAGTACCTCCATTGCGCCTACCGCTTCGGCTGCAATCGCGAGAATTGCACGGGTAACTACCTTGTCGATGATTGCTGCACCTTTGTTTAGCTGGCCGACAATATTATCTGCAGGAATTTTGACATCCTTAAATTCAATTTCAGAGGCCCTTAGGCCATCAACGGTAGGGTAGTCCTGTCGCGTTATACCTTCAGCGGTGGCATTTACCAGGAACAATGTAATCCCGTCAGAATCGCATTGATTTCCGCTCGTGCGTGTAGAAACCAGAATCTTATCTGCTGATTGTGCATTGAGTACGACTGACTTGGTGCCATTGAGCAGATAAATATCACCATCCTTCTTGGCTGTGGTTGCTATATTGTTGAGGTCGTATTGAGCTTGTTGTTCTGCATAGGCAAAAGAGGCAATGAGTCCGCCATCGACAATGCCGGAAATAATTTCCGCTTTCTGTGCGCCGGATCCATATTCCGCAATGGCCGTTCCTACCATTACTACGGTTGCCAAATAAGGCTCCACGACCAGCCCCTTGCCGAACTCTTCCATCAGCACCATCGTATCTACCGGAGATCCGCCGATGCCGCCATCCTCTTCGTCGAAGGGAAGCGCGAGCCAGCCGAGGTCTGCAAATTGCTGCCAGTTTTTAGCGCTGAAGCCATCTTCGGTGGCGGTAATTTTATTGCGCTCCGAGATGCTGTATTTGTCTGATATAAATTTTTCCACGCTGTCGCGTAATAACAATTGTTCTTCTGAAAAAGAGAGGTCCATTTTTTATCTCTGTAGTTGTGAGTCTCTATTGAAATTGGTCTAAGTGCCAGGGACTGGTAATCTAGGAGCCAAGGTCCAGTACGTTCTTGGCGATCACGTCCTTTTGAACTTCACTGGCGCCGCCAAAGATAGTCGTAGCCCGCCCTCCCAGGTACCCCGATGTCGCGCCTTTGGAAAAATTTGGCCCTACCGACTGAGTTCCCCATGGAGCTGCGTAAATACCCGCTGATTCCAGGTTTAGTGCGCTAATGCGTTGCTGGATTTCGGTACCTTTGAGTTTCATTATTGATGATTCGGGGCCGGGGTTAGCTCCCGCGCTGACACTTGCCAGTGATCTTAATTCGGTGAATTCAAGAGCCAGCAGCTCGGCCTCCAGGGCGCCGATTTTGTTTTTGAATGCGGAATCGTCCATCAATGTGCCATTTCCAGTATTAACGGCTCGCGCATTTTCTTTAGCTTTTTCCAGTGCCAGCACTGAATTTTGAATTCCGGCAAGGCCGGTTCGTTCGTGAATTAACAGGCCCTTCGCATAAGTCCAGCCCTTACCCTCTTCACCGACGCGATTCTCAACCGGTACTTTGACATCCGTTAGGTATACCTCGTTTACGGAATGGCTGCCGCCCAGCGTAATTATTGGCTTCACTTCTATTCCGGGATCATCCATCGGCATTAACAGGAAGGTGATGCCTTCCTGTTTTCGTCCAGCGCTGGACGTTCTGGTCAGGCAAAATATCCAGTGGGCGATATGTGCCAATGTGGTCCAAGTCTTTTGCCCATTCACGAGATAGTGCGAGCCATCATCAGAGAGTACTGCGCGTGTTCTAAGGTTTGCCAGATCGGAGCCTGCACCCGGTTCAGAATAGCCCTGACACCAATTGACGCTACCGTCTCGAATGCCAGGTAAGAATCTCTCCTGTTGCTCTTTGGTTCCGTAATTCATGAGGATGGGTGCCAGCATGCCAACCCCGAATGGAAGTTGTGGTGGCGTACTATTGCGACCCATCTCCATATCGAATATGTATCTTTGCGTCGGGGTAAAACCCGGGCCGCCAAATTCAACCGGCCACTTGTGCACATCCCAACCGCCTTTGTCTCGAAGCGCCTCGAACCATTCACTCCGCTTAGTCCACATTTCCATGCCAGTAGGCAGATTGTCATTGATGAACCGACGAACATCCTTCTGGAAGGTGAGGTCTTCCTTGCTGAATTCAATATCCATGGTGTTTCCTGTGAAAATACTAAGAACAGATGTTTTTAGGCGGCGGCCAAATAATAGGGACTATGAAAAGTGATTACAACGCTGACCACAAACCAGTGAAACCATCCGATAAAAGAATGCGCGGAATTATTCAGGGAATATGGCGAATGGACAGACAACCAGTCTCTATTTTCCCTCTCAGTTTCTGACAAAACTCAGCAGCATCCTCTAGCGTATTGAAAGGTCCCGTTTGTACCCGATACAAGGTTCTTGTGGATTCAATTGACTGGGATATGAGCAGGGGAAAGCCGGAAAACATTGCCAGGTCGCATTGAGTGATCAGGTTCCATAGAGAATGCGCGGCTTGTTCAGTGCTCATTGCTCCAAATTGTACCCTGAAGGAATCTTCTGATGCTGGCTGCTCATCCAATTGAAATCTTATGTCGACGGGAAGGTTAAAATCCCAATTTTTGGACCAGACAATCAGGTCGCTGGCAACTGGTATATCGGCTGCGCCCGTTGCGTTTAGCTCCTGGAGTTTATCTTGTGCTCTCTCAAAGCCTGCCTCAGCAGATAAGGCCAGCCAATGAATCGCTTGATCATTGTCGATAGGCGTACCAATACCTTCTGCCAGTGATACTCCTGTATGAAACTGTGCCGGCGCATATCCTAGTTCGGCGGCCTCTTTATACCAGCCGAAAGAGCGCTCGAGGTCCAGGGGCACGCCCTCGCCATATTTGTACATTAGTGCTAGCACGGTTTGGGCTCTTGCGTCCCCGCGCTCGGCGAGAGTTAAAAAGGCTTCCATGGCACCTTTGTAATCACTTCTGCGATAAATGTCCGCGGCGGCATCGAAGTCCGCTCTCGCTGGCTGGTATGCGGCTACAACAGCCATCAGCAGCAATACTCCGATGGCAGGGCAAGGTTTACTTATTTGCCTTGGTTGCTTGATCTTTCATTTCCTCGTTCGAAATTCCCGGTAATCTTTGCCATGACCAGTTGCGGGAGTTCGGCGCCTACATTTTCCACCCGTGTTAAAAATCTTATGGCATCCTTTCCCTTTAAGACCATCACCATTCGATCCTGATGGAATATCGCTATTCGGTCATCTTTATAGCGCTCATAGGCTAATTGAGAGGGGCTGTTCAATATAAATATTCTTGTTGATTTATTAGTGTTCGTCCTGGAATGGAAATCACCGGCCCTCGTGTGGGAGTCCGATACACCTTCGTAAGTGATTGATTTAATTGCGTAAACAAATTTGAGTCTCGTGTCTGTTTTTTAATTCAGCGTATTTATGGACAGGAGCTAACTAGATGTTAGCTGCCAATTGTAAATCGAACAACTCTGTAATTGAGCCTTATCAGGGAAAGGTTGGCTCAAGACCCAGGTTTAAGATGCATTGAATGGATAATAAGCTGAATGCATCTTTTCAATACAGACGGTCCAGTAAATGGGATTATAATGAACAATTAGAGCAAATTTCGGTACAGAATCGATAGTGTAGGCAATACTGTTGTATTGATTGGGCGAATTCGAGGCTGTGCGGGGTACGAGATGATCTTGAAAAAATCCATCCATGAGCTGAAGACCAGCCGTGGCGCGGAGGATGCTGAAAACCTGAAGCTGCTGCAGCGCGTAGCGGTTAAGGATAAGGTTGCCTTCGAAAAGCTGTATATACGTTTCTATCCGCAGTTAACTCGATATCTGAGTCGTTTAATGCGTTGACCCGAGTTGGTCGAAGAAGTCGTAAATGACACACTGTTTGTTGTTTGGGAGAAAGCAGAACAGTTTCAGGTTCGCTCCAAGGTGTCCACATGGGTGACCGGAATTGCCTATTTGAAGGGGATTAAGGCCCTCGATCGTCTGCGAAGGATGCCCGAACAACAAGCCGAGAGCCTTGCAGAGGCAGAGGACATCGAGGAATTACAGAACCTCATTGCAAAACTGGGCCTTGGTGAATGGCTAGCCAGTGGGTTGGACCAGATCTCTATTGAAGTCGGCCAGCGACAGGGGAATTGTTTTGGTGGCGGCGGTTGATCCGCAAGCGCAATCGTCCTTTCCGGCATCTATGCCAGAAGTTATTGCAGTGGGCACTCCCCTGGGATCTGGTGGCTTCTATAATACCTTCGGTATTCTTGCCCCTGGAACAGATGTTCTGACGACGATGCCAGGTGCGACTTATGCATTTCGATCCGGCAGTTCGATGTCCACTGCTTATGTTTCCGGCATCGTTGCGTTGATGAAAGAGCGCCAACCTACCTTGTCGGGGGAACAGATTCGCGTTCACGTAAGGTCAACTTCCAGCGCGAATATTGGCGCAGTCCCGGTCGTCAATATGTGCGCAGCTATTAGCCGTGCAGGTGAGATCTGTAATCCGGATACCATCGTAATGGTGTCTGAATAGTTTCTACACGGATCTAGTGATATATAGATCTCGTGATATGTATAGATCTAGAGATATTGCGAGCCCAGTGTACTAAGCGTATCAAAGAACTCCTGTCTTGTTTCCTGCAGAATATCAACGACAGACTTTATTTCCTCAATACGTCCAGCGACCTGGCCCGACAAAGGAATCGCTGCTTCCATGTCCCCGCCAAAATAGAGATCCTTGGCCGTGCCAAATTCAGGCATGATGTTCTCTTCGACCATTTTCTCCAGCCTGCTGGTTCGTTCTGTGCGAAGGGCCCTGAGAGCGGGCGAATGAAATTTGTTTAGAAATACCGTCCCTGTGTCCTGGGTGTCAATAATAGAGTTCTTCCAGTTATCATGCACTGGCGATTCAAGGGCCGACACCATTCTGGTGCCCATCTGAATACCCTCGGCACCCAATGCAAAAGCGGCAGCCATGGACATTCCATCCACAAAGCCACCTGCGGCGATAATGGGAACGTCAACCTTTGAGCGTATAAGAGGCAACAATACCATCGAGGCAACTTCATTAGGGCTCTTGAATCCACCGCCTTCGCCGCCTTCAACGATAAGTCCATCAACGCCAGCATCCACTGCTTTTAATGCAGCTCTTAGGGTTGGAACCACATGAAATACAATGAGTCCCGCAGCCTTAAGTACAGACGTATATTTTGTAGGGCTGCCGGCTGATGTAGTCACGAACTTCACGCCCTGTTCGATGACAAATTCTGCAATTTTCGGATCCCGGACAAAGGCTTGGGCGATGTTCACACCGAATGGCTTGTCGGTGAGCGTTTTCATCTTCTTTATCTCTTCCTTTATGACGTCCAGCTCGCCCGAAGATGTCTCAATGATGCCCATCCCACCCGCGTTGGATACAGCGGAAGCCAGCGGAGAACGTGCTATCCATCCCATCGGTGCCTGCACGATGGGTAGTTCTACGCCGAGCATTTCTGTAACACGGTTAGAGAATTTCTTGTCCTTATGTCTCTCGTTAGTCTCTGACATGGGTATCCTTAGAGTTGTATTTAGAATTAAGAGTTTTGAAATTGAAAATAATGATTTCAGAAGAGTTTAGGTCCTAAGATCAGGCCCTAAATTAAGGTTCTGATTTAGCTCTTTAGAAAGTATTGGTATTGATAGTCTATATTAGATTTGAAATACTTTTCTGTGACGAGCTTGTAGTCGGCAGCTGGGAATTCAGGGAAATGGATATTTCCCTCAACCTCGCACTGAACGGTAGTCAGATGAACGCCACTAGCTGAGCTTAGAGCCTGCTGGTAAATTTGTCCCCCGCCTGCAACAAAGACCGGGCGATTGTGCTCGCTTGCAAGTGACAGAGCCTCCTTAAGGCTGGAGGCAATTTCACAACCTTCCTGATGATAGTCTGCGTTCCTGGTGATGATAATTGTCTTGCGTCCTGGCAGAGGTCTGCCAATAGATTCAAATGTTTTTCGGCCCATGATCAGAACACTATTCATAGTGATTTCCTTGAATAACTTCTGCTCGCCTTTTGCCTGCCACGGAATATCGCTATCGTTGCCAATAACGTTGTTCAATGAGCGTGCTGCAATGATTTCGAAAGACAATTCGTTGGCCATTCTACATTTGCTCGACTGTTTCGATACCCAACAAATTCAGTCCCTGGCGCAATGTTTCAGCCGTTAGGTGACAGAGCATCAGGCGGCTCGTGCGTAATGGTTCCTGGGCATTTAATACCGGGCATGCTTCGTAGAAACTCATGAAGATACTGGCGAGCTCGAACAGGTAGTTGCAAAGGATATTCGCCTGGTAGTCATCGAGAACGCTTGCGATGGTTTCTTCAAACTGCAGTAGTTTTACTGCAAGACTGATGTCCGCTGTCTCCTCCAGGCTAAATTCCCCATCGAGCTGATTTGCTTCGATTTCCTCTCTGCGAAAGATGCTACGTATTCGTGTGTAAGCATATTGCAGATAAGGTGCTGTATTTCCCTCGAAGGAGAGCATGGTGTCCCAATCGAAGATGTAGTCAGTTGTTCTATTCTTCGACAATTCAGCATATTTAATTGCGCCGATGCCGACAATTCTTGCGACATCTTTTTTGTCTGACTCGCTTAGCGACTGGTTTTTTTCATCAACTAATTTGTAAGCTCTGTCAACGGACTCATCGAGCACATCGATTAGTTTTACAGCAGCGCCGTCTCGAGTTTTAAAGGGTGTGCCGTCAGTTTTAAGAACTGATCCAAAAGGCAAGTGTTTGAATTGTTGCGACTCGCTAATATATCCGGCTGCAGTTGCAACGGCGAAGACTTGCCTTAGATGAAGTTGCTGCGGAGCGCCGACAAAATAGAGCGCCTCATCAACATTCAGATCTCCCGCGCGGTAGCGAGCGGCAGCGAGGTCGGTTGCCATATAAGGGTATCCACCATCTGATTTTTGGATTATTGCTGGCAGAGGTTTGTCGTCCTTACCAACAAATTCATCGAGGAATACACACTTGGCACCGTCGGATTCTATCAGCAAACCCTTTTCATCCAGTTCTTCAACGACGATGCCCAGAAAGTCGTTATAGGCGCTTTCAGCCATAATATCGCCAGGCGTCAGGGTTATATTCAATCGTGCGTACACCGTCTGGCAATGTTTGATGGATTCGGCGATAAACTCCCTCCAAAGTGAAATACATTTTTCATCGCCGGCTTGAAGTTTAACGACGTAACCCCGGGCCTTGGTGGCAAAGACTTCGTCGGAGCGAAACAAGGCGCTCGCTGCCTGGTAGAATTTTTCAAGATCCTTTAGCTCGGAGCTAAGCTGTTGCCCTTGCTCGGCAAGTTGATCCATATAAGCCAAGAGACTTCCGAACTGCGCTCCCCAATCGCCAACGTGATTTGCCCGGATAACGTCGTGCCCCAGGTATTCAAGAATTCGAACCGCAGTATCGCCGATAGTGGTCGGGCGCAAATGGCCAATGTGCATTTCCTTTGCCAGGTTCGGAGCAGAATAATCGACCACAATCTTCCTGGGCTTACTATTTTCTCTGTCTTCAGGAGTAGCCTTAAGTAGCTGCTTCAGTTCCCTACCGAGAAATTCGCGGGACAATGTAATGTTGATGAAGCCGGGTCCTGCGATTTCCAATTCAAGGTCATCGTCTTCGCCAGCCGCAGTCAGGACTTTCTGCGCCAGTTCTCTGGGATTCATGTTGTGTTTTTTGGCGGCCCCCATAATCCCGTTGGCTTGATAGTGCCCAAATTCAGCGCGCTGGGCCTGCTTTACAATGGCTGGCGCATCTGTGACGCCAGCGGCATCCATGGCAGCGCCTATGCGCAAATTAAGAAGGTGCTTCAAGTTCATTATTTAGATGATACGCCGGAAAAAGGTGGCATATCTTAACAAATTTAGCCGTCGATGCCTGTAGGATCTTGCAGGCTTATCTTACTGGGAGCAGTTTGCGAGGCTCCGCTTTAAACTGGCCTAGGCTGCGGGCATCCGCTTCTTACCTTCGTTGTCCAGAACCGCGCGAACTCGAGTTCGTAATTCGTCGGTGCTATAAGGCTTGCCGATAAATTCCAGACCTTCTTCCAATATGAAATTTGTATGTATGCCAGTGGCGGAGTAGCCACTGGTAAAGACAATTTTGATGTCCGGCTTTTGTTTGCGCATCAGATCCATAACGTCTTTACCTCCCAGTCGAGGCATCACAACATCCATGACGACGAGGTCGATTTCGTCTTTCACTGTTTCGAATTGTTCGAGGGCATCGATGCCGTCTTCAGCTTCATATACCTGGTAACCTGCGCCCACAAGGATCAGCATGGCTAGGTTTCTAACTTGTGCATTGTCTTCGACGATGAAGATGGTCTCGTTACCGCCCATAAAATTGGGGCTGGATTCTGGTGGTGTGTAGAGAGCCTGACGCTGACTGAAGGGCAGATAAAGAGCAAATTCTGTTCCTGCGCCGAGCGTGCTAATGACATCGATAAATCCTTCGTGCTGCTTAACGATGCCAAACACCACAGAGAGACCAAGTCCGGTGCCGGATCCTTCTGGTTTCGTCGTAAAGAATGGCTCAAAGATTCGCTTCTTGATCTTTTCTGTCATGCCTTCGCCACTATCAACAATGCTGATCACGACATACTTTCCGTTAGCGGCGTAGGTGCGCTTGCTGACAAAATCACTCTCAACGAGTCTGAGAGAAGAGCTGATTTTTAGAGTGCCACCAGAGGGCATTGCATCCCGTGCGTTGACCGCAAGATTGATGATCACTTGCTCCAGCTGACCGGAATCCACCATGACATTCAGGCTTAGATCTTCAAGTAGAAATTCGACCGTTATATTCTCCGGGATCAGTCGGTCGATCATCAACTCCAGGCCCCTGATCAGGTCGTTAGTATTGATCAATTCTGGCTCAATAATCTGGCGCCGGCTAAAAGCCAGAAGTTTTTGAGTCATGTCGGCTGCTCGCTCTCCCGCAAGCTTAATTTCGCCCAGGAACTGCTGTATATCCGGATTACCTTTACTACCTGAAATTGCCAGATCTGCATAACCGAGGATAGCGACCAGCAGATTGTTGAAGTCATGAGCGATACCACCAGTTAGCTGCCCGATTGACTCCATCTTCTGCGACGCGAGCAACTGCTGCTCCAATTGTTTTCGTTCAAGTTCAATTTCATTTCGGACGCTCACATCGCGAATAATGCAGGTCCGGAAATACTCTCCCCGAAACTCGTGGCTGGCAAAGGACATTTCCAGGGGCACCAGGGTATGGTCTTTCTGTAGTGCTTTGAGGCTTACTCCGCTTCGTGCCTCGCCGTGCTCCTGGCGAAAAAAATTCTCGAAGCTGACTACTACCAAGAGCTTCCGGCATTAGCCTTGTAGCGTCCTTTCCTATTAGTTCCGAGATTTGATAGCCAAAGACCTTAACGCTTGCAGGATTTGCGAATGTGATGACGTTGGATTTATCTATGGTGATGATGGCGTCCTGTGCGGTATTGGTAATTACCTGATAGCTGTTCTCATGCTCCGTAATTTCGCCTTCCATGGTTTTGCGTTCAGTTATGTCTCTTGCGACGCCTATAACCGTAGTAATATCGTTGCTGTCTTTGATGATGTTTGCATGAATCTCCAGCCACACCTTGTGACCTTCTTTGTGAGAGAGCTCAATTTCCAGGGTCGTCAGTTTTTTAGGCTCATAGGATCCACGGCGAAGCTTGTTGATTATCTCAATTGCATTAGTTAGTGATGTCTCGGTAAGTACATCTTGCAATCGCATTGATCTGATTTCGTCTTCCTTGTAGCCAGTAATAGATTCTACAGCGGGGCTTACAAACTAGATTTTAAGTTCAGTGTCCATTGTCCAGATAATGTCATTGACATTGTTTGCGATCAGCCTGTAGCGTTCATCGCTTTCTTTGACCTTGAGCTCGGCAAGTTTTAGTTTCTGTGCCTCCTCCTGTAGTTCACGATATTTCTCCAGCAGGGATTCGTAGGTACTGGTAAGCTCTTTCGCTGTCTGGCGTGCTGTGAACATCCAGGAAACGGCTTTTCTAAGGGGTGACATCAAGCCTCGTTGACCGCCATAGGTAATGTCAAAGGATGCACCATTTTCAAGATGGGTAACATCTACCTTTGCCGGAGGATGTCCCAAAGATTCGTGTAAGCCGATCATTTGCCCAGCCAGCACGATGTGAAAGGCGTAGCAGGGTATGCATTCCGGGTTCATGGTGAGTAAAATTCGCAGCTTTTGCGGCCCTAACTGAACGATGGATACCTCAAATGGGTATAACTTCGCCAGAGCGCCGAGGGGGCCAAAGAGTTCCAGGTACTGGTCTTTGACGTTAAATAGCAAGCGACCAATATATGAATATATTTTGAGGGAGCCGGACTTCCACGAATCGCGCCCGGCCTCCAGCAACTCCTCCTCGCTGAGGTAATGGCCCACGTTAGAGACAAAGGTTGTATAACTCTGCCAATCAATAAATCCTGACGCATCTTTTAGATGATTAACGGAATAGGGAACATCACGAGTGACACGACTAAGGTCTATGTTTCGTCGTTCGCATAGGCCAAAGGTCCAAACCAGATTCCGGCAGGAAACATCTTCAGATCCCTGGCCTTCGTAACTGGATTGCTTATGTGTCCTTCTATGGACTAATGAGTGAGTCACATCTTCCATGCGCGACATCGGTTGTGAGTATTAGAGAACGATATTGGAGAAACAGATAAAGAGGGTCAAGCACTAAAATGTAGTAAAAGGTATAAATTCTGAAGGTTCACATAAGGAAATCGTCAATTAGCTTATATCAGGATTCCAGATCCGTCGATGTAAGTTCCTTTGTAAGGGATTGATTTGGCCGCCTAACTAAAATCATGTGCTGTAATTTCTGCCGGGAACAGGCTAATTCCGGACAGGAACTAACTTGATTCCGGGGAGGATTGATTGTGATCCTTCATTTGCACCCTGATGAAGTCAAGGCTGTTCTTGTGTAACTCCGGATATTGACAGATGTCTACTTTGCCTTGCGATGTAATTACGTAAATGCCTCGTTGTACTCGTTCGAACCAACCATAGTGGTTGCTGGTTAGAATGGCGGATGTTTTGGGACCTGTTCCCATTTGCTTTAAGCCTTTTGGCGACATTTCCCCCAAGTGCTCCAGAGCGGTTGCCACTAGGATGGCATTCTCCCTGTAGGCAGTAACTAATTTGGTTCGTGTACTGCCGCCAATATTGTAGTCGGCACTGCGCCCGGCAATTTCATTGATGATGATTCGCCTCTTCTTCTTGTTCTGTCTCTTCCGAGCAGGCGCAGGGTCAAATATTCGCGCAACGCGAGCCCCTAGGGGGCCGAAGGAAATCAGCAATAGTCCGAGTTCAAGGCCACGGATCACCCTTTGTATTCCCCGCCAATGCTTTGAATTCCGGTTTGGCTTTGGAATTGCTACGTAAACACTCTCTGTGATGCTGAGGCGATCTGTGGCTTGAATAAGGAGCTGCATATTGGCGCTGGTCTTCAATTCGACAATGACTAACTCGTCGTCTTTAGACGCGGTAACATCGCAATCCTTAACTTCTGCATTAACTGAATAGCCGTGGCTTTCCAGGTAGAGCTTAACAGGCAGGAACAAGTCCGTTTCTTGCATTATTTTTGTACCGAGTGGCTTGTACCCACAGAGCTAAACCGAATCTTCCAGTGCTGTTATCAATTTGCCATGAATTCCGTCATACCCGCCATTGCTCATGATTACGATGTGAGTCCGGTCGCCTTGATGAGTAAACTGAATGGCCCATTGGATAATTTCATCGATGTTCTGGCTGAGGCGGGACCTTGGTGAGGACACAGCAGCAGCGAAATCCCAGTCCAGATTTGCCGGTTCAAACCAGATAGCTTCATCTGCGGCTGTAATCGAAGGTGCGAGCGTATCCTTATGGATTCCTTTTCTCATGGTGTGCGAACGTGGCTCGATTATGGCAAGGATCCGGTCATCACCTACCTGCTTTCTTAATCCTTCCAGGGTCGATTGAATGGCACTTGGGTGATGGGCAAAATCGTCGTATACGAGAACCTTGTTTGTATCAAAAATCAATTCCATTCGGCGCTTAACACCCTGAAAATTGCATAGAGCCTCGAGAGCGTAGACGGGTTTCACTCCAGCATGTCGAGCGGCAGCGATTGCCGCCAGAGAGTTGTGAACATTATGATTACCTGTGAGCGACCACTTAACAGTGCCAATGGTATCTCCTTGTAACAATACCTCGAACTCGCTGCCATCTTCACTTAATAAATGGGCGCTGAGGTTTGCCTGATTGTGATCGACTCCCTTACAACTGAAGGTCAAGCGAGGCGTCCAGCAGCCGAGTTTAATTACGGCAGAAATATTCTGATCTTCCAGGGGATGTATGATGAGCCCCGTTTCCGGCACTGTTCTTAGCAAGAGATGGAACTGATTCTGAATGGCAGCCAGGTCCGGGAATATATCTGCATGGTCATATTCAAGGTTATTCATGACCAGGGTCTGGGGTCGGTAGTGAAGGAATTTAGACCGGCGATCGAAATAAGAGGTGTCATACTCATCGGCCTCAATAACAAAAAATGGCGCGGACCCGATGCGTGCTGATTCTTTGAAATTTTTTGGGATACCGCCAATAAGGAAGCCGGGGTTCATATTCGCGTGTTCAAGAATCCATGCCACCATGCTGCTGGTTGTGGTCTTGCCATGGGTGCCGGAAATTGCGATTACCCATCGATCCTGAAGGACATATCGGCCCAACCATTCCGCGCCTGAGATGTACACCATTCCACTGCTCAGCACTTTCTCCACGGCAGGATTTCCTCTTGGTAATCCTGCATTGCCAATGATGACTAAATCAGCATCGGCTCTCACATTTTCAGCGCTATAGGGTGAAGACAAGGAAATTCCGGCGGCTTCCAGCTGCGTGCTCATTGGCGGATATACATTTTCGTCGCAGCCCGATACTTCATGCCCCAATTCGCGAGCCAGCAAGGCGATACTGCCCATTAGCGTGCCACAGATTCCAAGGATATGGATGTGCATAGTCAGCTCGTGGGGAATAAGGTGATGGTGGCGATGACACCAAGCAGCTCTGTCATAAAGGCGATCGCGGAGCCTTGAAGGACGCTGATGTTTATTGCTTTGTGATAGATGTAACCGACGATCGCCAACCACCAGCCAAGACATACCCATGAAACAGAATTTGCCAACAAGGTGAGGTTTTGATTTTCAGCATTAAGTAAGGTCAGGGTGACCGGTAACTGTATGAGTAACATAATGGTATTGGTACCAAGGAGCGCACTCAGGGTCGCGACATAATGATTGCTCATGCCCTTAAATAGCAGCAGACCCCAGGTCAGGGTTGCCTGAATCAGGAGGCTGACAGTGACTGATCCAAATACTCCCCCCAAAGTTTGTTCCGGTTGAATCAGGGAAATCGTCGTCAGCGCGACCAGCAGGTAGAAGATTGCCACGGACCCAAGAACATACAAACTCGAAGGTATCCGGGAGGGGCTCTCCCGAAGTAAACATAGTTTCCAAAAATAGAAAAAAATTTGCTGCATGACTTTTCGACGTTATTTCACATTCCCCTATGTTCTTCTATTTTGGTGACCTAGATCAAGGCATAGAAACTTCCTTCGGATAGAGTGCGCTCGGGTAGTCTGGTCACCCGGCTTGACTCTGTTAATAAGACAAATCTATTTCAAGAAGGTTGCTCATGTACGTTCATCCTGATTATAACTATAAGGTCATCCACCAGTTTTCAATAATGACGGTGGTCTGGGGCATTGTTGGAATGCTGGTGGGGGTCGTAATTGCCGCACAGCTCACATGGTCCGGACTGAATCCGCCAGGTCTTGAATGGTTTCATTTTGGTCGATTGCGACCACTTCACAATTTGGATCTAGGTCTTAATACCAGTCTTCTTACCGGCGATTAGTCTTGTGAGGGAAGGGCATTAGGAGAATCCCTTGGCATCCGGGATGTCCGAACTGGATTGACGCCGGATGACAAGGTCAGGATTCTTGTTGAAAAGCAGCGCCGGGGTTAGCGAGCCTTCATGGTTGGTGACGGTATTAATGATGTGGCAGCGATGGGCATTGCAGATGTGTCCGTGGCGGTTAGCCCGGTGGATGTGTTTGTTCAGTCGTCGGCGGATGCGACCTTGTTGTTAAACAATTTGGCGTCCCTTGTACTCGCCATTGTTTATGCAAAGCGAGTTCGCCGTGTAATTGCCCAGAATATAAGCTGGGCTGTTACCTATAATATTTGTGTGATACCCCTTGCAGTCGGCGGGATTATTGATCCCTGGATGGCCGCTCTGGGTATGTCATTGAGTTCGGTGTTGGTTGTATTGAATTCCAACTGATTGATCAGGGTGGGTTGATGGAGGTTATATTTATCTTGTTCCCGTGAGCCTGGTGATTGTGACAATCGCATTGTGGGCGTTCGTGTGGTCGGTAAAGAACGAGCAATTCGAAGATCTCGAAAAGGAAGCACACAGCATTTTGTTTGAAGAAAAAGATCTGACGAAAAAGATTAGAAAACATAGATTTGAAGTGTTGGATAAGTCTTAAATTGGGAGCTTGAGTATGCATCATCTATTTGGAATATTTCTTAACCCGCGAGAACAGTGGGCGAAGATCCGGGACGACAATGACAGTGTTGCTGCCTTGTTTCTGAAATTTATTGTGTTGATTGCGCTGGTGCCACCGCTTGCCCGGTATTTCGGTGCAATCGAGGTTGGTTGGACAATTGGCGGAAGCAATCCCCGATTTGCTTGTGTCTACGATTCGTCGTGCAGGCGAGTTTTGATTTTCTGATAAGCAATGGTGAGCTCGTCGGCGATAACATATAAGGCGTGCTTGACTTCTTGAGCGGCCTCTTCTGTTTCCGATTTTATGCCCTTGAAATTCTCTTGTACCTCTAGCCATTTTGGCTCAAGAGATTCCAGCTCCTCCCGAAGATCAACCTCAGCAAGATGAATCTGTACCAGCAGTTCGTCTCTCTGATTTTTTATCTCTTCCCAGACGTCTTCCAATTGCTTTGTCACTGTGTCTGCTCCTGCATCATCAGTAATCTACCTTTATTTAATTATATCGCTGCTGAAATGGCAAAAGATGATTTGAGTCATTCAAATCAAAAGCTGTGCCAAGAACCCGTTTAGATAGGCAGTGAGGATTAAAGCCGCCTTAGACAAAGGTCGCGAACTCCTCCAAAGATGCCCGATCACTTACTAGTTCGTTTACCGCCTGGCTGGTATCGATGTAACCAAAGGCAACGCCACAAAAGATGGTTAACTCTTCGGCTGCCCCGACAAATTGACGAACTGTATCTGGTCTCGCGGACCAGGCTTCCTGCGCGCATGTACCGAGCCCTTCTTCCTGTGCCAATAACATAAAGGTCTGCAGGAACATGCCGAGATCGGACCACTGGGGAGGACCCATTTGTTGATCGATGAAGCAGAAAATTGCCGCAGGGGCGCCGAAGCATTGGTAATTTTCCATCAGGCGTCTGATGCGTGCGGGTCTGTCATCGCGGGGGATATTAAGGAGCTTATACATATCTTCTCCAACCTTGAAGCGAGAGGAACGGTATGGTTCCTTTAGTTCCTTTGGGTATATTTCGTAGGCTGGTAATTCTCTTTCGGTCTGTGAGTTCGCGAATTCCTTAAATCGGCTCATTGAATCTCCATTCACCACATAGATACGCCAGGGCTGAAGGTTGCCTCCTGATGGAGACCTTGCAGCCTTGGCTAACAATGTGCGGATGGTCGCATCGCTAACGGGTGTGTCTAGAAATGCTCGAATAGATCGACGAGCTTCGACTGCCTCACTGACTCTCATAGTATTGATCCAGAAGAAAAAGGCGAGTGTATCAGCTTGTGGATTGCCTATCCGTTTCAATACATCTAGACAAAAATCATCGGAAATGCAGGCATCGAAGCTCGCGCCACCAACTACTTACCTTTAGAGATGCTGATATCCTGTATCAATTTCCCTGATCTTTGGCATAAAGAAACCCAGGATAATTGTGGTCACGAATAGGATGCTACCGCTGACCGCCAGGCCGGCCTGAACGCTATACATCTCGGCGATATATCCGATTGGGAGGATGCCGAGAGGCATCAATCCATGGGACATAAGATCAATGCTCATGATGCGACCACGCATATGTTGCTCTACCTGAAGCTGAATGAGGCTTCTGTTCATTGACATATTGATTGCAGACATAAAGCCAACAAAGCCAATGACCATCATCGATATATAGAACCAGGAGGTAATTGCAAATACCGCAACGCCCAATCCCCATAGAGCCCCGGTAGCCAGAACCCAGTAGCCTTTATTGCGGAGGCCGCCAAGGGCAGCAAGTACCAATGAGCCACCAATTGCACCGACGCCCATGCCTGTCATAAGCCAGCCCAACATGTCGGGACCTCCTTCGAGCACTTCCCGATTAAATGCCGGTAGCAGCGTGTTAATACTTAAGCCAAATAGGAAAGGAATGATGGAGAGCAGGATCAATCCACCAACCACAGGCGAGTGCACAACATAACTTAAACCTTCCCCAATTTCTGACATTGGGTTCTTGCGTAAGCGTGAAACCGGTTTTCCATCATGTTGAATGAACAGTACAGTCACGGCTGAAATAAAATAAAGTGCTGACAACACAAAATAGACAAGGCCGACGCCGTAGGCAGAGCTTGTGCTGCCACCGGCGAAGATGGCTATCATGAATCCAGCCAGCGCTGGACCCAGTATCCTGGATAGATTCCATGAGGCAGTATTGAATGCCATGGCATTAAACATCAGGCGCTCGCCGACTATTTCGGGAATCAGTGCAGTTCGCGCCGGAATGGAGAGTGCCATGATTGTTCCATTGAGGGCGCCTATCCAGATGAAATCCCAGAATGTCACATTGCCACTTATGATAATGGCAGCCATAAACAGTGTAGCAATGCCGTTGACGACCGGTGCCCAGCCAATCACGGGTTTCTTTTTTACGCGGTCCGCGAGCACGCCGCCGAGCAGAGAAAAAAGCACCTGAGGGAACATAAAGGCCAAAGTTACCCAGGTCAGGTTTATTGCGGATGAGGTCATTTCGTAGACCAGCCACCCTTGTGCGACCAGCTGCATGTTCATCGCGAACGCGGAGGAGAGCATGCCCAGCCAGAGGTAGAAGTAGTCTCTTATTTTCAGGGATGCAAACAGTGATTTGTCGGTTGGAACTTCTGTACTGCTTTGGCTCACGATAGTGATGGTTAGTTCCTGTCCATAAATACGCTAAATTGAGAATCGGATACGAAACTCAAATTTGTTTACGTAATGAAATCAATCACTTAAAAAGGAGTATCGGACTCGCGCACGAGCACCGGTGGTTTCCATTCCTGGATGAGCGCTGCTTAGCTTGTAATTAACAAAGTATAGCCTATTGTGAATAGGGTGGATAAAAATCACTTAACTACACTTCATTGGTAAGTGGGTTAGAAACTAAATCTAAGATGTGGTGCTTGTTGGGGTTTCATCGGGGAGTAGGTTGTATATTGATCGATCAACGAGAGATGCTGGGCAACGTCGAGCGTTTTACACAATTATGTGTCGCACCCTATGCCGAGCATTGGGAGTCAGAAAAATCCATGCCTCGGGAAATCTTTCAGCAGGCGGGGACTTATGGTCTTACCCGTATTATCGTTCCGGAGGATCATGGTGGACTTGGGGCCAGCGTACTTGGACTTGCCCAGGTTCTATGGAAGATCGCCTCCGTTGATATGGCCTGTGCATTCGCACTCGTGGTCCATAATAACCTGGCAGCTGCGATTGCTCGAAGCGACAATGAATACCTTATAACTGAAATACTGCCTAGCCTGTTGAATGGGGATAAAATCGGCGCGTTTCTCCTGACGGAACCGCAAGGGGGTAGCGATGCCGCTGCAATTGCCACGTATGCTGAGAAACGAGGCGGCGAATATATCGTTAATGGAGAGAAAGCCTGGGTGTCTAATGGGCTTCACGCGGATATATTAAGTGTCTATGCGCAGACTGAAAATGGGATGCTGGCATTGGTGATTCCCGCTGAAACGACAGGAATTGAACGTTTGCCGATTTACAGCTTGCTGGGTGGCCACGCTTTGGGAACGGCCGGTTTTAAGTTTGATGATGTTCGCGTCCCCCTTGAAAATCTGTTGGTGAGAGAAGGTGATGGGCTAAACGCCGCACTAGCCGGTATAGATGTTGCCAGGATAAATGTCGCGGCCATGTGCTGCGGGATGCTGGAGGCATCTCTTGAGTATGCGATTGACTACGCCAAAGGGAGGCGATTCAAGGATACGGCTATTACAAGCATGCAGGGTATGCAGTGGCGGTTTGCAGATATTGCGACCGACCTTGCAGCCGCCGATGCCTTGTTTGTGCGAGCTGCGACAACTCTTGATGAAACCGGATCTTCTCCGGTCTTGGCCGCTAAAGCCAAGAAGTTTGCAACCACGGTAGCTGTTAAACGAATTGCTGAATGTATGCAGTCCATGGGCGCGCCGGGTCTGCTGCAGGCTCACCCCCTTGCCCGTCATCTGGCATTTGCAAAGATGTCAGAATATCTTGATGGCACTACTGAGATTCAGAATATTGTGATTGCGAGATCCTTGCTTAACTCCTAGCTCGTTCCTTTTTGTCGTGACGAAGAACGTGCATAGAGCCTCAGGATAAATTAACTTTCTGGTGATTATCTTAGCGGGAAGCGCTTGGGAACATTGTTTCCAGAAGAGCAACAGCCCGCCTTTTTCAACCTATAGGTGAAAGCACAACCAGTGCAGTATCCCGGGGTAATACTTGATTGGTCAGTGTGGGAATTTCCTCCGCCAAACGCCACAGCCTCAAGCGTTCTCTACCAACCGGCGTAGAGGCGATAGCATGGATCTGGACGCCATCTATTTCCATCGTAACCAGCGGCTCTTCTTTTAGATTCAAATACCAGCGTGGCTTAAATTTGTCGCTCTCGTTGGTTGCAGCGACGATGTAGTTGTCATCGTCGCGCCGGAATACCATCAAATTTGCCTCGAACTGATGACCGTTTCGACCTTTGGTCGTGAGCAGCAGCAGAGTGTTGCTAATAGGTGAGTGCAGCTCGCTTGCGGTCGATCTCATCCTTGTTTCGTTTCGAATTGGCGTTTGCACTTTTAGATAGGTTTCCATGCGTGATGAAAATGTAAATCAAACTTAGCAATGGGATGTAATTTGTGAAAACTGATAAGGGTGAGCGGTAGTAAAATGCGAATGAACGGTCGATCAAGTTCTATAAATGTGAAGGGCGTCACAGCCACATTGGCAGGATTACTTGCCAATGTGAGCTTGCCTGCAGAACAGTGCAGTAGAGATTAGATTCCTCTATTAATCCGGAAGGCCGAGGACGCGCTTGCCGATGATGTTCAACTGAACTTCATTGGTTCCACCGTAGATTGTGACTGCACGTGAATTCAGCCAGCTCCTGGTCGCAGCAATCTCCTGCTCTTCAGAGCCAACGCCTTCCCAGCCAAGTCCGTCAAAGCCCATGAGTTCGGATTTTAGTTCATGCCCGTCGCGAGCGAGGTTAGATCCAACCAACTTGAAGATAGAAGTTGCAGCACCAGGCGTCTTGCCTGATGGGCTCTCCTGCATAACTCACTGGGTGGTGAGTTTGAATGCTTTCTCTGTCATTGAATGATTTAGGATCTTTTCTCTGGCTTGCTCATCGGCAATTTTTCCGTCGATCTCGCCGCCGTACTTCTTCGCTATCGTGGCGAACTCATTGCTCGGCTTTACTTTCTTTTTCTGCTTGCCGCCGTCAGAGTGTCCACCAATTCCAGATCGTTCAAATTGCAGCAATCACTTGCCCTCAGTCCATCCTTTGTTGAGTTCGCCAATCAGGTCATCCTTGCGAGCGATAGCATCGTCCAGAAAGGTTTCGCAAAATGGTGATGATCCAGAGATCAGTCGGATTGGCTTGATGGAGACGCCGTCCTGATGCATGTCTAACAGTACAAAGCTAATGCCATCGTGTTTTGCAGCATCGGGATTTGTTCGCACCAGCGCAAACATCCAATCCGCATGTTGTGCACCGGAGGTCCAGACCTTTTGCCCGTTAACGACAAAGTGATCGCCATCGAGAACAGCCCGGGTTTGTAAACTGGCAAGGTCAGAGCCCGCATCTGGTTCACTGTAATCCTGGCACCAGTTAACTGTTCCATTACAAATATTCGGCAAGTGTCGCTGTTTTTGTTCGTCGGTACCAAATTCCAGCAGCGTTGGGCCAATCATCGCGAGTCCCATGCCCGAAAAAGCTGGAGTTGCCTTAATACGACTCATTTCCTGGGAAAGAATTTGCACCTGCTCCGGGCTGAGCCCGCCGCCATACTCCTTTGGCCAGGTTGGAGCTATCTAGCCACATAAATTCAGTAGTGAAAAGAACCATTTGGATTTGCTATGACTGAGCATATTTCACTGATTTCCGCCAGAAAATAATGCAATTGTGCCTATGGACGCTGATAAGGCGCCAGATCGATGCTGGATACTGGCCCGGGAACGAAGAAGGTATCAAGTCATTGACCTGGGTCAAGGAGACTTGTGTCCGGCTTAGGCAAACTGCGGTCATCGTGATACAGGGGTGAGCCGAGATGATATTTGAATCAGCTGAAGACGTGAAAATATTAAGGAACATACGGATTAACGTACTCATTTTGGTGGGTGTTACTTTCTCATTGATCGCCATTGCTCTACTGCTGAGCTAAACAGGAGTCGGCTGAGTAATTGTCGGCTAAATGCCGGCGTAGGGCTAAGCGCTAGTCCGTCGAGGGTTAAAGGGGTCTGAGTTCGTTGTATGGTGTTGAGATCGTTTCAGGGTGCGATCACTTATACTGGCACTTTGGCCCCTTTTATTTTTTTACTTAGTTTTTGGCTTAGATTTTTGGGTTAGATTTACGGACTGGCCTTGGGTTTACCTGAAATCGCGTAAATACGCGGCTGACGGTCACCACCACCAAATCAAGATAATTGCTGATATCGGTGTGTGCCATTGGTAATCTGAAACTTCCAGAGGGCTGCTTTCTCTCAATGCATTGCGCATATTGTTGACCACGGAGCAGATCGTTAGAATAGGCAGCTCTTTCGAGGTTCATAAGATATGACTGCTGTTTCAAATTCTAGTCAGCGCTTTAATGCCAGGCTGCTCAATGTCTGGCTTACTGCAGTTTGCCTGACGATTTTCTTGATGATTGTTGTTGGTGGGGTCACGCGACTCACTCACAGCGGTTTGTCCATGGTGGATTGGAAGCCGATTATGGGTTTCATTCCTCCAATGGGAGAGATTGAATGGCAACAGACTTTTGATGCCTACAAGGCCTATCCAGAATATCAAAAAGTAAACAAAGGCATGAGCCTTCCCGAGTTCAAGAATATCTTCTATTGGGAGTATGGCCACAGGGTACTGGGCAGAATAATCGGCCTGGTATTCTTCGTCCCCTTTGTCTTGCTGCTGGCTACGGGGCGAATAGAGAGAAAATTAGTGCCGCGGCTCACCTTCGCCTTATTTTTGGGTGGAATGCAGGGCCTGATGGGCTGGTATATGGTGATGAGCGGTCTTGTGGATATGCCTCAGGTGAGCCACTTCCGTCTTGCTGCACATCTTGTGCTCGCGCTGATCATCCTCTCCTACCTGTTCTGGATGATCCTTTATTTGCGTGAAGTCAAAAAAGTTCAGGTCTCTCCAGGATTCAGGCGTTTGTGTATGTTTATCCTTTCGCTTACCTCGTTGCAGATAATCTATGGCGCCTTTACTGCAGGGCTAAGAGCGGGCTTGGGGTTCAATACCTTTCCCTTGATGGATGGTGAACTGATAGCGTCGGCGGCAACCATGATGACGCCACTGTGGATAAACTTTGTTGAAAACGGGGCAATGATTCAATTTGTGCACCGCTGGCTTGGCACCTTCTTGTTATTGTTTGTCTGTGGTGTCTTTGCCCTATCAATCACCTATAAATTGCCCCGTTTGGTCGTGATTGCCTGTGGGGTTCTGGCCGCGCTTACCTTTAGTCAGTTTTTACTGGGTATATTTACTTTGCTGAATTCCGTACCTGTAGTTTTGGGTAGCATTCACCAGGCGATGGCATGCTTTGTATTGTTAAACAGTGTATTTTTGGTCTATTCCGTTGGCCAGAAAGCAGACTCGGAGATTTGACAGGTGAAGGTATGTCTTGGGCAAATTAATACTACGCCGGGTGACTTCGATGGAAATTTGGCGCGAATCAAGGCGGGCATTGATGTTGCCAGCTCTGCAAACTGTGATGCGATTGTCTTCCCTGAATTGACCATCCCAGGCTATCTCAGCCAGGACCTTATCTACGATGGTGAGTATATTGATCGTAATCTGGATGTATTGCGCGAGGTGCTTGAGTATTCCCGCAAGTGTATGGGGCTCAATATTGTTCTCGGTTACATAGAAAGAAATCCCGGCATGGGCAAGCCTTTCTTCAATATGGCCGCGGTAATAAAGGAAGGGCAGTTAGTCCTTAAGTACGCCAAGAACCTGCTCCCTTTTTATGATGTATTTGATGAATTGCGTTATTTTCAAGCTGGAACAGATCTGGCTATCCTTGAGATTTCAGGTCAAAGAGTAGGCATCACGATATGTGAAGACCTCTGGAATGATAAGGGTTCTGACGACTACAACTATGAAAGAAACCCCATGAGCTTATACCGGGAAGCTAGAGTCGATGTCATTTTTTCACTAAACAGTTCCCCCTATGTGCACGATAAGTGTTGGCAGCGTCTCAAAGCCATTGCCCCTGGCACTCAGGCTGGAATGTCGGTCGTCTACGTCAACCAGAGAGGCGGGCAGGATGAGCTGGTGTTTGATGGGCAAAGTTTTGTGGTCAAGGATGGAGACCTTCTACATCTGTCTGCTGAGGTGTTTGAAGATTCCTTCGATATCGTCGATATTGATGAAACGCCTGTTGCTATTCACCATGTGGTAGAACATCGCGAGAAAGTCGAAACGGTTTCGCTCTACGATGTACTGGTTCTTTGTCTAAGAGACTATGCGCAGAAGTCGGGCTTTGAACAGCTTGTTTTGGCAAGTAGCGGCGGCGTCGATAGTGCTGTGGTTTGCAAAATAGCCTGTGATGCCCTTGGCCCGGAAAATGTTCATGCAATCAGAATGCCGTCAATATATAGCAGCGAACATTCCAGAGTTGATGCGATTGAGTTGCATGAAAATCTTGGTTGCCTGGACTATGAAGTACAGATTGAGCATCAATCAATAGTTGATATGTTAAAGGCCAAATATGAAGCTGGTAATTCGATGGGGTCGCTGACGCAGAGCTACAATCAGGTGGCTGATGAGAATATGCAAGCCAGACTGAGAGACCTGTATGTTATGCATTTCAGCAATGCCTATGGCGCTATGCCATTATCCACCGGTAACAAGACGGAATCTGCATGTGGATATTATACGCACTTTGATATGAACTTCAGCTTTGCGCCGATTAAGGACCTGTATAAATTCCAGGTTAACGATATTGCGAGGCTGCACAAAGACATCCCGTCGAATATCTGGCAGAAGCCACCCAGTGCAGAGCTTGCCTTTGGGCAGACCGATGAAGATAGCCTTTTGCCCTACGCGGTCCTCGACCCTATCGTGCAGGCCTATGTTGAAGATTATGTGAGCACCTATCAGGGATTGCTGTCCTGGATTGATAAGCAGCTAGCTGCGGATATCATGGTGTCCAGTGATAGTCAGGTGCTTGTGGAATGGAGTCGCACAAGGGATGCCGAGGCCGATTTCAATCGAATTGCGCGTCTTATCGGGCGAATGGAATATAAGCGGCGGCAAACCTGCCCCGGAACAAAAGTGTCCAAGGTTGCCTTTGGAATAGGGCGAAGAATTCCCATTGTTGAGAAATGGCTGTAAGGATTATCAAGGATGGCGGGCCATCCTTGATACTTCTCTCATAGAAAGTGTTCAGCATTTACCAATGAAATAGATCAGGCGAATCAACTTGCCTGATCGCTCTCCACGACGATGGACAAGGGTAAGGGCTTGTCAGCTTTGGGAATTGTTATTTCGATAACGCCATGGCTGACCTTTGCCTTTATTGCTTCTTCGTTGGTGGCTTCAGGTAATGAAAACTGTCTGAAGAAGGTTCCGCGAATACGTTCTCGTCTCTTGAAGGTTTCTTCATCCGAGTTAGTCGAGGTCAATCTTTCGCCTTTAATCGTTAACACCCCATCGTGCAGTGTGACGTCAACAGACTCTGGTGGTAGACCCGGAAGATCAACGATAACTGTAAATGCCGAATTGCTTTCTTTGATATCAACCTGCGGGCTCCAGTTTGCCTGACTATTGCCAGATGCATAGGCTTGCCGGATATTGAAAACTCGGCCTAGTTCTCTGTGGAGTTCGTTTAGTGGGTAAGATAGTAGTGATTGGCTCATTGATATTTCCTCTTCATGTTAGTCGCTTTCGCTTACCCCCTCTTAGTATGGTTGGTTTTATCTAATTCAAGATCCGGGGCCTAAAAAATATGAATATCTAAATGCTCGCGAAAGTTGATCCAGGTCAATTGAGTTTCCGGTGAGTGCCCATACATTAGATACAGGGTGGGACTACTCGTTAACCCTTGCTGTTTGAGGAAAGCTAAATTATCGGCGGCCGGATGATGCATCAAAGTTGATGGTATCGCTTGATTTCATGCTTATAATAAAGCTGAGTAAAGCAGTAGTAATCAGAGTAGTTATCAATTCATTTTAGGAAGGAGCACTGCAATGGCGAGTTACAACAAAATCTTAATGGCGCTTGATTTTCATGGTGATAACGATCAAATCATCAACAAGGGGCTAGAACTGGTTGAGTCCAATAATGCAGAGCTATTTCTCATTCACATAAATGAACCTTTGGCGGCGGCTTATGCAGCTGATGGAATGAGTTGGGGCGGCGAGATTGTCTCCCTGGAAGTAAATATTCGCAAGGAATCTCAGGTGAAGATGAGTGAAGCGGGGAATCTATTGAAGGTCGATAGCGAGCATTGCCTCCTGCGAGATGGCAAACCTGCACACGAAATTCACGAGACCGTTAAAGAGCTGGGTATCGACCTCATTGTGATGGGTACACATGGTCAATCAGGGCTTCAGCTCTTGCTTGGGTCAACCGCCAGTAGTGTATTGCATGGTTCAACATGTGATGTGCTTACGGTACGAATACGCGATTGAGTCATTTTCCCTGTCGGTTTAGCCGGATGAGATATACGTGAATTTCAGCGCGCTGGTGAATAATAGCGACAGATATGATGAAAGCGAGGCAGATCATTGCGGCGCTAACTTCACGATCCTGCAATCACAGAGCTGCTGATATGCATGTAATAACTAATTTGATAGAAGCGGCTCAAATTGAATCCGTGAAGTAGAGCAGGCAATCCTTTCGGGCAATGAATGAATCGGTGGTCGCCATAAAGATGGTTATATCCCGTTTAGTCGTTAGGAAACCATCGGATTCATGAAAGTACTTATCGAGCAAGTCAGCGCCTTCCGCGTTGACTGCACAGAGGCCATCAAGGCCTGATGTCCCTAACCAACCGATATTGGTGCCGGAAGAGAGGCCAGTAAAATTTAATTGGTCTATGGTGTTGAATATGGTGAGGTCGGCATCATTTTGCACGGAGCTCGAATAATGGATTGCCTGGGTTTCGCTAATTTCCAGGCGCAGAGGGTGGAGCAGTATCTGGGATGATTCCACCTTAACATCGAACAACTGACCCTCTGACACAAATGAGACAAGGCTATCATAGGCGAGTTGATCGGCTTGCTGATCCATAAAACTACCGAACTCGATGGTAACAATTGGCGTTGACGCATCGGTTTTTTCGATGAGGGTACCCATGTGCTGATCTATTACGACCAGCTTGCGGGTAAATATCTGGGAGATCTGCAAGATAGATTTGTCATGATTAACCGCTACCGCAAAAGGGTCGCTATGAGCAGAAGTATTGTGGGTATCAACAATGGCCTCCGGCTTTAATTCCCGTAGCCGAGATGCCAGCTCTCCTGCTAATTTTCTTTGATTGGTATTGGCGGGTGCCTTAAAGCAGCGGTTGAAATCGTCCTCCCAGGGTAAATAACGGTGCGACAAAATTGGAGGATGAAGTGCAGCGTTAACCGAGGCAATAACAATGACGAGATCGGTCGCTGGGACAATGCCCTCTTTTAGTATCTTATGAACTGCCTTTAATCCGGATGGCTCATTTCCATGTAACAAGGTGACAATGGCGCGCGTGCGACTTGAGTCAGTGCCTTTAATTGTTATCCAGGTTGGCCTTTGAAGGCTGTGGAGAAAATCGATGTGGCTATCGCCTAATTTTTCGGGGCGGGGGGAATCCCAATACTGAAAATGTTGTGGGGTCTGCTGCATCATTGTGGTGAATTTGATTGATTTCGGTGCGCGAAAAAAAGGTATTATAGATCAGTGACCCAGACTTTGATGATTTGAATAATGAAATTTTTCGAACCAGCATTTACCATTGGTGTGGAAGAAGAATATCTACTGGTGAACAAGGAAACCCGTGATCTTGTGGATGATCCGCCGCCATCGTTGCTGGATGAGTGTGCGGCGCAATTGGGGGAGCACGTCAGTCCTGAATTGATGCGTGCACAAATAGAAGTTGGGACGGTTGTCTGTAAGGGTGTGAATGAGGCGAAGCAGGAGATCAGGAAACTAAGAAATGTTATTGCCGAAGTGAGCGGTAAATATGGTTTTGCACCTATCGCAGTATCTTCTCATCCGTTTGCAAAATGGCTGGATCAAAAACAGACCGAGAAGGATAGGTACAGCAAGCTGACCCAGGAAATGCAGGCAGCCGCGAGACGACTACTTATTTGCGGCATGCATACCCACGTAGGCATTGAGAATCCGGATTTGCGTATTGATCTGATGAACCAATTAACGTATTTCTTGCCGCACTTGTTATCACTGTCCACTTCTTCTCCCTTCTGGGAAGGAGAGGATACAGGTCTGAAGTCATATCGCTTGACCGTATTCGATGCCCTGCCGAGAACAGGATTGCCCGAACAGTTTGCAAGTTTTGGGGAATACGAGAGGCATGTGCAGGTTTTGGTGAATGCCGGTGTCATGCAGGATGCCAGTATGATCTGGTGGGATTTACGCCCCAGCGCCAAGTACCCGACATTGGAGACGCGAATCATGGACGTAGTGACTAACGTCAATCATGGTCTGAGCCTTGTGGCGCTCAATGTATGCTTGCTTCGGATGCTATATAGAGCCCGGCAGAAGAATCAGCGATGGCGGGTCTATTCAAATATGCTGATTGACGAGAATCGTTGGCGTGCGATGCGATATTCGTATGATGAAGGACTAATAGATCTAGCGAGAGGCGAAGTTGTTCCTTGTAGTGAATTATTGGAAGAGATTATCTCCTTCGTCTACGAAGACGCTGAAGCGCTTGATTGTGTAGCTGAGATTGAGAATCTGAGAAATATTCTGGTCGAGGGAACCAGTGCTCATAATCAATTGCTTGTTTACAGGAAGTCGATTGATGATGGCGCAGATGTTGAGCAGGCACTCCGCGACGTGGTGGATTGGCTGATCGATGAAACCGTTAGAAATATTTAGAAACATGTAATTTCGGGAATTGTTTGGAGACTAGTGTGGCAAATCGGAAAGTCGCGGGTAAGAACGTATTCTATGCGCAATCAGGCGGGGTAACCGCTGTCATCAATGCTACTGCTTGTGGTGTGATTGAGAGTACAAGAAAAGAGCGCTCTCTAGGCAAGGTGCTTGCGGGTCGTAATGGCATCATTGGCGCTCTTAAGGAAGAGCTGATTGATACCTCTCTTGAGTCACGAGCGGCGATAGCTGGTTTGAGACATACGCCAAGCGGTGCCTTTGGGTCATGCCGCTACAAGCTGAAGTCCATTGATGACAATCCTGCGGAATATAAACGACTTATCGATGTCTTCAGGGCACATGATATTGGTTATTTTTTCTACAATGGCGGCGGTGATTCCCAGGATACCGCCAACAAGGTGTCATTGCTGAGTCAGCGCATGGGCTATCCATTAAGCTGCATTGGCATTCCCAAAACTGTAGACAATGATTTACCCTTCACTGATACCTGCCCGGGATTTGGCTCGGTTGCAAAATATGTTGCTATATCAACACTTGAGGCAGGCCTTGATGTTGCTTCAATGGCAGAGTCGTCCACCAAGGTCTTTGTGCTGGAAGTCATGGGCAGGCATGCTGGCTGGATTGCTGCAGCTGCAGGTCTTGCAAAAGATACTAAAAATGCACCGCCGCATATTATTCTCTTCCCGGAGATCGCATTTAACAAACGTACGTTCTTAAAGAAGGTGAGGGATACCGTTAATAAAGTGGGCTACTGTGTGATTGTAGCCTCGGAGGGCGCTCAATACGCAGACGGATCGTTCGTTGCTGATGCAGGTAGCAAGGATGCCTTTGGTCACACTCAATTAGGAGGCGTTGCACCAACTCTGGTGGATATGATTAAAAGCTCCCATGGTTATAAATGCCATTGGTCTGTGGCTGACTATTTGCAAAGATCTGCGAGACACATCGCATCTGCGACCGACGTTGCCCAGGCATATGCGGTGGGTCAGGCGGCAGTTGAGTTTGCGGTCGCCGGGAAGAATGCGGTAATGCCTGTCATTGTACGAAAAAAAACCAGGAAGTACTCCTGGGAAATAGGTGAAGTACCTTTAGACAAAGTGGCCAATGTTGAAAGGAAGATGCCGAAGTCATACATCGCCAATGATGGTTTTGGCATCACGGCAAAGTGTAAAGATTATCTGCAACCATTGATTGAGGGGGAAGACCCTCCCCCTTACAAGAATGGTTTACCTCAATATGTTCGGCTCAATAACAAGTTGGTGCCTAAAAAACTCAAGAAATTTAGGGCCTAACCAGTGCTCGTCCAGAAACGGAAGCCGCTGATATTACTTCCCCGGTAAGTGATTTTTTTATATAGCTAACGGAAGTATGGTTTTGCAATTATTATTCAGATTCGACAATATACGGACGGGAACTAACTGCAAGCCTGAAGAGTCGGACTTTAAAGCCAACAGAAATCGGCAGCAGGTTTTCTAGTCTTGCCAATAGCTGTCAACGAAGCCATCGACGATTTCAAAGAAGTAATCTGTTGAGCTGTGGCTCTCGTTGTTAACGCTAAAGATTATAAAAAGTGAGACGTGGGTCTTCTCTTCTTCGGTAAACTGGTAGTGCCAGATTTCAGAGCCCTTGCTTGTGGTCCGCACACTTTTTGGCATGCCCAGTCGATGCTCCAGCCAGTCTGTTGTTGTTATGCCGGTTTCAATGCCATTGATATAGTTATGTCTGCTATCGCCATCAGATGAGTAAGAGATGCACCCGGAGAGGGTGAGTACCAGGAGGCTGATCAAGATAAATGGTTTCATTGGCTTTCCGTTGAATCGAGAATTCTGCTAATTATAAATAGCCAAGATGAACCAAAGATGAACCAGTCGAGCTACAGGTCTTGCCGGATTAGGTTATTCTGGGAATGGGTAAGTAGCTCCATCTGGAAGAGCCACCTTGAAGGTGTTCAGTGTCATGGAGACCATCGTGTAATAACCAGCCAGGTTGATTAGTTCGCATATACCCTGCTCTCCGAATTGTTCGAGCGCATCAGCATAGGTCTTGTCGGATACCTGATGGTTGTTATGCAATTCGTTACAAAGCTCATAGGTGATTCGATCTTCCTCATGTTCGAAGGCGGGCGTTGCACCGACCTTAATCGCATCGATGACTTCTTGTGGAACACCGGCATCAATCGCCATCGGCTCATGTGCATACCACTCGAATTGCGCCTGCCAGAACTGTCCTGTGACTAATATTGTCAGTTCGATATATCGGCGATCCACAGATGATCTAAATCGGAACATGCCGCCAAGACCGACGATACGCTTACCCATTTCAGCATTGAGAAGCCAGGGATCAAATGGCCCGCCAATTTGACCTGTTGGCGTGATTTTTCGCGTCTTAACAATCTCGTCGAAAAGCGATTGTTGCTCAGGTGCTAATTGCTGGTAATTTTTCTCGCTGAGTCTCGTCATATACTCCTTCCCAATCTATAGTCATTCGCTACTCTAAAACAAAAAAAGGGGTCAGGCACACTTAAGAATAAAAAGTGTACCTGGCCCCTTTTAATAGCGGTGTTTACAACAGTGGTGCAATCACCAGGCTGACAATGGCCATCACGTTGATCAAGATGTTCATGGCTGGGCCTGAGGTATCTTTGAACGGATCGCCTACGGTATCACCGACAACCACTGCTTCATGTACGGCAGAACCTTTGCCACCGAGATTGCCTTTTTCGACGTATTTCTTGGCATTGTCCCAGGCGCCACCAGCGTTTGCCATCATGAGAGCAAGTAATACACAACCAAGAAGTGCGCCTGCCAACATACCACCAAGGGTTTCTGCACCAAGCCCGAAGCCAACAATTGCTGGCATGCTCACCGCGATAACGCCTGGCAGTATCATCTTCCTAAGCGCCGCTTTGGTTGCGATATCGATACACCTGGCGTGATCCGGATCAGCTGTGCCTTCCATTAGTCCTTCGATCTCACGAAACTGACGACGAATCTCTTCGATCATGTCCATTGCTGCATCGCCAACTGCGGTCATTGTGATAGAGGCAATTAGGAATGGCAGCATGCCGCCGATAAACAATCCAACGAGTACTTTGGGATTGGATAGCTCCAGGGAGAAGCCCGGGGTTGAGGCCGACATGGTCTCAACAAAGGCGGCAATAATGGCCAGTGCTGCTAATGCTGCTGCACCGATAGCGAAGCCTTTACCGATTGCTGCAGTTGTATTACCCACTTCATCCAAGCCATCAGTGATCTTTCTGATATCTTCACCGAGCCCAGCCATTTCCGCGATACCACCGGCGTTATCTGCAACCGGTCCGTACGCATCAAGGGCCATAGTCATACCAACTGTTGCCAACATGCCAACAGCGGCGATAGCGACACCGTACAAGCCGGCTAATTCCGTGGATACAAAAATGATCGCAGCAATGACCAGAACCGGGATAACAACCGATTGCATGCCTACCGCCAGACCGGTAATCATGACTGTGGCTGTTCCTGTCTTTCCAGCTTCAGCGATCTTAATAATGGGTCCTTTTGAAGTGTAATACTCAGTTACCAGGCCAATGATAATGCCACCACCTGTACCGGCGACCACTGCCCACCAGACGCCCATGGAGATTCCTGCAAAATCCATCAGGAAATATGCGCCGAAGATTAGTGCAACCGCTGAAATTTGGTGGCCCATTCTAAGCGCAGTTTCAGGAGATTTTCCGGACATTGAGCGAACAATTAGGATGCCTATTACAGAGCAAATCAGACCGAGTGAAGACAATGCCAGTGGCAAGAACATTAATGCTGCTCTGTCAGAACCGGGTGCAAGCGTTTCAATCCCGAACAAGGCGTCAACCGTAAGTGTTGATGCGATTGCAATGGTCGCGATCATTGCGCCACAGTAAGATTCAAAGATATCTGAACCCATACCGGCCACATCACCGACGTTGTCACCGACGTTGTCTGCGATGACGCCTGGGTTACGGGGGTCGTCTTCAGGAATACCGGCTTCCAATTTACCAACCAGGTCTGCGCCGATATCAGCACTCTTGGTGAATATGCCGCCGCCTACGCGTGAGAAGAGCGCGACACTTGATGCGCCCATGCCGAAGCCGTGAATAGCGTGGACGGTGTGCGGGTCGCCACCGAAATACCAATACAAAGAACCGAGGCCAATCAGGCCAAGGGATGCGACCAGCAAGCCCATGATTGAGCCACCGTAGAATGCGACCGTTAGTGCGCCAGCGGTACCGGAATCTTGTGCAGCTGTCGTGGTTCTTACATTCGCCTTGGTGGCGGCGAACATACCCATATAACCGGCGACAGCAGAGGAAATTGCTCCAACTGCGAAGGCGAGGGCGGTATTCCAGCCCAGTGGCGTTGCCAAAATAATAAGAAATAGTGGGACGGTAAAAGCCAGGAGCATTAAATACTCTCTGTGCATAAATACCATCGCACCTTCGTGAATAGCGTCGCCAATTTTGGTGACTTTTTCATTTCCTGCTGGAAACTTGATCATCAGCATGTAGATGATGGCGGCACAAGCTATCCCTAGCACGCCAAAAATTGGCGGGATCTGTATCAAACTAATCATAATTGGTTCCGGTTGGATTGTTGTTGTTCTTCTATTTTGTAGAGAGGATTGGTTCAAGCCCCAAATAAAGGCGCATATGGTACAAAAAAGCGGGACGAATTGAAAACCCGATAAGGGCAATCGCGTACTTTAACTTGGGTTAGGGGGAAATTAGTGAGAAGAATATGCTGTTTTAGATGGAATTATGGTCTGGCTTGCTGTTTTTACTCTGAGGACGATTCGGATTTAGGTCAAGCCCATTGCTTCAGTCGCGTCAATCGGAGTTATGGTGAGACCGAAGGATATTATCGCGAGTACGCCATCCGTGGCGCAATGCCCGGCGACTGATTCAACGTAAAGGGACGCGCTACGCGCTCAGAACCCTTTACTTCAGCCGCGTAGATTGCCGCAGGCAATCTACCCATCTTCCAGGAGTCGGCGGAGGTCTATGATTGCGGCGTTAGCACGGGAAACATAAGACGCCATCACCAGAGAGTGATTTGCCAAGAGACCAAGGCCGTCACCGTTTAATATCATAGGGCTCCAAACAGCTTGCTGAGTGGATTCCAATTCCCGAATGATCTGTTGCAGGCTTACATGGGCGTTTTTCTTTTCAAGTACATCTCTAAAATCAATTTCCACTGCTTTAAGTAAGTGAATGAGCGCCCAGGTCGTGCCCCTCGCCTGATAAAACACATCATCTAGTTCTGTCCACGGAGTCTTTACCGTCAGCTCAGCCTTGCTTTTGGTGGATTGACGAGCCGCGGAATCGCCTGCGAGAGAGATATCAAGTTGCTGCTTGCCAACACTCGCACTGAGCCTCTGGGAGAGACTGCCTAGCCTCGTCTCAACCTCGCTGAGCCAGACCCTCAGATTATCCGCTCTGGCATAGAATTGAGCTTGCTGCTGATTCTGGTCTCCAAGTCGAACCAGGTATTCTCGTAGTGCCTTGATACCCTTTTCATACTCAGATTCCGTTTCTGGCAGTAGCCACGAGTCAGTATCAAAGTAAAACTGATTTTCTGCAGAGACCAGATTTTTGTCTTCCGTTGACTGGGATTGAGAGCGGCTGAAATTATTTCTCAAGGTTCTGGCCATATCTCTAATCTGGACCAGGACGCCAAATTCCCAATTAGGCACATTGTCCATCCAGGCGCCCGGAGGGGCGATGTCATTAGTTAGATATCCGCCACGCTTATGCACAAGTACGTCTGTAAGCTGAATCATGGTTGTAATCGTGGTGGTGCCCGTGATCTTTCTGATTCCAAGTTCCTGGACCATGGCATCGGCATTGTCGATGACGTTGAACACCTCAGGTTCGTTGTCCCAGATGAAGCCGACGACACCTATTGTTGTCACAAGTCCCACTGCAAGCGCCATTATCGTTTTACCAATGGTGCCGGTAGAAGAGGAAGTCTCCAGCGTATCGGATACTTTGTTCTTTAAATCGTCCAGTGTTGTCAAAACATTATTCCTGAAATGGTGCCTGAAGTTATTCCTGAGTGTGCTTTATTGAAAAGTGTATGTTAACTGACATTGTTGCGCTACCAAAAACAGTTGCCATGATCTCTGAATGCGACGACGGGACCTGAATGACGGGATTTAAACCACAGGACTTACACTACGGGACTTACACCACGGGACTTACACCACGGGCTCAGTAGGACAAATGTATGCGGACTCGATTTGTGAGTTCAAATTGCGCCCGGACACGCTCCAGAGACGCTTCATTTAACTGTTGATAGATCCATCGCCCCATTTCATCGGTAGGGGCTTCTATAATAATGGATGCATGGAGTCTTGCTATATCTTGTGCAATTGACTGCAGACTTGCTACAGAGCTCACACTCTTCTGCTGGACTTCAAGACGAGAAAGAGAAAATGACAAGCTGGTGCCCTGGACCTGGCTCTTGAGCATATTTTCAACAGAAGCAATATTTGGATGGTTTTCATCAACCGATCTCGCCTTGTTTAGAAAGTCCGTGGCGCGACGAAACTGGCGCGATTCTATTTTTTGGATAGACCACGCCAGGTAAGTCTCCACGATGTTTGCGATCCCCTGTTCAGCCAACTCATTATCAATGTCTATTGATAGAACCTGCAGATATCGGTAATAAGCATTGTCATCCAGTGGCGTTGTCAATTGGTCGTTAAACAGCGCTTGTTCAGCCTGTGCAAGTAATATCCTAATCCGCGGGTCTTCTACTTTGACCGGGCGTGATGAGGGAGCAGGTTCTTCTACTGGTTTTATTGTCTCGCAGCTTGATGCCCCCAGAACAATGGCCAGGGCAATGCCAAGGCGCACCAATGGTTTACGTGTTGCGATGTGCGCTTTATGGTTCATAATTCGATGGTAATGCTGAAAATGCCGAGATTAAAGAAGGTCTGGCAAAATAGAATGGAAAATGAATGAAAATAGTAACATGGACATCTCTGGTACTCTTGGCAACTTTGATGCATGCGGCTGAACCATTAGCGCAGGAGTTGTTTAGCCGAGGCGCCAGCTTCGATGCACTTGGCTCGTCTCCTGGATACCAGCGAGCGCAGTTCCTGCCCGTGGACGAGGCATTTTCATTGACCTCAAATAGGGTGAACGATGTGCTTCAGCTGCACTGGCTGATTCATAAGGGATATTATTTATATAAGGACAGGCTGAGCATTACTAGTAGCGGCAATCAGCCATCTTTAAGCTTTCCGGAAGGCAAATTGAAGAATGACGAGATATTCGGCGAAGTTGAAGTTTATTACGACGAGCTGGTAATCAATCTGCCTTTGACGCAAGATTTAATGGGAGATAACAGCAATATCATCATTGGCTATCAAGGCTGTGCGGATGCCGGCTTGTGTTATCCACCCCAGAAACGAAGTATTCAGGTGGGAGATTAGTTTAAAAATCTAAAAAAGTGCATATTCCAATAAAATTCAGATATTGTCTCCGCTCAGCATCAATTACTTGCTCGCGATTGTTTACAAAATCCTCTAAAATCTGGTAAAGATATCGAAATGATGGTCTATTTCCAGAAAATAACTTTTTGAGTTAAATAACATGGCAAAAATAATTGTCCTTCATGGACCCAACCTGAATCTATTAGGGTCCAGGGAGCCGGAGGTCTACGGTACAGATACCCTGGAAGACATTAACGCCCGGCTAAGAGCGCAAGTCGAGGGTAACAATCATGAGTTTGAGGCTTTTCAGTCTAATGCCGAGCATGAACTCATCAATAAGATCCATGATTCGAAGGAATCGGCATCATTCATTGTGATTAATCCGGGAGCATTCACCCATACAAGTATCGCCTTGAGAGATGCGCTGTTAGGTGTCTCCATTCCCTTTGTTGAGATTCATCTGTCAAATGTGCACAGTCGTGAGCAATTTCGTCAGCACTCATATTTGTCAGATGTGGCCGTTGGCGTTATTACAGGCCTCGGCGCCAAAGGATATGAAATGGCCGTTGATTACGCATTATCTCGAATTTAGCCTGGGGGAAGTATGGATATTCGCAAAGTAAAAAAATTGATTGAGTTGATGGAAGAATCGGACATCACCGAAATAGAAATAAAGGAAGGTGGGGAGTCGGTACGAATAGCGCGACATTCTCGCGTTCCTAAAGATAGTGGCGCTGCTCAGCTTATAAAGGCAGAAGCACTTGTACGTGAATCGAAGGTAGGAGAACCAATTGCCGCTGCAAAAGTAACTGCAAAGGTCACCGCTAAAGGCCAGGTAGTGAGTGCGCCCATGGTCGGTACGTTCTATTTGGCTCCTTCACCCGGCTCCCCACCCTTCGTGGAAGTAGGAAAGCGGGTAAAAGTCGGGGATACCTTATGCATCATTGAATCCATGAAGATGATGAATCAGATCAAGTCAGAAGTATCCGGAATACTGGAGGCAGTCCTTGTCAGTAATGAAGATACAGTAGAATTTGATCAGCCTATATTCACCGTTAGCTAGCACCTGTCCAGAACAGCATATTTTCGGCTGAAATCGCAGCATACAACTACAGTTAGACCGCTAAATCAGTCCCTTCCAGAGGAAACATCACCGGTGGTTTTGTTTACGGCCAAGAGCCAAATAATGAACATTAGATTTTGAAGATGGCAGAAGTTTCAATGTTCACCCGGGTACTGATTGCAAATCGTGGCGAAATTGCGCTACGGATATTGCGTACCTGTCATGAGATGGGAATTGAGACTGTCGCAGCGTACACCAAAGTTGACGAAGATCTTTTACACCTTAAATATGCGACAGATATTGTCTGCATTGACCAGACGAGTTATCTCAATGGTGAAGCAATGGTTGTTGCTGCAAAGAACAAGTCCTGCGATGCAATCCACCCCGGTTACGGTTTTCTCGCCGAGAATGCGGAATTTGCTGCCCTGGTTGAGCAAGAGTCAGTAACATTTATTGGCCCTCACCCCGATTCGATTTCATCCATGGGAGATAAGGCAGAGGCTAGAGCTCTGGCGAATACCCATGGTCTGCAGCCGGTTCCTGGCTCAGAGGGAGTGTTGCTAACTGTTTCCGATGCTCAAGCTGTTGCTGCAAAAATTGCTTACCCGGTAATGTTGAAGGCTGCCTTTGGCGGAGGTGGACGGGGAATCCGGATCGTAAGGAATGAAGGCGAATTGGAAGGCGCCTTTCGGGAAGCGACAATGGAGGCTGGTACCGCCTTTGCACGAGAAGAATTGTACATCGAGAAATTTCTCGACCGGGCGCGACATATCGAGGTTCAGATTGCCGGTGATGGGCAGGGCAAAGCTATTTACCTCGGCAGCAGGGAATGTTCCATACAGCGAAAACAGCAAAAGCTGATTGAAGAGGCGCCTGCAGCTAATATTCCCCAGGCCTCACTTGATGTGTTATGTGAAAAGTCATCCGGGATGGCAGCGGCACTTAATTACAGAGGCCTTGGTACCCTGGAGTTCCTCTACCAGGACGATGAATTCTATTTCATCGAAATGAACACCAGAATACAGGTTGAGCACCCGGTAACAGAAAGTGTGACCGGCATCGATCTGGTTAAATTGCAGATTGAAATTGCGGCCGGTAATAAACTCACCCTTGAGCAGAGTGATATTACAATTACCGGGCACTCAATTGAATGCAGAGTCAATGCTGAAGATGAGAACTTCAAGCCGGGCCCTGGTGAGGTCAGTGAATTGATGTTTCCACAGGGCCTGGGTATCAGGGTGGACTCACATCTCTATAATGGCTATGAAGTGCCTCATGAATATGATTCGCTGGTTGCCAAAATAATTTCAATAGCAGGTACGCGGCAGGAGTCAATTGTTAGAATGGTTCGTGCGCTAAAGGAGTTTTCGGTCAACGGGATATCACACAACAGGGACTTACTGTTGAAGGTATGCGGGCATCCTGATTTTCTGGCAGGCAATGTAGACACAAGACTTCTCGAAAGAGAAATTATTTAACCAGGAAGTCCTAGTGCATTGGAACAAAATTACAATCAGGGCAAGCCCGGGCATGCTGGAAGAGCTAGAAGGGTTGTTGTGGGATCTCAGCGCTGTTTCTGTCACCGTTACCGATAGTGAAGACAATCCAATTTACGAGCCAGGGCCTGGGGAAACGCCACTCTGGTCCAAGTTGGATGTATGTGGATTGTTTGAACAGGATGTTGATCGTGATGAGCTTGCTCAACGAATCGAAGGCATGGGTTACCAAGTACTCTCAAGCGAAGAGCTTGGCGATCGCCACTGGGAAAGAGAGTGGCTGTCACGTTTTAAGCCCATGCAGTTCGGACGTAGATTGTGGATCTGTCCTTCTGACCAAACCGTACCTGATGTAAATAGCGTTGTTGTAAAGCTGGACCCAGGCCTTGCGTTTGGTACAGGCACTCATGCGACCACCAGATTGTGTCTGGAATGGCTCGACATGAATGCCTTGCAAGGCATTCGAGTGGTAGATTTCGGTAGTGGCTCCGGCGTACTTGGTATTGCTGCATTACTGCTGGGTGCTAAAAGTGTATTAGCGGTTGATAATGACCCACAAGCTTTGCGCGCAACTACCGACAATTCGGAGCGAAACAAGGTTGGACAGTATCTGGCGACTCGGCTGGCGGATGAACAAGAACGAATAGAGAAGATTGCGCCGGATTCACCGTATGACCTGGTCATTGCGAATATCCTTGCTCAGCCTCTGGTGGATTTATCATCAAGGCTCGTGACGATGTTAAAGCCGGGCGGATACTTATTACTATCGGGCATCATGGAATCCCAGAGATCATGGGTCGAGGCCGCATACCAGGGAATAGTCGAGTTCGACACCTGTACCCGGGGTGACGGATGGGTCTGTCTACACGCCAAAAAAAATGAGTGACATAGACTCAATCATTACGCGTTGCCCGTCTTGTGAAACGTCCTTCAGAATCACAGTTGAACAAATGGAAATGGCTGCCGGAGCGGTTCGCTGTGGCTCATGCTTGCGGATATTTCAGGCGGATGAGCAGATTATTAAACAGGTGCTCGATGAACTTGAGCCTACTGATAGTCATGTCGCTACGCCGCCAGAATTAGAAGCTGTTGATGATGAACCTGTTATCAGCGAACAAGCTGTTAGCTCCAGAGAAGAAATTATCTCTGAATTCTGGTCAGCCTGGGATGAGTATGTTCGCTACAACCTCGTGCCGACCTTTGTCACCGAAGAATCTTCACTTGTGGCCGATGATAATGTCTTTTCTACAGAGCCTATTGAGAGTGAAGAGGCGGACCTTGGCGAGAGTGCATTAGATGAGTTAGTTGCCAGGATCAGCTTTGACGATGATGAAGACGATTATGGGAAAATAGTGCCTGACTATATGCCCGAAGAGGTGGTCGGAGGGTCAAAGGATAAGTCTTCAACGCACAATTACCTTATGGCGATGTTCGCCGCTGTGCTGGTGCTGGTGGGCGCACTACAATTTGCATGGTTTAACAAAGACCGCTACGTTCAACATAATAATTACCGACCCTGGTATGAACTCGCCTGTGCCTGGCTTGGCTGTGAGCTTCCGGATTATTCCGATGCGCATTCACTTGCCACCATAAAGGTGCTTGTCAGGCCTCATCCGAATCAAGAGGATGCCTTGATTGTTGATGCAATTATTCGAAACTCCGCAATATATCGTCAACAATATCCGCTGCTGGAACTAAAATTTCAGGATATTGAGGATGTTGTCGTGGCCAGCAGGCGCTTTAAACCAAGAGAATATTTAGCAGGTGAGCTTCGCGGCCTAAAGTACATACCGGCCAATACAGAGGTCCGCTTGTCGCTTGAGATACTTCATCCTGATGAAGATGCACTTGGTTATAGCCTCGAAGTTATTGCGAATCCCATCAGTTCCAATTGGTGATTGATTTTGATGCTGTTATTATTCGCATCTTCCCATGTCATCTTTTCATGTCAGTAGTCCGAAAATGCTAACCATCGGCCCTTTTACAAATACGAGTCAGGTAGTTGTTGCGCCAATGGCTGGCGTAAGTGACCAGCCCTTCAGAAACCTGTGCAGGCACTTTGGTGCGCAATGGGTAGTGTCTGAAATGGTGACTAGCAATCGCTCGCTCTGGAATACTCCAAAGTCTCGGCAAAGGCTTCGCTTCCATGATGAGACTGAACCTCGCTGGATCCAGATAGCAGGGTCTGAACCAGAAGAGATGGCGTTAGCGGCGCAACATAATGTTGAGCTGGGGGCGCAGATTATTGATATCAATATGGGCTGCCCGGCAAAAAAGGTTTGCAATAAGGCCGCTGGATCAGCGCTTCTGCGCAATGAAATTCTGGTAGCCAACATCCTCGAATCGGTCGTGAATGCCGTGAAGGTGCCCGTGACATTGAAGATTCGCCTGGGCTGGTCCAGGCAGGAAATGAATGCCGAGAGAATAGCTTACATCGCACAGGAAGCTGGTATCGCTCTGCTGTCCGTCCATGGCAGGACGCGGGAATGTCGATTTAATGGCGATGTTGATTACGAAGCGATTGGCGCAGTTAAGTCGAACACCAGCATCCCGGTAATCGCCAATGGCGATATCACGAGCCCCGAACAGGCTCGGCAAATATTATTATCAACTGCTGCTGATGGCGTCATGTTGGGGCGTGCCGTACAAGGTCGCCCGTGGTTACCGGCGATAGTTGATCATTATCTTAAAACCGGCGAGTTACTGCCAGAACCTTCGCGGGAAATTCTTTGGAAGACTCTTAAAGATCACATCGAGACATTATCCGGATTCTATGGGGAGACGACCGGCGTTCGCATAGCAAGAAAACACATCGCCTGGTATCTGAAAGGAGTTCAAGGTGAAACAAAAGTGCTTCGGCAGAGGTTTAACAAGCTGGACTCGATGGAATCACAGCTGAGCCTTATGGATGAGTTTTTCTCCGACTCCACATGGGCGGCCTAGTCGCGATATGAGCATTGATCAAAGCGATAAGTCTCTGTCTCACTCCGTAGAAGGGGCCGTTAAGGAATACCTGGCGGCTATGGATGATCAGCAAATAACTGATCTTTATGAGCTGGTATTGGCTGAAGTTGAAGCACCTTTGCTTGAATGCGTATTGCAGTTTACCGGCAATAATCAGAGTCAGACGGCTACCATCCTGGGTTTGAATCGCGGTACCTTAAGGACAAAGTTACGAAAGTATCATCTGCTTTAACGGTATAGTCAGTGTCCGATATACCATTCAAATCCAGTGAAGGGTAGAATTGTACCCGGACGGATTTCCGTCCTTTTTCGTTTCTGCATCATGCATATCTCTTGAATCAGGGGCGGCATTAGCCGTAATTTATCCTATGTCCAATGTCTCAATTAGTACGGCGCTACTTAGCGTTTCGGATAAATCCGGTATCGTTGAATTTATCCGCCAGCTATCAAACTTTAATATTGATCTGCTCTCCACAGGCGGCACCCACAGATTGCTTGACGAGGCGGGATTTAAAGTTCGTGAAGTATCTGACTACACGGAATTCCCAGAGATGATGGATGGCAGGGTAAAGACGCTTCATCCTAGAATTCACGGTGGTTTGCTAGGCAGAAGAGCACCGTCTGATGCTGAACAAGATATGGCTGTCATGGAGGAACACGGCATTGTGCCAATAGATTTGGTCGTTGTGAACCTCTACCCCTTTGAAGAAACAGTGCTCAACCCGGATTGCGATCTTGCCATGGCGATCGAGAATATTGACATCGGTGGTCCGGCAATGTTGCGCTCTGCTGCCAAGAACTTTGAGAGTGTGGCGGTCGTCGTTGACGCTAACGATTATCCTCTGCTTGTGGAGGAAATTATTGCTAATGAAGGGTCCTTGAGCAGGCCCACTCGTTTTCGTCTTGCGGTAAAGGCCTTCAACCATGTCGCCAGGTATGATGCAGCCATCGCCAATTATCTTAGCGCCGTCGATGGCGAAACGGATTGCACCCCACAATTGTTTCCCGATACGCTAACCATGCAGTACACAAAAAAGCAGGAAATGCGCTACGGCGAAAACCCCCACCAGTCCGCAGCATTTTATGTAGAGTCCTCAGCGGTTCAAAATAAGGAGCCCTCAACGGTTCTCAATAAAATGTCAGGCGCATCCGTTGCCACAGCCCATCAGTTACAAGGCAAGGCCCTGTCATATAACAACGTCGGTGATACTGATGCTGCTCTTGAATGTGTTGGCTCCTTCGATCAACCAGCCTGCGTCATTGTAAAACATGCAAATCCCTGCGGAGTTGCTGAAAGTGCTGATCTGCTCACTTCTTACCAATTGGCATTTGCCACGGACCCTACCTCTGCCTTCGGCGGCATCATCGCCTTTAATCGTTCTGTGAGCAGGGGTCTAGCCGAGGCCATTGTTGAAAAGCAGTTTGTTGAAGTCGTCATCGCCCCGGGATTTGATGAGGATAGCCTGGAGGTGTTTGCACGAAAGAAAAATGTCAGAGTGCTGGACTGTTCAACTTCCGCACATGCAGGAGTACCGGGCTTCGACTTCAATCGAGTTAATGGCGGCTTGCTGGTTCAGGATAGGGACATAGCGCTGATTGATGAATCTTCAATGAAGGTCGTAAGCAGGCGGCAGCCAACGGAAGACGAAAGTGCTGACCTGCTGTTCTCATGGAAGGTGGCAAAGTATGTTAAATCCAATGCCATTGTATATGCCAGAAACGGTCAGACCGTGGGCGTTGGCGCTGGCCAGATGAGTCGTGTTTATAGTGCTATCGTGGCTGGAATTAAAGCCGCAGATGAAGGCCTTCAGGTTGAAGGCTCCGTTATGGCATCTGATGCATTCTTTCCTTTTCGGGACAGCATCGACGCCGCCGCAAAGGCGGGAATAGTTGCAGTGATTCAACCCGGGGGCTCAATTCGTGACGAAGAAGTGATTGCAGCTGCCGATGAGGCAGGTATGGCCATGATTTTTACAGGCATGCGGCATTTTCGACATTAAAGGTGTGACAGTTAAAGCAGTTACCTTTAAGTTTGGGTATTGGCAGGGCGGCATCAGCAAGACGTGTGCTAACGAGACAGAGTCTCGAAAAAAATGAATTGTGGATAGTGGGAAGATCATGAAGGTATTGATAACAGGTGGTGGCGGCAGGGAACATGCGCTGGGCTGGCGAGTCGCACAGTCTGAATTGGTAGATAGAGTATTTGTGGCTCCCGGCAATGCGGGTACGGCTATGGAAGCTAATATCGAGAATGTTGATATCGCCGTGATGGACTTTGATCGCCAGATTAAATTTGCACTATCCAATGATATTGATCTGACGATAATCGGCCCGGAAGCGCCTCTGGTTGCTGGTGTGGTCGGCAAGTTTAATGAAGCTGGCTTGAAGTGCCTTGGGCCTAGCGCCGGGGCAGCGCAGCTGGAAGGCTCCAAAACCTTCAGCAAGGATTTCTTCAAAAAATATAACATTCCTACCGCTCATTATGGCAGCTTTGAAGAGGCTGACCTCGCCATAGAATTTGTCAAGAATATGTCTACGCCGATTGTGATCAAAGCAGACGGATTGGCGGCGGGGAAGGGTGTCATCATTGCTTATAGTTACGACGAAGCAGAAGTAGTCATAAGAGATATGTTAAGTGGCAATGCATTCGGCGAGGCGGGTTCAAGGGTTGTAGTTGAAGAATTTCTGGAAGGGGAAGAAGCCAGCTTCATTGTTATTGCAGATGGCAAAAATTTTATTCCCTTTGCCTCATCCCAGGACCACAAAGCGGCGCTGGATGGTGATAAAGGTTCCAACACTGGAGGGATGGGGGCGTATTCACCGGCACCAGTGGTAAGTCCGGAGGTGTATGAAAAAATTGTCCAGCAGGTTATTCAGCCCACCATTGATGGTATGAAAAAAGAGGGTAATGACTACACCGGATTCTTGTACGCGGGCTTGATGATTAATGAGGACGGTGACCCAAAGGTCATTGAGTTTAATTGTCGCTTCGGTGATCCTGAAACCCAGCCAATCATGATGAGAATGAAATCAGACCTGGCGGCATTGTGCCTGGCGGCTATTGATGGAAACCTGGATGGAATGAGTATTGATTTTTCCGATGAGGTTGCGCTCACCGTGGTGGTCGCATCCGGCGGTTATCCTGGGGTTTACGAATCAGGGGCTTTGATCAGCGGCCTTGATTCTACGGATTCAGGCAAGGTCTTCCATGCGGGAACGAAAATCGAAAATGGTTCAGTATTGACTAATGGCGGACGGGTGCTAGGCGTAACCGCCCTTGGCAGTTCCGTTACTGAGGCACAATCAGCGGCGTATAAAATTCTGGAAAACATATCCTTTGAAAATATGTACTCAAGGACAGATATTGGATATCGAGCAATCGCCCGGGAAAAATCCCTGCTCTAACATTTTTTCACCTGCTAGCGGCATCAACAGATATTTTCCAGCTCAGAACGAGCTGATTCTAAAGCGCCGCCACAGCCCTTAATCCTGTAGTGCCGCCACAGCGCTAATCTGCAATTGCCTGATTGCCTCGCCTATCTGCGGTCCTCTTAAATCTCTGCTTACATCTTTTGAGGTGATCCGGGATACAGATGCGAGGCTGGAGATTAATCGTTCCTGCTGGTCTCTTTCTTCTGTGGTATTGCCGCCTCCATTGAGGATTAACTGACAGGTCATGCAAAACTCTTCGAAGCGATCGGGTCTGCGAATGCCGTCGAGCTGATAGATAAAGCCAACGATATCTCCAGCGTTCATTTCCATCACCTGTTTGTAGTCCCTTAAATGTCGGCTGCATAACAGGGCGAGATCCTGATACTGGCGTGGCGCCCTTAAGGCACGACATCTGGCCTCCACTTCATCTGCTGCACTTGTTGCAAACAACAGTGCAAATCGTTGCACTTTGTTTGTTGCTGCCAATACCTTACTGGGCAAAATCAGTGCATCGGAACTTACTTCGGGCCAGAGGCGAACGGATGCTTTAATATCCCGGAGGAAATTGAAAAATACCTGAGGCTGCGGGGTGGCGAGCGCCTTGTCCATCTCCTGAAATATTCTCTCTGGTGAGAGTTCATCAAGATCGCCGAGAGCCACCATGTCAGCGCAAAGTTCGTGGGTTTCAGGATTTATTCTAAACCCCAGTTCAGCGAATCTTGCCGCAAAGCGAGCGAGTCGCAGTACACGCAGTGGGTCTTCGGTAAAGGCGTGTGCTACATGACGCAGAGTTTTTGAGTCAATGTCGTCTCTGCCATTGTAGGGATCGATGATGACGCCATATTCGTCCTGGGCGATGGCGTTAATGGTCAGATCGCGGCGACCCAGGTCCTCCTCGAGTGTGATGCTTGAATTCGCATCGAACTCGAATCCCGTATGGCCCGGAAGTACCTTTCGCTCCTTCCTTGCCAGAGCGTATTCTTCTTTGGTCTCGGGATGAAGGAATACCGGGAAGTCTTTGCCCACCTGGGTGAATCCTGCTGCCTTCATTTCTTCGGCGCTGCTGCCGACGACCACCCAATCCCTTTCGACTACGTCTAATCCAAGTAGTTTGTCGCGAACCGCCCCTCCCACAAGGTAGGTTTTGCTTGTTTGTTTAAATGAAGGCATTAGATATTGGAATGTAATGTTAAAGGCAGAGTTTGTAGATTGTAGCTTGTCACTGGCCGAGGGATAAGCCAAATTTTAAGGAGTGGACTCTACAAAAAGCACCGTATCCTAATTTGCATATCTTGTCTTTTGCCTGATTCAGGTTTTACTGTTCGGCGACCTGGCGATTGCCGGCGTTGTGAAGGGGCGCTTGTCTTCAATTCGATAAGCACTCAGGCGCCGGCCCCAGATACATCCCGTATCAAGCCCGATACGGGACTCGATGTTAGTTACGCCGTCCAGCGCTGCCCAGTGGCCAAATAATACCGTCAACTTGTCATCAAGAAGTGAGAGGTGTTCGAACCAGGGTGCATATCCAGGAGGCCTCTGTTTTGTTTTATGTTTAAGTTCCAGCGTTCCTGTAGTGGTGGTAAAGCGCATTCTGGTGAAGAAATTTGTAATGATGCGCAGACGTGCGTCACCATTAAGTTCATCGCTCCACTGCGCCGGCTCATTGCCGTACATGTTCTTCAGAAAGCTTTGATAATTCGCCCCTCGCAGTACTTCTTCAACTTCCCGAGCCCTCTCCAGGCAAGTTGAGAGGTTCCAGATGGGAGGAATACCGGCGTGGACCATAATGCAATCTGATAGCTCGTCATGAACGAGGAGAGGCTGGGTTCGATACCAATCAACATACTCTTGCAGCTTGGGGTGCTCCAGCAGGTCAGTAAATGTGTCCTTGGGACTTGCTTCGTGACATCCAGTTGCTACTGCCAGAAAATGTAGGTCGTGATTGCCCAGCACTATCCTGGCGTGTGGCAGAGACATGATGAAGTCTAAAGTTTCGACGTTGTTCGGGCCGCGGTTAATCAGGTCGCCTACAAACCATAGCTCATCAAGGGATTCATCGAACTCGATAATGCCTAGTAGATTCTGAAGTTCGCTATAACAACCCTGTATGTCGCCAAAAGCATAGGTGCTCACGTTTCTGATTTGTCAGACAGGTAGTTGGCGCATTGGAAATATTCTTCGGGTGTTAGATTTTCAGGGCGTAAGCCTGGATCTATATTAAGTGCGATTAGTTCTTCGGAAGTGAGATAGGTCCGCAGAGCGTTACGCACTGTCTTGCGTCTTTTGCTAAACGCTGTGATCAGCAGTTGTTCCAACAGTTTAATGTCTTTCACAGGTATTGGTGGATTCTTTCTTGGGCTTAGTCTGACGATGGCGGAATTCACTTTTGGTTGCGGGGTGAAAGATTCTGGTGGAACGTCGAATAGTTTCTCTGCCTCGCAATAGTAGCTGGCCATAATCGTTAGTCGCCCATAGTCGCGGCTATTAGCTTGCGCAGTGATTCGATTGACCACTTCCAGTTGCAGCATGAAGGTCAGGTCGACAAAGAGTTCGTTGTACTGGAACAATTTGAAGAGCAGCGGCGTTGAAATATTATAAGGCAGGTTGCCAACGACTCTAATAGGCTGCGGTATCTCCGTATGAGAGGCTAGCTGGGAGAAATCGAATTTCAGAACATCCGCCGAATAGATATTCACCCCAGGGCCAAGCTTTTGTTGGAGGATTTTGACAAGGTCCCTGTCGATTTCGACTAGCTCGAGCTGACAACCGGATCGCAATAGTCTATCGGTCAGTGCGCCCCTGCCCGGGCCGATCTCTAGAATTCTATCGCTCTTAAGAGGATTAATTTCAGAGATGATCTGGTCAATTACATTTGCATCGGTAAGGAAGTTTTGACCGAAGCGTTTGCGCACGGGTGCGCTCACTTGCTATTGGCCATAATACTATTGTCCATAACGCTATGAGCGCACTGAATTGCCGCTAGCATGCTGCCGTGGTTCGCGCCGCCTTTGCCCGCAAGGTCAATGGCCGTACCGTGGTCCACGGAAGTTCTGATGATGGGTAAGCCAAGCGTGATATTTATTGCTTCGCCGAAGCCCTGATACTTCAATACCGGTAAGCCCTGATCATGATACATCGCCAAAACCGCATCACAATCGTTAAGATGTTGAGGCGTGAATGCTGTATCTGCGGGTATGGGGCCAATCAGTTTTAGTCCGGACTTTCTCAGTTCTTCAAGTACCGGCGAGATCACTTCGATTTCCTCGTTGCCTAAATGGCCACCTTCGCCGGCGTGAGGGTTCAGCCCGCATACCAGTAGAGTTGGATGTTTAATGCCAAATTTTTGCCGAAGATCAGTATCGATAATTTGAATGACCTGTTTGAGCTCCGATTTGTTAAGGGCTGCGGCAACATCTCGTAAAGGTAAGTGGGTGGTTGCCAGCGCGACTTTCAAGTCTCCGGCGGCCAGCATCATCACAACTTTTGCTGTATTTGTGGCATCCGCTAGCCATTCAGTGTGCCCGCTGAATTTGATACCGGCATCATTGATTACGGCTTTGTTGACTGGGCCAGTGACCAATGCATCGGTTTTGCCGGAGACGCAATATTCGAGGGCGTAGCGGAGAGCTTCAATGACATATGGCGCATTCCTGGTATCCAGCAGTCCGGCCTGACAGGTAGCGTTCAGCCGAACAGGGATAACATTCATCATTGCCGGCTTGTAGTCGTCTGTACTTGCGCACTCGTTGATATCCAGATTGATATCGAGAAGCCTGGCGCGCTCGGAAAGCAAGATTGGATCGGCAAAGTAGAAGGGCTGTAGATCTTCGCTGAGCTTATTGCAGGTCTGCACACAAATATCAGGGCCAATGCCTGCTGGCTCTCCTGGGGTGATAGCAATTTTCATCTCTTTACCGGGGTGCTATGTCCTGACTTCGACGAAGGCATCGTCTCTTATCTGACGTAGCCAGGATTCAAGTTCTTCCTCAAATTTTTGGTTCCGCAGATAATTTTCGGCTTGTCCCATTTTGAATCGTTCACTGAAGTCTTCAATTCGACGACCGGTAACTTCAAGAAAGTGGAAGCCATGCTCCGAGCGGAAAACTTCGCTAATCTCGTTTTCCTTGGTATTAGTCATCACATCTTCGAAGGCAGGAACAAATATCCCGGCTCTCGTCCAGCCAAGATCTCCGCCGCTTAGCGCTGAGCCGGGGTCGTCGGAGTAGAGTTTAGCGATTTCATCAAAGGGGCGACCATTAATGATCTCTTCACGCAGGCTCTCTGCAAGCTCTCGTGCCTCCTGGTCTGTTCGTATCTCAGATGGTTTGATCAGGACATGACGGGCTTGGGTTTGTGGAACCTGGCCTTCGGCTCTGGCGCCACGTTTTTCGATCAGTTTCACCAGGTGGAAGCCACTGCCACTCTTGATTGGTCCGCGTACCTCGCCAACGTCCATTTCCTGGGCTACTCCTGCGAACATAGTAGGCAGTTGGAGTGGCTTACGCCACCCAAGGTCGCCACCTTCGGGAGCATTCTGGCCTGCCGATTTCTCTATGGCGAGGCTTTGAAAGTCCTCACCTGAATTTATTCGTGCCAGAAGTTCAGTGGCATCGTGTCCAACTGCTTCGATCTGGCTTGCGGTCGCCTTGGAAGGAATAGGCAGCAGAATATGTGCTAATCGATACTCATCAGCGGTAATTACTGCGCCCACTTCAGATTCGAGGAAATTATTGATCTCCTGTTCCGTAATTTTGATCCGACCACGCATGACACCCTTTTGTACCCGACCGATCATTAGTTCGCGGCGAATCTGGTCACGCATTTCGGCATAGGAAATTCCGTCTTTCTCGATTGCTATTCTGAACTCTTCCAATGTGAGCTGATTTTGCTCAGCAATACCACGCATTGCCTGGTTGAGTTCGCTGTCGCTAACCCTGACGCCACCTCGATCTGCCATCTGCAATTGCAGGCTCTCGATAACCAGGCGTTCAATAATTTGACTCGTCAGTACATCGTCCGGAGGTGTTTGTCCATTAGGATTGGCTGCAATTTGAGCCTTGATTGCGTTCATCCTGGCGTTCACCTCGGATTGCATGATGACGTCCTCATCAACGACAGCGATGATCCGATCCAGGATAATGAGCGCGCAATGGCCGGACAAGGGGAGCATTGCCATCGAAAGGACGGTGCTTAATATTAGTTTTTTCATTACAAACCTATGCGTTCTTCTCTTGCTCGGTAACCAGGAATGGAATCTTCCAGTAGACGATCCAGTCTTCCTCCCAGGTTGGCGAGCCCTTTTAATTGAACTTCAAAAAATATGCCGGAATCAGAACGCTGCTGCAGAATCGAAACGTTCATTTCACCACCCGGACTCGAAGGATCATCCACGGTGACTGTGATGAGCCTCGGGTCCTTGAGATAGCGACGGTAGGCTATCCTGAATTTCCAACAGCAATCATTATATTCCAGACCTATCAGGGACTCCATTGTTTGATTCTCATCCCAGCCAAAGTTCCATCTGCCGATTGAACTCCATTTACCTGCGATTGGCCAGATAAAGGATAAATCAGATTCTTCGGAATTGCTGATTTTGCCGCGCAAAAGTTGTTCGACTTCCGGGCTGGTGTAGGTATACGAGACATTGAATATGCGTCTTGGGTCGGGATTGTACTTCAGGCTGAGCTTGCCTCGATTTGTGCGTCCCTCTCTGGGCTCCCATTCCAGGGAGCTTGTCAGGGAAAGCTGCGGCCCGAGGGTCATGCGTAATTCAGTAAATAGTGCCGAAGAGCCTGCTGTGGGGTCATCTGCTGGCTTGGGTCGGAAGATTACCTCTCTATCCTGAAAGTAGTAGACCTGCCCAATGCTGGCCTTTAAGAATTCGGCGCCGGTCTCGGCAAACAGGAAGCTGGTACTCAAGCCGACGCTCAATTGCTTTGCGTCGCCAATTCGGTCGTATCCGGCGAAGCGATTCTTACGAAACAGTTGTGAGTAACTTGGTGTGGAAGCTGTTGCGTCAAACTGCGGGAGATCATCCTGCTCATCAAAATCCACATAAAGAAAATAGAGCCTTGGCTCGAGCGTTTGCTGGAAGTCTCGCCCCATCGCGCTAAAAAAGCGGTCGAATATCAAACCGGAATCAAGTGAGAATGCGGGAGTTGTCAGTTCAGGACTGCTGCGCGCGGCGAGTGGCTCGTCATTGAGGTCGTATTTTCTGTGGATGAGGTTTAACGACGGAGTAATAAAACCCCATCTATTTCTAAATGGCGCATCAATAGTGGCATCCAGCACTGCCCGTTGACCAAAGGTCGCGAGCGGGCCCACAAGATCTTCGTTGTCCTTATCAAAGTAAGTGTAGTCGAACTTCACATCGACCATCAGTTCTTTGTAGTTATCGCGATATGAGCTGATAAGAGATGGAAGCTTTTCGTATTGTTCCGGCGCAAATGGATCGATGACTTGAAAGCCCTGCACGATCAGGGCGGAGTTCCACTTTTCCCCGCGGTAGTTTATCGAGGCAATTCGATTCAGGGCCGGGATAGTGTTCTTGCCCAGGCTTGCGTCAATATTGTCTGTCGCTTTGTCCGTGGCGATGGAGCCCACATCGCCTCCGATGTCTTGCAGGTAGTCGGTATCGGATACTGCGCTGTAGGATATTTTGGTCGACCAGTTTTTGCTGATGGCGCCGCTGTGGGTTGTATGAAGGAGCCACCGATTCTGCTTTTTAAACTCAGGGATGATTCCGCTTGTCGTCAGATCGAATTCCGTCCTATCATCATAAATGTCGTCATCGTGTATAAATGCGGCATTGATCAGGTTGTTGGTCCGCTTTGTTAGATATCGAAATTCGCCATCATGGATCAGGCCGCGCTTCCATAAACTGCGGAAGGTGTAAGTAGCGTCATAATCCGGCGCTAGGTTAAAATAGTAGGGGATCACGATGTCGGTACCGCCATCACTATCGTGACCGAAACCAGGCATCAGGAAACCTGAAAGACGATCGTCGCCAATGGGAAAGCGGAAGTATGGGAAGTAGGCTATGGGTACATCCTTAATCTTCATGGTTACATTACGGGCAACGCCATAACCTTCTTCGGTGAGTAGATGGATTGTATCGCCGTGAATGCTCCATGAATTTTCACCTGGGTCGCAGCGAGTAAAGTCTCCGTTTTCGATGAGTAAGCGATTGCCTGCCTGTTTGTGTATCTTGTCTGCGCGGCCGCGCATACCGCTTTGGTGCAGGAGAAAAGTGGCAGAGTCAACGACGCCGGTTCCCGAGAATAGATTGCCGACAGTTTCCTCGCCCAGTAACAAAAGACCAGGCTCTCTGATGGATACGGGACCTTGAAGTGTCGCGATCTCTGTCGCGTCGTCCAGTGAGATAAAGGAAGATTTGATGGTGCGCGAACCCTGTTGAAGTTCGACATCGCCAACGAATGTGCTCGAATGGTCGGTGACCAGTAGTGCATCCTGTGCGCTTACATTTATGGGTTCAGATGGGTCGGGTAGCCGTGATCCCTCAATATGCGCTGGCTGAATATAACGTCCGTCACAATACCAGGGTAGTGATTGACGCTGTACTTCACTGAGATCTTTGGCCGGCACCCAGTCCACTTCTGCGGCGCTTCTTGCCTCACTTTCCACCGTATTTTCTACGCCATTTTCTAAGACGTTTTCTCCAACATTGTCAGCGTGAACTTGTGGCGTGTATGCCTGCGATAAGAGTAGTGAAAAGGCCAAAACCGTTCCAATTGCTGTTGTAACGGATGTGGTCATGACTCGGCGGGGATGGCAGGTGTGCTCTTATCGTTTAGGATGAGAGATAATAGAACATTAGATGGAAGAGGTCAGTCAATTTCTCGAATGAGTAGTGATCAACGAGAGCAGCAGCTCAACCAGTGGGCGAGGATTCAGTTGGCAGATATGTCGATAGAAATACCGGAATGTTACCGCCTGGTACCGGCCTCCGATGATGCCAGTTTCAGAAGGTACTTTCGTTATGAGGATGACAGTCGCTCATTTATTTTTGTCGATGCTCCGCCGGAAAAAGAAGATAGTCGACCCTTCGTTTCCATTTCAGAGTATCTACTTGACCATGGCCTGAATGCACCCGAAGTTTATTCCGTGGATTTTGATCTGGGCTTTATGATGCTCACGGATCTTGGTCATCTGCAATATCTTAAGGTCATAAAAGGCAGGGCAGGGGCTGAAGAAATTTCTTCTCTCTATAAAGACGCGATAAATGCATTAGTAAAGATGCAATCCATAAGCGCGCAGCTGCCTCTGTATGACGCAAGTCTGTTGCAAACAGAGATGGACCTATTTCCTGACTGGTTTGTCCGCAATCAATTGAAGCTTGAATTATCCGACAGGGAAATAGAGATGCTGAAGTCGGTCAATAGACTGATGATCGACAGCGCGATTGCGCAGCCGCAAGTTTTTGTGCATCGTGATTACCACAGACGAAATCTGATGGTGACCTCCGAAAATAATCCTGGAATTATTGATTTTCAGGATGCAGTGATTGGTCCGGTGACTTATGACCTGGTTTCCTTGCTAAGGGATTGCTATCTGGAATTGCTGCCGGATGAGCTCAACTACTGGGTACAAAATTGCTACCGCCTTATGGTGGCACAACACATTATTGAAGGTATCAGTCTGGACGCGTTTCGCCGCTGGTTTGATTTTATGGGACTACAACGACAGCTGAAGTGTGCGGGGATATTTTCGCGTTTGCACCTGCGTGATGGCAAGGCAGGTTACCTGGCGGATATTCCGAGAGTTGTTACTTATATGGTGGAGGTATGTTCGGCCTACAAAGAACTTAATGAGTTTGGTGGCTGGCTTGGTGAAGTGATTGTGCCTCGGCTGTCCGCGGTAGAATTTACTCGATGAATGTAATGATCCTTAGCGCAGGTATTGGTCGCCGTCTTTTACCTTTGACAGAGAACAGGCCAAAACCATTGATGCGCGTTGGCGGCCAAACACTCATTGAGCGACATATTGAACGTCTGGTTGAGAGTGGCTTCACGAATATCGTCATCAACCTGTTTCACCTGGGTGATGCTATTGAGGCGCATCTTGGCACAGGTGAGCGCCTCGGAGCGCAGATTCGATATATCAGAGAGGCGCAGTTGTTAGAGACCGGCGGTGGAATTACCAATGCCCTAAGCTTACTTGATAGGGATTTCCTGGTGGTAAATGGAGATATTTATACTGACTTTGATTTTGGTACATTACCGCAATCATTGGCGCCTGGCGTCCTAGGACATCTTGTCATGGTTGATAATCCTTGCCATCATCCCGACGGTGATTTTGGCATTGGCGATGCTGATCGCCTGACTCTGGATGGCAAATTACTTACTTATTCCGGTATCAGTATTTTCTCCAGGGAATTGTTTAAGGGCTGCGAATCAACACCTTTCCCCTTGCGTAAAGTCTTTGATCCCGCAGTTGGCTCTGGACTAATGACAGGAGAACACTATCAGGGGTTTTGGACTGATGTGGGTACCGTTGAAAGGTTTGAAGAGTTGCTGTCTCTTAGAAGTTAAGCGCCCTGAGTCTATCACTCTGAACTTAGCGGCAAAAAAATTTAACAATCAGAAGTGAACGGAATCGATTTCTAACAGAACTGTAAAGGCAGGCCTGTATACTCTTGAAGAAAGCCTGTAAACTTAGGCCAAGCCTCAAACTACGATTTCAACTGGAAGGGTATTATCTTGGATAACTATATTGCACCTTCGATTCTTGCAGCCGATTTTGCGCGTCTTGGGGAAGAGGTGGATAAGGTGCTAGAAGCCGGCGCAGATATTGTGCACTTTGATGTAATGGATAATCATTACGTGCCCAATCTCACCATTGGGCCCATGATCTGTCAGGCCTTAAGGAATCATGGGGTCACCGCGCCCATTGATGTGCATCTCATGGTTAAGCCAGTAGACCGAATCATAGGTGACTTTATTGAAGCGGGCGCGAGTTACATAACGTTCCACCCTGAAGCCTCGGAGCATATTGATCGGTCGCTGGATATCATAAAATCCGCAGGAGTCAAATGTGGCTTGGTCTTTAATCCCACCACCTCACTTGAATACCTCAGATACGTAATCGACAAAATAGACATGGTATTAATCATGTCCATCAATCCTGGCTTTGGTGGGCAGTCCTTTATCCCGATGACCTTCGATAAGCTGAGGCAGGCGCGAAAAATTATCGATGATTCGGGAAGGCAGATTCGCCTTGAGATAGATGGTGGCGTCAAAGTCGATAATATCGAAGAGATAGCGAAGGCGGGGGCAGATACCTTCGTTGCCGGCTCTGCGATCTTTGGCAGTGATGACTACGCTGCGACTATTGAGTCTATGCGGCAGGCCTTGAAGCGGGCGAGAACCGCTGTATAGGACAAGAAGGCAGGACAAGAGAGTGGTTGTCAATCCAGGGGCAGTTGATTATGCTTGCAGAATATTGATCGATTCATAGTAGACAGTTTGATGCGATTCCCACGAAACCGGTATACATCCTCAGCCCAAACATGGGCCTTCCGTTGTTGGCGAAGGTAATCTGAAACCTTCTCGTCCTTTGAGCGCTCGTTATTGTAAGTGCTCATGCCAACATTACCTATTGTTATACCGGAGTTCTACTGATGACGCCTGATCGATTTTCTGAGATAGCAGCGCAAGGCTATACACATGTCCCGATCACGAGAGAGTTGTTCGCAGATCTGGATACCCCCCTATCTTGTTATATAAAAGTTGCGCGTGGTCCATACAGCTATTTACTTGAGAGCGCGAATCAAGGTGGGGAGAAATGGTCCAGATATTCAGTGGTTGGTTTGCCTGCACAAAGTGTTCTAAAAGTTAGCGGCAATGATCTGATAATTGAAAGGGATGGTGAAGTCATTGAGAGTCTGGTTTGCGAAGATCCACTTACCTTTATTGAAGAATTCCAATCAAGATTCAAGTATCCGGTATTGGAAGAGCTGCCATTTTATACCGGGGGATTAGTAGGTTACTTTGGGTATGATACCGTTCGTTACGTCGAAAAACGCATCGCCAACGGTGCGCCGAAAGATACAATTGGCTCGCCCGATATTTTATTGATGGTCTCTAACGATGTAATTGTGTTTGATAATGTCAAAGGCAAGATACATCTGATTAGCCATGCCAACCCCCAGATCGAAGGTTCCTATTCTAATGCGCAAGCCAGGCTCGATTCCATGGCTCTGGCAATGCAGTCAGATGTCCCCTCCCTGATCCGCAGCCCTGCCGTGGGCCCTGTGATTCATGAGGCTGATTTTGAATCAAGCTATGGCGAACAAAAATTCAAGGAGGATGTGGAAAGGATTAAAGCATACATCGTCGATGGCGATGTTATGCAGGTCGTTCTCTCCCAGCGTATGTCCATTGGATTTGAAGCGGACCCTCTAAATTTATATCGAGCGCTACGTTCTCTGAATCCTTCGCCTTATATGTACTACATGGATCTCGGGGAAGAGCAAATTGTGTCATCTTCTCCCGAAATTCTGGCCAGGCTGGAAAATGGTGAAGTGACCGTGAGACCACTGGCAGGTACACGAAGGCGCGGCAAGGACGTGGAAGAAGATCTCGCCCTTGAAGCAGAATTGCTGGCAGACCCAAAGGAGTTGGCAGAACATTTGATGCTAATTGACCTTGGTAGAAATGATGTTGGCAGGGTAAGTCAAACCGGCAGTGTTGCCGTCACCGAAATGATGGTGGTCGAACGTTATGCTCATGTAATGCACATCGCCTCTAATGTTAGTGGGCAACTTATTGAAGGGCTCTCTGCGCTTGACCTGCTGCGTGCGACTTTGCCTGTCGGGACTCTTAGCGGCGCGCCAAAAGTCAGGGCGCTTGAAATCATCGACGAGCTGGAGCCGGAAAAGAGAGGCATCTATGGAGGTGCAGTAGGCTACCTTTCATGGAATGGAAACATGGATACTGCCATTGCAATTCGTACGGCGGTTATCAAGAAGCAAAAACTGTACATTCAGGCGGGTGCAGGTGTAGTTGCCGATTCCATTCCAGCACTCGAGTGGGAAGAAACGATGAATAAGGCCCGGTCTGTATTCATAGCTGCAGCAATGGCCGAAAATGGATTAAGCGTAGCACCCGGCGAAGCCGAAAACCTTCGTGAACATAATGATGGTGAAGCGAGGCAAGTTGTCGGGCTCAATCAGGGAGGGCGTTGAGATGCTGCTGATGATTGATAACTATGACTCATTTACTTACAACGTGGTGCAGTACCTCGCCGAGCTGGGTGAGACCGTTGAGGTTTACCGTAATGACGAAATTTGCATAGCAGATGTTGAAAGAATGGCTCCTGAACGAATTGTGATCTCACCAGGCCCATGCACTCCTAATGAAGCTGGGATTTCCATAGAGATCGTTAGACATTTCGGCGGCAAGGTCCCCATTCTCGGTATATGTCTCGGTCACCAGAGTATTGGTCAGGTATTTGGTGCAGACATCGTAAGGGCAAAGCAGGTCATGCATGGCAAGACTTCGGAGATCTATCACGATGGCCTGGGGGTCTTTATGGATCTGAAGAATCCATTTACGGCGACACGTTATCATTCGTTGGTCATAGATCCGGAAAATCTCAGCAAAGAAATCACAATATCTGCCTGGACGCTGGATGACTCGGGAAATGTCGAGGAAGTCATGGGTGTCAGGCACGAGGCTTTGCCAATTGAAGGTGTGCAGTTTCACCCTGAGTCGATATTGTCAGAGCTGGGCCATGAATTGCTCAGGAATTTTCTGGTAAACACAGTGGATCATGTGACTGACCAGCCCATCGAGCAATAGTCTTGATAGAGAGGAATTAGCAATGGATATGAAGAAGGCCGTGGCTCGGGTAATTGCGTCGGAGAATTTTACGCGCGAGGAAATGAGTGAAATCGTCAGAACTATTATGACTGGAGACGCGACTGCCGCTCAGATTGGTGGCTTCCTGGTAGGCTTAAATGTCAAAGGGGAGACAGTGGAAGAAATAGTGGGTGCGGCGAGCACGATGCGTAAATTGGCGGTGCCCGTGACAACGACTGCCGGTAATTTAGTTGATACCTGCGGAACAGGGGGCAGCGGATCAAATAAATTCAACGTATCCACAGCCAGTGCGTTCGTGGCCGCCGCTGCCGGTGCTTCCGTCGCTAAGCATGGGAACAGAGCTGCTACCAGCAAGAGTGGGAGCGCTGACCTTTTGGAAGCCGCGGGCGCGAATATCATGTTGGCCCCCGAGAATGTGGCTCGCTGTATAGAGACCGTTGGAGTTGGTTTTCTCTTTGCGCTAAGTCATCACAGCGCCATGAAGCATGCGATTGGTCCGCGTCGGGAATTGGGCGTCAGGACCATCTTTAATCTACTGGGGCCGCTCACTAATCCAGCTCGTGCGGGGAGACAGTTAATTGGTGTCTTTGATTCAGCCTGGGTTCGCCCAATTGCGGAGGTGCTGAAGAATCTTGGCAGTCAACATGTCATGGTTGTACATTCTCATGATGGGCTTGATGAGATCAGTATCTCTGCAGCCACGAGTATTGCTGAACTAAAGGACGGTGCAATAACCGAGTATGAGCTTGAGCCGTCGGACTTTGGCTTCGAACGATGCGACCTGGATAGCCTGAGAGTGGGTGATAGTAGTGAGAGTCTGGCGCTTGTTAAGGCATCATTTGACGGAAGTCATACAGGCGCTGCAGGCATTGTGGCGATGAATGCAGGCGCAGCAATTTACGTGTCAGGATTGTCCACAAACCTCAACGATGGAATTGATCTGGCAAAAGAGACCATGGCAAGTGGCAAAGCCTCCGGGAAGATGTCTGAGTTCGTCGATTTCACGCGCGAGCTTTCTCAACAAGAACTATCTCAACAAGAACTTTCTCAGCCCGAACTATCTCAACAAGAAAAAGGTAATTAGGTCGTGGGCAATGCACCAGACATATTGAAGGAAATTGTCGAGGAAAAGTGGCGGGAGATTGAAGCGAGAAAATCAGAGATATCCGAAGCGTCCTTAAAGAACGCGGCGGTTCCGGAAACTCGCGACTTTTATGGCGCACTTAAATCTAGAATTGATCACCAGCAGACAGCAGTGATTGCGGAAATTAAAAAGGCATCTCCTTCGAAAGGCATTATCAGAAAAGACTTCGATCCCGTATCGATTGCGCAAAGCTACGAGGCCGCAGGTGCGAGTTGCCTGTCGATATTAACGGACCGACGATTTTTTATGGGTGCAGACAGCTTTCTCATTGACGCCCGTCAGGCAGTCGCCTTACCGGTATTACGAAAAGATTTTATCGTTGATGCATATCAGGTATTTGAGGCCCGCAAGCTAGGTGCAGACTGTATTTTACTGATTGTCAGCATTCTGGATATTGAGAAATTGAGAGAATTGCATGAACTCGCGGTGAGCCTCGAAATGGACGTGCTGGTGGAGGTTCATGATGGTGAGGAGATGGAGCTTGCTTTAGCACTGTCGCCGCGACTGCTTGGGATAAACAATCGAAACTTAAGAACATTTGAAGTTGATCTGAAAACAAGCTTGAGTTTGTTGGATAAGGTGCCTGGCAAGGCTCTGGTGATCACCGAGAGCGGGATTCACACCCGGCAGGATGTTCAACTGATGGTTGAGAACAATATTTATGGATTCCTGGTAGGCGAGTCGTTTATGCGGGAAAGTGATCCAGGCGAAAAATTGAAGGCGCTCTTTAGTTAGTTCTTGTCCAGAGCTTTGACGTTTGACTACCGGGTTCCGTAGACCACCATGGTCTTTCCCTTTACCCTAACCAGCCCCTGATCCTCGAGTGTCTTTAATACACGCCCCACCATTTCTCTTGAACAGCTCACTATGCGGCCAATTTCCTGACGCGTAATCTTGATCTGCATGCCGTCCGGATGGGTCATTGCATCTGGCTCCTTGCTCAGGTCGAGCAGTGTTCTGGCGACCCGTCCGGTAACATCAAGAAAGGCGAGATTACCCACCTTTTGAGTTGTCTTGGTGAGTTGATCTGCTAATTGGGTCGTTAATTTGAATAACATACCGGCATCTTGCTGGCTTAGTTCTACAAATTTCTTGGCGCCTAGTTCTGCGACTTCGCATTCTGTTTTTGCCTTCACCCAGGCAGTGCGTTTCCCTTGCCCAAACATTGCCATTTCGCCCATGAAATCACCTTCATTTAAATAGGCAACGATTATTTCACGACCGGTATCGTCCTCGATGAGTACGGTGACAGAACCCTTGATGATGTAGAAAATCGAATCACTCTCTTCACCGGCGAAAATTATAGTACTGCCACGCGGATATTTCCTCCTGTGCGCGGCGACGAGAAACCCGTCCATATTGGTTATGCCGGGTGAAGATAGTGTCAAGCTAACCATATTGCATCTGTCACCAGTATTATGCGGATAAGATTACGTCCCGCACCTTGTGAAAACAACCGTTATTAAACGAACTGCGGCTATGTGCGACGAAAGCGCGACGAAAAGCAACTAATTCTTGTCGGATTCTAAGACCGCGCGATTACTTCCTTCGTAAGTGATGGCTTTCTATGACTAACAATATCCAGATTCTGACCCATTTGTTGAAAATCAGCGCCTTATGGACAAGAACTAATTAAGGCTCGTCCAGAAATAGAAACCGCCGGTGTTACTTCCCTGGTAAGTGATTGTTTTATATAGCTAACGGATCTAGAATTTTGCATATATTGTTCTAATTTGGCTATTTATGGACGGGAACTAATTAGGGAGTGGTGGATGGAAATCGAACCCTATACCATATGCGCTATACGAATATAGGTAGAGTTATGGACGCAATTATAAGATGGGTTGATGATGCGATGTTTGTCGCGGAGTCCGGTAGTGGACATTCCGTCGTTATCGACGGTCCGCCAGATTCAGGAGGCCGGAATATGGGCGTCAGGCCCATGGAACTTATCCTAATGGGTGTGGGTGGCTGTACGAGCTTCGATGTGATGACGATTTTGAAAAAGTCTCGTCAACAAGTGACTGATTGTGTTGCGCATTTAACGGCGGAGCGTGCGGACGATATTCCCAGTGTGTTCACCAAGATTCATATCCACTTCGTGGTCTCGGGCTCCCGACTAAAAAAATCCCAGGTGGCACGTGCTGTCAGCTTGTCTGCCGAGAAATATTGCTCGGCTTCAATTATGTTGGGGCGTGGAGGCGTAGAGATGTCTCACGATTTTGAGATCAAAGATGCGGAATCAGCTGTTGAATAGTACGACCCATACATTAGCGGTGAATGCGTGTTTGCTGGTTCTTGAATCTGAAGATGTAATTGATGGTTTTTCGTCTATCAATGCACGGTTCAGTGCGAGCAGAATCGAAACTTTGCTGCAGGATATTGCTGTGCTGCTCGATGCGAAAGTACTTGGTATATCGAGCACAGGGTACGAGCCGCTTGGCGCTAGCGCTGCGCTTCTGATTGGGCAAGCCGAGGCCGGACAGCCAGAGATAGAACAAGAAGAGGTTACGCAGGAGATAATTGGCCAAGGCGACGCAACACTGCTGCACCTTGATAAAAGCCATCTGGCAGCACATACATATTTTGAAAAAGATGAAGCTTCCCCATGGCGTAGCTTCAGGTTTGAACTGGAGCTATCGACTTGCGGTGATTTACCAAAGGCTGCTTTGCTGGAGCGTCTGGTTCAAGAATTCGATTTTGATATGCTGATGCTCGACATGAAAGTCCGCGGCTTCAAGCGGAACTGCAGTGGTCAGCTCGAGCTGGCCAGCAATGAAAATGCTGAAGGAATCACCCTGGATCGATATGCACTTCTTGTTGAACAAACCTCTGCTGTGGGATCTTTTGTTGTGCTGCAAGCGAATGACCTGAGTACTGCCAAACTTGATGAATGGGCGAGGTTGTTGCCTCTGGGGTCCAACAGAAATAGCTAATGCTCGTCCAAAAATGAGAACCTCCGGTGCTGCTTCAAAGGGAAGTGGCACCGGAGGTCTTAGAATCAGGACAAGAACTAGTAAGTCACTAAATCCAGTAGGTAGACTTTGTCATTACTCTGGAGACTTGTCGCATCAGCATCTTTACCGGTCGCGGAAAATCTGAACCGCCGTGGGCCTTGGCAGTGTCCGCATGTTTTTTCTCGTCCTTTAGCATCTGGCTAAGGATTAAGCGCGATGCTTCATCGCGAGGTGAAATTTTTTCCAAATGTTCATCAAGGTGTTTGCATACCTCTTCTTCTGTCGCAGCAACGAAGCCAAGATTGATCTTGTCACCCAACAGCCCTGTGAGTGCTCCCATTGAAAATGAAGCTGCGTACCAAATAGGATTTAAATAGCTAACATGTGAGTCCAGTTGTGAAATTCGTTTCTCGCACCATGCCAGATGGTCTGCTTCTTCATCGGCGGCTTGTTGCATTACACCACTGGTTCTGTCATTCCGGGCGGTGAGTGCCTGGCCGTGATAGAGTGCTTGCGCGCATACCTCGCCGGTGTGATTAATACGCATCAGACGTGCAGAATATTCAGTCTCTTCGGCGGTAAGTTCCTGATGAGGAGCATCTTCCCCCGGGGAGCGACGATCCCGTAACCCCACAGAACCACTAATAGTTCTAACAAAGCTGTCTATATGGGTAATTAATTTGTCTACTGGTGTGAGCATAGGGAAAGATAGCGCTTAGCCGAGGCCGGTGAGTTGCCTGCCGGCTAGAATATGAAGGTGGATATGGTATACGGTTTGGCCGCCCTGTTCGTTGCAGTTCATAATTAGACGATAGCCTGCAACATCAACCTTGTGTTCTTTTGCGATCTTGGCCGCTGTTAGTATCATATAACCCAAGAGTTCCTGATCTTCTGAGCTGGCGTCGTTGGTCGTGCTAATATGCTGCCTGGGGATTATCAGTATATGTAGCGGAGCCTGTGGGTTGATATCTCTGAATGCCAGCACCTTGTCGTCTTCATAAACGACATCGGAGGGAATATCTTTACTCGCGATTTTACAAAAAAGACAGCCGTCACTCATTTTAAAATCCTCGCTGGTTTATGTTTGCATAAATATAAGGCTGGCAATAGCCAATCGGAGCTTCGTACCAGGACATAAGCCGTGAAGCCTTTCTCATTTAGAATGTAGGCGCCGAGCTCTGCACGTTTACCACCTTCATCTGCCATGACGTAAATACCTTCTTGTTTAAGCTTTGGAGCGTTCTTGCGAAGTAGCAGAAAGGGAACATTCAGACTGCCGTGGATCTTGTCTTCTTCGGCTTCCTTCTGGCTGCGTACATCAATGATGTAAGTCTTTGGATCACCCTGCTTTATCATCTCGCGGGTTTCTTCCATGGTGATCGTTTCCAGGACGGGCTTCATCAGCAAACTCTCAAAGTCTGGTTCTGATAGACGCATTAGATTGCCATTGGTGGTCATTGTTACAGTGGCATTACGCGGCGCATCACTGACCAATGCATCCTGCCCGAAGTTGTCACCGGCCTTGAGTTCAGCGAGTACTGTGGTTTTGTCTCCTACGGTTCGTTCGACCTTTGCTCGGCCGGCTTGTATTACATAAAAATAGTCGCCTTTGTCGCCCTGGGTAATGATGGCACTGCCACGTTCTACGGGAAGTTCTTCGAATTTCCCAAACAAGCTTTGTATGTTTGCAGGAGGAATAAACTCGAACAAAGGTGAGCTCAGAAGCGTCGACATCCAGTCTATGCCTTCCTCCTTCAGGACAATATCCAGAGATCCGGATTGTGTATCGCCATTAAACATACCTAGATCTTAGCGCTCTATTGTCAGAATCCGAGATTTTCCCGTTGTTACTGCGGTAAATCGATGAGGCGATTCATTATCAATCGGATTCTTGGCATTTTCATCGTCAGATTTGAAATTTCTTGCTTCGAACTTCTCATCCAGAAGGTCCAGGCTGCCAGCTACAAGCCAATAGACTTTGGAATCTTTGTCAGCTTGCTTAAAGATCATTTTTCCTTTAGCGATCCAGGCTAGCTGAGCCTTTGCGACGGTTTCGGTAAACTCTTCTTCGTTCATAATGTCGAAGGGACTGAGTTTTTTAATTTATTCTAGATCTTCACTTTCCATGTAGCAAGAGACCTTTCTCTGCAAAGCTGTGTTGTTGGTGTGCATGCCATTATAGATAAGGGTTCCGCGGAAGGATACATACCCTCCGCCTTAATATCACCCTTGTTGCATTTAGCTCTGGTGATACTAAGACCTGCGGGAAGGCCTATGAAAGAACGTAAGATTGTTGGAAGTGAGGGTCGCGATGATGGAATCGTGAGCTTCTGGTGGTAGAGGTCCAAACAAAACAGAATAATAGATGCCTTGTTCGGTCTCTCGTTTCTGAATATGGGCATTAAGCCCTAGCGTGGTTAGCAGGGTCTGCTTTTCCTCTGCGCCGCTTAACTGTCTGTATATGCCGACCTGAATAACGGCGCCGCTCTTGGGCAGATCGATAGATGGGAACTGCCTGGCGGTGAGTACCTTGTCATCCTGTTCTGCATTAAATTGCTCTGGCTTTGTTAATTTCCCTGGAGAGCCTTTTATGGTAGGCCAGGCGAAATAGGCGAAGGCTATGGTTACGGCAATTGCCAATAGGGCCTTCTTCCACAGAGCGAAACTATCTCTGAAATTCTCGCTGAGACTATTTCCGCGACCATCCTCGCGCTTGTCATTGATGGCAGCACAATTGATGCGCAGCAAGGTCTAAATGTTAGCGGCGCTGTAGCTATCATCAATAGCGGCGAGTTCACCATTAGCAACGATGATCTGTTCTCCGGCGGCGGCCTGACCATCTCAGGTAACGTTACCCTGTCGTCAAATGTCAATACTGTACTTGCCGATATAACCATTGGCGGTGATCTGACTATTGCGGAAAATCAAGACATTCAGATTGCGACTATGGGTGGTGATTTCACCGTCGTTGGCAAAACCACAGGGGTCATCGCTGGTGAGGATGAGAGCCTGGAAATAACTGCAGGTGCTGGGCAGGTTGTCTTTAATGATGTCTTTGGCGCTAATGCCGGAGAATTTGCCAGCGGTCTGACAGATCTGACGGTGACCAGCTCCGGCTCAACGACCGTTGGCAATGTTGACATAACAGGCGAGCTGAACATAGTTGCCACCAACTTTATAAGCCAGCTGGAAAATAGCGCTATTAGTATCGGTGGTGGCACTTTCCTGACAGCTTCGGATATCACCTTCAGTAATATCAATGCCCAGGGCGGGCTGACGGTTAATGACGTTCAGATTACGAGTGATAATGCCTTAAATCTTCTCGGTACTATCGGTGGTGATCTGATACTGGATATTCAAAGTACTTTGTCGGCGAACATTGGCGCTGCGGTTAAGATTGTATTAGATGTGAATGATAACGTTGCTATTATTAATGAACAGTCCACGAAGATTGAGGGCATGGTCGATGGTGACCTGAGTATTACTGCCGTCAACGGAACAATTACAGATACCGATACGCTTGAAGTGAGCGGAGCAGGTACCTTTGACTCAAGTGGTACGGCGGCTGGAATAACCCTGGACAGTGCCGGTAACGTATTTGGCAGTCTGAATTTGTCCAGTAGTGGCGTCGCTGTTATCACGGAAGCGAATGATACTGTTCTCGATCTGGTTGATGTTGATTCGCTCATCCTGAACACAAGGGGTTCAATAGATGATACGGGGTCCGCGTTAATCGTTGTAAGCGGTGTCGCAGAATTTAGCGCCGGTGGAAGTATCACGCTTGGCAATGATGCGACTGATTTAATACAACTGAATATGACCAGGCTAAACGGGACGGATATTTCGCTTGTTGACCTGAGGTTGGACGGTATAAGTCTTGGGGACATTAGTGGAACGTCCCTCAGCTTAACAACAGCGGGCAACATTGTGAGTGAGGCTAACGCTCTCATCACAGTCCAGGGCAATGCTGAAATTATCGCGGCCAATGGCGCTGCTGATATTGATCTAGCTTTATCTAATAATGCCTTCGGTGGCATTGATCTGGTCGGCGGTGTCGTCACCATCGCGGAACGCGATAGTATGCAGATCATTCAGCTGACCGCGGAAGAATATACGGCGACGGTACAGGGCGACATATCTGACTTTGGCGTTCTAAATGTTACAGGCCCCTCAGAACAATCGCATCGAGCAGAAAAAATTGACTACAAGCCGTCTCTGGTTCACCTCAGTGCTTATCAGACGTTGGAAGTCTCGGGCGGCGATGAATAAATTCAAGATCCGGTAAGTAAGATCACCCTTGCGGCAAGGTAATGCCGCGCGCAAACAAGCGAACTCAGCAAGAAATCCATATCTGGCCAGCGCTAGTTTGCAAGCCTGGTGTCCGGATCAGCCTCCAGTTTGACAAGCTCGACGGCCACCGCGCCTGGAGATCCTGTGCCTCTCGCCAGAAGGCTATAAAACACAGGTACAACGAACAGTGTCATCAAGGTTGCGACCAAGACGCCAGAGAAAATGACTATCCCAAGGGTTATTCGGCTCTCTGAACCTGCCCCCGTGGCAATGATAAGTGGAATAGCGCCCATCATTGTGGATAGTGCAGTCATTAGAACCGGGCGTAATCTGATCTCGCAAGCATTCAGCAATGCATCTGTGAATTCCTGGCCTTGGTCCCGCAGTTGATTGGCGAATTCTACAATGAGTATGCCATTCTTGGTGGATATGCCTATCAGAATAATGATCCCAATCTCACTATAAATGTTCAGGCTATCACCGGATAGATAGAGTCCTAATAGGGCTCCGAATGTGGCCAGTGGTACAGTAACCATGATCACTATGGGGTGGATAAAACTTTCGAACTGGGCCGCCAAAACAAGGAATACAATAAGCAGTGCCAGGGCGAATATGAATAAAAGGCCGCCCTCAGACTCCTGCAGTTCGAGAGATTCGCCTTTGTAATCTATCTGTGCTGTTGCAGGTAACTCCTCTTGAACGATATTTTCAAGAAATTCCAGTGCCTCGCCAAGCGTGTAGTCTGGGCTCAGGTCTGCGGATATTGTTACCGCTCGCAGGCGGTTATATCTATTTAGCTTGCCTGCATCTGCGCCGCCCCTTACTTTAATGAGGCCGGATAGTGGAATCAATCGGCCGCTTGTTTCTGAGCGTACGTAGATATTGGTAAGATCGCTGGCAGTTGCTCTCTGGGAACTTGCGGCTTGAACAATAACGTCATATTCCTCTCCGTCCTTCACAAAAGTCGTTATACGACGTTCGCTCATCATTGTTTGTAAGGTGCGTCCAATATCTTGTATGGATACACCCAGATCTGCAGCTCGAATTTTGTCAACTTCTATCAGCAATTGCGGCTTCGATTCTTTATAGTCTGACTGAACCCGCTGAAATCCAGGGTTTTCTGCTGTGCGCTTTAGAATAATGTCCCGCCAGGAGGCGAGATCTTCATAAGTACTGCCGCCGAGTACAAATTGTACAGGTTGCCCACCGCCGTGACGTTGTAATCCACTTCGCATAAAGGGGAATGCGCGTATGCCCGGGATTTCCTGCCAGGCCTGGCTCAGGCTGTCCATGACCTCTTTAGTTGGTAGCTGCCTCTTGTCCCAGGGGGGCATGATGACAAGAACAACTGCGCTATTGACAGACTCGGCTGATCCCCAGGAGGGCAGGAATACCAGGTATTCTTCGACATCACCATTTTTGACAAATGGGTCAATGGTATCTTCCAGTTGTCGTAATTGCCCTTGCATGAACGGGAAACTGGCACCTTCCGGGCCATTGATAAATGTGAAAAATATTCCCTGATCCTCCTGAGGAGCAAAGGTCGTAGGCGTGAGCCTGAAGAGCCCCCAGATACCTGCAGTGAGGACGATCACCGCAATGACGATGAGATAAGGCCGCAGCAAAGTGAATTCCAGGGCCTTATGATAGGAATGTTGAACGTGGTGGAACAGGTCATCAACTTTCTTTGTGAGCCAGCTTTCGTGGGCATGATTACTCAGTAGTTTGGAGCACATCATCGCGGTGAGGGAAAGCGCAAGGATGCTCGAAAAAATAACTGCTGTACCAATTGTGACGGCGAGTTCGGCAAAGATAACGCCCAAATTGCCATCCAAAAATGCGATCGGAACGAACACAGCAATCAGAACTGCAGTAGTTGCTATGACCGCGAACCCTACCTGTCTTGATCCATTAAAGGCGGCTAGTAATGGAGGCTCTCCGCCTTCAATTCTGCGCTGGATGTTTTCAAGCACGACAATTGAATCATCCACGACCAGGCCAATGGCAAGAACGAGGCCTAAGAGGGTAATCAGGTTAACCGAAAACCCGAAGAGAGAAAGCCCTATGAAAGATGCAGTAAGACATACTGGTATTGTTAGGGCTGGGATAATCATTGCCCTCACGGTGCCAAGGAACATATAAATAACAAGGCTGACCAGCAGCATGGTGATCGCTATTGTCTTGTAAACAGAGTTGATTGCGGTCTCGATAAAAACGGAATCATCTGAACTTGCAAACAGACTCATGCCATCAGGCAGATTGGCATTGATGAGTTCGGCGCGCATATTTGTGGCCCTAAGTACTTCCAGTGTGTTAGCCGTAGACTGCTTGACGATGCCGAGGCCAACCGTGGGGATGGAATTGCCGCGAAATTCATTGCGATAAGTTGTAGGGCCAATTTCGACTTTTGCGATGTCTCCAAGCCTGGTCAAATGGCCATCTTCTCCGCGAGCGATGGTAAGCCGCGAAAAATCTTCAGCGGTCTGGTAGGCACGCTCTACTCGAACAGTAAATTCGCGCTGTTGCGAATCGATTCTACCTGCGGGTAGCTCTACATTCTGTTTGCGAAGGGCGGCTTCAATGTCAGTCACGGTGAGCTCTCTGGCAGCAAGTGCGACCCGATCAATCCATATGCGCATGGAATATCTTCCGGAGCCGCTAATGAATATGTTCGCAACCCCGTCGATTACCGTGAACTGATCTACAAGATATCGCTCTGCATAATCCGTTAGTGCCATGCTATCCAAATTTGGGCTGGTGAGTGAGAACCATTGAATAGGCCTGGCGTCACTGTCCGCCTTGGCGATTTGAGGTGGATCTACATCTTTGGGCAGGCGATTCAGTACTCGTGCAACTCTGTCCCGAATATCATTAGCGGCCTGATCAATGTCGCGATCTATACTGAATTCAACGCGAATCCTTGAAGAGCCATCGAGACTGGTTGAGCTGATTGATTCAATGCCTTCTATGCCGCTGATCTGATCTTCGATCAGCTGGGTGACTTTGGTTTCCATAACCCGTGCCGATGCGCCCGGATATTTGGTAGATACAGATACCAGGGGAGGGCTCGTTTGAGGGTATTCCCTCAAGGGCAAATCGCGAAATGAGAGTATGCCAAAAGCCAGAATAAGAAGGCTGATAACCGTCGCGAATACTGGCCTTTTTATTGAAATGTCCGAGATCAGCATTGTTGCTGCCTCCTGAGTTGACACTGATGCGGAATCATAATTGCACGAGTGTTGGTTCTGGATTAGTTTGATTCAATAGAATTTACGATTCTTTTTTGTCTCTTGTGCTTACCTTGCTGCCCTGGCGAACTTTGATTATGCCCTGAATGATAATTTCTTGTCCTTCTTCCAGGCCGTCGATGACTTCAGCAATTCCTGGTCGTCGCCTACCGATTTTAACTTTGGTTCTGTTTGCTATTCCCTCAGTCACCACATAAACATATTGTTGGTCACCAATTGGCAGCAGCGCCTCTTCAGGAATAACGAGCGCCTTACTTCTGCTCCTGACCAGATTGACAGTTAATAACATGCCGGGTCGAAGTAGTCCCTCGTTATTATCCAAGTGTGCTCTGATGGTAATGGAGCGCGTTACCGGGTCGACTCTTGAGCTAATTGTTTTTACTGTGCCGATAAATAGCTGCGATTCATATGCGGGGCTCGATGCTATTACTTCCTGCCCGATCTTGATTACAGACAGGAAATTTTCTGGCACAGAGAAATCCAGTTTTATCACCCTCACGTCATCCAAGGTGGTAACTATTGTATTAGGGCTCAGTAGCGAGCCTGGGCTAACGGCGCGAAATCCCAGGATGCCACTAAAGGGCGCCCTTATTAGCCGGGCATCCAGTCTTGCAACAATTGCTTCGAGCCTCGCAATCGCAGATTTCATGCGCGCCCTTTCAATATCCAGTGTTGTCTCGGAAGCCAGCTTTTGTGAGATTAGGTTTTGCATTCGTTCAAACTGGCGCGTGGATTCGTCAACTACAGCCTGTGCTTCTGCCAGTTGCGCCGTTTCTTCAGAGTTAGTGAGTTCAACCAGAATGTCGCCCTTCTGCGCATACTGGCCGTCTTCAAAATTGACTTTGCTAACAGTATCGGTAACTTTGGATGTTAGTGAGACGGATTCGTTCGCCCGTGCAGTTCCAATCGCCTCTACTTGATCAACGAGGGTATCGACCTTAACGGTTGTCGTGACCACGACTAATGTCCCGCCACCCCATGCTCTCCCAGAATCGTTATTCTGATTTTTAAGGTAGGTGTTAACGAATAGGCCGAGAACAACTGCGACCAGTGTGACGAACAAGATTAAAATTGGATGTTGCTTTAGGAATTGCAATGAGATCCTCGATCGGTGGCATTTTCAAAACTATTTCAATGCAAATGGTTTGTCAGTGACGCAATGGTCGCTTAGAGAATAATAGTACCTATCTGTTCTTTCTATCAACCAGGTCCGCTCATGCAAGCAAGGACAACGTCATCTGGCGGAGAATATTTACTCAAGCCTATACGAGGGCTAGCCAAGTTGCCCTCTTTCGATAACCAGCCCGACGATCTTTGCCTTGCTTACCGCGCCGGGTTTGCCAATTGTCAGCTTCACCCAGGGAATACTAAATTCGTCCAGTAGAATCGCAGAGATCTGTTCAGCCAGTGATTCAATGAGGAGGAAGCGGCTATTTTCGACAAAGCCTACAATTCGCTCGGATATCGCTGCGTAATCCAGGGCATAATTAAGGTCATCCGTCGCGCCAGCCTTTCTAATGTCTGTTGCCATTTGAATATCAAGGCAAACCTTCTGGCGTATATTACGTTCCCAGTCATATACACCAATGATGGTTTCTATTTCCAATTGCTCAATGAAGATAATATCCATTTGCTTAGGCTATCGCCGGCAGCTCGGTCATCGGCCACCGTGGTTTTACATTGATGGAAAGATCCTCTCGCTGACCATTTTTTAGCCGCTCGAATCCGGCATATGCGATCATCGCACCATTGTCAGTGCAGAACTTAAGTTCGGGATAATAGATTTTACAGTCAAGCTCCTGAGCCATTAGGTCCAGCCTGCTTCGAAGTGCAACATTCGCACTGACGCCGCCCGCCATAATGAGCGTCTTGTGTCCTGTTTCTTTTATTGCTCGTTGGCATTTGATTCTGATGGTATCCACCACGGCTGACTGGAATGCAATGGCCACGTCGGCCCTGTCCTGATCGGACACTGGTTGCAGATCCTGTAAAGTGTTAAGCGTGTAAGTTTTGAGGCCACTAAAACTGAAGTTCAGACCAGGCTTATTAGTCATTGGGCGCGGAAAGCGAAATCGTTTGTCGTCCCCCTTAAGTGCCAATTTTGCGACTTCAGGGCCGCCCGGATAACTAAGATGCAGCATTTTCGCTACCTTATCGAAGGCTTCTCCTGCGGCATCATCCTGTGATTCGCCCAGCACTTCATAAATTCCTGGTTGTGGACAAGCCAGTAGCTGCGTGTGGCCACCGGAGACCAGCAATGCAATAAACGGGTATTCAATTTCGTTCCGGGATAATTTTGCCGCCATAAGATGGCCTTCCATATGGTGGATGCCGATGGCTGGGATGTCCCAGGAGAGTGCTAGAGATTTTGCGATACTCGCACCAACGAGCAGTGCGCCCACAAGGCCCGGACCTGAAGTATAGGCGATGCCATCGATATCAGATGAGCTGCAATTGCCTATTTCCAATGCCTGATCGATCATTGGCAGCGTCTTGCGAATATGGTCTCTGGATGCCAGTTCCGGTACTACGCCGCCATACTTTTTATGCAATTCAACCTGGCTATACAGGAGGTCCGCAACTAATCCGTCGTGCTCATCAAAAATAGCCACGCCTGTTTCATCGCAAGATGTCTCTATTCCTAATATTTTCATGGCTTGTCGGTTTCAAAGAAGACGCGTATCTTACTGATTTTTAGGGAAATAATCCTGAAGAATTAGCGTCTTCCCGAATAGTATCGATGGGTGTTGATACTGCTTTCTATCCAGGTGTCGGCTTACCTTGCCCGGCGCTGGTTGAGAATTTGGAATACCTACCAGGAACTACGTATTTTTGGACGACGCCAGCTGCATTTGTGCCTTTGGATTATCGCAACTGCAATTTTGCATTTGTCTGGGTTTGCCGTTAGAATGCACGCCCTCTCGGGTGCTCGATTGCTCAGTTTGCAAAGTTTACCAGTGAAATCAGGCGAATCCGAAGGCGCTATTTTTCCGGGAAATACGAAAATAGCAAGATATCAGTTTCACACTCATTCAATATTATTTGCACGATCAGATCGGAAAGACATTAATGCCTTACGTTAAAGTAAAAGAAAATGAACCTTTTGATGTAGCCCTCAGGCGGTTTAAACGCTCCTGTGAAAAGGCAGGAATACTAGCGGAAGTTCGTCGCCGCGAATATTATGAGAAGCCAACTTCCGTTCGTAAACGCAAGGCGGCTGCAGCTGTTAAACGCCATGCGAAGAAAGTACAACGTGAATCTCGCCGCATGGAACGACTCTACTAAGCACCCGCTACGTCCATACTTACTTTACGAGAATACCGGATCGTCATGAGTTCTCAACTAAAACTCCAGATCGAAGCTGAAGTTAAAGATGCTATGCGCGCGCGCGCCAAGCAACGTCTTGGTGTGCTGCGATTGACCATGGCCGAGCTAAAAAGAGTAGAAATCGACGAACGAATCGAACTTGATGATGACCGTGTCCTGGTCATTCTCGACAAGATGTCCAAGCAACGAAGGGACTCACTGACTCAATATGAGGCTGCCGGTAGAGACGATCTTGCCGCACAAGAATCGTTTGAACTTACCCTCCTTAAAGAGTTTATGCCTGAACAACTCTCATCGGATGAACTAAAATCACTGGTTGACGATGCCATGAAGGAAGTCGGCGCATCCACGATCAGGGATATGGGCAAAGTGATGGGAATCCTTAAGCCCAAGGTTCAGGGACGGGCTGACATGGGTGAAGTAGGCGGTCTTGTAAAAGCGGCGCTAGCTTAAAGATTACGCACACCCATCACTTGCAACCTAACACTGTGAGTGACATGCTTTTTATTTCAGGCATGTAACGGCAAATTCCTACTGTGATACCTCCCGAATTCATTGATGAAGTACTATCGCGCGTCGATATCATAGAAATCATAGAGCCGCGTGTCGCCCTGAAAAAGACAGGCCAGAACTACTCTGGTCTTTGCCCATTTCACAACGAAAAAACACCCTCCTTTTCAGTTAGCCAGGATAAACAGTTCTACTATTGCTTCGGATGCCAGGCTTCAGGAAGCGCACTGAAGTTCCTGCTGGAGTTTGACCGAATGGACTTTGTAGCCGCAGTGGAGATGTTGGCAGAGAGGGTTGGGCTAGAAGTCCCCAAAGACAAGAACCAGCCTTCCTCGGAAGCCACGCGCAGACGAAAGACGATCTACGAAATTCTGGAGCAGGCATCCACAATATATCAGGAAGAGCTGCGTGAACATGAATCACGCACCAGGGCGGTTGATTACTTAAAGGCGCGTGGGCTTTCCGGGGAAGTGGCGAGGGACTTTTCTCTTGGGTTTGCACCGCCAGGATGGACCAACCTGTACGACAAATTGGCCAATAGCAATTTTGAGCGGGAATTGTTGATTGACTCCGGAATGGTTATCGACAAACAGGAAGAGGATAAAACATACGACAGATTTCGCGATCGGATTATGTTCCCAATCAGGGATCTTAGAGGCAGGACGATTGCCTTTGGTGGCAGAATTATTGGTGATGGTAAGCCGAAATATCTGAATTCGCCTGAAACTCCGGTATTTCATAAGGGGCGCGAGCTCTATGGACTCTATGAAGCCCGAAAGAGAAGCGCGAAGTTGTCCCGGGTATTGGTTGTAGAAGGTTATATGGATGTCGTTGCCCTTGCCCAGTTTGGCATTGACTATTCGGTTGCAACGCTGGGTACTGCAACCAGCATTGATCATATCGATCGCCTTTACAGGTTAGTGCCGCAGATTGTGTTTTGTTTTGACGGCGATAATGCTGGTCGTAACGCGGCCTGGAAGGCGCTAGTCATATCTCTCCAAGCAATGTCTGACGGCAGAAGCGCTAAATTCCTGTTCGTGCCAGATGGAGATGACCCGGATTCGTTGATCCGCAGGGAAGGAAAGGAGAAATTTGAGCTGCGGCTGGATCGGGCAAGCTCCCTCGATGAGTTCTTTTTTACGCACTTGGAACTGGATGTAGATCCAAGCACAATGGAAGGAAAGGCGTCGCTAAGTAAATCCGCAATGCCGCTCCTTAATACCATTCCCAATGGGGTGTTCAAGCAATTAATGATCGATGAGCTGTCACAAAAGACAGGCCTTGAAACCAGTCGACTCATAGAAGCGGCAGCCCAGGTGCCGAAATTTCAGGCCAGGCCGTCAATCCCGTCAGCTGCGCCTCCACCGCCTGATTTTCAGGAAAATAGCTACCCCGGAATGCAGGGAGTGCAGGAAAGTCTGGCTGATATGGCCTTATCGATGCTGGTCAAACAGCCGGAATTAGCGAATGAATTCCCGAAATCTGATTTTGAACTGCTGTCACAGGTTTCCGGGTATCGTTTTCTGGCAGAAATTGCCCTGCTTATTCGTGATGAAGAACTACTATCACCGGGACATTTGATGGGATATTTTCAGGGGAAACCCGACTTTCAGAAGATACGGGCACTCATCAACCAGGAGCAGCTCCTGGGTGTTTCCGAGCTTAGAGAGGAGTTTAAGGGCACAATAGTTACCTTGTTAAGTAGGTTTCAAATCCAATTAAAACAAGAGCTTATTGAGCAGCTTATCAGTAAACCCTTAAGCGAACTCAGCCCCGAGGAGAGACAGTTGATTAAGGATAGTACCCGCTTATCCTCTAAAAAATAAAGCAGCAGAAAGGTTTAAAGATGCAAGTAGCGGCAGTCAAAGCAGCAACTTGAAGTGGAATGATCGTTGTTGCCTCGTTATAATGTCCGGCTCTCTATTTCTCATCTATAAGACAAAGGGGTTACATGGCGAGCGGATTAGCACAGCAGCAATCGCGATTGAAAGATCTTATCAGCAAGGGTCGAGAACAAGGATATCTCACCTATGCAGAAGTAAATGACCATCTGCCGGATGATATTTCTGATCCAGAGCAAATCGAAGACATCATTGGCATGATCAATGATATGGGGATAGCAGTTCATGAAACTGCCCCTGAAAGCGATAACATGGTGGAAGAGGTTGATTCCACAGACGAACTTGCAGCAGAGGAAGCTGCCGCAGTACTGGTTGCCGTTGAGAATGAAGCTGGGCGAACTACAGACCCGGTTCGCATGTATATGCGGGAAATGGGCACCGTTGAGCTGCTTACTCGTGAGGGTGAAATAGTAATAGCCAAGCGAATTGAAGAGGGTATCAGGGACGTACTTCATGCAGCGGGACAGTTCCCCGGTGTCGTTCCAGCCGCTCTCGAGTTATATGACGCGAGCCAGGAGGAGGAAGGGAAGCTATTAGACATCATTATCGGCTTTCTGGATCCAACTGAACATGTAGCCCCAGCCGCGCAGGTCGTGCCCGGGCAAAAGAAAGATGAAGATGAAGATGAAGAAGACAAGGGTCCTGATGCTGAGCTTGCCAGCGAGCGTTTTACCAAGCTCCTGAAGCAGTACAAGAAAACTGAGCGTGCCATTAAAAAACATGGTCGTGGAACAGATGCAGTTAAAAAGGAACTTACGGCTCAAGGCCAGGCATTTCAGTTCTTTAAGTTTGTCCCGAAGAAATACGAAAAATTTGTCGCTCCCCCTCGTGATGTTCACAAGGAAGTCCGAAGGCTTGAACGCCACATAATGAATACCTGTGTTCGTCGAGCCAAGATGCCCCGCCTGGAATTTTTGCAGAAATTTGCTGGCAAGGAAGCTGACCCAAAATGGGTAGGTCGGCAAATCAAGGCAGGCCATCAGGGCCTCAAAAAATATGAAGACGAGATAATGCGCGCCCAGAAGCGAATCAAGAAGACTTCGGAATCCGTGGGCATGAGTGTCAGCGAGATCAAAGATATAAATCGTCGCATGTCTATTGGTGAAGCCAAAGCCAGGCGCGCAAAGAAGGACATGGTTGAAGCAAACTTGCGCCTTGTAATCTCCATTGCAAAGAAATACACCAACCGGGGCTTGCAGTTCCTGGATCTGATTCAGGAAGGAAACATCGGCCTGATGAAGGCGGTGGACAAGTTTGAATATCGCCGCGGATATAAATTTTCAACATATGCGACCTGGTGGATTCGTCAGGCGATTACGCGGTCTATCGCAGACCAGGCGAGGACGATTCGAATTCCGGTACATATGATTGAAACCATTAATAAACTGTCCCGGGTATCTCGGCAGATGTTGCAGGAAATTGGTCGTGAGCCAACACCGGAAGAGCTTGGCGTTCGCATGGACATGACTGAAGATAAAGTACGGCGTGTCTTGAAAATAGCGAAAGAACCAATTTCCATGGAGACCCCAATTGGTGATGACGAAGATTCTCATCTCGGTGATTTCCTGGATTCGGACTCGAATCTTGGAGAAGGTGCCTCCGTTGGATCTCCAGTTGCAGTGGCGACCGAAGAAGGTCTGCAAGAAGCAACTCGCGGGGTTTTGTCTGGCTTAACTGCCAGGGAAGCCAAAGTCCTGCGCATGCGTTTTGGTATTGATATGAATACCGATCACACGCTGGAAGAAGTGGGTAAGCAATTTGATGTTACTCGTGAACGAATTCGCCAAATCGAAGCGAAGGCCCTGCGAAAGCTTCGCCACCCGGCTCGCTCCGATCATCTTAAGAGCTTTCTCGACGAAACCTCTTAAGTTATAAGCTGGATATTTTTTCAATATTGTCGCGGGGTATTATGTATACTCCGCGTCTCTTTATTCCAAGTACCTGATCAGGTAAATGAGTGATTGGAATATGGGCCTGTAGCTCAGTTGGTTAGAGCAGTGGACTCATCAAAATGGTGCGTTCATGTCGAAAGATATGAAATGAACGGGATGAATTCAGGGAAACCTTACCATTTACAAATGTGAATGATGGCAATCCTGAGCCAAGCCGGAAGTACACTTCCGGAAGGTGCAGAGACTACCTGAGAACTGGCGTATGCCAAGTGTTCTTAATAACAGGTTATAGCGTCCCGCACCCTAACAGGAATTGTGCTCAATGCAATTGGGTATCGATTCAGATGAGGGTGGTGAGATAGTCCGCTCCCAGTAGAAATGCCGGGGTTAAGTGAATCCATTGGTCGAAGGTTCGAGTCCTTCCAGGCCCACCAAATATTAACTTTTCGCTAAGCGAAAAGTTAATATACTGAAATCCAGCACTTTCGCGGCCAGAATTTCCGCAGGAAATTTAAGGCGCCCCAAACAAAGCTGCAATAATCAAAGTTTGCAAATTCCCAACTTTTCGCAAGACCAAAATTCTCACCTAGATTAAGTGCCCTAAGATGCACTAAGCAGACTCTCTGGATTGTGTGCTTTCACATGGACCCCGCTCAACAATTCCAAGGCTGACGGCTGTCTGATAACCTATTATCGCACAGTAGATTTGAAACTTATCCGCCTACCGCTAAGGAACCCGGGAATTGTTGAGCGTAAATTTACCGATCAATGCTTCGTTCATGAGTCGGCATAGAGAAGAGGTTTCAGGAGAAATAGATTACCGCGGTACCAATAAAAATTACCAGTCCAATCGTGTTAATAAAATCTGCTGCTTGTGTTTGATATCGAATCATTTTTGTCGCCTTGTCCATAAGTACAGCCAATTTCAGCAGATTTTCCCTTTTGGTAATGTGTTCTGGTTCACACCGGCGGAAAACTTTTCCTCTAGCGTGACGTGCGTCACATCAATACTGTTATCTGTTTCATATTTCGCTGCTTGATTTTTAATAGATAGTGAATTCTGTCCGCTCAATTGTTGGTATATGTGAACTGGTAGAGACTCGTTGAACAAGGTTCTTTAATGAATGATCATGTGCGTATGAGAATAACGATAATTGTGCCTACATACCGCGAAGCAGATGCCATATCAGCCCTGGTGCAAGCAGTAGATGCGGTCATGAAGCAACATCACCTGGACTATGGTCTGCTAGTCGTTGACGACAACTCACCGGATGATATCACCGCCCGAATTGACGTACTCGCAGATCATTACCCTGTCAGCCTTATCCAGGCGGGAGATCGTGAACGAGACCTTTCCTTGTCGGTTCTTGAGGGCATTCGTCACTCGAAGACGGACCATGTGTTGATTATGGATGCTGATCTGTCTCATCCGCCTGAGATGATTCCGGCGATGGTCCGCGCACTTGAAGCAGATGAATCGTGCTTTGTTATTGGTAGCCGCTATCTTGCAGATGGAAGTTTTGATCGTGCCTGGAGTTTATGGCGGTTTCTGAACTCTCATGTTGCGACATTTATGGCCAAGCCATTGTCTGCATGCACTGACCCCATGTCAGGTTTCTTTGCCTTCAACCGCTCGAAAGTGGATTTGGACAGCCTGAACCCCATTGGTTACAAGATTGGTCTTGAACTTCTTGTTCGTGGTAATTTTTCGAATATTCAGGAACTTGCTATTAATTTCCGGGACCGGACGGTAGGCGAAAGCAAGATGAACCTCAAACAGCAATGGAAATATCTGCGACATCTTCGCCGCTTATACATGTATCGTTTCCGTGGCTGGACTGAGCTCGTACACTATGGTGCAGTAGGGGTCAGCGGATTTGCTGTGGACATTACTTGCTATTATGCCCTTCAAATTTTAGGCCTTGATCACCAGATTGCCAGAGCGGCTTCCTTCTGGCCTGCGGTAAGCTGGAACTGGGGGCTTAACCGGGTGACGACCTTCGGTGAGAGGGCACGCAGGCCTAAAGCCAGGCAATGGGTGGAATTTGTATGTGCCAGCCTGGTGGGGTTCTCTATGAATTGGGGAATCTATTATTTACTCACCAGTAATAGTTCGTTCTTTGATAGCCATAGATTGGTTGCGCTGATCGCAGGTATTCTTGGGGCAAGTTTGTTCAACTTTACCGCGGCCACACTTTTTGTTTACAGTGAGAAACGAAGTTAAACACCTCTAGCGGGCTAGAGAATGAAACAGGAGAGAGACCTTTGGGAAACCGTTTGCAAGAGTGTTCGCAGAAAAAAATATCATTCAAGAATGTAAGAATCTGGAATGGCCTTGCCGAGTCAATTGATGCTGGTATTGATTGTCTGACGTTCGAGAATGGACAAGTGACATCTGTAGGGTCGTCAGACGAGCTTGGTTCGGATTGTCAGGACTATAGTCAAGATATGAGTGGCGTGACCATTATCCCGGGCTTAATCGACGCGCATATTCATCTCTGCCTGAATCCAGAGCAGAAGGATCCATTGGCCCAGGAAGATCCTGGTCGGGATGCATTGCTTGAGCAAATGGCTGCTCGCGCGCGCTTGATGTTGGAGGCTGGCATCACAACTGCGCGCGATCTGGGGGGCGGGCAATGGCTGGAGCTGGAAATTCGTGATCGCATTAATAGAGGTGAAATTCCCGGCCCGAGGCTGATTTGTTCTGGCCAGCCAATAACATCGGTCAAAGGACATTGTCATTTCTGGAGAGGAGAAGCGCGAGATGTTGATGAGGCCATTGAGGTGCTGGATCGACAGGTCGAACATCAGGTTGATCTAATTAAGGTGATGGCCACCGGTGGAAATATCACCAAGGGAAGCCGGCCCATAGATGCCCAATTTGATGAAGCGACACTTACAAAGATTGTCGATAAAGCGGAGTCACTTGGGCTTCACGTAGCCGCACATTGTCATGGTACCTCGGGTATTCGCAATGCCGCCCGTGCAGGCGTCACCACAATTGAACATTGTTCCTGGGTCGGCGACGAAGGCTGGGGCAAGTCATTCGACCCGGAAGTAATGAACACAATTGCCGACAAGGGTGTGTGGGTCTCTCCAACCATTAATTCGGGCTGGAAGCGCTTTATGGGGAACAAGAGTTTCGAAGGCATGCTCCAGGCAAATTACGCAAAGATGAAAGAAGGTGGCGTTAAACTCATTGCATCAACCGATGCCGGGATACCAAATGTCATGCATCATCACTTGCCCCTGGCGATTCCTGTATTTGCCCATTTTGCACAGCTAACGCCGGTTCAAGTATTAAGAGCAGCGACCAGTGATTGTGCGACTGCGATTGGGCTCGGCGATGTCACGGGCCAGATTGGAGTGGGCTATTCCGCAGATTTTCTCCTGTTTGACGGGGATCCCACTGTTGATCTCAGTGTATTGGTGCAACCACTACAGGTTTACAAGTCAGGATCTGCAGTACTGGAGAAGTAGCTGATCAAGGCTCCCTTATATGTCGCTTTTTTTATAACAAAGCCGTCGTATTCTAGTAGAATGTGCCGCGGTATTGGTGGAAGGCGTTATGGACATTGTAAAAAGATTGGGCCCATTGCGGGTCTTCGTTATTTTTTTTATTGGCTCGATAATCTTCCTTACAATCGCCCGCCTTACAATCGCCGGGCTGATCCCGGATCGTATTCCAGATGCTTCAACACTGCTGCATGTGATGATCCTCGGCCTACGTATGGATACCATGCTCTTATGCATGGCGATGTTAATTCCGGTGATCGTCACATTGTGTTTACCTGCGGCTATAACCTCTTCCCGGTTTTATTTGCTGATCATTCGTATGGTCTTGTGTTTCTGGATGACAGTGTTTGCTTTCATGGAATTTGCGACTCCAACCTATATTGATTTCTTTGATGCAAGACCGGGAAGAATATTCTTTGAATATCTTGAATACCCAAAAGAAGTGAGTGCGCTCCTGCTAGGTGGTTTCGCATTGCAGTCAACTCTTATCACTATTGGCTCCATCATAGTTTGTACTTCTTCCTATCTCGGAATCAGGAGCGCTCAGATAAACCAGACCTGCCTTACCTACAAAAGGCAGCTCTTATTGCTGCCTGTAATCATTGCGATATTGGTTCTAGGCGCAAGGTCAACCACCGGCCACCGGCCTTTGAATGCCAGTAGCGTTGCGTTCTCCAATGATCAGTTATTAAACGAACTGGCCTTGAATAGTACATACACGGTGTTGTACGCAATCTATGGATTGAAGAACGAAGGCGATCCATCAAAGTTGTACACGTCAATGCCAGAGGCAGAGGTTATTAGCAGAGTCAGAAAGACTTCCCTGATTGACGATTCAGCTTTTAGTGAGCACCGTCAACCAACCTATCACCAGTTTGGGCCTGCAGAAGCTGGCGCAAAAAAGAACCTGGTTATTATTCTGGAAGAAAGCATGGGCGCGCGTTTTATCGGCAAGCTTGGTGGGCTTCCGCTGTCGCCGAAGATTGATGCACTGGCGGATGAAGGGCTCTGGTTCACCAACCTTTATGCCACTGGTATCAGATCTGCACGGGGTATCGAAGCTGTAGTCACAGGGTTTCCACCTTCAAATGCTCGCAGCGTGCTTAAATTGGGGCTAGCCCAGCAAGGGTTTTATACCATGGCGAAAACCCTGAAGGAGCATGGTTACCGAAATTACTTTATCTATGGCGGCGAGAGCCACTTCGATAATATGAGCGGTTTTTTATTGAACAATGGCTTTGATGTAGCCATTGATGAGAACGACTTTTCAGAGTGGAAATTTAAGGGGTCCTGGGGCGTATCGGATGAAGATTTATTTGATAGAGCCCATAGTACTTTCGAAGCGCAGGAGGGCCCTTTCTTTGCGCTGGTTTTTTCATCCTCCTTTCACAGCCCTTTTGAATTTCCGGAAGGGCGAATTGAACTCCACGACGATGAGCATAATACCAAATACAACGCTGTAAAATATGCTGACTATGCGGTCGGCTATTACTTCGACAAGGCTAAGCGATCCAATTATTGGGGCGACACAATTTTCCTCGTGGTAGCGGATCATGATGAAAGTCCGAGAGGTTCATCTCTGGTGCCGGTTAGCAGTTATCACATTCCGGGGCTCATCCTTGGCAGTGGAGTTGAGGCAAGCGTTTATTCAGAGGTAACGAGTCATATTGACTTGATGCCAACCTTATTTTCGTTGATGAGTATAGGGGGCTCAGCGCCATACATTGGCCACAATATATTCTTACGTCCGCTGAATTATCCGGGCAGGGCGATAATGCAGTTTGGAAACAATCATGCCTATATGTTGGGAGATCAGGTTGTTATCCATCGACCCGAAAAAGGCGCCTTGCAATTTACCTACAGCAATAAAGCGCTAGTGCCCACCGCTCTTGATAAAGAGCTCGTCAAAGATGCCTTGGCCATGGCATTGATTCCAGGTTTGCTTTATAAGAATCGATGGTATCAAGCAGAGTGATCATTGGGCTGCTGGTATGAAACATTGCGCAATGATAATCTAATCTGTTCTACACACTGCTGGCCGCCAACTTCAGGCGGCCTGCAAAAACCACTGAAAAAAATGGAAGGATTGAGCCTTGATGGAAAATTTATTTGATCTTAGCGGAAAGGTTGCGATTGTCACTGGATCGACAAAAGGCATTGGTCGATCCATTGCTGAACAGTTGGCCTTCCATGGCGCCAAAGTTGTCGTGTCCAGTCGAAAGCAGGATGCGTGCGAGCAGGTTACCAACGAGATAAATGAGGTGATTGGCGACGGCGGTGGTAGTGCCACCTCAATTCCTTGCCATATTGGGCATAAGGAACAATTGCAGTTTCTCGTGGATGAGACCCGTAGCCGTCTCGGCAGTGTCGATATACTTGTTTGTAATGCAGCTGTTAATCCATTTTACGGCTCGATGCTGGATATTCCTGATTCTGCTTTTGAAAAAATTCTCGATTCGAATGTAAAGTCCAATCACTGGTTGTGCCAAATGGTGTTGCCCGGCATGGTGGAGCAAAAGGATGGCGTCATACTTATCATCTCTTCCGTCGGTGGTCTGCATGGTAGCGAGGTCCTCGGGACTTACGCGATTTCCAAGGCAGCAGATATGCAGCTGGCGCGGAATATTGCCAGTGAATATGGTGTTCACAACATCAGGGCGAATGCTATTGCTCCGGGTTTAATCCGTACAGACTTTGCCAAAGCCCTGTGGGAAGACCCGGAAACGCTCAAAGTCTCTACTGCCAGTGCGTCACTGAAGCGAATTGGCGAGCCCGAGGAGATTGGTGGTATGGCTGTATATTTGTCATCAAAAGCAGGAAGTTTTATGACCGGGCAAACGTTGGTTATTGATGGCGGTAGATAGCGTATTTCACATAGTATATAGATGAGTTATTTTGATAGATGAGCGCCGCGATTAGATTCATTGCGCTTCTGGAAAAGCCGCGGCGTTGCAAGTAGTATTATGCGCCCCGATTCTAAGAACGAATTTTGCTGGATCAATAGTAAGTGGAACATTTATTAGTGGAGCTTTCGTAGGTGGAAAGAAGGGCATTTCTAAAGGTTTTCTCTGCGGGCGCTGTCGCTAGTGTCTGCAGTTCATCTACGCTGGCTTGATTTATTGGAAATAAAGAAGAAGTCACAGTTAATAGCTTATTCCTGTTTGAAAATACAATATCAAAAAAATGCAGAACTAACTTGCTGTAAGCTATACAAAGCAATTATTTGCAAAGGACTTCGCATCGGCGGACTTGGAATCCGGACAATATCTGGCTTGCTCCTGAGCGCTGGTTCCCCGTCTTATACCTGTGTAAAGCCAATACAATATCATCAAGCAGGCAATTCAATCACTTATGACAGAGCCAGCCACCTGGAACGGTGGGTCAGCAGCGGCAATGATGGTTTCCAGACAAGAACTGGTTAGTCGTCCCTAATTCGATGTAAAATCGGAGACTAACCCTGGGGATCAATGTAATGGAAGAGCTTAAAACATCCACGCGAGTCTTGTTACTTAGTGCAGTAATCATGATTGTTATTCTAGTGACTGGGCCACTTGGTTATAAGTTTGATCTGGTGCCGCTTATGCCATCTCTGGCGAGTCTGATGGTGTCATTGCTGGGGTCAATGTTGTTGATCGCCATCGGCCCCATTTTTACCTTGATTGCCGTGAAAAATAGCCTTCCCAGGAATCGCAATCTTTTATTGGTGTCGCTGGCATTGTGCCTGCTGCCGATTATTGTAATGGGGCCGCAGATCCTGAAAGCAAGGTCTGTGCCGCCGATTCACGACATCACCACAGATATGGTTAATCCACCAGCATTTGAGGCTTTGATTAAACATCGCGTGCACGCAATCAATGGTCTTGAGTATGGTTCAGAGGAAATGCCTGCAGAGGAGCTATCTGAATTGCAGAAAGGGGCGTATCCAAATGTGAAACCCCTGGAGGTAGGGCTCTCTCAAAGTGATGCGTTAGCGCGCGCTCAAACGGTGCTTGCGGAGCAGGGCCTCGAAATTATAGCGACCAATCCTGAATCCGGTCTGGTAGAAGCTACTGCGACGACGCTGTGGTTTGGCTTCAAAGACGACGTCGTCGTTCGAGTAAGTGAAACTGCAACTGGCGCCAGGATAGATATTCGATCTGTCTCGAGAGTTGGCGTCAGTGATGTAGGGGCGAATGCTGCAAGAATAGAGCGCTTCCTTACGGCATTTTAGTTGTCGCCATCGGCAAGGCGTTCAGTGACTAGCTGATTGACCTGCTGGGGGTTGGCTTTGCCCTTGGTTTCTTTCATGACCTGACCCACAAAGAAACCAAGTAGTTTGGTCTTGCCGCCGCGATATTGCTCAGCCTGTTTTGGGTTGTTCCTGATGATGTCATCGATTAGGGGGGCAAGCTTCGTGCTGTCTGAAACCTGTTTTAGTCCTTGCGCCTCAATGAATTCGTCTGCATTTTTCGCCTCACCCTTCCAAAGTGCTTCAAAAACAGTTTTTGCTATTTTGCCTGATATCGTATCGTCGTCGATTCTTGAAATAAGCGCACCCAATTGGGCAGCTGTTACAGGTACTGCATCAAGGGTGATCGATTCCCTGTTCAATTTACCAAGGAGCTCAACGCGAACCCAGTTAGCTGCCAATCGCGGGTTACCGCTCTTTTCTGCGACAGATTCAAAATAGTCTGCAAGTTCTGCGCTGCCCGTTAGGGTTGCAGCATCGTTAGATGACATGCCGTATTCTGCCTGGAATCGAGTTCGCTTTGCTGCAGGTAATTCCGGCATAGCAATTCGTATTGCCTCAACAAATGCATCATCGATGATAACTGGAAGCAGGTCAGGTTCCGGAAAGTAGCGGTAGTCTGTTGCCGTCTCCTTGCTTCGCATTGGTCGAGTCTCATCCTTGTCCGGATCATAAAGGCGAGTCTCCTGTATGATTCTGCCGCCGCTTTCCAGTACATTAATTTGGCGCTCAATTTCAAAGAGAATAGCCTTCTCCAAAAATCGAAAGGAATTCACGTTCTTGGTTTCAGTTCGAGTACCAAGCTCAGTCTCCCCGACCGGCCGGATCGAAACATTGGCGTCACAGCGCAGAGAACCCTGGGACATATTTCCATCTGATACATTAAGGTATGTCACCAGTTGATGGATTTGCCGTGCATAAGCAACAGCCTCCGCCGCAGAAGACATTTCAGGTTCTGATACTATCTCCAGTAGCGGCGTCCCCGCCCTGTTTAGATCGATTCCTGTCATCCCTTGAAATTCCTCATGCAGGGATTTACCGGCATCTTCCTCAAGATGGGCCCGGGTAATGTTGATTGTCTTTGTCTCACCTGTATCAAGTGTTATGTCTATCTTTCCACCCAGGACGATGGGGTGATCCATCTGTGTTATTTGGTAGCCTTTTGGCGAATCGGGATAAAAATAATTTTTGCGGTCAAACGCTGACTTCATTCCGATGTCCGCTCCGATGCTCAATCCAAATGCGATAGCTTTTGGGTAAACTTGGGCGTTGACCACGGGCAGAACTCCTGGCATTGCCAGGTCGATGGGACAGGCTTGAGAATTAGGTTCCGATCCAAATTGTGTGCTTGCACCGGAGAAGATCTTCGATTGAGTACTGAGCTGTACATGGATTTCAAGACCAATGACAACTTCCCATTGTGTCGCGGTATTCATATCAAACCTTCCGGCATTTGCTGATGCCAGTCAGTATGTTGTTGAAATTGGTGGGCGGCATTTAATAATTTTGCCTCGTCAAGATAGTTGCCTATCAGTTGCAGTCCCAGGGGAAGGCCAGTGCTCATTCCCGCAGGGATAGACATTGCAGGTAAGCCTGCCAGATTAGAGGCGATGGTGTAGATATCCTGCATGTACATTGCGACAGGATCATCCGTCTTCTCTCCAATCTTGAATGCAGGGCCGGGCGTGGTTGGTCCGAGGATGACGTCAACTTGCTGAAATGCGTGCTGGAAGTCGTTCTTTATCAGCCGGCGAATTTGCTGCGCCTTGCGATAGTAAGCATCGTAGTAACCCGCTGAGAGCGCAAATGTACCCACAAGTATTCGCTGCTTAACTTCATTGCCCAGAGCTTCACTCCGGGATCTCTTGTAAAGATCCTGTAGATCTTCAGGTGATTCGCAGCGGTAGCCAAATCTCACACCGTCATATCGGGACAGGTTCGCAGAACACTCCGCAGGTGCGATGACGTAGTATGCGGGGATAGAGTGTTTCATATTAGGCAAGCTGATCTCGGATATTTCAGCGCCCATTTGTTCGAATACAATGATGGCAGTACGTAGTTGTTCTTCCGTATCACTGTCCAGCCCTTCTTCAAAAAATTCCTTGCAGAGACCAATACGTAAACCTTTGATTGGATTGTTGAGAGTCTCTAAATAATTAGGTACTTCTGCATTGATGCAGGTGGAGTCTTTGCTGTCATATCCCGCCATCACCTCCAACATGAGGGCAGCATCTTCGGCCGTACGGGTCATGGGACCTGCCTGGTCCAGGCTTGAGGCATAGGCAATCATGCCCCAGCGGGATATCCTGCCGTAGGTAGGTTTAATCCCGGTAATGCCGCAAAGTGCTGCGGGCTGGCGAATTGATCCGCCAGTGTCTGTTCCAGTTGCGCTAGAGCACAACCGAGCCGCTACGGCGGCTGCGGAGCCGCCGGATGATCCTCCCGGTACATGGTCAGTATTCCAGGGGTTGCGGACGCTTCCGTAATAGCTGTTTTCATTGGATGAGCCCATTGCAAACTCATCCATATTTGTTTTGCCAAGCATGATGGCGCCCGCAGAAGAGAGATTGTTGACGACTGTTGCGCTATAGGGGGCGATAAAATTGTCCAGCATATGTGAGCCTGCAGAGGTTCTAATGCCTTCGGTGCAGAAGATATCCTTGTGTGCAATCGGAATGCCCTGGAGCTTGCCGACCTTACCTTTCGCTCTAACCTGATCAGATTGTCGGGCAGTGATAATGGCAGATTCTGCGGTAACCGTAATAAATGCATTGTACTGTTCGGAAGCTGTGATTCGAGCCAGGTAGTGGCGTGTCAGTTCTTCCGAAGAAAAATCACCCCGGTCGAGAGCTGAACATTGTTCCTTGAGTGTTAGTAGGTGCGGCACTATTCGACAACCCTTGGTACCAGGTAGAATCCGTTCTCCGTATCTGGTGCAATCTCCTGGTATTGCTCGCGATTGTCACTTTCGGTGACCTCATCGGCGCGCAGAATCTGGTTTGCATCCATGGGATGGGCCATGGGTTCGACCCCGGTGGTATCCACGGCCTGCATTTCGTCAACCATCTCCAGAACTTCGTTCATCTTCTGGATAACCCGGTCAATTTCGCCATCAACAATTTGCAGTTGCGCCAGTTCGGCAATTTCTGTAACAACTTTTCTATCAATTTCCAAGGATATCTCCGAAAACGGCCCGTTAAGGGCGTCGAATGCTAGTTATCTTTGCCTGCTTCTGCAATATGAATTCAACAATAAAATGATGTTTCTTCGGTGCTTTTCAAAAGATTAACTATTTCTTGTCCGCATTCTAGCACTGCCGGTACTTGTTCCTTCGTAAGTAATTGTTTTGTATGCATAATCACAAAGAGCCAATGTCTTTTTGTCTGATACATCTACTTTACGGACAAGAACTACTTAGTGCTCGTCCGTGATTGAACTTCCCCGGTATGAGTTCTTTTCTAAGTGGTGGTTTATATTGATGACAGCTTTCTGCAATTTGGTAGTTTCTGTCGATATTAGGGCTCTACGGTCAAGAACTAATTACCAGTAGGTCTATCTGCGTCACATAATGGGCCAGCCTTAAGTATTAAGATGGGGTATTGATCTCCGTGAAGCTGTTTAGAGCTTGTATTTGCTGCTTGATTATTGTGCTCCTATGGAACTAATAAGTTGTTAAAAAACCTCAACAAATGATAGAGTTACGGATTTTTTGAAACTAGATAATAAGGCCGTAAATCCCGATGGTTAAGTTACAATTGGATCTCATCCAAAATTTTGGCAGAGGCACATTCCATGTTTAAGAAACTGCGCGGATTGTTTTCTAATGACCTCGCTATTGATCTCGGTACTGCGAACACTTTGATTTATGTGCGCGAGAAAGGGATCGTCCTCGATGAGCCGTCTGTTGTTGCCATTAGGAACAATCGCAACAACCAGAAAAGTGTTGCGGCAGTCGGAATTGACGCAAAACGTATGCTTGGGCGAACGCCTGCAAATATCACCGCAATCAGACCTTTAAAAGATGGCGTCATTGCAGATTTCCAGATCACTGAAAAAATGTTGCAATATTTTATCAAGAAAGTTCATGAGAACAGTTTTATCAGGCCGAGCCCCCGGGTGCTCGTTTGTGTTCCATGTCAGTCTACAGAGGTTGAGCGCCGCGCCATCAGAGAGTCCGTAATCGGCGCCGGTGCACGTGATGTCAGATTGATAGCAGAGCCGATGGCTGCAGCAATTGGTGCCGGGTTGCCAGTCCACGAAGCAGTAGGAACAATGGTTGTTGATATTGGCGGTGGGACTACAGAGATTGCGATCATATCTCTTAATGGCTCAGTTTACGCTCAGTCATTGCGTGTCGGCGGCGATCGATTTGACGAGTCGATAACGGCTTATGTAAGGCGCACTCAGGGGAGTTTGATTGGTGATGCCACGGCAGAGCGAATTAAACAGGAAATTGGAATGGCCTTTCCATGTAATGATGTTCGAGAAATGGATGTACGGGGCCGAAATTTAGCAGAAGGTGTCCCGAGAAGTTTCACCTTAAACAGCAATGAGATTCTCGAAGCTCTACAAGAGCCTCTCTCTGTCATCGTCCAGGCGGTTAAAAGTGCTCTGGAGCAAACACCTCCTGAGTTAGCTGCTGATATAGCGGAGTGCGGGATTGTGCTGACCGGTGGTGGTGCTATGCTCCGGGAATTAGACAGGCTGCTGGCTCATGAGACAGGACTCCCCGTAATTGTAGCGGAGAACCCCCTGACTTGCGTTGCTTTAGGCGTCGCCAGGGCGCTGGAGATTATGGATGAAAGAGGGGACAGTGACCTGCTCTCAATTTAGTTAGACTGAAATTCGACCACGAGGAGTTGTTCGTTCAAGGGAAGGGACGCACTTAATTTCAGTCAAAGATTGTCGAGGGCTCACTCGAATATATTGGTTTTAGTTGGTCGATCTAGAACTCACCAGGGCAATCAAAAATCAAATCTCTATTTCTTGAAGAATCAACAATTGGGTACAAGATGATTAGCTTGTTCATCTTGTCCGCTGTCCTTATGATTGTTGATCATATGTCTAACTATCTTGATGAAGTGCGCTCAGGGCTGACTCTGGTTCTAACGCCGATCCTGGTGGCTGCAGATATACCGGCGCGAGAAGTACGTGAGATTGGAGAATTAATACGTTCTCGTGATGATCTCAAATCCAGCCTTGGCACCTTGGAGAAAGAGCTCATTTTACTCAAAGCCAAGACAGAAAAGATGGCGGCCCTCACCGCAGAGAACAATCGTTTGAGAGATTTACTGGGCTCCGCGGCGAAGTTGCAGGACAATGTACTTGTTGCCGAGCTAATTGGTATCGATCCCAACCCAGAGAAACACGAGGTGATAATTGACAAGGGGGGCCGTGATGGTGTCTTTGTGGGTCAGCCACTACTTGATGCGCAAGGGCTGATGGGGCAAGTCGTATCGGTGAGTTATTTCAATAGCCGAGTCCTTCTGATTAGCGATCAATCTCATTCAGTGCCCGTACAGGTATCCAGAAGTAATCTGAGGTTAATCGCTCAGGGTACAGGCGCGACCAATGCACTGGATTTGAAGCACGTTCAGGATACGGCGGACATTCGAGTCGGTGACCTCCTGGTTAGTTCCGGCCTGGGTGATCGTTTTCCGGTTGGATATCCCGTGGGGATTGTAAACAAGGTAGATCATGACCCAGGCAGGCCATTTGCAGTTGTGACAGCAACGCCCAGTGCACTATTGGATAGGAGCAGGCATGTGCTTTTGGTTTTTACCGAAGAGAAGTTAGCTAAGGTGTCTGAACTCAAACAGGGCGGTGGCGATGGCTGATCCTAGAATTGGTGGACTATGGGTTATTTTTATCACCTTCATCATTGCCATGGTGCTGAGCATTGTTTCTTTGCCTGACTCTGTGCCATATGAGTTAGGGTATCTGCGTCCGGAATGGATTGTCCTGGTCCTAATGTACTGGGTAATTGCCTTACCTCATCGTGTCGGCGTTGTAATTGCATGGATCGTTGGCTTGCTGACGGATGTACTTTTAGGAAGCCTCTTGGGCCAACATGCCATCGCGTTCGTTGTTGTGGCTTATATAGCCTCGAGTCTCTATCAACGCTTACGCATGTTCTCACTCTGGCAGCAGAGCATCATCGTGTTTGCAACTGTCGGCGTGAGTCAATTAATCAATATCTGGATTGAGAATATTGCCGGACTTAGCGAGTGGAATATGTGGTATCTGCTAGCTTCTGTTATGAGTGCAATGTTGTGGCCCACTGTCTATTTGTTATTACGTTATCTGCGTCGCCAATTTAATGTTGCCTGAGTGAATACGTAATGATCGAATTAAAAAAATGTATTTGCGGCAGCGAGGAATGATTCTTGACCCAGCTTGTGCTCGCTTCAACGTCGCCCAGAAGGGCGGATCTACTTTCGCAGATTGGATTGGATTTCTCTATACAGTCTCCTGTGTGCGACGAGACCATCGCATCTAAGGAAAATAGCGTCGACTATGTGACAAGAATGTCGATCACCAAAGCCCAGAGCGTCCTGGGCCAAAACGATGATTCAAGCGCGATCTTGGCTGCAGATACCATCGTCGTTGTTGACGAGCTGATTTTAGGAAAACCCAAGGACAGAAGCGATGGCATTCGTATGTTGCAATTGCTTGCGGGCAGGTCCCATCAGGTGATGACGGCGGTCACCGTTCAATCCCGGAACAGACAAGAATCACTATTGGTTGAAACGATAGTTCATTTTCGATCTCTAACGTATGATGAATGTAATCGGTATTGGCTTTCGGGGGAACCAAAAGACAAGGCTGGTGGTTATGGCATCCAGGGATTAGGCGCTATCTTCGTTTGCGCGGTGAACGGAAGCTACAGTAATGTCGTGGGCCTGCCTTTGCTGGAAACGGCGGAGCTTCTCTCGAAATTTGGCATCGAATGTCTGCCGGATGATGAACAAACAGAATTAGTAATCGACCAGGAATCAGGTCAGCATGGCTGAAGAAATTATAATTAATGTGTCACCATACGAATCGCGTGTGGCAGTGGTAGAGCAAGGCCTGCTGCAAGAAATATTTATTGAACGCATCCACAAAAAAAGTACCGTGGGCAATATTTATCGAGGCAAGGTAGTGCGTGTGCTCCCGGGCCTGCAGAGTGCATTTGTTGCCATTGGGCACGCCCGTGCGGCATTCATGCACATTACTGATATTGCGAGAGCCCAGGCTACTGCCAGAGGAGCGCGGGATTCAAGTCTTGAATATCCGCCAATTCTGGAAATGCTCCATGAAGGCCAGGAAGTTGATGTGCAAGTAACCAAGGAGCCCATCGGGACCAAGGGAGCGCGCATTACGACGAAGATATCCATAGCGTCGCGCTATCTCGTCTATCTGCCGGATCACAACTACGTGGGTATTTCCCAGCGGATTGAGGAAGAGGGTGAGCGGGAGAGATTGAAGAACCTCTTGGCCGAAATTCAGGCGAACAGTGATTGTGATGGCTTTATTATTCGTACAGCGTCCGAAGGTGTTTCGGAAAGTGATATCAGAAAGGATGCGGAGTTGCTGAAGGCAAAGTGGAAAGCCATTGAGATAGATAGTAAAGCTGTAAAGTCCGAATCTCTAATCTATGAGGACCTGCCACTCCCCCTCCGGGTCATGCGGGATATCATCAATCAGGGGACCAATAGAATCCTCGTTGATGATGCTGAAACTGCCAACGTCCTATCGGCTTTCCTTCATGACTTCATCCCTGATAAAAACCAGTGCCTGCAACTCGTCTCTGATGAAACAGCCTTGTTTGACTCCCATAACCTGGAAGATCAAATCGAAGCCGCCCTGGATAAAAAGGTGCCTTTGAAATCAGGCGGATACCTTGTCGTTGACCAGACGGAAGCGATGACCACTGTGGATGTGAACTCTGGCGCATATCTCGGACGAAACGATCTCGAGGAAACGATCTATAGAACTAATCTAGAGGCAGCATCTGCAATCCCGAGGCAACTTCGCCTGCGGAATATTGGCGGCATTGTCATCATCGACTTTATTGATATGTTAGACGAAGAGCATAAGCGGCACGTTCTGAGAATGCTTGAAAAGGGGCAACACTCTGATCGCGTGAAATGGAATATCACTGAGATATCTGAGCTTGGTCTTGTGGAAATGACCAGGAAGCGTACTCATGAAAGCCTGATGAAAATGGTCTGCGAACCTTGTGAAGTTTGCAATGGAAGGGGTTTTATTAAAACTGCTGAGAGTATTTGTCTGGAAATCTTCCGTGAAATCCAGCGCAAGTCATTTGATTTCAAAAAAGGATGTTTAATCCTGGCATCCCAAAGTGTGATCGATCGGCTTCTGGACGAAGATTCCGCTAGTATAAGCCAGCTGTCCAGCGCACTTGGTGCGGTCATAAAGTTCCAGGTAGAGACGAGCTATAGCCAGGAACAATATGACGTCGTTTTAACAGCCAGCGACAGTGGATAGGAAGTCCGCAACATGTTGGTGAGAAACACAAAGAAGCTGGTAAAGTTTGTCCTCAATTTCATTATATTTGGCATCCTGATTCTGGCAGCGTTGTATGTGAGTATTGGTCGCATCGCGGTCAATGCAGTCGACCACTTCAACGAAGACCTGACTGAACTACTAACGTCATCACTGGGAACGCGAGTATCTTTGGGTGAGCTCAAAGGAAGCTGGAATCGCTTCGATCCGACCATAACCGTAAGTCAGCTGGTGATAGGCTCGATAAACGACCCGGCCATTGTCATTGGAGAGATAACATTTCGACTTAGTTTCTGGTTTACCCTGACAGAACGAACGCCAGTGCTCAGTGAAATTCATGTAAATGGATTGAGTCTGGCCCTTGAGCAAAGCGATGATAATAGTTGGGCGGTCAAGGGATTGCCTTCCAGTGACGCAAGTTTCAGCTTTGATTTAATTCTGGATTCTGCAGCCCATGTGGAAGAGATTACGCTAGAGAACCTGGATATGGACATCCTGGGCCTGCGCTCGACTCATCATATTGGTAGTGAGCTCAATTTACCCTTAAAACTTAGAAGGAGCGAGGATGAGCGGGTCATATCCTTTCCTCTTCTCGTGGAGCGTGTCGGCGATAGTGACTCCGCTGGTTCCAGCAGGGTAAATCTGTCAGGTGTCTATACCGGCGACTTACGTGACTTATCCAATATCGAAGCGAATATTTATTTTGAAATGCCTCAGGTGCAGCTCACTGATTTTTTACCTGAATTGAAATTCCAAGGGGTCAGGCTAGGTTCCGCAGGTCTACGCGCTGAGCTCTGGCTGGACTATCAAAATGAAAATTTCAATCTTGTGGGAAATATAGAAGCACATGAAATTGAACTGATCGATACAGAAGGCCACAAGGAAATTGTCCAGCGTATTGATACCACCTTTAAATTGTCAGGGCATGCAGAGCAAGATGAAGTTCAGCTATTTCTGCCTGATTTAAGCCTGATTCAAGATGGTGAAGTGCTTGAATTTCTAGACTTGAATCTGATTGTCGAAATGATGGACGGCCAATATGTGGTCGCCGGGAATCTTCCTTCGCTGGATCTTGGTAGTTTGAGTAGTACCTTGATTAGATTGAATGAGAACATCAATGTTATTCCTGAGCGAGGAATGACTGCATTAGTGGCGATGAATCTAAAAGGTCATTTCGAAGAGATCATATTGTATTTTGACAATTCGGGCGATAAGCCTGAGATGAAGCTTACCAGCAGCATCGTCGGCGCATCTATTGAAGCCTATTTAGGTGCGCCTGCCATAAGTGCGCTCAACGGTTTTGTTTCCCTGCATCCGGAGCGGGGATATGTGGACATTAATAACAGCGCATTCGATTTACATTTTGCGTCGATGTTTCCTACCAGTTGGCCCTTTGACTCTACCCGGGGTCGGGTGAACTATCGACTGGCCGATGGCGTGTTTCATTTGAACAGTGGTCTTATTGAACTCATCAGCGGTGATCTGTCGGGATATGGAAAGGTTCATATCAGGCTTCCCAGGGATCGCGATGATCAGACCTGGGGATTGATTATTGGCGTTAACAACGCGGATTTATTGGAAGCCAGCAGATTCCTGCCAAACACCTTGTCCGCCGAATTTCTGGATTGGCTCAACCAGGCAGTACTGGGTGGGTTGATCTCCGAGACTGCATTACTCTTTCACGGTTCCTTATATCGTGGTGCGCCGAAGGTACGGAAGGTTTATGAGTTATATTTGAAGGTTGAAGAGTCTGAGCTTGACTATGATCCCAACTGGCCCCTTGTCTCGAATCTTGATGCGACCATCTACATAAACAATAGAGGTGTCTTCGCCGACGATGCTATCGCGACAATTTTGGATAGCAAGATTATCCGGTCCAGGTTTGAGATACTGATCCCGATCGAAGGCGAAATTAACAATATACACATAGAAGCGGATCTGATCGGCCCTCTGAATGATGGCATACGGGTTCTTAATGAAACGCCACTGGCAGAAGCTACTAACAACATGGCAGAGGGCTGGACGGGAACTGGCGACTTGAATGCCAGCGCGATATTAGATATTCCCATTGGCCCGCGCAGTGGCGAAGAGCTACTTTCAGATGTCACAGTATCCCTGGCGGGGAATGATTTGACGATGCCTCTCTATGATCTGACGCTGTATCAGATTGATGCGCGGATAAACTATCGGAATGCTCAAGGGCTATCGGCGGAAAAAATTGATGCGCTGATCTTTGGAAGGCCTGTCACCGGTAGTATTGTCAGTGATATCAATCTTGCGCTTGACGACAGATCAGGTGAAATAGTGGTTCACGGGGTTGGCGAGGTTGATATCCGTGATTTGCAGCGCTGGTCGGGGCAGGCATTACTGAGCACCAGCACAGGAATAATGGAATACGAAGCGAGCATTCATGTTCCCTTTGGGCAGCCTGGCGCCAGCAGCTACGTGGAAACGACATCGAATCTAACCGGTATCGTGATTGATATGCCTGCACCCATGAAAAAGGAGTCCGCAGAATCGGAGATGAGTCTGATCTACAAACAGACCTTTTTGGAATCCAGTTTTTTGATTTCACTGCAATTAGGTGACCAGGTGCGGGCAGCTCTCGAGGTAGAAGATGGAATAGTCTCAGGTGGGAAGTTGACATTTGGAGGCCTTGAATTGGTTGACATTGATTATCAAAAACTTAAGGTCGACGGCAGGATGGCTGCAGTTAACTATGAAGAATGGGATCAGTTCTTTAAAAAACTTGACCTTGCTTCAGAGGTTGCACTGGAGTCTGAACTTGCCGACACACTGGATGCCATCGTTCTTGATATTGATTCTCTCGATATTTATTCCATGGAGTTACCAGCAGTGAAGGTAACAATAAAGCACCAGGACTCAGCCTGGTTTGTAAGACTGTTTAATGTAAATCTTAAGGGAACCGTATTAGTTCATGATGATGAGGGCAAGCCCATTGATGTGAATCTGGACTACCTGAGATTCTTTGATGATGAAGTAGAGAGCGCTTTTGACGAAGATCCCTTTGCGGACATCATTCCCCAGGAAATGTTTGCAGTAAATTTTAGCACGCAGGAACTTACCATCGATCAGGTAGATTATGGCAGCTGGAAATTTGATTTTCGCCCAAATGAGAACGGTGCAGATTTTTTTAATCTGACGGCCGACGTTAAAGGCATGTCCTTCGTTGAGCCATCCAGCGCGAACTGGCAATATGAAAATGGAGTGCATCAGTCTTCGTTTGATGGCTTGGTTAAGGTTGAAAGCCTTGCTGATATGCTTGAACAATGGGGGTATGCGTCCAGCGTAGAAGGCAAGGACTTTAATCTTACATCCAGCTTCAGTTGGGCTGGCTCACCGGCGATGGTGGCGTTGGAGACAGTAGAGGGGTCTCTCTTTATCGACGGGGCAGAGGGGCGTTTTATCCAGGCAGATAACGGTACAGCGGCGCTCAAGATATTGGGCATATTTGACTTCAATCAAATAATGAAAAGAATGAAACTTGATTTTTCAGACGTTGTAGAAAAGGGGTATAGCTTTAATGCCATGAAGGGAGAAGCATCATTTGACAACGGCATCATCGATATATCTGAACCTATTTTTATCAAAAGTGCTGGAAGCGATTTTACGCTGGGAGGAACGGTAAATTTACTGACTCGCGAATTGGATGGTGACGTCGTCGTCACTCTGCCTGTTGGTAAAAACCTGGAATGGTATGCGGTATACAGTGCCATCTTTACAGGTCCTCTCGTTGGCGCGGGTGTATTCCTTGCCCAGAAGTTGTTCGAAGACCAGATTGATCAGATCACCAGTGCAAAATGGAAAGTAACAGGCACGATCGAGGAGCCAGAAATAGTCTTGTTCAATGTTTTTGATAATAGCGTTAGGGAATCTGCCTCGGAGAACATAGAAGCTGAGGTGTCAGAAACAGTAGAGGCCGCTACTGCCGAAGAACCTGCAAGTGACGACTCTCCGACAAAAGACTCTCCAACTGTAGACTCTCTACCTGTAGATCATGGTGGATAATGTGATTCACAGGATTGCGCTGATACAAATGGTCAGCGGCGTTGAAGTGCAAGCAAACCTCGCCTCACTGTCGAGACTCATTGAGCGAGCTGCGCAAGAAGGGGTGGAGGCGATATTTTTGCCGGAAAATTTCGCGGCTTTGGGCAACCCTGCACCCTGGGACATTGGTGCTCTGGAAGTATCTTCTACGGGACCGATTCGAAGTGCAGTCGCAGATCTGGCGAGGGGCAGTAATTGTTGGATCTTTGCGGGAACCTTGCCAACTATTTCGAGACCCGATGGTGATGATCAGGTGTCTACGCCCCGGGTCCGGGCAGCGTCGTATGTCTATGATAGCTCAGGGATAGAAGTTTCTCGCTACGATAAAATTCATATGTTCGACGTTGAAGTCGCCGACAACCACAAACATTACATGGAGTCAGCGACCTTTGAGCCGGGCGAAACCCTGGCATGTATAGATAGCCCGATTGGACTCGTAGGGCTGAGCGTTTGTTACGACATTAGATTTCCGGAGCTCTATCGAAAGTTGTTCGTGGAAGGAGCGACCAGTTTTACCATTCCGTCTGCGTTTACCCAGACAACCGGCAAAGCACACTTCGAGATACTGATGCGCAGTCGAGCGATAGAGAATTTTTCTTTCACCATTGCCGCCTGTCAGGGCGGTGATCATGATTCCGGCCGTAAAACACACGGGCATAGTATGGTTGTTAGCCCATGGGGCGACGTGCTTGCTGAAGCTGCGAGCGGCGAAGATGTCATCATTGCAGAGCTTGATTTTGGTCGTCTGGCCGAGATTCGCGCGGATATGCCGGTTCGAGCTCAAATGAGATTATCTGTATGACTTAATGTTCCCGGGTTTCCGCGCCGAGGACCGCCTTTGAATCCAGTAAGGCTTTGAGGAACTTGAACAATTTTCGAAAATGGATAGGTGCCGCAGAGTTTTCCTGTTTCAATTGGTCCTCGCGTTCTTTGCTGGCCTTTCGAATAAGTTGCTTGATGGCCTGGCGATCCAGATCAGGGAATTCTGCGCTAATTTCATCCAGTGCTGTAAAATCACCATTGATCAGCCGCTCCCGCCATAATTCCAGTTGGTGAAACTGACGAAGGTGTGACTTGCTACTGGCATCATAGCGGTCTATAAGTTGCTTGATTTCATCTACGTCAATGTCGCGGAGAAGTTTCCCGATATAGGAAATTTGCCGCTTCTTCGCATTGCCTTTTTTAATCCTTCTGCATTCTTGTATCGCGAACAAAATTTTAGGCTGCATGATTGGTGATATCTGGTCGTCGCTCAAGTTGACGAGCTTTTCACCTAGATCCCGCAGCTCATGCATTTCCCGTTTTCGTTGGGACTTGCTTGGTTGCTCGTCTTCCAGTTCTTCTTGGTCTGTCATTAGTTTAGTTGCTGCCTGTCAGTTTGTGAATCTATCGGTATTTGAGCGAGAGTCCGATATTCCTTCGTGGGTAATGGTCTGTCTGGCTGATAAAAACATGGTTCTGCGCCTTGATTTCACATTCCGTGCTTCCCGACCAGAAGCTAGCCTGCTATCTGTAAAAGATTGAAGCAAGTCCAAGGAAGGACATAAAACCAACCACGTCTGTTATTGTCGTGAGTACAACAGTTCCGGCTATTGCAGGATCAATACCCAGTGATTTTAATGCGCCAGGCAGCAAGGCGCCAGCAAATGCTGCCACAATAAGATTGATTGCAAGCGCTACGGCGATAATTCCGCCCAGTAGAACGTCCTGAAAAATCACCGCTGCCACTACTGCTACAACCAAAGCCCAGAAGACGCCATTCAGTGCACCGACGGCAATTTCCCGATTTAACAACCATCGCTGATTACTTTCCAGCAGATCGCCCTGGGCCATTTTACGGATTATTAATGTGAGCGTCTGACTACCGGCGACGCCGCCCATGCTTGCGACAATGGGCATAAGAACCGCAAGGGCAACAACTTTGACGATCGTTTCCTCAAAAATATGGATGACTGCGGACGCAATGAATGCGGTAATAAGGTTCGCACCTAACCAGAATGCACGACTGCGGGCGGTTTTAAGAATTGGCGCAAAGGCATCGTCATCCTCCGTTAGGCCAGCCATTCCCAGAATAGAATGATCTGCTTCATCAACGATGACATCGACAACGTCGTCAATGGTTATACGGCCGATTAATTTGCCTTCTATATCTATCACCGGTGCTGAAACAAGGTCATAGCGTTTGAAAATATCCGCAACTTCATTCTCTGGCATAAGCGCAGGAATGGGCTCAACTTCTTGGTTCATTATCTCGCGAACAGTCAAGCCCGGGTCGGATACCAGAAGTGTTGTGATGGGCAATATGCCAATATATACCTCCCGTGAATTCACCACAAAGATATTGTCAGTTGTTGGTGGAAGTTCACTGTGCCGCCTCAGGTATCGAAGGACAACGTCCGCTGTCACCTTTGCGCGAACTGAAATGATGTCCGTCGCCATTAACCCGCCAGCAGTATCCTCGGGAAATGACAGAAGATTCTCGACTCTGGCCCTGTCCGTTGCATCCATGGACTGCAGTACTTGATATGTTAGTGCGTCAGGTAGATGCTGCAGGATGTCGGTCAGGTCATCGTCCGCTCCAACATTTTCCAATACGTTGACTATCTCTTCGGCAGATTTGTCTCGCAGGAGATCTGTGACAATTTCCTCATCCACATGGGCGATGATTTCACTCTGTAACTCGTCATTGAAGAAATTCCAAATGATGCTCCGTTCAGTTGACGGAGACGCGGCCAGGAGGTGAGCAACATCGACGGGTTTAAGAATCTTCATCAAGCTCTGGATTTCGCTATAGCCGCCCGACTCGAGAATTTCCTGAAGACCTTGGGTGGGGGAAATCGAATCTTGGTCTGTTCTTTTAGGCATCCAGGTTTGCTTTACTCACTTTCACCGAATTTGCTGTTTATCAAAGCCTCGATGGCATCGAATGCGTCCTGTTCGTCAATGCCCTCTACGATGAGGTCTATATCTGTTCCGATCCCGGCTTGCAGCATCATCATGGACATAATGCTCTTGCCGTTGGCGGTAGCATATTCATTGCTAACTGTTACAGAAGAGGCAAAGGCGGACACAGTTCGCACAAAGGCAGATGCCGATCTTGCGTGTAATCCAAGTTTGTTCTGAATTGTCAGTTTTTTGTTGATCACATTATTAGTCTTATTATTGCGTCAGCTCTCGCGCCGCTTGAATCCTGTTCAATTCCCGATGCCTGATCTGGACATTCTCCCATCTTGGAGAGAAATGTGAGAACAATTTTTCACTGAGATAGACCGACCTGTGCTGACCACCGGTACAACCAATCGCGACTGTCATGTAACTCCTGTTGTTTGCCTCAAATTTTGGCAGCCAGGTCTCAAGGTATTTTTTTAGGTCGGCAAACATTTCGCGGAACTCTTCCTGCTCATCGAGAAAGGTCTGAACGGGTAAATCAAGGCCGGTGAGAGTCCGCAGGGCTGGCTTCCAATATGGGTTTGGCAGACACCTGACATCGAAGACCAGATCAACATCAACGGGGACACCCTTCTTGTATGCGAAGGACTGAAACAATAATGCGAATTCGTGACTGTCCAGGGCAACCCGGGATTTAATAAGATCCCGCAGCTCATGGATGGTCAAATTTGTTGTGTCGACCGTAAGATCTGCCATGCTGGAAATAGGGGCCAGCAATTCACGTTCAAATTTCAGGGCCTCCTGGAGGTCACGACTACTATCGCTTAAGGGGTGCTTTCGCCGGGTCTCACTAAACCTGTTGACCAGTGAAGGGCCTGCAGAATCCAGATAAACGATCTTTGTGCTCACCGTTTCGGGGTCAAATTCCTGGACGACCTGAGGGAATTCAACCAGGTCTTCCGCTATGTTTCGGGCGTCAATACTGACCGCGACCTGATGAATGGATTGATTATCGGTCAATCGCTGCATAAGAGGTTTGAGCAAGGTAACGGGCAGATTATCGATGCAGTAGTAACCCATGTCTTCCAGTACATGGAGTGCAGTACTTTTGCCGGATCCCGACCTGCCGCTGATGATAATGAGAGAAATCATGTTAGACCTGCTTGTTAACAGAGTAGCGAGTAATACTGATTATCTTGATTGTACTATTGGTTCTGCGCTTTCTGTTCAATTCATGTACTTGCCGGAGAGGGACTAATCTGCGCGCTGCAGCATTCGCTTCACCGTCAGAGCTAGTTGTTCGCAACGTCCCGAATGGCGCGCTCAAATAACATCTGGTTGTTTTTAGCGGTGATCAAACCCTTCCTGTAGTCTTCGGAATCGAGCTTACTTGCAAGCATGGCCATGGCTTTTAAGTGATGGTCAACTTCCTGTTCTGGCACCAGTAGCACAAACATAATGTCGATGGGTAGATCATCCATTGCGCCAAATTCGATCGCGGTCTCCATGGTAAACAATGCGGCAATGATGTCTGTACACCCTGCAAGGCGGCAGTGTGGTAGAGCAATGCCATTGCCCAGTGCGGTAGGGCCGAGTTTCTCTCTGGCGATTAGGTTTGTGTAGATTTCGTCGGCATCAAGTGACGGCGCTGATCCTGCGATGAGAGTTGCAGCTCTTTCTATGGCTTTCTTTTTGCTTCCGGCTGCAATATGACAAAAGGTGCGATTGGCCGCCAGGATAGATTCTATGTTCATTGAACAATGGGAGATAACAACCGATTTTCCCATTATAGCAAGGGAGCTTTACCTAATAACAGGGCTAGTGAAGCTCCCTCTATAATTAATTTCCTAAAGTTGCCTGTTTGCTGCTCGATGATTACGGTCTGCAATTTTTTCTTTTTTCTTGATTAATTGTCGGTCTAGTTTATCGGTCATGGAGTCAATGGCTGCATACAAATCGTCTGCCTCGGCATCTGCAAAGATTTCACCTCCACTCACCCTGATTGTCGACTCTGCCTTTTGCCGCTGCTTCTCTACGCTCAGAATAACGTTGATGTTAGTAATTCGGTCAAAATGCCTCTCCAGACGATTTATCTTTGTTGTTACATAAGATTTGAGAGCATCAGTAACTTCGATATGGTGACCACTAACGTTTACTTGCATATATTTTCTCCTTAAATACATTCCGTTAAAGCTGAGTATTAATGTGGCAGTGATCGGAATCACTGCTATCTGGTTAGACTATCTCATCTGTCGCACTTTAATTTTGACTGACATCAAGTCAATTCGTTCTATTGAATTGATAGGTGGTATCCCCGATTTATCCTCCATTGTTTATGTTTGTTAATAAGAGTTTGTGTTTGTTTTATAAGGGTTTGAGTTGGTCATACAAGTTGCTTACGTTCATTCGAAGGCGGAATCATCAGTATTTCGCGATACTTCGCGATTGTTCTGCGAGCAACATTAATATCTTGTTCTTCCAATAGCTTTGCGATTTTACTGTCGCTCAACGGCTTCCTGGTATTTTCCTCGGCGACAAGTTTTTTTATCAGGGCGCGAATGGCAGTAGATGAAACCTCTCCTCCAGCATGAGTACTAACATGGCTCGAGAAAAAGTACTTCAGCTCAAACACACCTGCCGGCGTATGCATATACTTTTGGGTTGTGACGCGAGAGATGGTCGATTCGTGAAGGTCTACTGCGTTGGCAATGTCATGAAGAACGAGTGGTTTCATCGCCTGATCGCCGTATTCAAGAAAGCCACGTTGGAATTCGACAATTTTGGTTGAAACTCTTAACAAAGTGTCGTTTCGTTGCTGCAGACTTTTTATAAACCAGCGCGCTTCCTGCAGTTGATTCTTCAGGTAGGTATTGTCGCTGCTGGAATCAGCTCGCTTGATGAGTGATGAATATTCTGTGTTGACTCTGATGCGCGGCGCTGACTTTGGGTTTAATTCCACCGTCCATCTGCCATTTTTCTTGGTGACAATGACATCTGGATCAACATACTCAGTGCTGCTGGTAGCGATGTTGTCCCCTGGACGAGGATTAAGCGTACGAATGAGATCGATGACTGCCTTTAAGTCATCTTCCTTCAGACGTGTCTTTCTGGAAATATGTGCGTAGTCCCTGCTTGCCAGAAAATTAAGATATTGATCAACTACAACGATTGATTCTTTGCGATAGGGTGTTTCAGCTGGCAAAGCCTTAAGCTGAATGAGCAGGCACTCCCTTAAGTCACGGGCAGCAATCCCAATTGGGTCAAGATGTTGAATGAGATGGAGAACTGCTACGACTTCATCCAGTTCAAGTTCCCATTCCGGAGGGGCGCCTTCGAGTACATCTTCAAGGGGGATAGTGAGTACGCCCTCGTGATCAAGGCCATCGATTAATGACAGGGCGATATGCTCATCTGAATCTGTCAAATGCAGTAGATTCAGTTGCTCCATGAGGTGGCTTTGGACAGATTCGCTGGCGGAGTTTCGCGTGTCTATATAGTTTTCATCATTCTCATCATGATTGGCATTTCCGGCAGGCAGAGTGGATTCTTCATAGACATCCTCCCAGACGCTGTCCACGGGCAGGTCGTCTGCGATTGTGTCAGCCGATACCTGTTCACTGGTATCCGGGATTGCTTCTCCGTCAATTTCTGGATCCAGCGGTGGAGGCTCGTCATCGACCGATTTAGTTTCATTGGGATCTGAGGCTTCCATTTCCGCCACTTCAGGGGAATCTGCCTGGTCTGCCGTTTCGCTTTGGGGTTCCGGCGAATCAAGAGACGTTGAGCCGTCCTTGGGTTCCTGGTCGTCGGGGTTTAATTCTTCCAGCATTAAATTGGAATCCAATGCTTCCTGGATTTCCTGCTGTAGATCAAATGTTGACAGTTGCAGCAAGCGGATGGCTTGTTGCAATTGTGGGGTCATTCTAAGCTGTTGACCCAGTCGTAAAGTTAAGGCAGGTTTTATTACCATGAACTCATAATACTCAGGGATCACGCCGAATGAAACTTGTTAAATATGAATAGCTGTGAATGGGGAAGTTGCGCCCAGAAGAGCGCTATATTTCACATTCTGAAATCCTGACCTAGATAGACACGTCTTACTTGATCATTTGAAAGGATGGTCTCTGTGCTGCCTTCAGCGATGATTTGTCCTTCGTTAACAATGTAAGCTTTTTCGCATATATCAAGCGTATCCCGCACATTGTGATCAGTAATTAGAACGCCAATTCCCCGCTCGGATAGTTGCGAGATTATGGACTTGATGTCGTTAACCGAGATCGGATCTACTCCCGCAAAGGGCTCATCCAGAAGGATAAATGTAGGTTCGGTGGCCAGTGCTCTTGCGATTTCCACGCGGCGTCGTTCGCCGCCACTTAAAGCCATGCCAATGTTGTTTCGAATATGGGTAATTCGAAATTCCTGGAGCAATGTTTCGAGCTTTTCCTTTCGTTCCTCGAGACTCATTCCGGCGCGCGTTTCGAGAATGGCCATGATGTTATCGGCAACGGATAGTTTACGAAAGACCGATGCTTCCTGTGGCAGATAGCCGAGCCCAACCCTCGCCCGTTCGTGCATGGGCATGGACGTGATGTCTATATTGTCGAACAGGATCTTGCCTTCATCCTGTGGTACGGAGCCGACGATCATATAGAAGCAGGTGGTTTTACCCGCGCCATTAGGACCAAGAAGACCGACGACCTGGCCGCTCTCAACCGACAGGGTGACACCCTTTACGACTTGCTGGCCTCGGTAGGCTTTCTTCAGGTTCTGGGCACGCAAAATGTGAACGCGATCTGACAACTAATTTTCCTTTGGATTAATTGTCATGTTGATACGCCCATTTTCACCAGTGCTCTTGAGGCTCATGATTCCCTGGTTTACATCGTAGTAGACCAACTCTCCTTTCAGAATGTCGCCGGTTTGCTTCAGCGTGGCGTTTCCAGACAGATGTAGTCGCTCTTCCTGAACCAGATAGGTGATCTTGCGGGCATCGGCGTATACACGATCTTCAGCGTCATCCGGGAGTTGTTCGTAGTGGGCCAGTTTTTTTGAATCTTTGTCCGTCGTAGCGATGATCTGAATAACCTCCCTGTCGGAAGATATGATCTCAACTTCATCGGCTTTAATCAGCAGAGTACCTTGTTCGATGATCACCTTGCCGCGGTAAATGGATGTTCCACTGGAATCATCGATGACCGCTGCGTCCGCCTGAATATGAATTGGCTGTAGTCTGTCAGCCGTGAGCGCGCCAACATTCGCACTAGACAATAGTAGTGTCGTTAGAAGGATGGGAAGCAGAATTTGCTCCGTCGTAACCTTCATTTTGTTGGATCCTTTGAAATACATTGTCATTTTATCACAAGCAGCATGTCATCGAATGGGGCGCAGAGATTAAGAACCTTCAGATGGAGCGCCTTTGAACTCCGGCAAGAATATAGTATGCACCCTTTCCAGAGGCGTAGAGTAAAAAACGAATTTTCCTTTATCGAAGTATGCCTTCATTCCCGCGGCGGTTGTTCTGCCGGAATTGTCATCGATATAAACTTTTTGGTCAGTCTCGGCAAACTCTCTCTCGGGATAAACTGTCAGGCTCTGTGTTTGAATATGGATAAAACTACCATCCGCGTTTTGCTGGATTGCCAGCACGTCATCCCACAATTCGACTACCTGCTCGCGATAGGTGGACTGCGATAATAGCCGTCCCTTTTTGGCTTCGATATCCCAGGGTTCACCCTTCATATTGGGGAACAATCGCATATTCGGCGAAATTAAGGCTGTCATATCGGTCAATGGGAAATGAGTAAACCGGTCGGCACTTATCTCGTTCTGGATATTCCCGGACTCGTTGAACTGGGTGATAGTTGCATTGAGCATATAGAGATCAGGGTCGTTTTTGCCAATCGACTCAATCTCCAGATCTTCGTCGTTTTTCTCAAGAATGAAGTTCGTCACAATGGCTAGCAACAATATTAGGCTTGCCAGAATTGTTGCGCGATTATTCAAGAAAATCTCCGGGGCGGCTGATCATGGGGTAGTGCGCTCAGTAAATAGCTAGGAAAGGCTAGTCGACTAATGCCGTTTGGTAGAGATAGATAATGTAACCTAGCCAGGTCATGAACAAAAGTGAACCTTTAAAGCGACTAATGGAGGACTCACCCCGGATTCCATAAGCAAAAACTACAAGGGTGATTGTCATGGCGAGCATCAGTGCGTAATCACGCCAAAGAGTCATGGGTGAAAGCTCGGTTGGCGCAAAGATTGCAGGAATCGACAGTACAGCCAGAATATTGAAAATGTTAGAGCCAATAATGTTACCGATGGCTAAATCTGTCTGCCCCTTAAGGGCGCTTGTTACTGAGACTACAAGTTCAGGGATACTGGTCCCAACTGCAACTACCGTGAGGCCGATCACCAACTCGCTAATGCCCATGTCCTCTGCAATACTGATGACTGCCCAGACCAGGAGTTCTGAGCTCAACAGCAGAAGTGCCAAACTAAAGATAAAAGTTAATGAAGCTTTTGTTGCCGTCATTTCGGGAATATCTTCAAGTTCAGATATTTCTGCTGCGATCTCCATCGGAGAAGACTTTCGGTGTTCAACGGACAATCGGAAAAGAAAAAGTACAAGGCCTGAAAGCAGTAACAGGCCGTCCCAGAGAGCCAATTTGTAGTCTATTAAACTGGCACCGGCGCATAAAGTGACAAAAATCAGGATAGGCAAGTCATTGCGTAAGATATCAACACGGAATTTTAATGGCACCAGCATCGCTGTAAAGCCGAGCACCATGCCTATATTTGCAATGTTTGATCCCAGGGCATTGCCCACGGCGATTTCCGGTTCGCCCTGGAGCGATGAAATAGCTGCGACAAAAATTTCAGGTGCCGATGTTCCCAGGGCAACGACAGAGAGACCGATAACCATGGGAGAGATCGAGAAATTCTTTGCGTTTGCAACAGAGCTAATAACGAATAAGTCCGCACTTTTGAAGAGAATCAGAAAACCGATTAGCAGTGCAGCGCTATAATAGAGCATACCTGTATTGCTTTGAATTGATGGAAAATGAGCCGCACATTTAAGTGGGTAATCCATTTTTTTGCAAGGTGAATTTCCCGGGAGGTCCTGCCTGCCGGAATGAGTGATTGTGAAAATTGTACATTTAGTTATTGGAAATCGACAAAATTTTTCAGATTAGGTGTAATGATGTGGCTTGGTTTGTAGCTGTAGCTGGTATAAAAGCGGGAGCTTACGCGATGATCGAACAGTAAATACACAAGCCCATTGTTATTGGTGTTACCAGGCAGTTACTTAAAGGAGTATTGGCCTCGCGCACGCGTACCGGCTCTTAGTTTCAGGACAAGAACTAAATACATGATAGATAACAGTATTATATTAGATAAGGTGGTCTTCAGTCATGGCCAACGCCGCATTTTTGATGGTGTCTCATTAACAATTCCCCGGGGCAAGATTGTCGCCATAATGGGCCCCAGCGGTATTGGAAAGACGACCTTGCTGCGATTGATTGGCGGGCAACTACGGCCCGAGTCGGGCAGCATTAATGTCAATGGATTCGAAATTCCGGCCCTGTCCAGAGACGAGCTCTTTGAAGTACGAAAGTCCATGGGTATGCTATTCCAGACTGGTGCACTATTTTCTGACTTGAACGTCTTTGAAAATGTTGCGTTCCCACTGCGTGTTCATACCAGCTTGCCGGAAGACATGATTCGAGATCTTGTGCTGATAAAACTGCAATCTGTCGGGCTAAGAGGCGCCAGTGAACTTTATCCCAGTGAATTGTCAGGAGGTATGAGTCGCCGAGTGGCGCTCGCAAGGGCGATTGCCCTGGACCCGGAGCTGATTATGTACGATGAACCTTTCGCAGGGTTGGACCCTATCGCTATGGGTGTCATCGTTGATTTAATCAAAACACTAAATGCTGTATATGGCACGACTTCCGTTATTGTCTCCCATGATATTGGTGAGACGGCAAGCATTGCAGATCTCATATACATCCTCTCTGACGGCAAGGTCATTGGAGAAGGGACCCCGGAGGAATTATTTGAGCAGAAGTCGCCAAGAATTCAGCAATTCATAAAAGGCTTGCCAGATGGCCCGGTGCCTTTTCATTATCCTGCCAGGGATTATGAGGAAGAGTTGATGCAAGGGCAGCAAGCTAAACAATGGTTTGAACGCTAGTCATGCTTTCACGTTTAAGAAAGGTCGGCCAGTTTAGTATCGTTGTACTCTCTGCTCTGGGGCGCGCCGGTAGAATATGGCGGCAGGCAATCTGGCGAAAGCCTCAATTCAAGAATGCGCCATTGCTGATACGGCAAATTTACCAACTAGGCGTATTATCGGTTGTCATAACTGCTTTGTCCGGTTTTTCTATAGGCGCGGTGCTGGCATTACAGGGATATAACCAGCTGATTAAGTACGGCGCTGAGAGCTCTCTGGGTTTGGGTGTTGCCCTCGTGCTTGTGATGGAGATTGGTCCGGTGGTCTCGGCTCTGCTGTTTGCTGGTCGGGCGGGCTCCGCGGTTACTGCCGAAATTGGCCTGATGAAAGCCACCGAACAATTAAGTAGCATGGAAATGATGGGAGTTGATCCTTTGCAGAGGATCGTTGCTCCGAGGTTGTGGGCAGGCTTCATCGTGATGCCAATCCTCGCTTTGATGTTTAGTGTCGTAGGTATCTGGGGTGCTTCCCTGGTGGGCGTTGAGTGGTTGGGTGTCCACGAGGGTACTTTTTGGTCGGCGATGCAGCAGGGCGTGGATTTTAAAAGCCATGTACTCAAGGGGATGATTAAAACGATTGTCTTTGGGGCGGTTGTGACCTGGATAGCCGTCTTTCAGGGTTATGATGCGGTGCCGACCGCTGAGGGGATCTCAAAGGCGACGACGAGAACAGTCGTCTATTCGTCGGTCTCGATATTAATTCTGGACTTCTTTCTAACCCTGGTGATGTTCAACTTTTAACTCGTTCCTGCCTGATTCAAAGACCACCTGTGTTAGTTCATTTATAAGTAATTGATTTAACTTCCTGGTTGTAGTTGTATGCTTCGATTTCAGCCGGAGATGTGCTAATTCTGGAAAGGAACTAACTCGTAGGGAGACAAGCATGCAAATGCGATCGATTGAAATAATTGTTGGTGCCTTCATGCTCGCCGGGTTTATTTCTCTGGCGGTTCTGGCAATCCGGGTGAGTGGGTTCAACGTGGGTGCGGAAACGAGTACTTATAGTGTGTATGCAAGATTCGAAAATATTGGCGGCCTGGTTATTCGATCCAAGGTCAGCATTGGTGGAGTAGTCATTGGCAGAGTTTCAGAGATATCCCTTGATCAGGAGACTTATACCGCTCTCGTACGGATGGAGATAGATAGCGACGTGACTACCATTAGCAGTGACAGTACGGCGACAATTTTGACTGACGGATTACTGGGCGGAAAGTACATTGGCCTAAGTATCGGTGCAGAAGAAGAGTATCTGACCGAAGGAGATGAGATTTATGACACGCAGTCAGCCATCGTCCTGGAAGAACTTATCGGTAAATTTTTGCTCAATCAGTTTTAAATGAAAGGGGTAGTGAGCGTGTTTCCAGGTTCGTGGTTTGCAAGGTTGATTATCGCTGGTTGTCTTAGTCAGGGCTCGATTATTTTCGCGGATGAGAACGTTGCTGAACAGTCTGCTTATGAGACCGTACAGTTGGTAACAGATCAGCTGTTGAAAAAACTGGATCAGGTAAAACCCCTATATGAAACTGACCGTAAGCAATTTTACATGGAGGTCGACTCTTCGCTTGAATCGTTCATTGATTTTAACGGGTTCTCCCGGGGGGTCATGGCTAAATACTACAGGCGCACCAATGACAATCAGAGAGAATTGTTTAATCAAACTTTTCGCGCCGCTCTAATCGAAACCTATTCAAAGGCGCTGGTGGAATTTGATACCACTTCGGTCCTTGTTAAACCTGAGGCTAAAGCGCAAAAAGATCCGAAAAAAGCCAGGGTAAGCCTCGAGGTACATAGTAAAAATGGCAGCATACATGCAATTGAATACAGTGTGGTGCTGTTGGATGGGCAGTGGAAGCTTCGCAATGTAATGATAGATGGGTTCAACATGGGGCTTCAGTTTAGATCTCAATTTGTCGCATACATGCAAAAGTACAAGAATAATATCGACAAGGTGATCGAGAACTGGAACGTCGATGCCTGAGCCTATTGAAGCGCATAGCCCGGTCAGTATTAGCGGAATAGTTAACATGGAAACTGTTGCGAATCTCAGGGCCCAGCTGATCGGGCAGATAACATCAAGCAACTTTGATGATGTTGAGGTAGATATGCATAGGGTTGAAATTCAAGGTTCGGCTGTCATTGCCTTACTGATTTCAATTACCAGGGAAGCTCGGGCTGTTCGCAAGAAAGTCATATTTTGCCGGTGCCCCGATAGACTGATCGCTATCGCGAGGGCATGTGGGGTAGATGGTATTCTCACCTTGGCGCGTGAATAGAAATTGGAAAAAACCGCAATAAAATGAAGAGTTCGCCATGTTATCATTGCGCCTTTTGCTCGGTAGATTCAATATTTGCTTGATACCCGACCCAGGGATCACATGCTACTAATACCAGCTATCTACACGAGCCATGGATATAAATTATGGAAATAGAAGAGATACGACAAATACTGGCTGCGGAGCTGGGTGAGTCTGGCATCGAGCTACAGGTTGATGGCAGCCGACTCATGTTAGGGCTGGTTTCAGATAAATTTGATGGCTTGAGCAGGGTTAAGAGGCAGCAGTTGGTGTACACCTTGTTAAACGACAAGATCTCATCCGGTGAAATTCATGCTGTAACCATGACCACGAAGACCCCCTCAGAATAGTTTGCAAGCAATAGCAGTTATGGGAAAAAATATAGATGGATAGATTACTAATTCGAGGCGGTAACAGACTCGATGGTGAATTAAGAGCTTCTGGTGCAAAAAATTCTGCCCTGAAGATGTTGGCAGCTGCCTTGCTCGCCGATGGACCAGTGACGATTTCAAATGTTCCTCATCTTAGAGATATCACGACGATGATTGAGTTGTTGGGCTCTCTCGGCGTTGAAGTTGTAATCAATGAAAAGATGAATGTTGAAATTCATGCCAATACTATAAAGCGGTTTACTGCACCCTATGATCTGGTTAAGACCATGCGGGCTTCATTTAATGTGCTTGGCCCAATGCTGGCCCATTACGGACAGGCTGAGGTATCGCTGCCCGGTGGATGTGCCATTGGCCCGCGACCCGTCGACCAACATTTGCGTGGTCTTGAGGCGCTAGGTGCGAATATAGAGATGGTCGAAGGTTATGTGAAGGCGTCAGTTGATGGCAGGTTGCACGGAGCACATATCATCTTTGATGTGAGTACTGTAGGCGGGACAGAGCACATTATGATGACGGCGACCTTGGCGGAGGGTCAGACGATTCTGGAAAATTGTGCCCGGGAGCCGGAGATTGTTGATTTGGCCGATTGCCTAAATGCCATGGGTGCGGATGTACAGGGAGCAGGGACTGACAAAATTATCATCAATGGGGTGGAGCGGCTCCACGGTTGCCATCACCGGGTTATCGCTGATCGAGTTGAAACCGGGACTTACCTGATTGCAGCTGCCGCAACCGGAGGACGGGTCAAGGTCAGGGACACGAACCCGGAACATCTGGAAGTATTGATTGCAAAGCTCAGGGAAGCAGGCGCGTCCATAATGACGGGTGATGATTGGATTGAACTGGACATGGGAGGAAGGCGGCCGAAGGCCGTCAGCCTGGTCACAGCTCCATACCCGGCATTCCCGACAGATCTTCAAGCACAATTCGTCGCCTTGAATTGTGTCTCTGATGGCGTTGCAACCATCAAGGAGACCATATTTGAAAACCGCTTCATGCACGTACATGAAATGAATCGCATGGGTGCAAATATTCGCCTGGAAGGAAATAATACGACCGCCATTGTTAAAGGCGTAGAAAAATTAACTGCAGCCCCTGTTATGGCCAACGACCTTCGCGCCTCTGTAAGTTTGGTTATTGCAGGTCTTGTGGCTGATGGGGAAACGGTAGTGGATCGTATTTACCACATCGATCGGGGGTATGAGCAGGTGGAAGAGAAGCTGCAGAAGCTCGGGGCAAACATCGAGAGAGTTGCTTCCTGATAAGCGCTCTTGATCTATTGACAGGAACAATCTACAAGAACAATTGACAAGAATAATGCAAACCGGCATGAACTCACATCTCACAATCGCCTTGACCAAGGGCTCGCGCGCATTGGCACCAGCCCTTGAAATGCTGGCATTGATCGGAATCGAACCTATCGATGACATTTCGAAATCTCGGAAGCTGGTGTTTGACACTAATCGCGACGATCTGAAATTGATGATCTTGCGTGGTATGGATGTTGCGACCTACGTTGAACATGGCATTGCCGACATGGGTATTACCGGCAAGGATGTTCTGCTTGAGCACGGTGAAAACGGTTTCTATGAGCCGCTAGATCTCGGCATCATTAAATGTCGAATTATGGTGGCTGGCATGGCTGAAGAAGGTGAATTGCCGCCGCGGCTGAAAATTGCTACCAAGTTCCATAATATTGCAAAGCGGTACTATGCGGAACAAGGTGTGCAGGTTGATATCATCAAACTCTATGGTGCTATGGAGCTCGCTCCGGTAACTGGTTTGGCGCACCGAATTGTGGACATTGTTGAAACCGGAAATACACTCAAGGCAAACGGGCTCGTCGCCATGGAGCTCATTGAGAATATTAGCGCCAGGCTAATCGTGAATAAAATTTCACTGAAAACACGCTACACAATGGTTCAGCCCATCATCGATGCCCTTGCAGAGGTGGCCGAATGATCAAGCGCCTTGCCACGAGCAGTGAGGCATTTGATCTTGAGCTCTCAAATTTATTGAAGATTGATAATGGTGAGGAAGAGCAAGTGCGGACAGTTGTCCGTGAGATTCTGGGCAAGGTTAGATCCAATGGTGATTCTGCCATTCTTGAATACACCTCGAAATTTGACGCCCTGTCTGTATCGGATGTTTCTGAGTTGCGAGTAGAAAAGGGTCGCCTTGAAAAGGCATATTTCGATCTTGATCCGCTGGTCAAAGAGGCGCTTGAAACTTCGGTCAATCGTGTTCGTCACTATCACCAGATGCAAAAAAAAGCACTTGGTGGTGGCACTGACTGGTCTTACAAAGATGCGGAAGGCAACCAGCTGGGTCAGCTGGTTCGTGGTATGGATCGCATTGGAATCTACGCTCCCGGTGGTAAGGCAGCCTATCCATCAACTGTTGTAATGACTGCCATTCCTGCCAGAGTTGCCGGCGTGTCCGATATCACTTTGATGGTGCCAACGCCCGGCGGGCAAGCCAATGATGTGTTATTAGCCGCCGCTCATCTCTGTGGGGTCGACAGGATGTATACCATTGGTGGTGCACAGGCAATCGCTGCCTTGACTTACGGTACACAGACAATATCAAAGGTGGACAAGATCGTCGGCCCTGGCAATATTTACGTGGCGACGGCAAAGGAGCTGGTCTTTGGTGATGTTGGCATCGATATGGTTGCGGGTCCATCGGAAGTCGCCATTGTTGCAGACAATAGTGCCGATGTTGACTGGTTAGTAATGGATATGTTCGCCCAGGCAGAACATGACGAATTGGCGCAGTCGATTCTGATTTCGGTAGATGAAGAACTGCTGGACGCGGTTGAAGCCCGGATAGAGCTGAGCATCAATCAGATGCAGCGGAAGAGCATTATTCAGCAATCACTTGCCCAGCGGGGGGCTTTGATAAAAGTTGAAGATCTTGACGAAGCGATTGATATCGTCAACAGAATCGCGCCGGAACATCTGGAGCTGGCGATTGATAACCCCGAGAAGATACTGGGCTCAATTCGTTTCGCCGGTGCAGTGTTTATGGGCAAGCACAGCGCGGAAGTGGTCGGAGATTACACCGCAGGCCCCAGCCATGTGCTGCCCACTAATGGCGCCGCAAGATTTGCTTCACCCCTTGGCGTCTATGATTTCCAGATAAGGAGTTCCCTGATCAATTGCAGCCCCAGAGGTGCCGTAAAATTAAGTCGCGCCGCGGCGATCCTGGCGCAGGAAGAGGGCCTTTTTGCGCACGCGGAATCTGCCAAATATCGGGTTCAGGGCTGACAGGCATTGCCTGATCTCATGATGGGTCCTCTCGAAAGTTATAAATCTGCAGTCGCCTCTGGTGAAATTCAGCGGGATGATGCTCAGCTTGTGGCAATTCACCATCTTCAAACCCTGTATGAGAACTTAAATCAGCCAGAGCGCTCCACAGGGTTCATGTCGAGCTTGCTTAAAAGAGTAATGGGGGATCAACCCTCTTCAATCAGAGGTTTGTACTTCTGGGGCGGTGTGGGCAGGGGCAAGACTTATCTCATGGACGTGTTTTACGACTCCTTACCCTTTGAGAACAAGTCGCGCATGCACTTTCATCGATTTATGCGAATGGTGCATCAACAACTGCATGAGCTGCAAGGGCAGAAGGATCCACTCAAGAAAATAGCGGAACAATTTGCTGCTGGTGCGCGCATATTGTGCTTCGATGAATTCTTCGTCAGTGATATAACCGATGCCATGATATTGGCGACTTTGCTGGAAGAACTATTCCTGCGAGGCGTCGTTTTAGTGGCGACATCAAATGTGGAACCGCAAAACCTCTATGAAAACGGGCTTCAGCGAAGAAAATTCTTACCGGCGATAGCATTAATTGAAAAACATACATTAATACTAAATGTCGATGGTGGGACCGATTATCGTTTGCGGGTGCTTGAGTCTGCGGAAATTTATCACTCGCCGCTGGATGAAGATGCCGATCTGGGCTTGTTAAAATGCTTTGTAGCCATAGCGCCAGATGAGCATACCGACGGAATCACCGGGCTAAATGCCCCGAAGTATGCAGAATCTGAACCCGGACAGCTCGAGATTGAAGGGCGCATGTTAAAGGTTCGTCGATGGGGAGATGGCGTTGCCTGGTTTCACTTTGAGGCCTTGTGTGATGGGCCCAGGAGTCAAAATGACTATATTGAGCTGGCTAGAATATTCCAGACAGTCGTGATTAGCGATGTGCCGCAATTTGATTCAAAATTGGAGGATCAGGCAAGGCGATTTATCAGCCTGGTGGATGAGTTTTATGATCGAAATGTAAAGCTTATACTGTCCGCCGCTGAACCCATCAACTCCCTGTATCAAGGGGATCGCCTGGAATTTGAATTTCGGCGAACCCAGAGTCGGCTTCAGGAAATGCAATCTCATGAGTATCTGGCCAGGGAGCATAAGCCATAAGGCTTTTAGCAGGCTTCAATTGTATTGCGAGGTCGTAATGCGGGGCCAAACTTTCTCTCTAGTATCGCTTGCGCATTAGCGATGCCTTGGGTAAGATTCGCGCTCCCAAAATACCAAGTTTAATTTGGTATTAGAACCAGTGAAATTAGTGATGAAAACATACAGCGCCAGAAAAGAAGACGTCAAACACGAGTGGTTTGTGGTTGATGCAACGGATAAAACCCTAGGCAGGATGAGCACAGAGATTGCGAATCGGCTGCGAGGGAAGCACAAAGCAGAATATACACCTCATGTGGATACGGGTGACTATATCGTCGTCGTCAATGCGGAGAAGATTAAGGTCACGGGTAAAAAGGCCACTGACAAGACTTACTACCATCACACCGGTTATCCTGGTGGAATCAAGTCCATCACCTTTGATAAATTGCTCGACAAAGCGCCCGAGCGGATTATCCAGATGGCCGTAAAGGGCATGATGCCGAAGAACAAGCTCAGTCGTGCAATGTTGAGCAAATTGAAAGTTTATGCAGGCAATGATCATCCGCACAGTGCTCAGCAACCGCAGCCCTTGGAGCTGTAGTTAACAAACACTAATTGTATAAGAACGCTATATTAGAAATTTTTACAAGAACGATTACAGGCTTAATTGAATGACTCAGTATTACGGAACAGGCAGACGGAAATCGGCAAAAGCCAGAGTATATTTGACTTCTGGTGAAGGTGGGATCCAGGTAAATAAACGCCCCCTGGATGAATACTTTGGCCGTGAAACTGCGCGAATGATTGTTCGCCAGCCTCTTGAATTGGTTGAGCTCGTTGATAAATTCGATATTAACGTTACTGTCCGCGGCGGCGGCGGTTTCGGTCAAGCTGGCGCCATTCGTCACGGCATTACACGTGCGCTGATGGAATATGATGAAACATTACGTCCAGCACTTCGCAAGGCAGGCTTCGTGACTCGGGATGCCAGAGTTGTAGAACGAAAGAAAGTTGGCCTTCGTAAAGCGCGTAAGAAGCCTCAGTTCTCCAAGCGATAGAATATTTGGCAGAGGATTGTCGTCGCAAATATTTTGCTCAACAATCCCCTTAAGCCCTTTGATTTTCCTGCTGGAGATCCATTGTGCTCTGGCAAGTTGTCCATCTGGCTTCGTGTAATCTGTTGTTGACCCGCGTCAGTTATTTCCCCTGAGAAAGAGCAATTCAATTGGGTTTGAACAACAATTAGCCCATGGGTTGTGGTAGAATCCGCGGGTTTATAAATGGGACTACAGAGTTTAATTCTGGTTTTCCCAAGGTTTGTTTCGGCTTGTGAAGGGAGATATATTTTGAGTGACGACGACGTCAACCCAGGGCGACGTAACTTTCTAATCGGAGCGACGGCCGTAGTTGGCACCGCTGGTGTTGCCGGAGTTGCGGTTCCTTTTGTTGGCTCCTTTAATCCAAACGCTAGAACACTGGCGGCTGGAGCGCCGGTTAAGATTGATATCAGTAAGGTAGAGCCCGGCGGATTACTGGGCCCGATACCGGCGTGGAGAGACAAGCCCATCTTTGTCATCCGGCGAACAGAAGAAATGTTGTCGAAGCTAAATACTGAAAATGAACGACTTGCAGACCCGGATTCCGAGAGGGATCAACAACCTGAGTATGCCAAGAATGAAACACGCTCAATCCGTCGAGAAATTCTGGTACTGGTAGGGTTGTGTACACATCTTAGTTGTTCCCCCAAATTCCGTCCTGAAGTCAAGCCGCAGGATTTTGATTCCAAGTGGATTGGCGGCTTTTACTGCCCCTGTCATGGTTCCAAATTCGACATGGCTGGCCGCGTTTATGCTGGTGTACCTGCACCTTCTAATCTGGAAGTTCCACCACACTTTTATGAGTCCGATACGGTCATAGTGATTGGTGAAGATGGAGGAGTTGCTTAAATGGAATACATCCAAAAGACTTTTAAAGAGTTTATGGGCTGGGTCGATGATCGGCTCCCCGTCACCGAGACATATGAAAAACATATGTCCAAGTACTATGCGCCAAAGAACTTTAACTTCTGGTACTACTTTGGTGTCTTTGCCTTTGTTGTGCTGATCAATCAGTTAGCGACTGGAATATGGCTGACAATGAGTTATAACCCTACCGGTGAGGGTGCCTTCGCGTCAGTTGAATACATCATGCGTGATGTGGAATTCGGATGGATGCTTCGCTACATGCATTCAACCGGTGCCTCCGCGTTCTTTATCGTGGTCTACCTGCACATGTTCAGAGGTATCATGTATGGCTCATATCAGAAGCCGCGTGAACTGATTTGGATCTTCGGCATGCTGGTTTATGTGGCGCTGATGGCAGAAGGATTTTTCGGTTACCTTCTACCCTGGGGCAACATGTCTTTCTGGGGAGCGCAGGTCATTGTCTCTCTGGCGGGAGCAATCCCCATCGTTGGCGAGGATATTGCGGTTTGGGTTCGTGGCGACTTCAATATGTCTGGTGTCACGCTGAACAGATTCTTCGCATTGCACGTTATTCTTGTGCCCCTTGTATTACTCGTTTTAGTTGTTCTGCACGTGCTTGCATTGCACGAAGTGGGTTCCAATAACCCTGATGGCGTAGACATCAAGAAACATCTTGATGCAGAGGGCAAACCCCTGGATGGAATTCCGTTCCACCCGCATTATACGATTGGCCATGATTTGCCGGGCATTATAATTTTCCTCTTCATTTTTTGTGCAGTGATGTTCTTTTATCCCGATGGCGGTGGCTATCTGATTGAACATCCTAACTATGAACCCGCAGACCCACTGAAGACACCGGAGCTGATTGCGCCAGTCTGGTACTACACACCTTTTTATTCGATGCTGAGGGCGGCAACATTTCCCCTCTTTGGCCTTGATGCGAAGTTTTGGGGACTGGTTGTGATGGCAGGTGCGATTGCCATACCGTTTGTCCTGCCTTGGTTGGATAGGTCACCTGTTAAGTCAATCAGGTACAAAGGGATGGGCAGCAAGATATTCCTCGCTCTCTTTGTTATTTCGTTCTTTATTCTGGGTTATCTGGGTACGGTTCACCCAACCCCGGTGAAGACATTGGTTTCCCAGATCTGTACCGGTATCTATTTTTCATATTTCTTGTTGATGCCGTGGTACACCAAAGTTGAAAAAACCAAGCCAGTACCGGAAAGGGTGACAATGCGATGAGTTCTTTTCCTGGAAGAGTCAATTCATCAAGTGTTAAGGCTATAGGTATATTGTCTACCTTGTTAATCTTGTTGCCATTGATAGCGTCAGCATCAGATGCAGGCTTTCATCTGGATGAAATGGATCCGGATTTACATGATCAGGCTTCGCTACAGCGTGGAGCCAAAACCTATCTCAACTATTGCATGGGTTGCCACTCGCTTAAGTATCAGCGATACCTTAGAACGGCTACTGACCTTGGGATACCCACCGAACTAATGAAAGAACATCTCATGTTTGATCCCAATGTCAGAATTGGCGATCTCATGGAAAATTCCATCACCGAGGAAAATGCCAAGATATGGTTTGGTGCCGCTCCTCCTGATCTTACTTTGTATACAAAGCTTAAGGGCGGGCCAGCGTATCTCTATACCTACCTTCGCAGCTTCTATGAAGACAAGAGTCGACCTTACGGTGTAAATAATCTGCTCTTTGAAAATGTTGGTATGCCTCACGTTCTGGTTGGATTACAAGGAATCCAGCGCAAGACATGTAAGCAAATTCCACAACTTGCCGACAACGGTGGTGAGAGTAGAGACGAATTAACCCACGAATTCATTACGGAAAAAAAGTGTAACCAGGAACTTATTGACCGTGGATATAGCCCGCTGGAATTAGTTGAAGGATCAGGTTCTCTGACGCCGGATGAGTATGACCAGGTGGTTTACGACCTGACCAACTTCCTGTTTTATATGGGAGAACCTATTAAATTGGAACGGGAACGAATAGGCGTTTATGTCTTGTTATTCCTGGCGTTCTTCTTTGTCTTCACTTACCTGCTTGGTCGGGAATACGCCAAAGAGATTCACTGATATTTCCTGATTAAAGAGAATTATCTGCACTGAAGTTGAGTGCACTAGCTGTCACACGAGATCTGGCCGGCATCAACTTTGATGTTAGCCAAAATACATTTATTTAACACAAAGAGGTATTGAGATGGGTATAGTTGCCAAGCACTCATCAATGATTTTCTATTCTGATGGAAATGATCATTACAGCCAACGAGTTCGTCTCGTACTGGCCGAGAAGGGGGTTTCTGTTGAAATCATCGATGTGGAAAAAGGCATTATGCCAGAGGATCTCGCGGATCTGAATCCATATAACAGTCTGCCGACCCTGGTGGATCGTGATCTCGCCTTATACGAATCCATGGTTATCATGGAATATCTTGACGAGCGTTTTCCACATCCGCCCTTGTTGCCTGTCTATCCAGTTGCTCGAGCCCAGAGCCGGCTGTTCATCTACAGAATTCAGCGGGACTGGTGTGGCCACGTTGATACGATCATCGCTGGTCGTTCCAAGGACACAGTCATTGATAAAGCGCGTAAGGAACTTCGCGAAAGTCTGATTACTATTGCCCCCATATTTAATGAAAAGCCATACTTCATGAGCGATGAGTTTACCCTGGTTGACTGCTGTGTCGCGCCTATACTGTGGAGATTAACCGTCATGGGAATTGAATTGCCACCTAAGCACGGCAAGCCGATTCTTGACTACATGAATAGAATCTTCGAAAGAGAAGGCTTCCAGGCAAGCCTATCTGAAGCCGAAATGGATATGCGCGACTAGTTCAACGCGCATGGTCGGTCTTTTGTGACAGTTCTGCTTTTTTATAGATCTAATGTGACGGCTGTTCTATGAGTGCTCTTCTATGACAATGTCATCATCCGTGCCGTACCTTATCAGAGCCATCAATGAATGGATTCTTGATAATCAGTTTACGCCTTATCTGATCGTCAATGCTAATGTTGAAGATACCTCTGTGCCCCTGGAGTTTGTTAAGGACGGAGAAATTGTACTGAATATTAGCCCCAGCGCCATTCGAGATCTTGTGATGACTAACGAGCATATTATGTTCAGTGGTCGCTTTGGCGGAATTGCCCGCGAAATATATGTGCCCATTGTTGCTGTGGTTGGTCTAATTGCAAAGGAGAATGGTGAAGGTATGTGGTTTCCCAAGGATGAGGAAAAGCCAGCGCCAGAGCCCAGCAAGAAAAAGGTCCCCAAGAAAGGACCGCCCAGTTTGAAGGTGATCAAGTAAGTTCACGAAATGCTCTTCAATGAGTCTCTTCGTTTTAGGGTTTGAATATCTTTTCGAGTCCGTATACAGAAGGTCGTAGCGGATTCCAGTGTGAGTTCTCTCAGTCCAATTTTTGTGAGTTCTTCCCTATATTCTAAAAAATGCCGTTACCAGTCAGTTAATATATTCGAATACTTTAACTATCTTTTGTACGCCGAAGGTTTTTCTTGTGAGTGCAACCGCCGCATCTGCTTCATCTCGTGTTAGCAGGCCTAACAGATAAACTACACCGTTTTCAGTTACCACTTTTATTCTATTGGCATCGGTCATCGAGGACACTTTCATGGAGGTCTTGATCTTGGTGGTTAGCCAGCCATCGTTAGTCCTTGCCAATAAAGACGTCGGACCTGCGACCTCTAACTCATTATGTACCTGGGCAACATTGCGCATGCCTTCAACCGCCTTTGATGCAAGGTTGATCATTTCATCGGAAGGCACCTGGCCAACGATGAGCAGGGTGCTATTAAAGCTTGCCACGCCTAAGTGGGCTTTGTCTAAATCCGGATGCGCTGCACGTATATTTCTCTTTGCCAGGGATTTGATTCTGCCGTCGTCCATCCTTGTTCCCAGGGTCCGCTTGCCAAAGTCGTCGGACTTTGGACCGAAGGCTGAACAGCTGCCCAGGGCGAAAACCATGCATAAGAAGGCGGGGCAAAGGATGACGGGAAAATGTAGTACTTTCATTTCATGAGCTCAAATGTCTGATGGGCACTATTTTGCTGATATGAGGATCAGAATCAAGTGTTTGCGATGATTGCGTTCTATCTTATCTCTATTGGACTGTTCGTTTAGTGATAAGTTACTGATCATCTAAAGTAAATGCGCGTTTGATCCAGTCGATGGAGTCATCCATTGAAATGACATCGAAGCGACATGCATGATGTTTAAATTGTTTGTGTTTGATCAGAAAGTAATGCGCCGTTATTATTATTTTCCTGATTTTTGCAGTAGTGATTGTCTCTGCTCCGGTACCTCGTGAGGTATCTTTTCGATATCGTACTTCCACAAAGACGATTGTGTCATTGTCTTCCACGATCAGGTCGATTTCTCCAGCCCTGGATCTGTACTGCCGGGTTATCAGCTGGCATCCCCGGGCTTCAAGGTAACGCAGTGCTTTGAGTTCCGAATCGTCGCCCAGTTGTTTCGTGGTCTCGTGGTAAGGCTTCACTGGCAACTTATCCGGGAGGGGCTTGGTCATGAAGTAATCACGCCTGGCGCTGAATGGACTACTGGTTGCCCAGAACCAGTGGCATAGCTGATACATTACCGTTAATAAATTGCGCCCACATGAGGCGTCTAACGACTGTATTATTTCTCAGTGTGAGCACGCCCGTTGTGCCGAATAGTTTTTCGTCCGGAATTTCCTTGAGTTGCTGAAGTCTTGGGTAGAGCCGGTATGCGTCAATGCCTAGCGCATAAAAGGGTGCATAATTCGAATTTGCAGACTCCCATAATTCCTGGACGGTGTTCTGGAGCTTGTCAGTCGTCGTTAGTTTCCAGGGGATATCGCAAAAGCGAATTCCATTGAGGTCGATTGTATCGATTCGCGACTTGTTAAGTTCATGAACATGTGAACTCGCATAGACGGGAATGTCGTCCGCATAGAAAAAAGCCAGCGTTGGGTTAATACCGCGGGCCTGTGCGGGGTTTGCCAACAGAAAAATGGCGTCGATGTCCTGCCTGCGTCTGGGCGTAAATTCAAAGCGTTGGCCAATCATTCTCCTCAGGTCACTTGATCGCTTCTCGCTTTGATCTACCTTTAGCGTAAATTTGACTATGTCAGAGTAGTCCCTTTGATTCGAGAATCTGGTTTCTTCCACCAGCAGGCCGCCAAGAGACTCCCAGTGTCTCTTGAATGTGTCCAGATTTCTGTCTCCCCAACTGCCCTCCGGTATTATTACCAGCGCCTTTTGATGGCCATCCTTCCATACTCGCTCTGCTACCTGAATCATTTCATCTTCTGGTGCGAGTCCGAATTGATAGAGATCAGTGTTGATCATGCCTGTAGATACTGGTTGGTTGTAGGCATGATTAAGGGCAATGACTGGTACTGGCAGCTTGATGTTAGAGAGGGTTTCAACCTTGTCACGGGACAATGGACCAATGATCAATTCCGCGCCATTTGACACCGCCAATTGAATCAATTCACTGATATCTGCATTTGATGTGTCATAGATATTTATCACCGTATTATTTCGCTGCTCATAGTGGGCTGCGAGCACACCATCCCGAATAGCTCTGCCGTAGGCGCCAAGCTCTCCCAGAACCGGCAAGAGCAAGGCAATAGAGGAGGGTTGTTCTTTTACGACTCGCGATAACATCACCAGGCTGGCAGGGAGCTGGCTTGCAGCTGGATGATGGGACCAAAGCTGTTTCCAGTTGTTTAGTTCCTGAAGTTGGCGGAGTGGGTCATTCTGATATTGTTTAGTCATCGCTGCCAGCGACAGCCAGCCTCGAAGATCGCTGGTTATCGCTTTATCGGCATGGTTAACCAGACTCTTTGCGGGGACCAGCAATAATGCAGAGAAAATTCGCTCGTGGTTTTCGGCTCGCTCTTCTGTAGTCAGGAGTGGATCCAGATAGATTCTCTCCCTGGCACTAGCAACATAACTTCTACCCAGACGGTAGCTTTCTGATCGTAGTTTTCCTAACTCTATCTGCAAGTTTTGCGTTAAGGGGATGTTTTGCAATCTTCGATCATTTAGATACTCAAGTGCTTGCCTTCCGTTTTCTTCCGCTATCGCAATTCTGGCTTCGGTCATAAGAAAAATACGGCCAGTTTTCGAATCTCTAAATGGGTCATTGACGACTTCGAGTATTCTCTTTGCCTGTAGAACATCACCCATTGCTATTGATTGACTGGCAGCCTGAACTCTCAAGAGTGCGGCAGTACTTTCATTTGACCTATCAGCCTCCATCAAGAGTGATTGAACATCCCGGGATTGTGAGCTCAAGGCTTTAATTGACGTCGATGCTTCCCTGGTGGATTCGACTTGAGTCGTGGCGCAAGCCGCGACCAGGATTATCATTAGAACCAGGCTTAATTGTTTAATCATGTAAGTGGTAATACGTCCAATTCGATTGCTCTATTATTTCACAATGCTAAAGCTTCGTCCTCTTGCTAATGTAAGAGAGGATCCGGAATCTTGTAAGGCTAATAGCCCTGTGTTTGTGCGATGATGACGTTTTGTTTTTCAATTGGGAAATTACCTTGGGTGTTCTATATGTGGTGGCGACGCCAATTGGAAATCTAGGCGACATTACGGATCGAGCCAGGCGGATATTGTCTGAAGTTGACTTGATTGCTGCAGAAGACACTCGCCACACCGGGAAATTATTGGCCCATCTAAATATCAGAACCCGCCTGGTCACCTATCACGATCACAATGAGCTATCTGCCAGCAGATCGATAGTTGAGCAGCTGAAGGCCGGGGAAAACATTGCTCTGGTCTCTGATGCAGGGACGCCACTAATTGCAGACCCGGGATTTAGGTTGGTAAGACTTGCAACAGATGAAGGAATAGAAGTGGTGCCTATTCCAGGACCGAGCGCGCTGATTACTGCCTTAAGTGTAGCTGGCCTGCCCTCGGACAGATTCACGTTCTATGGCTTTCTACCGGCAAAACACAAGGCCTTGATGGATTTGCTCAATGATTTGACGGGCGAAACAGGCACGCTTATCTTTTACGAAACACCTCACCGCATTGTGAAGACCATTGCTGCCCTGGAGCTCGTCTTTGGCGCAGAGAGGCATCTTGTGTTGGCGAGGGAGTTGACAAAAACCTTCGAGCAGATTGTTCGCAAGCCGATAGGTGAGATCAAACGGCAAATTGAAGCTGAGGAAATTGTCATCAAGGGTGAGTTTGTTCTTTTGTTGCAAGGGCAGGATGAGATTGTTGTGCCCCTTGACGAAGAACGACTGCTGAAGGAGTTGATTAAGGAGCTACCTCTTAGAAAAGCGGCAGAGATTGCCGCCAGGCTGACGGGCAAGAGCAAGAACGAGTTATATAAGATTGCACTTCTCCTGAAGGAAAATAATTGAAGGAGTGTGGCTTCAGTACCCTTTAAAAGTCTAAGCCGATGGAGTAGTCTGGCGCGCGAGAGTCGGCCAGGTAATCGCTGTCACAATACCTTCGGGTAAGGTGGTAGAGGAAAGTCCGGGCTCCAGAGGGCAGGGTGCCAGGTAACGCCTGGGGGGCGTGAGCCTACGGAAAGTGCAACAGAAAATATACCGCCTGGGCAGTTATGTGTTCAGGTAAGGGTGAAATGGTGCGGTAAGAGCGCACCGCGCTTGCGGTAACGTTTAAGCGGCAATGTAAACCCCACCTGGAGCAAGACCAAATAGGAACTCAAATGTTGCGGCCCGTAACTGGGTTCGGGTAGGTCGCTTGACGTGCAGGGTGACCTGTTACGCAGATGAATGATTACCCTAGACAGAACCCGGCTTATCGGCCGACTCTCACCTATATTAACGTTGGTCTTTTCGGACCAATTCGATGATCGTTCAAGCACGTTATAAAAAATATAATTTATATAGCAAATCGGTCTATCCGACCCAAGTCTTAACAAGTTACTTTAACTTTAGGTCTTATCTCCCTGTAATAACTTCCCTTCCTGCCAATGTTGATGTCCTGAGTTTAGAACATCGCGTAAGTTATTGTGTTTTAAAGACAAATTCGCTTTTTCGTCGCTTGACATGGCAGAGCCGCGTTTCTATTGTGCAAGATGCAATTTGTGGGTAATTGTGTAGTTTTGTGGGTTATGCTCTTACCTTGCCAAGAATCCATTGCCAATAGGATGCTCAATAGCATGTTTAGGGGTGTTAACAATGTCAATTTGGATGCCAAGGGTCGCCTTGGTATCCCAACTCGCTATCGTGATCTGTTAGCGGAACATTGTAATGGGGAAATGGTTGTCACGATAGATACCGAAGAAAAATGTTTGCTGATATATCCCCTGCCCGAATGGGAGGACGTTCAACGAGATGTTGAGAACCTGCCCAGCTTTAATCTGGCTGCCCGTCGTGTTCAAAGGCTGCTGATCGGACATGCCACCGATATCCCAATGGATGGAAGTGGGCGAATACTGCTGACTACACCACTTCGGGAATATGCGAAGTTGGAAAAGAAAGCTGTTCTGCTGGGTCAGGGCAATAAACTCGAGCTTTGGAGCGAAGAGATTTGGATTAACCGGAGAGATACCTGGCTGGATGAAAAATCCAACCTGGAAATCCCGGTCGAATTATTAAACTTGTCATTGTAGGTACTGCTATGACTGGTCATGAAACAGTACTGCTGGACGAAGCAGTCGATGCGCTGTTGCAGAATCCTGACGGGAATTTCGTCGACTGCACCTATGGGCGCGGCGGTCATAGCCAGAGAATTGTCGATCGTATTAGCCCCAAAGGCAGGCTCATGGTGATTGACAAGGATATGTCCGCCATCAATGACGCCAGACAGAGATTTAAAGGAGATGAACGAGTCGTCGTTGTGCACGGGTCATTTGCTCGTCTGACGGAATATGTTGAAGCACATAATATGCGGCCACTTAGCGGCATTCTTCTGGATCTGGGTGTTTCGTCGCCGCAACTGGATGAGTCAGAGCGAGGCTTTAGTTTTTCAAATGATGGGCCGCTTGATATGAGGATGGATCAAACCATTGGCCTTACTGCGGCGCAGTGGCTTGCTCGAGCTGGAGAAGATGAAATAACAGATATATTAAGGCGCTACGGCGAGGAAAGGTTTGCGCGAAGAATAGCCAGAAAAATTATCAGCGTCAGGGAAGAGCAAGATATTAATACCACCGCCGCATTGGTCGAGATCATTGATGCAGCCGTACCGAGAAAAGAAAAACACAAACATCCGGCGACGCGCTCATTTCAGGCCATCCGCATCCACATTAATGAGGAGTTGCGCTCACTGGAAGAGTGCCTCCAGGATGTGGTAGGCCTGCTCGTGTCTGGTGGGCGTTTGGTGGTTATTAGTTTTCATTCGCTCGAAGATCGCATCGTGAAGCGTTTTATTCGCAAAATGGCAAAAGGTGACACTTATCCGGACCGATTGCCTATCAGGGATTCAGAGATAAAGCGGTATATGAAGCCAATTGGCAAAGCTATCAAAGCATCCGAGGCGGAGATCGACAGGAATCGACGCTCTCGCAGTTCCATCATGCGTCTTGCGGAGAAACTTTGATGTCAAAGGCAGTTTCGAGAACCATATCAAGAACGGTCTCAAGAACAATGCCAAAGTTGCCCATGATCGGTGAACTCATCGCATGGATGAGCCGGCTGGAACATCTGGCGATAGTATTAATCGTGTCGGTCTTCATTGGTTCATCGGTAGGCGTTATATATTCCGCCCACATGACTCGTGCCTTATATAGCAGCATGCAATCCTTGCAGAGTAAGCAGGATGACCTTGAAAGTGAATATGAGAAGCTTTTGTTGGAGCAAAGCGCCTGGGCTGGTTATACGCGAGTAGACCAAATTGCCAGAGAAGAGCTGGGCATGACTGCGCCTGCCGCTGAAAATTTGGTTGTTGTGCGTCGTCCTGAATTGGCATTCGAAAGTGGGATGAGTCCATGACAGGCACACTCCGAATCAACATCGTGATCGCTCTGTTTATCTTCCTTGCAGTCTGTATGGGATCGCGCCTGCTTTATCTAAACCTGATCGATGGTGGTTTCTTGCAGGATCAAGGAGATGCCCGGACCATTCGTATGGAAAGGATCAATGCTCACAGGGGCATGATTCAGGATCGTCGAGGCAAACCCCTCGCGGTCAGTTCGCCGGTAATATCGCTTTGGGCTAACCCGGCGGAATTGCCAGATTCGGGCGAACATGTTGAGCCACTTGCTGAGATGTTAGGGATTACTGCCGAAAAATTTCTGGCCAAGATCGATAGATCCAGTTCTAAAAATTTCGTTTATCTGCGCCGTCACTTGCGACCCATGGAGGCACGAAAGATCCTGGCAATGAAGATCCCGGGTGTACATGGAGAACATGAGTACCAGCGGTACTACCCATCAGGTGAAGTGGGCGCTCATGTCGTTGGTTTTACAAATATTGATGACAAAGGGCAGGAGGGTCTGGAGCTGTCATTTGATCAATGGCTTGCCGGAACGCCAGGTAAGAAAAAGGTAGTCAAAAACTTATACGGGGAAATTATTCGTGACCTCGTTCCTATCAGTGATGCGATCCCGGGTAAGAATCTTGAACTTAGTGTAGATATCAGACTTCAGTATTTGGCGTATCGGGAGCTGAAGTCGGCTGTCAAACATTACAAGGCCGACTCCGGAACAGTCATCGTATTGGATGTGGAAACGGGAAGAGTTCTGGCCATGGTGAATCAGCCATCGTATAACCCAAATAACCGCAGGAACCTTGATCTGAGCACTGTCCGTAATCGAGCGGTCACCGATATTTTTGAACCCGGCTCTACCATGAAACCCTTTACTGTGGCAGTGGCCCTTTCATCTGGAAAGTTCACGCCGGATTCTAAAATTGATACTAATCCGGGCTTTATTAAGGTTGGCAGCAAGACAATTCGTGATCCCAGTAATCGCGGCGTTCTGGATCTTGGCGAAATCATTGCCAAGTCGAGCCAGGTGGGTATCAGCAAGCTAGCCTTGTCTCTGAACGAATATGAAGTATGGGAAATGTTCAAGAGAGTTGGCCTCGGCGAAAGCACTGGCATTGGCTTTCCGGGTGAGCGAAATGGTTATCTGCCGAATCACAGGCGCTGGAAAGACATCGAGCGAGTCACCTTTGCTTATGGCTATGGCCTAACGGCTACACCATTACAACTCGCTGCTTCTTATTTGACTATTGCTGCCGGTGGAATGAAGCGCGAGGTCAGTATGCTGAATAATGGCGAACTTATTGAGAAACGTGTTTATTCGGCGAAGGTTGCGACTCAGTTAAAGCGCATGCTTACCCAGGTGGTGGAGGAAGGGACAGGATCAAAAGCAGCTATCAAGTCTTACGACGTTGCAGGCAAAACAGGCACAGTTCGAAAGATTGGCAAAGACGGTTACAAGGATACTGAACATATCGCGTTCTTCGCAGGTATGACGCCGGTGACGGAGCCCCGATTGGTTGGCGTCGTGCTTATTAATAATCCCAAGACGGCAGTTTACGGTGGCGGCTCCATCGCCGCGCCAGTTTTCTCTCGAGTAATGTCTGAGGCGCTGAGAGTACTAAACGTGCCGCCTAATATCCCGGCAAATCCGGCTTCGTCTGATAAATCCGTCGTTAATGCGGCGGCCAATTATCATGACAAGGCGGCTTAATTGAAGATTATGCTGAATCAACTCTTACCAGATGAAACAGATGTACCTCAACTTGAGGTGCAGGGTGTCAGCAATGATAGCCGAAACGTTCAGCCCGGTGATGTATACCTTGCCGGTCCCCGGCTTATCCTGGACGGCCGAGACTACATAGGTGACGCTCGAAAGATGGGCGCGGTTGCCATTTTGTGTGAACCGCCTGTGCCCAGCCTCAAATTGGATATCCCCCTTGTGGAAGTTCGGAACCTGCGCGCTAAAACAGGGAATATTGCGAGCCGATGCTACAACAACCCCTCTTCTAAAATGTTGGTAATCGCTATAACTGGTACCAACGGGAAAACTTCCTGTTCCCACTTCATCGCCCAGGTTCTGGGTTCGATCAAGCTCAAGTGTGGCGTCATTGGCACAATGGGCGTTGGCATTCCCGGAGCATTGGAAGATTCTGCCATGACCACGCCGGATCCAATTGAGCTACAGAAAAATTTAGCGGCGCTGCTCGATTTGTCCTGTAACGCGGTAACGCTTGAAGCTTCCTCACATGGGTTGGCGCAGGACCGTCTAATCGGTACCGAGGTTGATATTGCAATATTTACGAATATTACGAGAGACCATCTCGACTACCATAGTTCCTTTGATGAGTATTTTGCGTCCAAGAAATTACTGTTCTCCTCCTTTGAGTTAAAGACTGCGATTATTAATTGTGATGACGAATACGGTAGGGAGCTTTGTGAATTTGTTAGTGAAGCTGTAAGCATATACTCCTTTGGGATTGAAAATAAAAACGCCGATGTTGGCTGTAGCGATATTGAGCTCAACGAACGTGGCATGAGTTTTAATTTGCAGACCCCATGGGGAAGTCGCCCCATCTCCAGTGAATTAATGGGTCGGTTCAATATCTACAATTTACTGGCCACGGCTGCTGTATTGGGGTCGCAAGGACTTTCAATTGAATCCATTGCACAGGCTCTTCAGAGTCTGAAGACAGTCAAAGGGCGAATGGAAGTTATAAGGCACGCTTCTATTGCCACAGTGATCATCGATTATGCGCACACCCCCGATGCCCTGGAAAAGGCGCTGCAGGCTATCAAGGAACATTGTACCGGTGCGCTTTGGTGTGTCATGGGTTGTGGCGGCGACCGGGATATTGGAAAGAGACCTCTAATGGGAGAGATCGCCTCTCGCCTGGCGGATTACCTTGTGATTACCGATGACAACCCAAGAAGTGAATCATCATCAAAAATTGCAGAAGACATATATGCAGGCATCGTTGCTGGATCAGACGTTCAGGTTAATACCAATCGGCAGTCAGCGATTCGGCGGGCGCTGTCCAAGGCAAAGCCAGAGGATATTGTGTTAATTGCCGGGAAAGGTCACGAAGAATATCAGGAAATTAAGGGTACAAAACTAAGTTTCAGCGACCATGCGGTCGTATTGGAGTTTGTTGGCGAAAGCTAATGAGAACAGAGATGTGGGTGGAGGAAAGCACAAAGTGATCGTGGGATTGGGCGCAACAGGTTATTCGGTTGCTAAATATTTGCATGCTGCAAATATTCCTTTTGCTGTGCTCGATAATAATCCGGCGCCGGAGCGTCTAAAAGATTTGAGGCATCTCATCCCGGGCATTGAAGTGCGTCCCATAGAAGCGCGCCAGTTCGTTGACGTCAGTGAGGTGATTGTCAGCCCGGGAGTGCCGCTTTCGCTTCAGACCCTTGAACAATGTAAAGACGATGGCATCAAGCTTACAGGTGACATTGCCATGTTCGCGGATCTGGCCAAATCGCCAATCGTAGCCATTACTGGCTCCAACGGTAAGAGCACGGTTACCTCAATGGTGGGTGAGCTGGCGCAGGCGCAGCTCTCCCGGGTTGCAGTTGCAGGAAATATCGGCACTCCATGCCTGGATGTGCTGGCGGATGATACGGATCTTTATGTGCTTGAAGTTTCCAGCTATCAGCTGGAGCTGGCCATAGCTTTGCCCCTGAAAGTAGCGGCGCTCCTGAATTTGTCTCCCGACCACCTTGATCGTTATCCCTCCGTTGAAGATTACTTCGCGGTTAAGCAACATATCTTTAATCATTGTGATGTGGCTGTAGTAAGCCTGGATTTGCAAAGTAAAATATCGAACCTTCCTGCATCCATTATCTCCTTTGGCCCCAATCTACCGGAAGACGATAGTCAATATGGCTTGCTTGGCAAAGCAGGCGAAACGATTCTGATGCGAGGTGACAAGGAGCTAATTGCTGCAAGCCAGCTGGCGATCAAGGGCGGTCACAATATTCAGAATGCCCTGGCGGCACTCGCCATCGGGGAAGGCGCAGGCCTTGTTCTTAGCGACATGATTGATCAGCTGAGGAAATACAAAGGGCTCGAGCATCGATGCGAGTGGCTGGGAAGTTTTGGCGGCGTTGATTATGTTAATGACTCCAAGGCGACCAATGTCGGAGCAAGTATTTCGGCGCTGGAAAGTTTTGGGAGTTCCAAAAACGTAGTGCTTATTCTGGGCGGCGAAAGCAAGAATGCTGACTTCTCATTGATGTCATCGGCAATAGCAAAACATGCAAGGAAGGTTTTTATCTTTGGTAAGGATAAGCTGGGGATTTCCGCTGCTCTTGTTAAAACAGGAAGTAATGCAGAACCCCCAGGGATTGCAGGACAGGTAGAACTGTTTGATGAGCTGGATCAGGTCGTCGATGCAGCTGTCCAGGCTTCAGTGCCTGGCGACATAGTATTGTTCTCGCCAGCCTGTGCGAGTTTCGATATGTTCGAAGATTATCAAGCAAGGGGCAGTAGTTTCAAACAGCTTGTTCGGGAGAAGGCCAAATGAGTATGGCCTTAAAATCGAAAATACTGCCGCGCTTTGGGTGTCCCGTTGACCCCTTGGTATTAGGCATGTCCTGCCTGTTATTGCTAACCGGGCTGGTCATGGTGACATCAGCTTCAACTGAAGTCTCGGCGCGAATATACGGAAACCCCTTCCATTTAGCATCAAGGCATCTGGTGTCTGTCCTTATTGCAGCAGCGGCTGGCGGTGTTGCGATGTCAATTCCCATCAAGGTTTGGCAGAAGTTGGATCTCCCACTTCTCTTCATTGCATTTGTGTTACTTGTAGCAGTCCTGATTCCCGGAATCGGCAAGGAAGTGAATGGCGCTTCCCGCTGGATATCACTTGGATTTTTCACATTGCAAGGCTCTGAATTCGTAAAGCTGATTGCCATCATATACATCGCGGCTTATCTGGTGAAAAGGAAAGAGGAAATTCAGCAGAATTGGCTTGCGTTCATAAAGCCCTTGATCTTCGTCGGAACAATGTCTGTCCTACTCTTGATGCAGCCAGACTTTGGGGCGGCGGTTGTCATTATGTCTGCCGTCATGGGCGTGATTTTTCTTGCCGGTTCGCCCATGAAATATTATTTACCAGTCGTCTCAGTCGGGCTGGTAATCCTTGGGGCTATTGCAGTTCTGCAACCGTATCGACTGGCCAGACTTACCTCGTTTACCGATCCTTGGCAGCACCCGTTTGGCGGCGGTTATCAGTTAACTCAGGCGCTAATCGCTATTGGTCGTGGAGAATGGTTAGGCCTTGGCCTCGGCAATAGTATTCAAAAGTTGTTCTTTTTGCCGGAGGCGCATACTGATTTTCTGTTTTCAATCATTGCTGAAGAACTAGGGGTGGTTGGTGCGGTGCTGATTATTGTTGTCTTCGCCATACTGGTTGTTCGAGCGTTGTGGATAGGAAAATCTGCTGTGGAACAAGGGGCGGAATTCCATGCATTTCTGGCATATGGCATAGCCTTCCTGTTAGGGGTTCAGTCGTCCATTAATTTGGGTGTCAATCTGGGGTTGTTGCCCACCAAAGGGTTGACCTTGCCCCTGGTGAGTTTTGGTGGAAACAGTTTGATCATTAGTTGCGTGCTGATCGCCATACTATTGCGAATTGAATATGAGTGCCGGAACCAAATGATTGGCGTAATTGCAAGGAGTCGACGAAGTGTCAAATAGACTCCCTCTTGGTTTTCCTGAAGTGCCAGAGATGCGCCGAATTAAGCGGATTCATTTTGTCGGGATTGGCGGTGCCGGAATGTGCGGTATTGCTGAAGTGTTGCTTAATCAAGGTTATGAGATATCCGGTTCGGACCTTGTCGAGTCCGCCGTAACAGAACGTCTCAAAAAATTCGGCGCCAAAATTTATTCTGAACATATTGAAAGTAATGTTGAAGATGTTGATGTCGTTGTCACATCTTCTGCTATCGATGGTGGCAACCCGGAAGTAGATGCGGCGCATCTGAAGCGAATTCCTGTGGTTCGCCGGGCAGAAATGCTCGGTGAGTTAATGCGTTACCGACATGGGATTGCCGTTGCAGGAACCCATGGTAAAACGACAACAACCAGCCTGATTGCCTCTATTTTAGGCCAGGCGGGTCTTGACCCCACCTTCATCATCGGTGGCCTCCTTAATAGCGCCAATACCAATGGGCGTTTAGGGGCAAGTCGGTATTTGGTTGCAGAAGCGGACGAGAGTGATGCTTCATTTTTACACTTGCAGCCCATGGTCGTAGTTCTAACCAATGTAGATCGGGATCACCTAAGTCACTACGGAGGTAGTTTCGAGAAGTTGCAGAAAGCCTTCCTTGAGTTTGTTCACAACCTGCCATTTTATGGTTTGTTGGTTGCGTGCATCGATGATCCTGTTGTTAATGCGCTGTTACCCCGGATTAAGCGATCCATCGTGACCTACGGATTTGACGGCAGGGCAGATGTCATGGCCTATGACATGGAACAGGAAGGACGCACCTCAATATTCAAAGTTCGTCGCATCGGCTTTGATGAAGACTTACAGATCAGGCTGAATTTACCGGGGCGCCATAATGTTCTTAATGCACTGGCTTCGGTCGCAATTGCCAGCGATGAAAAAGTCCCTGCTGCCGATATTGAAAAAGGGCTGCTGGAATTCGCGGGAGTCAGTCGCAGGTTTGAACTGCACGGAGAGTTTCTCGTTGGCGGTGAGAAATTTATTCTGGTAGATGACTACGGCCATCACCCGAGTGAAGTCAAGGTGACGATAGAAGCCGTCAGAAATGGCTGGAAAGAAAACCGGCTCATTATGGTCTATCAGCCGCATCGATATACCCGGACCTTGGAGCTCTTTGAACAATTTGTGGAGGTTTTATCCCGCGTGGATCTTCTTATTCTGACCGATGTATACAGTGCTGGTGAAGACAAGATTGCTGGCGCAACAGGTGAAGATCTTTATCAGAAGTTATTGATGGGCGGCCAGGTCGATGTGGAATTTGTGGAGCACATCGCTGATGTGCCCAAGCGAGTGAATGAAATCGTTCGAGGCGGGGACATAGTGTTAACACAGGGGGCTGGAGAGACGGCTAAATTAGCGCAAATCCTAAAAGATCAATGGGCCGTCAGGAGGGCTGGTTAGTGAGATTCCTGATCAAATACAAAATAGCGCTTATGGCATTGATAGCTGTGCTGATGTCTGGATCTTTAACCCTGGCCCTGGGTTTAAACAAGCTGGAAATAGAATACGTAAGTATTTCGGGAAATATAAATAAAGAACAGCGCATATCAGTGCAAGGGATTTTGGCTAAAGGCGAGCTTTCCCTCACGGACATAGAAGGTGTAAAGGCGACTCTCGATGACCTTAGCTGGGTCAGAACAGTGCAGGTCAGTCAAAAGTGGCCTGATGAATTAGCGATTATGGTTGAAGCAGAAGAGCCCATTGCCTACTGGAACGACGATGCCTTTATAAATAATGCAGGGCTTGTGTTTATCTCGGAATACCTTGTAGCCGGAGACTTGCCGCAACTTTATGGTCCCGTTGGCAGCGAGCGGCAGGTAATGACTCACTACCAAAGGCTCAACCGTGCGCTTGCCAAAGCTGGGCAATCTATTGAAGTGCTGAGCCTGAACAAACGAGGATCGCTGGAGTTTGAAGATCGATCAGGAGTGCTCGTTGCTCTTGGTAATGTGGACGTGGAGCAGAGAATGAAGAGATATCTCCAGGTGGTAAAAATTATTTCGGCCGACGAAAGTGGGCCGGCAGTGAAGAGCGTGGATACCCGATACACCAATGGTGTTGCGGTTGATTTTATAAAACAGAGTAACGGATTTGAAGTTACCGAAACCTTTAATTTGCAGAGAGAAGTGAGCTTATGACCAGTTCAATTGGAAACCGAATGATCGTCGGCCTTGATATCGGAACCTCCAAGGTTGTTGCCATAGTCGGTGAACTGACGCCGGAAAAGGAAGTTGAGATTATTGGTATCGGCAGTCACCCATCGAAAGGCTTGAAGAAGGGGGTGGTGGTTAATATTGAATCCACGGTTCAATCTATTCAGCGTGCCATAGAAGAGGCTGAGTTGATGGCAGGCTGTGAAATTCATTCTGTATATGCAGGCATTGCAGGCAGCCATATCCGAAGCCTGAATTCACATGGCATTGTCGCCATTCGTGATCGAGAGGTTTTTCAGCCGGATATCGAGCGAGTGATTGATGCAGCTCAGGCGGTTGCTATTCCGGCAGATCAGAAGATCTTGCACATACTGCCCCAGGAATTCGTCATCGATACCCAGGAAGGTGTTAAGGAGCCGCTGGGTATGTCTGGCGTACGTCTGGAGGCAAAAGTGCACCTGGTTACTTGTGCGGTAAATGCTGCGCAAAATATTGAGAAATGCATTAAACGCTGTGGCCTGGAAGTTGAAGATATCATTTTGGAGCAGGTTGCCTCTGGCTTCTCTGTGCTTACAGAAGATGAAAAGGATCTCGGTGTATGCCTTGTGGATATCGGCGGTGGAACGTCTGATATCGCAATATTTACCGATGGTGCCATACGACATACGGCGGTAATCCCCATAGCAGGGGACCAGGTGACAAACGACATTGCCATGGCGCTTAGAACGCCGACGCCTAATGCTGAAGAGATTAAAATTAGATACGCCTGTGCTCTGGCAAGTCTCGCCGGTGAAAATGAAACTATTAAAGTGCCAAGCGTTGGCGATCGATCCGATCGAGACCTTTCCAGACAGGCGCTTGCCGAAGTGGTTGAGCCAAGGTACGACGAGCTTTTTACACTAATCCAGGCCGAGCTCAGACGTAGCGGCTTTGAAGATCTGGTGGCAGCAGGCATCGTACTTACTGGTGGTACATCAAAAATGGAAGGTGTGGTGGAACTTGCCGAAGAAATATTCCACATGCCTGTCAATATTGGCATGCCTCACGGAGTCAGTGGGCTGGCGGACATCGTTCGCAATCCAATTTATTCAACGGCGGTTGGACTGCTGCAGTATGGCGCCAAACAACAAGGTGATGGTCTTGTCATCCCATCGAATGCAGGAATGGAGAGTGTTGTTGGGCGTGTCAAAAATTGGCTCATGGGAGGGGCGTAACACGTGAAGTTATCTAGTGCGGAAAGAATAAGTGCGGAAAGATTTAGGAAACAAATAACAAATAATACCGTGGAAAATTGCCTTGGCCTTAGGAGGGCGAATTATGTTTGAACTAGTAGATAGTGTGCAGTCACATGCCGTAATAAAGGTGGTAGGTGTTGGCGGCGGCGGTGGTAATGCAGTTGAACACATGGTGACTCGCCAAGTAGAAGGGGTTGATTTTGTCTGTGCCAATACTGACGCACAGGCATTGCAACATCTAAGCGCCAAGACCTTGCTCCAGCTGGGATCAGATATTACCAAAGGCCTTGGTGCTGGTGCGGATCCCAACATGGGGAAAGATGCAGCGCTCGAGGACAAGGATCGTATCGCTGAAGCCCTAAATGGTGCAGACATGGTGTTCATTACCGCAGGTATGGGTGGTGGTACCGGCACCGGTGCCGCGCCGATTGTCGCAGAGATCGCGAAAGATCTTGGCATTCTGACAGTGGCTGTTGTGACCAAGCCTTTTCCCTTTGAAGGCAAGAAGCGAATGAAGACTGCGCTCGCCGGAATTGAAGAGTTATCAAAATATGTAGATTCTCTTATCACTATTCCCAATGAGAGATTGCTAACCATTATGGGCGAGGACACGCTCCTGCTGGAAGCCTTTGCAGCTGTCGACGATGTCTTGCTTGGCGCGGTACAGGGTATTGCTGACCTGATCATCAAGCCGGGAATGATCAACGTCGATTTTGCTGATGTCAGAACCGTCATGTCTGAAATGGGTATGGCGATGATGGGAAGTGGTAGCGCATCAGGTGAGAACAGGGCCAGAGAAGCTGCGGAGGCAGCAATTCGAAGTCCATTACTTGAGGACGTAGATTTCAATGGGGCGCGGGGTATTTTGGTCAACATCGCCGCAAGTTCAGATATATCTCTTGGCGAATTCTCTGAAGTTGGCGCGACAGTTGAAGAATTTTCCTCTGAAAACGCAACAGTTGTTATCGGTACCGTCATCGACAATGACATGGAAGACGAATTGCGCGTAACGGTAGTTGCAACAGGCCTCGGTGAATTGCAAATAGAGCGGCCTAAAAATCTGCGGGATGAGGTCAAGAAGAAGATTGCTGGAGATGGGTCGATAGATTACGCCGACCTTGATCGACCCACAATCATAAGAAATGCAGCCTCAAATAGTCAGCGCGATGGTGAGCCGCCCACCGGTAAGGATCTTGAGTACCTCGATATTCCCGCATTCCTCAGGCGGCAGGCGGACTAAAAGCTGACCGGTATCGATGTGAGAAGTGTTTAGGGAGGCCATTTTGGCATCCCGGGACCTCTTTTCGATGTAAGCCGTACTATTCTGCTGCTTTTGGAACGTGTCGGTGCAACTAATGAGTTCAATCAGGGTCACACTAATACCGGAAATCATACTGCCAAAATATTGTGACGAAGGGGATTGTCAGGGTAGTTTCTGGTACTATTCGCGCCGCAATTGGGGACAAGAACAATAATGATAAAGCAAAGAACTTTGAAGAATGTCATTCGGGCGACTGGCATTGGACTGCATACGGGTGAAAAAGTCTATTTAACGCTTCGTCCCGCGCCGATTGACACCGGAATAGTCTTTGTCCGGGTTGATGTTGAACCCCCAGTGGAAATACAGGCGAGAACGGAAAACGTCGGCGATACTCGATTAGCAACCACGCTGATCAAGGACGGACATAGAATCACCACCATTGAGCATTTGATGTCTGCATTGTGTGGTTTGAGCATCGATAATGCCTATGTAGAGGTAAGCGGCTCTGAAATGCCGATTATGGATGGCAGCGCGGCCACCTTTGTTTTTCTTATTCAATCTGCAGGTATCGAAGAACAAAATGCCCTGAAGAAGTTTTTAAAGATCACCAAGGAAGTCCGCGTTGGCAGTGCGGAAAACCCCGGTGACTACGGTCAATATGCGACAATCAAACCTTATGATGGCTTTAAAGTCAGTCATACCATTATCTTCGATAACGCTGTTATCAAGAAACAACAAGCCAGCATCAATTTTTCTACCACCTCTTATGTAAAAGAAGTCAGCAGGGCGAGAACATTTGGCCTGATGCAGGAATTCGAGCATATGCGGGAATTAAACCTGATCAAAGGTGGCAGTCTGGACAATGCGGTAATGGTAGATGATTACCGGGTCCTCAATGACGATGGTCTTCGGCACGAGGACGAGTTCGTCCGGCACAAGATTCTGGACGCAATCGGTGACCTCTATCTAATGGGCTACAGCATCATTGGCGAATTCATCGGGCATAAGTCCGGGCACACAGAAAATCATGCATTGCGTAAGGAAATACTAAAGAATCCAGATTCTTGGGAGATCGTGACCTTTGATGATGCAGAACAGGCGCCGTTTTCACACTACCGTTCAGCGTTTGCTGAACAGGCTTGAGCAGAGCAGCCTTTATAGGGTTTCTTAGGGTTTGGCCGCTCTCTTTGAGAGTTTGATGAGAGCCTGTTTTAGGGCGTCGTCTTCGATGAATTTTGCAGTATCGCTGAGCTGATTGGCGCTTTCGCTGGATATAGGGAGAGGTTCTCTCGCCGCAGGTCGGGTATCCGGATCTTCAGGGCGAACAGAAACTGCAATTTTGTTAACATCAAGGTTCTTGCTCTGATTGCGGATGGCACTGACGATATTTCGCCCGCGATATTTGATTCTCGTAGCAGTTGCACTCGAATTGGTTATGAGGTGCAATACGCCATCTCGGACCGATGCAACATGGACATTATCCGGGACGAAATTGCGGATGGTGGCCTGAATGGCGAGAAGCTCGCGGGTTTGTGCGTAGACCTTATTGAGGATACCCTTTTGGTTTCCCAATATTTGATTTGGTCGCTTAAGAGACTTATGAATTCTTGATTTTGGTATGCTGGGCATGTCCTGGCCTATATGGGGACTGAGAATAGTGGCACTAGAGAATAATGGTACTAAAGTTTGATGTCCCAATAGAAGATAATAAGACGATAATAAGAAGAAGAAAACCACAGGGTATAAAACAGCAAGTAGTAACATGAAATTCATCATTTTAGACAATCGATCCGGAAGACATCGCTCTTTTGCCGCCAGCGGTCTGCTCATTGGGCTTACCTTTGCTGGACTCCTTGGAATACCGGCAGTGGTCGGTTATTTTTCGTATCTGCATGGTGTTGGTGAAGCCGGGTTGACTGGCGAAATGGTCAGCAAATGGCGCCAGGTACTGAAAAATCAGAGCAGGGACATTGAGCATGCGCAGCGCGATGCAAGAGAAAATCTGGAAGCCTCTGCATTACGCCTGGCTAAATTACAGGCGCGGATTGTTCGACTGGATGCACTTGGTGAACGCTTAACCAGCATTGCCAAGCTGGAAGAGGGTGAATTTGATTTTTCCCGAGCGCCAGGCTTAGGTGGCCCCGAATCATTATCAGAGGGAGCTACGTATTCGCCGCCGGACTATCTCCAGGTGCTCAATCGGTTGGCCGAAGAGATAGACAACAGGGAACAACAGCTGGGTGTTCTTGAGACCTTGCTCGTCAATCGCAAATTACAAAATGATATCTTTCTGACAGGGCGACCTATCAAGAAGGGTTGGATGTCTTCTCGCTTTGGGCGCAGAAATGACCCCATTACCGGTAAACGTGCCTGGCACAATGGGGTGGATTTTGCCGGAAGTGAAGGCGACGACATTGTTACTGTTGCTGCTGGTGTCGTCGTTTATGCCGGCCCGCGAAGTGGTTACGGTAAAATGATAGAGATCAATCATGGTGGTGGCTTTGCTTCCCGGTATGGCCATCACAAAGATCTGATTGTTAAAGTTGGGGATGTCGTCAAGAAAGGTCAGGTCATCGGATTGATGGGCAATAGCGGCCGTTCTACCGGACCTCACGTCCACTTCGAAGTATTCAAAAATGGTCGCGCCGTCGACCCTGCTACCTATATCCATCGCGCCAGTCGCTGATTAGAATAAACTCCATGTTTCTGTGATCGCCTGACGTTTAAACGCGGGCGTTCCTTCTACCCTTTTCGGCTGGCTGTGATCGTCGGCCCTAATCAAAAAGTGACTTAAATAGAGACTGCCCATTATGGTTATGCAGATGATTAGCAAAGTATTTGGAAGTAAGAACGAGCGTGAACTCAAGCGAATGGGAAAGGTCGTCACCAAGATCAATACCTTCGAAGAAGAAATGAAGAAGCTTGATGACCTTGCCATAAAGAATAAGAAAGATGACTTTCGAACGCGCGTAGAAGGCGGTTCGAGTCTGGAAGAGATTCTTCCGGAAGCTTTTGCAGTCGTTCGCGAGGCTGGTCAAAGAACGCTGAAGATGCGCATCTTTGACGTGCAGATGATAGGTGGAATTACTCTCCATGAAGGTCGAATAGCCGAGATGCGAACTGGTGAGGGCAAGACATTTGTTGCAACGCTTGCCCTTTACCTTAACGCGATTACCGGTAAGGGCGTTCATCTTGTCACCGTCAATGACTATCTGGCCAAATGGGGTTGTCAGTGGATGGGGCCTCTTTATGAGGCGCTGGGAATGTCAGCCGGTGTTGTTTATTCCGGGCAGGCAATGGACGAAAAGAAGGCCTCCTATCAAGCAGATATAACCTACGGTACAAATAACGAATTTGGCTTCGATTATCTCCGCGACAATATGGCCTTTAGCCTGGAAGAAAAAGTACAGAGAACACTCAATTATTCCATCGTCGATGAAGTGGATTCCATTCTCATTGATGAAGCCAGAACTCCCCTCATTATTTCTGGTGGTGTTGAAAATACCGCGGAAGTCTATAAGGCAATCAACAAGATTATTCCTCAGCTTGATCGTCAGGAAAAGACGCCAGAAGATATCGCGAATGAAATTGAGCCGCCCGGAGACTTCTTCGTTGATGAGAAGCAGCGGGACATTGAATTAACTGAAGAGGGCCATCAGAAAGTAGAGTCCTTGCTCACAAAGGCTGGCTTACTTCGCGAAGGCGACAGTCTATATGGCACGGCAAACCTCACGCTACTGCATCATGTTCATTCTGGATTGAAAGCACATTGTTTGTTCAACCGGGATGTTGAATATATTGTTCAGGACAATGAAATAGTCATTGTGGATGAACACACCGGGCGAACAATGCCAGGCCGGCGCTGGTCCGGTGGCATACATCAGGCAGTTGAAGCCAAAGAAAATGTTTCGATCACCAACGAAAGCCAAACGCTGGCATCCACGACCTTTCAGAACTATTTCCGCCTGTATAACAAGCTTGCTGGGATGACTGGTACGGCTGATACGGAGGCATTTGAATTTCAGCAAATATATGGCCTGGACGTGGTCGTCATTCCAACCAATCTGCCTATGATTAGAGACGATCGCAATGACCTGATCTATCTCACTCATGAGGACAAATTTGAGGCCATCGTTGACGAGATACACGAGTGTTTATCCAAAAATGCACCAGTTCTAGTGGGTACTGCTTCAATCGAGACCTCTGAGCTATTGTCAAAACTGTTGAAGAAGAAAAAGATTAAGCACAGCGTGTTAAATGCCAAGTTCCACGAGAAAGAGGCAGAGATTATTGCCCAGGCAGGCAGGCCAGGTACATTAACCATAGCCACCAATATGGCGGGCCGTGGTACAGATATTATCCTTGGTGGCAGCTGGGAAGCCGACATCGAAGCCTTGAAAGACCCTGATGATGTACAAATCGCCAAAATCAAGTCTGACTGGCAGAAGAGTCACGATCTGGTCATTGAGGCAGGGGGGCTTCATGTCATTGGCACAGAGCGACATGAAAGTCGCAGGATAGACAATCAGCTTCGCGGGCGAGCGGGCCGGCAAGGAGACCCCGGCTACTCGAAATTCTACCTGTCACTTGAAGACAACCTGATGCGCATATTTGCATCAGACCGGATTCGCGGGTTGATGAAAACTCTGGGCATGGAAAAAGGCGAGGCCATTGAACATAAGATGGTCACTAACGCGATTGAGAAGGCGCAGCGGAAAGTGGAAGGCAGGAACTTCGACATACGCAAACAGTTGCTTGAATATGATGATGTCGCGAATGATCAGCGACAGATGATCTATGGGCAGCGTAAGGAATTGATGGAAGCCCATGATATTTCCGAGACAATTGGTGCCTTGTGGGAGGACGTCATCAATCAGGTGATAGATGGATTTGTGCCGCCACAGAGCCTTGAAGAACAATGGGATATCCCGGGTCTTGAGCAAGCGCTGCACACCGAATTCAGTGCCAGCTTATCGCTGGTGCGCTGGCTGGAAGAAGACGACTCCATGCATGAAGAGTCTCTGCGAGAGCGTATTGAAAAGGAAATTCGAGATGCCTATGGCGTGAAAGAGCAGGCTGTGGGGCCGGATATACGGCTATTCGAGAAACGAATCATGCTGGATGTAGTTGATACGCTTTGGAAAGAGCATCTGTCGGCCATGGATTACCTGCGGCAGGGAATTCATCTTCGTGCATACGCACAGAAGCAGCCGAAGCAGGAGTATAAGCGCGAAGCCTTCGAATTATTCGAAGAACTGTTGAACAATGTTAAATTCGAAGTCATTCGGTTCTTGTCCCGGGTTCAGTTCCAACCCGCTGATGATATTGAGGAGATGGACCGCAGGAGAAGGGAGGAGGCCGCCAGAAACAAACTCAACTTCCAAAAAGACAGTGGCAGCGGTGTGGCTGAGCCACAGCCGGAAGAGCAGGCCCAGTCTCCATTTGTGAGGCGTGAGAAAAAGGTCGGGCGAAATGAGCCTTGCCCATGTGGATCAGGCAAGAAATACAAATCCTGTCACGGGAAGCTCAACTAAATGCCTGTTGGATTGGGAAGCACTCACTATCATGCTGTGCCTGGGGTAAAACTGGCATCGGTTGCCTGTGGCATAAAGTCCGACTCAGTACATGACCTTGTGATGTTTGAATTTGCGCAGGGAAGCAACAGTGCTGCCGTCTTTACCAAGAGCTTGTTTGCTGCAGCGCCGGTTGAAGTGGGCAAGCGGCACCTAAAGCAGTCGTCGCCGAGATATCTATTGATTAACAGCGGCAACGCCAATGCAGCGACCGGGCAGCAGGGCATCGTTGATTCCTTACTTTGTTGTAAATCCCTGTCTCAGTTAACGGGAACAAGACCGGAAGAAGTTCTGCCTTTTTCCACTGGCGTCATAGGCGAGCGTCTGCCAGTCGCAAATATTACCGATGCTCTTGATAAGATCATCCCTGGCCTGGATGAGAACAACTGGCTGGATGCCGCCAGAGGTATCATGACTACAGATACTCGCCCCAAGATAGCGTCCCGCCAATTCGAAATAGACGAAAAGATTGTGACCATCACCGGCATTGCTAAAGGTGCGGGAATGATTCAACCGAATATGGCGACCATGCTGACTTATATTGCAACGGACGCCTCAATTAAGACCGCGATGTTGCAGTCATTGCTGGACAAGGCTGTAAACAAGTCGTTTAACCGAATAACAGTCGATAGCGATACATCCACTAATGATTCGTGTGTTGTGACGGCAACAGGGGTTTCCGGGGTAATCATTGCGCCTAATGAAGCAGCTGAGACGCAGTTTTATGCCATGTTGGAAGAGCTGATGATCGAGCTGGCCCAAGGCATTATCAGGGACGCAGAGGGCGCGACCAAGTTCGTAGAGGTTCGGGTTGTCAATGGTAGTAAGAGCGAGGACTGTCTAAAGATAGCTTATGCGATCGCGAATTCGCCGCTGATGAAGACGGCTCTCTTTGCGAGCGATGCCAATTGGGGTCGCATCGTCATGGCAATTGGCAAGGCCGATGTTGATATCGACGTTTCAAAGCTCGACGTCTATGTAGGAGACGTGCAACTCATGGCTAATGGCGGCAGGGCCGATGATTACGAGGAATCTATGGGCGCGCAAGCCATGGCTGGTGAGGAAGTGACCATCACTGTGGATTTAAATTCCGGAGAGCTAAATGAGACGATCTGGACCAGCGATCTAAGTTATGACTATGTGCGTATCAATGCGGAATATCGAACCTAGATTAGTCCCGATCCAGATCAAAAGCAGTGACATCATTATAATCTTCATCAGCGGGAATTGAACGATTGCCGTCTGCCCATTCACCTAAATCGATTAAACGACATCGTTCCGAACAAAAGGGTCGAAACTCACTGGATGTTATCCAGGCTACTGCCTTCTGGCAGGTAGGGCATTTAACAATCACATCGGTCATTTTGGTTTCGCGCTAAGTGTAATGTAGTGGTGATGAAGCTCTATAACTCTTGCCTTTAGCTGATCGAGAGTCCCGTCATTTTTAATGACGTCATCTGCCCAGCTAAGACGTTCCTGCCGCGATGGTTGATTGTCCATGATTGCCTGAACCTGGTCGATTGAATTATTGTCACGATTCGTGACCCTTTCAATCTGGGTCGGTTCAGATACATCTACCACCAACATTTTGTTAATTAGAGTAGAATGACCGGACCCGGCAGACAGAACAAGGATCGCGTAGGGCGAACTGGCAGTGCTGACAATATCCCCTAACATTTTCATAATAGGCCCATGAGTTTGCTTTTCTAACCAGCGGCGGTCATCTTTACTGGCGAAGATAATCTCTCTTAGCTTTGCCCTGTTTAGCGTCTCATCCTGCAGCAGAATCGTTGTCCCAAACCGTTCGCGGATTTTGCCGTGAACTGGCATGCCAGGCTCTACAACTGTCCGAGAAATGATATCGGAATCGGCGACGACAATGCCGTGCTCAGCAAACAGGTCTGATACGGATGTCTTTCCGCTGCCAATGCCGCCTGTTAAACCTACTACATATCTTGTCATCTTGTTGCTCGACTACTAAAACGCGGCATATTGAAGATATGCGCTGGTCAATTGTTTGCCCCAGATAAGGCTGATCCAACCTGCGAGCGCCAGTAAGGGTCCGAAAGGAATTGGTTTGGCTTTTTCGCGCCCCCTGAAGATGAGGATGCCGCCAATCAATGCGCCAGTAAAGGACGATAGAATAATAATAAGTGGCAGGGCTTGCCAGCCCATCCAGGCGCCAAGCATTGCCAGGAGCTTAAAGTCGCCATATCCCATGCCTTCCTTACCTGTAATTAGCTTGAATGCCTGAAACACTAACCAGAAGGTTAAGTATCCAATACAGGCGCCCAGGAATGCGTCAGACAGGCTCGTAATTAGTGTAAAAAAATTGACGCTTAGGCCCAGCCATAAAAGTGGCAATGTAATATCATCGGGCAGAAAATAAGTGTCATAGTCGATGAGTGCCAGTGAAATAAGTCCCCAGGTTAGAACGCAGGCAGCCAGGCCAAGGGGCGATGCACCGAATACAGAAATCACAATGGCAGTGAGAATGCCCGTTAATAATTCAACGCTGGGATATCGCGCAGATATGTGTATTTTGCAGGCTGAACATTTGCCCTTCAGGTAGGCATAGCTGAAGAGAGGGATATTCTCCCATGCCCTGATTTCATGCTTGCAGGCAGGGCAATGTGAATTTGGGAAAACGAGATTGAAAGGTTCGTCATCGGGCTTGATATCGTTGCCAAGTATTTCGTTGGCTTGAATATCAAGTTCTCTCTCCTGCATAAGAGGCATGCGGTGTATTACAACGTTCAGGAAGCTGCCAATGATAAGCCCAAACATTAGTGCGGTGATGGTCACAAAAACAGGGAACTCTCCCTGAAACAGGGCTAGGTATTCAAACATATCGCTAATGGAATTCTCTTTTAGTGGCTGCCGCTAATTGCGTCGCCCATGGAGAAAATGGGCAGATACATGGCAATGATAAGTCCGCCAATCACAACACCGAGGAATGACATGATGATTGGTTCAATCAAACTGGTTAGGCCGTCTACTGCGTTATCAACCATCTCTTCGTAGTAGGTCGCTGCCTTGTCCAGCATTGCATCCAGTGCGCCAGACTCTTCACCGATGGCGACCATCTGTATCACCATGTTGGGAAATACGCCTTGCTGTTTCATGGAATAATTCAATTGGATACCACTTGAGACGTCCTCTTTGACTCTGAGGATGGCCTCCTCATAGATGATATTACCTGCTGCACCCGCGACTGATTCTAATGCATCAACCAGCGGAACACCTGCGGCAAAGGTTGTAGACAAAGTTCTGGCGAATCGTGCGATACATGACTTGTCGAGAATATCGCCGAGAACGGGTATCTTTAACGAGAGCCGTGACTCAGCATCGCGTAGTGCCTTGGATTTCTTTAAGGCTTCTTTGTGAGCAAAAAAGAGGGCGGCACCTGCAGCTACAGCGATAAACCACCATTCCTGCATGAAGTTGGACATGTTCACAACCAACTGTGTAAATTCGGGTAATTCGGCGCCGAAACCGGCGAAAATTTCCTCGAACTGGGGAACTACCTTGATCAGCAGGATGCCTGAAACCACACCGGCAACAACCAGTACAGCGATTGGATAGTTCATGGCACTCTTGATTTTCGCTTTAAGTGCCTCACTCTTCTCTTTATATTCTGCCAATCTATCGAGCATGGTTTCTAATGAACCAGATTGCTCGCCGGCTTCAATCAGGTTGCAAAACAACTCGTCAAAATACTCTCTGGGTTGAGCCCGAATTGAATAGGCGAATGAATTACCTGAAGCTACCTCATCCCGAATTTTGAGTATTAAATCTTTCATCATCGGATTGTCGACACCGTCCGCGACAATTTCAAAGGATTGAACCAGAGGCACGCCGGCTTTCATCATTGTGGCAAGTTGTCGCGTAAAGAGAGCAATATCGCCGGGAGTAACTTTTGCCCCGAAATTGGCGAGACTAAACCCAGCCCCTTTTTTCTTGACCTTGCTGGGGTTAATACCTTGCTTGCGAAGTTCGGCCTTTGCAATATTGGCGTTCTTGCTGGTGATTTCGCCCTTGGTTTTCTTGCCCGAGCGATCGGTTCCTTCCCAGGCGAAAAGCGTGCTGGCTGCAGCCATGATTAACCCCTACTTAGTGTCCACTGGTGGTGCGTTCGACTTCATCCAGGCTGGTCATGCCATGCTGCACCTTGACCAGGGCCGATTGGAATATGGTCTTGAAGCCATTCCTTGCGCTGGCTTCAGCGATCTGGATGGCGTTGCCATCCTCCATAATTATCTTCTGGATCTCAGGGACAATTTTCATTACTTCGTAGATTCCAACGCGCCCTTTGTATCCAGAAGAACATTTCTCACAGCCCTTTGGTCCGAAAATTTCAAGCCCTTCTTCTACATCTTTTTCCGAGAATCCCTTCTCAATAAGAGCACTCTTTGGAATCTCTAATTTCACTTTGCAATCGCACAGCCTTCTGGCGAGTCTTTGGGCAACTATTAAGTTGACAGATGTCGCCAGGTTAAACGCTGCAACGCCCATATTTCTAAGTCGCGTCAAAGTTTCAGGGGCGCTATTGGTGTGCAGGGTGGACATCACCATGTGCCCAGTTTGTGCAGCCTTAATAGCAATTTCAGCGGTTTCAAGATCACGAATCTCACCCACCATTATGATATCAGGGTCTTGCCGTAAAAATGAGCGTAGTGCTTCAGAGAAATCCAGGCCGACCCTGGCGTTAATCGGACATTGGTTTATGCCTTCGAGGTTGATTTCCACCGGATCTTCAGCAGTGGAGATATTCAGATCAGGCGTATTCAGAATATTAATTCCGGTGTAGAGAGAAACCGTCTTCCCTGAACCAGTTGGACCCGTGACCAGGAACATACCTTGCGGCTTTTTCAAAGCCTCCATGTAGAGGGCCTTTTGATCGTCCTCATATCCAAGTGCATCAATACCCATCTTCGCAGAACTTGGGTCCAGGATTCGCAGAACAACCTTTTCCCCAAAGAGCACGGGCAGGGTATTTACCCGGAAGTCGATGGACTTTGTTTTAGAAATTTTCAGTTTGATACGCCCGTCTTGTGGGACCCGGCGTTCTGAAATGTCCATTTGGGACATAACCTTCAATCTGGCGGAAATTCGCGGCGATAGATTAACCGGCGGCCTTGCGACTTCATGCAAAACGCCATCCGTTCTGAAACGCACCCGGTAGCTTTTCTCAAATGGCTCAAAATGTAAGTCAGATGCCCCACCTCTAATAGCATCCATCAGCATCTTGTTAATAAAACGCACCACCGGCGTATCGTCTGCAACGGGGCCTTTGTCTTCATCCTCGCCGCCCTGTTCATCAACTGCTTCAAGGTCTAAATCAACATCATCATCGCCGAGATCACCCAACCCTCCACTGTCCTGAGATTCGAGATAGGAATCGATGAATGCCGTTAATTTGTTTTCTTCAACCAGTACTTCTTCAGTCGTAATACCAGTATGAAACTTAATGTCATCCAGACCTTTGCGATTGGTTGGATCTGAGACAGCAACGAATAAACGGTTGCCGCGATGGAATATGGGTACTGCATGATTCGTTCGAATCAGCTTTTCATCAATGAGGTTCTTCGGAATGGATTCAGGATCGAGAGTAGATATATCCATCAGTGGGGTGCCGAACTCTTCCGATGCGGCATTGGCAATATCGCGTGCACTGACAAGATCGTTTTGTACCAGGTGTGTTACAAAAGGCACGCGGGTTTTCGCTGCTTCCTCTGACGCTTCTTTGGCGACAGTATCTTTCAGCAAATTATCTTCGACCAATCGTCTAGCAAGCCCACTGAGCTGAATGGGGTTTGCGGCCATAGTCGTCTATTCCTGATTATGATTGAAGCTACTGAATATGCGATGTTCGGCAGTTCCTGCAGTTCCTGCAGTTGCTGAAAGTTTACATTTCACCGCTATAGGTGTCGATAACAATATGTCGGGTATTTTCGTGGCGAGCAGATTGATAAAATCACGAGGTGACCATTTGCGTCACATTTTGCCCCTTCATGTGTACTACCATAGTGCTACAACTGACCAAGGCAGTCACTTAGACCAGATCAACGGTAGCAATATGACTGTATCCTCAATGGCACGGCTATTGCACTGCTTTGACCCAGGCTGAAGAAAATGAAAACTATCGTTACCCGGCAGTCTCAATAAAATTTAATGGAGCTAGATTAATGACTAACAAACTACAACAAGGTTTTACCTTGATCGAATTGATGATCGTGGTAGCGATTATCGGTATTCTTGCCGCAGTGGCCTTGCCTGCATACCAGGATTACATCAAGACAGCTAATATGACGAAAGTGACTTCACACTATGAAGAAGCGGTTCGTGCAGCTAGGTCTACATACGTAAAAGGCAGCACTCAGATCGCATTGGGTCTGGCCAGTACTGTTCCTTCAACTAGTGCACTTTGGATTGCCGTGTTTAATCCGGGTGGAAATCTGGCGCCAGGCGGTGGTGCTGCATATGTATCCAGCGCCGCTACAGCGGCAGACGGCCAGATTATGGTAACTGGTGATCAGGATGCAGTAACAATTGTTAGACCTGCATACAAAGATCTAAGTGCAGAAACTACTACGATCCTTGCCTCTGATTCCGGCTAGATTGCAATGGACTAAGTTGAATCTGTATTAGCAGATTTGATTTGAATAAAACCGGGCGAAGGTGACTTCTTCCGGTTTTTTATTGTTCGGTGTAAAGTGCTGGTTGATTTGACCAGCGTAGTATTATTGTATGATGGTTATAACTTCTCGAGGTCTTGATTCATGGTTAATAGGAAGCTGGGATATGCGTTTCGCAACGACAAAACTGATGGATTCTCGTTAATCGAGCTGATGGTCGTCGTTGGAATTATTGGCGTTATTTATGCCATAGGTCTTCCCATGTATCAGGGCTACGTAACCAATGCGCGAGAAAGTGTGATGAGAGATAGTATACAGTCCATGCGTTTGCTTCAGGAAGAGCGGCGGATGACTGAAGGTGAGTACGTAGAAGGTACCTATGACCCGGCAGATCCCGATGCGACTGGCGGCCTAAAAGCCGTCCTGGGTTGGGCCCCCCGTTCAAGCCAGGATGTTATTACCTATGTTGTGGTTTGTGTCACCGATGGCACTTCGCCAGAATGTGCTCGCGGTAGCGGCTACACGGTTACGGCGACACATGCAGACGGCGGCGACGACGTTGTTTTAGACTTTTAGTCGAATTGACCCATTCGAATTGACGTATTTGCCGGAATAGCTCAGTTGGTAGAGCAGTTGCTTCGTAAGCAATTGGTCGGAGGTTCAAATCCTCTTTCCGGCACCAAATACTACCCTGTTAACAAATCTTAAGAACCGCTTAGGCCCTATTTTATGGGCACTATCATTGAATTATGTCATGTTAACGCACGTTAAGAAGTGTAGAATATATACCGTCAAGTGTCGGTATATCTGACGGTATAACAAGATATCGAATGTTTGTACCGTCAAAACTGCTCTGAATCCTATAGGAGCGCGCATCGGTGTCAATCACAGCAGCACAAGTCAAACAAGCTAAGCCGGCGGAGAAGCCTTATAAGCTTGCTGGTGGCAAAGGCCTTTATCTGCTTATTCATCCAAACGGATCAAAGTATTGGCGGATGGATTATCGATTTGCAGGCAAGAGAAAGACCCTCGCGCTTGGTGTTTATCCTGAAATCTCGTTGGCATCAGCCAGAGACTCTCAAGATGAGGCTAGATTGAAGATACGCGGTGGGAGTGACCCTTCATCGCAACGGCGGATAGAGAAAGCTACGCAAGCGGGCGCTGTGGATTTCAGGTCCGTAGCTTTGGACTGGTTTGAGAAAAAGATGACTGGTAAATCTGACCGTCACCGTCAAAGAGCGATGTCCATTTTCGCCAGAGATCTATTCCCTTCCTTGGGTCATCGCCCGATTTACGAAATATCGGCGAGGGAGCTTTTGGCAGCATTACGAAAGATCGAAGACAGGAACGCGTTAGACATTGCGCACAGAGCCAGATCAACTGCCGGGCAGGTCTTTAGATATGGAATTGCGGCAGGGTTGTGTGAACGTGACGCGAGTGCGGATCTCAAGGGCGCCTTGAGAGATAAACCCAAGACTCAGCACAGGGCGGCAATTACTGATCCTGTGGAGCTTTCACAACTGATCATTGCGATAAACGGTTACCAAGGAACACCAGTTGTATGTGCAGCTTTGAAGCTTTCAGCACTGCTATTCCAGCGCCCAGGTGAGATTCGGCAGATGGAATGGGCTGAAATCGACTGGAAGAAAGAAAGATGGTGTATCCCAGGTATGAAGATGAAGAGTGGGCGGGATCATATTGTTCCCCTTAGCAGGCAGGCATTAGTTGTCCTGGAGGACATCCATGCTTTGACTGGAAGAGGTGTTTACGTCCTGCCATCGCAACGTGGTCCTTCCCGACCCCTTTCTAATAATGGCGTTCGGACAGCTCTTCGTACGATGGGCTTTGATAACGAAACTATGGACGC
>JAYGEX010000004.1:0-5338 GCA_046582185.1 Pseudomonadales bacterium | reverse complement strand
GCTCAAGATTGCCAGACCATCTTGCAGGGTTGTCCCCAGATCGAAGTTTTTTGACTACAGCAAAGTCTAGTATTTTTTCGACATGCAACCGAAGGCGGCTAGCTGTTTCAGTTTTTTCGTGCCAGATTTTACCAAGCATATTGGCTATGTGTGCATGTTCTATATCGGCAACAATCATTTTGCCGATCAAGGGTAGGGCGTAATAAGCCAGTTGGTTTTCTAGTTTTTGAACCTGCTTTGCTGTCTTGTACTCCTTAGCTTTCATCGCCACATATTCGGCAGCAAGAACCTCGAATGTTACAGCCTTGGCTCGTTCTCGAATTAGCGCAGATTTCTTAGCCTTCTTTTCTTCTAGCGGGTCAATACCCTCATCATTGATTTTAAATTTGAGGGCCTTTGCCTTTTCTCTTGCCGCTGCCAGGGAAACGTCAGGAAAGCCACCAAGACCAAATTCCCGGCGCTTGTTTCCTACTGTTGTTCTAAACAACCACGAACGTGACCCTATGCCAGCGCCAGAAGGAGGAGGACGACACTGCAAGACTAGGCCTGCTGGGTTACCCACAAAGTGATAAGCGACCCGGGCATTAGCTCCATCCTCTGCCTTCCTGTGCCCTAGCCTGGAGACCTCAATGGCCGATAATGCCCTTACCTTCTTCGGCATAATGCAAAACCTCGTTTACCCACCTTCCTACCCACCATAAACTATGTGATTGAACGATAGCGGTTGAGAGGGATTGAAACAAGGAAAATAACATAATACTCATATAATAAGGGATACAGAGCAATTATTTGATATTGGCTGAGATCGGTTGAGACCCGAAGATGGGCGCTCTTTCCGGCACCATCATCCCCGACTGTTCTTCACAAATACGCGAACCACGATGACGGCATCTTCGCCAACCTGGAATTGCACAAAGTCACCAGGTTTCTGCTTCTGTGCCTCGGCCATATCCAGCATCTGTGCAAGCGAGTCATTTGTCTCAGATCTAACCATTCATTGCGCTCCTCGACACCGGTTTTATGAGTTTCAAGATATATGTAAGCCATTCAAGCGATTTGTTACACTCGAAGCTGAAACCGCCACACACTAAACGTTTTAACAAAAAAGACAGGAAGCAATGGCCAATTCAGCCCCGTTATACCAAATAGATGAACAGCAAATCTCCGCTTTCAACAGGGATGGCGCAATACTGCTAAAGAATATCTTAAGTAGTGAGTGGACCGACATACTTGCTGAGGGTCTTGAATACGCCCATGACCATCCGGATGGCATGTCCGCGGGTGTCTCGATGCCGCTTCGAATCGACCAGTTCCCCGCAAGCCATTCACCCAAACTGAAGCAGTTATTGACTGATTCGCCCATTGCACAAATTGTCGGCTCAGTATTGCAGGCACCGGTTTGTTTCTACATGGACCAAATGTTCTACAAACCTGCGGGTATGATCGCGCCAAGTGCCTGGCACCAGGATACGTGTTATTACAATGTTGAGGGGCATCAATTGGTTCGAGCGTGGGTTTGTGCAGATGCAGCACCACGGAATGTGAGCCTTGAAGTTCTACGCGGATCACACTTGTGGAACATAACCTACCGTCCGCCTGTCGGCCTGGACCCTGACTCTGACCCTGAAGGTGCAGCAGCGCTAAACCGCGCATTTGCCAATGGCGAGGTACTCATAGGCCGCGAGGCTCATGAAAAGTGGACGTATTTTGACTCCTTCCTTGACCCTGATCTGCCAGCGCTACCCAACATCGAAAGTTTCAGGGACTCATTCGACATACTCGGCTGGGACTATTCGCCAGGCGACGTGATTTTGTTTCACGGCAACATTGTTCACTCTGCGCTTGGTGGCGTTGAACTAAAACATCCACGGCGATCACACGCTTCACTATGGGCAGGTCCTGACGTTTGTTATCAGCGGCGTCGCAGCCAGTCAATCCCGGACCCTCTGAAGCTCTTTGACTACAACCCACAAGATGGACAATGCCTCGATGAATTTCCTGAGGTATTTCCCGTCGCATGGAGCCCTGCCTAGCGCAACTCAACGACGCTTACAACCATTCTGCTGGCGAACGCAGATCAAAACGTGCGACCGCTAAAATAAAATACACTTCACCTTCTATCGAGGATATCTCATGAGCACTCCATCATTCGAAAATATCACTTACAAAGTAGAGAAAGGCCGCGCACGTATCACGCTTAATCGCCCTGAAAAACGTAACGCACTATCGATCGAACTGGTCGAGGAACTGCGCGATGCACTCTGGGAAGCAGATGATGATAAGTCTGTGCACTGCGTCATTATCAAGGGCGAAGGGCCATCTTTTTGCGCGGGTTATGACCTTACCGCGGGCAGAAAATCTAACGACGATGGTGTCGAACGACGCAAGGGAGTTGGTATCGACGACGACGCATGGAACATCGAAAGATTCCAGCGAAGTTTGCGAACGCTGTCCGAGATGCACAAACCTTCGATTGCCCAGATTCACGGCCACTGTCTCGCCGGTGGTACTGACCTTGCACTGTACTGCGATATTCTCATCTGTGCCGACAATGCCAATATTGGCTACTCTGCGCTACGTAATATGGGCGCCGCACCTAACCAGATGTGGCTCTATCACTGCGGTCCCCAATGGACAAAACGCCTCTTGTTAACGGGTGATACCTTAACCGGGAAGGACGCCGCCAAAATTGGCCTTGTATTAAAGTCTGTGCCTGAAGATCTGTTGGAGCAGGAAGTTGAGGGCCTCGCTGATCGACTTAGTTGGATCGACCCTGAAATGCTCTCAGCCAACAAGCGCATCATCAACGTAGGCATTGAATTGATGGGCGCCAGTACCCTACAAAGGTTAGCGGCAGAAAACGATGCCAGAGCACATACTACGAAAGCAGCAAAGAATGTGTTCAAACAGATTGGCACAGAAGGTTTGCGTGCTGCACTGCGTGACCGCGATGCTCCTTTTGGCGACAGCAAAGCGCGAGTGACAGAGCCAGAGATTCGAGATGAAAACGGACATCTGGTGCCACTTGAAACCGAAATGACTGGCTAACCAAACACCTGCGTCAGGCGTCGCCAATACCCCACCTGATGCCACGGCGCAGTAACTCGTAGAACACAGGATACTTCCACGCGCAACGTGCGACCGGTGCAACATCCAGTATCGGTCGCATATCATATTTGCCGGTGCAGTGACCCAGCATCAGATAGAGCACCTCTCCTTTGCCTAGCGTCCGGACATACATTTGTGGCTGCGATTCCCTCTCCAGACCAAATTCAGACCGAGCATAACCCACAGACGGCGCATTGTAGCTCGCCTGGAGCAACACCTTATTGCCCTCTAAGAATTCACAGTAGTACGGCTCATCCTCAATTTCGAAATCCTCAAGACCCGCGGTTATTGGGTGCTGTTCTTCGGTAACAACAACATTAAAAGTCTGAACTGCTGGGTGCGCGACAAAGCGGGAACCCAGTGTTTCCATCAGGTGAGGTGCTTTGTCTGGCGTGTCCGCTCCTTGCGCAGTAATTTCAACCAGTGCATTGGTCCCATGCAAAGCGAACCATCTGCCACCATTCTCGACAAACTCACGCAAGGCAATTTGTTCTTCCTCAGTTGGACACAGACAACACGTATAAGTGATGAGTAAGGTTGATGACTTAATTGACTCAACGTCAGCAAAGCTATCGCTCACTTTGACCCAGACATCTTCGTGTTCTCCCAGTAGCTTTAACAGTTCCAGCCTGGAAAAATTGGTGTCGTGATACTTTGCGTTGCAGACCAGATAAACATCTATTTTTTGGTTACTCACCCTGCGCACTCTGCATTTTTCTCAGCTCTTCCCAACTGAGGTAACCGGTAAAATTCTCATCGTCAAAAAACAGCACCGGACCGTTGCAGATAAACAAATACTCTGTGTCCTCAAGCGCCGTCGTCTCGCCATGCAGCATGCCATTCGGCTCGTATACGTAATCTCCCGTATTCAGCACACCGTCTCTGACCTGCAACTTGCCGCTCAGGATAAAGGTGTGCGAACCACTTAGATGTTTATGCGGTCCTGCCACGTAACCTTTTAGCCACCTGAAGAGTACGGCCCAACTCCCGCTTTCGGAACCCGTATACAATATTTTCATAAAAGACTTGTCGCCAGTTTGCATCCAATCCAGCTTCGAGGCTTCGACTAACGTATCCATCAGTTCGCTATTTACTGGTTTTATATCCTGAGGTAATGACATTTTGAAAACTCCCTTAAAATTTGATGTCTCGATGCTACCATAGCGCGGAGGCAGCGATGAAAACCTGCCTAGTCCGGCAGAATCAAGTCGCGCAGGCCGCTCGCTGACAAGATTTCGATCCAGTAGCCGTCAGGGTCCTTGATGAACGCCAGGCCTTTCATGTTGCCGTCGTCTGGTCTTTTTACATATTCAACATCAAGGTTATCAAACCGCTCACAAGCGGCATAAACATCAGGCACGGAAATCCCAATGTGCCCAAACCCCCTTGGTTCGTCATTGCCATTGTGGTGTGAAAAATCCGGCTGATCCTCAGTACCATGGTTATGCGTCAGCTCCAGCAGTGCAGGCTGTTCGAACACCCACTTGGCACGCTCTTTTGCATCGCCGGGAATTTCTGTCGTTGGGTAGCCCATAAAGTACAAACTGAAACTCATGTCAGGAAAGTTAAATGTTTCGAGCAATGTCATGCCGAGTACATCCTGATAGAAGCGCACAGACCTATTCGGGTCCTTTATTCTGAGCATTGTCTGGTTTAGCACAAAGTCTGTGGTATCTGTCATGGTCTAATCCTTGTTAAGAAGACGCATGTTTATACACCTATAGCCGGGCGGAACAGCAACGTTGATCAGAAAGTCTTGATCAATCAGATCACTATGTAACCGATGCACGGATGTCCCACTTAGCGTCACTTCTTCAGACATGCCAGGTTCCTCATTCAGACAAAGTTGAACTACTATACCTCAAACTGTATCTGACCTCCGAATCGAAGGAATTCCGTTTCTGGCCGTAACCGGCGTTGACCGCTCTGTTACTTGATGGCTGCTTCTGGCTCCAAAGCAGACGACCTGCGGCCAGCGCGGTTATGCTGGCGCTGCAATTAGTTACCCCTCCACGTGTGAAGGGAGCGCGTGTGAGAATGCTTCCTAGCCATAACCGCACGTATTGGTCGCCTCAATAGTGATCGCCTCGTATCCCCGTTGCTGAGCTGGCCAGGACACATGGTATGAGCGAGGCAACATTTTACAACTGGCGTGCAAAGTATGGTGGCATGGATGCTTCAATGATGAAACGGATGAAAGAACTTGAAGAAGAAAACCGCAGGCTTAAAA
>JAYGEX010000036.1:0-71651 GCA_046582185.1 Pseudomonadales bacterium | reverse complement strand
CTGCAATGTTTAACTGCAATGTTTAACTGCAATGTTTAGCTTCGATATTTATCTGCAAAACTTCGAACTAAGATCTTATCTGCCTGCACAGGATCAGATTCGTAAATGTTGAGGTGACAATCTTTCAGACTATTTATAAGTCTATTTATAAGACATGGCAATACTTGAGCCGGTAAGGAGTAATAATGCCCTCAAAGGATACTTTCGTACGAAGTGATTCCCGTCAATTGGATGAACTGAGATCAATAGACATTCAACGTGGTTACAACAAACATGCGGAAGGGTCGGTTCTGGTGTCGTTTGGAGATACCAGGGTTATCTGCACTGCAAGTGCGGAGAAAGGCGTGCCTGCGTTTCTTCGTGGTCAGGGTCAGGGCTGGATTACCGCTGAATACGGCATGTTGCCACGATCCACGAATACGCGGATGGGCAGAGAAGCTGCCAGGGGAAAGCAGGGTGGGCGAACCCAGGAAATTCAGCGGCTGATCGGGAGGTCACTTCGCGCAGCGGTTGATATGAGTACCCTGGGAGAAAATACCATCCGTATCGACTGTGATGTCATTCAGGCGGACGGCGGAACCAGAACGGCCTCCATCACTGGTGCCTGTGTTGCCTTGTTTGATGCAATCGATAGTTTGAAGATAAAGACGCCCGTTAAGCGCCAACTTATTGCGTCGGTATCCGTAGGTATCGTAGGAGGAACGGCGCTTCTGGATCTTGAGTACACCGAAGATTCAAATGCGGATACCGATATGAATGTCGTAATGACAGAAGACGGGCGATTTATCGAGGTTCAGGGAACGGCAGAGGCAGACCCCTTTGATCGAGTGCAGCTGGATAAAATGTTGTCACTGGCGGAGAAGGGAATTCGCGAATTGAACGATATTCAGCGCATCGTCCTGGGAATTGCAAAATGATTGCAGATTATCAACGGCAATTTATTGAATTTGCGATTCAGTCCGGCGTTTTGCAATTCGGCGAATTCAAGTTGAAATCTGGTCGCATCAGCCCCTATTTTTTCAATGCGGGGCTGTTTTGCAGCGGCGAATCGCTTAGTCGATTGGGACAGTACTATAGCGCGGCACTTATGCATTCAGGTATGGAGTTTGATTTGCTCTTTGGACCTGCGTACAAGGGCATACCGCTCGCTAGTACCACTGCAATCTCACTCTATACTGATCATGGTAGAAACGTACCCTATGTTTTCAATCGCAAAGAGATCAAGGGCCACGGAGAAGGTGGCCAACTCGTCGGTGCAAAATTGGAAGGTAAGATCGTTATAGTAGATGATGTCATTACAGCCGGTACAGCCATACGCGAGGTCATGGAAATTCTTGTTGGTTCTCCTGTTAGTGTAAGCGCTGTATTAATTGCCATTGATCGGCAAGAAAAAGGTAATGTGGATATTTCTGCCATACAGGAAGTCGAACAAGAGTATGATATTTCTGTAATTAGCGTCGTAAAGTTAAGCCACATTGTTGAACATCTTGAAATATTGGGACAATACGAGAAGGAATTGGCGCTAATCAGCCAATATAGAACTGAATACGGGATTGATTAGTCTCTGCCGGGCAACAGCATATTTTCGGCTGAAATTGCAGCATACAACTACAGTTAGACAGTTAAATCTATTCCTTACAAAGGAAGTAGCACCGGCGGTCTTAGAATCAGGACGAGAACTAGCTAGTTCCCATCCATAAATAGCCAAATTAGAACAATATATGCAAAATTATAGATCCGTTAGCTATATAAAACAATCACTTGCCAGGGAATTAACACCGGTGGTTTCTATTTCTGGACGAGCACTAGCTAGAATTTTCTCGGCCTGCTAAGAAAAAATTGACCTTCTAAGTGCGAGCCACTGTCCTTGCCAATGTTGAGTAGGTAGTTTTTCAAAGTCACTTCTTACAAATTGGCTGATCTTTCCTTCAACCACGACTAACATCAGGTTAGCTGCAAGGTTTGTATCGAGTCCAGTTGTCACTTCATTTCTGATCTCCGCCTCACGCAGTACCTGGCGCAGCTGAGTCTCAAATCGCTCGAAGAACTGCCCCACTCGTGTTCGCAGCCTTGCCGATTCGCCTGACAATGGGTCGCCGGTTAGTATCCGCGTGATACCCGGGTTACGCTCTGAAAAAGTGAGCAACAGGGTGAGGATCTGATTGCATCGTAGCTCGGTTGAATCTTCCTCGTTAAGGATCAATGAAATACGGGAGAAAATAGTGCTTTCGATAAATTCGATTAGTGCCTCAAACATTTTCGCCTTACTGGGGAAATGGCGATAGAGAGCAGCTTCGGATACGCCAACCTCTTTCGCAAGGCCAGCCGTTGTTATCCTGCCGCCGGGACTTTGCTCCAACATCACTGCCAATGATTGAAGGATCTGGTCCTTTCTGGATATTTTATGTTCAGTCCTGTCACTCATGCTGTTCACTAAAATGTTAGTTTAAATTAAGCCGATATCAATGTACCCACACCTTCGTCAGTCAACACTTCCAGTAAAACTGCATGCTCCACCCGGCCATCGATAATCTGTGCTGCAGCGACGCCATTCTTTACTGCGCTGAGGGCGCAACCAATTTTTGGAAGCATGCCGCCGGAGATGGTGCCGTCCGCTATCAAACCATCGACTTCCTTTGCGGATAAACCAGTTAGCAAGTTTCCTTGTTTATCCAGCAGTCCAGGTACATCGGTCAGTAGTATCAGTTTTTCCGCATTCAACTCTTCTGCAAGTTTGCCAGCGACAAGGTCAGCGTTAATGTTGTAGGTCTCATTGTCATCATCCATGCCGATAGGTGCGATGACTGGAATTATGTCGCTGCCAACGATCAGGTCCAGCACACTCCTGTCAATACTAACGACTTCACCGACGTGGCCTATATCGATAATTTCTGGAGTCTTTAGTTCCGGTCCGGAACGCTGTATCAGCATCTTCTTTGCCTTGATTAGCGACGCATCCTTGCCCGTTAGCCCTACCGCCCTTCCGCCGTTCTGGTTGATCAGGCTGACAATATCCTGATTGACGAGACCACCAAGAACCATTTGGACGACATTCATGGTTTTGCCATCGGTTACCCGCATACCGTCGACAAATTTTGATTCGATGCCCAGCTCCTTGAGCACGGACCCGATTTGAGGACCGCCGCCATGGACGACGATCGGATTCATGCCGACCAGCTTCATCATCACAATATCTCGAGCAAAGCCCCGCTTGAGATGTTCTTCTGTCATGGCATTGCCGCCGTACTTGATGACAATTGTCTTGTTCGTGAAGCGTTGAATATAAGGCAAGGCTTCGCTAAGGATCTGCGCGATATTGACTGCAGAGTCGCGTGAAAGGGTCATTCTGGTGCCGTCTGGTTAGTAATACTGTTGTTTTGGGTCATGCCTGGTGCCAGTTATTCGAAGTCAAGGTCTTGCTGTACCGACTGCAAATGTCCTTAATATTGTTCATGCTAGTTTGATCGTCTGCTTCAAAGCTACCTGATGCGACGCTGGGAATTTGATGTTCAAGGTGGCCAAGATCAGCACGAATGATCTTGATACCTTTTGTTATTCCAACGAACACACCCGCCAGACTGATGAGCAAAAACAATATTGGCGCGAGTAATGATCCGAATAGGCTACCTACTCCCGCGCTTATAAGTGCAATGGATGGAACGAAGCTGATTGCCCATTTTGTATTGTCCAGGGGGCGAATAATTGGGCTCGTATCTGCTGCCCCATCGCTACCGACCCTGCTGATTTCGACAGGAGCCGCGGAGCCAACTGTTTGCATCAGTTTTAGACTGCCCAGAACATTAGCCTCTAATCCCCCCATCATCGACTGCATATCAAGATAAATAAACAGAGTTCCGCGTACACGTTCTTCAGAGGGCCCCCGGATCGGAGTAGCAATGCTGATGATCCAGCGGCCATTGTTGTTGATGGCCTCGGGATTAACGATCTCGCCCTGTTCTGCCCGGTTCACCAGGTCAAGGGAGGTGAAGCTAAACGGCGGAATTTCATCTCTGTCGACCACGGCTTCCCTTAGGCCAAATATTCTTACACGAATCGCGTGGGGAATTACCGCTGTCAGATTTGCTTCTTCGAAGAATCTTGAAGACAAATCCATATCGCTTACGATCTGTGCCAATTGCACACTGTTGGCCATCCGCGATGATTGCAACACGATTTGGCTAAGCTTTATGTTTAGCTGTTGTTGCAGCTTGTCTGCATGCGCATTTGATAGCTTTAAGGAATGATCGCTGGAATTACCGGCTTGAACCATCAGAAGTGAGAGTAGAACGGCAAGTACAAATCCGGTCAGAGATGAAGCTGCCGGTATCATTCCAAATTCAACGAGCTGTTTATTATTCGCCACTGCTAGCCCCAGGACCCTTATTGTTTCCCCGAGGAGCCAAAGCCCCCGGAACCTCTTTCTGTTTCGATGAACTCACTCACAAGCTTGAACGCGGCCTGTAGCACAGGAACCAGCACCAATTGTGCGATTCTATCTCCTTGCTCGATGGTGAAGGATTTTGAGCCGCGGTTCCAACAGGAAATCATCAACTCACCCTGATAGTCAGAATCTATCAGACCCACGAGGTTACCGAGCACGATCCCATGTTTGTGGCCAAGACCCGAGCGTGGCAGGATTAGGGCTGCCAGATTGGGGTCCTCAATGTAGATTGATAAGCCGGTAGCAATGAGAACTGTTTCACCGGGTTCAATGGTGATCGATTCTTCTATACAAGCTCGCAGGTCCAGCCCGGCAGAGCCCGTCGTTGAATAGCCGGGCATTGGTATCTCATTACCAATAAGTGGGCTCAGTAGTTTGACCTGAAGTTCCTTCATGAATTTTTCTGAATGAGATGCGATGCTATAAGCTCAATTACCTTTATTGAGACGTTTGTCTTGGACATCTTTGGCAGTTCCAGTTCACCGCCTGTCCAGAGGACTGTTGTTCGGTTGTCGTCACTATTAAAGCCGATTGAAGCGTCACTTACGTCGTTGGCAACAATCATATCCAGGTTCTTCGATTCGAGTTTGCCGCGGGCGTAGCCTAGCAAATTCTGTGTTTCTGCGGCGAAGCCTACTGTAAATGGTCTGTTCTTGGCACTGGCAACCGCTGCAATGATGTCGCGATTTTCCACCAGCTCCAGTACCAGGCCTGGCGATTGGCTTTTAGCGCCGGCCTTTTTTATTTTCTGCGATTGCGATTGCGCTGGCTTGTAGTCCGAGACTGCGGCAACGCCAATCACAATGTCAGCATTCTCAACTTCTGCCATGACGGCCTCAAACATTTCGTCTGCAGATACGACAGACACCAGTCGAGCTCGTTCTGGCGATTCCAGGTTGGTCGGCCCGGATATTAGGGTGACGGCAGCGCCTGCCTCCAGGGCAGCTTGGGCCAGGGCATAACCCTGCTTGCCAGAGCTGTGATTGCTAATATAACGCACCGGGTCGATGGCTTCTCTCGTTGGCCCGGCAGTCAAGACAACATGTTTACCCGCCAGGAGACCGCTGGAAAAGAGCTCAGAAATACGATGGACGATCTCGTTTACCTCCATCAACCTGCCGGAACCTGTTTCGCCGCAAGCCTGAATACCTTCTTCCGGGTCAAGCAATACGATGTCCCGTTTAATTAACTGAGCACAGTTATCCTGGGTTGCCTGCTTTGACCACATTGCCTGATTCATGGCCGGGGCGATGACAATTTTGCACTCAGCAGCGAGGCAAATAGTGGTTAACATGTCATCGCCGTGCCCCGTTGCCAGGCGGGCAATAAAATCAGCGCTGGCAGGCGCAATGATAATGAGGTCAGCCCATCTGGCCAGTTCAATATGCCCCATGACCGACTCTGTTTCGGTGTTAAGGAGATCAATATGGACGGGATTGTTTGACAGAGCCTGCATGGTAAGCGGCGTGATAAATTCGGTCGCGGCGGGGGTCATGATAACTCTGATTTCAGCGCCCTGGTCCTGCAGGCGGCGCAATAATTCGGCAGCTTTGTAGGCCGCTATTCCACCGGTTACACCAAGAAGGATCCGCTTGTTAATCAATGTCTGCACTGGATAAATTCTCTTGTCTTTGCCGTTTTCTTCACGGTATATAGGCAATCACTACCTGAACAACTGGTCATTGCCTCACAGCTAGTCAGGCGATTGCTTGCAGATCTGTTGTCCCTGGGATCGCAGAATACTACAGCCGGACAATCCTCGTATAGCTCGCAGTATAGATCATAGTATAGATAGATGATCGAAATGTAAGTGAATAGTCACTACATTGATAACGCTTGTATACCTTGACGATGGATAAAATTTCATCGTCGGAACTTACCTTAAGAGCAGGGAATGGAAGATGTTGAACATGCCGCCGTCCGAAAGGCCGAGAGAGAAGCTTCTAAAATATGGCGCCAGTTCACTCACTGATGTGGAGCTGCTGTCGATCTTCCTGCGTACGGGTATCCGCGGTAAATCGGTGCTGGAACTGGCCAGCGATCTGCTGCAGACTTTCGGTGGTTTCAGGGAGCTCCTCGAGGCGCCTGCAGAAAAAATAAATGCCATCTCCGGCATGGGACTATCCAAATATGCTCAACTTGCGTCGACGCTGGAATTGACGGATCGCTATCTCCGTTCTGGATTTGAGCGGGGAGAGCCGATCAATGACCCTTCAGTCACTCGCGAATATCTGAAATGTAGATTGAGTCGGCACCGGCGGGAGGTATTTGCCTGCATGTTCCTGGATAATCAACACCGCCTTATCAGCTATGAAGAGCTGTTCTTTGGCACGATAGATGGCGCCAGTGTCCATCCGCGGGAGGTGGTCAGGAGGGCAATGGAGACAAACGCGGCGGCGGTGATCTTTGCGCACAATCATCCCTCTGGCGTTGCCGAACCCAGCCAGGCGGATCAGCGGATCACCGAGCGCTTAAAGTCAGTCCTGGCTCTGGTTGATGTAAGGGTTCTGGATCATATGATTGTCGGTGAGGCGGAGGTTATGTCCTTCGCGGAGCGTGGACTCTTGTAGCGAAAAGATGTAGCCAAGAGAGCCCAAGATGCCCTTCCGAACCAGGTATTCACAGCATCGTTTATAGTGCGTCGTATGCCAATGAAAATCCGCGTTTCGAGTGCTTACCGGGGCCCGGAATCAGAGAGATTAGTTGAAATACCAGAGGCCATCTGGTATAAAGCACCGCTCTAAAATGACCCCGCTGGAAATGTCGGGTCCCATTAACGAATTTAAGGCCCTTTAGACATGTCCAGAGTATGTCAGGTAACTGGTAAGCGACCAGTTTCAGGAAACAATGTATCCCACGCCAAAAACCGCACTAAGCGCATGTTTTTGCCAAATGTACACGATCACCGGTTTTGGGTGGAGAGTGAGAAGCGCTTCATCAAACTCAGGGTATCCGCGAAGGGTATGCGTATTATTGACAAGAAAGGGATCGATACCGTGATCACCGATCTTAGAGCCCGTGGAGAGAAGGTTTAAGCATGAGAGAAAAGATTAAATTGGTTTCATCCGCTGGAACGGGTCATTACTACACGACCAGTAAGAACAAGAGAACGACGCCGGACAAGATTGAGATGAAGAAATATGATCCAGTCGTTCGCAAGCACGTGATTTATAAAGAATACAAGATCAAGTAGAGATTTTCTCAAGGTTTAGCTTACCTTTTGAATCAACTTTCATTTTCCAATTTTCCTTAATCAAGGTGGTCGCGTGGGTTTCAGTAATCAATGCTGGCCCAATGATCTCATGATTTGGTGGAATCATTTTCCGCTCAAAGATTGGCACCTCACCCAGGCCAGGTAAATTCTTGATCACAGGCGACAATACCTCGTCAGCCAGATCCAGGTCGGGCAGTTTAATTCTGGCAGCTGGAATCTCCAGGTGGACCCTTAGATTGAGGAGTTCTACTTCCTTATCCAGGCGATGCCCATATCTCTTCTGATGTTGCTCATGAAATTTTTCCTCGGTATTTTGCAGCCTCGATTCAATGCCAACGCTCGAAGATTCAATGGGATAAGTAACAGGTAAGGTGAATGTTTGACCTAGATAGCGCAGGTCAAGGCTGTAGGACGCTTCTGGTTTTAGATTGCTCTCTTCTTTCAGCTCTGCTTCACCCTGAACTCTAAGCTCGGCAAATGAGGCGCATAGTTCTGCATCGGAAGTGTCTCGCAACAATTGCCGCTGCGTTCGCGCAATTTCCCTGCCCGGATTCGTCGCCAGCATGCCGAATGCCGATAGGACGCCGCTATCAACAGGTACAACTGCCCTGCGCATTTCAAGGGCTTCTGCCAGTTCGCAAAAATGCAATCCGCCAGCTCCGCCAAAACAGACAAGTGTAAATTCTCGAGGATCGAAGCCTCGCTGGATGGAAATAGCCCGAAGTGCCTGGGTCATATGTTCATTGGCGATTTTCACAATGCCTTCGGCGGTTTGCTCGACCGTAATATCCAGCTGCTTCGCAAGTGGCGATAGTGCGCTAGATGATGCTTGTGTATCGAGGGACATGGCTCCGCCAAGAAAATTCTCTGCCTGCAGGCGTCCCAGCGCCAAATTAGCATCGGTGACCGTTGCCTGGGTACCGCCGCGGCCGTAGCAGGCAGGTCCGGGATTTGCCCCGGCAGATGCCGGTCCGACCTGCAGCAGACCGCCTTCATCAATATAGGCGATGGATCCGCCGCCTGCGCCAATGGTGTGAATATCAGCCATGGGGATTGCAATGGGCAGGTTTGCGATCTGGCTTTCGTTGCTAAGTTTTATTTCCCCGTCCAGCAAGGCAACATCCGTTGATGTTCCTCCCATGTCAAAGGTCATAAGTTTCTGCTCCTTGCAGATCGTCTTCGCGGCCTGAAGTCCGCCGACAGGCCCGGACAGTAACAAATTCACCGCCCGGCGTGATGCCTGGTGTGCCGATATGGTGACACCGGATGACTGCATGATGGCAACGGTGCTGGGTTTCAGCGATTCCTTAACCGCGATCAGGTATTCATCAATGAGAGGTCCGATCCAGGCGTTCACCCAGGTTGCGATACCTCTCTCGTATTCGCGATATTCAGGGAGCACAAAGGATGATCTGGACACAAAAAACCGGTCATCAAACAAGGCCTCGATCTCACGTTCATGGGCGTCGTTCATAAAAGAGAACAGAAGGTTTATGGCGATTGATCGAGGCGCCAGAGCTTCAATTTTTGCCTTAAGGTCTTGCAATTGTCCGCTCGCAAATGAGCTAATCTCTTTGCCGGATGCGTCCAGACGGGCGTCCACTTCGAAGATAAGTTCTTTGCTCAGATCGATGCTGGGCTTGGTCACCTTCAGATTATAAAGTTCTGGCCTGGTTTGCCTGCCGATGCTTAATACATCCGCCAGGCCACGGTTAGTGATGTACGCCGTTGAGACGCCCTTGCCTTCCAAAGTTGCATTTGTTGCGACCGTTGTACCGTGGATAATTTTTATTTTGCCGTCGGCCACCAGTGGCACAAGCCCCATATCTGAGATGCCTTTGAAGATCGCCTGTTGTGGTGCTTCTGGCGTCGACAGAACTTTGTGCACTTTGAATTCATCATTGTGCAGATAAACAAAATCAGTAAATGTTCCGCCGGTATCAATGCCCAGGAGATGGCTGTTTGTTGCTGGCAGCTTGTTCAATTGATTACCGGGGATCAGGCCTTTGACTGTGGGGGGATATCAGGACGCTATTCTTGTTGAAGGTATCATGGACGTTAAGAGCTGGATAGATAAATAGGAAAAGGCCCTGTGAATACGGGGCCGGTGCACTAGTGCCGTTTAATCATGGCAGCGCGAGAGATTTGGATAGAGACGCGGGCATGACAATGGCACTATTGTGGTATAGATGTGGGTGTAGAGAGGCGTGTAAAAAGGCCGCATGTGAAAAAGGAGGTGTGATCGTTCAATGCCAGAGTTACCGGAAGTAGAGACCACCAGGAGGGGAATTGAACCTCACCTGCTAGGGAAGAGAGTTGTGCAAGTCACGGTCCGACAAGCGATGTTGCGCTGGCCCGTTTCCGAAGATCTTGCACAATGTTTTACCGGTAAGACAATCGTGTCCGTTGGCAGGCGCGCTAAATATCTGTTTTTGGAGACCGATGATGGCAAGGTTATGTTGCACCTCGGCATGTCAGGGAGCTTGAGAATCCTGCGCGAGCATTTGCCAGCTGGAGCGCACGATCATGTGGATTTTGTGATGGATGATGGTTGTCTGCTTCGTTTTAAAGACCCCCGTCGCTTTGGTTCGATATTCTGGCTGGCGGGCGAAGATCACCCCCTCCTCGAAAAATTGGGACCCGAGCCCCTGTCCTCAGATTTTGACGGCAACTATCTCCATGAGAAATCACGGAAACGCAAAGTTTCAGTGAAGAGTTTCATTATGAATGGCCATGTGGTTGTGGGGGTTGGCAATATTTATGCAAATGAAGCGCTTTATCACGCAGGTATAAGGCCCGATAGATCCGCTGGCCGCATTTCAAAGGCCCGGTATATCACTCTGGGCAAAGCCATAAAGGAAGTATTGACCAGGGCCATTGAAGCCGGTGGGACGACCCTAAAAGATTTTGTTCGGGAGGATGGCTCCCCTGGCTATTTTGGCCAATCCCTTGCGGTATATGGGCGCGGCGGTCAGCAATGCCATGACTGCCAGAAGATACTAGTTGAAATCAGGCAGGGTGGTCGCGCCAGCGTATTTTGTTCTGTTTGTCAGCGTTGACCTCGATGTTGCTTTCTGCTTAAGAGATATCTCCATTCAGCAGAGCTTCTGCCACCAGGGGATGCACGAATTGTGAGATGTCTCCTCCCAAGGCCGCTATCTGTCTGACAAGCGTGGATGAAATATAGGAAAATCGCTCGGAGGGTGCCAGGAAGACGGTTTCCATTCCCGGCTGAAGTGCACGGTTCATGTTAAGCATCTGGAACTCGTATTCGAAATCGGTAACAGTTCTGATGCCTTTGAGAATGACCTCGGCACCGACGTCCTTTGCGAAATCAACCGTCAAATTCGTAAAACCCATCACTTCAACATTGTCGATGTGGGCAAGTGCGGTCTTGGCAAGCTTTACCCTTAGCTCAAGGACACTTGGTTCTTTGTGGGGGCTGGTCGCTATCCCCAGCACCACATGACCGAATATCTTGGCAGCGCGTTCAACGAGGTCGGCGTGGCCGTTGTGGATTGGGTTAAAGGTCCCTGGGTATAAAACTTTACTCATGCTTTGGTTCACTTTTGCAAGGGTCGAAGATCATACATGAGAAATTGGACTGTGGGCAAAGGTGTGGATTTATTTTATCTATCCTGCAGCTGGAGAAAAAAGGATTTGCGTATTGGGGTTCGCCTGCGGTGTCTGTGTTTCCTCCCTTACTCGGCTTGTGGCCCTCCTGCTAGTGAAACAAAGAGCGACTATTGTCAGGGCATTCCTATATTGAACTGGTGTGGCAGAGGCAATAGTGGACGACGCCGGCTTTCTTCTGGCGATGTATAGACCAGTTGTTGGGTAGGTCGGATGTAGTGATAGGTGATGGGGATTCGATATATACCAGACAATCCGGCGAAAGCAGTTGTTTGTTGTGAAGGGTGTGTAGGCAATGATCCAGCTCTTTGCCGCCAAAGGGGGGATCGATAAAGACGATGTCGAATTTGTCGCTTGCCTGGTCAAGCCAGTTTTGTGCGGAACAGGTATGCAGATGGAAATGTTCGGCTGAAACCTGAAGATTGGTGAATACTGTCTTTAAGTGATCGGTAGCAAGCCTCATACTATCAACCAAAACCACGTGAGCTGCTCCTCTGGATAATGCTTCGAGGCTGAGGATTCCGCTTCCGCTGTAGAGTTCCAGACAGCGAGCATCTTTAATATCAAGCTGTAGCCAGTTGAACAATGTTTCCCTGACCCGGTCCGGTGTGGGTCTAATCTTTTCGTTTTTTGCAAAAGATACTTTGCGGCCGCGCCAGTTTCCCCCGATAATTCGGACTGAGTGCCGTGGGTCCCGGTTGTTCAAGTTTGAGCGCTCATGGATATGCAGCTCGATGTTATTGCTAGTTTAGTGGTAATTTTATTCGAAGGATGTAAATAGCGTTAATGACAAGTAATGCAGAGAAAGAAGCAGATGGCAAGGCAGGATTTTTCTCCAGGATGCGAAGCGGCCTTGGTAAAACAAGGAGCCGGCTTGTCAGCGGCATGGGTCGAGCATTCCTCGGCAAGAAGATTATTGATGAAAGCTTATTAGAAGAAATTGAAACAGTTCTCTTAACATCTGATGTAGGGGTTGAGGCAACCTCGGCCATCCTCTCGGCATTAACAGAAAAGGTGGCAAGGAAAGAATTGGGTGATAGCGATGCCCTTTATGAGAACCTGAAGTTGGAGCTGGTCAGTCTATTAAGTGCATCAGCGAAGCCATTGGTCGTAGAGTCAGCGCAATCGCCTTTTGTCATTCTAATGGTTGGTGTGAACGGTGCTGGTAAGACAACAACAGCGGGCAAATTGGCGCATAAATTTCAGCAGGATGGCAAGTCGGTCATGTTGGCCGCGGGAGATACATTCCGTGCGGCGGCGGTCGAACAGCTTAAAGTCTGGGGTGAGCGAAATGATGTACCGGTAATTGCTCAAGGTTCCGGTGCTGATAGTGCGTCGGTTATTTTCGATGCGATGGCGGCAGCGAAGGCAAAGAATATCGATGTGTTAATCGCCGATACAGCGGGTCGCTTGCAAAATAAGAAGAACCTGATGGATGAGCTAAGCAAGATCAACCGGGTTTTGTCTCGTCAGGATGAAGATGCGCCGCACTCGGTACTTCTGGTTCTCGATTCCGGTACAGGCCAGAATGCCATATCTCAGGCGAAGGAATTTCAGGCCGCTGTTAATGTCAGTGGCATAGTGCTGACAAAGCTGGATGGCACCGCCAAGGGCGGCGTGGTATTTGCAATTGCCAAACAATTGGATTTACCGATACACTTTATTGGCATTGGCGAACAGATTGATGATCTACGGCCCTTCTCTGCCACGGAATTTGTTGATGCCCTCTTTGATCACGAGTAGTTTGAACAAGAACAAACCTAAATTGTGGGTGCTTAATGATACGTTTTGACGAGGTCAGCAAACGTTATCCCGATGGTAAGGAAGCTCTGTCGAGGGTGTCCTTTGAACTGGTCTCAGGCGAGATGGTATTTCTGACCGGTCATTCAGGGGCAGGCAAGAGCACTCTGATGAAGCTTATTATCGTTATGGAGAGGCCGAGTCAGGGGCAGGTCTTTGTGAATGGCACCAACCTGAATAGAATCTCGCCTCGAAAAATCCCCCAGATCCGGCGGAATGTTGGTGTGGTATTCCAGAACCACCAGCTGCTTTTTGATCGAACCGTCTTTGATAACGTAGCGCTGCCCTTAACCATTGCTGGCGTTAGCCATAGGGAAGTCGGTCGCAGGGTCAGGGCTGCGCTGTCAAAGGTCAGCCTATCCGACAAGGAAAAGAAATATCCCATCACATTGTCCGGTGGCGAACAGCAGCGGGTCGGCATTGCGAGGGCGGTCGTTAACAAGCCTGCTGTTATATTGGCAGATGAACCCACAGGTAATCTGGATCCGGACCTGTCTCGTGAAATTATGGATCTATTCAATCTCTTTAATCAGGTTGGTGTCACCACAATGATTGCGACACATGACCTTGGGCTGGTCAAAAGGATGAAACGCCGGGAATTGATTCTAGACCATGGCAATCTGAAGGAGCGTCAATGAGCGCCTCAGGCGGCAAAGGCGGCGCAGCTGTAAAAGCCGGTACCGGAGCCACCGCTCCGAGGAGAAGCGTCCGCGGCAAGACCAATGCCTGGCTTGATCATCATAGGAAGGTGGCATATGAAAGCTTGTCATCCTTACTCAGGGATTGGATGACAAGCCTGATGACATGGTTAGTCATTGGTATTGCGATCGCGTTGCCAGTCCTGTTATTTGTCATGTTGGTTAATGTTGGGGAGATTGGTGAAGACTGGGACGGCGACCCCCGCATCAGTCTCTACCTGAAGCAAGGGGTCAGTGAGGCTGATGGTCGATCCCTGGGCACGCGTCTGAGGCAAGATGCTGATATTGAGTCTGTTCTCTACATCAGTGCCAATGAGGCGCTGAGTGAATTTCGTGCCCTGTCAGGATTCGGGGACGTTATGAATGCATTGGATAAAAACCCTCTCCCTGCGGTTCTGGAGCTTAAACCCTCGAATGCAGATGTGGGCGAGCTACGTCTGAAGGTAGCGATGCTGGCCAGGAATGAGCTGGTGGATACCGTAAAGTTCGATCTTGAATGGATTGAGCGGCTATTTGCGATGTTATTGTTGGGTGAGCGGCTTGTCATGTCATTAGGCCTTGTACTGGCCCTGGGGGTATTGCTGGTGATCGGTAATACCATTCGTCTGGCCATTGAGAATCGACGCAGCGAAATCGAAATTGTAAAACTGGTTGGCGGCACCGACAGCTTTGTCCGCAGGCCCTTTCTCTATTTAGGCTTTTGGTATGGGCTAGGCGGCTCGGTCCTTGCCTGGGTGCTCGTTCAGGCAAGCTTGTTATTCCTGGCGGGTCCGGTTGAGGTGCTGGCGCAATCCTACAGGGACGATTTCGCCCTCACCGGGCTTAATGCAGCGTCCACCGCTATCATATTTGGTGGAGGCACGATTCTAGGGGTCTTCGGGGCACTATTGGCTGTGGGCCGCCATTTGAGTGAGATCGAGCCAAAGTGAGTCCATGGATCATCTAAGAGATAAGTGATAAGATTTGCAGCCCAAATTTTCACAGGCTACGCATGAGTACTGATTTACAAGCATTAGATGTGATGGTTCCTGGTGGTAACCTGGATGCCTACATCCAGGCGGTGAATTCCATTCCAATGTTGAGCATTGAGCAGGAGCGTGAGCTTGGAGACCGTTTGTACTTTGAGGGTGACCTCGAAGCTGCTCGGCAACTGGTTTTTGCACATTTAAGGTTTGTCGTCTATGTGGCTAAATCCTACGCTGGCTATGGCCTGTCGGAAGCCGACCTTATCCAGGAAGGAAATGTTGGGCTTATGAAGGCGGTGAAGCGATTTAACCCTGAATTCAAGGTACGACTGGTATCTTTTGCCGTCCATTGGATTAAGGCGGAGATGCACGAATTTATTCTCAGAAACTGGCGCGTCGTTAAAGTCGCGACCACCAAGGCGCAGCGAAAGTTGTTCTTTAACCTGAGAAGCGCAAAGAAAAGGCTGGGATGGATGAACTCCCAAGAGGTCAGTCACGTAGCTGAAGCGCTTGGCGTTGCTCCGGAAGTTGTCAGGCAAATGGAGGGCAGGCTTGCATCTCATGACGAATCATTTGACGCATTTTCAGACGATGACGATGGCGCTCTTGCGCCCGCACAATACCTGGAAGATGGCAGTCATGACCCAGCCAAGCTAGTAGAAGAAAACAACATGAGTGCTCTAAACCATGAGAAATTGATGCTCGCCTTCAAGCAGCTTGATGCCCGGGCGCGGGAAATTGTTCAACAGCGTTGGCTGGTAGATAAAAAGTCCACCCTTCATGAGCTGGCTGGTCAATTTGGAATATCCGCTGAAAGAGTGCGGCAGCTGGAAAAAAATGCCCTGAAGAAATTAAAGCTCGGCTTCGATCACTAGCCTTCCCAGTATCAACTTTCGCTGCCTCTTCGATAATGAATTTACTTCCTGATTATTCATGAGCATGAAGATATTTCTTGTTTTCTCAGGGCTTAGCGGCTTTGTCTCTGTGGCAATGGGGGCCTTTGCTGCTCATGCCTTGCGCGGTAAAATTGAAGATAAACTCTTCCATGCCTTTGAGACCGCGGTGAACTATCAGATGACCCATACGCTGGCCTTGCTGGGTGTATGTATTCTGATGCAGTTGTGGGGCGTGAAGCCTGCATTGCAACTTGCAGGGATTGGCTTTGCTCTGGGTATCGTTTTATTTTCCGGTAGTCTTTATGGCCTCGCACTCACCGGTGCAAAGTGGCTCGGACCTATTACGCCTATTGGCGGGCTCGCTTTTCTGTTTGCCTGGGCTTGTCTGACTTACGCCGCCTGGCAACATACCAGCTAACGCTATCTCCTACAAAATGTCCCGTAAATGAAGGAAGAACATAGACCGATTCGTAGCTTTGTCATTCGACAGGGCCGTATGTCCATTAGTCAGAGACGCGCTCTGGTGGAGCTGTGGGATACCTATAGCCTTAACGTCGCCGATGGATTATTTAATAGTCTGTCCAGCTTCAAAAACAACAATCCGGTGACAATTGAAATCGGCTTCGGCATGGGAGATTCCCTGGTTGAAATGGCGGCAGGCAATCCGCAACGAAATTTTGTTGGCATTGAAGTGCATCGTCCAGGAATAGGTCACTTGTTGGGAGAAGCCAACGACCGAAAACTGGAAAACCTGAAGGTCTATAATAACGACTCAGTTGAGGTGCTGGAACATTGCATCACCCCGGCAAGCATTGATTGCGTACAGATATTTTTCCCTGACCCCTGGCCTAAAAAAAGACATCATAAGCGGCGCCTGATAACCACTGCCTTGCTCTCAACGATAGATACTGTGCTCGTTCCCGGCGGGCTTGTTCATATGGCGACTGACTGGCTGCCTTATGCAGAGGAAATTCAAGGGCTTATGAATGCAGATGCCCGCTTTGAGTCAGTAGCGAGTCCGGCTCGTCCTCTAACCAAGTATGAGCGCAGAGGCATAAAGCAGGGGCATATCGTCACGGATATTGCTGCTCGTAGAACTCTAACAGCTAGCTAGTTCCTGCCCGTAAAGTACATGTTTTAATCGGAAAGCACAGAACTGAACTATTGTTAGCGCTACGAAATAATCACTTACGAAGGAAGTGGCACCGGCGGTCTTAGAATCAAGACAAGAACTAACTAGTTCCTGTCCGGGAATAGCATATATTTGATCCAAATTGCAGCACATTATTAACGTTAGGAATCTAAATCAGTCACTCGCAAAGGAACTGGCACCGGAGGTTTTCAATCGCGGACAAGAGCTAGCTAGTTCCTGAATATATACCCGTTAGTCTGTCAGTAAGAGCAGGTCGTCCAGATATCGAGTCCCCAGTTCTGTAGGGATGACAAGATCGCTGAAATCCCTGGATTGCAGTAGCTTTCGTTCTATTCCCCTTGTTACAAAGCCCGCGATACTGTCGAACGATAAGCCTGTACGTTGTTCAAATAATGATGGTGAGAAGCCGCTATTGAGACGCAAGGCATTCATCAGAAATTCCAGTACCATGGAATCCGCTTGAATGAGGGATTGTTGTCGGTTGGGCGAAGCAAGATAGTCTGTAGGTGAGCGGGTCTTTGTTGTTCGATAGATCTCAAAATGCCCTTCATGAGACCTGCTAATTTTTCCGTGAGCGCCCGCACCCACGCCAAGGTAATCGCCAAAGGACCAATAGTTGTTGTTGTGTTTGCATTCGTATCCGAGCTTTGCGAATGCACTTATTTCGTAGCGTTTAAAGTCATTTGCTGCGAGCAGGCTAAGGCCTTTCTCTGTGATATCCCAGAGTCGGTCGTCGTCGGGCAGGAGCGGCGGATATTTGTGGAAATATGTGTTGCGCTCTATAGTTAGCTGATACCAGGATAAATGTTCGCTGCCCAATGATATTGCCGTATCCAGATCTTGCATCGCCTCATCGGCATTTTGATCCGGCAGGCCATGCATCAAATCAAGATTGATATTGGTAAAGCCGGCCTCGCGCGCCGCATAAAATGCATTATGGGCATCTCTGCCACTGTGAATTCGTCCCAGGCTTTGTAGATGTCGGTCGTTAAAACTCTGCACACCAATGCTTATTCGATTAACACCTGCATCGAAGAAACCCTGGAATTTTTCATTGTCGAGGCTCAGCTTGAGTGTGCCCGGATTGGCTTCCAGGGTAATCTCGGTGTCGCCATTGATAGTGAAGATCCGATCGATGCCTGATAACACTTTAGCAATGGCGTTGGAAGAGAACAGACTTGGCGTGCCGCCGCCCATAAAGATTGAATGGAGTTCCCGCTTTTTGCCTTGAAGCTGGGCTTCTATTTCCAGGTCATCCTTCAGGGCCTGTATATATACATCTTCCAGATTCTTATCGCCGAGTTCATAAGAATTGAAATCACAATATGGACATTTCTTGACGCACCAGGGAAAGTGAATATAGAGACTGAATGGTATCGTCATGATGTTACCGGCTGCGCTCGTTACTGCAGGCGAAAATGAAGGTTAATGGCATGCTCAAACTATCATACCTCGTAGGACGTCCAGGGCTTTCGCCCGGTGGCTTAATTGGTTCTTTTCTGTACTGCTTAGTTCTGCTGCGGTGGTTTCCAGACCTAGTGGCTGGAATATTGGATCGTAGCCAAAGCCGCTCGTGCCCTTTGCTTGCTGAAGTATACGCCCATTCCAGGAGCCGCTCGCGATGATGGGCGTTGGATCGTTGTAGTGTTGAAGAAACACAATGATGCACTGAAATGTTGCACTCCTGGCATCCCCTTGTACGCCATTGAGTGCCACCAGCAACTTGCTATTATTTTCTGCGTCACTTGCATGTTCTCCTGCATATCTTGAGGAATAGATGCCGGGCGCCCCCTTGAGATACTTTACTTCCAGTCCCGAATCATCTGCGATGGCCGGTAAGCCGGAAATCCTGGATGCGTGGCGAGCCTTTATAATGGCGTTTTCAACAAAGGTTAAGCCGGTTTCTTCAGGTGTTGAAATGCCCAGCTCTCCCTGTGGGACAAGATTAAGACTATCCGGTAAAACGGCGCTTAACTCTTCAAGTTTGTGGCTATTGTCTGTGGCTAATATGATACGCATTGAGATCTCATCTTCGTGCTCTCTTGAACTGTCAGTAATACTGACGTGTAAATTCCAGATCAAAGGCCTGGGAAGAATCTAGAGGCTGTATCCTAATCCTGAAGCGGATGGCGTCGCGTTCGTTGATGCGCTGATTGGCAAGATAGTAGGTAGCGTCTTGCTCCGTGACTTCGGTAAAAGTCATTGCGAGCGATTGCTCCAGTAAGTTGGTGGTAGTACCGCTGATGGTTGCCTTTACCGAAGTACCATCTCGTTGAACGGAAATATTCGTGACGATTCGCTCCTTTGAACGGATGATGTCATGGCTTTGTGCAACGTCGCTGGGGATTATCATGCTGGAGAATGTGGAGTAGTGGATTTCGTATCCTGCCCGGCTGACAAATTGATCTGCATGGGCGCCCGCAACGCAAAGAAACAGGAGTGTAGTTAATCCGCCGCTTCTTAAAAGGCGCAGAAAATACACCAGCAGTCCCTTACTCACGAACCTATAAGCCTGGTACAAGACCCAGGGGCATCCCCAGCATGACGGCCAGTGGTCGAATTACCAGATAATTGTCAATCAGGGAGATAAAGACGAACACTAGGATGATTGAAAAATCGATGCCACCCATTGGCGGCAGGAGTTTTCTTGCTGGCGTACAAATTGGTTCAACAATTTGGTGCACCAGGGTCATTGCCGGATGATTGGAATAAGGCGCGATCCAGCTGGAGATCACCATGATTAGCAGCGCGAAGAAATAGATGTCAAATATGATGGAGACCATTCCAAGTAGGACCCAGGGAATATAGATCGGCATAAAGGCGTGATTACCAGACAGAGTCATAATGAGAACGACTGCAATTAACTCGATCAGGAAGGCGACGCCGAGGGTCGCAAAATCAACTCCTTTGACCGACGGTAAAATTTTGCGTAATGGTTTAATCGCCGGGTCAGTAACCTTCACGATGCCTTGGCACAGCGGGTTGTAGTAATCGACGTGGCTTACCTGCATCAGGAAACGCACCATAATCAGGATGAAATAGATGCCAAAAAAGGTCTGTACGAGAAATACGCCGGCACCGGTAAAATTTTGAGTCATAGTTGTCTTCCTGCCCCCAGGCTGCCTGGATAAGAGGCTAAGCCTGAAGAGTCAAAACGTGATCTTTAAAAAATAGAGTTGATGCAATCATCAACAGATTTAGTTTGAATAGAAGCTCTCAGCTTTCTGTTTCAAGGATGCCATCTTAGATTAGCTTAGACGACATTGGTACATTCCAGATTCATACCTTATTTTTCCTGTCCGCAAATAGCCTGTTGCCGGCCGGAGAATAACTGGCTTGCAAGCATCCCTAGTCCTTGGACAAGGCTTCGGACCGATCTTTTGCGGCTGTCATTGCCTCGAGAAATATATTTTCGAGGTCGGCTCTCTGTAAGCTTTTTAATGCGGCTTCCGTGGTGCCGCCTGGCGAGGTCACATTGTGTCTCAGCTCGGCGGTGGGGAGGGTACTTTGCAATGCCATCTCCGCTGCCCCGACCGCGGTTTGTAATACAAGCTGCCTGCTCTCCTCTGCGCTGAGTCCTAACTTTTCGGCGGCTAGTTGCATGACTTCAATAACATAGAAAAAATACGCCGGTCCGCTGCCGGAAATTGCAGTCACTGCATCAAGATCACTCTCTTGTTTGAACCAGCGGGTATCGCCTATGGCCGAAAGAATAGTCTCTGCAAGGGACCGCTGTTCTTGGCTAACCGAATCTGTCGCGTAAAGTCCGGTCATGCCTCTTTGTATGAGAGCCGGGGTATTTGGCATGCAGCGAATTACTGCGCTGTTTGTCAGCCAGGTGGAAAGTGACGTCGAAGTAATTCCGGCAGCAACGCTAATCACGAGCTTTCCCTGGATTATTGGGCCAATTGATCTAGCTAATTCTGCAACGATATTGGGCTTTACGCTGATAACGATGACATCGGCATTTTGCGCTGCGATTTCATTATTCTCGCTGGTATTGATACCTAGTTGATCCAGCTTCTGGCGTTGGCTCTCGCTAGGATCGGCAGCCCAGATGTCGCTGGCATTAAAGCCATTACTGGTTAAGCCCCCTATAATCGCCTGAGCGATATTGCCTGCGCCCAGGAACGCGATTTTCGTCATGATTATTACCTTAGTGAGGTCAACTATTGTGATTTGGCGGCGGAGCTTTCTCTCTCACCGAAGATCGCCGTCCCGATGCGGACCCAGCTTGCGCCTTCCGCAATCGCAGCCTCCAGGTCGGCACTCATACCCATGGAAAGCTCTGTAAATTGGTCCAGGTCGAACTTCGCCTGGATCTCTTCCCGAAAATCAGCGAGTCTTGCAAAGTTGGCCCGCTGTTGGTCGTAGTCCTTCGTTACTTCCGGGATTGCCATCAAGCCGCGGAGCGCAATTCTATCAAATGTGAGTAGGGAATCGACCAAACCAGCGAGATTGTTGTGATCAATTCCTGCCTTGCCTGCCTCCTGGTTCAGATTCACCTGGAGAAGTATATTGATAGCAGGAAGATCCTCAGGGCGCTGGCTGTTGAGTCTTCGTGCAACTTTCTCGCTGGCAACCGTATGTACCCAGTCAAAATGTCTGGCGATGTCTCGCGTTTTATTCGACTGAATGGCGCCTATATAGTGCCAACTAGGGCTCCTTGTTGCCGTGTCTCCGCTTGCCTCGGAGATTGACATGATTTTACTTAAGGCATCCTGCAGATAATTTTCGCCGAAGTCATATTGTCCTGCTTCCATTGCCCGGATAACCATCTCCACTGGCTTCGTTTTACTCACTGCAAGCAGCTTTACGGATTCCGGATCTCGGGAAGCACTTGTACAGGCACTTCGTATGCGGGCATTGATCTGCTGCAGATTGTCGTTGATGTTGTTCATGATGACGAAGTTGTGGTTTATTCCTTTTATCAATACTACTATTAGTGATGGCTGGTATTAGCGAAAGCCTGTGCCATTGTGGCCGAGCACGATTTTAGACTACGCGTTTGTAACAAAAAAGAGACTCTTTGAACAGGTAGCGAACTATGGATATTACGGAACTTCTGGCATTTAGCGAGAAGCAGGGCGCATCTGACTTGCACTTATCTGCAGGTTTACCTCCCATGATTCGCGTCGATGGTGACATCAGACGCATTAACCTGCCTGCGCTGGATCATAAGGAAGTTCACTCGCTTGTCTATGAAATCATGAATGACAAACAGCGTAAAGATTATGAAGAATTTCTCGAATGCGATTTTTCCTTTGAGATACCGGGTGTCGCACGATTCAGGGTTAATGCCTTTAACCAGAATCGAGGTGCCGGTGGTGTTTTTCGGACAATTCCATCGAAGGTTCTGACCATGGATGAGCTCGGCATGGGAGAGATATTTAGATCTATCGCTGAAACACCCCGTGGAATGATTACGGTCACTGGCCCCACCGGGTCAGGGAAAAGCACCACCCTGGCAGCGATGATGGACTACATCAACGACAATCGGTACCAACATATTCTTACCGTCGAAGATCCCATCGAATTCGTTCATGAGAGCAAGAAATGCCTGGTTAATCAGCGCGAAGTACACAGGGATACCTTGGGATTTAACGAAGCGCTACGATCTGCTCTTCGTGAGGACCCGGACATCATCCTCGTGGGTGAGATGCGAGACCTTGAGACGATTCGCTTAGCCCTTGAAGCGGCAGAAACTGGACACATGGTGTTTGGTACCCTGCATACATCGTCTGCCGCAAAGACAATAGACAGGGTGATCGATGTCTTCCCTGCAGCGGAAAAATCCATGGTACGGTCCATGCTTTCTGAATCATTGGCGGCCGTAATATCACAGAACTTGCTTAAACGCATTGGTGGAGGTCGGGTCGCGGTACATGAAATTATGATTTGTACGCCAGCAATCAGAAATCTGATTCGAGAGGATAAAGTTGCCCAGATGTATTCTGCGATTCAAACGGGCGGTCAATTAGGCATGAAAACGCTGGATCAGGCTTTGAAAGAGTTACTTGAGAAGAACATTATTACCAAAGAAGCAGCGCGGGGAAAAGCAAAAATGCCAGACGACTTTAAATAGTCATGCCTTGCATTAAATGGTTTGAAGGTAAAGGAAAGAAGAGCGAAGGAAAAGTGAATGATTGATTTTGACAAATTACTAATGGTTGTTGTTGAGCAAGGGGCATCAGATCTATTTGTCACTGCTGGACTGCCCCCTTCCATTAAGGTGAGTGGGCGAATGATGCCCATGTCAAAGACGGCCTTAACGCCTGAACAAGCGCGAGAAATGGTGCACTCAGTCATGAGTGAAGTGCAGATTCAGGAATTCGAGGTCGAAAGAGAGTGTAATTTTGCTATCCATTCTCCCGTTGCCGGGCGCTTTAGAGTCAGTGCGTTTTACCAACGGAACTTTGCAGGAATGGTACTACGTAGAATTGAAACCCACATACCTTCCTGTGATGAGCTGGGCTTGCCGGAGATTATAAAAACGCTTGCCATGACGAAGCGAGGGCTGATTATCTTTGCCGGCGCAGCAGGTACGGGTAAATCAACTTCTCTGGCGGCCATGATCGGGCATCGTAACGAAAAGAGTAAGGGGCATATTATTACCATTGAAGACCCCATTGAATTCATCCACGAACATCGTGGCTGCATGGTTACTCAGAGGGAAGTTGGCGTTGATACGCCGAGCTTTGAAGTTGCATTGAGGAATACACTTCGCCAGGCACCTGATGTCATTATGATAGGCGAAATTCGAACTCGGGAGGCTATGGATCATGCCATCGTATTTGCCGAGACCGGACATTTGTGCCTGGCAACGTTGCATGCCAACAACGCTAATCAGGCGCTCGACCGCATAATAAACTTTTTCCCCGCTGATCGACATACGCAAGTCTGGATGGATCTTTCCCTCAACCTGCGGGGCATGGTGGCACAGCAACTTGTGCCTACTATGGATGGAAAAGGTAGAAAAGCGGTTATCGAAACGCTGATCAATACGCCGTTTGTCTCAGACCTGATTCGCAAGGGTGATGTATATGCCCTCAAAGAAGTCATGACAAAATCCACCCAGCAAGGCATGCAAACCTTCGATCAGGCGCTATACAATCTCTACTCAGATGGTGATATCTCCTATGAGTCAGCACTTGCATCGGCTGATTCCGCAAATGATTTAAGGTTAATGATTAAATTGTCTGGTGGAGAACGTTCTCGAGCAGCAACACCTACTCCTCAATCCCTGTCTCTGGAGTCCGGCGACGAATAGCTTAATGTCTGGCCCTGGTGGCTCGGGCTAATTCGGTCAGGGGTTCTAACGTCGAAGATATGATTCCAAAATAAGTTTGGCGGCGATGTCGTCTATGGCTTCTCTTTCGATGCGACCATCCGATCGCGCTTCGAATGATGTCAGCCGCTCATCCATCATTTCATAAGGCACCTCGAAGCGCCCATGCAGTTTACGCGCGAACTTCATCGATAGCCGAGACATATCACTCTCTGTGCCATCCATATTAAGTGGCAGGCCTACCACCAGCAGTGCAGGTTTCCACTCAGCTATAAGATTTTTGATGACAGACCAATCGGGTACGCCATTCTTTGCCTTGATTATGGCGATGGGATTGGCACTCTTTGTAATCGCCTGGCCCACGGCGATGCCGATTTTCTGAGTGCCGAAATCGAAGCACATAACGATTTTACTATCCATAAACTAGTTACCCGTGGCCAGATGTAGAACCGATGAGATTTAGGTCGATTCCCATAGCCTTGGCTGCCGCTTGCGGCTTGGTCTTGTAGTCTCTGGAATAGAGGATCTGGTTGCTGAAGGGCGTTAGCAGCCAGACATCATTCATGATCTCGGATTCCAGCTGCTCCGGGCCCCAACCTGCATAACCGATGCAGGCAAGCAGGGATTTAGGCTGCCTGCCTTTGGCTAAATCGCCGATCAACTCTGTTGATGTGCTTAAGACGACCTGTGGATGAATAGTTTGTGAGCCTTCGTACTGCTTGTCCGGGCTGTGCAGGAAGAATATCCGGTCCTGTTCGACGGGTCCGCCGCCGAGCACGCAAATGCCGTGGTCGACATCTTCGAGCTCCGGGAAAAAGTCCTCAAGTTGAACTTCCAATGGTTGATTAATCACCAGGCCAAAGGCGCCGTCTGCATTATGTTCTATCAGAAAGGTAACACTCTCTTGAAAATAATCACCATGCAGTGCAGGCATTGATACCAGAAATTGTCCTTGCAGTGAATTTTCCATGGCGCTCTTGTCCATCAGTAACTCCTCAACGAGCTATTTTTTCGGAACTGCCAGGTTCTGATAATTTCCAGTACATCCGTGGTACGGCGGAGCTCATCGGAGAATGGTGCATACGGTGCCGAGAGCTGAACGATGCGAATAGCGGCATCATCCAATACTTTGTGCCCGGAGGTTTCAAGTAGCGAGACCTCCCTTAATGATCCATCCGGCAATATTGCGACCAGGAGCCGAAGATTTCCGTAGAGCTTTCTCCTTCGCGCTTCTTCCGGATAATTTAGATTGCCAACGCTCTCGATCTTTCTTCGCCATGAGTTGAGGTAATACGCATCTGCACTTGAGGCAGTTGAAAGGCTGGTGAGTCGTTTAATACGCGGTCGTTTGGCGTAAATCTGACGTTGTCGGTCCAGCCGTGCCTCGAGACTTGCGATTTCCAGGCTTCGTTGCAGCAGGGATTTCTCAACAGGGCTTATTGGTTTGCCTTCATTCGGTGTTTCAAGTCTGGTGTTTGCCACGACCTGCTGTTTGCTGCTGCTTATTGTCGTTATAACCGGCTTTTGTTTTTCCACAATTTTCCTGGCAATTTCCGGCCGCTGCTGGGGCGATGTCTCACGAATGACGGTGTCATGAAAGTCTGCTTGGTATGGAGACGTAATCAACGCTTTCTTATCAAGAGTGCCGCTGCCGATCTGGTTAAACTGGGCAAGAAAGTCAGCCTTATCCGGCCGATTATTACTCCGGTGCTGGGCAAGCGTTACTTCCATAGTATGGGTGGAGGGTTTGTTAGTGATATAGGTGAAGGTTACACCGAGAATCAGTGCCGCGTGAATTATTACCGCGAGGAAGGTTGTAAAGCTCAACCTGTCGCCTGGTGTGATTGCCGCATTGAGGGTTGCCATCAGTTACCTGACTGGTTCCTGATGGCAATGCAAAACCGAAGGTGCTGGCGACGCTCCAAATAAGTGATTCAAGTGCCTGACAATATTCAAATTTGCGGTCCCTTTCGTGTTTTGTGAGCCAAAAGTCAGGAGCTCGCTAGAGAATCTCATCTTTGATAAAGTTGATATAATCACCGGCGATATCGAGGTCAAATGCCTTATCGATCTCTCTGATGCAGGTAGGACAGGTCACGTTTATCTCAGTTAAATAGTCGCCGATGACGTCAATACCCACAAAATACAATCCTCTTTCTTTCAGGGCGGGGCCCACCTGCTCGCATATCCAAAGGTCCCTCTCATTGAGTTCTCGGCCAATAGCAGAGCCGCCGGCGGCGAGATTACCTCGGGATTCTCCCGCGGCTGGTACTCGAGCAAGCCCATGTGGAATAGGCTCTCCATTGATGAGAAGAATTCGAGTGTCGCCTTTTTTGATCTCCGGAATATACTTTTGGGCCATGGTTTGCTGCTGGCCCTGATCCGTCAGGGTTTCGATGATTACGCTAAGATTACTGTCCCCAGGCTTGACGTGAAAAATAGAGGTACCGCCCATGCCATCCAAAGGTTTGTAAATGACATCCTGGTGCTTATTGTAGAATTCTCGAAGAACAACAGGGTCGCGGCTGACAACATGCGGAGGGCAACATTGGGGAAACTGCAGTGCGAAGAGTTTTTCGTTGCAGTCGCGAATACTGCCAGGTCGATTGAGTACCGGCGTACCAGATTTTTCTATCATTTCCAGTAGATAGGTAGAGTACAGAAACTCCATATCAAATGGTGGGTCTTTGCGCATGAGCACGACATCAAGATCGGACGCCAGGATAGAAATACTTTCAATGACTTCGTACCAGCGATCGAAATCATCAAATAGCCTGACCCTGACGCAATTGGCATAGACCTCTCCGTCCTGAATATAGAGGCCGCCTTGCACAATATGGTAGATCTCCCAGCCTTTGGACTGGGCGCTGAGCATCATGGCCAGCGTGCTGTCCTTTTTGGGATTAAGGCTCTCGATGGGATCCATCAGGACGCCAAACTTGATTGTCAAAACCAACTACCTCTCTATTTGTTGTCGGAATCTATCTGCCACCGCGTGTCCAGAAACCGGCTATCATTAAGTACGTTTGTGCGACGGCAGTCACGTAATTTTTATTGGAACATTGTAAACTAGAAGTGTTGCGCATGGGGCAAATTCCCTTAACTGTCGGGTACTTATGGAATGAATTTCAGAACTGTGTTAAAAAAAGAGATGCAAGCCACGGGCAGCTATGAATTTTTGTTGTTCTGAGTGGAAATAATCAGGGTAATACCCACGGACAAAATCAATGGATGATAATTTCGAAGGCATCAAGGTCATGGTTATCGATGATAGTAAGACCATTCGACGAACTGCCGAAACCTTGCTGTCCAAAGCCGGGTGCGAAGTAATAACGGCAATGGATGGTTTTGATGCTCTCGCAAAGATCGCCGACAGTAAGCCGTCGATAATATTTGTGGATATTATGATGCCGAGATTAGATGGCTATCAGACCTGTGCATTGATAAAAAACAACAGCGCCTTTCAGGCTACACCAGTGATTATGCTATCCAGCAAGGATGGACTTTTCGACCGTGCTAAAGGCCGAATTGTTGGTTCTGATCAGTACTTAACCAAACCATTTAGTAAAGACGAATTACTAAGTGCAATCCGGGATCATGTAAAAACCGGGTAGGGTTTTGTACGAGGAGAATAACAATGTCAAAAGTACTTGTAGTAGACGATTCACCCACCGAGATATTCCAGTTCAAGGAAATGCTTGAAAGCCTTGGGCATGAGGTCCTGACCGCGGAAAATGGCAGAGATAGGGTAGCGATGGCCAAGAAAGAGTAGCCCGATATGGTTCTCATGGATATTGTTATGCCAGATATGAATGGTTTTCAGGCGACCCGCCAGATATGCCGCGACGCTGATACGCAGCACATTCCTGTCATTATCGTCAGCAGTAAAAATTAGGAGACGGACAAAGTCTGGGGTGAGCGGCAGGGGGCGAAGGGTTATATCACCAAGCCTGTTGATACACAGGAACTGGTCAATCTGATGAGTAGTCTTCTCTAAATGTTTTTCGACAATAGAGTAACTTAAGATGGAGCAGTCTGAAATGAGTCCCTTTGCAATGTTGGAGCGCATAGAGCAGCGCAGTCAACAAGTCACCGCGGAGCTGCCGCCAAAGATTAATACGCAATTGCACTGGACCGGCCTGGGCTTCAATTTACTAGGGCAGCGATTCGTCGCCCCCCTTAATGAAGTTGCGGAAACAATGCGCATTCCTCCCGCTACACGTTTACCTGGTGTGAAGGACTTCGTGAGCGGTGTTGGTAATGTTCGTGGACGACTGATGGCGCTGGTGGATCTCGCCGTATTCTTTGGTAAAACGTCGAAATTGCCCAAGGCGCAGCGGCGCGTACTTGCGGTTGAGGATGCTGATCAATTCTTTGGCTTTATTATCGATGAGTCCCTCGGTATGCAACATTTTCCGAGTGATTCTTTTGACGAAACTCTCGATGAGATAGACGATAGATTCAAGCCGTTTGTTCGGGGTGGGTATCGTTTGGCGGGCATCCAGTGGCCACTTGTAAGTCTTATCGCCCTGGCAGAACACCCCGAAATGAAAAAGCTTGCAGCGATTTCATGATTTGTGTCCTTGTCGGAGCGAGGAGCCGCGGCGAACAAATAATGTAATCCTAAGGAACCGGCAGGATAAGGCCGGTACATAGAAAGGAAGCTAAACCCGTAAAGGAATACTTGATGACTGATAAATCTAATGTGGTAGGAAGCGTCTTCCGGAATCCGTTGATCACAACGATGGTTCTATTGTTATTCGTGATGATTGCGGGCATTGCTGGAAGCTACTATCTGGCCAATCAGGATGCGAAGCGAAAGAGTGGATATCTAGGATATGCCAACGAGCTTAAAGTGTTGTCCCAGGAGATCGCCAAACACGCCTCTAAAGTTACTCACGGTAATCCAGCGGTATTCCCGCTGCTGACGGAGTCCAAGGACCAGTTTGACGCAAATCTCGGCTATCTTAAGAACGGCAATCCCGCTACCAAGCTCCCACCTTCTGATTCGGATTCACAGAGTCAGCTAAACAAGATCGCAAGCCTCTGGAGTGACATGAAACGGCAGGTTGATGTCATTGTGAGCAATCAGGAAGCGAGCTTGTATTTACGCGATCTTTCGGCTGATCTTGCAATTACTATGTCCGCAGTTCAAACAGAGAGTAATAAAGTCGTCGCATCCATGTTGCGTTTGAAGTCCCCTGCTAATGAGGTCGCGCTCGCCCAGCGACAGTCACTGTTGGTGGAGCGCATGGCCCACAGCATGGATAAAATGCTGGAAGTAGGAAGTGGGGAAAGTCTTTCCAATAATTTTGCAAGAGACAGCGGGACCTTCACCAAGGTGCTGGATGGTTTAATAAACGGCAATAAAAACCTATTGCTGAGTGCGGCAACTGATTCACAAGTGACCACAAGCTTGGCCAAAATCGAGGAATTATTTAGATCTGTATCAGCGCGGGCCAATGAGATTCAGACTCGATCTAAAGACGTGATGAACCTTAATGCCGCTGCAGATTCTATCTATGCATCTTCAACGGACTTCTTGATTGTAGTGGATTCTCTAATCTCCTCTTATAACAGTTCGGATAATATGGGCCTATCGTCGCCGCTTATTGGTCTGGGCTTTGTCGGTGGAACCCTGGTTCTTTTTTTAGTGATTAGTTTTCTCATCTATTCGAGTACTAGTAAAAGTACCGCTGAAAACACCCAGCGCAATGAAGAGAATCAACTTGCGATTCTGCAATTACTGGACGAGCTCGCCGATCTCGCTGACGGCGATCTGAGGGTACAAGCAACGGTCACTGAGAGCTTTACCGGGGCCATTGCAGACTCAATTAACTTCTCCATCGACCAGATGCGCGGCCTGGTTGCCAGGATCAACGAAACATCCGTTGAAGTTTCTGCGGTTGCCGAACGAACCGAAAAATCTGTTAGTGGCCTTGCAGAGGCAGCGCAAAGACAATCTAACGAAATTGGTGATGTGTCTGATGCTGTGAACGAGATGGCTGTATCCATTGATATGGTTTCGTACAACGCGGCGCAATCATCCTCAGTTGCAGAGCGCTCAGTCGATATTGCGAACAAGGGGGCAGAGGTTGTCCAAAATACCATTGATGGCATGGACAATATTCGAGGTCAGATCCAGGAAACGGCGAAGAGGATAAAACGCCTCGGTGAAAGTTCTCAGGAAATTGGCGATATTGTTGCATTGATTAACGATATTGCGGACCAGACAAATATTCTGTCGTTGAACGCCGCGATTCAAGCCTCAATGGCAGGCGATGCGGGTAAGGGGTTTGCGGTCGTAGCAGATGAAGTTCAGCGCCTGGCTGAAAGATCCGGCGCCGCGGCGAAGCAAATTTCGGCGCTGGTAAAGACGATTCAGAGTAATACCAATGAAGCTGTTAGTTCCATGGAACAAACAACAGCAGAAGTTGTTCAAGGAACTCAGCTGGCCCAGGACGCGGGTGTTGCCCTTGGGGAAATTGAAAGCGTTTCGAAATCTTTGGCAGAGATCATCGAGAATATTTCCGATGCAGCGCGGCAGCAGGCAGCATCAGCCGGAAAGATTTCAAACACAATGAAGAGCATTCAGGAAATTTCGTCTCAGACAACCGATGGTGTTGGTGCAACGGCAAGTGCAGTGAGCGGTTTGGCGGAAGTAACTAACGAGCTACGAGCATCTGTGAAGAGTTTCAAACTACCTGATTAAATTGAGTCAAAATGGATGTGGAAAGTGATAGATAAATTGGATCTCATATGAGCGCTACACAAGATTATGTCGCCTTAGATTGGATTAAGGGTGAGGTAAGCAAGACCCTCGAGCAAGCTCAATATGCATTGGAAGCAGTAGCAGAATCACCTGACAATGCCAGCAGCATGAGAACCTGTTTGACCGCCTTGCACCAGGTCTATGGCACCATGAAAATGGTTGAACTAGCTGGGCCTTCCCAGGTTGCAGAGGAAATGGAGCAGCTTGCCCAGGTGCTGATGAATAATACCGTGCCGGATAATTCCCACGCCCAAGAAATACTAATGCAATCCATTTTACAGATGCCGGCTTATCTCGATCTCATTCAGAGGGAGCAGAATGACTCTGAAAAAAATTATATGCCGCTGGTCAACAATCTACGCCTGGCGCGTGGCGTAGAAAAGATTGGTACTGAAGACGATGAATTGCCTGGTCCAGACCTTACGCCTGCCACAAAAGCGCCTCTTGAGGAAACTATAAAAGCATATATTGATGCTAACGGTGAAGCTACGCTGCCCAAGTTACGTCAACGCTACCAGCAATCAATATCTGGTCTAATAAAGAAGACGAGAGCACGTGAGAATCTTTCCTTGATGGGCAAGGTTTTTACAATGCTAATTAAAATTACCGGCGACTCGCCCATAGGTAATCTTGGTCGCCTAGGTATTGCCCTGGTAGAAGGTGTGGCAACTGGCGCAATCAAACTAAACGCATCGGTTGTCAATCATATGCGCGGGATAGATGCAGAAATGGCGAGGCTGTCCGAGGGTGGCTTCGCTGCCCTATCCGAACCAGTATCCCAGAAGCTTGTTGTTGATATTCTAGAGGCCATTGAAGGCGCGTCAAAAGAAACAGCAAAGATCAGCATTGCGAAAGGTATCTTCTCGCGGACCGGTAATGCCGGCCAGATTGAAGACGTAGCAATGGGCCCCGATGATGAAACCTTAAGCGCTGTCGCAAAAATACTCGTTGAAGAAGTAAGGGGGATTACAGACAAGCTGGACCTATATGTTCGTTCAAGCGAGCGAAATATCAATGATCTTGTAGAACTGCAGCCAGCGATGGAGCAAGTTGCCAGCACTTTGATGGTGGTAGGTTTAACTGAGCAGCAAGATTCGGTGAGCAATCAAGCGGAGATCATTGGTCAGGTTGGACAAAGTGGTACTAATCCGGATGAAGAAACCCTTTTGGAAATGGCGAAGGATCTACTTGGCGTCGAAACAATGCTCGGCACTATCATCGGCGATAGTAACGATGGATCTGAAGGAGATCGTTTTGGTGATCTGGACGAGGCACATGTAACTGTTATTCGTGAGACGCGCAAGATTTTAGCAAGCTGTCGGGATGCGGTCGTGGAATTCGTTTCTTCGGATTTTGATCATAGTAAAATTGAAGTTCTACCTGCTGAACTGCACGCCTTAAGGGGCGCCTTGTTAATCGTAAATCAGGAACGTTCCAGCGAAGTTCTGGTTGCGGCATCACTATATATACAGCACGGCTTGCTCGATAATTCAACGAAGCCGGACTTGTCCAGTATGGATGACCTGGCTGATGCAATAACAAGTATCGACTACTTTCTTGAGCGATTGATAGAGAGTGCTCACGAACCCTATACACAAATGTTAGAAGTTGCTGAAGCGGCTGTTGAGCGATTGGGTTTCCCCGTTGGCACAAAACCCGCAGAAACATCGGAAGTAGTCCAGGATGAACAAGATGTTTCGGCCGATGATAGTTCGGTGCAGGAATCTCCTAGCGAAGATGTGGATGTAGAAGTTGCAGAGGATATACCTGACACTCCTGCTATTGAACAGTCGGTGCACGGTGAAGCTTCAAATGCAGGGGCCAGCGTCGACGAAGAGGATCTCATCGATGATGAAATTCTCGAAATATTCGTCGAAGAAGTGGAAGAAGTACTGGAAACAATCAACGAGAACCTCCCTCAGTGGCGCACCGATACCAGCAATGCAGATGCACTGACGGAAGTAAGGCGTGCATTCCACACATTAAAGGGCAGCGGTCGGATGGTTGGTGCGACGGTCATCGGTGAGCTGGCCTGGTCCATAGAAAGTCTGTTGAATGGGGTAATTGATAACACACTGGAGGCCAGTGAGGGCTTGATGTCTCTTATTGCAAGTGTTGTCAGTGCTGTGCCGGAAGGCCTAAAACATTTTCAGGACAAGAATCAGGATTTATTTCTCGTCGATGACTTTGTCAAACGGGCAGAAGCACTGGCTGCCGGTGAGCAGCCGCAAGTTGCTGAAAGCATTGAGATAGACAGCCCAGACTCAGACAGCCCGGATTCAGACAGCTCTAATTCAGACAGCCCGGATTTAGATAGCCCGGATTTAGACAGGTCGGAATTAGATAGCTCGGAAATAGATAGTGCTGAAGTGGAAACTTTGGAGGTTGAAGATCTTGAAGTAGAAGGCCTTGAAGCCAAGAACCTGGAAACAGCCAGCTCTGAAGATGCCGCGCCTGAGCTTGAAGTTGATTCAATTGAAGAAGATGCAATTGAAGATGACGCATTTGAAGAAGATGGGGTAGAAGGGCTGGAAGATATTTCCCTGGAGGAAATAGAACCGGAAATTGTCGAAGAGCTGGTTGAACCGGATATTGAAGCTGCGGTAGAGGCAGACTCTGAATTAGAGGGAATTTCCCTCGACAAAATTTCAATCGATGAATTCACTGAGGAAGAGCCAGAGTTAATCGACGCCACTGAAGAGGAGCCCCCGGCGCCAGACAGTGCAGATTTGAAAGCTGAAGATAAAGATAAAGATAAAGATGAAGATGAGCCGTCTCATGATCAGGAGCTTGATGAAATTTTCCTTGGTGAGGTAAGTGGACGGCTTGAAGTTGTCCAGCAATTTCTGGACTCAGCCGGGCCGATAAACGGCGATCTCGTTGCTGCGTTTCATACGCTCAAGGGCAGTGCAGCCATGGCAGAGGTCCCAAGTATCTCTGCCATTGCAGCGCCCCTGGAGCTTCTCTCCAATCAATACCTGAGTCAGGTGAAGGTAGCTGATCAGAGCTTCATTGACCTGGTAAAAAAGGGTGCAGGACTAATAAACACCGTTGTTCACGATTTGAATCTATATCGTCACGGAGCAGAGGGGATTGAATCCTTTGTGAGTGAAGTCGAGGCCGTTCAAGTTGACGCTGCCGGGATGGTTGCAGAATTTAATTTTGAACACATAAAATTGCTGAGCGAAGAGAAGGTCGTCTCCGAGAATTGGGAAGGAGATTATGTTGTCGCGGTTACAGCTGAGTTGGAGAATGCGCGCGAGCAGGCACTTGAATTAAATCAGCTTGAACTGAAGAACCTGATCGCCAGTCTGCTTCGCGTCTATGGAGAAGTCATCTCAGTGCCAGATGACACCGTGGTTAACGCCTTGCGGCGCGGCCACGAACGGCTCGTTAGCATGTTCGATAATCTTGCCGCCAGTCAGTACCTTGAAAGTGCAGCGGATATCATCGAGATGCTTGATTCGGTGGATCTCGCTGCGACTCAAACCGTAGAGCCCGATGCGGTGGCGCCTCAGGATAACGATGCGGCACTGGTGGAAGAAGATGAGCAGCCAGTTGACGCCGAGTCGTCTTCAGCGTTATTACCGGCGGATGATGTGGATGAAGATATCCTGCCCATTTTCCTCGAAGAAGCTGAGGAGCTATTGGAAGGCATTGACCAATGCATACTGGACTGGAGCGAAGATAGTGGTGAAGCTAGCAGCCTCGATCATCTGTTAAGACATCTCCATACCATGAAGGGTGGCGCGCGTATGGCGGGATTGAATAGCCTGGGAGAACTAAGCCATAATTTTGAGTCCTTTCTGATTGAGGTGCAGCAACACCCTGTTGCCTTTGATGATGCTTTCTTTGCATTGCTGAACCAGCAACAAGATGAAATTACGCGATGCATTGGAGTCTATCGAAAGCTTGACGCAGGCGAGGTAACGGAAGATGAATTGGCCTCTCTACGGGGGGACTTTCCCGTTGGGGCAAGTGCAGACATGCAAGTTAAGGCGCTTGATTCTGCACCTCCTGAATCAGATTCCGTTGAACCGGAACAAGATGCAGTGCCAGAGACTGTAGTCGTTGAGGCTGGCGTAAGCGAGCTTGGGCTTCCGGCAGATGACATCGACGAAGATGTTTTGCCGATCTTCCTGGACGAAGCTGGGGAGCTGCTTGAATCTATTGATCAGTGTATACAAAGCTTGAGTGAGAATAGCGGAAGTTCAGAACACCTGGGTTTATTGTTGAGGCATCTGCATACCCTAAAAGGTGGTGCACGGATGGCCGGGATAAACAGCCTCGGTGAGTTTACCCACAACTTTGAGACCCGTCTCGCAGAGATTGAACATAATCCGGTTCAGTTGGATGCAGCTTTTTTTACTTTTCTTCATCAGCGGCAAGATGAAATCTCCCGCCGGGTTGGTATCTACGTCAAGCTTGCCAGTGGTGAGGCCAGCGATGAAGAACTGCAATCACTGACAAAAGATGTTTCTGGGGTTATTAGTAGTAGCGAAGCACAAGCGCCTGCCGCTGATTCAGGTGCAGCCGATGAATCGACGCCACCACAAGCGAAAGAAGGTTCATCCAAGGCATCGCAACAGCAAGAGATGGTTCGTGTTTCTGCAGATTTACTGGAAGAACTGATTGGTCTGGCAGGGGAGTCGAGCATTACCCGAGGCCGTATCGAACAGCAGATCTCTGACTTTGGTGAATCCCTTCAGGAAATGGAGGTAACTATCCTTCGAATTCGCGAACAGGTTCGTCGCTTGGAAATCGAAGCTGAATCCCGTGAGACCTTGATTCGTACGCAATCGACCGACCAAGCCTCTTCCTTTGATGAACTGGAAATGGATCGCTATACCATGCTCCAGGAAATCTCCCGTACATTGAATGAAAGCTCCTCGGATATGATGGATCTGAAGGAAACCCTGGTAAATAGCAGCCGCGACGCGGAAACCTTACTCCATCAGCAAGCTCGTATAGGCAGTGAACTTCAGGAAGGGCTAACCAGAACGAGGATGGTGCCCTTTGCAATGCTTATACCGAGACTACGCAGAATTGTTAGACAAATCAGCGCTGAAATTTCAAAGGCCGTTCGCTTTGATGCATTTAATATTGAAGGAGAGCTGGACAGGAATGTGCTGGAACGGATTGTAGCGCCTCTTGAGCACATGTTACGCAACGCAGTCGATCATGGCATTGAGTCGCCGGAAATCCGCGCCGCCAACGGAAAGCCGGAGCAGGGCCGGATTAGCCTTAGATTGTCCCGAGAGGGCGGTTATGTCGTTCTGAATGTTAGTGACGATGGTGCCGGGATTGATGTAGAAGCTGTACGCCGCAAAGCGATTGAGAAGGGATTGCTCACCGAAGAAAGTAATATATCGGATCAGGAGGTGATGCAGTTCATTATGGATGCCGGGTTCAGTACAGCACAGAAGCTTACCCAGATTTCCGGTCGTGGCGTTGGAATGGATGTCGTCAATAGTGAGATTAAATCCCTCGGGGGAAATCTATCCATTGATTCAACGCTCGGCGTGGGTACTGAATTTACCCTTCGTATTCCATTTACCTTGTCAATCAATCGCGCACTAATGGTTGTTGTTGGCGAAGAGACTTACGCGGTGCCACTAAATACAATTGAAGGCGTGGTTCGCGTCAGCCCTTACGAGCTCGAGTCATACTATCAGCCGGATGCGCCAATGTTTGAGTACGCAGGGCAACCGTACAGGCTGGATTATCTGGGCAAGATGTTGGCCAATGTGGAAACACCAAACCTCACCGGGCAGGTAGCGCCATTACCGGTGATTCTCGCCAGAAGTGGAGACAATAACGTTGCATTACAAGTGGACAAGGTAATTGGCTCCAGGGAGGTTGTGGTAAAAACTCTTGGGCCTCAATTCAACGAGGTTGGCGGTCTTGCGGGTGCAACTGTCCTTGGCGATGGCAGTGTGGTTATTATCCTTGATGTCATGGCGTTGGTACGCACTTACGATTTGCACCTTGAGACGGCGGCCGAGCATGGTATTGAAGTAGAAGAGATTGCAATCGAGCCAGAGGAAAAAGTACGTACGGTCATGATCGTTGATGATTCAGTGACAGTGCGCAAAGTAACATCCAGATTAATGGAGCGCCTGGGATGGGAAGTTGTAACTGCCAAGGATGGAGTTGATGCGGTTGCCCAGCTTCAGGACATTTACCCGGATGTCGTTCTCCTGGATATTGAAATGCCGAAGATGGATGGTTTTGAAGTGCTACGAATTGTGCGCCATGACGAGAGACTGAAAGACCTGCCTATCATTATGATTACCTCGAGGACCGGGGAAAAGCATAAGCAGGAGGCGCTCGATCTGGGAGTAAACAGATATCTCGGTAAGCCATTCCAGGAAGCAAGTTTACTGAGTACCATCGAGGAAGTTCTGGCGGAAAAAGGAAATAATTAGCGAATATGTCCCAGCTATCAACCTACATCATACCCATGCAGAAGCAGAGCGTTCTGCTGCCGCAGTTAACGGTTGCAGAGATAATCCCCTACGAGCCGCTGCAGCGATTGGAAGAGACGCCAGACTGGTTCCTCGGCCTATTGAGTTGGCGGGGCGTTCAGGTTCCCGTCTGCTCTTTTGAAATGATGACAGTAGAACGTGCAAGTTTTTCCCTGGTCAGTGTGTCTTCTGCAAGTCTGGTTATTATTAAAGGGCTTAACGAATATGAGGATCTACCCTATCATGCGATGGTCGCCCAAACCGCGCCTGAAGTTGTTGATATGAGCGAAGATATGTTGATAGGCCTCGCTGGAAAGAACGAAAAAACTGAGCTCACCAAGGTGCGCTTCGGAGATGATGTCATTTCAATTCCGGACCTTGATTACGTTGAGAACGCGATCCTCGGCGTTATCAAATCCTGAGAGATTCCAGTTAGTTCCTGCCCACCAACTACAAAAAATCACCCAAAGGCGCAGAATCGAATTACTATTAGACGTATAAAATAATCACTTGCGAAGGAAGTAACACCGGTGGTTTTGATTTAAGGATGGACACTCGTTAGAGATCTCCCCAACGATATTGCATTAGCGCCAATAGCGCAGCAGGCGCAGTCTCGGCACGAAGAATTCGCCTGCCAAAGGAAACACTTGTAAATCCCTGCTCCGAGGCGAGAGCCTCTTCTTCGATTGTCATTCCCCCTTCCGGACCAACGATCAAACAGATTGATTTTGGCGTGACTGAAATATCCCGGAGAAGGGTCTTGCTTAACCTCGATGGAAATAGTGTCAGCTGGCCGTCAAAATTCTCCTGGACAAGCCATTCATTAAATTGACGGCTAGCTGAAAGAGAGGGCAGTGCTGTGCGGCCGCTCTGTTCGCAGGCAGATTGGATAATGTGCAGCCAGTTTATTGTCCGCTTTTCATACTGTTTCCTGGACACCGCAGTATTTGTAGATTCAATTGGCACAATATGACGTACCCCAAGTTCAACGGCCTTTTGAATGGAAGCATTCATTGCATCACGCTTAAGAATACCGATAGCCAGAGTAATATTGAGGCCTGACTCCCGATCAATATCGTCAAAGCTGTTGATACTAAGCTCAACGTCCCTGCGGGTGATCTTGCTGATGGTTGCGTGGTACTCACCACCGAGCCCATTAAAGATAATGAGGGGAGAGCCGGCTTTACTTCGAAGCACGTGCTGTATGTGATGTGAAGCTTTCTCGGGCAGGACTATAGAGCGCTCGAGCTTCAGCTGCTGGTCAATGTAGAGCCTTGGTATATGCATTACCGGTGGATTGTCCTGTAAGCAGTGATCTTGCAATCAAGCTGATTTCACAGCCCCAGATTACGCCAAATACGGATCGTTGGTAAGGACTGATTAAGCGTATAGAAATGCAGCCCTGGTGCACCGCCATCCAGCAGTCTCTGGCAAAGATTAGTGACAACTTCGTCTCCAAATGCCTTCAGGCTGACCGGGTCGTTCTCATAGGCTTCCAGATGTTTGATGATCCAGCGGGGAATGTCAGCGCCGCAGTTATTGGAAAAACGCACCAGGCCGCGATAGTTAGTAATCGGCATAATTCCGGGAACAACCGGTATATTCATGCCAAGGGCAGCACAGGAATCGACGAATTTAAAGTAGGCATCTGCGTTGTAGAAATACTGGGTAATGGCGCTATCCGCACCAGCGTCTACTTTTTGCTTAAAATATTTTAGATCTGATTCGGCAGATGTGGACTCGGGATGAATCTCTGGATAGGCAGCTACCTCGATATGGAAGTGATCGCCTGTCCTTTCCCTGATTAAGGTCACTAGTTCATGGGCATAAGCCATGTTGCTGGCGGAACCCATGCCGGAAGGAATATCGCCGCGCAGGGCAACTACTCGCTTTACGCCTGCGTCTTTGTATTCATGAATAAGTTGTTCAATCTTTTCCGGGCTATCGCCACCAAAAGAGAGGTGGGGCGCGACCTCACTGCCAGTGCTGTGGAGGTCCATTACTGCCTGCTTGGTGCCGTCTTTAGTTGAGCCACCAGCACCATAGGTTACAGAGAAGAAGTGTGGATTGAACTCGCATAAGCGCTGATGAACCTTCTTCAATTTTTCTATGGCATCGTCACTCTTCGGCGCAGAAAATTCGAAGCTAAAGCGTTTGGGCGTGTCGGTCATTTCAGAGCGCCTTGGCTAGCAGCTCAGCTTTGTCTGTTTTCTCCCATGTGAAATCGGGTTCTTCCCTTCCAAAATGGCCATATGCTGCGGTCTGTTTATAGATCGGCCGCTTTAGATCTAACATTTCGATCAGTGCCTTTGGTCTTAAGTCAAAGTGTTCTGCGACCAGTGCCTCTATCTCTGCTTCCGGGATTTTGGCGGTGCCGAAGGTATCGATACTGATAGATGTCGGTTCGGCCACGCCAATCGCATAAGAGATCTGGATTTCACACTTGTCGGCCAATCCGGCAGCAACAATATTCTTGGCAACATATCGGGTTGCGTAGGCTGCACTTCGGTCAACTTTTGATGGGTCTTTACCTGAAAATGCACCGCCGCCATGTCTTGCCATCCCGCCATAGGTATCGACGATAATCTTTCGACCGGTTAAGCCGCAATCGCCAACAGGGCCGCCAATAACGAAATTGCCGGTGGGATTAATAAAGTATTTGGTGCCAGCGTGTAGCCAGTTATCGGGCAGGATCGGCTTGATGATCTCTTCCATCACTGCCTCCTGCAGGTCTTTTAAAGAGATGCCGGGGTCGTGTTGAGTGGACAGTACCACTGCTTCAATACTCACGGGGCGGCCTGCTTCATCGTATTTGAAGGTGATCTGGCTCTTCGCATCGGGACGCAGAAATGACAACTTGCCGCTCTTTCTGACTTCTGCCTGCTTCTTTACCAGTAAATGTGAATAGGTAATGGGGGCCGGCATCAGGACGTCGGTCTCGTTAGTCGCGTATCCGAACATCAAGCCCTGGTCGCCTGCGCCTTGCTCGTGGTCGTTGCCCTCGTTAACGCCCATGGCAATATCCGGAGATTGCTTACCAATGGCATTAATGATGGCGCAGGATGCTCCATCAAATCCCACATCGGAGCTGTTATAGCCAATATCAAGGATGATTTCCCGGCAGATCTCCTCGAGGTCTACCCAGGCATCTGTGGTAATTTCACCGGCGACCACGACCATACCGGTCTTGACCATGGTTTCGCATGCGACTCTGGCATTAACATCTGCGCTGAGAATGGCATCCAGAATCCCGTCCGAGATTTGGTCGGCCATTTTGTCGGGATGCCCCTCGGAAACAGACTCGGATGTAAACGTAGTATTAACTGCCATATGGATTCACTCAACATCGATTAAGGGTGCCAATTCTACTGACATGAAGAGAATTTGCCCAGCCTAAAGCTGTGATAATGCTTCAAGATGAAACCCGATTCTTTTCATGGATTGCCTGCAGAAGGACCAGATATTCCGCTAATCAACGGGTTTCTCATTGATGAATGGAGGGAGCTAAGAGAGAATAGCGCCGCATTCAACAGTCACCAATGATGAAAAATACTATGGCACTAAAAGCATGAGTACACGACGACAACAGGCTAACGCCATTCGTGCACTGAGTATGGACGCGGTTCAGAAAGCTAAGTCCGGGCATCCCGGCGCGCCCATGGGAATGGCCGATATTGCCGAGGTCCTGTGGACAGACTTTCTAAAGCATAGTCCTGAAAATCCAGAATGGAGTAACCGCGATCGCTTCGTGCTATCCAACGGTCATGGCTCCATGCTGCTCTATTCCCTGCTCCATCTCACGGGTTACGAACTATCCATGGATGAACTGTCGAAGTTTAGACAATTAGGTTCCAAGACCCCTGGCCATCCTGAATACGGATATACACCTGGGGTTGAGACAACTACTGGACCTCTGGGCCAGGGCCTTGCAAACGCGGTAGGTTTAGCCCTGGCGGAAAAGATCCTTGCGGCTAAATTTAACCGATCGGATGACAAGGGTAATGCACATTCGATTGTCGATCACCATACCTACGTATTTGTGGGTGACGGCTGCCTGATGGAAGGTATTTCACATGAGGTCTCGTCACTTGCTGGGACATTACAGCTGGGCAAGCTCATCTGTATATACGATGACAATGGCATCTCCATTGACGGTGATATCAAGGGTTGGTTTACGGACGATACCGTTAAGCGTTTCGAGGCATATGGATGGCAAGTAATAGGAAATGTGGACGGTCACGATGCGGCCGCAATTTCTACTGCTATTCAGGCCGCTAAATCTGACGAGCGGCGACCAACCTTAATATGTTGCAAGACGCAGATCGGATTTGGTGCGCCCAACAAAGCAGGAACTGCATCAAGTCATGGTTCACCTCTGGGAGAGGAAGAAGTCGCTGCTACACGAGCAGCCCTGGGCTGGGATCTGGAACCTTTCGAAATTTCCGATGAGATATACAAGGGCTGGGACTGTCGCGCCAAGGGTGCGGAATTTGAAAATACCTGGAACCAGAAGTTTGCTGAATATGCACAAAACTTTCCCGAGTTAGCGGTGGAATTTGAGCGGCAGATAGCCGGCGACCTGCCATCTGATTGGCAGGAGAAAATGCAGGCACTATTACAAGCGACCGATGCAGAAGCCAAGGCGAGTGCATCGAGAAGTTCTTCAGCGGAGGTCATTCGTACGATTGCTGCCATTCTTCCCGAGCTTACCGGCGGCTCCGCTGATTTAACCGGCTCCAACCTGACGCATTGGCCTGAAGCCAGAGCAGTTTCATGTGATGATGCCGGTGGTAACTATATTAGTTATGGCGTTCGTGAATTTGGTATGACCGCGATTTGTAATGGGCTTGCCCTGCATGGCGGCATGATTCCATTTAGCGGGACTTTCCTTATATTTATGGAATATGCACGTAACGCGGTGAGGATGTCGGCACTCATGGGTATTCAGAACATATTTGTCTATACCCACGACTCCATTGGCCAGGGAGAAGATGGCCCGACCCACCAGCCAATTGAGCAATTGACCAATCTTCGTACTACGCCGAATATGTCTGTGTGGCGGCCATGCGATGCAGTGGAAACTGTCGTTGCATGGAAGGCGGCAATTGAGCGAAAGTCGGGCCCAACCGCCCTCGTATTTACGCGTCAGGGGGTTTCCCACCAGGTCAGGAGTGGTGGATTGGATGACCTGAGTCGTGGCGCATATATATTGAAAGAACCGGCTACAAGTCCCAAGGCCATTATCATCGCTACCGGCTCCGAGGTTGAAATCTCCTGCGAGGCAGCCAGAATACTGGACGATGCTGGCATTCCGGTACGCGTCGTGTCGATGCCGAGTGCTGATGTATTTGAAAGCCAGGATGAAGACTATCGGCAGCAGGTTTTGCCATCTGACATCCGCGCGCGAGTCGCAGTTGAGGCCGGTCACGTCGATTACTGGCGGAAATGGGTTGGCCTGGACGGAGATGTAATTGGTTTGCATACCTTTGGTGAATCGGGCCCTGGCGGCGAAGTGATGGCTCACTTTGGGTTTACGCCCGAGGCAATAGTTGCAGCGGTGAAGGGGGTTCTGTAAAGCATGGCCGTCATTGATCTCAAGGATCTGGAAATTGAAGGCAAGAGAGTCCTGATCCGGGAGGATCTAAATGTCCCGATTGCCGGTGGCGTGGTGACCAGTGACGCAAGAATTGTTGCCGCATTGCCTACACTTCAATATGCGGTCGCTGCCGGAGCAAAAGTCATGGTGATGTCGCACCTCGGGCGTCCGGAAGAAGGCCTGGCATTGTCAGCGCAAGCCGAAATGAGTCTGGCGCCAGTTGCAAAAAAGATAGAGGAGCTCAGTGGTCTTAAAGTGCAGCTCATTGAGGACTACCTTGATGGCGTCGATTGGAGTGCTAAGGTCGATAGCTATGATCTGATCCTGTTTGAAAATATCAGGATCAATGCCGGTGAAAAGAAGAATGATGCTGGATTAGCCCGAAAGCTGGCAGCCTTGTGTGACGTCTTTGTTATGGATGCCTTTGGTACTGCGCATCGGGCACAGGCGTCAACAGAGGGAGTCGCGCACTTTGCACCTGTTGCCTGCGCAGGTCCGTTGCTCATTTCGGAACTGGATGCACTGGGGCAGGCTCTCGCTAACCCTGTGCATCCCGTTGTCGCGATTGTGGGTGGCAGTAAAGTGTCCACTAAGCTGGAAGTACTTGATTCATTGTCATTCAAGGTAGACAGTTTGATTGTCGGCGGCGGAATCGCCAACACTTTCATTGCGGCTAATGGCTGCGATGTAGGTAAATCACTCTTTGAGCCAGGCTTGATGGACAATGCGCGGGATTTGCTGAAACGAGTTAACATTCCCGTCCCCAGGGACGTCGTTGTGGCAACAGAAATGTCTGCCTCTGCGGAGGCGGTAGTAAAAGCGGTCGAGGATGTTCAGGCAGATGAGATGATTCTGGATATTGGCCCGGAAACATCAAAAGAGATCAGTGAGATTATAGCGGGGGCGGCGACGATCATATGGAATGGGCCGGTGGGCGTGTTTGAGATTACACAATTCTCGTCAGGAACCAGAAGTTTAGCTGAGGATATTGCAGCCAATCAGGGATTTTCCATAGCGGGTGGCGGCGACACATTGGCAGCGATAGATCAGTTTGGGATACGCGAGCGAGTTAGTTATATCTCAACAGGTGGTGGCGCATTCCTGGAGTTTGTAGAAGGCAAAGAACTGCCAGCAGTGGCTGTTTTGGAATTGCGCGCAAAGGAAGGCGGATAAGCAGAACTTACGATAAGTAGAAATTGAATAGGAGATTGATATGGCTCTAGTCAGTATGAGACAAGTCTTGGACCACGCGGCGGAAAATGACTACGGCGTACCCGCGTTTAATGTAAATAACCTGGAACAAATGCGCGCCATCATGGAAGCGGCGCAGGAAACCGACAGTCCGGTAATCGTGCAGGCCTCTGCAGGCGCCAGGAAATATGCCGGGCCAAATTTTTTGCGGCACCTGATATTAGCTGCCATCGAGGAATTTCCAGATATTCCCGTCGTTATGCACCAGGACCATGGCGCTACGCCAGCCGTATGCCAACGATCCATTCAGATGGGATTCTCATCGGTGATGATGGACGGCTCCCTGTTGGCGGATCAAAAGACACCCTCGGAATATGAATACAACGTTGAAGTAACGCGCCGAACTGTGGAAATGGCTCATGCTTGCGGCGTTACCGTGGAGGGCGAATTAGGCTGTCTTGGCTCCCTTGAAACAGGTGAAGCAGGAGAGGAAGACGGCGTCGGCGCCGTAGGAAAATTAACAATGGATCAATTATTAACCGATCCTGACGAGGCTGCTGATTTTATCGGCAAGACCGGCTGCGACGCGCTTGCCATTGCTATTGGCACCAGTCATGGCGCTTATAAATTTACCCGCCCACCCACGGGCGACGTATTGGCAATTGATCGAATCAAGGAAATTCACAAACGTCTGCCAAATACCCACCTGGTCATGCATGGATCATCAAGCGTTCCTCAGGAATGGTTAAAAGTGATCAATGAGTTCGGCGGGGAAATCCCCGAAACTTACGGTGTACCAGTTGAGGAGATTCAGGAAGGCATTCGACATGGTGTGCGAAAGGTGAACATCGATACCGACCTGAGACTAGCATCCACAGGGTCCATGCGTAAATTTCTGGCGGAAAACCCATCAGAATTTGACCCCAGAAAATACCTTGCGGAATCAACGAAGGCGATGAAAGAGATTGTGCTCGCCAGATATGAAGCCTTTGGTACCGTCGGCAATGCATCAAAGATCAAACCACTGTCGCTGGACGCAATGTCAGAACGATATCTATCCGGGGAGCTTGATTCCAAGTTGTCCTGAAACGCCAGGCCATTACAATTTCGGGAGCGAAGGCGTGTTAAGTGATGCACAAGTAGATGAGCTTCGGGCCATTGCCGGGCCAGAGAATGTGCTGGAAGATGAACAGTCCTTTGATAAGTATGGCCAGGACTGGACCCGGTTCTATGAGCCTTCGCCATCAGTCATCATTTATGCCAGAGATATAGATCAACTAAAAAATATCGTTGGCTTTGCCAATAAACATCATCTTTCGCTGGTGCCATCGGGTGGCCGCACAGGGCTTAGCGGCGGCGCTGTCGCTTGTCAGGGTGAGATCGTCATCAGCTTTGAGAAGATGAACCGAATCCTGTCGTTCAATAAGGTTGACCAGAGTGTCACCGTCGAGCCTGGTGTCATTACTGCTACACTGCAAGAGTATGCTGAACAGAACGATCTATTTTATCCTGTAGATTTTGCCTCATCTGGCTCCAGTCACATAGGTGGTAATATCGCTACCAACGCAGGTGGTATCAAGGTATTAAGGTATGGATTGACCAGAGACTGGATTACTGGTCTGAAAGTGATTACCGGCGCAGGGCAGGAATTGAATCTTAATCAGGGTCTGGTAAAAAATGCAACAGGCTACGACCTGCGTCATTTATTCATTGGTTCTGAAGGGACTCTGGGCTTAGTGGTAGAGGCAACGATCAAGTTAACCCAGGCGCCAAAGTCTTTGCTGGTAACCTTGCTGGCAGTTCCAAAAATGACAGATATCATCTCGGTACTTGAATCCTATAAGAGCCGGATTGCGCTGACGGCATTTGAATTCTTTTCCGATAACGCCCTTGCTCATGTAATCGAAGCCAGTGGAATGTCTCGCCCCTTTGAAGATGCGTCTGCATATTATGTGCTGCTTGAATATGAAAATACTGGCGATGATATAGAAGTTGCAGCATTAATAGCCTTTGAGTCATGTATGGAATCAGGCTGGGTAGTCGATGGTGTAATTGCCCAGAGCGAACAGCAAAATGCCAAATTGTGGAGATACAGGGAAGCTATATCCGAATCCATTACGCCCTATACGCCCTATAAAAATGATATCGCTGTCAGGGTTTCACTGGTGCCCGAGTTTCTTGATGCAGTAGACAAAATCGTGAGCGCAGAATATCCGGAATTTGAAATAGTCTGGTTTGGACATATTGGCGATGGCAATCTGCACCTCAATATTCTGAAACCGGACAGTTGGGCGCTAAATGATTTCAAGCGTGAATGTGAAAAGGTTAGCCATGAAGTATTGTCCCTCGTTGCCAGGTTTAATGGCAGTATATCTGCTGAACATGGCGTTGGTTTGTTAAAGAGACAACAGTTGTCTTTCTCGCGGTCAGAGGATGAAATTGCCTTGATGCGTCAGCTCAAAGCGGTATTTGATCCGAACGGTATTATGAATCCAGGCAAGCTTTTACCTAGTTAGTTCCCGTCTATAAATAGCCAACCTAGAACAATATATGCAAAATTATAGATCCGTTAGCTATATAAAAAAATCACTTACCAGGGAAATAACACCGGTGGTTTCTATTTCTGGACGAGCACTAGTTAGTTCCCGTCTATAAATAGCCAACCTAGAACAATATATGCAAAATTATAGATCCGTTAGCTATATAAAACAATCACTTACCAGGGAAATAACACCGGCGGTTTCCAGTTACGGACAAGAACTGAATGAAATTGTATATGTGATTCCGGATTCAGGGCAGAATTTCCCGTACACCTTCGCTACCGCCTACCAGCAATACATCCGCTGGCTTTAATGCGAACAAACCATTGGTGACTACACCGGTAATATTGTTAATTCGTGTTTCCAGATCACATGGATTGCCGATGACAAGATCATGGATGTCGAGAATGATATTACCGTTATCTGTGCTGAAGTTTTCACGATAGACCGGTGTACCCCCCAGATTGACCATAGCTCTGGCGACAGCCGATCGAGCCATGGGTATTACTTCAATTGGCAGGGGATATGAGCCCAGGGTATCCACCAGCTTACTATCATCAACGATGCATACGAATCGATTTGCGACTGATGCAACAATCTTTTCCCGGGTCTGGGCGCCGCCGCCGCCCTTGATCAATTCGAGCCGATTGTTCGTTTCGTCTGCACCATCAACATATACAACCAGCTCTTTTACGCTGTTCAGTTCATAAACCGGGATGCCATGTGCCTCCAGGCGCTCTGCAGAGGCCAATGAACTGGCAACGGCGCCGTCGAATTTGTGCTTAATTTTCGCCAGCGAATCGATAAAGCAATTGGCAGTTGAACCTGTGCCAACCCCGACAACTGAATCAAGGCTTAACATGCGGTCGATGTAGTCTGCGGCATACTGACCTACCAGTTCCTTTAATTCATCCTGGTTCATTGTGATTGCTCCTCGCGAAAGTCTTGATTTCAATTTCCTGCTGTCAAAAAATTATATTAAGCCGTTCTTTCAAGCTACATATTTGCAACCCACCAATAACGTTAGCCACATCCAAAAATTGGAAAATGAATCGAGGGTATGGAATATGAATTCAATGAAAATATGTAAATTTCAGTAGCGACAAGTTTATACTGTTCGCTGACCTTCTGCCCGATAGCGCCTGCCCATATGGACAAATACGTAAAAAAAATTCTCGAAGCCAACGTCTATGATGTTGCTACAGAAACGCCTCTGGATTATGCGCCGCTACTTTCCAAAAGGTTTGGCAGTAAGATCTTTCTAAAGCGGGAAGATCTGCAGCCAGTATTCAGCTTCAAAGTTCGAGGTGCTTACAACAAGATTCGGCTGTTATCTGAAGACGAGAGGGCCAGAGGTGTCATCACTGCATCCGCCGGAAACCATGCTCAAGGGGTAGCGCTGGCCGCATCAACCCTGGGCATTAGGTCAACCATTGTGATGGGCGAGAATACGCCTGCTATCAAGGTGAATGCGGTGTCGTCCCTGGGCGCCAAAGTAATCCTTGCAGGTGATTCATATGATCAGGCAGCAAAGGTGGCTAGAGAGTTGGGGAAGAAGGAGGGACTAAGCTATATCCATCCCTTTGATGACGAGGATGTGATTGCAGGACAGGGAACAATCGGCATGGAGATGTTGCGCCAGCACACTGGTTCGCTGGATGCGATCTTCGTGCCTGTTGGTGGTGGTGGATTGATCAGCGGTATTGGCTCTTATGTGAAATATCTAAGGCCTGAGGTCAGGATCATAGGTGTTGAAGCGGAAGGCTCTGCTTGCCTCTGGGAGGCTTTGGATAAAGGGCGGCGCGTTACGCTGAGCGCCAAGGATCTGGATCAGTTTGCTGATGGTACTGCGGTACGCCAGGTGGGCAAAATTACGTACAAGATTGCCAGACGCTGTGTGGATGAAGTTATCAAAGTGTCAGTGGATGAGATTTGTGCTGCCATCAAAGACATCTTCGAAGAGAACCGCGTCATTTCTGAACCCTCCGGTGCCCTTGCGGTTGCCGGGCTGAAGAAATACCTTAATCGTGGCTCGCTCAAGGAGACACTCTTTGCGGTTGTTAGTGGGGCAAATGTTAACTTCGATCGATTGAGGCATATCTCGGAGCGTACGGAGATAGGTGAAAAACGGGAGATGTTGCTGAGCGTATCCATTCCGGAAGAGCCGGGTAGTTTTCAGCGATTCTGCAAGGCGATAGGCAAGCTCAGCATTACCGAATTCAATTATCGCTACGGCGGTAAGAGCCACGCCAGGGTACTGGTAGGCATTCAGATTAGCGGCAGCAAAGCTGAACAGCGATCTTCCAGTCAAGCCAGATTGCTGGAAAAGCTGTCAAAGCAATATGAGATAACCGACCTGTCCAGTAATGAAGTGGCGGTACTCCATATCAGGCATATGGTGGGGGGAAGAGCATCCGGCGTAAGTGATGAACGGATCTTCCGCTTCGAGTTTCCGGAGAAGCCCGGCGCTCTGCTGAAGTTTCTGGAAGCTCTGGGCGGGCGGTACAACATCTCCATGTTCCATTACAGGAATCATGGCGCTGCCTATGGCCGAGTATTGGTTGGTATCCAGATACCGAGGCAAGATGAATCGAATTTCATGAAAAAAATGAAGTTGATTGCCTATCGATTCTGGGATGAGACTGACAACCCGGCCTATCAACAATTCCTTGCTGAGTGATGCTGAAGGCGCCGCAGTGAGCCTGGGTTTAGACGGCCCCCTCGTCCAGCACAAACCTGTGATATTCCTCTTCAAATGCGAAGCGAGTCGGATCTTCCATCCTATCCACATATAGTTTGCCCAGCAGGTGATCAATCTCATGCTGAAAGACCGTGGCCAGGAATCCCGTATGTTCAATGGATTGCGCCTTGCCGGTCTCATCCAGATAGTTGACACGAATATGTTGGGGACGCTCCACATAACCCATCATGCCTGGGATAGAGAGACATCCCTCCCAATACCCTGCCCGCTCAGCATCTATTACCGTAATCTCAGGATTCACAATGATGGAGAAGGGTACACGTTCAAGTTCGCCGTAACGAGTTGAGGTGTTTTCTATTTCAATAATCACAAGCTGATAGGCAACATCGATCTGTGGCGCTGCAAGGCCAATTCCACCTGCCTCGTGGAGAGTTTCCTGCATGTCTGCAATCAGGTCGCCGAATGCATCGCTGCCAATCTCATCCACAGGATAAGGTGCTGCGACTTCCCTCAATGTCGGATGACCCATTCTGATGATTGCCCGTACTGTCATAGAAACTCCTCTTGTCTCAGGGGATCATAATGCAAAATTGTATCCGTCGACAGCTCACCGACTTGGCCAGAAGACGGGAAGCTAAGCCAGGCGACTTACTAAACTATCTACCAAATTATCTACCGAACTATCTACCAAACTATCTACCAAACATAGTAAGCAGGCGCAGCAGTTGATTATTGGACTCAAGGGGTCTATCTTTAGTAACCCCTAGCAACGCATAGGGTTAAGGCCGCGTGTCAGAACGTCCGCCACTAATAAGATAGATCTTAGAAAGGTAGATCTTAGAATGGTAGCTTCTGAGGAAAATAATAAGAGCCGAAACAATTGGTATTCAGATGAATAAAAAACCAGATCTATTGCTGTTGTTGTTCATTATATTTGGCATCGGAATTGCCCTCAATGCCGTAGGTCAGGCGCTGGGTTTATAAATCTTTGACTGGCTACAGATCGTAAACGGCTTCATCTGCGAAGTCTGCTGGTCTCAATCCGTTCGTTTTCTGTAAACACTATGTCCATTGGAATGTCCCAGGGGTCGGGGATTAGCGTCGTCTCCTGGATTGAATGGGCGAGCCCGATTAACAAGGGTCGATGAAAGGCGTTTGCACGCGCTGAGAAGGTTTGATCATAATAACCTCCTCCCATCCCAAGTCGATTGCCATCCCGGTCAAAACCAACCAGTGGCATAAATACCACATCGAGCATTTTTGGTTGAATGCAATCCCGGATGTTGAAAGATGGCTCCGGAATACCAAATCGATTGTCGAAGAGCTGGCTTGTACCTGGATTGAAGGACTGAAAAAGAAGAGAAGTCTGCAACGGCAGCCGGCCTTCAGGCACGACTGGCAGATAGATCTCTTTGTTCATCTGTTGGCAGAGATCCATAAAGGCGCCGGGGTCAATTTCACCGTCATTCGGCAGATAGAAGCCAAAACGTTTTCCGCGAATAATCTTCAGATCTGTTGATAATCGTCTTGCCAGAGCCAAGGCGGCGCTAATTTGCTTGTCTTGACCAAGGGAGCGGCGCGTTGACCGGAGCTGTTGCCGAAGAGATGGCATGGTCAATTACCTGAATGGGGGTTAATAACAGTTCCCCAAATTGCCGCTGCCGTATAGGCCCTTGAACCCAGCGGTTCAAGGCGGTGGTCCCTATTGGATCTTAGGCGTCCCGAAGAACGGGCGTGCACATCAACCGAAATAAAAGACCTCCAGGGCGTCGCATAAAGGGTCGAGGACATATCGACTGGCATGCAACCCAGGGAACTCAAGAGGATTATATCCTAAATATCGGGAAGCGTTAGTTTTGCGCAGACTTCAAGCGATTAATGGCCAGGTCTAGCTTGCCATTTAATGATTGCAGGTCATTTTTCTGATGGTCGACGACATCCTTCGTCTTATTAGTCTGCGAAATAAGGTCATTTGCAATATTTAGTGCTGCCATGACCGCGAGTCTGTCCAGGCCGAAGACGTTTGATGATGTCTTGATTTCACGCATTTTTTCATCGACATATTGCGCCGACTGTTGAAGTACAGCCACTTCATCTTCACCGCAATTGATCTGATAGTCTTTGTCCAGAATGGAAACGGTTACGGTCTTTGATTCAGTCATTGTTAATCCTGGTCCAGTGCTTTCAGGCGCATGATCATGGCTTCGACTTTGCTCTTGGCCAGTTCGTTTTTCTCCAGCAGACGGGTCCGCTCATGAAGCCACTTCTCACGATCAGCATTCAGAACCGCATGTTTTTGCTCGAACTCATCGCAAACCGCAATTAGCTCATCAATTTTGTCTTCAAGTGTCTTAATATCCAAGGCGTTTTCCTGGGTCACTTATTAGTTTTTTTGGTAACAATAGTCGGTAACTATAATCAGTCACTATAAAGGCAGCCTTCCCGAGGGGTCAAATTGCTGCATTAAATAGGGAATCCCATGGTTTTATCATTCTGGTGAAGTATTATGCGCAAAATTGAAAAAGAAAGTACCGAAATGAGCAAATTTGACCATCAAGTTGTGAATGAGTATCTCGAAAACCTGGGTGCAAAGCTTGGCGCGTCAGAATTCCATGGTCTCGTCACCGGGTATTTGTCGGCCAATAACAGTGCCACAGCAGCGAAACGACTGAGCCTATTCTCGGAATGGCTTGATATCATTATCGATACTCAGTCGGCTGAAGTTGCACAGGTGCTTTATACAGACACGCTGGATTCGCTGCATGAATATTCTGATTTCGATTTTCGTATACTTCTGCCAGACGATGACGAGGCAATAACAGAGCGAAGTAAGGCGCTATCAGCCTGGTGTACCGGATACCTCTCTGGCTTTGGATCCGCTGGTCGCTTTGAGCAAGCCGATTTAAGTAAGGATGTAGTTGAAGCCTTTACGGATCTCTCGAACATCGCCGGTCTCTCCGATGATGTTCCTGAAGGGGAGGAAAATGAAGCTGATCTTATGGAGATAAGCGAATTCGTAAGAATATCGGTTCTGGTGATATATACAGAGTGCGGCGACAAGAAGGTCTCCCATTAGTGCAGAGTGGTATATCAGGGCTATTTATCAGTTAATTGCCAGGCTATTCATTAGAAATAGTTATAGACCAATGTTTAAAGCAAAAAGTAGAGACTAAAAATAGAGAACGGGCAGAAAAATTTGTGAGTATGAAAGGAAATAAAGGACCTCGAATTAGCCTTCAGGATTTCTCTTGTCGCCGCGATGATCTCATGTCGATGATGGAGCCCAATAGTATTGCCATCCTGCCAAGCGCAACGCTAATGACAAGAAATAGTGATGTTGAATATAAATTTCGGCAGGACAGTGATTTTCACTACCTCACAGGATTCGACGAGCCGGAATCTGTGTTCGTTCTGATGCCAGGTCGAGAGCATGGGGAGGCCATTCTGTTCTGTCGCGAGCGCGATATGGACCTGGAGAGATGGCATGGCAAGGTAAGCGGTCCAGAGCGTGCGATGCAGCTCTATGGCATGGATGATGCGTTTCCCATTGCAGATATTGACGACATTATTCCAGGATTGATCGAGGGAAAGAGTAAGTTGTATTACGCAATGGGCGTACGCAGCGAGTTTGATACCCAGGTTATCGACTGGGTTAATAGCATCGCCGCGAACAGGCGCTCTGGCAGTCAACCGCCTGGCGAATTTGTACAGTTGGGCCAGTATCTGCATGAGTTGCGGCTGTTCAAATCAGGTAAAGAGCTGGAGGTCATGCGTAAGGCCGCGGAGATCACCGCCGAAGCACACGGCCGTATTCTGGCGATTACGGAACCCGGAATGTATGAATATGAACTTGAGGCGGAGCTGGAATACACATTCGCCCGGAATGGCGCTCGTTCGCCCGCTTATCCTTCGATTGTTGGCGGCGGTAATAATGCCTGTGTACTGCACTATATTCAAAATGATGAACAATTAAGAAAGGGCGATCTGGTGCTCGTCGATGCTGGCGGCGAGTACGAAAGTTATGCTGCGGACGTTACCCGTACATTCCCGGTAGATGGGAAATTCAGTGATGCTCAGGTTGAGCTCTATGAAATTGTGCTCAAAGCCCAGCACGCTGCTATTGAACAAGTGCAACCAGGTAATCTCTGGAATCAACCTCACGATGCAGCTGTAAGGGAGATCACCATTGGCCTCGTAAAACTGGGACTACTGCAAGGTGACGTAGAGGCCCTCATCGAAGATGGAAGTTACATGCGGTACTACATGCACAAAACTGGTCACTGGCTTGGCCTTGATGTACATGATGTTGGTGAATACCAAATTGAAGGGGAGTCAAGGGTCTTCGAAGCCGGGATGGTGACAACGATTGAACCTGGGCTCTATATCGCTGATGAGTTTGAAGACGTAGATGCCCGCTATCGGGGAATTGGCATTCGGATTGAAGACAACGTACTGGTGACGAAAAGTGGGCATGAAGTATTAACAGATATGATTCCCCGAACGATAGACGAAATTGAACAGGCAATGGCCGAAGGGCGTAAACTCAGAGCATGAGAGAAGATACCGATGTAGTCATCGTTGGTGCCGGTCTGGTTGGCTTGTCCCTGGCAGCGGCGCTCGCCAGAAGCCCTTTGAAAGTTATAATTGTAGACTCTCGCCCGGATTCTGAAGATGCACAGCAAGTGACAAAAAGCCGTGATGGCTTTTCCTTACGCTCCGGCATTGCTGCGCGGGTGAGTTCAATTAGCCTCAATTCCAGCGAGTTTCTTCGCCGCATAGGTGCATGGGACAGGATTGCGGCTGACAGGCTCACGGCATTTACCGCGATGCATGTCTGGGACGGCAGGGGTACATCCCATGTGGATTTTGGTGGTGAAGATGATAAACCCATGGGCCACATTGTTGAAAATTTCTGCATTGAAAATGCCCTGGTTGAAGTTCTTAAGGAGGCCGAAAATATCGACTTCCAATGGCAGTCTGTGCTCTCTGAAATCAATCATATTGACGATGGTTACGACCTGGTGTTCGCTGATGGTCGCGAAATTCATTGTGTCCTTCTGGTGGGTGCCGATGGCGGTAATTCCAAAGTGCGGGAATTATGTGCCATGCGTACGATTCGCTGGTCCTATCGCCAGAGTGCGCTGGTGACAACAGTTGAAACCGTGCTTGCCCATGACAATATTGCTCGACAGTGTTTTACAAAATATGGGCCCCTGGCCTTCCTGCCCTTACCTGATAAACATCTGTGTTCGGTGGTCTGGTCGGTCAAAAATGTTGACGAACTTGAAGCCCTCGATGATCAGGAATTTTGTGAGCTTCTGACTTCTTCCTTCGAGGGCCAGGCAGGAGGGGTGTTAGGCGTTGATAAACGCTTAAGTTTCCCATTGGTTCAGCAACACGCCATGCAATACGTCAATAATCATGTCGCCTTGATCGGTGATGCAGCGCACACCATTCATCCCCTGGCCGGACAGGGTGCCAATCTAGGTTTTGCCGATGCTCGCTGTCTGTCCTTACTGCTGGCTGGGACGAAACTGGAAGGACGGTCAATAGGTGATATTCAGCTGCTGAAACAGTATCAGCGTCAGCGGCAGCTGGATAATGTGGTGATGGCATCTGTAATGGAGTCATTCAAGCGCATGTACAATACTGATAACCCGGCGATTAACTGGTTTCGCAACACTGGTATGCGCTTCGTAAACGAAAATGCATCGCTAAAATCAATAATTGCGAAGCTCGCTGGTACATGAATTAAATTGTAGTCAATCCTGATCAGGATTTGATGCATCGCTCAATGTAATAAGCATACAATAGCGCCCCTGAAAAGCGCACGCGGATTAGCCCTATGGGTTCAAAAACACCTTTGTACGAGCAGCATGTCGAGGCTGGCGCCAAGATCGTTGATTTTGGCGGATGGGATATGCCTGTGCACTATGGTTCTCAGTTAGAGGAGCATCATTGCGTGCGCCGGGCCGCTGGAATGTTCGATGTAAGCCATATGACCGTTGTCGATATCAAAGGAACAGAGGCTAAAGTCTTCCTTACCAAACTGCTGGCCAATGATATCCGCAAGTTGAAGCTTGAAGGCAAGGCCCTCTATAGTGCGATGTTAAATGAAGACGGCGGCGTACTCGATGACCTCATCGTTTATGCCAATGGCGATTCCTATTTGATGGTGGTCAATTGTTCCACCAGGGAGAAAGATCTCGCTTGGATGACTTCACAGGCTGCCTCCTTTGATTGCACAGTCAGCGAACGCCCGGAGCTTGCCATCATTGCATTGCAGGGACCTAAGGCAATGGAAGAATTAGACAAGGTCGTCGATGAAGAAAAACGAGACCTGGTCAAGGGTCTGAAGATTTTTCAAGGTGGATACAGTAGCGGCTGGTTCATCGCACGAACAGGATATACCGGCGAACGAGGCGTTGAAATTATACTGCCCGCCGAAGATGTCAGGCAATTATGGGCCTCTTTGCAGGATAATGGCGTTGCTCCCATTGGCCTCGGCGCAAGAGATACGCTGCGACTTGAAGCCGGCATGAATCTCTACGGCAACGATATGGATGAAAGCGTATCGCCGCTGGAGTCCAACATGGAATCAACTGTTGTAATGCAAGACCACGATTTCATTGGCAAGTCTGCACTAGAGGAAAGGCTCCGCCATGGCGTAGAGGATCAATTAATTGGCCTGGTGATGACTGAACGTGGCGTGCTGCGTTCTCACTATCCGGTGTTTTGTGATGGTGTAGAAGTTGGTGAAATTACCAGTGGTGCATTTTCACCAACGCTGGAACATTCAATCGCGTTTGCCCGGGTACGCAAGTGCGACGGAAAATTGACCGTGGGTATAAGAAAAAAGACCATAGAGGTTACCCAGGTATCAACGCCGTTTGTGCGTAATGGAAAGCAGGTTTACAAGTAGTACGGGATAAATGGTTCGGGGTAAGTAGTACGGTTATGGAACTGCGGCAAGTGAATTAAAGGTAGTACAAGACAAATAATGTAAGACGAATACTGTTAAACCAATACCGCTAGACCAATACAGCAGGACCAATATATTAAGACAACTAACTTAAGACTAAAAAGTATCGTTAGAGAAGGATAATAAGATGGCCGATGATCACAATACAGAAGTTCGTGACAAGTTGAAATATGCGAAAACTCACGAGTGGGCGCGCTTGGAAGAAGACGGTACGGTCACAGTTGGGATATCCGATCATGCCCAGGATGCCCTTGGCGATGTCGTCTTTGTAGAGCTTCCGGAACTAGACACTGAATTTGCGAGCGGCGATGAGGCCGGTGTTGTGGAATCCGTAAAAGCCGCGTCTGATATATATGCTCCGGTTTCCGGTGTCGTCATTGCCATCAATGATGAACTGGAAGATTCACCGGAAGCCGTTAATGAAGCACCCTACGATGGCGGATGGTTTTACAAATTGAAGCCCGCGGATGTGAGTGAGCTGGAATCACTCCTTAGCGCCGATGCGTATAAGCTGGTTTGTGAGGAAGAAGCACACTAAAGCCAGGAAGTGCAAAACTCCAAATTATTAGTTTCCCTGATCTCTGCTTTCCTGTTTATGAAAGCCGAAGCAAGGTGTGTTACCTGTATTAGCAGATTCGATACCAATTTAAAGGCAAGTTTCAACATCCGCCACAAGTTTAATTACACGTCTAATTATACGATAATGATTGTCGGCACTGGACGACATAAGAAGGACAACCACAATGCCATTTGTGCCCCACACCGAAGAAGATGAGCAGATCATGCTGGATGTTATTGGTGTAGCATCCATTGAAGACCTGTTCGATGAAATTCCTAGCGCCTTGAGGGCTGGTGAACTGCAGCAAACACCAGACGGTATTTCCGAAATGGCGTTGTTGCGATTGATGAATGAGCGAGCCGCAAAAGATCAAATGCAGCTATCTTTTCTTGGTGCTGGTGCTTACGAACATCATATTCCCGGCGCAGTCTGGGACCTGGTCAGTCGGGGTGAATTCTTAACTGCTTACACGCCGTATCAGGCAGAGGCGAGCCAGGGCACGTTACAACTCATCTATGAATTCCAGACGATGATTACTCGCCTGACGACCATGGATGTCGCCAATGCCTCAGTTTACGATGGTGCATCGGCGATGGCAGAAGCCATATTGATGGCGGTCAGGGCAAATCGAAAGTCGAAATCCCGAACCATACTCTGTGCGGGAAATATCCACCCGAGATATCTTTCCGCCTGTCGTGCGATTGTCAGCGCGCAAAATATTGTTATCGAAGTTGCGCCCTGGGATGCGGAATCTGGATGTATTGATGTCAGCAAGTTGAATTCCGGTGCGGATTACGCAGCCCTTGCTGTTTCCTACCCTAATTTCTTCGGCGGCCTCGATAATGTTGATGAACTTACTAACTGGGCACATAGTGAAGGCTCGTTGGTCATCGCTGTGGTGAATCCTACCGCGCTTGGCTTGTTGGTCCCCCCAGGCGAATGGGGTGAAAGTGGCGCAGACATTGTTGTCGGCGAAGGCCAGCCTTTGGGCATACCTGTTGCTTCCGGTGGACCCTACCTTGGCTTTATGTGCTGTAAGCAAGCTGTGGTGAGGCAGATGCCTGGTAGAATCATCGGCAGAACCGTTGATCTTGATGGCAAGGAAGGTTTTACCTTGACGCTTCAAGCCAGAGAGCAACACATCAGACGGGCAAAAGCCACGTCGAATATATGTACCAATCAGGGCCTTCTGGTTACAGCCGCAACCATTTACATGAGCTTAATGGGCGATGATGGTCTTGGTGAAGTTGCCAAGCAAAGCCATCGCGGCTTAATGTCACTGTTGGAAAAGCTGCGAGAAGTCGATGGAGTAGAACTTAAGTTTTGCGGTCCAAATTTTCATGAGGCTGTTTTGGTATTACCTTGTAACGCGAGCGAACTGGTGGCGAGCCTGGCTGCCAAGGGCATTCTTGCTGGCTATGATTTAGGTGAAATGGATACTTCACTCAGTAAGTGTCTGTTGGTGAATGTGACGGAAACCAAAACAGAACAAGATCTCGACGAATTTGTCACCACCTTAAAAGAATCACTCACCAGCTTGCGGGAGGGCTAGGTCATGTTGATATACGAGAGAAGCAGTAAAGGCAGAAGTGCGAAAGCCCAATACAAAAAAACAGATGACCTTGATGATTTACCGCAGTCGCATCTGCGTAAAAAACCTGCTGGATTGCCCGAAGTCTCTGAATTGCAAGTCGTCCGCCATTTCACCAATTTGTCGAAGAAGAACTTCTCCATCGATGGAGAATTTTATCCGCTGGGTTCCTGCACCATGAAATACAACCCTAGAGGAGTGCATAAGGCAGCGAGTATTCCCGGCTTTCTGAATAGACATCCCATGGCGCCAGAGAATAATAGTCAGGGATTCCTTGCCTGTATGTACGACTTACAGGAATACCTAAAAGACGTAACGGGCATGCAGGCAGTTTCACTAACGCCAATGGCTGGTGCACAAGGTGAATTTGCCGGCGTTGCAATGATCCGGGCTTACCACGAAAAGAACAATGATGGTGATCGTAGCGAGATACTTATTCCAGCGACGGCCCACGGCACTAACCCCGCAACTGCGGTCATGTGCGGCTATAAGGTTCGAGAAGTTGCGGTTACCAGTGAAGGTGATGTGGATCTCGCTGAATTAAAAGCTGCCGTTGGGCCTCAGACTGCCGGCCTGATGATGACCAATCCATCCACTTGCGGCGTATTTGAACGCCAGATTGAACAGATTGCGGCCGTCGTGCATGAGGCGGGAGGGCTGCTCTATTATGATGGCGCTAATCTAAATGCCATCCTCGGCAAGGTTAAACCTGGAGATATGGGCTTTGATGTGCTTCATATGAATTTACACAAGACCTTTGCGACACCTCACGGTGGTGGCGGACCTGGCTCTGGCCCGGTTGGTGTTGGTTCACGATTGGCGCCGTTTGTGCCAACTCCTATCGTCGGTAAACGCCAGGAAAATGGCGGCGACTACTATTATTGGTGCGATGAAAATGATATCCCTGACACCATCGGCAACCTTTCTGCCTTTATGGGTAACGCCGGTATATTGCTCCGCGCCTTCGCCTATGCGAGGTTGTTAGGCAAGGAAGGTATGCATAGGGTAGGTGAGTATGCGACCTTGAATGCAAACTATATGGCCAAAAAAATGGAAGAGGCTGGGTTTACACTTGCCTATCCTGATCGTCGCGCGACCCATGAATTTATTATCACTCTGTCTAAAGAAACAAAATCCTTTGGTGTTAATGCCATGGATTTTGCGAAGCGACTTTTAGACTATGGCTATCATGCACCTACGACTTATTTTCCCTTGCTGATTCCTGAATGCTGGTTAATCGAACCAACAGAAACTGAAAGCCGTGAAGAGATCGATGGTTTTGTCGCTGTGATGAAGAAGATACTGGAAGAAGCAAAAAATACACCAGAAATCGTTACTGGCGCGCCTCACACCTTGTCAGTTAAGCGCCTGGATGATGTAAAGGCAGCGCGGGATCTTGATTTGGCGCTTAGTAGCGCATAACAGTTTGCATATCTTCAAGCTGATGACCCAGGGCCGCAAATAGCAGCGGCATTCGGGCGAATTGTTCTGCATCCGGTTCTTCTAGCAAAAGTATATCCTGGGCTTGCGTAAGGGTAATCTGGTAGTCAGATGCAGATTTTTCATCCAACAAGGTTAAGATAGGGGCGAGCATTGACCCCGCCCCTGATAGTTCCACAAGGACTGAGTGTTGGTTTCTGAGATTTTCCCAGGAAGATTGGCTGAAGCCAGAGTGTCCGGATCTTTTACCACCGATGTAGTTCACTTCTGCAAATAAGGATTGAGCAGGTAACAGTAATCGCTTGAGAATTAGCCTGATTGAATCAACCTTTGCATGCTCGCCGTCATTTGTATCTGCTATTAGGCTGGCGTTGCTACCTTCTGCCGAGATGAATCCTTGTCTCAGGTCTTGCTCCAGTATGTTAAAGACAATTTTTAACATCTGCCTTCTGCGACCAACTATTTCTTCGGTATTCCCCTGGATCTTACTTGTTTCAACTGGATTATCTTGAGGCGCATTTTCCTGGTTTTGCGTTATGGCAGCGTTGTAGTCTGAAAATTTGCGATCAAAAATTAGAAACTCCAGCGAATGGAATCCGAGGCTCACCTCAAGGGAATCGGTAACGCCGTGCTGGTGACGTAATGTTTCGGCGTTTATGTCGAGTGTTAGATCATTGATAATGCCACTTTGTGGATGAGAAGAAGTTGAATCGATAAAGCCGCGCTGGATTGGCCATGCATCAATCAGGTTCTTTATCTCGCTCTGATCATTGAAGGAGAAGAAGCTCGCCCTGGTGAATGCATTGTGAGCGAGCAGCCAACTATTTCTTAATTCATCAAGCCTCTCCTCTCCTGGGTCTTGCAAAAACAAGTGCAATTTGTGGCCGAAATCATCGATGGTCAGGAGAGACTGCTCAGCATATTGACGTCGAACCTGCTCCATTTGCGCCAGCACTTGACGGCTGGTTTGACTGTCAAGTTTATCCAGGGCCTGGATTGTGCCTGCTGTTGTACCCTGCCTGCCATCACAGGCACTTAACAGGAGCGCACAGATCAGAACCAGATTCTTGGACAAATTAATATTCACACATCGTCTCGGAGAGAAATAATTTGCCAATTATTTTCTATCGCCAGGATTCGAAGTTTATCGTCCGGGTTAACGGCAACAGGATTATCCACCAGCTTCAGAAGGGGCAGATCATTATGGGAGTCGGAATAGAAGTAGCTGCCGTCGAGCTTATGTTCATTTGTGCCCAACCACTCTTTGAGGCGTGTGACCTTGCCTGCAGCAAAACTCGGTGTGCCTACTATATTACCGGTGTAACGCTCGTCCTTGATCTCGGGAATCGGTGCAATTAGGGTCTTAATGCCCAGCTCTTCGACAATAGGGGCGGTGACAAATTCGATGGTAGAAGTAATAACCATTGGGTAGTCGCCAGCTGCCTTGTGTTTTTCAACAAGGGCTCTGCCCTGCTCGAGGATAAGCGCGCTCATCACCGTTTCCATAAACTCTCGACGGTATTGATGGAGTTCGCGCATCGAATACGGGGTCAGTGCTGAACACGCGAATGCGAGATACTCCTTAATATCGAGTCTGCCCTCTTTATAATCTTCATAAAAAGCGTCATTTTTCTGTTTATGAAGTTTTGCATCCACCAGTCCCTTGCGGGCCATAAACTCACCCCATTCGTGATCACTGTCGGCAGATATCAGGGTTTCGTCGAGGTCAAAAATCGCCAAGGCCACAAGGACTCCTTATGTAATTAGAATGCGCAAAAAAAGAGTAGTGTAGCCTTACTGGCTGGCGGCGTGAATTATTTGCGCTATTTAGCGAATATGCATCGCTAAGGCCCAATATTGCCTGATGTTGCACTTTCGCGGACAATCCTTCATAAAGAGTAAATGATATCCACAGAATCCGGAACGGTGGATCAATATAATAAAAAAGGAAGTTTGGTTTGATTGATGGAGATGGTTATCGGGCAAATGTAGGCATTATTGTGGCCAACGGCAGGGGCCAGGTTTTATGGGCTCGCAGGATTGGTCAAGATGCCTGGCAATTCCCCCAGGGCGGTATAAATGCCAATGAATCGGTCGAAGAAGCGCTGTATCGAGAATTAAAGGAAGAGACAGGCCTCGACCCCGATCAGGTAGAAATTGCGGGCTGCACTCGTGGTTGGCTGCGATATAAATTGCCCAAGCGAATGTTGCACCAAAATTCATCATCCTTTGTTGGTCAGAAGCAACGTTGGTATTTACTTAAGATGCTTGCTGAAGATGATGCTGTTTCATTCGAGTATTCCAGCACACCTGAATTCGACCACTGGCGCTGGGTGAGTTATTGGTACCCATTAGGCCAGGTTGTGTCGTTTAAGCAAGAGGTATACAGAAAGGCAATGAAAGAGTTGGCGCCTGGTATATCTCGATGTCTTGCTCGTCATGCTTGATGTCCTTCGCCGCGTTACCCAGGAGGTCAATGCCGCCAAGGACTTGAACTCTGCACTAAATATTATTGTAGAGCGCGTGCGAACCGCGATGAACACCGATGTGTGTAGTGTTTATCTTCTGGATGAGGCCAACGATGAATATGTCTTCATGGCAACCAGAGGCCTCAATGCTGATGCCATTGGCAAAGTCAGGCTTAATCGCAGTGAAGGTTTAGTCGGTTATGTCGGTGAGCGGGCTGAGCCAATCAATTTGGAAGATGCTCACAGCCACCCCAGAAATCGCTACGTTCAGCTTATCGGTGAAGATAATTTTCACGCGTTTCTGGGGGTACCGATCATCCACTCCCGTCAAGTGCTTGGCGTTTTGGTTGTTCAGCAACAGCAAACCAGGCGCTATGATGAGAGTGAGGAAGCATTCCTCATTACCTTATCTGCCTTGTTGGCAGGTGTTATCGCGAATGCCAAAGCTACCGGCGCACTTTCACTTTCGTCGTCAAAAAAGAAGACGGCCATTGTATTTCAGGGAATGTCTGGTGCACCAGGCGTTGCCATTGGTACCGCAGTTACTCTTTTTACTCGTGCCCAGCTCGACAATGTACCTGTGAGACGAACCAGGAATATCGACAAGGAAATCAGGCTATTTGAGCAGGCCGTCGAAATCACTAGAGCAGAGATAAGGAAGACTTCCCGTAAACTTGAAGATCAGCTAGGCCCGGAAGAGCTCGCCCTGTTCGAAGCCTATTTGCATATCCTTGATGACGCAGCGATCAGCGGTGAAGTTATCGTTCGTATTAAACAAGGTGAATGGGCGCAAAGTGCGCTGAGCAAGGTTATCCTTGAACACGTGGCTAATTTTGAAGCGATGGAGAGTGAATATCTCCGTGAGCGGGGTGCCGATGTTCGCGACCTCGGCACAAGGGTACTTGCGAGCCTACAATCCAGCGATACCCGAAAGCCGAGATACCCAAAGGCAACTATCCTGGTAGGTGAGGAACTTGCCCCAGCCGACCTTGCTGTTGTGCCAAGAGACCGGTTAGTTGGCTTTGTTTCGATTAAAGGGTCAGGCAATTCACATGTGGCCATCCTCGCTGAGGCAATGGGCGTTCCTACTGTCATGGGTGTTGAAAAACTACCGGACAAGTTGGTCGATGGAAAGCCGATGATTATTGACGGCTTTCAAGGCTCCGTAATTACCCACCCTAGCGCGGAACATATCACCTATTACAACAAGGTCGCCGAGGAAGAGAAGCTGCTGGTTGCAGGGCTCGAGGAAATAAAAGATAAAAGGTGCGTGACGCCGGACGGTCATCGCGTTCGATTGTGGGTCAATACAGGATTGATCGCGGACGTTGCAAGATCCCTGGACCGTGGTGCAGAAGGGGTCGGTTTATATCGTACCGAAGTCCATTTCATGCTGAGTGAGGCATTCCCAACGGAAGAGGAGCAGCGAATAATTTATCGCGAGCACTTGTTGGCCTTTGCGCCAAAGATGGTCACCATGCGCACCCTGGATATCGGCGGAGACAAGTCTTTGCCTTATTTCCCTATTGAAGAAGAGAATCCGTTTCTTGGCTGGCGAGGCATCAGGGTAACGCTGGATCATCCGGAGATCTTTATTGCCCAGATCAGAGCCATGATAAGGGCGAATGAGGGAATCAATGCACATTTGAGAATTATGTTGCCGATGATTAGTTGCCTCTCCGAGGTAGATGAGGCTAAACAGCTAGTTGAGCGTTGTCATCGTGAACTTGTAGAAGAAGGTGTAAAGGTCAAAATGCCGGACGTCGGTGTCATGATTGAGGTTCCTGCAGCAGTGTACCAGGCAAGGGAAATCGCTCGCAGGGTCGATTTTTTGTCTGTTGGCAGCAACGATCTGATCCAGTATATGCTGGCGGTGGATCGTAATAATTCACAAGTTGCCTCGCTATATCAGGAGTTTCACCCCGCAGTGCTACAGGCATTGCAGCAAATTGTCGATGCGGCCCACGCCGAGAAAAAACCTTTGGGTATATGCGGCGAGATGGCCGGCAACCCTTCTGCTGCCTTGTTGCTTATGGCCATGGGTTATGACGTGCTATCTATGAACTCACCTAATCTATTACTGGTAAAGAGGGCGCTGATCACCATTAAACTAAGCGAGGCCAAGAAGATTCTCAAAAACGTCTTTAAGATGAATGATGCCAACACCATCAAGGAATATGTGGATGGTGAACTGAGAAAGGCTGGTCTTGGTCAGATTGTGCGCTTCAAACGGTATTAGTTCTAATCGCCAAGGTGGTAACTCACCAGTTCTTCCGGTTCACCATTCTTCAGGAATCCTTGCTCTTGAAAGCAAATTTCACCGGATGAACTCATCGTCAGAACGGACGCAGCGCAAGTACCGTATTCAGCTGTTGCGATAAAACTGTTTGAAAATGGACTGCCATCGCCCTTGTCGCCAAGCAAGCCAAACAAACCCTGGTGCAGCGTTTCCATATCCGGGGATTGCTCAGTCAGGACGGACAGTGCCTCTCGCCCCCTGTTGACCTTCGGCCAATCACAATCCAGCATCTGATTGCTCAAACCGTAGAATCCGGGCTCCAGCTTCGTCAATCCCGTGGCCCGGTTGCTGTAATAATAAGTATCCTTGCCATCATCCAGTACCAGGTTGAAGCCGCGATATTCATCTGCATGACCCTTGATTGAACCAATATAAGTCTCTGGTGAACAATCAGATCTTAGAAAATCCCTGGTCAGTTCGCCTCTGGACCGAGGAGGTATGGGCTCAGGTGGATCTTCTCTGAAATTTGTGACCGCCGCGAAGCGCCCGCTCTTTGAAATTCCTAACCACGTTCCGCCTGCCTGAAGGTCGCGCCCAGCCAGGATGTCAGGATAATCATTCCAATAACTGACGCGGCTCGCCGGGCGTCCGTAAAATTCGTCTCGATTAGCGGCAACGACCAGCCTCAATTTTTGATTTGGCTGTACAGCAAACAGGATCAGGCACATAAGTTGTTCGGATTGGATTATTTAGAATGATTAAGAGGCCGGGAGTTTATCAGAGGCGCAAGTTACTGGATAATACGTCTTTGTTTAAATCCGAGACGCTTCATGTGGCATTACCCACAGTTTGATCCCATCGCAATAAGCCTTGGGCCAGTCAGTATCCACTGGTATGCATTGAGTTATCTGGTGGGCATCTCACTTGCCTGGTGGAGTCTGGGATTTCGGAGTCAACGGTATAACCTTGGCTGGTCCAAGGAAGCAGTATCCGATGTCATTTTCTATGGCGTGCTCGGCGTAATTCTTGGAGGCCGAATTGGTTATATGTTGTTCTATGGTTATGAGTCCCTGGCAGATAATCCGCTGCTGATCTTCCAATTGTGGAAAGGTGGCATGTCTTTTCATGGCGGTATGATTGGTGTATTTGTTGCCCTGTATATATACGCGCGTAAGACTAAACGTTCCTTCTTCGAAGTGGCTGACTTTATTGCACCTTGCATTCCCTTTGGGCTTGGGTGTGGTCGGCTGGGAAACTTTATTAATGGTGAGCTGCCAGGTAGGGTCACCGAAGTACCCTGGGCTGCGATCTATCCCGGCGATATCATTGGGCGCCACCCTTCAAGCTTGTATCAGGCCCTGCTTGAAGGGCCAGTACTACTGGCTATTCTCTGGGTCTTTGCGTCAAAGCAAAGACCGCGAATGGCAATATCGGGCGTGTTCCTTATTTCTTATGGTTTGCTAAGATTTACCACAGAATTTTTTCGCGAGCCGGACAGTCATATGGGCTTTGTTGCCTTTAGGTGGATGACTCAGGGTCAACTCCTGTGCTTGCCAATGGTATTATTTGGCTGTCTATTTCTATATTTTGCCTATCAACGAAATCAAAAATTGCAGGGGCGGTAATGCCGGGTGAAATTCACCTGCTCACCGTAATTTGCGTGACACATTGTAAATATCACAGGACATTCAAACAACATCTATGATCATTAAACCAAGAATACGTGGCTTCCTCTGTACAACTGCACACCCTGATGGTTGTGCCATGGACGTTCAGCAACAAATTGATTTTGTGAACAGCGCCGGTGACATTACAGATGGTCCAAAGCGAGTCTTGATTGTTGGTGCATCTGGCGGTTACGGTCTCGCCTCAAGGATTACGGCGACTTTTGGCTGTGGTGCGTCTACCATTGGTGTATTTTTTGAGCGTCCAGCAACTGGCAACCGAACCGCATCGCCAGGATGGTACAAAACTGCTGCCTTTACAGATGAGGCTATTGCACAAGGTCACTACGCCAAAAATATCAATGGCGATGCATTCTCCGCAGAGGTTAAAGCCGCCACCATTGAGCTTATCAAAAAAGATCTCGGCCAGATCGACATGCTGATCTACTCGGTTGCTGCACCTGCGCGGCAGCTGGAAGATGGCTCTGTTGTTCGCTCTGCGTTGAAACCCATTGGCGAACCCTTTGACGGCAATACCATTGATTTTAATAGCGGCGAGCTTCGAACCATTAGCCTCGATCCGGCAAGCCCGGAAGAGGTAAGCGATACAGTTAAGGTCATGGGTGGTGAAGACTGGGAGTTATGGATTGCGGCTTTACTTGAGGCTGGTGTATTAGCAGACGGTTGCATGACAACCAATTACACCTATCTAGGCAGCGAGGTTACCTGGCCAATTTACTACCACGGCACCATCGGCAAGGCGAAGGAAGATCTGGATCGGGCAAATAAGGCCTTAAAGGAGCCCATGGCATCAGTAAATGGCGCCGCCCACGTTGTTGTGATGAAAGGTCTGTTAACCCAGGCTGCGTCTGCCATTCCAGGGATGTCTGTTTACCTGTCATTGTTGTTCAAAATAATGAAAGAACTCGGTACGCATGAAGGCTGCATTGAACAAACAACGCGGCTGTTCGCCACCCAGCTATTTTCTTCAGACGATCTGCGCCTTGATAAAGAGCAACGAATTCGCATGGACGATCTGGAACTAAGCGAACATGTTCAGGCTTATGTCAAAGACCATTGGAGTGATGTCACCACGGATAATTTGAAAGAATTGAGCGACTTCGAAGGTTATCGCCAGGCCTACTTCGAAATGCACGGATTTGGCTTCGATGGCATCAACTACGAGGCGGAAGTAGATCCTGATCGAAACATAGATCTTAGCTTCGGTTAGTGGCTGACCTTACGTAAATATCGCCAGTGCAGTTTCTTTGCAGACAAGTCTGACGATAAAAAGGTGATATTGCTCACCTACTTTTGAGCTTTATCCGCTTTATCTAAATTCGTTCAATGCCATGCTGGCTACATGGCAACTGGCGCACCCTTAAATCATGTTATTCGCGAAGTCTATCCGGTCAGGATCGTCGCTTATTACTCAGCTATTGTGATTTTAGTCAGCAAGATGTGGGCAACCAACTTCCAGCCCTGGAATCTTGCTCTACTGGCTTATATTCTGCTTCACCCCCATTTGCTGCACTTTATTTGTGGATCCTATTGGAATAAGCCGAGGGGTGCGCGCTTCTCTATGTTATGTGACGGCTGCCTCCTCGGCTTAATGATAGTGGCAGCGGAATTCAGCCTAATGCCAAGCGTCGCTTTTCTCAGTGGCCTTGTTGCTGGCACATTGGTAATTGCTCGACCTGTCTATTTGATTGGTAATCTAAGTATGTTTGTGCTTTCTACTGGGCTAAGTGCATTTCTGATTTTTCCTAACATTAATAACGAGGGGTGGGTTTTGACCAATGGACTTTCGGCCTTATTCATCATTGGTTATGGCGGACTGATCGCTTCACTTAGTTATGTTGAAACCACCGAACTGGATATCAGGCGTCGTGCAATGACTAGAGACAAATCGGTATTGCAAGCGACTTACAATAGATTGCGCCCATATGTGTCCCCTCAACTGGTGTCTTCCCTGGAATTTGTAAAAGAGATTACTACGCTCAGAAAACCAATGAGTATCTTCTTTTCAGATATTGAAGGTTTTACCAACATGATGGACAAATACTCAGAAGATCTGATGACACGTGTATTAAACGAATATCTCAATGAAATGACAGAAGTTGCATGTTCTTATGGCGGCACAGTCGACAAATTTGTTGGTGATGGCATCATGATCATGTTTGGCGCACCGGAATCCAGAGGTCTGGAGCAAGACGCCATAAACTGCGTTGCTATGGCACTGGTAATGCGTTCGAGACTCGAATGTTTAAGGCAGAAGTGGGCCAACGAAGGTATCCCCGGTGAATTGCATGTGCGGATGGGTATTCATTCTGGCTACTGCGCCGTGGGCAACTTTGGCTCTAACGAGCGTATGGATTACACCGCTATAGGTGGCGTCGTTAATCTTGCGAATCGCCTGGAAAGTGCCGCAGAGCGGAATGAGATATTGATATCCAAAGAAACCTGGCAGCTCGTTCACAGAGGGTTCACTGGTATGCAAAAACCTTCAATTCGCGTTAAAGGCATTGCTAGAGAGGTTTCTATCGTATCTCTATCTGGCTTTCGGAATGTAGAAAAAGAAGTTTCAGTCGCTGTTTCGGCCAGAGGGGAAAGGTTATTTAGCACAGGCTGACATCCACAGGTATAATTCGCGCTCGAAGATTTCATTGGAACAGTTATGGACGCGGCGCTATACAATTCTACCTTTCTCAAAGCGTGCCGGGGCGAGAAGACCGACCACACGCCCATATGGTTAAACCGGCAGGCTGGCCGATATATGCCTGAGTATCACCAGGTAAAAGGCAACACTACGAGTTTGGATTTTTTCAAGACGCCGCACTTGTCTGCAAAAGTGACTTGTGATGCCCAGCGAATTTTAGGGGTAGATGCCGCTATTCTGTTTGCTGATCTTCTGCCCATTCTTGAGCCCATGGGTTTGGTCCTGGATTACGTGCCTGGCGTAGGTCCAAATATTGAAAACCCGGTTCGAACCAATGCAGATATCGACGCGATCCAGGTGACTAAATCAGCGGAAGTTATGCCATACATTGCGGAGGCAATAAAACTCATTCGTCAGGAACTTCCTGCGGATATCCCCTTGATAGGCTTTGGTGGCGCACCCTTCACGCTTGCTTCTTACGCTATAGAAGGAAAAGGTTCGCGCAACTATGTCTTCGTAAAGCAGCTGATGTATGGCGATAGTTCCGCATGGAATGAGTTGATGACGAAGATCACAACTAATGCAATCGACTATCTCAACTACCAGATTGATGCTGGCGTTCAGGCCATCCAGATTTTTGACAGCTGGGTTGGCTGCCTGTCACCCGTTGACTATGCAGAATATGTACTACCCTACAGCAAGCGATTGATCGATGCTATATCGGGCCAGGTTCCCATCATTCATTTTGGCACTGGTAATTCTACACTCCTGCCGCTGATGGCAGAGGCAGGCTGCGACGTCATGGCAATTGACTGGCGTACCCCTCTAGTAGAAAGTTGGGACAAGCTTGGCGTAAAAGCGATGCAAGGCAATTTGGATCCAATCATACTTTGCTCCGATAAAGCGTCGGTAGAGAGAAATGCCAAAGCCTTGCTGGATGAAGTTAATGGCAGGCCAGGGCATATATTCAACCTTGGGCATGGCATCATTCCTGAAACGCCGTTCGATAACGTAAAAGCACTGGTTAGCTTTGTGCAGGAATACGAGCTTTAGTCGCTGAATACCTATAGTGACGTTTGTAGTGACCAATACCAAAACTCCAGTATTTCCAATAGACCGACTACTAACACTTACTGTCTGCCGGTAGGAAATGGGATTTCCTGATGGTAAAGTTCTTGGCTAATGGTTGCTAAATGATAGGAATTTCTGTCGGATATCTCACTGTCAGGCTTCTTTTTCAGGAACTTGGAAGCCAACCAGCTTCGGTTGTTGGGACTAGGAAGCCAATTGTTTGGGGCAAAATTAAAATATGGGATTTAGGTGTTTGATTATTAAACGACTATTTAGAGTCGCCCTGAATAGGCTACTGTGTCGCTATCTACTATTATGTTATGTGTTGGAGTTGAGTATATGAACTGGGATGCAGTTGGAGCAATCGCAGAAATGATAGGTTCGATTGCAGTTATAGTCTCGATTCTATACCTTGCCATGCAAGTGAGGCAGTGAGCTGCTGATGTTCGAGCAAATATCATTCACTCACTACACAGCAATGAAGTGGAGCTTTCCTCAAAACCGTCGACCGAATTAAACCTCGCAAACGCTTTGGAAAAACTGCATACGAATCTGATACTAGATGACGGCGAGCGAACACAGTACACAATGTGGATCTTCTCTCAATGGATGAACTACCAGCAGGTGTACCTGGAGTATCAAAGGCTAAATGTGGAAGCAGATATCTTTGAAGCCCTTAGAATTCGTCTTGCTGGTAGTATGGAACCGCATTTATCACACGCGATCTGGAATAGGCTAAAGAATAGATTTACGCCACAATTTCAAACCTATGTACAAAGACACTGCCTAAATATTGAGGCGAACCACATATCATGAAGTTTAAGCTATTCGCTTCGCTCATTCGGACCAGCTTTGCTGGGTGTTATACATCTTAGCCAATCCTGATGAACTCATTCAGAAAACTAGAAAATTCTGATTTCCAAATTCTATTTGCTTGGTTGCGGGAACCTCATGTAACGGAGTGGTGGGATGATGGTGACGACACCATCGAAAAAGTTAAATCTCACTACACTCGTGATATGGATACCGTCTTTCGATTCATCTTGCAGTCGGACTCTGGGAACCCGATAGGTTACTTCCAGTTCTACCTGGAACAAGATAACGTTGTTGGCATTGACCAATTTATCGGAGATGGTTCTCTCCTCAATATGGGTGTTGGCACTAGAGCCGTTAAGGGGTTCCTAGAGATGATCCTGAAAAACCACTATCCGAAGACGATAGTTGTAGATCCAGACCCAAGCAACAAGCGTGCAATTCGCTGCTACCAGAAAGCTGGGTTTGTGTTCCAAGAAATCAAAATTGGCATTGATGGGCAAGAAGCGTACATTATGAAAATGGATTTCGATGTATAACATGTGGTTTAAGTCACTCGCTACGCTCGTTGCGACTGCCATCCCGACGCTTCGCTTTCGGTCTGTCAGCGCCTTAACCAGGTGTTCAGGCTGTAGGAAAACCTCCTAAAGCAACGCCCCTCAGATATATTGTTGGCATGTATATACGAGTCATTGTCATGGCCAACTACTGTATCAATAATCATGCGTAATCTGTATTGCTCGCGATTGATTTTGAAGAACAGCTACAAGAAGGCACCTTCGAATACACCCTCCACCATCTCGTGGACAA
>JAYGEX010000032.1:0-139570 GCA_046582185.1 Pseudomonadales bacterium | reverse complement strand
TAAATCCCAATGCATAAATGGCGCGCCGTTACGGATTGCACCCGGTTTCTGCTTGAGTAAAGAGACATAATGCCAGGGCTCAAATTGGTAGTGGTCGCGCGCAAAACTGCGCTTATGAGTAGCAATAACGCGCCCTTCAACCAAAATAGGGCGGCGTATCTTCATGGCTGATTCTATTAATATCACCTATTTATGCGCCGAGCATACGGCCCGGTATTTAACTAAATAGGTGGGTCTATTTTAAGTGCCAATTACCCACCAAAGTGGGTCAGTTTTACATGCTCATTAACAGCATATGTTTCTCATGTAGTATTAGACCCGATTCCGGGCCTAATATTTCCGGCTCCCTAGTAGCTGGCGCAGATGCCTCCACACATCATTGTTAATCCGGCTTAGGCGCCCGCCCCCAGGAATCGAGCAGAGCAGGCGACCTTGTGATGTTCTTCACGATGTCTGATTGGCGGGTTGGCGCGCCTGGGAATCTGCTTAAGGGATATATACATATTTGATGTAAATACACTTATCTGCACTTTGTGACTTAGTTGCTCCCTTAGAGAGATAGACCCTGCAGGTATTGTAATCGCAAGATCATGTTGAAGAGCTAAATAGTATCATAGTTAATTACATGATAAGTTACCTACCGTTCCGCAACGTAAACTCAACCAGGCAAGCAGGATTTGAATCATGTACCCAGGACACTGGTCGAAAGTATTCCCAGACAAGCCCGCTGTGGTGCACGCCACCTCTGGAGAATCAATCACTTATCAACAATTGGATGATCGTTCAAATCAACTGGCACAATTTATGTGGCAGCAGGGCTTACGCAAAGGTGATCATGTCTCTATATTCATGGAGAATAATCTGGCCTTTTTTGAAGTCGTTTGGGCAGCCTTACGCTCTGGCTTATATCTCACCACTGTGAATCAATACCTGACGGATGAAGAAGCTGCCTATATTGTCGATAATTCTGAATCCCAGATCCTCATTTCCTCAAATCAATTATCCAGCGTTGCTATTAACCTGCCAGCACTTTGCCTTGACGTTAAACGCTGGCTGATGGTCGGCGGCGCGGTCGAGGGATATGAAGACTATGCAGAGGCCATATCCACATTACCAGCTGAAAACCTTAGTGAGGAACCGGCGGGTACTTTCATGTTGTATAGCTCTGGCACTACGGGACGACCCAAGGGGATACTCAAGCCACTGCCAAAATCCTGTATATCAGATAAGGAAAACGGAATCGGTGGCTTACAGAAACAGCTCTGGGGTTTCGACGAAAATACAGTCTATCTGTCGCCAGCCCCACTCTATCATTCAGCGCCAGTCGCCTTTTGCACCGCAACTCAAGCCCTTGGCGGTACCGTTATCATGTTACCCAAGTTCAGTGAGTTGCAAGCCCTGCAGGCAATTCAGGATCACAAGGTAACTCATAGCCAGTGGGTACCAACCATGTTTAGCCGCATGTTAAAAATTGATGAGACAGAGCGGAACATATTCGACCTGTCTTCCCAAAAGGTAGTTATTCACGCCGCAGCCCCCTGTCCTCGTCAGGTCAAACAGAAGATGTTTGATTGGTGGGGCCCCATTATTTATGAGTACTACGGCGGCACTGAAGCCAACGGCCTGACCCATGTCACCCCGGAGGCCTGGCTGACAAAACCCGGCACTGTCGGTCAGTCTGTTCTGGGGATCATTCACATTTGCGATGATGATGGCAACGAACTTGCTAACGGCGAGCCGGGCCTGGTTTATTTTGAATTACCCCGCATGCCCTTTAAGTACCTCAAAGACGAAGGCAAGACAAAGGATGCCCAACACCCAGGACATGCAAACTGGAGTGCATTAGGTGATATTGGATATATTGACGACGAGGGTTTCCTTTTCCTCACAGACAGGGCGTCCTTTATGATCATCTCCGGCGGGGTCAACATTTACCCGCAGGAAATCGAAGATGCCCTAACCATGCATCCGAAAATCGCCGATATTGCGGTATTTGGCGTGCCCAACGAAGAAATGGGTGAAGAAGTTAAGGCTGTAGTGCAACCGGCAGTCGGCGTTGAACCTGACGAAGCACTGGCGGCTGAATTAATGGCTTATGCGCGGGAGCATGTTGCTCATTATAAATGCCCCAGGAGTATTGATTTCGAAGCAGAGTTACCACGCCTGCCAACCGGCAAACTGTATAAGCGACTACTCAAGGACCGATACTGGGGAAAGAAAGATACGCGCATCGTATGAATGTTTATAGCGGAACTGGCACGGTAGTAGAAGAGTTGGAACGGCAAAACTTTTCGTTCAACTCAATTCCTCGCTATGTGCAGCCACAAGGTTCGGATCAGCCAATAGAAGCTCGCTGACAACAAGCTTGTCAATCTCCTCATCCTGCATGGACAACCACGTCTGCATTACTTCCCGATTGTGCTCACCCCGATGGGCAGCAGGACCTTGAGCCCCACTACTCGCATTCGAAAACCGGTATGGCGACTGTGCCATCGGCCGGGTTCTACCTGCCCGATCATCAATCTCCACGATCATTTCGCGGCTCTTGAGCGTAGGTTGCTGTCGCCGCTCTACAGAAGAGACAGATCGAAATTGCGATCAATGCAGAGCTATGGCTAATTTCTGTCACGTACAAATTCATATTTTTTATTGCTGACTGCGGAACCAGTGTTGATTTTCTCTAAGCCCGCGAAAAGCCCGGCTTGAGTCTGAATCCTAACTATGATACTAGTTAACTGAATATTACCCCGCAATGATAAGAGGTAATCTTTGACGTGCCAGAAAATACCATCGGACAGAACAGACGGAGACCCAGATGAGCAACGATACGCACGAAGCTGAGCCAGTGCTTCTAGAAGAAACCCTGGAAGGGGTTCGACTCCTGCGATTAAACCGCCCTGCTAAAAAGAATGCACTATCAAACCGCCTGGTACGTGAGATCGTGCGTGCCATCGATGACGCATCACATGACGAAGCCGTCAGAGTGATAGGGATTACCGGAGTCGGTGATGCTTTTTGTGCCGGTGCCGATCTTAGCCCTCGTAAAGCCGGGAATACCAAACGTGAATCTGGTCGCGATACCGTGGATCTGACGGTGCAATTGGTGACAGGTATTCGAGTGCTTTGCGAGAAACCTGTTATTGCGGGGATCAACGGTATTGCAATAGGCGCCGGGCTGGCGTTGGTAATGTGTTGTGATATTCGAATGGCCAGTTCAGAAGCGCGTTTCCACCCAGGTTACGCACGTGTTGGCACGTCGCCGGATTGTGGCCTTACCTGGACCTTACCCCAGGCGCTGGGACATGAGGGCGCGATGCGTTTTCTGCTTGAAAACGACATGGTCGACGCCAATACCGCGCTGTCCATTGGATTGGTCGGCGAGGTGGTTGAAGCAGAGAAATTTTCGCAGGCGTTCCTGGCATACTGTCAAAAAATTGCCGAGGTTGCCCCACTTGCTGGACGTCAAACCAAATACCAAGTGACCCAAGTTGGCTTGCCTGCGGACCTCGAAACCTTAGTGCGGGAAGAACTTCGCTACACGGCTCTGGGGTTGGCAAGTGACGATGGCAAAGAAGCCGTGCGCGCTATATTCGAAAAGCGCAAGGCGGTATTCAAAGGCGGATAAACAAACCACTCATGCATCGACCGCTATCAAAAGGTGATCGAGGCATGCGGTTTGATTCATTTATGGGGGGCGGCGCTGGTTCAGCTCCGCGACATTTTTAGACAGCAGCTTCTCCTGGTCGACAGCAGAGATTCCACCCATCTCAAGGAGAAGATCTCGGGGCTTAGCCAAGCCTTCCATGTGCGGCCAATCAGATCCCACAATGACGCGATCCGGCCCCATGAGCGCCATCACTTCACCTATATCATCTTCCCAGAATGGGTTAATCCAAACATGCTCACGGAAGCTGTCCGCCGGATCGTCTGCAAAATAGTGACGCATACGTTCCTTGGTCCGATCAAAAGTCCTCAGAAGATCACCGAGGAACTCAGAGCCGTTTTCGACCGAGGCAATCCTGACATTTGGAAATCGTTCGAATAGTCTGTCGAACACGAGACTTGCAAGAAAATCGTTAATGTTTCGTGAGCGATGGAAATTGGTCACGCTGGGTCGCGGCGCCATACTGAGCACATCAATCTTCTTGGTATCATAGCCATTGCTATCGTGTCTGGTGGCACCGATATGGGTTACCACTGTAATACCAGCTTCATTGACACGCGCCCAGAAAGGGTCGAATTCTTTCGCAGCCGGATTACGTGGTCCGTCACGGGTATAGACTGCAGAAGGCCGCATCACAACCATCCTCGCATCCCGTGCCAGCGCCTGTTCCAGTTCTTCGCAAGCCCAGTTGACGTCTGCCAGTGAGATATAAGGTGCCGCGAAAAGCCGATCTTTATAATTGAATCCCCAATCTTCATAAAGCCACTGATTGAATCCACTATACAATGCGCACACAGCATCGACGTCCTTCTTCAGAGGTTCCTCATAAAGAACGCCCTGCGTCGGGAACAACCATGCCGCCTGCAAGCCTTGCTCATCGAGGCGAGCAATGCGCGCATCACGATCCATGTATTCCGGTGGCATTGGCTCAAGAGAAGAACGGATGAGATCGAGGCTGGTGGTGTCGTTGGGATTACCACGGAACAGCTCTCGCAGCACGCCGGGCTTCGACACCGGATTGAAGGTCGGATTACCGCTCGCGTCAATTTTACCGGCAATGACGTGGAACTCACGGCCGTTGGCCATCGTTACCCATTGGACGCAGCGCGCATGCATCTTTTTCGGGACATGGCGCGTGAAGGCATCGCGTGCTTCATAGTAGTGATTATCGGCATCGAAAATCGCGCCTTCATAGTTTGTCATTTTGAGCACCTGCAGATAAGTTTGAGTCTCTTTTGTAACTATGATACTAATTAACAAAGGTAAAAAGCAAAGGAGCGATATGGACGCTAACGAAAAGTACGATGGCTTGTTATTTGACGCGGATAACCACTACTACGAAGCGGAGGATGCATTTACGCGTTACGTGCCAAAGCGGATGCAGAAACGTTGTGTGGAATGGGTGGAAATGAAGGACGGCAAAAAATTTCATCTAGTTGCCGGGAAGTTAAATAAGTCTGTCGGGAACCCAACGTTCAATCCGGTTTCGAAGCCCGGGGTTCTTCGTGAGTACTACCATGGCAACCCGCGCGGCATGACGTTCGTTGAGCTGACGCACTCGGCACTCGGGCCGATGCCACCGGAATACATGGATCGCGAAGCGCGAATTGCGCGCATTAAAGAGCAGGGGCTTGAGGCGGTCTGGCTATTTCCCACCGCGGGCATTCTTTACGAACAACCCATGATTCATGATATCGACGCGATGTGCACCCTCTTCGAGGGTTTCAACCGCTGGCTGGATGATGACTGGGGCTTGTCCTACCAGGGCCAACTTTTTGCAGCGCCATACATCACCCTGGCTGATGTCGACTGGGCGTGCCGCGAACTGGAATGGGCATTAGAAAAGGATGCACGTGTGCTTGTCATGCGCCCTTCTGCTGTGTGCACGCGCGACGGTTACTTTGCTCCTTCACATGAGCGATTTGATCCATTTTGGGCCAGAGTTAACGAAGCCGGTATTACCGTCGTTGCGCACGTTGGTGCCAATGGCTATACGTCAAATGGCTATGGTGGCAATGCGGCACTGGCCTCGCTCGGCGGTGGACGCAAACCTTCAGTCGCTGGCCTGATTTCAGAGAGAGCTATCTATGATTTTCTCTTAACCCTTGCTTACGACAAGCTTTTTGAGCGTTTTCCTAATCTTAGAATTGCCTCGGTAGAAAATGGCTCCGGCTTTTTGGAAGACCTTTTTAAAAAGCTGGAACAATCCAAAGCCAGGATGCCAAAGTACTACGATCAGGATCCGGCTGAACTATTCCGCCAGCACGTCTGGATCAATCCCTTCTGGGAAGACAAGATTTCAGATGTGGTTAAACACATGGGCGCAGATCGCGTACTTTTCGGATCGGATTGGCCCCATATGGAAGGCATGGAACACCCCCAGGACATATTTGCAGATCTCGACGGCATTAATCTGGCTCAGCAACAACTGATTTTGCATGACAATGCCACCGCCTTGAATCAACGTCAGGCTTTGTAGAAAAATGGCAGAGCAAACCGAAAACAAAAAAACGAAGAGAGACAGCCCTGAACAAGCGGATTTTCGCCAATACGTGCGGGCATGGTTGACCGATAACAATCCACCGCTACCTGACTTTAAACCGATCAAGAGTGGCGCGGAGCTGGTGACAACAGAACAACGAGACTATTATTGTGCCTGGCAGAAGTCAGCCTACGATGCTGGCCTGGTTGGCTGTGATTACCCGGCTGAACTTGGTGGCGGTGGCCGCAGCAAATGCCAGTCTGTCGCTAATCAGGAAATGGCGCGGGCAAAAACCCCAATTTTTCCCAGTGCGATCGGCCTAGGTATGGGCGCACCTACCATCTTCTTTCACGGCTCCGAAGAACTAAAGAAGTTGACCTTACCTCAACTGTTCTCCGGTGAAGAGTTGTGGTGTCAAGGATTTAGTGAACCGGGTTCCGGTTCTGATCTTGCCAGTGTGCAAACGTTTGCCAGACGCGAAGGTGACAAATGGATTATCAGCGGTCACAAAGTGTGGACCTCGACAGCACATTTCGCGACGTGGATGATTCTACTGGCTCGCACGGACAAAACAGATAAGTACAACGGCCTGTCATATTTTGTAGTGCCCATTAAGTCGCAACTTGGCAAGACGGTTACCGTGTCTCCTTTGATCAAGATCACCGGCGAGGCAGGCTTCAACGAAGTCATCTTTGATAACCTGCAGATCGATGACAGTTTTCGTCTTGATGAAGTTGGCAAAGGCTGGCAGGTTGCGATGACAACATTGAAATATGAACGCGGCGCCGGAGAAATGTCCACGCCGACGGCGGGTGGTCAACGGGCCGTGACAACCAACAAGGTATCACGTAAGAGCTTCCCTCTGGTGAACCTTGCAAAGAACTGCTCCCGGAATGGCAAACCTGCTATCGATGACCCTCTCGTGCGGGATCAAGTCATGAAGATGCTGACACGTTCTGTGGGCATCAAACAAAACCGGCGCCTGAGGGGCGTGCCTGCCCTCGCCAACCCTCAAAGGTTGGCGTTGCAGGATAAGTTACTCAGTACTGAATACCTGCAAAACCTTGCCGCCGTGGCAATGGAGATCGAAGGCATGTCGAGCACCTTAACTGACGATGATGACAAGGCACCCGATGCCGGTCGTTGGCCCTTCGAGTATCTCAGTTCGTTTGGCGGAACGATCGCAGGCGGCACTAACGAAATCCAAAAGAATATTCTTGGCGAGCGCATTCTGGGCCTGGCTAAAACCAAATAGAACGAAGTTAAAAAAAGGAAATATCATGGCTCAGGCAGCAGCCCAACCATCTACCCAACCGAGGAATTTCGGTTTTGGAGAAGACGAACGTGCGTTGAAAGACATTGCACAAAAATTTTTCCAGGATAATTTGCCCTCCAAACGGCTGCATACCCTGGTTGCGGCTGATAGCAGCGTTAAGCGAGCTGGGCAATGCTGTTGGGATCAGGAACTGTGGCAACAAGTCGTCGATCTGGGTTGGTTGTTGACCGCCGTACCGGAAAGAGCCGGAGGTCTGGGCATGTCTGCAGTTGCCGTAACAGGCCTGGTTGAAGAAGTAGGCCGTGCGGCTTTCCCCTGCCCCTTGTTATCGACCCTGAACGCAACCTACATACTGGCTGCTTGCAATAGTCAACCTGCCGATGAAGCATTGGGGCACATTGCTCAAGGTAAGTCGTTCAGCTATGCCTCGAGCAATCGGCATGGCTCCCTGGAGCATGATGAATCTGAATTGAGGGTGGAAAATGGCATCCTGAGGGGTAGCATTTATTTCGTTCAGGAGGCGCAAAAAGTCGACTATTTCCTGATCAACGCCAAAGCAGACGGCGAAGTGGTTCTTTATGTGATTGATGCCAGGATTAAAGGACTATCAATCAACCCCGACTCGATTGTTGATTTGACCAGAGATCAAGCGACGCTGGTTTTTCACAACGTGGAAGTTGAAGCCAGCCAACTTGTTTCATCAGGCGTCGAGGCCTTTACGGCACTGGTGACTGCCACCCCAGCCCTGTTGGTCATACTGGCGGCCGATATGTGCGGCGCTGCAGAATGGCAACTGCAAACAACTGCAGAATACGCGAGAACCAGACAGCAATTCGATCGCACCATCGGATTTTTCCAGGCAGTGAAACATCCCCTGGTGGAGTTTATGGTCGAAATTGATCAAGCCAGGTCCCTGCTCTATAACGCAGCCTGCGCAATTGATCACGAACCTGACATGGCCGAGCAATACGCCCGAATGGCCAAAGCGGTGGCTAACGATGCCGTTGGTTTTGGATCCAGAAAGTCCGTTCAACTGCACGGCGGCATCGGCTTCACGTGGGAATGTTATATCCACTTATATCTGAAGCGCCAGCTGCACAGCCAGGTCCTCCTCGGGGATGCTACCTACCATAGAGCAAAGTTAGCCGAGCTTGTGCTTTCTAGTTAGTTCCCGTCTATAAATAGCCAAACTAGAACAATATATGCAGATTTATGGATCCGTTAGCTATATAAAACAATCACTTACCAGGGAAGTAACACCGGTGGTTTCTACTTCTGGACGAGCACTAGTTAGTGTCGACGGAATTCTTATCAATATCCGGTCGATCTCCTAACAGATACCGCGGTCCTGCACCGTGAATACTTGCCCTGTCATCTTTGTTGTATATCTGGCAATTTTTTAAAGACAGACATCCACAGCCAATGCAGCCATCCAGCTTTTCCCTTAACAGCACCATCGTCGCGATACGCCGATCCAGCTCCTTTCGGAAAGATTGACTAATACTCGTCCAGTCCGCTTTGGTCGGTGTACGATTGAGCGGTAATCCTTCTAAACAAGCGGCAATCTCCTTGATGGAAAAACCCAGTTGCTGGGCGATCAGCACGAATGACAAACGTCGCACATCAGATCGCCTAAAACGGCGCTGGCCTCCGCGGTTACGATTGGATTTGATCAGACCTCTGGATTCGTAAAACCGTATCGCCGAAACAGTAATGCCGACACGTTCCGCCAATTTCCCGATACTTAGCAGGTCTGAGGCTCGCAAAATATTTTTCTTCAAATCTCTTGACCTCAACTTAAGTTGAGGTTTCACAATGCAACAACTTTCAGGTTGAATCAAGGAGACACTAATGAGCAAAGGCATACTTGAACACGTCAACATTACAGTAAGCAATCCAGAAAAGACTGCCGCCATGCTATGCGAAATATTTGGCTGGCATGTCAGATGGCACGGTGCTGCGTTAGCTGGTGGAGAAACTTACCACGTTGGCACTGATGACGCCTACATGGCAGTTTACAGTCCTCCCGCCACGCCAACGGAAGGCGAAGACAATTATATGCACAAAGGCGGATTGAATCATGTAGGTATATTGGTTGACGACCTTGATGCGGTAGAGAAGAGGATAAATACATCAGGCTTTGAAACATTTAACCACCAACAATATGAGCCAGGTTCGAGGTTCTATTTTAATGATCCGGATAATATCGAATATGAAGTAGTCAGTTACGCTTAATTCAATATTGTCCTACGTTCCACCAGTAATTTACTTAGACACCTCTACTACCATGCTTTAGTAGGTCTATGGCGAAAAAACAGCACAAGCGCCAACACAAAAGTAACACCTTCCGCGACGGGTAGCGCCGCCACGAATCGATAGTCAGACAATAGAAAATAAAACAGAAGCAGAAATCCAGCCGGTAAAATCAGACTGCGGAACAGGGCAATGGTTCCCGACTCAAACGGGCGATGGATCGCCGTCAGATAACCCGATATCAGCATATTGGTACCGGCAAACAAGAACAATGGCCAGACATAGGCAACAAACTCTTTTGCCATTGCCACCATATCGGCGCCGTCTCGATCATCGACAAAAATCAATATGATCGGTTCACTGGCTGTCACCAGCACGGTAATAAATACGATACTTAATACGGCGACAAGACTGCCAGCCGTTTTAAGGAAGGCATCGATGCGTTCGGCATTTCTGGCGCCAAAATTCTGGGATACCAGCACGGCAATCGTATCCGAGATGGCGAAGAACACCATAAAACCCAGCAGCATCACGTAGTTCACAACCGTAATAGCCGCTACACCAGTAACCCCTGCCCGTTGAATCAGCATCCAGTTAAATATGAACGCGATAATGCCTCCAGATACCTCATTAATAAATTCCGAGATTCCGTTGTAGGCCGCCTGCACGACTTCCTTCCAGTTTTTCTGGCGCAAGCTAAAACGCAGCTGTCGCTCAGGCCTTAAAAAATAAATCATCAATACCAGCATCGACAGCACCTGTGACAGACCCGTTGCGAAAGCAGCGCCTGCCAGACCCCAGTCGTACACCGCTATAAATATGTAATCCAGCGCAATATTAACCACTGAACCCACAGCGAGTGCTGCAGCAGCTAGATTCGGCAAACCGTCCAGGCGGATAAAAAAGTACAGCACGATGAGGATCAGCTCAGCCAACAGAAACGGCAGGATGACGCGGTAGTATTCACTCATGACCGGAAACAGCTCTTTGGTAGCACCAAGCCCTGCAAACAGCAGTTCTTCAAATAGCAGTCCCAGAGCAATGACAACCACACCATAGAGAGAAACGAAGAGCAGCGTTTTGCTGAATATCGCCGATGCGGCGGCCGTATCACCTTGCCCCAAATACTTACCACCACGCACCGAGCCGCCGATCGCGAGCATCATGCAGATGCCGTACAACAGCGTTGTAATTGGGATAATAAGATTGACTGCTGCAAGCGCAGTGATACCGACGTAGTTACCAATGAAGATGCCATCCACGAGCGAAGCCGAGGTCATGGCAATCAAACCCACAAGAGAAGGAATCAGGTACTTCAAAAAAGTAGGTACAATGGCGCCTTCGAGCACGCTGTTATCTTCTGTCGTTTTTTCCAACATCATTACGATACTATGGCTGTCATATCCCCGAAATGCCTTGGAACACCAGTAGCCATGGAGCGTCGCGATATCGACAGGCTTATGTCCATTGACTCCACATTCTCATTCCTTGTTCAGGCAGATCAGTGTACGCACGCATGCGGTGCTCTCCGAATCCTACCTTGCTAGGCGAACATAGTGACTTAATTCAAAACTGTCTTCCAACAGCTTTAGCTAGCAGCGGATTAATTCCTGGACGAAGTGACGCGATAACAATTCCAACTACGCTCCCGGCTCCACGTTCAGCCGCGCTATTTCTGCCATCATGCGCAGTGCCTCCTCACTACCCGTGATCGTCAAACCAGTGATGCCACTGTTTTCCCAAGTTTTGAAGCGCTTCTGTATTCTTTGTCGGTCGCCGATCAGTGCGCCCTGATCGACAAATTCATCCGGTACCGCATCGATTGCTTCGTCCTTGCGTTTAGCAAGATAGAGTTCCTGGATTTTATCGGCTGCCTCGCCAAAGCCCCGGCGGATCATCATTTCCTTGTGGAAGTTCTTGGTCTTGTGACCCATCCCGCCGACGTACAGCGCGATGCCGGGCTTCATGCGATCAAGACCTGCCTTTACATTATCGGTGATTACAACATTGCTCATGGCCTGACATTCAAAACTATCAGCGGTTTTGCCTGCTTTCTTCAATCCGGCTTCAATCCAGGGTTTGTAGGTATCAAAGTTTTCTGGCACGAGACCAAGTGGTAGCCAGCCATCGGCAATTTCCGCCGTCAGTTTCACCGTTGACTCCATGCCGGTACCGAGCCATATGGGAATGTCCGGATTCATGTGCAGGATCGATTTAAGTGGTTTACCCACCCCCATCGCGCCGTCTCCGGCAAACGGCAAGGAGATTTCCTTGCCTTCGTGTACAACAGGCTCCTCACGGCGGAGGATCTTTTTCATGATGCTAACGTAATCTTTAAGTCGATAGTATGGCTTACCCCAGGGCTGACCGTACCACCCTTCAACAATCTGGGGACCAGACACACCGATTCCACAGATAACGCGATTGCCTCCGGCGAGTGCGTCGATAGTGGCAATGGTCATTGCAGCGTTGGCCGGAGTTCTGCCTGCAAGCTGAATGACAGCGGTGCCTAATCGAATGCGATCAGTTTTCCCCGCCAGATACGCGAGCGGGGACAAGGCGTCAGAGCCGTAGGCTTCTGCAGTCCAAACCGTGTCATAACCGAGTCGCTCCGCCAGTTGAACTTTCTCGACGGGTATTTGAAGTGTGCCTCCTGAATATCCAAGCATTAATCCTAGTTTCATCTCAATAAACTCCTAATGTTAAAAACCCTGAAGTCGGACCTTTCAGGTAAATGTTCTGGTATAACTAGTATCATAGTTTTATAGTTATGAGCAATGCAACTTTAGAAACAGAAAGCGTGGAATCGATTGATGGTAAAAAAGGTCACAACAGAACGAGCCGCGATCAGGGTAGCACGTAACATCGTTCAGGATATTCAAGATCGCAAACTAAGGCCCGGTACGCCCCTCGATCCAGAGCACATCATGGTTGAGAAAATGGGCGTCGCTCGTGCCACCGTGCGTGAGGCGCTTCGTTTTCTCGAACTGCAAGGTGCGCTTCGAATTAAGGCGGGCCCTGGTGGCGGTCCCATCGTGAATGTCCCTGATACCGGCCACCTCGCCAGTACCATTTCGCTTCAACTTCAGTTCGCGAATGCATCCTTCCAATCAGTCATTGATGCCCGCATGTCTATCTATCCGGTGCTGGCTGGAGAGGCCGCAAAAAAAGCAACACACCAACATATACAGGCGATTCATCAGAGCATCGCTCACATGCGTTCGGCGATCAAAGATTCAGATTTGCTTACGCACGAAGCACGGCAGTTTCACAATCTTGTCGCCGATGCTTCCGGCAATATGGTGTTGAGCTTCCTCGTTAAAGCATTACATCAAATGTCAGAGGGTGCCGGTATTGAATATAACTTACGGCAAAGAAAGGCAAGCGTTGAGAAAGCTGAAAGGGTACTTTTGGCCATTGAAGCCGGAAATGCAGAAGACGCACGCAAAGTAACTGAGGAAATGCTGGCTGCTGCGCTCCGTTATTGGCAGAGGACAGCCCCGGAATTACTGGACAATCCTGTTTCGTGGCTTGCTGACCTTCCCCGGGAAAATCTGTTTGTGCAGGAGCTTCGGGCCGTAAAGCCATAAGAAATTAATTATGCAAATGACTATATTTGCCCCCCCGCGGTAAAAAAAGGAGAAAAATAGAGTGGATCAAACTGAATACGAAAATATACTTTACGAAGTGGAAGACGGCCGCGCACGCATTACTCTGATGCGCCCGGAGAAACTGAACGCCATTAGCTATGAGCTGTTGCAAGAATTGGAACATGCACTCTGGGAAGCAGACGACAACCGTGAGGTGCACTGCATTATTCTCAAAGGCGAGGGTCGTGCCTTCTGTACCGGCTATGACCTGACAGGACTGCCAGGGCGAAGCAGAAGCAAACAGAGTACTCATCGCAACGGACGCAGCCACGATGATGACGTCTGGCTGATGGAACGAAACAATCGCTGCATCCGGTCAATTTGGGAAATACATAAGCCTACCATCGCTCAAATCCATGGCTATTGCCTTGCAGGCGGTACCGATCTGGTCATGGGCTGCGATATGTTGATTGCAGCCGACGACGCGAAAATAGGTTTCCCAGCAGCCAGATCTATGGGCGCCTTACCTAACAACCTTTGGATGTATCACTGCGGCCCACAGTGGGCCAAGCGGTTGCAGTTAACTGGTGATTCAATTTCAGGGAAGGACGCAGCGGCGATTGGACTAGTGATGAAATCTGTACCCCCGGAGCTGTTGGAAGATGAGGTGGAGGGTCTTGCAGATCGACTTAGCCTCATTGATCCGGATTTGCTCGCGGCAAACAAACGCATTACCAATTTAGGCCTTGAACTGATGGGTGCACAGGTTTTGCAAAGACTCGCTGCAGAGAATGATGCTCGCGCGCACCATGCACCGGCAGTTCGTGAGTACAGTCGATCATTTAAGGAAAACGGCCTAAAGGAAACGCTGCGAAAAAGAGATGCACCCTTTGGCGAAGGCATGGCGCACGTCCATTCGCCGGACGAGCGGATTGTCAAATAGTGAACAGAGGATCCAACCACGTGATGGGAAAACCAGATCCCGGCGCGTGGCTTACTCGAAGAAAATGATGATGGATGTTCCGAGCTACAACACGTACTTCAACGAAAAAGATAACAGAGACCTAAGCCAAATACCTGGTACTTACGGTTATCCAGTGATTGGTCATACCCTGGACTTCATTACTAACCCACTCACATCAACGTTGAGGGACTACAAAAAATATGGGCCCGTATTCCGCCGGTCTCTGGCGTTTCAACGGATGGTCGCGACGGTAGGACCCGACATAACGAAATTAGTCACTCTTGACCCTGACAAGGTGTTTTCGTCGCGAATGGGTTGGGAAGGTCTAACTGGTGAATACTTTTCTGGCAGCCTGATGTTGATGGATTTCAATGATCACCGGCTACAGCGCCGCCTCATGCAAACGGCCTTTAAGACAGCCTCAATGCGAGGTTACATTGACAGTGTTAACACGATTACCAGAGATACGATTAAAAAGTGGCCAGTGGGAGAGTCATTATCATTTTACCCGACGATTAAGGCGCTGTTATTGGATATCGCTGCCAAGGTCTTCCTCGGCACCCAACTGGATGAAGAAGGCGCCGCTCTCAACAAAGCGTTCATCGACTTTGCCAACGGCACTGTAGGTATCATTAAGAAAGATTGGCCGGGACTGCTGCATCGCAAAGGACTAAATGGGAGACGGGTTCTTGAAAAGTTTATATGGAAATCAATCGACGAAAAACGCCAGGGTGATGGCACGGACATGTTCAGTCACATTTGCCATGAGAAAAATCAGCAGGGTAAATACTTTAGCCATCAGGAAATTACAGATCATATGATCTTCCTGCTCTTTGCGGCCCACGATACGACAACCAGCGCTTTGACCATGGTCATGCATTCGCTCGCGAATCATCAGGACTGGCAAGAGCAACTACGGGATCAGATCCTTAGCAGTAATATCGATGAGCTGAACTACGATCAGCTCGATTCTGTACCCCTAATCGAATACACCTTCAAAGAGGTGTTACGTATGTATCCGCCTGTCGTCGGAGTAATACGCCGCACTATCAGGCCTTGTGAAATCGCAGGTCATCATTTAGATGCCCATACCGTTGTCCAGTCATCAATCCTGGCAAATCATTACCTGGAAGAATACTGGCGCGACCCCTTTAAGTTTGACCCCATGCGATTTGCCGAAGGCAGGCAAGAACATAAACAACATGCATTTCTATGGGCGCCCTTCGGTGGCGGCGCACATAAATGTATCGGCCTGCATTTTGCTGACATGTTATTTAAATGCGCCCTCGTTCAGATAATTAGAAGTTATCGATTCAAATTCGTTCATCAGACTCAAGCTAACGGTAAGATGCAATTTCTTCCCTTTCCCAAACCCAGCGATGACCTACCCCTGATTTTGAGCGATGCATAATAAATGCGCATACTTTACGGAAGCAATATTTGCCACAATCAGAAAAAACCAACATCGTATTTATCCTCACCGATGACCAGGGCATCTGGGCAACCGGTTGTTACGGCAACCCGGAAATCCGTACGCCAAACATTGACCGTCTCGCTGCCACCGGTGTCCGCTTTGATAATTTCTTCATTACCATCCCGGTTTGTTCAGCGAGTCGTGCATGTTTTCTTACTGGCCGAATTCCATCACAGCACGGCGTCCACGATTTCCTAACGGGCAAGGCAGATATGGGCCCCGACGCGAAGACATTCATGGATGACGAGATCTGCTATACCGATGTGCTTGCTGAAAACGGCTGGACCTGCGGTCTATCAGGAAAATGGCACCTTGGCGATTGTATTCTGCCTCAGCACGGATTCTCTCACTGGTTTGCCCATCCCCACGGAGCAGGCCAGTACAACGACCAGGAAATGATTCGTAACGGCTTAACGGAAGTTGCACCCGGGTATGTAACCACAGCTATCACCGACGATGCGCTGGCCTTTATTGATGCCCACGCCGTTGATGACAATCCGTTTTATCTGAGCGTGAACTACACAGCGCCGCACGCCCCCTGGACAGGACACCCACAGGATATTGTTGATTCTTACGATGATTGCGCATTTGAATCTTGCCCCCAGGAACCCCGTCACCCCTGGGCGATAACGCCTCGCAATGCAGACCTGAACAAGGCGGACCCGGGAACCCTGGGTTTGAGTGACAACCTTGGCAATCGAGAAAGTCTGAAAGGGTATTTTGCTTCGGTAACCGCAATGGATCTTGATGTAGGTCGTATTGTCGACCGACTCGAAGCGCTCAATCTTCGCGACAATACCCTGGTCATTTTTGCATCCGACAATGGTTATTCCTGTGGTCATCATGGATTCTGGGGAAAGGGCAACGGCACAAATCCCGTCAACATGTATGAAAACTCAATCAAGGTGCCTTTCATCGCTTCTCATCCGGGCGTGCTTCCCGAAGGCATGGTGCAATCAGCGATGATCGCGTCCTACGACTTGATGCCTACCCTGCTGGATTATGTCAATTTACCTTTACCGGACACTAATTTACCCGGCGAGTCATTCTTTACGGCACTGCATGATGAACATGCGCCTGGGCGCAACACGGTCATCATTTATGACGAATATGGTTACTGTCGTATGATTCGCAGCAGGGAATGGAAATATGTTCACCGCTATCCTGACGGCCCAAACGAGTTATGGGATCTCGTTAATGATCCGAATGAAGTTAATAATCTGATTGAAGACCCGGCCCAACTACCGCGCATTAAAGACTTAAGGGAACAAATGGAAACCTGGTTCGATGAATATGTCGATCCAGATCTGGACGGCATCGGCTTCGATGTTGGTGCCGGCCAGCACAGGCCTGTTGGTATCAAGTGGGATGACGGCACCGATGCTTTTGTTTATACCGCGATCAAACGAAGGCGAAACGAAAAGAAGGGGCGGTAAAAGCGTGTCGTCCCTGCACCTTCGGGTAAGGCGGCATAAGCCCTTATTATCAGGGGACCTGTATCGCCTTTATTCGCGCGGTGTTTTCACTTAGAAACCGCTCATCGTCCGCCGCGGTGCGCGAGTTCGATTCGCTACCTTCCAGCCATCTCAGTGCTTCGGCAAAAAGTGCACCACCATGTCTTAAGTTATGCCCACCTGTGCCGTATTCAAACCTCACATCGTATCCGGCAAATTCCAGCGCATCTGCAGTCATCTGGTTCGCAATCGGCCAACTGCCAATCGGGATGTCTGCGTCAGCAGAACCACTTTGCATAAATACCTTTATTGGCTTTCGCTGAGTCTCCCGGATCCAATACGGAAATTCATGGCCACCGCGGATGTTCGTAAACGAGCCACAATGACTAATCACCTTGCCGAATGATTCGGGTCGTTGCCAGGCCATGTTAAAAGCACAAATGCCACCGCTACTAATACCGCACGCGATTCGGTCGCCAGGCTCAGAACTGATTTCAATCTTCACTTCCCGTTCAACAAATGGCAACAATTCCTGATCGATGAAATCTACGTATGCATCTGTGGTTGTATCATATTCAATGCTACGCTGGGCCGGTTCGTCTGCATTCATTCCAGGCATGACGTATACACCAACGGTAGGCCTAATCTCTCCGCCGTGCATTAGTGAATCGAGAACTGCCGCCGCTCGAACCGGGCCCTCACGATTCACGTATCCACCTCCATCCTGGCACACAAGAAGACAAGCTGGCCCATCCAGGGAATGAGGAACCGACACCCAAATGTCTCTTTTTGTTCCCGCATAGATAGTCGATTCGGACCAATCGCGAAACCGTTTCACCATCGCTCTTGGAATATCTTCTGCAGGATATGCCTCAGCGCTCGGGTGATAGAGACAATCTCCCGGCACATCCAGTGACAAGATGATTTCAAAATTGGTTCTGCCATTTATCGCTGCCGGGGCTTGTGCTCTAGCCATGTTGATCTCCTTGTTATCGCCGAAAGTATACCGACAATTCAGTCTCTATACTGCCAACAGATCAGGTGGGCCGTTTGCATGGCGCCTGGCGCATCACGGTGGGGATTTGATTCGGTCGTTGAACATTCATACAAGTTCTTTAGCACTCTGCTCTTCGATGATCCGATCAATTCGGGCATCAAGCTTGGAGTCAGGTTGGTATCCAGCCTCGAGGCGTCTGTTCACGTGGAGCCATGCACGCTTCAAGCCGTCTTCTAATGATACCTGACAGCGCCAGCCGTCGGTTAAACGATCTATTTTGTTGTTATCGAAGAGAACGCTATTTGACTTATCCCCTAGCAGAGGTCCCCGCCAGTTAGAATCATAGCCAACGAGCGTACGTGATAACACGTGGCATACATCCGACTTTATGCCCAACATTTCTGAAATGGTGCGAAAAATTTCATTCCAGGTGTGACCTTCATTACTTGTGATGTGTACACACTGGCCGAGAGAAGCTTTCATACCACATAATTTTACGAACGCTTTAGCGAAATCCGAGGAATGAGTCAGTGTCCACAAGGACTCTCCATCGCCATGAATAATCACTGGTTTTTCACGTAGTAAACGCCAGGCGAGATGATCTCCATCAATCACGGTGCTGGGCAGGCGCGTGCTGTAAGTATGACTTGGTCGAACAATGGTTACCGGCAGTTTCGCACCTAAATGTGCATCCATTAGTAACGCTTCGCAAGCAATCTTGCCGCGAGAGTATGCCCAGAAGGGATTTTCCAATGGCGTATCTTCGTTAATAACATGGCTGCGAGCCGGCTTCTGATAAGCAGAGGCCGTGGAAATAAATACATACTGCCCACAATGCCCTGAAAACAAGTCAATATCACGTTGCACGGTTTTGGTATCAAACGCCAAAAACTGGCAAATCACATCGAACTCACGCGCAGCCAGCTGACTGTAGACCGTAGTATCAGCGAGATCCCCCACGATATGCTCCACACCAACCGGGAGTTGTTGCACTCTTTGACCACGATTAAAAACCGTGACGAGATGGCCAGCCTGGCTCGCCTCTTCCATACATGCTTGTGATATCTCTCCTGTCCCGCCTATGTAGAGCACTTTCATATCGTTATGACTCTATCGCGGATGATACGTCGTCGCTAACGACCCTGGCGCCGCCAAGAAGATGGGCATCAAGAAAGTGGTTTACCTTAAACGGTTCTTCCACAAAACGTACGTTGCGATTAATACTATGCAGATTTTTTGAAGATTCAAAAGCCTCACGAGTATCCTCTTGGAATACAAGCCGCCCGTCTCCTAACTCACCGTTATCGAGCACTCGTAATGTAGAATCTTCCTCACATTTCTGAATATCTGCCGGATCCATACCCTTGACGAGGCGTCCGCGCCAATGCCTGCCTAATGCCGAATGATAGGTCACAGCAATCATCGCACGAGGCCTGCCCGAAGGATTGGGGACACCACGGTGCCACAGCCTCGGGTCGCGGATTACAGCGCCGCCTGCTGGAATTTCCATGCGAGTCGCTGGCCCCCATCTCTCTAACAAATCAGGGTGATCTTCCAGACGACTGCCTTTGAGCAAGTTAATGACTTCTGTTGCATGGTGCGTTCGGGGGTAAATTTCCGTTGCCCCATTTTCTACAGTGATTTCTTCCAGCGCGACCGAACAGCTAATGGTTGTAGCCGGTGGTGGCCAGCTTTGTCCCGCTTGCACCGCCTCTTCCGGTGTCTTCCAGGAGAAAGGCCGGTCCATATGCAGCGGCTGATATGTACTACCCGGGCAGTTTACATTGCCATTATAGAAACCAAGCCATGCGCTTTTACCCAATATACCCGCGACAATCGACTCAATGATCGGGTTTGCTACAAGATCAGCATTTACATAAGGCGCAAAACGTCTCAGCCCAAGTTGCAGATGCCCTTGTCCGGTATTACGTTCATGTGCAGTTGGTTTGCCTGTCTCTCTGATCTTTATTGTATCTGCCTGCACCGACTCGTCCAAAAGGTCACAAACATCTTTGGAAACCAGGTTAGCGACGACAGCAAAGCCAACTGTCTGAATCTGTTCGACAATAGCAGACAGCTTCTCAGCGGTAACGATCCCTGTGTATTTCTCTTCTTGTGAAATATCAAACATCATTTGTCACCCTGAGGCGATTTATCATTATCTTTCTTCACTTCACCCGGATTGGCACGCCAGCGATGAGGTCTGTCCTTCGGCCACAACTGCACCATCACCCCATTGGCTGATTTTGGATGGATAAAGACCTGCGGCGTACCCACGCCTATCAATTTGACGTTTTGGCTTTGCAGCGCCGCTACTGCTTCATCGAGATCATCCACCTTCAATGCCACGACATGCACACCTTCGCCTCTGGACTTGAGTATCCCGGTAACAGGTGATTCGTCATGAGCAGGTGCAATCAGTTCGAGGAAAGTCCCATCGTCCAATGTGAAAAACGCCTGCCTAATTCCGGCGTCATCCAGGTTGACTTTGTGACTTAGCGTCAGTCCCAGATTGTCCCTCCAGGCCTCAATTCCTTTATCAATATCATCGACGACAATAACAATGTGATCTAATTCAGTGATAGACATTGGTTTGACTATCTCTCCTGTTGGGCTTATCGCTGTAACCTTCGTTTAACTTCAACCGCGGAGTCGCAGCAATTCACTTGTCGATTGACCATATCAGCAAATTTTAATAGAGTAAATGAATAGTGAATGAATCATCACAAGGGCCTTAGTCATTGATCAGCCAACCAAAGCAGCGTTTGCCGCTATATATGCAGATATGTGAACTCTTGCAGCGTGAAATTACTGCCGGACACTGGCTGTCCGGTGAGCGATTACCCATCGAGGCAGAGCTAGCAAATCATCTGGGGGTTGCCGTGGGCACCTTGCGTAAGGCCTTAGCTCAGTTGGAACATGATGGTTTGCTGGAACGGCGGCAGGGATCGGGTACTTATGTGAAACGCGCCCCATCAGGTGCAGCGGTTTATCAGTTTTTTCACCTTGAGTTACCCGACGGTGGTGGCAACCCTGGTGCTGAAGTACTTTCGGTGCGACGTAATACTCATGCAATCATTGCCTCAGAACTTGATTTGGAAAATGCTTCAACGCCCATGTGGCGAATAAGACGCAAACGTTTGTTAAATAACAACGTTGTTGCTGTTGAGGAGATCTGGCTGGATGCACATCATTGCGAATCATTAAGCGCCGAAAACTTACATGAATCGTTGTATATACACTATCGCGAACATTTCGATTTCTGGATCGACAGGGTCGAGGATAAACTTGATTCTCTCGCTGTGCCTGATTGGGTCAGCCGGACTTTATCGGTACCGAAAAAACAGATATTGACAAGAGTAGAGCGCAGAGGTTGGTGCAGCCAGAATAAACCCAGGGAGTTTTCCTGGACCTGGTTTATGTCGGAAAAATGTCGATACATTGCACGTTGGTGACAAATTTATTGCACCTTTGTGACAATCTAATTGAAGGATTGATATGGGAAAAATTGTAAAGTACGGCATGCTTGGTTGCGGCATGATGGGTCTGGAGCATTTGTTAAATTTGGCCCTGATAGATGGTGCAGAGGTAGTTGCAATTGCCGAGCCGGACCCTCGTATGCAGGCGCGAGCATTAAAAATTGTACCCGGTGTCAAAGTCTTTGATGACATGCAGGCAATGCTGGACTTTGATGATCTTGATGCGCTGGTTGTTGTTACGCCCAACTATCAACATGGGGATCAACTCCTGCATATTCTCGCGACCACAAACTTGCCCGTAATGATGGAGAAACCGCTGGTAACCAGTCTGGATCAGGTACGGGCAATCAAGGAAGCCGCTGACAAACATCCAGCCCCTATTTGGGTGGCTATGGAGTATCGGTATATGCCGCCGATAACGGCATTTAGACAACGGTTGATGGAGGAACAGATTGGGCCGATGAAAATGCTTACAATTCGTGAGCACCGTTTTCCATTTCTAAAGAAGGTAGGCGACTGGAACCGCTTTAATCGTAATACCGGTGGCACCCTGGTTGAAAAGTGCTGTCATTTCTTTGATCTGATGCGCTTACTAGGGCAGCAGGAAGTGATCCGCGTTTATGCATCCACCGGGCAGGATGTGAATCATTTGAATGAACGATATGACGGCGAGACGCCCGATATCATCGATAATGCCTACGTTATTCTGGATTTTGCTGACGGGCTTAGGGCGATGCTTGAAATCAGTATGTTTGCAGAGGGTTCAAAGTATCAGGAGGAGATATGTGCCGTTGGTCCAATGGGTAAGCTCGAATGTTATGTGCCAGGTCCAAGACAGTTCTGGCCAACAGAAAAGATGGGCCCAGCGCCCGAGCCGAAGTTGGTGTTTAGTCCACGCCACCCTATGGGACCGGTTGAGTCTCCCGCAACGGTAGATCCGAAATTGTTAGCTGCAGGTTCACACAACGGTGCAACCTATTATGAACACGAAGGTTTTTACCGTGCTATTACTGAGGGCGGCCCTGTGGACGTCGGCGTAGATGACGGCCTTAAGGCAGTGGTCATTGGCCTTGCCGCACAACATTCTGCCGAAACTGGTAAAGCCGTCACACTCAGTGCCGATGGTATGAGTTTTATAAAATAGTGTTTTTCACCTCGTTTGTCGGACATATAGCGCTTAGGTAATAATTGATGACAATTAAGATCTCCAATATTCAGAATCAGAAACAAGTTAATGGTCTTGACTTCCCCCTGGTACTGACAGCGCCCGATGATGCAGTTGGCAGTCAGAAGCCTGAATTTCACCGCTGGTTAAGGGAAAATAAGCAGCAGCTGGCAGCGCTACTGATCAAGCATGGAGCAATCCTATTCAGAGGGTTCCCCATGTCGAGCGCACAAGACTTTGAGGATATGTTAGATCAAACCGACTATGTGAATATGCCTTATGTTGGCGGCGCTGCCCCCAGAAGCCAGGTCACTGAAAAACGCATAGTAACCGCCAATGAATCTCCTGCTTCTGAAAAAATTCCATTCCATCATGAAATGGCGCAGGTACCATCTCCTCCGGGGTATATCTTTTTCTACTCCGCAACAACAGCATCAGAAGGAGGCGCCACATCAATCCTGCATTCTGGCGAAATCTGTCGAAAGTTTTTCGACCTCAATCCAACATTCGCAAAAAAGATCGAAGCTGAGGGGGTAAGGTATCAACGAATAATGCCTTTGAATACTGACAAGCGCTCGGCCATAGGCCGGTCATGGAAGGAGACCTTTCAAGTAGAAACAGTTAAGCAAGCGGAAGCTGCGATGACGGAAGCAGGTATGCGATGGTGGTGGCTTGAAAATGGGGATGTTAAAACCGAAACCAAGACGCTACCGGCAATACGAGTGGACCCTGAGACAGGTCAGAAGGTTTTCTTTAATTCGATTGTTGCCGTCTACAGTGGCTGGAATGATGCCCGCAATAATGGTGTCACCTCCGTGTTTACGCCAGATGGTGAGTCGATGGACGCTGAATCAATGCAGCAGTTGATTGAGGCAATGGACGAGTTATGCGTTAATTTTAAATGGCAAGATGGTGATGCACTCTGGGTGAATAACTTCACCACAATGCATGCTCGACAGCCCTTCAAAGGCGAAAGGAGAGTGCTAGCGTCTATTTCGTATAAACATAACGGTGATGAGTGAGCAGCACTAAAGGCTGTACACTCTGACTAAGAAAGCTATTCGATTGATTTAAAACGGGACATAGGAATGAGTACAGCGAAATCGCAGGACAAATCAGCATCAGATCACCAGGATACCTTATATGATGTCGCAGACGGCATCGCGACAATTACCCTGAATAGGCCCAAGCAGATGAATACGCTCGGCGGTTCGATGATGGAGCTGGTGAGCGACTATGTGAACGAAGCTGAAAGAGACCCCGACGTGCGGGTCATTATTCTAACCGGTGCTGGGCGAATGTTCTGTGCTGGCCTTGATGTCGTTGCAGCGCAATCTCGCGTTGGCTCACAGACAGGTAATAACTCCCAGGCATCCATTCCCGTCACTCTGAATGTAAAAACTTTTCCTCCAGCCGTCATTTTCAACTGCGATAAACCTGTAATCTGTGCTTTGAACGGTGCAGCTGCCGGATTTGGGATGGATATGGCCATGTGCTGTGATATCCGGATTATGGCGGAAGGAGCAAAGCTGGCACCTACCCCCGTCAAACGCGGGATTGTTCCAGAGAGTGGCGGTACGTGGATATTACCTCGGCTGGTGGGCTTAGAGAAAGCCTCAGAAATTTTCTTTACTGCGCGTAATCTAGGCGCCCAGGAATGTAAGGAATTGGGATTGTGTGCACATGTTGTTCCAGCAGAGAAGCTAATGGCATTCGCATTAAAGCTGGCCGGTGATATTGCGGCGAACGCACCTCTAGCCGTGCAATCTGCTAAGCGCCTGATGCGCATGGGAATGTCTGAACAATTCAACGATCATGTACACCATGTGTATATGAATTTCCTCCAACTCATGCGAACAGATGATGCACGCGAAGGCATGGTATCTTTTGCACAGAAAAGAGAACCTGACTTCAAGGGTCGTTAGATTTAGTTAATACCAATCAGTCAAACTTCGGCTCACGCCTTTCTTTCAGAGCAGCCACACCTTCGGCTGCATCCGGGCCCATAAAATTTAACATCTCAAATGCCAGGCTCGCATCAAATGATGGTGCAGCCTGTGCAACCCAAAGATTCAACGCGCGCTTGGTCAGACGTGTTGCATCTTTCGGGCCTTTTGCAATCTTGGTAGCAACTTTCATCGCTTCAGCCATCAACTGATCTCGTGGTACAGACTTACTCACCAGCCCAATCTGGTCCGCGGTCTTACCGTCAACGAAATCGGCTGTCAGCAGGTAATATTTCGCTTTCGCCAAGCCGCAGAGCAGAGGCCAGATGATGTTGGCATGATCGCCTGCAGCCACACCAAGTCGTATATGACCATCGGTGATTCGCGCCTCTTCCGCCATCAAACTGATATCGGCCATTAATGCTACTGCCAATCCTGCGCCGACCGCCACACCATTGATTGCTGAAATAATAATCTTCGAGCAATTTGTCATACGATAAACAATGTCGCCTGCCTCGCGAAAGGCGACTTTCATTTCGTCATAGTTCTGCACCATACCCTCAATCCAATCCAGATCTCCTCCGGCGGAAAATGCTTTCCCAGCACCGGTTATCACCACAACATTGGTATCAGGATCATCCTCTATATCCAGCCAAACGCGGGACAGATGATTATGCAACCTGGCATCGGTAGCATTCATGGCCTCCGGCCTGTTGATCGTTACCAATAAGATACCGTGGCCCTCTCTTTGGAATTTCAATCCCGGATATTTTTCAAACCATTCGTCAGCCATAACGCACCTCTTCTTTATTGTTTTTAATTGCCAATATATTGTTTATCGCTCGAAGATTTCCATATTTTTGACTCAGCTTAAACTGCCTCAGGCCATCGTCAAACCGCCACTTACCGACAGCGTTTGCCCTGTTATATAGCCAGCGTCTTCCGAAGCCAAAAAAGTAACCGCTGCTGCAACATCCTCCGGGGATCCCAATCGTTTCATGGGCACACTGCGCGTCATTGAATCGATGACACGACCACCATCCTCACTCGCGTCAATAATTTCCCCTAGCAAAGCTGTGTCGGTCGGTCCGGGACATACAGAATTGACGGTGATGCCATGTCGAACCATTTCCCTCGCCATAGTTTTACTGAAGGCAATCACCCCGCCCTTCGCGCCGGAATACACCGCCTCGAGCGATGAGCCGACTCTGCCAGCATCGGAGGCAATATTTACCACACGCCCCCACTTGCGCGCAATCATTCCCGGTAAGGTTGCGTGGGTGACTCGCAGATTTCCTTTAAAATTCAGATCAATGATGCGATCCCAGAAGGCTTCATCGGTTTCAAGAAAAGGCATCAGCGAATCCCATCCGGCGCAATTCACCAGAATATCAATCTGACCGATGTCTGAAATGGTTTGTTTAACCATGTCGCTATCGGTGACATCCATAAGCGCCGCCGTACAACTCGACCCGGCAGACGATGCCAGGTTAACCGTCTCTTCGAGCCCCTCTTTAGATACGTCTGTTGCATTTACAAAGATGCCCGTCGCACCCAGGGACAAACAAATTGCCCGACCAATGCCACTGCCCGCACCTGTAACCACGGCAATTCTTGTCATGACTTCTCCTTTATCGCTGATAACTTTGTGGAGCACTCGAAACTCATCTAGTGACCCAAAATCACATCACTTAACTTCTCTGCCATCATGATCACCGGCGCATTTAGATTACCGTTGGTAATCTCCGGCATAATGGATGCATCGACGACTCTTAAGGAATCAATGCCATGCACCCGAGCATCGCCATCAACTACGGCAAGACTATCTTCTCCCATCTTGCAGGTACAGCTCGGGTGGTACGCGCTTTCGCCATGTTGTCGGATAAATGAGTCAAGTTCGTCGTCGCTAGCTTTCTGGGCACCAGGTCGCAACTCAATCCCTCTATACTCATCAAATGATAGCTGGGCAATTATTCCCCTTGCCAGGCGAACGCCCTTTCGCATCACTTCTCGATCTTCTGCAGCTGAATTGTAGTTGAATAAAATCCGGGGATGTTCCGATGGGTCATTTGAACGCAATGTGATCGTTCCCCGGCTTTTGGGCTTCATTGGTCCAACGTGAAGCTGAAATCCGTGACCCTTATGCATTTGTTTACCATCATAGTTCATCGCAACCGGAAGAAAGTGGAACTGCAAGTCTGGGTACTGGACTGCACTGCTACTCTTTAAAAAAGCGCCTGCTTCAAAATGATTGGTGGCTCCCAGGCCTTTGCTAAATAAATACCACTCGATGCCGATTGCGGGTTGATTAAACCATCGAAGCGCCGGATAAATTGATACAGGCTTCAAGCAGCTATATTGAATATAAACTTCCATATGATCTTGCAGGTTTTGACCCACTCCCGGTAGATCGCTCACAACAGGAATATGCAATTGAGTCAGGTCATCCGCGTTACCTATTCCAGATAACATCAGGAGCTGAGGAGAATTGATTGCGCCGCCACACAAAATAACCTCTTTGTTTGCTTCGATTGTATGAAGCCGGCCGCCATGTCTAAACTCAAGCCCTATTGCCTTCTCTTGATCAAACAATATCCGGGTTGCCAGGGATTTCTTCCTGATTGCGAGATTTGTCCGCCTCTTTATGGGATGAAGATAGGCCTGGGCGGTACTGAAGCGCCTGCCATTTTTGATGGTACTTTCAAATACCGACATGCCTTCCTGTTGCCATCCATTCATGTCTGGCGTTTGATCATATCCAGCTTCAACGCCGGCACTTAGCCAGGCATTAACCAGCGGATTATTCGCCTTGCTGCGCCCAATATGAAGTGGCCCACCTCGACCTCTGATTTCTTCATCACCATGGGCACAATCTTCGGCACGTTTAAAGTAGGGTAAGCAGTGCTCAAAGCTCCAGTTCTCCAAACCGGGCAGGGTCGCCCAATTATCAAAGTCCTGGGGATGACCACGTACATAGACCATGCCATTGATAGACGAGGAGCCGCCTAGAACTCTGCCCCTCGGGCAATACATATTCCTGTTGTTGAGGTACGGCTCACGCTCTGATTGATAAAACCAGTTGTAGGTATCATTGGACAATACATGGGATAAAGCCGCAGGCATGTGCAGCCTGAAATCCCATGGATAATCGGCAGGTCCCGCTTCAATGACCGTTACGGAATGATCAAGCGAAAGTCTGTTAGCCAATACTGAACCCGCGGAACCCGCACCGACGATGACATAATCTGACTTGTGTTTTAGTAGCCGAATATCGCACCGCTCCCAATGCTATAACGTCGAATCGCAGACTACCACACAGGTAACTGTCCTTTAGCGCTTGTTTTCATTTGCTCCGGAGGCACTTGAAAAATACAATGCCATATCCAGAATCAACTCCAGGGTAAATCTTGTTTGAAACAATCAAGAATCGAATTCGCCAGGGCGCATCCTTCATCAGGCGAGATGAGCCTGCATTACTGACTTTTCTGTTCCACTCAATTTTCCGCAATATGCAGAAGATCGAGCTCAAACATATTGATCCACAACAATATATCACCGTCGATATATATCAATTATTTTCTGGAAGCAGGGTACAAATTTATTTCATCCGATGATCTTGGCACCGGCCTGGATCCGGACGGGCGATACATTTTATCTACATTAGATGATAGATATTTTAATAACTAACATGTATTACCTTTGCTTCAGGAATATAAAGTACCTGCACTTTTCTTTATCGCGACTCACAATGTGCTGAACAATGAATGTTTCTGGTGGGACGTCGTCTATCGTGAGTTGAGTCGCCAACAACAGGGGAGAGGTGAAATATCAGCCGCCCAGAAACGTTACAAATCCTTGAGCCACGATGAAATTATTGCCAGCCTTCAAAGGGAATTTGGTGACAAGGTTATGCAACATGTTTCCGACATTGATCGGCCATTTACACCAGATGAGCTAAGGACTTTTTCGACCAGTGATTATGTAGATATCGGAAATCATACAAGCCACCACTATATTCTTGATCGATACCCGCCTGACATTCAACGTGAGCAAATGCAGGCTTGCCAGAATGATCTATCGAGCATGGTAGAGCTTCAACCAGGTATTGTTTCCTATCCAAATGGCAACTATAACCGGGAGACATTACGTGAAGCGCGCGACCTCGGGTTCAGGTTTGGCATCACCGTTGATAAAGGAAAGAACTATCTGCCATTAAAGGAAAAGAATATGTTAACGCTGGGTCGTTATGTGCTCTGGTGTAATAACCCCCTAAAGATGCATTGCGACATTTTTCGCTCTGACATGATGCTAAAGTCGCGGAACAATCATTGATGAAAAAAATAATCGCGCTGATCAAACCCAATGCGCCATTGATCTACTTCGTAGATCAGATTAATCGTAAGCATTCGATTCATACTGTCATCATAGAGGACAAAAACCTCGGCAGGCTTTCCTTACTGAATAAAATTAAAAGAAGCGTGGCACTGGACTCAAGGGCGCCCGTAAATCCACGAGTGCTCGCCAAAATCAAATCGAGGGAACTGGCAGAACTCTATACAACCATCTTTGGCGAGGGCTGGTTGGATATCGATGCGTCAATGAAGATTTTGTACTGCAAAAATATTAGTGACCCGGAAGTTGAAGAATTTTTAGGAAGGGAGAAACCCGACCTTTTGTTAGACCATGGCACCTCCATCGTCAAAAACAGGATAATTGAAAATGCGCCGCTGGCACTGAATCTCCACTGGGGGCTCTCGCCCTATTATCGCGGCACCCATTGCACGGAATGGGCCTTAATCAACTGGGACCCACGAAATATTGGCGTGACCATTCACAGGCTCGCCAAAAAAATTGATGGCGGTGATGTGCTCTGCCAGGCTCAGGTCGAACCTGAACCACATGACACCGTCGAATCGATCAATATGAAGCTAAGCCGCGAGGGCACACGTATCCTCATTCAGGCATTGGCGCTGTGGGTAAATGATCAGAAGCTGCAATACTTTAAACAAGATCATTCTGCAGGATATCTAACACTTAACCGTCAATGGAGTCGTGAACTTCGACAGGTAATTAAGAATATCGAGGCTGATCGAGGCATCGCCAGAATGCTGGACAAACCGGCAAGGAGAGAATATTTACCGATAGTTGAAATTTAGCCCTAGTTGAACAGAGTTAAGCCATGTCCTAATCCCCATAGCTCTCTAAAAATAATTCGCATGCCATAAATTCAAATACTCCACATAGGCCGCTGGCCGATCAGAGCCTTCCGATTCTATGTGGTGCGAGGTTTTAATCAGCCGATTACCCTCGCCTTTATCCTGGACATCCATAATCGTAATTCGATCACGTAAACTAACTCCGTCACCTACAATCACCGGGTTTAGAATTCTTACCTTGTCCATGCCATAGTTGAGCGGATTTTTTCCATCTTCGTAGAGCAGCCCGCCCAGTTCCAAAAAATGGGTAACGAGACTCACCATAAAAAAACCATGCACAAGGGTACCACCGTAGGGGCTATGCTCTTTGGCCCATTCCGGATCGTTATGCCCGCGCTTTCGCCAGCGGGTAACATCCCCGAAAATGTCTACCTGCATCTGGTCCAATCTGACCCAGTCAGTGACCGCGACTTCCTGACCAATGTATTCATGTACGTTCGTAAGTAACAGATTCATTACAAGACCACGCTAAATATGCTGAAAGGAGTGAATTTATCCATTTTCATTCCAGAGCGCAATTGGCTGCTTTTCCAGCCAATACGTTATTACGCAACGCAGTTCAGGTGGAAGTAGCGACGCTCTATTGTAATCAACCTCAGGATTTCAGGCAGGTGGTCGTTGAAACACCCACCGCAATGAGGGTATCTCCGGACCATACATCAAGTGAAGTGGTCGCCAACCCGCCGACAATACCTTCAAGCCGGCATACGGAAACAAGATGATCACGCATAGAATCTGCACCCGTAAAACGCAGCGATATATCCGGGTTTGGCATTGCCAGCGGCAAACCCTTTAGCGCCCCGGCGACAGGTGGACCAACTGATATGTCTGCAGCAATACATGCGGCCTCTACAGTAGCCTTAGGGTCGTCCCAGATAATTTTTGTGCCAGTCGCAATGCCACTATCACCGGTACCCATTAATCTGGGCGAAAACGTGTCGATAAGTGGAATGGCAGGCAGGCCTTTAGGTTGGCGCCAGACTCGGCCTTGATCGAAACTGACAAGGGCCTCAGGTGGTGTATGGGTGCCTTGCCTGTCTATTTGCGCTAATGCCGACGGCACTACAAGGGAGACAGTCGCACGCGTTGCCAGTTTGTCCTGCGCTGTGAGTACATCGACACTCACGGTCGTCAGCGTGCGGCCCTCATTGAGAATCGTTGCACTAAGGCGAGCTTGTCCCGGCCTGAAGCCACGAATAAACCTGGCATCAATACCAATGGGGCCCCGGCCTGGCGCAACTGAACGAGCAACAAAGACACACACTGCAGCAAGCGTGCCGCCGTTGGTTCCACCAAAGCCACCATTAAGCTCCTCAGCAAGATCGAACTGCCACTTGCCACTTCCAATTTCGATGCCACCTATGCGTTCGACAAAATTCATAGTGTCCTCTAGGGTTCCGAGTAGGTAACTTTTGCCTGGCTGAGCACAACAACACCATTCTGATCTTCGGCTTTAATGATGGCTTCCCCGTCGTCTGTCTTCCAGATTTTTGTGACGATCGTATCTTCAAACTGCACGCGCTCAGCGAAACGGCCTGTCATGGACTTGAAGCGTGCCGGGTCGCCGTCACATAGACAGGCCAGAGCTGCTCGCCCGACGAAACCGTAAGTACACAAACCATGCATGAAGGGCTTGTCATACCCCGCTGAAGCCGCGAACTCCGGGTCGATATGCAAAGGCACCAGATCGCCAGACAAACGATAGATCGCACCCTGCTCGGGTAAAGTTTCGTACTTCACAACAAAATCCGGCTCACGCGCCGGTGGCACATTTTTGTCTCTACTTGATGGTCCTGGTTCTCCTCCAAAGCCACCGCCACCAATATAGAACAATGACGAGTACGACTTGAACAACGGTCCATCCTTATCCTCAGCCGTTGCAGTGACCGCAATCACACCGGCTTTGCCTTTGTCCCAGACTTCAGAGATTTCACTATGCAATGTAATCTCTGCGTTGGCGGGCAATGGCCGCAATAACTCAAAACCTTGTTCGCCGTGTAATAAACGCTGCAGCTTTAATTTTACAGCCTGACGGATATTACCGAGCGCCCGCATGCCTGGAATAACTGCATAGGTTGGCAGCACCAGTGGACCTTTACCTTCATAGAGAAAATTCAGTTCGTCAGCGGGTTTCGCACCAACGCCCAAGGCATAGAGCATGGTATCTTTTTGCGTCCATGATATTTGCACGGGCTCAAATTTGGTCCCAACCAGATCTGGAGACAGGGTTTCAGTTACCATAGATTGACCTCATAAAAATTTTAGTTAGTTCCCGTCGATTCAAAGGCCACCAAAGTTAGAATGGAGTCGGCCTGATATCACTTCAACCAAAATCTCCGCAGAGTATAAGTCAGAAAATTCCCAGCCAAGCAGAACTACAACAATTCTTCTGCAAAAAATCTCAATGTGTCCGGATCCACGGTACCAATATTAAGTTGAGTAACAGGGCTATCTTTCCAGCCTTGCAATTGTTCACGGATTCTCTCTTTTGGCCCACAAAGGGCAATCTCATCGACTAACTGATCAGGTACCGCAGCAATTGCCTCGTCTCGTTTACCAGACATAAACAGGTTTTGAATTTCATCTGCCGCATCAGCAAAACCCATTCGTGCGACATGGTCCTTATGCACGTTAAATGACTTTGCCCCCATACCACCGACGTAAAATCCTACATTCTGCTTGACCTTTCCTCGCGCTTTGTCGATATCATCATCAATCACGACGGGGACTGCTGCAGCAATTTCGAAGTCAGATGATTTAATTCGCATAGCATCGGCATATTGTTCGTTCATACGATACGGAGAGAGGAACATCGGTATCCAGCCATCACACAACTCTGCAGAAAGAGCGACATTCTTTGGACCTTCTGCCCCTAGATACACGGGAATGTGATCACGTAGCGGATGCTGCATCAACTTTAAGGACTTACCCAGACCGGTCCCACCATCCAGGGGGAGTTGATAATGATCTCCGTCGAATGACACAGGTTCTTGTCTGCTAATGATAGCGCGAAAAATCGCCATCCATTCACGAGTTCGGGCCAGGGGTTTTGGATAGGGTTGCCCGTACCAGCCTTCGACCACTTGCGGGCCGGAGACACCTATGCCGAGAATCAGCCGACCGTTCGAAAGGTAGTCCATTGCCACAGCATGCATCGCAGCACTCGCCGGACTTCGTGCAGATATCTGCATAATGGATGTACCAAGCTTTATTTTCTTAGTATGTGCGCCAATCCATGCCAGCGGCGTGAAGCAATCCATGCCGTAAATTTCCGGACACCAGATGGTATCGTAACCAAGATTTTCTGCTTCTTTAGCCAGCGATATTATCTTCTCGCCGCCTGGCGCGCCCATAGGGCCAATGCCCAGTCCTAGTTTCATGTTTACTCCTGCCTCTTGAGATTCGAATGGTTCAACTAAATAAAACACCAAATGTGGCTGGGGTCAAAGAAAAATGATGTGGCGGCTTCCGGCTTGTCCTGGATAAAAGTCGCTACACTCTTAAGCTTCAGGGTATTTTTCATCAGAAAGTTCAAGCGAGTTGTCTCTTGTATTAATGTTAGTATAACTAACATTAATTACCAGTCGCTAACATTTAGCTATAGCTAAAAATTCACCATCAAACATATGAAACCTATAACGACAAAAACCAGCGATCTGTTGTTGAACAAAATGGGGAAATTAAGTCGGCTTCCCTGCGAACACCAACGAATATAGGATTGGCCACTATGAAAAACATTATTTTACATCATTACGCAGACTCCCCATTCTCCGAGAAAATCCGCTTGCTGTTGGGTTACAAGCAGCAAAATTACGCTGTAGTTTCCATACCAGTGATTATGCCCAAACCGGATCTAATACCACTGACCGGTGGTTATCGCAGAACGCCTGTACTTCAAATTGGCGCCGACATCTATTGCGATAGCGCGCTAATCGCCAAGGTGATTGACCGTCTTGTTCCAGAAAACAGCATTTATCCCATTGAATCTATCGCCACTGCCGCAGCCACAGCTCAGTGGACGGATACAATTTTCTTTTGGGTATGTGTATCTATGGCGTTCCAGCCTAAGGCAATGGCAAGCAACCCGTTGATGCAGGATGCTGAGGCATCTGCCGCATTCATGGCTGACAGAGCACAGTTTATGGCCTCGTCCGGCAGCCTGGTGATGGATCCTGCATCAGCACATCCATACTTTCTAAGTCACCTTAAACATCTGGACCACCAGCTACAATCTTCGCCCTTTCTATTCGGCGACGCTCCAACTATTGCTGACTTTTCTACCTATCATTGTTGTTGGTTTGTGCACCGCATTGAATCGTTAACCATAGAGTTTGAACCATTCAAACATGTGCTAAATTGGTTTGAACGGATGAACGGATTTGGTCACGGAGAGCTAATCGAGATGGAGGGTTCCGAGGCGCTGACAATTGCCAGGCACGCAACTCCGTCGACTTTCAGTAAAACAACACTCACAGAAATTGATCATCTAGCGATTGGCGACGACGTGGTCGTGAACGCTATCGATTACGGTTGCGACCCGATATACGGCAAGTTGCAAGTATCATCGATTGAAGAACTGGTCGTGAGCCTAGATGATCCGCAGATTGGCACGCTCGCCGTGCACTTCCCAAGGATTGGATTTCAAGTACGCAAACAGACCTGAGGGTAAGGTCTGTTTTCAATATCTCTAAGCCGCTGGACCGATGGTATCCAGCGCATTCGCTTTTTGCCCAAGCGTATGCGCAATCCCAGACAACAGAGAAAAGGCGCGCGCCACCAGCACAAAATCTGACGGCACAGTAACAAGCGGATTCTCACGAATGGCAGCAAACATATCGTCGGTCATTTCTTCTGTGAACTCGCCCTGGAAGCCTTCATCAGACCGTCCAATCATACGCCTGGCAATGATTAGCAAAGATTCATCATCGTCGTCCTTCTTCGTTTTGAAACCGAGTTCTCCGAAGGCCCGAAGCATGGCAGATTCATTAAATGTCATCATCGAGAACATCAATTCAAAAATGCCCATGCCAAAGCCTTTGGGGAGCTCCTTCGCCAGGCCAAAGTCGAGTAGGATAAATTCAGGTTTATTGTCTTTACCTTTGGTTACCAAAATATTCCCTGGATGCGGATCAGCATGGAAAAACCCAAAAGCCAGAATCATCTTGTTAAAGGCATGCATGAGCCGATCCATGAGTCGGCTGTAATCGATGCCCGAATCAATCAGGCCTTGCTCATCTGTGACCTTAATCCCCTCAACATACTCCATCACGATCACACGACGAGTACAGAACTTATGTTGAAATTCAGGGATACGGATATGGCCATCATCTTTAAACAATTCCCGAATTCGATCGGCACTTTCCACCTCACGACGAAAGTCCAGCTCAAGCTTTAGATGGACTTGTAGTTCATCCATCAGTGGCATGAGATCTAGCGGCTCACTGTCGAAGTACTGATAAACCTGCAAGACACGGCGGGATGTTTTGAGATCGGTTTGGATGATGTGCTCAATGTCCGGGTACTGAATTTTAACCGCGACCTCTTCACCATTATGCAATCTTGCTTTATGAACCTGGGCTAGCGAAGCGGATGCGATGGGTTCCCTGGCAAACTCGCAGAAAGTTTCCTCTAAGGGTTTGTCGAAATCCTCATCCACAACAACGCGAATTTCTTCAAAGGGGCGCGGCGGCAGTCGATCATGACATTGGGACAGTGTCTTCACGTATTGCGGTGGAAAAACGTCGGATCGGGTACCAATGACCTGGCACATTTTAATCAGCATGCCGCGCATGCTGACCGCGGTATTAAATACCTGACTTGCATTGCGCTGATGAATAGCGGACATATCCCTGTCGTCAGGATCTTCGCCTCGAATCTGGTCATACCACTTGGGAATTTTGTATCTCAGCCAGACACATGTGGCGGTGTAACCGATGCGGCTCGATCGATAGGTCCTGTCTAATATCTTATTCACTGATCAGGAAGCTTGTAGCAGGATATCCAGAGCTTCATCTTGTGCTTTTGGAAATGTCCAACCGGCATCCAGTGATTCGAACTTGCCGGATATTCGATTCGCTTTATCTTTATCGGTAATTAGTTCATGGATTTCTGTTTGCAATAGTTGCCGGGCATCCCTCGGCCGGTTCGTTGCAGCACCGCGCAGTTGCCTGGAAAAAATTCGGTCGACCACTTCACTACCCTGGAATTCTTGTTTGCCGTCTTCTGATATCAATGTACGGGCACGAAGCTCTGACAAGGCTACCGTTAGATAATCAACATGAGGAGTTTCATCAGAGCGGATGCACTTCACCAAATGGGAGGCAAGTTCTGCATCATGGCTGACCTCAGGGTCACCTAACAAGTCGATCGCCCAGGCAAATACATCTTCAGCAAAGGTCTCTACAACCAGTACGGTCGCGACAAAAGTAATCATCCCTTCCATCTTGGCGCTCAGTTCCGGAAATAGTCGCTCACGACTGCGACCACCTCCGCCGCTCATCATGCGCATTAACACATCACCTGGAATCTCCGGATTGTTGAGACCAATATCCCGGGCAGCCTCCCACATCTGTTTATGACCGCCCTGATCCCTGTGCCCAGCTTCATCGCGGGCATGGGCTTCGATCAACCCTTTATCGAGATGTGCCAATGCTGTACCAGAGATGTCTTCCCTTATTTCCTTTTCGAAGTCCGGTAGATCGATATCGCGAATGCGGGCGCCAAAACCTTCGACGATAGAGATTGTGGTTAAGGAGCGAGTCACCGGATCGACAATGCCTTCCTGAAGCAAGTATTTGGCTTGTTCATAGCTCGGGTAATTCGGCGGAACGTATTCATCGGGAATGTAAATTAACGGCTCGCCTTCATCGGTCAGGCGCTGCTTCCAGGCTAGAATCGCCGGCTTTCGAAATTTGACTCGCGGCGATACATATTTCCCACCGAAATAGCCTCCGTGACAGCGGACCTTGCCGCCAAAAAGAGGTTCCTCATACTCATCGTCCGACATCAGTTCTTCAGTCGTATACTCAAGTTTTGAGTTTTGCATAGCGCTCTCCCTATTCAGGCGTCTATGCTCTACCAATTACCCCTTCGGTTCAACTACCAAAGACTATAAAACAATGAGCGAGTAGAACAGATTAAAGCAGCAATAAGCTATTACTGTTTGCGGGGGTATGGAGCTGAACTCATTGCATTTTAATATCGCCAGGCAATAAGTTCAGTTATTGAGAAAGGAAATACACCGGCGATCTTACTTTCCGGGCACCTACAACTAAGTTCGTTATGTCTTTAAGCGAGGCATGCCCATAAAGTCCCGTTTGCCAACGGGTACACCTTTCATTCGCAAAATGTCATAGGCTGTGGCGGCGTGGAAATAGAGGTTGGGGTGTGAGAACGAAAGCACGAAATTTGTCGCAGTAAATGGCATCTTCATTTCACCTAACTTAAATGTGACATCGTTTGCTTCAAACGCATTAACTGCTTCTGGTGTGTAAGCTTTAAGCGATTCCAGTCTTTCATTTATCAGACCCTGCAAGCCTTCGTAGTCATATTCAGGGAATCCACTGGGAGGGCCAAATGAACCTGATTCCAGTGCATCCATCGTACCAACTGAATGATGGGCAACCGAAGTGATCTGAAATCTGAATGGCGCCATATCTGGATAGAGCGAAGTACTCACTACATCGTCAAGATCAATACCATTATCACTGCAATGAGCTTTGCCTTTTTCAAGCACACCAGCAACTGCATTCAAAGTTTGGAGGTAAGTCGCAACGCTAATGTCGAATAGCGAAATTGTCATCGTTTCATCCTGTTATTCAAAGTGGGCGTATTGTCACGGAAACCCTGGTCTCTCGCCACCGCGAATTCCACAATATATTGGCATAGCAGTTATTCAACAGAAGTCATTCAACGGCAGCTGAGCCATATTTATCGTCAAGAAATTCCATATAGACGCGAGATATTTCGTCAGGGACTTCCGCATTAGGGTAGTGATCAATGCCATGAAACACATGCAGATGGCGTTTTTCCCTTGGCAGTTCTGGATACATCTGTAGTGTAAGTTTCAGTGGCACGACGCTATCGCTATCGCCGGAGACTATTAGCGTTGGTATGTCTGTATTATTCAGGAAAGCGCGCATATCCTTCCTGGGACTAATGCGCTGGCCAAATGCTCGCTCGAAGGGATTATTGTTAATATCACGCCACAGCTGATCACGAACGTCTTCGCTTAAGCCCATATGCAACTTCTCCCACACTCTTCTTCGCTCATCCTCGCCAGCCGGATCTGGGTGTGGCCAATTTTTCCTGATCGCGTCTGCCTCTTCTACAGAAGGTGCTTGCCGCTGCCCCCCACCGCCTCCGGCCATCAAAATCATGGCCCGAATATCAAAGCCTTCGCAGTAGTCAGCCGCCAGATACAGCACATTAGAAACGCCTAATGAGTGCCCAACAATGGCAAAGCGCTTAATTTCCAATGCATGGAGCGCCCCTTTTATATCGCGGGCATAGCTGGCTGGCTGGTATGCCGCAAGCTCAATCGGCCTATGCGATTGGCCAGCACCGGGGAGGCTAATGGCGTAGACATGATAGCCCTCAGCAGCCATCTGGCTCTGGACTGTATCCCATATAAGGGCAGATGAACCAGCTCCGTGAATCAATACCACAACGTTGTCGCCTAAACCTGCCTCAAAATACTCGAGTTGTTTTCCTTGCACTTGGATCGTTGCCATTGGTCGTTCCGCCGAAAAGAATAAATAGTCAGCCACAAAAATACCGGATTCACCCAGTTACCACCAGTGAAGAGGGCAGCCTTTGCATTCCCGTTCTGCAACTTGACACCGTACGCACAAGCAGCAATGGTAGACCAATACAAATCGTTTAGGAAAATATTGAGGGAAATGTCATGACTGAACTTACGCCCATCGCGACGAAAGTAGTATTCGAAAATGAAGAGGTCAAAGTATGGAATCAAGTGGTTCCCAAGGGTGCAAGCATTCCCAGGCATGAGCATCTTCATGATTACTTCCTGATAAATATTGCCGGAGAAGGACCACTTGAAATACAGTTTCATAACGGCACCGGTGGTGCGCTGGGAGAGTCGTTGTCTTTTTCACCTAAGCCAGGAACTGCTGACTTAATCAAGAAGGGGCATATAGAGACCGCGGTTAATCGTGGTGAAGAATATCGGGCTATTCTGGTTGAGTTAAAGAACACCTAGACGCGCGTGTTCCAGGCTCAAATAATTCTCACTTTTATTTGCCGCTGAATATGACGAGGGTTATAACGTTTTGTTAGCCTGTCCATTAAATCCAGTCGCACGCCAGGCCCAGTAACAGGCAATTATGTAAAGGTGCATGAGCAAGGCAAGAATCCATTCAATTGCGTCTTCGATGTCATCATGCCAATCCGTCAGCATATCGATGGCCAGACTCATCAAGCCAATACCAAGACAGGCAGCGCAGAACGCAAACATAAGCTGCACGGATTGTGACCGAAAACCGCGCCGCCATAAGTCGGTCACAAGTAAGAGCTGCGCCAGATAAGTCAGCGTGAAGTAGAGGATAACGCCAATACGGCGCTGAATGCGAAACTGATCCCCTGACAGACCGAGGGCGATGACATACATGATTAGGAAGGCGCAGGCAATGTACCCAAACCGGCTAATCCATTGATTCGCACCACCCAAAAACTGTTGCCATATCGCTATCCGATGCCAGTAGAACGACATGAGCAGCGCCGCAGGTATCATCGTCAGCTTAAACCAATAAAACTCGACGCCATGTCGCCCCGTAGCGCTAATAGAGGTACAGGAATCCCAATACGGATTACACCAGTCAACATGTCCTGCCGAGGCAGCAATAAAATAGGATATGTGGATAGCAATAATGGGCCAAAGGCCTACCCATAAAGGGCAAGCCTTCAATACCCACATCTTAAGTGGCTGCGCAGTCGACAATATGGCTATCCGTTTAGTGTGCCGCCTATTATGAACGATTGAATTTTATTCGACGAATACCTTGATGAATTCATGGCGTTATTACAAACATCGATTCTGAAATGACTTTATCAGGCTTTGGCTATCGGAAGCGGCATCTAAGAAACGACCAATATATCTTTTCATTGTTACGATCTTTTTGGCAGTTAGGCCCGGTATGGATTCCGGGACAGCCATAATTTCGGCTTCAAGTGTATTGAACTTTGCGATTGAAAGCTGCAAATCGGCGGCTGATGTACAGAACCCCCGATAGCGCTGCTGGGTGACACTTCGCATTTTAAGTGATGGATGCGGGTAGGCGTATTTCGCATTGACCAAACCTGCCAGATCAAAGTCATAAGGAATATATACGTGCCTGGATTTGAGTTGCTCAATATTAGAACGCTCCAATATTGAGTTGTTTGAAAGAATCCTGAAAATACTGCCATTGTGACAACAGGCATGCTCACCCTTTTGCATAACGAGGGACCAGTCCGTATTCTCAATCAGGTACTGGAATACATAGATATCCGTCAATTCATTTGAGTTAAGGAATGCAAGTGATACACCATCAACGCTTAGACGTTGCCCCTCTATTCGTTTAGCAAGATGTTCAGGTGGTTCTATCAGGAACCCCTTATGGACTTGCGATGATGACTTCTTAGCGGTGTCGATATAACGAATATTCAAGAGCCGCACCCGGTAGCTGTGGTTAGAAATCAGGTTAAAAATCCGGTAGGCGGCATATTCTTCCAGCACGTTTACCTCTGACGCCTTGTTGTTTTTGCAATGGGTCACCAGCTTAATTTTATCGTGCCCAGCGAACACAGAGTCTAGCGTGTCGTGTTCATTGAAATTGAGTCTCAGCGGTGGAAACCGGCAAACTCGCTTTCGGTTTTTTTGCCTCGTGTTCGTATCTTTATCCGATGCCGCATATCATTTGTACTCAGTTGAAAGGGCTTTTCGCTCTTCTTTCTGTTAAGTGATGATATTGATCCGACTATTTCCACGTCGAGAATAGTGTCTTCATCAAACAGGGGGGATGCAACGCAGTTAAGTGGCAATAGCATCCATGCGAGGAATAGAAATACTTTATTCAAGGTTTTGGATGTACGACGACAAAATAGTGTTTTAGGTCTGAAGTCATGCCAGCCCTCCCTTTCCACATCAGCTTACAGGGTTTCTCAAAAGAATCGAGCAACCCACCCAGCAGAGGAAACCCAATCCCTCTGGATATTTCCCGATCGAATCTACGATGCAAGTGCCATTCAGCGTTAGTGCAGGGGTGTAAATACCGCTTGTCATCATGCGATTGCCGACTTCAACGGTATCGCCGAGGTACGCAGAAGCCTTGCCCTTAGTTTCGATCCGAGCCATACCAATATATACGTATCCAAAACCGAACCCCACAGCTTCTGGCGCGAATGTTGTCAAACCGTTGTAATACGATCACATAGTATTAGCCCCGGCGCGATATCATTGCAAAAGGTGGACTTGCCACCAATCAAGGGCAGTCAGAACGTCAAGGGTTCAGTATCGCGGAATTGTTCGAATCCCATCAGCTTTATTTGGAATTCATTTGCGCGTCAGAGCGGCCATCGGTTTAGTATGCGATCAGCGGCAGGCTCCTTATCAAAGAGAAGCGACTAAAGAGACTTAAAATCATTCAACTGAGATGAGCAGACCATGACAATAATAGGATTGATTAACCCAGGCGCCATGGGCGCATCGATTGGCGCAGCGGCAGCGCACAACGGAGCTACAGTTCTGTGGGCCGGCAGTCAACGCAGCGATGCTACCCGCCAGCGTGCATCGAATGCCGGCCTTGAAGATTGCGGCACGCTGGCTGATTTGGTCGAGCAGAGCAATATCATACTTTCTGTCTGCCCTCCGCATGTGGCGGCAGATCTTGCTGGCGAAATTGCAGATCTGGAATTCAACGGGATGTACCTTGAAGGCAATGCTATTGCACCAGGCGTCACTCGGAAGATAGACACATTACTGAGAAATTCAGGCGCCCGCGTGGTTGATGGCGGCATAATCGGCGGCCCTGCCTGGAAAGCAGAATACGGCACCAAACTGTATCTCTCCGGCGAAGATGCCGCGCTTATTGCAAATCTATTTAGTGGATCGGCACTCCACACCTCAGTGATAGGCCCCCACATAGGTTCAGCTTCCGCCTTAAAAATGACCTTTGCCGCTTATACAAAAGGCAGCACGGCGCTGCTCTCTGCAATCCTTGCAGTAGCCGAAAAGGAAGGTGTGCGCGATGCGCTCGAACAACAATGGGGCGAGGAATTTACTCGCGAGACCCATCGGCGCGTTACCGGTAACACTGCCAAGGCGTGGCGTTTCGCCGGTGAGATGCGTGAAATTGCCGCGACCTTCTCTGGCACAGGTATGCCGGAGGGATTCCATCTCGCTGCGGCAGAACTCTTTGAGTCTTTGGCGGAGTACAAGGGTCAGGACAAACCTCCCACCATTGAGGAAGTGTTGGCAACCCTTCTGCGTTAGCGTGCCGGTTAACAATAAGGCATCATTTGTTCGCAAAAGGTAAATGACATTACCAAGGTGATAATCAGTCTGATTTATCCAGCTGATGGCGACTTTTGCATCAAGGCTATCTCGCCTTTCAACATTCGCCTGCTCCATATGAAGGCCACCAACGCCATCAACAGATTCGCCAGCATGGTCGCTGTAAAAACACCAATGTATCCCCAGTAATGTTCAAAAATGACGGCCATCGGTATATAGACTACAACCATGCGCGCCAGCGATAGAACCATTGTGGGTAGTGGCCGTCCCATCGCAACAAACAGTGAGCCGGACATCATACCGATACCTTGAAAGCCAAAACTTATGGGCACCAGGAGCAGATACCAGGACGCCGACTCCACCAACACCGGGTCGTCGTTCACCAGCGCAACCAGGTCACCACCAAATGGAGCTAACAGGGCGAAACTAGCAAAACCCCACGCCAGGCAAAATTTGTAGGAAGCATTTAGCCCTTTGTAAACGCGATCAATTTTGCCGGCACCCCAATTCTGACCAACAAATGGACCGACACTTGATGCCAGCGACATCAGGAGCATCATCACCAGCATTTCGAATCGCGAGGTAATGCCGAAACCAGCAACGACGGAAGGCCCGTGGGACGATAGCAGGCGGATAACAATCGCGAGGGATACCGGACCAATCAAACTATTCAGCATGGACGGCAGGCCAATGTAGAGGACGTGCCTGGTGGACTCGACAAGGCCCGTCAACGCCCCCTTATGGAAGCACAGGATCTTTTCACCGAATATCAAAATAGCAAACATTCCGATGGTTCTTACCAGGCCTGAGACAATGCCCGCCCAGGCGGAGCCAACGAAGCCGAGTTCGGGCATGCCCAGCAGGCCGAATATCAACAGAGGCGCCAATACAATCTGAACGCCCGAAGTCAGCGTCATCACCAGCCCAGGAACTTTGGCATTACCCACGGCGCGTAATACATTACTCACTACCATGGGTAGTGTGAATAAGGGCAAACCAAGGATGAAGATACGCATGTACTGGTTAATTAAGAGCCGCAGGTCATCCTGAGCGCCCATCAGCATAAAGACATCCTCTAAATAGAGTGACGCAAGCGCCATCAGAAAAAGTACCAGCACAGTTGTTAGCAAGAGCGAATGCAGGGTATATCGAAGCACACTTGCGCGATCACCGGATCCCACAGCCCGAGCAATAATAGATGCTGCACCCGTGCCTATTCCCATCGAAACACTGGACAGCGCCATCACAACCGGAAAGGTAAAACTGTAGGCGGCAAGTTCACTGGCACCGATAATGCCGATGTATATCGTATCGATCATGGATGCGACAATCATCGATGAAATGCCGAGGAACATCGGTATCGTCATGCGAGTCAAATGCGCAGGGATACAGCCTTGTGTTAGGTCTTTGCCGCTGGGTGCCATGGCTCAATCATTCCACCACCGCTGCCATATTTCCAATATCCCGCAGCATGATCAGCAAGAGTGTTATCAAGCCATCAGCCCCGGAAGCTCAAGGTATATTAATTTGTATACCTCATGATAGCCTTTGGCGACACCTAAAATATTAGTCCAAAAAAGAGAAATAGGAATTCATTCAAGCTGGATCAATGCCTTGAAGATGACAAACCTGAAAATCAATACCCTAATAGCAATACCACTCAGAACACCCATGCTAATCATTTTCTTGATGCGCAGGAATTTGGCCCGGCCTGTCTGCAAGTCGCGAAGAATTGGGATTGTTTAGTTCTTGCCCATAGAAGAAACCCGTCGGTATTACTTCGTGTCTGAAGACGCTAGAGTGGATGAGAGCGCCCGCAAAAGATCATCGAGGGTAATCTCATTCGTGGTGTGACCAAAAACATAGTGATCCGGGCGTATGATCGCGGCATTCGCATTCTTGAACAAATTGTCAAACTTGCCTTTTACCAACTCCAAGCCCTCAAGGCTTGATACCGTAATACCAAAGCGGTCAATTATCCGGCGACTCTCTTTATTTAATTTAATATCTGATTCTGATTTAGCTACTATGGAAAAGCCCCTGCCAAGCTCTTCGTCCAGTTTGAAGGCCTTGCCGCCACGCTGCACCAGCGGCTGGCTAAACAGATAACCCGAGGATCCCGTGTCGTCCACTTGACCCAACATTAAAACACCATCACGAAGGGGCGGGTTGGATCGACCTTGCCCATACCCCGAAGATTTTTTCTTATGTACAGCTTCTGGAACCGCCTTGCCATTGCGTTCAGCATCCTCGACTGCCGCCAGATGTTCCATTAGCTGCCCAATATCAACCGCCCATTCAACAAGGTCCTGCGCATGTGGCAGACGTTCCTGCTGATAAGCATCAAGCAGCGATTCATCGGCTTCACCCTTAATAACCATTTGAAATTTCCAGGCGAGATTGATGGCATCACGCATGCCGGCATTCATGCCCTGGCCAAGAAAAGGTGGAGTCTGGTGAGCTGCATCACCGGCAATAAAGACATTACCCACCCGCCAACTTTTCGCCGTCGCTGCATGGAACTGGTAGACAGCGGAGCGGCGGATTTCGTAACTGCCTTTAGGCGTCCAAGGTTCGATGAGCTGTTCGATCTTTTCAACCTGCAGCATTTCATCCCAGGTTTCACCTGGGTTGAGCTTAAACTCCCAGCGCCGATAAGGATCTTTGGTCACAACGTAGGTAGTAATGCGATCGGGATCGCAGACTTGCACAGTGTCGTTATTCAGCGTGTGCCCGTCCTTAATAATAATGTCGACCACGAGCCAGTCATGGTCATAGCCAAGGTTGTCCCATTCAATATTAAGTGTGCGGCGGATTTTGCTGTTAGCACCATCACAAGCAAGCACATATCGAGCGCTAATGTCGATCACCCCATCTCTATTGCTCCGCGCATTTTCCGATTGATTGGTATTTATCTGACTTGCCTTTAAATGAACCTGGTCCCCGTGATCGTCAAAGGATTCAAATTCGTATCCTATATACGACGTAACATTTGGGTGATTGATCGCCTGACTGCGCAGAAAAGTTTCCACCTCTGGCTGATCGAACATTGAAAGTGGCTGCCAGCCATTGCTGCCACCGTCAGCCATATCGTGGCCGAACAACCATTCCCGCTTTGAGTTGGCAAATCCTGCGCGATCCCCCTCGCGTACAGTTTGCAAGAGATCGTCCAGTTGTTGCCCAAGGCCAACGGCTTGAAAGGCGCGGACAATTTCACCATCCATCGCGACCGCCCTGGGCAAGCTATATACATCCAGGTCGCGCTCGATACAGACAACGCGAAGACCATTGTGCGAGAATAATATAGCGGCAGCGCAGCCAACAGGCCCCATGCCAACAATAGCAATATCGTATGTATCTGCCATAATTTAGTTGTTAGTCATTGTTAAGTTATTACCCTGCCCGGCAATTGAAACTACCGGCGAGGATTTTCTTCGAGGCTCAAGATGATAAGCCTCAATTCCTATGTCCTAATCTAGGATTGAGGGTAGTAGCTTTGGGTACTGATTGACAAAATTCAATTATGTATGTAATCATTAATGACTATAGTCAGTCAATTATTTTGATGAATCAAATGGCCAGTGAAGCTGCTGAAAACACCGGGAAACAATTGAGTCGCGTGGAGCGAAAGCGCCAGGAAACGCGCACCCGGATTCTGGTCGCTGCAGAGCAGTTAATGCGCTCAAAGGCCGTTGACGGCGTCACCATTCAGGACATAACCGAAGCTGCAGACGTAGGACATGGATCGTTCTACCTGCATTTCAAATCCAAAAATGAAGTGCTGGTGCCAATAATTGAGTCATACGCTATTAATTGGGATGTCCAGTTACAAAAGGCAGCCAGCGACATACTTGATCCTGCTGAGCTGATGGCGGTGTCCAGCCGCTATATGGCACGTATGATTGTTGCTGACGAATTGTGGAAATGGTTTCTGCAACACTCCGGCATCCCAATTGAAGCCTTGCGCCATGCACTCGGCAGATTCAGCGAGCGCGATTTTCAGAAGGGCCACCAGTCCGGTCGATTCATCGTAAGCGATGTTAATCTGACTTACAGCTATGCTTTCGGCGGTTTCGTGAATAGCTTAATGGCTTTCTTTGACCTTGATGATGCAGGTGCATTGATCGACCAGAGTGCCGAGCTCATGCTGCGAGTTTTTGGCATTTCCGCGGATGAAGCACATGAAATTGCGTACCGGCCATTGCCGCAACAACTTCTGAAGGAACTTGCTCAAGCATCACGATCTTCAATAGTCTCGCCGTCGCTGGCGCCACTATCCTAAAATTATAGGCAGGAGAAAAATCATGACAGGCATCCGGGATATCGCATTCGTGATGAATTGATGGCTGTTCACTGGGGGCCTGAAGGCGCACCCTAAGCGGGAAATATTGTATGATCAGCTATGAATAGCAAGAGTGCCGCGCCTGCGACGAACGTCAAGAAGAGGAATTGATCATGGGATTCGAATTTAATGGCATCAACCATTTAGCACTGGTCTGTAAAGACATAGACGTCACAGTGGATTTCTATTGCAATACACTGGGCATGAAGCTAACCAAGACCATCGAGCTGTCCGGCGGCACGGGTAAGCACTACTTCTTTGATGCAGGTGGTGGTGATTCGATCGCCTTCTTCTGGTTTCCCAATGGTCCGGACAGTGTCGACGACAAAGAACTGAGAAGAATATCCGCTGTGCCCGGAACCATGAACCACGTTGCCTTTGATGTAGCGCCAGACAAGATTGATGAATACCGGGAACTTCTGGTCGCCAAAGGAGTGGAGGTTACTGAGGTCGTCAATCATGACGATTCTGCATCTGGCGCAAGTGATGCAATCAATGAAAGTACCTTTGTACGTTCCTTGTATTTCAAAGATCCTGATGGGACCCAACTGGAATTTGCAGCCTGGGCGCGACTGCTTACTGAGCAGGATGTTGACTACAGTCCACAATAAATCTTGTATATCGGCAGAGACTTATAAGCCCAACCATGAGCTTTGCGGCCGCAGGGTTCTACCGCTCTCGTCAGTTTAATAACTAGAAGCCTTTTCCTGCAAGAAACCAAACTTCTTTAGAGGACAAGTGGAATATTGTTTTTCTCTAATTCGCTGCGCATTACTTCGAGCTGATTCTCGTATCGACGCTATCTGCCGATAGATTTTGTGTGCATGGGCTCTCGCACTTGAACTGCACTGGCGGTTGCGACACTGGTTTTTTGTTGGTGAGGCTGCAGGCACCCATCTTCCCAGGGAAGTGCCAGAAATGATATGAGCGCCCTTGCTTCAGTTTGCAGATTTGTAACAAGGTCTTCATATCTGAGTTCGTGATATCGATCCCCAAAACGTTCTCGCCAGACGGACATCAGGCGATAGTACCGAGCATGATGCCGTGCGGTCTCTGCCTGATCATAGGAATGCGGGTAAGCATCGGCGAATAGCTGCTTGAAACTGGCGAAACATGCATCCATCGGATCACGTCGCACATGAATTATCCTGGCATTAGGTAGCGCCTTCAGGATGAGTGGCACAAACAGAAAATTGGACGGCAGCTTATCAACGAAATGCTGCTCGTTGCGATGTCCCACGGCAGTGATGTATTGCTCACCCAGCGATTTAAAATCAATATCAACCGCCCGGCTTACAAGCTCGGCGGTAAACCCGGAGTGTCCACGGCAGTCCGTCAATTTGCGTATACCATTGCTAAAATGCCGCAACTCACCCGCCGACCCAACTAGCGAGTGCGCTGCTATTACGTGTTCAACCAGGGTCGTTCCGGAACGGGGTTGACCGATCACAAATATTGGCGATGCATCATCATATCCAGCCTCACCTGCCAACAACCACGCCTTTGAGTAAAGTTCTTCGAGCATCGAGTACATCTCGATTTCAGCACTCTCATCGTAGATTATCGATTTTCGTTTGTTTTGCGCCCCTTGCGAAAATGCCTCGAATGCGTCACCCCACGCTTCGATATCCTCCAATTCTTTTCCGCAGGCATAATTCATAAAGGCACGGTCTTGCGGCGCGTAACGGTCAAGTGCCAGCAGCGACATCATTTGCTTGATATGTATTCGGTCCTTGGCTTTGTTAAGGCCAGAAAGAAGCCAGTGAGGGTTGGGGTATGCCGGTTGTATTCGCAATGCTTCCAGCAGAGTGACTTCAGCCTCTTTGAACCTACCAAGATAGATCAGGCAGTTAGCATAATTTGTCAACAGATGAACATTGTCAGGTTGTTGTGCCACCGCTCTCTCAAACCAGCCCGCCGCCTCTTTGTTGTCCCCCATAGATGCGAGCGTCATGGCAATCAATTGCTGAACGTTAACGCTGCCGTCATCGTTCTGAATAGCCTTGGCAAGCGCCACCTGCGCATTATCCAAGTCTCCTGTTCCCACATAAATCTCCGCCATATGTGCCCACGCCGTGCATTGGAGTGGATCAAGCTGCACAACATTAGCGAAGGATTCAAGCGCCGCTGCACGCCGCCCTGATTGAAGCGCAATCAAGGCTGTGAGGAAGTGCGCGCCTGAAACATTACGGTCTTCAGCGAGGACACCTTGAGCACGTTGCGCGGCCCTACCTAGCATCGCCCATATTTAGAAAATTAAGCCCCTGCTGCAGGGTTTCTGAAATCCACCTTGCCCGCTCCGCCATCTTTAATAGTCTCGCTCTAGAATCACACGTAAATCTCTATGTGTTTGCGCACACACCTTATCCAAAGATAGCGTAGCATCGAATGACGACATTTATTCAATTGTACCCGCATCTTATTTACTAACTCAGCAACCAATCTTGCTTCGAGATTCCGGAAAATCACCTTACGCGGACACATTGACTGGGCACACTATGTGATGCAATATAAAGTGAAGTGACTAAATCACAACAGCGCTTATGGTGCGGGAATGTTTAAACGATGAGCATCCAGTCAGTAGAATTATCAGATCAAGATTTTAACCTGGTCCATTTGTCACCAACAGTGGGTACAGAAGTCCTGGGGATCGATATTGGAAGCCAGCTCAATGACGACACGATATCCTTCCTGTCCAATCTGCTGGTGGAGCGTAAGGTAATTTTCTTCCGTGATCAGGACATAGACGTCGAGCAACACATCGCCTTCGGCAGGCGGTTTGGTGAAGTCGAAATTCATCCCTTCACACCGAATATGGAGGATCACCCGGAAGTTGTGTGCCTGAACAATGACGAAGATAATCCTCCGCGCATTAACATCTGGCATTCTGATGTTACCTGGCGCAAAGAGCCATCACTTGGATCAATCCTCAGGGCCCGGGAAGTGCCTGAAGTCGGCGGCGATACCTTATTCGCCAATATGGAAGACGCCTACAATAGTCTTGATGCGGAAACAAAAGAACAGATAGACGGAATGTACGCCATTCACGACAACGAAAGCTTTCTAAAAGGCATGCGTGCAAAAGGTGCCAGCGAAGAAAAGATTCAGGAAATGCGCGAACTCTATCCGCCTTCAAGACATCCAATTGTTCGCACCCATCCCGTTAGCAAGAAAAAATCAATCTATGTGAACAGGATTTTTACTCGCAGCATTGAAGGCCTGGATGCGCAGGCATCCCAAGAATTATTGGACAAATTATTTCTGACTGCCTGGATTCCTGACCATCAATGCAGGTTCAAATGGCGCAAAAACTCCTTCACATTTTGGGACAATCGAGCGGTCCAACATTATGCCGCTGCTGATTATTGGCCAGCAACACGCAAAATGGAGCGTGTCACCGTAATGGGCGAAAAACCGTATTGATCCGCGGGTGGGCGCAACGGAATCGAGTTTCGCTAACCTACAACTATCTGGTTTAGCCAAGTAATAATGTCAGTTGTCACTCGTTCCCGGTTTGTCTCATTTAGCATCTCATGCCGACCACCCTCGTAAAACAACTGATCGATTTGGGTGACGCCGCCGGCGGACCACAGTTCCATCAGATATTTCAGCGCCTTCAGTTGATTGTTAACAGGATCAGCATCACCCGCTACTAACAACACTGGAAGATCATCACGAATCATTTTGACCCTCTGTGGTTCTATGCGACGTTGATCCGTTCGGTCGAAACCGTTACGAATCGTCTGGCCTTCGAATCCACAGAGAGGATCTTCAATATATTTGTCAACCTCTGCCTCATCGCGACTTAACCAATCATATTCAGTGCGGGTGGGTTCAAACAATTCATTGTAAGGACCTATTTCCGCACCAGGGCGCCTTGCTGCGGACCCGGACAATACCAGCGCATCAATTTTTGCGGAACCTTGCTGTACAAACTGTTGAGCTGCGGCTGCGCCCATACTGTGGCCAAAAAAAATCAATGGTTTTGAGGCTTCCTTTCGCACAATCGTTATTAACTGATCAATGTCATCGACTAAGGCATCCCAACCGCCATCACCAAAATCACCAAATCCAGCGGACCCCAGTGTGGCTCCATGTGCCCGGTGGTCCATCGCCCAAACATCAAAACCCTGTTGATTTAACGCTAGCGCAAACCGTTCATAACGCAATGCATGTTCCGCCAATCCATGGGAGATCACCACCGTTGCCTCTGCAGTCTTCGATAACCACTTATACGCCTGCATCTCCCATCCATCGATCCGGGATTTGTAGGTAAACACTCGCATCTGTATGCCTGTTTAATTTCCTTGAGCATCTCATTTCCTGGTTCGCAACGCTCAATTGCCACCAGGTCGCAAAAATATCCGCGAAAGTCATTCCAGATATTTGTCTCGAACCTGAACGGGAGATGAAAGGATCGCGTAGTTAGCGACGGATATGGCCATCGCCCTTGTATAAGAAATACCCGATTAAGCAATTTGGAGATTATATGAATAATGTTAAAAATTTACGGCTATTCTGCCTGCTTGTTTTAGCAACGTCATCGACAGTTGTTGTCGCTGGGACCGGCATCGAATCTGTAACTCAAGAAGAACGAACTGCAATGCGCGAGGCCCGGCGAGCCGAGCTTCAATCTCTTTCTGCTGAAGAGAAGAAGGCTAAAAAAGCAGAACGTCGGACACGATTTGAGTCGATGTCCAGCGACGAGCGGCAGGCGATGAGAGAAAATCGCGGCCGAAACAACACCGGAGAACCCCGTGCAGGTCAACGAAATTCTGGCCAGCGAAATGGGAGGCGGCGCCGCGGTGGGAACCCTTCGCAGTAAGTGCAAGCTTGGCCAGCTTGAGTTTTCGGTTGGCTAAGCAGTGACCAGTTGAGATCGTTAGTACCGGAATCGTTTACTAACGATAAGATCGTTGGGGATTGGCGGATACTTGTCTTTCAGACTTTACGATACATACTCGGCCGTTTCAGGACCGGGTCCAGTAGTGACAGGTCACCTGCAATAACCGTGTTGCCTCTTGGGAATGGAGGGCCTTCGTCCATGCCAATGCCTTTGTGCACCCGATCATCCTGGTAATAACAGGCATAAACACTAAATAGCAACGATGCAAATAGGTTGGCGTGCTCAGCACTAAATTCTTCAACGACGGTATGTCGTTCATTTGGCTTGAGGGTTGTGAATACGTCGTCGAAGTTATTCAGTATTTTACCCAGCAATGGCAGAAAATCCTCAACATAGGTCTGCAGGTAAAGTACCAGATCCAATTCTGCCGCGCTTGGCAGGTTCCCATCTTCACTGGGCGGAATTATCGTATTTAGCAAAGCTGCCAATTTTTCCTTCTGCGCCTCGTTCAACGGGTTATCAGAGGTAATTATGTTCTTGTCATTCATATCAAGTCGTTGCCTAAGATATCCGCTTAAAAGATCTGGTCAAATCCATTTAGTGAAACCCATCTAGTCAAAAAGATTAGCCAGATTTTTCTTCATGGTATCAGCAATATACAGCGCCAGTGCCTGAATGGTGCTCGTTGGATTCACCCCCCCGGATGTGACAAAGATACTGCCATCCACGATAAACAGGTTTTTAACATCATGGGACCTGCCCCAGGGGTTAACGACAGACTTACTTGGATCGTTACCCATACGCGCAGTTCCAAGTAAATGCCAACCCGCCGGGCGAATGGGGCCACCGGACGATATCTGCGTTGCACCGGCTGCATTTAGTACTTCTTCAGCACGCGCAATCCCGTGCTCAAGCATCTTGCGGCTGTTCTCACTCATGGTGTAATGGATTTTCGGTGCTGGTATTCCATCTGAATCGACCAGCTCAGGATCAAGGGTCACGCAATTGTGCTCTTCCGGCAAATCCTCACAAAGAATAGCGATGGACGCGACATGATCGAATTGTTTTGCAAAGGCCTCATGATGACCAGGCCCCCAGGGTATGTCACCTGCGCCCAGTCCCTGGAGAGCCGTACCGACAGGTCCTGCTCCCCTGGTAATTTGCATATTGTAACCGCGCACGAATCCTCGGGACTCGTCTGTTTCATAAAACTCCTTACTTAGGATGCAACAGCCTTGCGGTCCTTTATGACTATCAAGCCTTTCTTCGAAAGTGCCTTGTGCAAAACCGACGGGATGAAACATCAGGTTTTTGCCAACCAGTCCACTGCTGTTCGCCAGTCCGTCGGGGAATTGCTCAGACTTGGAGTTCAATAAAATACGTGGTGTACCAACGCCATTACATGCAATGACAACCACTTCGGCCCCTTGAAATTGCTCGTCTCCATTCTTATCGTAGTAAATAACACCATTGGCCATGCCTTCATCGTTAACCGTTATCTCACGCACGCGGCAGCGGGTTCTTAACTCAACTCCTGCACGAATAGCCTGCGGCCAATAGGTAATGTCGGTGCTGGATTTTGCACCCTGGGAGCAGCCGCTCATACATGGTCCGAGATTTAGACATTTGTCACGCCCCTCATAGGCTTGCGAAATGATGGCGCTATCCGATGGCCACCAATGCCAGCCGAGCTTGTTGTAACCACGCGCTACTGTTTCGCCGACAAGGCCAAGGGGTATATGGGGCAAGGGTGGTTGCTTTGGTGGATAAGCCGGATCACCAGACAAACCGGAAATACCCATTATTCTATCGTTCTGGTTAAAGTAGGGCTCCAGTTGATCGTAATCAACAGGCCAGTCTTCAGCGACCCCGTCAAGAGACTTTACCCTGAAATCAGATGGATGCAGACGAGGAAAGTGAGCTGCATAGAGAATCGTCCCGCCTCCTACCCCATTGAAATTTACAACAGAAATCGGGGATTCATCATCATTGATAGGGTAGTCGGTGTCACGGGCTCGTATATTCGGATCAATGTTAAATTCTTTAAATTGACGAACTTCCCAATCCTGTCCGGTGCTTGGATATTCTGAGGAATTCATCCAATCACCCTGTTCCAGGCAGAGAATTCGCATCCTGGTATCCGCAAGACTCCAGGCGACAGCTGCACCTGAAGCCCCAGCGCCGATTATTAATACATCCACAGACCCATCAGACATTCTCACCTCAGATTTTCAGATCAATCCTAAAGATACCACATGTCCTGTCCACTCTTCAGGGATTGGCGGAAGCATAGCCTGGATCTATAACGCGCTCAGACCTTCAAGCTCAATCGCCATATCGGCACTGCGGCGCAACATGGTCATAAACATCGTATCGCCCCTCTCTGTTTGCCCGACAATCATTGAGGCGATCACCGCCATGACCATACCGGCGAAGCTGCGTCGACGATAATCGAGCCAGCAGGCATTAAAGTCGTAGTTATCAATGCCATAAGCAACGAGACGATCATGATATTCCTTTAGTAGATGCCGCTCATGCTGCTGCCTTGGCTCAGCATCCATGCCGGTTCCCATAAAATAAGCAGCATCATCCGCGCCCGATCCTATTGACGGCGACCAGTCCACAATAGCAACAGGATATGGTCCGCCGAACATCATATTGTCCAATCGATAATCAATATGCACCAGTGTAAAAATTTCAGTGTCGTTAGCACTGTAGGCAGCGAATTTTTGGCCAAATTTTTCCAGCAGACTCAAATGCTCCTGGGCCAGCCTGGGCTCATACCGTTCAATAAATCCAGGCGCCAACATATCCCATAAAGCAGATGGATTATCATTGATTGGAGGCGGTGCTAGCCACTCCAATGACTTCAACGATTTATCACACCACAGAGGCCCCGCCAGCCCGGCAAGTTCATTCAGCGCGAGGTTTGCCTGATCTGCATCACATCCGGCTAGTTGATCACCCTGTACTGCAGGCGTAAGGTCTTGCATCATCAAAACAAATTCATCAGGTTGTTCCAGATTAATCGCCGAGAAATATATTTTCGGCATAGTCACATCAAGCTTCGATGAAAGCTGCTGATAGAAAAGCACTTCCTTTAGATAGTCGTTAACGGCAATGCCCGTTTGCCTGCTGACGGGATCGTCAGACGCAAACTTGCCGACAAGCGAATTCGGCCCCTGGCCCTGGCCCTGGCTATAAATTAAATCAAACCTGACATTCTGCCCGACCTGACCCGTGCCGATGTTAGCCATGGAGAAGTCGGAAACGGTAGCTTCTATGCCAGCGTGCACCAATACATCTGTTAGCCACTCAGGTGTAACATCTTTCGGGTAACAACAATTATGGGGATTAGCCATCTTTCGATCCAATAATGATTTGCGTTAGTATGCCAAACAGCTATTCGTATCCGCTACTAATTTAAGGAAGAAATATGTCCGAGCAACTTAACGAGCTGGGGTTTTACACACTGGCTGGTGCGCCCGAATCCCCGCGAGACATGATTGCGGAGCTAAAGGCCGCTGAAAATATGGGGCTGGGCGCTTGCTTTATATCCGAACGTTTTAATATCAAAGAGGCGCTTACCCTATCCGGCGCCGCCGGGGCTGTCACCCATAAAATTGGTATCGCAACCGGTGTCACAAATCAAAATACCAAACATCCGCTGGTCACCGCTGCGCACGCAACAACAATGCATTTCCTTACCGGCGGCCGATTTACCCTTGGCCTGGGAAGGGGTATAGACAAGATGTTTGATGCTTACGGCCTGCCGAGAATTAAAACGGCGCAAATGGAGGATTTTGCCGGGCTTATGCGCCGCCTATGGCGAGGCGAGACCATTGTTGGACATAACGGACCTGCGGGATCATGGCCAATGTTGCGCCTTGATCCCGCATTCGATGAAGCTATACCACTAATCATGACCGCATTTGGGCCCAATTCCCTGGCTCTTGCCGGTAGAGCATTCGATGGCGTTGTACTGCATACCTTCTTTACCGACGAAACCCTTGAACGCTGCGTAAAAACTGTAAAACAAGCAGCGGAAGAAGCCGGCAGGGACCCGCAGTCGGTACGAGTCTGGTCCTGCTTCGCGACGATTTCCGATGCGCTGGATTATCCTCTCAAATTAAAGAAGACGGTCGGGAGAATGGCAACCTACTTGCAGGCTTATGGGGATCTTCTGGTCAAGACGAACAACTGGGATCCAAAGGTACTGAAAAAGTTTCGTGAACATAACTTTATCGCGAATTTCAAAGGTGCAATCGATCAGGTGGCAACGACCCAGGAACTGGAATTGGTCGCGGAGCTGATCCCCGAGCAGTGGCTAGCTCCCGCCGCGATCGGCACGAACGAACAATGTGTAGCGGCAATAAATGGCCAATTCGACCAGGGTGCGGATAGTGTGATTTTGCATGGCGCATCGCCGGATGAACTGGCACCTATCGTCCACGAATACAGACGGCAAAGACCCAAGGGACGATTCGATCATCTGCCTGTTAATCCTGGAAGATCCAGCTAAGCAAGCTATCCCTTGGCCTGCCCGCATATGCGTCAATTATTTCTTGTGCCTCATGGGCTAGCACCTGGAATGTCATACGTAAATCGTCATTCGTCGACACATTGCGTTTTGGACCCTCGTATTATCGTTAGCGAAGACAATGAAAATTTAGACAATAAAGAAACTAAGCCGGGCTCCTCGAGACGATCTTGCGAAGCCGATAATGAGGTCACTTCGCCTGCTTACTAAACCCAGCTTAGTCACGCAGGCGAAGCTACCATACGTAAAAGACGCCAAATTTCAGACTAGCTTATTCCATTAATCGAAGGCTGCGACGGGATGCGCTTGTTGGAAGAAAAACTATTTTCTCAACAAACGAAAAACCAACCATCCGTTTAAGGCCTCGCTGGTTCAAGCAACTACTGGCTACAACTGCGTAAATACTTACTTTCTTAAAACCCTGACCTTCAGTTCGTTATATCCCTTAACAAAGACCGATTGTGACCTGCCAGGCTCTTCAAGAACTTCAATCATCTCGAACCTCTTGTCGATTTCTTCCCAGAGAATCTTCAATTGCATTTCAGCAAGGCGATTGCCCATGCAGCGGTGAATGCCAAAACCAAAAGAGACATGCTGCCGGGCATTGTGTCGGTCGATGATAAGATTGTGCGGATTTTCAAAGACTGTCTCATCTCGATTGCCAGAGACATACCACATAATGACCTTGTCGCCCGCCTTAATTGTCTTGCCGCCCAGCTCAACATCAGCCTTTGCCTTTCGACGCATATGAGCCAGCGGTGTTTGCCACCTGATCACTTCAGAAACCATATTCGGTATCAGGCTTTGGTCTGCACGCAGCTTGTCGTACTGATCCATGAATTTATTCAAGGCATATACACTGCCTGTCATGGAATTTCGGGTCGTATCGTTGCCGCCAACGATAAGAAGCATCAAGTTGCCCAAATATTCCATCGGATCGTTGACCATGTCTTTGGTTGTTTCGTTATGCGCCAACATGGTGATCATATCGAAATCGCCTGGATTCTTGACACGGTCATGCCAGATCTCAGTGAAAGCGCCCAGACATTCGATAAGATCTGCTTGCGTCTTATCTTGTGACTCCTGGGTAAAATCTGTGTACACAGCACCAGTCGCTACATCGGACCAATGCGTTAGTTTGCGTCGATCCTCATAAGGAAAATCAAATATGGTCGCCAGCATCATGGTGGTTAACTCAATAGATACAGTATCGACCCAGTCAAATTCCTCATTGTGGGGAACTTCATCCAACACCTTTCCGGTTCGTTCACGAATAATCCCTTCAAGCTTCTGCAAGTTTCTGGGGGCAACGGCAGGTTGAACCACTTTACGCTGAACGTCATGCTTCGGCTGATCCATCGCAATGAACATGGGCAGCTTGAAATCTTCGTCTTGTTCATCAATGGTGATAGCCGGCTCAGAGCTAAAGATGTCATGTCTCTGATCAACTTCCTTGATGTGCTTGAACGAGCTTACTGACCAATAGGGTCCAAATGCGCTGTCTTTACAATAATGAACCGGCGCATCCTTCCTTAAGCGCTCGAAGTAGGCCCAGTGTTCGTCCTTCTCGAACAATTGAGGACGAGCAACATCCAACTCTTCCAGAGAAGTCGTCAGTGGGTCTTGATAAGGTAGATCCAGGGGATTGATCACCACCTTGTCGTTCTTCGTCATTGGTTCACTCATTAACAGCCTCCTTCAAAAATATAATTCATTGGCATAGTCTCCAATATCTACCTGCCATGCCGCAAATCTAATCTGGACAACAATATTGACCAGAATTGATCATTGTATTCTGAGTCAAGCCTATCTTCCAGAACAACAATTGGGATTGTAGATAACCATGATTTCTGCCCTATAAACCGTCGCGGATAATGTACAATAGCGCAGCTTAAAAAACACCATCAACAAGTGTGACGAAATTTGGGGTTCACCGAAATGCGGGCTTGAAGGGCCAGCTTCTGATTGCTACCAGCCAACGTGAACTGGAAGCATCGTCCTGATTATCAATGGCGTTGCGCTTTATATCGGCGGCGCCAAATCACCCAAGCAAGAACCAACAGAAAAAATACGGAAATGAAGGTGTAGTACGAACTACCGATTCTCTTTTTGATTCCGTAGATCGCAATCTGATTCCGCTGGTCATAGCCATCCGGGACAGGTAGTACGCCATTGCTCACAACATACTCACCATAGTTGGTCATCAGTTCTTCAAAGACATGGGGCAGTTCATTTTTTAGATCCAAGGTCTCACCTGGGTCGTTTTTTAGATTAAACAGATGCCATTCGCCATCACCAATAGGACCGCGATTTATTAGGACTTTATAATCGCCTTTGAACAAGGCCGCGTTGCCGCCTAATTCATAGCCGATTTGTTCGTCATCACCATAAACCTGTTCTACCCGTCCCTCAATTAATGGCAACAAACTCCGACCAACGATTGGTTCTACAGTCTTTTCATTGTACCTTCCTTCAGGTATACCAACCTGGGCGACATCCAAAATGGTCGGTACTATGTCCGTTACCCAGGAAAATGCATCTGCGACTTCGCCATTCAGAGGTGAAGATAAACCCGAAACGATCAATGGCACTCTTAAGCCGCCCTCTCCGGCAAAGAATTTATACCAGGCAAACGGCGCAGTTGATGCACTTGCGAAACTTGGGCCAATTGAAGAATAACTGCCCTTCTCACCAAGTGTTTCATAATCAGAATTGTAGTCACTAATTTTCATCCACAATTTAAATGCTGGCGACTGAATCGGATCGCTCGGCTCCGCTCCATTGTCTGACAAGAAAATAAAGACAGTGTTGTCATATTGATCGACCTTTTTGAGATAGGTGAGCAAACGCCCAAGGTGGAAATCCATTGCATCAACCATGCCTGCATACACGGCCATGCGTTTTGATTGGTAACGCTTCTCCTCCACTGTTAGTGAAGCCCAATCCAGAGTCGTTGGTATTTCCGCCATTTCTATCCCATCTCGAAGGACGCCAGACTTAACCGCACCTTCATATCGCTGCTTTCTTAGTTCGTTCCATCCTTGATCAAATTCGCCAAGATACTTCTGCGTGTATTCGCGAGGTGCCTGTACAGGAAGGTGAACAGCCAGAAACGCCACATAGGCAAAGAAGGGCTTTTTGTCTGCGAGGTTGCCGCCAATATATTCAATGGTCTTATCGACGAGATTTTTACTGGAATAGAAATCTTCTGGCAGCGTGGTCTCAATACCATCTTCAAACCAGTTCGCCTGGGAATAAATCGGCAGGTATGGTTTTTGTTCCCAATTGTCTGCACCTGTATCCGCCATCGTAAAAGATCGCTCAAAACCGCGACCGCTGGGCAACAGATCGGCGCTCTTTCCGAGGTGCCACTTGCCCGCCATATAGGTGTGGTACCCGGAATCACGCAACAAGGTCGCAATAGTCACGACATTCTTATTAAGGGTGCCTTCATAGCCAGGCTGTCCTAATTGCTCACTGGGCAAAGATTCCGGCATGTTTGCCACACCATTTCTGTGACTATCAACCCCGGTCATCAACATGGAACGTGTCGGCGCGCAGCTTGCAGCTGTATGGTAGTTCGAGAATCGTATACCAACACTAGCCAGTTGATCAATATTGGGCGTGTCTATCTGGCTACCATAACTACCCAAATCACTGAAGCCTAAATCATCTGCCAACAACAACACTATGTTAGGGCGATCACCAGCGACGGCAACAGATGCGTAGCAAACGCTAAACACAAGAATATTAAAAACGTACATGAGCCTGAATTTGGAACTAGACATCAGCGTATACAATCTCCATCTGTAAACCTTCTCCATCAATTTCAATATGCTGAGGCAATGAAATTAGTGGCAACTTCGCAGTAACTGCACCAACCAGCGCATCCACAATATCATCCCGGGCTACTACCTTCCTTAGAAAACGACTGAGACCAAGACTTACGACTCGTTCAGACTCTGCGAAATAACTGCACAGAATGTCAATTCGCTCTGCAAATCCTTGATCTGTTTTCTTATTGTGCTTCAGGGGTCGCATTAAATTCAGCGCACAGAAACACAGCTCTGGGTGCATTTCCCTTGGCAGCACGCCATTCGCAGAACGACGAATATAATCATCAACTTCTCTAATTTTTGCAACAATTCCCCACGTCTGCTTTGATAGCTTTTTGCCGGTATTCTCAAAATTGACGGTGCTGGCCTGTTGATAGTCAAGAGCAGTCAGCGCGGTCCGGCACGGTACACGGAACACACTTGAGCCCCGCTTGGGACCTAACAATTTTCTGGCATGTTTGTCACAGAGGCGTTCCAGCGAACCCGAACTCCTTAAGCCAATGGGAATATCTATCAAGACGGTACTATCCAAATCCAGCAGAGGCTCGATTTCCGCTATGGTCGACAATATGCCGATTTCGACGCCACTTGCATCATCAAGTGCTACAAAGAACCACCCCGACTTACAGCCATCCAGACCGATATATTTCAATGTAGGTTAATCAGCAAGTCAGGAATCCAGACTCATCTCATTCGCCCAAATACTGCAGCAGAAACGCCTGCAGTTCAGAATAAACTTGTGTCGATTCGGGAGTATCCAGACTGGTGATGTAACCTGCATGTGACATTCCCTCATATACATTGAGCTCAGCTTCCACGCCAGCCACGCGTAATTTACGATGGGTTCTCGCCGTGTCACTAAGGAACATGTCCCTGGTACCTGTCACCAGGTAAGTCGGCGGGAATCCTGAAAAATCGCCATAGACGGGCGATAGGAGAGGATGTTTCAGATCAAGGCCATCGGCATACAATTTGGCAGCGGCGATCAGCAGCCCGTCATAAGTAACCAGGGCCCGGTCCAGGCCTTCATTAGTAAATTGAGTATCGCCTGTCTTACTTAGATCTGCCCAGGGCGTACCCACGTAGACAGCACCAGGCAATGGCAGATCCAAGATCCTGAATTTGTGTACCGAGGCCAGCGCAAGCCCTCCACCTGAGGATGTGCCGCCGATGGCGAGCCTGGCCGATTCCTTGCCTTCCCCCAGCAGATGTCTATATACCGTCACCACATCATCAATCGCTGCCGGGAAGGGATGGTCAGGAGGCATTCGATAATCAACAGCCAATATACGCATCCCGGTATGGTGGGCGATTACAATAGCCTCATAGACGCTGGCATCACCACCCCCGAATATATAGGCGCCGCCGTGGAGAAAGAGAAACATACTCTTTGCAAATTTGGGGTTAACGATTTCCGGATCGACGTGATATACAGTGACCCCTTCTATCTTGTGTTTGTCAATTGACACCCCAAGCGACCTGGCAAGACTCACAGCCGCCCCGCCCCGATTGAATTCATTATCCTTTATGAACGTCGCCCAATTGAAGTCTTTGATGTTATTAAAGGTGCTACGTCGAGCCTCAGGATTTGGCTGGGCCCTTGCTGCGATGGACTGCCGCAGCTGTTCACTTGCACCTGCTGGCAAGGGCACGTTTCGTTTCTGAATTTCCCATACATCTGGCCCGGCAAACGCAAGGGATGAGAACAGACATAATCCTGCAATAATGTTTACAGTCTTCAAATGCTACTCCATGGCCTAAAGAAAAATTCGGATACCGGACTAATATCTACCTTTCCAAATCCAGTTCCTTACCCAGCTGTTCCGCTAACTTCTTCAAGGCATCCTCCAATACATCAATGCGCGCCACGAGATCATCAAGCTGCCGATCTCTGCTGGATGCTGGTGCTCGCTGCACAATTACAGGATCTTCTGATGTTGATTCAATATGTCCAAAAAACAGGTGAGCATACTCATGATCCATACGACCCGCTTGCCTTGGCAAACGCGCAACAGCTGCCCCGCCTTCGGCTTCCATCAAAACCTGCAAGGTATCCACCACCGCCTGATTATCAGCAAATTCATGCAATCGCCCACTGCGGCTTCGTAGCTCGCCGGGCGTGTGCGGACCACGCAGCAATAGCAGGCAAATCAGGGCGTAGGCAGCCCCGTCAAACTGACGTTCACCCAGCAAGGTATTACAGAAACGTTGTTCATACTTTTCAGTGTTATTCTTAAAGCTATCTTCAAGACCTACGAGTCGCTTGTCTTTGAGTTCGCGACATGTTCTTTGCACATCGCCTTTGTTCAGGTTCATGACTGGATCACGGCTGGATTTTTGATTGCAGGCATTCGTGAGTGCATTCAGCGTCAGGGGATACTGATCCGGCGTGGTGACAGATTTCTCCATGAGGCAGCCAATAATTCGCGCTTCTTCGGAAGACAGTTCTATGTTCATTGATTCTATCTCGAGCGTATTAGTAACTGTAGATAGTCGCAATAATCCATGGTTGAAGATAGCCCTCATGGGCACACTAATATACTCTGGCAGAATCCCCTCATTAAGAAGAGGTACGGGATAACAAGTGAAAAGTACGGCGGCAAGCTAAGCCCTTTTACTAGAAACATTCTAACACTCAGCCAAAGGGGCTAAATTGAACAGAGCATCAACAGACCGACAAGGTAATGTTGCCAAATTTACAGTAGGTTCCATCCGGCGCCATGTCTTGCATCTATCGAGCGTGATGATCGTCGGATTTCTGGCCATGACAATTGGTCAACTGATAGAGATGTTCTACATCGGCATGGTAGGCAGTTTCGAAATCGCTGCAATCACTTTCACCTTTCCTATTGCGATGTCACTAAATGCCCTATCCCGGGGAATTGGCGTTGGTGCATCAACACTCATTGCTCAATCCATGGGGGATGGCAATCGCGTCAAAACAGCGACCACCATTACACACTGCTATGTGCTGGTTCTGTTGTTTACGATCCTGATTGCACTTTTCGGGCAAATCGGTGCGGAGCATGTCTTCTCCTTGCTTGGTGCCAAAGAAGAAGTACTGGATCTGGCCAGCAATTATGCTCACATCTGGTTAATCGGTTTTCCCATGATGGGGACCGCAATGGTCTCGACCGGCCTCATTCGATCATTTGGCAACGCAACCTTCCCGGGTTACATCATGAGCATTGCGCCTGTTGTGCAAGTTATGGTGGGGCCATTTCTCATTTTTGGCTTATTTGGATTTCCGGAGCTTGGTCTCATGGGAGCCGGATGGGCCTTTGTCGCAGGCACGATAGCGCAGCTATTTCTGGTGATTTATTGGTATTTCTTCAAAGAGAAATTATTCATCAACTCTTTCGATACCTTTTTACAATCTTCAAGGCAGATATTGTATGTTGGTATTCCGGCGGCTGCCACCAATCTCATACAACCCTTGTCTATGGCGGTTGTTACCTGGTTACTAGCGGGGTTTGGTACCACAGTGGTAGCCGGGTTTGGAGTCGCCAGTCGAATTGAATCGGTGGTTGCTATGGTTGTTATCGGGATTTCAACCAGCGTAGTGCCGCTGGTGGGTCAGAACTGGGGCGCGCGAAAATTTGAGAGGACTTACCAGGTACTCACTACCTGTTACATCGGCTGCTTAATGTGGGGGCTGATTGCGGCATCCATTATGTGGGTCGCTGGTGATTATTTCGTCAACAGTATCAATGATGATGCCAGCCTGGTTGATACAGCCGTAAGCTATCTGCATATCGTGCCATTATCGATTGGCTTTATGGGATTATTTGTGGTTTCGACACATTCGTTTAATGCCATCCGCAAGCCGATGCCAGCGCTTATCTTGTCATTAGCCAGACTGCTGATTATCTATATTCCAATGGCGCTCATCGCCAGTCACTTCTACGGATATGTCGGAATCTTTGTGGCTACTGCATTGACCAATGTGCTTGTTGGGATTGTAGCCGTTTTGTGGAATCACCGAGTCCTCAAACAAGAACAGGGGAAGCTGGAACGGGCGTTGCATTAGGCGTCAGAAGTGATGGCTAGCACTATTGATTCACACTTCTAATCAGTACTTTCTATTAGTGCTACCAATTAACCCCCGGGAATTCGAGGTAATAAATAGACCTCGGACTCAACAGGAATTACCTTATCCCAATTATCGCGAAAGATTTCACCATCGATAGCGACGGCAATACCTTCGTCAATATGTTGGCTCATCCGCGGATAACGTTCGACAATCTTCCACATCAGCTCACGAATGGTCTTCGCTTCAATCTGGATGGACTCAACATCGTCAGCTGCAGATCGCAGCGACCCGCTAAGGCTAACGCTTAACATAAGCCAGGGGCGGCTATTGCCGCCCATCGCGCTTGACTAGCCTTTAGCATCATCGATTGCTTTGAGAATCCTAATGGGCGACATAGGCACATGATTCATGCGCACTCCAGCGGCATTGGATACCGCATTGCCGATTGCAGCCAATGGCGGAACAATAGATGTCTCACCCACTCCCCGCACCCCATAAGGATGGTTTGGATTAGGAATCTCAAGAATTTGGGTATCAATAAAAGGTAAATCAGAGCAAACCGGAATACGATAATCAAGGAAGCCAGGATTTTGCAAACGGCCATCTTCACCGTATATATATTCCTCATTCAGCGCCCAACCAATCCCTTGAGCTGCACCACCTTGAAACTGGCCTTCAACGTAGTCCGGATGAATCGCCTTACCTGCATCCTGGATGACGGTGTATCGGATAACCTTGGTTGCACCCGTTTCAGGATCAACCTCGACGTCACAGATGTGGCTAGCGAAGGAAACGCCAGCATTATCAGCAACCACTTCATTGTGGCCCGCAATTGGGCCGCCGGTTGTAGGTGCTTTTGCAGCAATTTCCTTCAATGACAATGGCGGTAAATTACCATGGCCTTTACCTGTGGCCTTGGCGGAACCATCTTCCCAGACGACAGAATCTACAGGAATATCCCACATCTTGGCGGCGCGGCTGCGCAACACTTTAACCGCGTCCCGGGCAGCAAATATAGTTGCCATACTTGAAGAGAATGTTCCACGACTACCGTCTGTCATATCGTTATGTCCTAGGGACGCCGTATCACCAATGTGGGTTTTAACATCTTCATAGGCAATGCCTAACTCTTCTGCTGCAACCAAACCCATGGACGCACGCGACCCACCTACGTCAACTGTTCCGATGACAAGAGAAACCGTGCCATCAATACCGATATTGAGGTCGACACATGTCTGGCCACCAAAGTTAAACCAGAAGCCACATGCCATGCCTCGACCCTGATTTTTCTTGAGTCTGGCCTTCATATGCGGATGTTTCTTGACAGCTTCGAGTGTTGGTCCAATACCGATAGGTCCATAAGTTGGGCCGTAGGAAGCGAGCGAGCCTTCTTTAGCTGCATTCTTGATTCGGAAATCAACCGCGTTCATGCCAATTGCCGCTGCAACCAAATCTATGGTGCTCTCTACGGCAAAGGCCGCCATTGGCGCGGAAGGTGCACGATACGCAGCTACCTTTGGACGATTGACCAGAACGTCATAACCCATGGACTTTACGTTCTTAATGTCGTAGCAAGCCCAGGATGTCATTGCACCCAACATGCCCCAGATACCGGGGAATGGACCATCGTGATAACGAAGCGCTGCCGACGCCGCCGTGATGGTTCCATCTTTCTTGGCGCCAATCTTCACATCAATAGACGTTGAACTGGTCGGCCCACTGGCTTTGAAGACTTCTTCTCTGCTCATAACGACCTTAACCGGTCTGTTCGCTTTGCGAGACAGTGCCAGGGCAATGGGTTCAACCCATACATGAGTTTTACCACCAAAGCCGCCACCAATTTCAGACGAGGTGACTTTGAGCTTGGCGACATCCATACCCAGTAAATCTGCGCAAACACTACGATAAACAAAAGGTCCCTGAGTCGTTACCCACAATTCACCTGTGCCATCGGATCCAACATTGGCGAGACATGCATGAGGCTCTATGTAGCCCTGATGACTCTGTTCAGTCTTGTAACTTTCCTCAATCACAACATCAGCTTCAGCGAAACCAGCTTCGATATCGCCGTGGCCAAATTGTGTTGTCTGGGAGATATTAGATGGCACCTTTGGCTCGCCATTTTTACCGCCACTAAAAACATAATCCTGAATGATGGGCGCGCCCGGCTTTATAGCCTCATCAACATCCGTGACATGGGGCAACACCTGGTAAGTCACTTTGATTAGTTTGAGTGCCTTCTTCGCTGTTGCCCGATCAACTGCTGCAACTGCTGCGACCGCATGACCATCGTAGAGCACTCTATCTCGTGCCATGCAGTTTGTTAAAGTATCCAGCGTACCTTGATTGCCATTAGATAAATCAGGCAGATCCTTACTGGTAATAATTGCCTTAACACCGCTTAGCTTCTCAGCTCTCGACGTGTCTATTTTCTTGATTTTCGCATGTGCATGGGGGGATCGTAAAAAGAGCCCAACCAACTGCCCCGGTGCCGACATATCGGCACCGAATTTCGCACGACCTGTCACCTTATCAAGACCATCTGGTCGATTCGGCCGCGTTCCTATTACTTTAAATTTCTGATCTGTATAACTGGTATCGTTTCCCATGTCAGATTCCTATCGCTAATGTTTTTTATCAATCAAATGTTCAGGCTGTGCTGGACACAATGTTTATCTCTTCCGCATGACCTTGGCAGCATCCTGGACTGCCCGGACAATTTTGTCGTAACCGGTACACCGACAAAGATTCCCCGCAAGAGCATATCGAATTTCCATTTCGCTTGGGTTCGGATTGCGTTCCAGAAGTGATTTTGATGCCACCAGAAATCCAGGTGTGCAAATACCGCACTGAAGTGCCGCATGCTCAATGAACTTCTCCTGCAGGGGGTGTAGTTTGCCATTCTGAACCATGCCTTCTACCGTCGTCACTTGCTTGCCATTAACCTCTGCACTTAAAACCAGGCAAGAACAAACCAGGCGACCATCCAGCGTAATACTGCATGCGCCGCAGTCGCCGGTGCCACAACCTTCTTTAACGCCGGTCAGGCCAACGCGATCACGCAATGAATCCAATAAGGTCTCATCCTGCGGACAGGCAAACTCTACCGGGTCACCATTAATTGTTGTTGATACGTGTACGCCGCTCATTAGGAACCCCCTGCGCGCTGAAATGCAATTTTTGCAGCACGTTTTCCAAGAACGCCTGCTACCTTTGTTCGATATTCAATTGTGCCACGCTTATCGTCAATCGGATTACAAGCAGCGGAACATGCTGCGGCCATCTTTTCCAGAGCGTCATCATCGAGTTTAGTGCCGATCAGGGCCTTGGCCGCCGCGGGAACTATCACTGCTGTGGGCGCCACTGCACCTAAAACAACGCGCGCTGTTTTCACACGGCCTCGCTCCAGCGTCAGGTTGACTCCTGCGCTGACCACCGCGATGTCCATTTCGGTTCGCGGCGTAAATCTTAAATAGGCGTCCCCAGATTTCCCCGTTCGCTTGGGTAATGTGATCGCTTCAATAACTTCACCTTTTGCCAGGGAGAGTTGACCGGGTCCGGTCATTATCTTCTCTACGGGAACCGTACGACGCCCACTCTTGCTAACAACAACGGCCTTGGCCCTTGCTGCAATCATTGCCGGAACAGCATCCGCGGCTGGTGAGGCATTACATAGATTGCCAACCATCGTGCAGCGACCCTGAATCTGGTCAGAACCAATAAGATTCGTCGCTTCAACAACACCAGGCCACGCTTTGACTAGTGCCTTGTTTTCAGACATTTCTACCCCAGATACTGTCGCGCCAATCTTGGTCCCGGATGCACTCTTGCTGATAGATTGCATGGCTGGAATATTTTTAATGTCGACGATCAGATCCGGCTCGATCAGACCCAGCTTCATTCGAACCAGAAGATCGGTGCCGCCGGCAAGGATATAGGCTTCACCCTTCTCCTTTTCCAAAAGCGCTGCCGCTTCCCTGGTCGTTGTTGGTGCTTCATATCTCATCGGATTGTATTGCTCCCCTAATGACTAAAAAAAGTTACAAATAAAAACTAATAAAACTTCTTATCGAAAATATGTAATAAACAATTCCCCCTCCCCGCATTAAGTCCACTTTCAATGCGCCTTCTTCTCATGCAGGGAACAAGATTGTAACGCGAGAATACGACTCGCGCTGGACTTTTTTATCTGCATTATCATGCCTGATTAATGATTTAGGAACATGGTTAATTAGATCTTGCCCGTAAATGAAAACCACCGGCATTACTTCCTTTTTAAGTGATTGATTTCATTACGTAAACAAATTTGAGTTTCCTGTCTGTTTCTCAATTCGGCGTATTTATGGACAGGAACCAATTTGTTCCTGCCCATAAATACGCTAATTTTCGGCAAATGGAGCAGAATCTGAATATTGTTAGTCATAAAAACCAATCACTTATGAAGGGGTATCGAACTCGCGCACGAAGCCCGGCCGTCTTGGAAACCTGACAAGAACTAATTCGACTTTATTTTTTCAGTGCCTAATCGGTCAGGCACGCGCAACGAAATGCACAATTCTTAGCCTATACGGACCCAATGAAGTAGCGAATTTCAGGGATGAACGACTCATTCACCGGGTAAAAATACGGTGAGCTAAATCGATCTCCGCCCCATGAAAAATTACCAGAGGACTGATTCATGCCCATTTGTCAGCGCTTAGCTGCCACGTAATCGTTGTCTAGGGGCCGGTCATCTTTCAGGTACTGAATTCGCAAAGCCCATAAGGTCGTATTGTGATATGGAAAAAATGTGAATATCTCTGACCCGGTCTTTGATATGTTTACGTCCCCGGAAGATAGAAAAAGAAAAAACAGAAAAACAAGATGCAACTGGACTACGACAAGATCGACCCGGAACTATTACCGGCGTTAGAACAAATGCCGCCACTGGATATTACACGAGACAATGTTGCCGATGTCAGAAGTCTACTTGCCAAAAGACCGCAGGCGCCTTCCGCGGTGGACGTTATGGAATCCTTGGATAAAATAAGCAGCGACGATGGTGATATTGACGTGGTGATTTATCGAAACTCCAACCGAGAGAATCAGCCCGCGCTTTTATGGATTCATGGCGGTGGTTACATCCTTGGCAACGCAAACGATGAGCGCGCTCGCATTATCGCGGATTCGTTAAACTGCACAGTTATTTCTGTGGATTACCGGCTTGCACCGGAGCACCCATTCCCTGCTGGCTCAAATGACTGCATAGCGGTATTGAACTGGATGGTCTCGGAAAGTGAGTCTCTCGGTATCGATGCCGATAATATCGCCATTGGTGGCGCCAGCGCAGGCGCAGGCATGGCCGCCGGCGTTGCGTTGATGAACAGGGATCGGGACGGCCCGAATCTCACCCTGCAGCTGCTTCTGTATCCTATGATCGATAACTTGCATGCAACGGACTCTGGTCAATATGAGAACCATCCGATCTGGAACCGGGGCACTTCTTTTAACGCCTGGGAAATGTATCTGGGTGGTACGCCGGGAACGGCTGCTTCGCCCTACGCAGCAGCCGCTCGAGCGGAAGATCTTGGGGGCTTGCCGCCGACCTATATTTGCGTGGGTTCAGAAGATCTATTTCGGGATGAAGACATTGAATACGCACAGCGCCTTATCTCTGCTGATGTCCCTTGTGAATTGAATGTTTTTCCGGGCCTTTATCACGGCGGCGATATGTTCATTCCAAGCGCGGCAGTCAGCAAACGATTGCAGCGCAGTTTCCTGGCTGCACTCAATGATGCACTTAACAAACAATCAATTTAAGGATAGAAACAGATGAGTAAAACACCCCTCGGCGTGACCTTCGGCAGCCTCGGCATTCTGGGCCCCCGCGCCGTGACAGACATTGCAAAAGAAGCCGAGGCTTTGAACTATCAATCGTTCTGGACAGTGGAAGCAACCGGCACTGACGCATTTACATTGCTGGGTAGCGTTTCAGCAGTAGCGCCAAAGCTGGACCTGGCAAGCGGCATTATTCCAATTCAACTCAGGTCACCGACTTTGGCGGCCATGTCAGCAGCGACTCTACAGGCGCTCAGTCCGGACGTTGATATCTGGCTTGGCATTGGCGTCTCCGCACCCGGCATCCTGAAGCAGCACGGCATACCAGCATCAACCCGACCCATTGCACTTATGCGGGAATATGTTGCGCTGCTACGCGAATGTCTCTCCGGTGAATCAGTTACCTTTGAAGGCGACTTCTGGCAAGTGAAACGATTTCGGCTTGGCATGCGGCCGACAGAACGTAAACCAAAAATTGTCATGGCAGCACTCAACCCACAGATGTTGAAGTTGGCGGGTGAAATAGCAGATGGCGTATTGTTAAATTATCTACCGGCGTCTCATCTCGGGCCATCAATAGAACGAGTAAGAAAGGGCGGCAATGCCAAAATATTCAGCTACGTCCATGCCGCTGTTGGTCAATTAGATCGGTCCGTCCACAGTGCACGAAAAGACCTGTTCAACTATGCCATGTCGGATAGTTACGCCAATATGTTTCGCGCCGCGGGATTCAGTGACGAGATCGATGAATTGCGAGAACGTTACTCAGCACGAGACCGGGATGGTGCGCTGGCGGCAATATCCGAAAAGATGGTGCAGGCGATTGACTTCATTGGCTCGGAATCCGAAGTCACTTCTTTTGTGCAATCCTATGTGGACGCAGGTGTTGAACATCCCGTATTAATGCCTATGCCCTGGGGCGAAGACAGACGTGCGGTTACTTTGCAGACCATGAAGGCAGCAGCGCAAGTCATCTGAAAAATAAAATTCTGATAGTTATTATTATGCAGCGAGCTCCTATTGTGCAGCGAGAACCTTTTGTACAATGGGATCGTCTCGCATACGTGTTCTATGATCCAAAATTTTAGGGAATCTCGCCGGGTCAACCTGATCCGCCTCTAACCATTGGGCAATCGTAAAGAGATACATGTCGCAGATACTATAGTCATCGCCCATGGCCCAGGGTCCTTTAAAGAGCGTATCCTCAATCAGCTGGAAGCAATCACCCATGACTTTCGGCATCTTGCGTTTCATCTCTGCAATCGCCGCCTCATCATCCGCCCAGCGAATACCCCTGACACCATGAGCATGTGCGGGATGCACGGTTGAACTCAAATAAGCATTAAAGGAATTCACCTGCGCCATCGCGAATGCGTTATCCAGCGGCGCAAGTTTCGCCTGCGGGGACATCTGGCTGATATACATTAAGATTGCAGGGTTCTCGGTAATGATGCCTTCAGCAGTTGCCAGAGCAGGCACGCGTCCCTTTGCATTGATGCCCAGGTACTTATCCGTTCGCTGTTCGGCAACCCGAAAGTCAACGCTAACTGCTTCATATTCAAGGCCAGCAGTTTCCAGCGCAATATGGGGCGCCAGTGAACAGGTATTTGCAAAATAGTAGAGCTTCAACATAGTACAGACTTACCTTGTATTTAAGTGCCACTAATTCTCTCATAAATCAGCGCTCGCTGAGATACCACAACTTGTATTACAGTGACACTATCAAATGCCGCACAAGGAGAATGTCATGCCAACAGAAACACGAATCGTCGTCTTGCCACAAGAGCCCGGTCCGCTGGAAATACAGACGGTAGTGCTGCCAGATCCCGGGCCATATCAGGTAGTTGTTAAACAATATGCCAGCGGCGTCTGCCACAGCCAATTACATCAAATGCACCGGGAACGACTAAACCCTATCGTGCTTGGGCATGAATCTACTGGCATCGTTCTACAGGTTGGAAGCGAAGTCACAAATGTCACCGAAGGCGATACCGTTCTTGTCACATGGGTGCCAAGGGATGCCGCAAACGCAAACAGAACACCAGATGCGGCTTCCATCAAATTGTCGAGCGGCGAGATTGCAACATCTCAGAACGTATTTACCTGGGCGGAACACACCATCGCCGATGAACAATATGTGGTGAAGGTTAGCAGTGATATCAACAAGGAACTTTCCGCCATCATTGGTTGCGCGGTGATGACAGGCGCCGGTGCGGTGGAAAATACTGCTGGCGTTAAAGCCGGAGACAGCGTCGCAATCTTTGGCGTTGGCGGTGTTGGCTTATCGGCCGTTGTCGCAGCCAAAGAACTAAAAGCCAACCCGATTATTGCTGTGGATCTAGATGAGAAGAAGCTGGAATTCGCCCGCCAGTTTGGCGCGACTCACACTATTAACGCATCGCAAACTGATGCTGTAGCTGCAATCAAGGAACTCACTATTCAAATCGATAAGCACAATATGATGCGTGAGCCGGTTTCCGGCGCCGATTTCGTCTTTGATTGCATTGGCCTCAAACAAACCATGGAACAGATAGTCCCTGCGGCACGCACCGGTTTCTTCGGCGCAGAACCAGGCGGAACTGCTGTTCTTGTTGGCGTCCCAATGACCGGGGTTGAACTAAATCCGACTGATATTCTGTTAAACGAAAAGAAATTCATCGGCAGCATTGGCGGCTCCTGTTCGCCGGACCGAGACTTCCCCAAATATATCGACTGGTACGACAAAGGCATCCTGGATCTGGACGTCATGGTGACAGAACGTTTCAGCATCGATGAGATCAACGATGCCACCACGGCCCTGGCAGACGGAAAAATCTCCGGCCGTTCTATCCTCGTCTTTTAAATAAGGGGCTAACAAGAAGAGGCCAGATACGCTTATCGCAACTAATTATATCTGGCCCCTTTTTACTGTCCTCTTCTTTATTGTTTAGCCTTCAATGCTCGCCGATACAATCCAATGGCAGGCACAAGTGCAAAGGAGGAAACGATCAATGCCACCGGCAAAGAGATAAATTTGCCTATTGCACCGATGATGGGTCCACCGCCTACTTGCCCGAGAGCATCTGCTTGCGCTTGTATGGAAAACATCGTCGCTCTGGTATCCGAGCTGAGATTCTGGTTTAACCATGCGGTAGACAGTGGGCCTTTTATGGAGCGCAGGGAAGCGACGCAAAAATAGGCGATCAACGCGATATAGAAATTGCCCGCCAGCGCGAACGAGAACATAACGGCAACCAGAAGTGCACTGCTAATAGTCAGCACTAGAACAAGTTGTCGATAGTTGGATGTATCAAAGTATCGTCTGAGAATCTCGACCGCTATAAACGAGAATACCGTAGCCCCTGCCGACATTACACCCCACCAGATAACCGTATCCAGACCGGCAAGATCAGGAAACTCGAAAGATTCGATGAGAAAAGGCGCGTTCAGACGATCATAACCTTCGCTGTACATTCCTTCGAACACAGCAATGACGATAATGATCCAGAGTACCGGATGAGACTTTAGTAACGATATACCCTTAGTTAAAGTGTTGGCTAGCTGCGCCCATGTCTCCCTTTCGTCCGGGACTTCAGGCTTGTAGGATTTTTCATCCATAAAAACAATGCAGAAAAAACCCAGCAGAACCAGGCCGAGACTACCGGTAATAATTGGAACACTTAGATCGATGGTGGCGAGGACAATACAGACAGCAATTCCTAACAATAGGCCAAGTTTGCCAACCTGACTGACAACGATAAATGACTGGTTAGCTCTCTTCTCTCCGATCTCATCGGAGATCCAGGCTTGGGACGCACCACTAATCATGGTGAAGCCAAAGCCCCAGATAACCTGACTCAACAAGACGATGTCAAACCTGGGGAAAAGACCCAGCAAAACAAACCCCAGACCTACGGTGATATACCCGAGAATGATCGACAGGCGCCGACTGTAAACATCGGCGACAACACCCGTGGGTATCTCGAACAGAAAACTCGATAATTCCAACACGGTGCCTACCAGCACCATCTGCAACGGATCCAGACCAACAACCGTCACCATGTAAACCATGGACACTGTCGTCATAAGCGCCCAACAAAAACGGAAGTAGAACGCCGTTCCTATAAATAGTTTGTAACTATCAATTTTTTTCAAAATGAAACCTCAATACACAGACACAGGCTCACGATACGAGCCAATTTAGAATCGTCCGGCATTGGTTTCAGAAAAATTTGAGTGCGCAATCCACCGCTAGCGGAAATGCAAACTCAAGGAAGTTACTTCGAGAAGGGTAACCCGACGAAACAAAGAAGATGCTTTGCAGATGTTGATGTGCTCATTGTTTCTCTCCCAAAGGTTAAGTTCAGAGCACATGTTAGGCCAGAAAAGGGGCCAGGTACAATTTCTGCGTTATTCAACATCTTTACCGCGGATAACATCTATCAGGTGTATCCGGGTGTGTTGGGGTTTCATTTCTCCGGACTTTAACCGGCCGATGTATTCTTTGTAGGCAGCAATCGCCTTGTAACCGAATATTATCGTTATGGGTAAACTGACCAGCAGGACCAATCCTGTTCCTGTTGTGGTCACCGCATCCAGTTCCCGATCGGTGCGCATAAAACCCAGGGTCGCAACGAAGGTCGCAATGCAATATAAGACTTTGAAGATCATCACACCGCGGCCACCAAACAAATAGACGACCGCTTGTTCCGCATAGTATCCCTGGGAAATAATGGTCGACACCGCAAAGAACCAGGCTGCGATTGTTACCAGCCAAATGCCAAGCCAATCGTGTGTTTGATTGAATGCAAGTGCTGTCAAACTTGCGCCAGTGTACGACTGGTAGATTCCTGCTTCATGCATTGACGGCGAGTCTGGCGTTGCAACTGAATCGAAGTCTGCAGCCAAGCGCTGGCCTTCCTGAACCACTATGCCGTTCAATCTTTGCCGAGTGGAATTTCCCGCCTCATCTTTGATGCTAATCACAGTAAATACATTGGTATCCACTGACCAGTGTTCACCGCTCTGCTTTCGGCTTAGCTCGACAGGAGAGATTGACCAGACCCCCTTCGAGTTCTCCTCAAATAATGGAACCTGGTTAAGCACCAGATCCGGGCCACGATTCCAAACGCCGGACGACAGGATCACCAGCCCTGTAATCGTACAAACAACCAGGGTATCAATGAATGGCTCCAAGCCTGCAACAAGGCCTTCCCTGACGGGTTCATCAGTCTTCGCTGCAGCGTGCGCAATCGCCGAGGTACCAAGGCCGACTTCAGACGAATAGAGCGCACGCTTCATGCCCCATAACATAGCCGCGCCAACACTGCCGCCCACAAAGGCACCTGTCGCTTCAATCGGATTAAACGCACTACGGAAGATCAAAGCAATAATGCCTGGTATTGCTTCAATATTGAGCACCAATACATAGACGCCACCGATCATATAGGCGAGGCACATAAAGGGCACAAGCACGCTAGTGACATTGCCAATCCTCTTGATACCACCGATAAGGACCAGGGCAACGGTCACAGCCAGGATCACACCTACCAGCAATTTCGGCCAGCCAAAATATGTGTTGGTCACATCGGCGACATTCCAGGACTGGAACATATTACCACCTGTGAACGACCCGATAATTATTGCAATACAATACAATGCACCCACCCCAAAACCGAATTTCGCAAAGCCAAACTCAGCGAATGCTTTTCGAGCAACCCACATGGGGCCACCATGAGGATTCTCAGGATCATCCAGATTGCGATACATCATTGCGAGGGTAACTTCGACTATCTTCACTGACATACCAATCACACCTACAACCCACATCCAGAAGAGGGCGCCAGGACCACCGAGTGCAATGGCCAGTGCGACGCCACCAATGTTGCCAAGGCCAACGGTGGAAGACATTGCCGTCGACAAGGCCTGAAAGTGATTGATGGCGCCAGGGTCTCTTGGATTATCATAATGACCCAGGGTCACTGCAATACCATGGGTTAATGCACGATATTGGCTTGAGACACTCCACAGTGTATATAAAACCCCTGTTGCCAATACAGCATAGAGAACATAGTCGTGCCAAAGGAAATTGTTCAGGCTTTGAATTGCAGCCATAAAGGAATTCATTTGCAGCCCTCTTCCGAGGATGCAGTACCCGCCGCTTTCCGAGTGCTGACTTTCAAGGCGTCTCCCACGGACAAAGTTCCAGAGCCTTGCACGGTAAAGTAATCACCGAAGTTGATGCCAGAATCGTAACCGCCCTCGAAGCGACGATACTTGCTCAATGTATTCAGCGGGTACTTGCCCATCATTTGCCCATTTTCATGATGGGTATTAATGATCGTACATCGCTCACACGCTGTCACATGGGTAAACTGCAGCTCGCCGTTTTCGAGACCAGAAACATCATCTTCCTCATAAGCAGAATAACCGCCAACAACTATGTTAGGCCGAAAGCGTTCAACAGGAACAGGCACTGACAGGCGTTCATTGAGGTCATCGAGGGTCGACTGATTAACCACCATGATTGGCGCGAGATCAGCAAAACTATGCTGCAGACTATCGTGCAATGGCATAAGCGGTTCGATGGCTAAATTACGCTTAAAGGGTGCGGGCAGACAGACGAGGCTAACGCTCTGTCCCACCACGGCAGAAATCCAATCTCCGACTTCAGCCCCCTGTTGGCGTACTTGTGGCATATCCCCATAGAAGCTGGCTGATTCGATATCGCCATCTACTACCTTTCTGAATTCTATTGGCGACGTACCATCTGCACTCAAACGGAACAGTCCCGTCTCTATCTGTTCGATGGAAATTTTTGCCAGGGCTGGCAGATTTTTGAGGTTGGTTTTTTTACCGTCCTTGACCACCATGAGTTCGCGGTCGCCGACAACACCATACTCATTGATCTGAACGGAGCTGACCATGACCGGCCTGCATCCTTTGATGGGGTGGATAAATAGTTGCTTAACGGTGCACTGTTTATTCAAAATTGCCCTCATTAGCCAATATATATTGCATATTCGGCTACTATTATTATTGTCGATTACAGCAAAACCATAGCATAGAAAAGGTAAGATCTAGACAATATTCCAGATGGGCAAACCTGGTCGAACATTGGCATTGATCTGACACAATTTTCTCGCCTAATCCGCATGATTAGCCAGTTATCGTCATCAAAGCTAGTCGTCTTTGTTGTCCTTCCGCTTCTTCTTTTTCTTCTTTGCAGTAGAACTATCTTTCTGATCTGTATTTTTTCCTTTCTTCTTTCCGGCAATCCGCATTTCGGCACTGTTCTTTCGCGGCGCCCTGGATCTTGAGCCCTTTGCTTCCGCGCGGCCCTTACCACCAGAATCATCCATATCCTTGAACAGGGAGATATTAATGCGCTGCCCGCATACCCAGGTCTTCTTCAAATCCTGAAACACATCCTTTGGCATACCAAGGGGGAGGTCGACAAGACTGTGATCGTCCCGTATATCAATATGGCCAATATGTTGGGCATCAAGGCCCGCTTCATTGGCGATGGCGCCAACAATATTACCGGGTTGTACATCATGATTGCGGCCAACTGCAATGCGATATCGTGCCATGCCTTCTGGCGGAGCCGATTGTCGATGTGGTCTATCTTCTTTTTCGCGACGTCTACCTGGGCGTTTTCGATCGCCTCTGTCGCCGCGATCATCTCGATCCTTTTGCGGCTTCCGCTTGGGCTCTGGCTTCAACAGCAGGGATTTATCGCCAATTGAGATCTTCGCCAGGGCCGCTGCTATTTCCAGCGGTGGAATATCATGTTCCTGTTCATACTGGGCGAGGATGCCGCGCATAAAGTCCAGCTCGCCTGCGGCTAGGGTATCGGTAATGCTCTGTTTGAAATCCGCAATCCGCTTGTTGTTTACCATTTCTGTGGATGGCAGCTCGAGAGGCTCAATCTTCTGCCGGGTGGCTTTTTCAATGGAGGCCAGCATTCTTCTTTCACGGGGCGCGACAAACAAGATGGCCTCACCCTGCCGGCCGGCTCTACCCGTTCGACCAATACGATGGATATAAGCCTCAGTGTCATAGGGGATATCGTAGTTAACGACATGACTAATGCGACTCACATCCAGGCCACGCGCTGCCACATCTGTTGCAACCAGTATATCCAGTGATCCATCCTTTAATTTCTTGATGGTCTGCTCACGGTTTTTTTGCATCATGTCGCCATTCAAGGCGGCAGCGGCATATCCTCGTGCTTCCAGTCTCTCCGCCAATTCGGTCGTTGCGATCTTGGTGCGCACGAACATAAGGATGGCATCAAATGTCTCGACCTCAAGTATTCTCGTCAGTGCGTCAAGTTTGTGTAAGTGGCTTACCAGCCAGTACCGTTGGCGAATGGTATCGGCGGTCGCGGTGCGCGTCTTAATCTTAACTTCGACTGGATCATCAAGGTACCGACTGGCAATCCGCTTAACTTCCTTCGGCATGGTGGCGCTGAACAAGGCCATTTGCCGATCCTTTGGCGTCTGTTCCAGTATCCACTCAACATCATCAATAAAACCCATGCGCAGCATTTCATCCGCTTCATCCAGCACCAGCGCCTGCAATTTATCTAATTTCAAGGTGCCCTTGCGCATATGATCCATTACCCGACCTGGCGTACCCACAACCACATGCACTCCTCGTCTCAGGCCTCGAATCTGACCGGAATATTCCTGTCCACCGTAGATGGGCAGGACATGAAAGCCTTTCATATGGGATGCATATCGCTGGAAAGCCTCTGCAACCTGAATAGCGAGTTCCCGTGTTGGTGTCAGCACCATAACCTGAACATGCTGAGCCTTCATATCGATACGCGACAATAGAGGTAGCGCGAATGCTGCTGTTTTACCGGTACCGGTAGGCGCATTGCCGAGCATATCTGCACCCTCCATCAACAAAGGGATGGTTTGCGCCTGAATGGGCGATGGCGTTTCGTAACCAGCGTCCTTTAATGCACTGAGCAAAGTTGCAGGAAGATTCAGATCCTCGAAGGTAGATATCGCATAGGGGTCGTCGGACATTGGGCTTTCCTGGTGGCGAGCTTGAGGGAGGGAGGTAACAGCGGCGCGAGTATACTGCCCACAGCGACGATTACAACAAACATGTTCAATCTAATACTGGTGAAATACTAGCTATTCCCCGTCCATAAATAGTCGAATCTGAACAATAACTAAAAAACTACAATTCTGTCAGCTATATAAAACAATCACTTACCAGGGAACTATGGGACTCGCGCGCGAGCACTGGAGGTTTACAGTTCTGGACGAGCAATACCTAAATGTGCGCTTAACACTGCAGTCCATTGATCTGCATTCTCATATTGCGGGCAGTGAGAGGCGCCTTCGATTATACAAAGCCTTGAATCCACGATTCCTTCGGCCATTTTCCTTGATGGTTCGACAAATGGCATATCAGCCTCACCTACTATAATGGTGGTTAGACAACTAATCGCGGCCAGCGCATCAGTCAAATCTGCTGCATCTCCAAGGGCCGCGGCAAGGGCACGATAGGCAACAAGATCCATCTGCTGGAGCTTCTCTTCTATTCGGCACCAATGTTCATCCTCACCTAGAAAATCTATTCCGCTCTGGACCTCTTGCGACTTCGGGGCTGCACGCATCATCTGAACCAGCCCAGCCAAACCTTTCTCCTCTACTATGCCTTGCATCGCTTCACGCATGGCCGGCGGCATATTTAGAGGCGCAGAGGAGGTGTCCATTAACATCAGGGATGCCAGCCTCTGGTGATGCTTAATACCGTAACGTAGCGCAACCATGCCGCCCATTGAGTGACCCAGCAGGTGTATCTTTCCCAAATTCAGGACGCTAACAAAGCTTTCCAGGTCTTCCAACAAAACTTCCAATGTATAAGAAGATTCAGCACCCGTATTCGTAGATTCACCATGACCTCGATTATCAGGTACAACAACACGATATCGGTCCGAGAAATTTGCAATCTGGTCGTGAAAGTCTAATTTGCTGCCGGTAAAGCCATGCAATAACAGCAGCACCGGGCCACTGCCTTCATCATAGTAGGCGGTGGTAATTCCATTGTGCTGGATGGTTTTTGATTCAAGTCTATTCATCTACAAGATCCCATTTGCTTGAATCGATACTATCACTTCCCATCTATCGCTCAATACACATAGCGACGAAGACATGTTAGATTTTGACTCATCCCATTGTGAACAGAGAGGATATGCGATGGACAAGCTGATCGAACAGCTCAATTCAGATAATATTCTGCAGCGCCTCGGCGCGCACTACACAACACAAATCCAGTTTATTTCCGCTACTGACGGCTCTGATGCAGAGAGCGATATAGAGGACATTGCCGAAAGTACAAGTACTGTTCAGTTCGACATTAATAAAGGCAAGGTCAGCATAGGTGATATTAACCTACCCTTAGACGGGTTCTCGCTGACCGGCAGCAAGGACACATGGCAAAAGTATTGTGCCGAGATACCGCCCCCTGAATTCCATGAACTCACTGCCCTTTTCTATATGGGACATCTCACCCTCAACGGTGATATGCACGCCATGCAAAGCAACCTGTTCTATGTAAGACGATTATTGGAACTCTGGCGCGTGGATCAAAGGGGGCGCGATGATCAGAGACAAACGCAGTTAAAGGAGCAAGGAAAATGAACGCCGTTATTGATGACGTTATTGGTCGCTACGTTAACCTTAAACTCAACGATGAGTCCCTGCGTATTTATTTTGAAGAATCCGGCTCGGGAATTCCTCTGTTGTGCCTCCATACCGCTGGCGCCGATGGCCGTCAATATCGCGAGATTGTCAGGAATAAATCAATCACCTCCCGCTTTCGGGTCATCATCCCGGATATGCCCTGGCATGGTAAATCTTCGCCGCCAACAGGATGGCAAGATCAGGAATATAAACTGACGACCGACAAGTATCTGGAATATATTCTCGCCTTTATGGATGCCCTGAACCTGGATCAGCCGCTGGTCATGGGTTGTTCCATTGGTGGCAGGGTTGTACTTCACCTGGCCCTGCAGCACCAGGATAAAATTGGCGGCATCATTGGATTGCAGTCAGGCCTGGACGCTGGTGCAGATGATTATGACCCAGGCAATTTTGACTATTTCAATCGCCACGATACACATGCGGGTTACAGTGCTGCCGCTTCCATGGCGGCACTGATCGCGCCACAAAGCCCGGACGATCATCGCTGGGAAACACTTTGGCATTATGCCTCCGGTGGCCCTGGCGTATTCAAGGGAGACCTTCATTATTATGCTTACGATGGCGACCTGAGAAATCAGGCGCTCACCATCGACACAAAAAAGTGCCCCGTGTATCTGCTATCAGGTGAATATGATTGGTCAGCCCCACCATCTGGCGCGGAGGGAATCGCACAAATGATACCGGGCGCATACTTTAAGAAAATGTTAGGCATGGGACATTTCCCTATGAGCGAAAACCCGGACGACTTTCTGTCATACCTGGCGCCGGTACTGGATGACTATTGTAAACATACTGATACCAGGCAAAGCCGCTGATGAATGCAGATACAGGGCTATTATGGTTTGTATAAAGTCATTACTCGGGTGCTTTCATGCGTGAAGATAAGCAGTCTGATGTGATTATAATTGGCGCCGGTATCTCCGGGATGTACCAATTGCATCTCTTGAGAAAATTGGGGTTCAGGGTACGGGTATATGAGGCAGGTACAGGCGTAGGCGGCACCTGGTACTGGAACCGCTACCCTGGCGCCCGCTTCGATTCTGAGAGTTACAGCTATGGTTATTCGTTTTCCGAAGAGCTATTACAGGAATGGAGCTGGCAGGAACACTTTTCGGCTCAACCTGAAACGCTACGCTATTTGAATTATGTCGCCGACAAATTTGACCTGCGCAAAGACATTGAATTTAGCTGTCGAATCAAGAGCGCCACATATAACGAACAGAGCAGCTGCTGGAAAATTGAATCTGAGGATGGATTAATTGCGCAAGCTCAGTTTTTAATCACTGCCGTCGGTCCAATATCAACGCCAACCATGCCAGACATCGAAGGTATTGATCAATTCAAAGGCCCTTCTTTTCATACCGGTAAGTGGCCACATGAGCCAGTAGATTTCCGTGGAAAACGAGTTGCTGTTATCGGCACAGGCGCAACGGGAGTTCAGCTTATCCAGGAGGTGGCAAAGACAGCTGGCCACCTCACTATCTTCCAGCGAAGGCCAAACTACTGTGCCCCCTTAAATAACTCGGGTATTGATGAAACAACACAACGCGAGATAAAGGCAAGCTATCCGGAAATCTTTAAAAGATGCAGGGAATCTCATGGCTCCTTCATGCACAAGGCTGATTCGCGCTCGATCTTTGAAGTCTCACCAGAAGAACGCGAAGTGTTTCTCGAAAAATTATATTCTGAGCCAGGCTTTGGCATCTGGCTAGGCAATTTCCGCGATATCCTGGTAGACCAGGAGGCTAACGACCTCGTTAGCGATTTTATTGCGAAGAAAATCAGAGAGCGGGTCAATGACCCTGAGGTCGCGGAAAAACTCATTCCCAAAGACCATGGCTTTGGTACCAGGCGCGTCCCCATGGAGACGCGTTACTACGAAGTATTCAATCAGGATAACGTGCTTCTGGTCGATATCAGTGATGCGCCAATAAAACGCATCACAAAACAAGGCATTGAGACCAACGATGTTGAATATCAATTCGATATCATTATCTATGCTACGGGTTTCGACGCGATTACCGGTGCATTCGATAAGATCGACATCAGGGGCGAGGGTGGGCAATCGTTAATAGATAAATGGGCGAATGGTCCTAGCACTTACCTTGGGCTGCAAGGTCAGGGATTCCCCAATATGTTGACGCTGGTGGGCCCGCACAATGCAGCGACATTCTGCAACATACCCCGATGTATTGAACAAAATGTCGAGTGGGTTACCGACCTTATTCAATATATGCGCGACAAGGGCTACAGGACCATCGTCCCGACCATTGATGCGGAGACCACCTGGACGCAACATGTTCACGAGACTGCAGAGGGCATGTTATTCACCAAGGTAGACTCCTGGTTTATGGGCATCAACAAGAACCTTGCGCACAAGCAAAAGCGGAAGTTCTTACTCTATGCCGGCGGCGCACCTGCATACCGTGAGAGATGTGATGACGTTGCCGCAAACGGCTACGAAGGCTTTCTTTTGAAATAACGCCTGTCTTGCGGGCAAACTTCTACTAGCCTCTATCTGACGTAAATTATTAGCAGTGTCTGCATGTTCGCGTTCTGCATGAAACGTAGACTTAAACCAACCAATTGTCGGCGACAATATTGTCACACCAAGGCTAGTAATCAGGAGTTATAGCGTGACCCTTGTGCAGGTGGAGTCTCTGGCGGCCCGGCAAAGCATTGGGCAACCGCCATCCACTTAATGGCGGGCTCACCAACGACGGTAAGATCGACGTCTGCAATATTTCTTCCCTGAGTAACGACGTGGCAAAATTCCACAGCGGAACCTTCAACAAAATTTATCGTAGATGGTTCGTTAAATTCCCAAACCTCACCGGAAGGCGCTTTTAACTTCACATAGGGCGCCGGGCCAGGCACCTCTTCATTGCGATTCACAAAGGTCCAGCTATAGGTCTTTACGCCAATCACGGCAATGTTCTTTATTCTGTCGGTATTATTTCGCTCGACTTTCAGCAAGTCATAGATGTCCTGCGCATGTGCCCAGGTCTCCATTTGCCGAGCTGTGGTAAACATCATCACCCCCATATCGGGGCCAAACCACGGCACTCGAAACTTTGGATCGCTATTGCCTAATAGCTCACACATCTCGGTGAAATATGCCCACCAGTCATCGAGCAGTTGATCACCTGTCTGCTTGGGATTCATGGTTGATCCAAGTTTGCCGGCATCTGACTTAGTCGACTCGAAATCTTCCCTGTTATTTAGAGACAGCACGGCCATCTTGTCTGCACCATGAAGATGCTGCACAACCTGATTTATAGTCCAGTTCTTGAACGGCGTTTGCTGTTCCCACTCCTGCTCTGATATACCCTCAAGTAAGGTCTTAAGTTCCTTACCTTCCTCTAATAAATCCTGTGCTTGTTGCAACATATAAATCATCCAGTAACGTTAAATATGGGATAAAAACGGCCCCTTTTATGCTGGCCCCTCTTCTAGGTTTCAAACTCTGGCTCGTCCGTTCGCAGCCTGCGAAGTAATGCCTCCCAGAGCAGATCTCTGGAAGACGTCGATTGCGGCATAGTCGAAATTCGTTGCAGAGAGACGTTTATCATCTCTTCGCTAAGTGGAATTAGCGCCTGTCCACCGGCTTCCGCTGCCACCTGCATTTCGCAGGCGCGCTGTAAATTATAGAGCGCATGAAACGCCGCTGAGACGCTTGAGCCGACAGTGAGCAATCCATGGTTACGCAATATCATATGGTTCTTGTCGCCCAGGTCCTGTTCAAGCCTTGGCGCTTCGGCAAGGTCCAGGACTATGCCTTCGTAATCATGATAGGCCAGCGAGAATGAAACAATCATTGATTGTTGTGAAATATTTTTGAGCCCCGCACGCTGGCTGGAGACGGCGGTACCGGCAACCGTATGGACATGGGCAACACAGTTGATGTCTGGACGTGCAGTCAGAATCGCACCATGGATTACGTTTGCTTCAGGGCTTATGTCATAATCATGATCCAGCAATTTTTCTCCCTGATAATTAACCTTTAGCAAAGACGATGCTGTTATCTCCTTAAACAGCAAACCGTATGGGTTAATCAGGTAGGCATCTTCATCGGGTACCCGGTAGGAAAGATGTGCCAGCAACAGATCATCCCAACCGTAAGCCGCAACCAGACGAAAGAAAGCTGCGAGGTTAACTCTCGCCTGCCACTCAGCGGAATTTACTGATTTTTCCAAACTATTCACTAAGAAGTTCATCAAGAGATTCCATAAAGAGGCCCCATAAGGAGAACGCGAAGTCCTAACCATCTACATTTTGGTCGTAAGAATCAAGAGTGGATTTTCTTTCATACCCGTAGCCGTCTCAGTACAGTATGCATGGACAACGGCAATAACGACCTCCAACCCAGTGAAAGTATATCCAATCTGGCCTCATCAATTGGTATTCACCTTTCCCTACGGTCGCTGGTGTACCTTCGTTCTGTTATTTGGAAGCTTGTCCCTACTGTTCTACTTCGCCGGAGCCCAAGGAGACGACGGCGAAGAGCTGGCGCTGGTATTTTTTTGTTTCGTGATCTCGTACTTCATCCCAGTCTCGCACTTCGTGAATATGCAAACCCTCACAGCTTTCGATAATCTGCGACCGTCACTAAATCTCCAGGAGTCAGAGCTTGCGAGAATTCGTGACTCTCTCGTTGGTATGACAAAAGAAGCGCAACTCAAAAATCTGTCCGCCGGCCTATTACTTGGCTTCATCCATAACTACTTCCTCCTTTCAACCGAGGGTGATTTCTTTGATGTTTTGACCCAGGTGGATATTCTCAACGGTACTGTATTGTTGGTCACCATCATGGTCTGGTGCCTCATCACAATCGTAATTTCTTCGCTAACAGGAAATGCGGAGGTATTTGCGAGGCTCGCACGAGAAGCAGTAAACATTGACCTGATGAACCTGAGTGAACTCAAGGCATTTTCTCGGGTTGCTGGCTACTCGACGCTGGTTTTAATGGGCGTCCTTGCTGCCTTTCCAATTCTACTGACCAGGGACAGTTCGAACTACATCACCATTCTGCCAGGCTTGTTTGCAACCTTGCTGCCGATGGTGTTTATTTTCCTGGTGCCACTATTACCCATTAGAAAGAGAATAAGCGAACACAAATCTCATGAACTACAGTTAATTCAAGCACGCATCAGTCAGCTGACGCAGGGGCACCCAAACCCGCCGGAAGATGTTGAAGCACTATCAACACTTCAACCCTTGTTTGAATACAGAAAGGAAATTCGTCAGGTGCAGGAATGGCCATTTGATTCTACCGCAGCATTCCGGCTGACGTTCTATCTCTTTATCCCACCCCTCACCTGGGTCGGTGCTGCGCTAATTGAAAGGTTGGTAGACACGGTTAGTTTCTAGCAATTTGTCGACTGATTGGCATTGACCAACAATAATTTCCCTGCAGAGTCCACATGTTCGATAACCTCACAAAAGGTTAGTTGACACTTCTTTCGACGCCCTTCCAATAAGGCTTCCTAAGTTCTGTCTTCAAGATTTTACCGGCGCCAGACAATGGCAAAGATTCGCTCTGAAAACTCACAGACCTCGGGCACTTAAACCCGGCGATAAGCTGCTTGCAGTGTTCTATCAGTTCAGCCTCATCTACGCTCTGCCCTTCGTGCAACACAACAACCGCATGGACCTGCTCGCCCCATTTCTCATGAGGAATGCCAATTACCGCACACTGGTTGACAGCGGTATTCTGGTAAATAGCGTTCTCGACTTCTGCGGAATAAACATTTTCGCCGCCGGAGATAATCATGTCCTTAACCCGATCCACAATAAACAGAAAGCCATCTTCATCAAGGAACCCACCATCACCCGTATGCAGCCAGCCATCAACGATAGCCTTTGCAGTTTGCTCTTCCATATTTCGATAACCAAGCATGACGTTTGGGCCGCGCATGCAGATTTCCCCAACAACGCCCGTCGCAACAAGATTCCCGTCTTCACCCATAATAACAAGATCAACCCCCGGGGCCGCCTGACCCGCTGACTTCATCTTACCAGCTAACGGCCCATCAAAGGTGTGCCGTTCAGGAGATAACACTGTGACAATCGGTGCCGCTTCAGTTTGCCCGTATGCCTGATAAAAAAGCGCGTCCGGCAGCTCCTTCATGGCTTTTTTGATGACCGGCTCTGGCATAGGTGATGCACCATACATGACACATCTCAGGGTTTTCAGGTCATGCGATGATATATCAGCGTGGTTAACCAACATATTGACCATGGTAGGCACTAACAACATCCTCTCGATTTTATATTCTTCAATACCTTTCATCGTCGATACCGGGTCAAATGCAGGTAGAAAAAAGTTTGAGCCACCCATGGCTGCGGTTGTCATGCAAACAAAGGCATCGGCAATGTGAAACATTGGAGCAACGTGGAGAACCTGATCTCCCGCCTGACATCCCAATATAGGGAGCGATTGAAGTGCATTAACGACAAGATTGGTGTGAGTTAACATCACGCCTTTAGATCGACCAGTGGTTCCACCAGTATAAAACAGCCCTGCCACATCATCGCCATTCCGGTTCGCATCCGCTACCGGTTCTGCAGACACAACATCAGAATAGGCAACCATATCTTCCGGTACTTCACCCTCATCGATAAAAATGTATTGTTTAACAAAATCCAGTTCGCCTTTAATCTCGGCAATCATGCCTTTGAAACTTGCATCAACAATCAGTACTTTCGCTTCTGAGTCGTTTAACCAATAGACAACTTCCGGGCCTGCGAGCCGGGTATTAACAGGCTGAAAGACACCACCTGCCCACGGGGTCGCAAACATGAATTCAAAGTAGCGATCACTGTTGAGGGCGAGGATAGCGACACAGTCATTGTTGCCGATGCCTAATTTCTGCAAGCCACCGGCAAATCTTGATACCTTTGTGACGAGTTCGTTCCAGGTTTGTCTACGTTCACCATCCACGGTGGCAATCGAATCACCTTCAGTTTGCGCAACGCGCCGGATAAGCTGGGTCATTGAAAACATTGTCTCATTCTCCTGAAACTTCTATTTTTCTGGTGATTAACCATCACCACCAGTGGGAAAGATACCTCAAAAAGCCACTATGCGTCAGCAACGCCAAGCTTTCTCTTTTCAAGTTCTGCCACAATCTCCTCATGGCGAGGTCGGGTAAGCTTATAGCCTAAATAAAGTACCAGGCCACCCAGCGTAAGTATGGACGTCACCGGGCCCTGGAACAAACCCAGGTTAAAGATAACATCAGCATCAACTGTGCCCGGAGCCGCATTCTTTGGAAATGCAATGAAGTCCAGCGCCAGACCACCAACCACCGTTCCCAGTGCAACCGCAGCCTTACCCGCAAAGGCTCGGGCAGAGTAAATAATACCTTCCTGGCGTTCACCGGTGGTGAGTTCAAGTTCGTCAGATATGTCGGCAAACATCGAATTAATCGTAATAAAAACTGCTGGCCCAAACACAGCAGCAAGGAAGCTCTGTGTCAGCAGTAATGGCAGGATAATTTCGCTGCCATTGGCTGGCAACACCTCAAAGAGTCGAAGGATAATGAGCAAATTCGCATTAATAATTGAGAAGGCTGCTGGCATGATCAAGCACCACTTCTTATCAAGAATACGCGCAAGATTTGCTGCCACCACTGTACCAACCGGCAGACCAGTCAGTACTGCAATGGGTAGCCACTTCAGCTGGTCAGTTTCCAGTTCCCAGAAATGTATACCCATAAAAGGTGTAAACGCCCCTTCCACGGACAGAACCACGGTCCCCAACATCAATCCAAAGAAAATGGAACGATAGGAAGGACTTGAAAAGGCGACTCTTAATTCATTAAAGACCCGCATAAGGCTGAAGGGTGTCTTCGCTGGAATTGCTTTGGAAAGGTTGGGGATTTCCTTTGCCGTCCCCCATACGCAAGTCAAGATCGCGACTATCGCAATCAGCCCAGCAGCAGCAGCCATGACCGGGTAACCGTCTGCGTTATACATGCCATTGGGCAGATCAGCTTGCGGTGGAAAAATAAATGTCAGCACGAGGAAATAGAAGCCATAACCACCAACAGCGCCAAAAAGTAGTCCAAAGCTAAATAGAACATTGCGGTCTGAATAATCTGTGGCCATTTCTGCACCAAGTGCAAGGTGTGGAATGTGGTACAAGGTCAGGAATGTCCTTACTGAGATAGCAAAGACAAGAACCCAGCCAAAATAGAACACCTCACTCATGCCTGAAGGCGGGAAGAACAACAAGAAGAGCGTTATAGCCATGGGTACAGAAGATGCCATCATAAAGGGATGCCGGCGCCCCCAGCGGGAGTGAAATCTGTCGGAGACTGAACCCGCAACCGGATCGCTGATGGCATCAAACAGAACCGCGATCGCAAGAGCGATGGAGATGTAAGTGGCAGATACGCCTAAGATCTGGTTGTAGTAAAAGAGCAGGAAAGAATTGAAGGCTGAGTTCTTGACGCCCTCACCTATCTGCCCGATCCCCCAGAACACTTTGGTCGAAACCGGTAATATTCTCGCTGACACATGAACCCTAATTGATTAAACGTGGCCTAATGTACCAGCAAGTGAATCTACAATTCAAACCACGGTCTATATTCTTGAGCTCTGCAAACTTAAGCTCCGCAAACAAAATAAAAGAGTCACGCACATCTTAGCCATTCGCCAAACCATACTCATCACTTTTTCTATTGTAGCAATCACTTTGATACTTGCCTGGTGGTTCAGCCCCTCATTGACGACCCTGTTATTGGAGAACGTTCTGGCGTCGCGAAATTTTCAACTCACTAAATTCTCCATGCAGCGCCTCGACGCTCGAGTAACTGTCATCAACACCCTGGCCATCAGCTCTGAAGACATACAGTTTGAAATGGTTGATATTGAGATTAGATCAATGAGCCCTCACCAGGCTGAATTCGCCATAGAGATAAGAGAAGCGTCTATTTTCAGCACCGCCACCGATAAGGCGCCTCTTGAATTAGGCGAGGCATTCGCATTGATAAATGCCAGCATCAAATACATTCCGGTGCATGGCAAAATCGATAAGCTTACTTTCTGCCGGTCAGAATGCATCAACGGCTCACTGTCATGGACCCGGCTCGATGACAGGCTAAGAGGCGAACTTCACATACCGGATCACAATATACAATTAATGCTGACGATGGATGGCAGCAAAGCGACCGTCTCGCTGATCCGCAATGGTGATGAGGTCTTACTGGCCGATCTTGAATTAAGCCCTGGTAATGGGCAGTGGTTCAATATTGTGGCCAATGCCTTCTTTCTTTCCAGAACTCAAATGCTCTTCCAGAGCGATAAGTCGCCAATTAAGTATAAGCTGGAACTGAAAGCAGCCACTTCCAGTCTCAAGGGCAAACTCCCGCTGACAGGCACACTTAGGGTCAAAGACCTTCAAGACTATTTCATCGGCAGCATCGAAATCAGCAGCCAGGCGCAGTGGACCTTAGGCAATCATGACTTTTTGTTATCGAGCCAGCAGGAAAGCAAATTTGGATTTGATATTCGAGACGGCTCAATCAAATCAACATTGAGTTCCCCCATAGCCATTGCCGTTCAACACCGCAACGGTCTTGAGGGTATCGTCACAATCAGTGCTGGATTCAGCTGCAATATCGAATCGACAGCTATCGATAATTTGAGCCTTCTATGCACAGATACCAGCACCTTTCTCATGTGGCATTTTAGGAACTTTGAATTGACTGGAACAGTTAACGAAGCGATGTTCACCTTACGTCAGGGCGATTGGAACTTTAGAGCACCTGCATCTATCAAGGTAACTGAGGAAAACCTGCCACTAATGTCGGGAACTGCAAGACTTGAAGCCAACAACACTTCTTTAACTGCACATATGACAGATCTCAATGTATTGGACCTCAAGCCCATTACAATAACGCTCAACTTCGATTTCCCTACTTCCAGGGGCGCAATAGTTACAGATGGGAAATTCAACGTCAGACAGCTCGCCGGTATTGCAGAATACTTTGGTATCCAAAGCCTGGAACTTCGCGGCGGCAATATGGAAATTTCCGCGGACATGGAATTCAATATACGAGATGAGCCATCCATCAGCGTTTTGAATGGCAACGTGATAGCAGAAAATTTAAGGATAGACCTGGACGATTTCAAACTTAGAGGCGGTATGGTCGAAGGCCAGTTTTCTGGCTGGCCAGTTGTGCGATCAATGGCGCCAGTTTCCATGTCCTGGGATTCCTTTGATACGGGTATTCTGGTGACAAAGATCTTTATGGAATTTGATCTGATTGCTGAAGCTACAAGTATTAACCTTCTTGGTCGCTCACTTGAAGGAAGCGTCTTTGGCGGAACAGTTGGCAGTGATGACTTTGCGTACGAATTACTGGGTCGAAATGGCTATCTAAATTTGAATCTCGAAACTTTGGACCTGCAAACTATCCTCGACCTGCAAGAGCAGGATTTTGAAAGCAGCGGGAAAATTAGCGGTTCAGTTCCGGTTCATATACAAGAAGGTAAATTAAGTGTCCGTCACGGCACGGTCACTGCGCTGCAGCCCGGCGGGTTTATCCGATATACGCCTAGCCAATCAGTGATTGGTCTCGTCGGACAAAACGAGCAACTTCAGGTAGTAGTAGATACAATGCGGGACTTTAATTACCACAGCCTTGAGGCATCACTGGAATATTCACCGCAAGGTGACCTGATCGCCCATACGGCGCTCAAAGGCAGTAATCCTGACTTTGAAAATGGTAGAGAAGTTCACCTGAATCTAAACCTTGAGGAAAATCTCGCAGACCTGCTCAAGAGTATGCGATTAAGCGATGATGTCTCAAGAAAACTAAGCGACAAGGCAAGACAGGGAGTTCCTTGATGAAAGCATATTTACTAACGGGCTTTGCACTGGTAATTCTGGGTGGTTGCGCCCCTACCATTCAAGTGCAGGCGCCCGATAAACCCATCGAAATAAACCTCAACATCAAGATAGAACACGAAATCAGAATCAAGGTCAGCAAGGATCTTGAGGATCTGTTCGAAGACGAATCCGACCTATTCTAGGAGTGCTGAAGATGCGCGTATTAACACGATCGATATTTTTGTTTATTGCCATGACTATAATGCCAGCGATCGCAAGCCCACTGGATGACGCCCGCAAGGCTGGCCAAGTGATGGAAATGCCGAACGGTTATGTTATGGCGCAAGGGCAAGTACCATCAAATGTAAACACACTGGTGACGGACATCAACAAACGTCGCCGCGATGCTTATGAGAAGATCGCCAGAGAGAATGGTATCTCCGCTAAGCAAGTCGCGGCAGAAAGTTATAAGCAGCGTCATGGAAAGTAAACAGTAGCCGGCCTTGCAGAGGCGGCACTCTATATAAAGCAATAAAGCAATGAAGCAATGAAGCAATGAAGCAATGAAGATTTGACCTTAACGGCAGATCACGTAAGACTGCGCGCTCAATATTAGCGATATCACCGAGGTCGCCGCAGCCTACAGATGAGCAATTTACACAAGAAATACCAACGGTCTATATGTGAGAAAGTGGGGGGGAAAGCGAGCTGCGCAGGCTTGCTCTTTGCCTTGATAGTATTGAGCCAATTCGCATTCAGTGAACAGCACAAGCCAAGGCTCACCCTGCCAGACCAGGTACATACTTATCTTGATCGCAGCTACGGGTTCTCCATTGAGCTTGCAAAGGACTTTGAACTGGTTAGTGAAACCAGGGATTTGCTATTTTTTAAATCCGCCAGTCGAGCGGGCACAGTCATCATCAGGCCGAGGCCAGGTTTGTCTTTGTCGAACGTGCAAGCGGCACTACGTACCGGGTTTGAATCCAGCAAGATCAAGATCATTCCAACCGGCGCCCCCAATATGGTGGATATTAATGGCGGGCAAGGTCTTGGCATGGGTGTTACCGGGCAAATCGACGGGAGGGAAATACAAGGAATATTTGCCGGCGTATTTGGTGGCGATGACCAGGGATATATGATCCTTGTAGGTTCTGTCAGGGAGCGTTGGCTGGGCTTTGAGAGTAGCGCAAACGCGATGCTGGAAAGCATGGCAATTGTCGACGTACAGCCTGGCTTTGAGTACGAAAGATGGCAGGGAAGACTGCGCGGCAAACGTCTTATCTTTGCTGCCGGCTACGGCAACTATTACAACGGCGGCGGCTCGATATCTGAATATCAATTCTGCAGCGACGGCACATTTATGCGGCGCACAGACTCAACAAGCACATACAGCGGTGCCTGGCGCAGTTCCACATACGGTACAACCAGCAAGGGCAGTGGCACCTGGCAAGTACAGATGATTGATAACTATCCTCATGTCGCTATTCGGCACAAACGTGGCAACCTGGAAACACCGGCAATCTCTGAAGAGGACGGTTATATCATCTTAGGAGGCGTTCCCTATATGCTCGCTCATAATGAGCTCTGCCCATGACTGTCTTCACATAGCTCTTTATCACAGAGCAACCAAATCACGATCCTCCGGTCGCACTCGAATTGTATTGTCTGCCGAGTCACGATCGATCATCTTAACGAAAGGATCGATGCCTGCCCATGATGGATAATTTTGCATCCAGATTTTGATGATATTTTCACCATCGTTAATAAGATGCTTCTCGAGATAAAGAACATAAGCTTCATCGGCGCCGCTTAATCCTGAAAGATCATCCGGGTCGGCGGAGAAGAGCCCTATATCAATGTACTCAGATAGAGAGGCTTGTGTTTCCATACCCTGACCATCGGCTTCCACACGATGCGCATTTATAAGCAGCGTCACTTCGTATTGCGCTTCTTCTCTGCTGTTACCAATATCACCACCGCCAAAGGGTTCAACATCGACGCTCACCATCCTCAGATCATAAAGACTTATTTCTTCGAACAGATTCCGCACAGCCTCCCGTTCGCTGTCATTGGAACCCCGACTAATGTGCGCCAGCAAATCCAGTGTGGTTGAGTATATTGCCTCCCTGAATTTGAACTCCGACAGGAACGAACTTAAGGCGGCATTCATTCTCTGCTCGCCCAATAGATCCACCAGAGACATCATGGTCACCGAGCCCTTGCGGTAGTGGATATAGTCCTGATTCTCTACCCGCATCAAGGGTAATTCTTCTATGAGCTCGCGCGTTCGGCCGCGTAGATAACTATCCAGTTCAAAATTCAGTATCTTCCGCAATATCGCCTGCCCATACTTTTCCCTGGTCACCATGAGGGCGCTGTATTGTGCCAGGGTTTCTACAATCATCGTACTTCCCTGCACATTGGCGCCGTTAACCTGGCCACCCCACCATTGATGCGCCATCTCGTGAGCAGTCACGTAATAAACCGAGTTGACGATCTCCGGATCGCTGAGATCATTGATAAAGCCAATCCGTTCCGAGTAGGCGATGGTATTGGGAAAGCTCTGGGCAAAGCTCTTGTAACCAGGAAATTCAATAATCCTCGCCTGTGAGTGCTGGTAAGGTCCGAAGTTTTCGCTGAAATAGTCAATGGAATCTTTAACGGCCTGCTGCATTACCTCTACATTGTATGCGTGCCCCGAGTGGTGAAATATCTCAATATCGATACCTTTGTAGCGAGACCGCAATACATCATATCGACCCGACATAATGGCAAAATAATTTTCTATTGGCGCATCCATCTTATAATGGAAAAACCTGCGGCCGCCTTCAGCCCACTCCTTTTGCAGATAACCTGGGGCAATTGCAATTTGATCTGTGGCCGTTGATATTGTGGCCTCGAACTCAAGGTAGCCGCTTTCAAGGCCAAAAACAGTCTGCTGGTAGAATCGGGTATCCTCAAGTTTGTAAGCTCGCCTGGCCGCTGGCAGATCCCACTCTTCGCGATCTGCCATGTCTACCAGCTCAACTGAACGCTGATAGCCGAACCTTGGAAACAATTCAGCACTGTTGATAAATGTGCCATTTTCCACTATCAGGGTTGCATCATCCTTATCCACAAAGCCCAGCTGTTGACGAACCACTTCGTATCGGCCGGTACGTGATTCCCCGGGCAGCATGGGCCGATCAAATTCAAACCAGCGAATCTGGTGCTGTTCATGAATCTTACCCAGATGCCCGCCTTCGATCTCGACACTAATATGGGCGGGCGTATACCCAGGGGTGGAAACCAAAAACCGTTCTATAATATGCGGCGAACGATTCACCAGCACAAGCTCGGCACTACCGACAATTTTCCTCTGTCGCGGATATATATCGATTGTTACAGCCATGTCTACAATCGTCGGCACTGCATCATCAATCCAAGCAGCGTACTTCTTCTCGTACTGTGCGCGTCGCTCATTCAATTGATCTTCAGTCAGGTACTCATTTAAGATACTGGTATTGTAATAAATGAAGCTTCCGCTCAATACGAAGATTGTGAAAAATCCGGCGAGGGTCCACTTCCCCGTCGGACCCAATTGATAGCCGATCTTCTGAATGTTACTGCTCAGCTTCTGTTGCGGACCGCGCTGCCACAAAGCATAGGCAATCATGCTCATGACCAGCGACAAACTACCCCAATACAACATGTACCAGCCGTGGCGGACGAGGTAAGTACCATAACCATTCATGTCGGAGTATATAAATGAGGGCGACTTGCTAAAGCGAAGCATATTATGGCCAAGCCCGAGGCCTTCCATTGCCAGCCCGGAGAGTATGAATAATACGAACAACGCCATGCCCACATATTTATTCGCGCTTAGCACCTGAAAGAAGAATGCCAGAACCGTTAACATCATCCAGGGCAAAGCAGCAAATAGGGCCAAACTGATCAGGTACTGACCAGGTTCAATATTGTGGTAACCAGAGAGGAGTTGAAACGAAACAGTAACAGCAATGGCAAACAGGATTAGCAATACCAGTATCGTCCAAACCGCCACCAGCTTTGACATCCAATAGACCAGATTAGATACAGGCATGCTGTCAATAATATCTCCCATGCCCGTGCTACGCTCCCGCCAGACAACTTCAGCACTGTAATAAGTGATGATGATCATGCTCAGCATCCCCATCGCACCACGGATCACTTCGACCATCGCGTAAGTTAGCGGCAGATACCTTGAGCCAAACATGCCCATGGGCTCAAAGAGCACACCAGCAAGCAGGAGAAACATGAAGCCACAGAGAATAAAGAATGCCGGGTCCAGAATGACCTGCTTGAGTTCGAATAGAGTTCGTGACTTGAATTGACTCCAACTGGCCACTGTTACACCTTTGTGGAAAAGCCCGTCTTTGTTTACCGCAAGATCTGCAGAATCTGAGCTTGCATCAATTTTCTTTTTTGTGCTGCGCTGGCCTCGCAAAGACATCGAACGCCCAAAACCGCCAAAGAACCACATCACCAGCACACCCACGCCAATCCATATCAGGCGATTGATTAATAAGACACCGTCAAAGCTCAGCACCAGATTATTCTTTTCGTAGACGGTCCAATATCGAGTGATCTCGGCGAAGGTTCTGGCAGCAAAGGGATCCAGCATTGAAGCCATGGATCGAGTTTCTGGTGAATTAAACAGGCTGTCACTGATTTCATACAGGACAACCACAGCAATAACGGCGAGATAAACCGCCATCATGGACCTTAGCCTCACCGCCAGGGCATAGAAGATGCACGAGAACACAAACAGGGTTGGTATGGATATATACAGAAATGACGTCCAATAGAGTTCCAGGTTAACGGGGCCTATCCGTGTCGCATTTACCCATGGCATAAAACTGCCAGCCAACAGGCCAATGGGTACTGCCGAATAAACGACGACGACTATGGCAAACGAGCCAAGGAATCTGCCCAGCTGATAACTAACAGGATCAATGGGTTTGCAATACAGAATCTCGGACATACCGCTGACATCATCACGAATGGCAGTATTGGCGACGAAATTCACCACCAGAAACATGGAGAAGATGCCAAGGATCACCAGCGTCTGCCCAATGATGAACGGGCCATTCTTCAGGATATTGCCACCTCCCATACCCAGATCATTGATACTCATCAATAGGAATGGGATGGTGAAGAAGATAAGTGCCAGGACATAAAAGGATGGCTGACGCGTGAAATATCGCCATTCAAAGCCAATCATTTTTGTGAACATTTTCATGCCGCTAATCGATCAGTCAGCAAGGCAGAGAAATACACGTCTTCCAGGTCGGCAGCTGCAGAATCAAAACCCTCCGGCGCGTTATCCGCTTTGACATGGATAATGGTTCGCCCGGATCGCAGTCGCTTCGAGATGACAGGCAGTTCATCTTCGATACCGGCAACTTCACTGGCTGATACGGTCTTGCACCATATCTGGTCATTAATCCGTTCGACCAAGCTCTCCGGATTGCCTTCCAACAGGATTTTGCCATTGGACATAACCGCCATCCTTGGGCACAGCTCCGAAACATCTTCAACAATATGGGTCGACAGAATCACAACCTTGTTCTCGCTAAGAGTCACCAGCAGATTGTGAAAACGATTGCGTTCTTCAGGATCAAGGCCACTTGTGGGCTCATCGACGATGAGCAAATCAGGGTCGCCGAGCAATGCCTGGGCAATGCCAAAGCGCTGCCGCATACCACCTGAAAATGCACTCACTGACTGCTTGCGATGTTGAAGTAGATTGGTCTGCGCAAGCAACGCCTCAACTGCCTCCTTTCGCTGCTTCGAATCGTTGAGCCCTTTTAACATGGCAAGATGATCGAGCAGATCATTCGCTGAAATTCTGGGATAAACACCGAAATTCTGTGGCAGATAACCCAAACGCCGACGGATCTCTATTGGATCGGCGAGCACATCAATCCCATCGAAAGTAATTGTGCCCTCATCAGCATCCTGGAGCGTGGCAATAGTGCGCATCAAAGAGGACTTTCCAGCGCCATTTGGCCCAAGCAAGCCATATAAGCCCGTTGGAATGGACAATGTAACTTTATCCAGTGCTCTGATGCCATTGTCGTAGGTTTTAGATAGCTCACTAATTTCTAACATATATCCACCTGGTGATTGCTGTTTACAATGAAATATCGCACGCGCGCAAGAACCCTCGAAGAAAGCGGCATTATAGATCCGGTTTTACCCAAAGATAGAACGATTGTGTACTTTAGCGGCGCTTGAGCAGCTATCCAGTAGCTCTCGCCCACAGTTGTTTACGCGATCGTCGACTCGGCCTCAGTCCTCAAGGCCCCAAGCCATTGATTAGGCGTCATACCATAGGTCTTTCAAAAGTGGCGGATCATATGGCTTTGGTCCGCAAAATCGCAAGCAATGGCGATATCCGTCTGACTGTGACCCCGTAACATCATTTCCCGCGCAGATTCCAGGCGTCGCATAAGCAGATATCGATAGGGACTCGTTCCAAAGAGTGCGCGGAAATCTCTGGACAACCTATAGCGGTCGCGGCCGGTGATGTGCTCCAAGCAATCCAGGGAAATCGATTGGCTCTGATGATCGCAGATGAATTGCCGCGCAATCTCTGCCGCCTTGTAATCAAAACGCTTAATCCGGGTCAGTGAGACACTTGATGTCTGGCCCAGTCTCTCCAAGGCAAGTGCAATATCGTATACAGCATCTTCATATTCCAACTCATTCAGGGCATGACCGTATTCACCCAACAGGCGAAGCACCGCCTCATACAACATGGCATCACTACTGACGCCATTCTCCAGGAAGGGAAGCGCCCTGCCGCCGAGCACACTTTGAATCTTTACAGGCTCAATATATGCAACCCGGTAGCGAAAACCCAAGTCCGTTCCTGCCTGGCCATCATGAACTTCATTTGGATGTAAGATCACACAATGCCCAGGCTCTGAATACCTGGATGCACCGCGATAGCTGAAGCTCTGAATGCCGCTCAGAGTCATGGCAATAGCGTAGGTATCATGCCGATGCGGGGCGAAGCCAATGCCCGAGAAATAGGCTTCCATACGATTACCTACGCCAGGTGCATTAAAAATCCAGCTTGATCTGCTGCTCTGCCTTTGAATCTGACCTAATCCCATGGTGCTCGACACAAAGCAATTTTAGAAAAAATGGCCGCGGATACTACAACTTCCCTCTTTGCGGGGTCTCTGCATTTCTGCATTTATGCTGCGTTAAATTTACAAACAAGAAATTACCGGGCTTACAAACCTTTTGCCACCCAGCTACGACATATGTATACCATGGGCTTATTATTAAGAGGGTCTGCAATGTCCAAGGTAATGGTATCTACAAAAACGGCATCGAAATCAATACTAAAGAGCGCGGGTTTGTTCCTGATCCTGTTCCTCCAGGTGGCCTGTGCCCACGAAGTTCATTCCCACGACTATTCACACAAGAATGATTCCCATGGAAACAGAGCTCACGATATTGATAAAGTCTTCGGCAATATTAAAGTAGGCGAGAAGTCTGTTGTCGGTGATGTGAGCTCGGTAAACGGCGGCATCGTTCTACGAGACGACAGTAAAGCAGATGACGTGGAAACCGTTAATGTCTCAATTCGAATTGAAGACAATGTAGCAGTTCGATCCGTTGAGACCGTCAATGGCAGTATCAGGGCCGGGCAAAACTTCAAGGTCAGGCGGGACGTGGCAACCATAAATGGCAGCATAGACCTGCAACAGGGTTCAACTATTGGCGATGATGTCACCACTGTGAATGGATCAATTCACTTAAATAACACGCTGGTTGAAGGCAATCTGGAAACCGTCAATGGCGATATCAAGCTGGCTGCGGGCAGCCGTGTTCAAGGAAACATTATCTTCGAGAAAAACAGCTGGAACTCCGGTAATTTCAAATTACCAAAGCTCATCGTTGATGCATCCTCGATCATAGAGGGTGAAATTCATCTCTACAGGAAAGTAACCCTGATCATCGACGAGAATGCTGAGGTTGGCGAAATCATCTCTCATTTCTAGGCAATACTGAAGCAAGCCCTGCGCCCTTTGCAGTACCGTCGGATGAACTCAGCTGCGGCTCGCTTTGTCTCAGCTTGATCCAATTCAGTTAGTCCAGGCGCTATACTGTCGAAAAACAGAAGGCAGCGCATGTTTTCCAATTATCTGATTTCCTCCCTTCGCAGCCTAAAACGTCAGAAGCTGTTCACTGCGATCAATGTCAGTGGTCTCGCCATTGGCCTCGCCGCCTGCACCCTGATTATTCTCTTTGTGCAGCATGAATTTAGCTATGATATGCAATATAGAGATATCGATCGCCTGTATCGCATAGAAGCTAGCGCCCATATCCCCGGCCAGGATACAAACGAATCTCCGGCCTTCTTTGGCGCCACTTATGATCTCTTGCCCGGGGATTTTGAAGAAATTGAATCTGTCGCAAGGCTGCAGCTGCGAGGCGGGACTATCATAAAAGGCGACAGCTCCACCTTGGAGACCTTTGCTACCGTCGATCCTGAATTCCTAACCATGTTTGATTTCCCAGTGATCGAAGGCGCGCTCGAAGGTGCACTGGATGACCCCTTGTCGATAGTCCTCACCGAAGAGATGGCCATTAAACATCTAGGCCAAAGTCCCTGGACAGGGCGAACCTTAATCGTTAACGAGACCATTGAGCGGGAAATGAAAGTCGCCGCTGTCATTGAAACCCTGCCAGGCAATACCCATCTAGATATCGATATGCTTGTTCCAGTCAGCCAGCTTGTTTTTGACGCAGCCAGCATTGATGGCCGGTCGGATTTAACTCGATGGAACGGTCTCTTGTTTAATGTCTATATCAAACTCAAGGAAGGCCGCTCCATCACCGGCTTGAACAATGGGATCAACGACTGGGTGGATAGATATTTCCCACCTGAAATACAGGCACTCGTAGGCATTAAGGGAAGTGAGTTGTTCACACCTCGCATTATGCCGGTGCGGGATATTCATATGCTTAGCCCTGTCCGGTTTGATATGAAATCCCCTGGCAGTCTAAGCACAATTTACAGCTTCAGCGGCATCGCCTTCTTGATGTTGTTGATTGCCTGCATAAACTTTATGAATCTGGCAACGGCGGCGTCTACCTTGAGAGCCAAAGAGGTCGCCCTGCGAAAAGTAATGGGCGCCAATCGCCGTCAACTGTTTGTACAGTTTGAGATTGAGTCGGTACTGTTATCCCTTATCGCGCTTTTCTTTGCCCTGGTCATCATTGAATTAATCCTGCCGTCGTTTAGCAATTACACGGAGCGCCAGCTCAGCTCCTCAATGTTAGCCGACCCGGTGATCATGCTTTCCATCATATCGCTTACGCTAACGATTGGGATTCTCTCAGGCTTTCACCCTGCCTACCTTATGTCTCGCTTGTATCCGGCGCAGGTACTGCAATCAAATAAATCAGGCGTTGCAGGCAACACAAATCTTCGCGCCTTACTGGTACTGTTTCAATTTACGATCTCCGCCGTACTCATCATCATGACTGCACTAATCTACATACAGACAGATTACGCACGAACCCTAAACATGGGTTATGACAACGATAACGTTCTAAGTGTCGCGGGTTTATTCAGGTTGGAAGAAGGCAACTCTGCAGAGGCCATACGCGATGAAGTCTCCCGGATTCCAGGTATAAGCCAGGCGACTCTCGCCAGCTTCACCCCCGGAGACGGCAGGAATACCGGCTTGTCCCTCAAGGTGCCAGGAATTGATGACAGGGTTATCATTTTCTATCGCTCCATCTATCCCGAATTCTTCGCGCAGTTTGCTGTTGAAGCCATTGCCGGTCGCCTGCTGGATAATGCTCACCCCAACGATCGCACAATCTTTATCCGTGACCCTCAATCACGAGTTCCCCAGGCAATCAATGTGGTCATCAACGAAACCGCAGTCAGAAAACTGGGCTTTTCATCACCACTCAATGCCGTAGGGCAAGTCTATTATCGCGGCGCAGAGAACCAGATCGTCAATACCATCGTCGGGGTCGTTCCTGATATTCATTTTGGTTCACCTCGCTCTGAGCTCGATGCCGAGATCTACATGTTTATTCCGGAAGAAATTCGAACCTTGCTGGTTACCTATCAGGGTAAAAAGTTCGAAGATATAAACCGCGAGATTGAAGATCTGCTGCTTCGGATGTTACCCAAGACGCAATCAAGAATTACCCACCTTCAGGAAAATATCGCCCGGCAGTACCGCGAAGAGGAAATTCAAAGCACACTGCTGGCCATGTTCTCTGGTCTCGCCGTTCTCATTGCCTGTATGGGTCTGTTTGGGCTGGCATCATTTACCATCACCCGGAGGACAAAGGAAATTGGCATCAGGAAGGTGATGGGCGCGACATCCCGTGAAATAGTTATGTTGTTGCTCACGCAATTTTCAAAGCCAGTACTCATTGCCAATATACTGGCGTGGCCATTGTGCTGGTATGCCTTCAACCAGTGGTTAGACGGGTTTATAAACCGAATCGATCTTGTACCGTGGTTTATTGCTGTCGTTGCGCTTGCCGCGACGCTTACCTTATTGCTCGCCTGGGGCACTATTGCATCGCACGTAATCAGGGTCGCGCGGTCTAATCCGGTGTTTGCCCTTCGCTATGAATAGAGTCTTTTTCCACTCACCTCAAGCCCGCATTGATACTATCAAGTACCTTGCTGCCAGGGCACAGCTCCTTGCCTGTGAGCTGCCCCAAAGGACGCGACGTCGTTTGCAGTATTTCATGCAAATCAGGCGTATCTTTTTCAGCGTAGAGTAAACCTGTTAGCACCCGCCCTTCCTGATTGTGTTCATCAATGGCACGCAGCGCTGCCTGACGATCTGCCAGATCATGGCCGTCACCGCCATTCTTGTGCAGGCGTATCATTGATCCGTCATGTAGCAAAACTTCCTGAGTCTTGCCTTCATCATAGTGAGTCAGTATTTCTTCGCGCATGGGTACGAAATCAACTTTCACCACATCTTTGTTTTCCCGAAGATGTGAATAGCTCATAGTAGACCCACCATGATTATTGAATGTGACGCAAGGCGATATCACGTCAATAAAGGCAAATCCGTTATGACACATTGCAGCTTTTAACAAAGGCACAAGCTGGGCCTTGTCACCAGAGAAAGATCGGGCAACAAATGTTGCACCTAACTGCAGTGCAATGCATGCAAGATCTATTTCCTGGAATGGATTCACACCGCCTTTCTTGTTAGAGGAACCCTGACTCATGGTCGCCGAATCCTGGCCTTTGGTTAAACCGTAACAGCCATTGTTCTCCACTATATAAGTCATGTTCACATTACGGCGAACTATATGTGCAAATTGGCCCATACCAATAGATGCGGTATCGCCATCACCTGATACACCGATATACACGAGGTCACGATTGGCGATGTTGGCACCTGTGGCAACCGACGGCATACGACCATGCACTGAGTTAAAGCCATGGCTCTGGGAAAGAAAGTAGGACGGTGTCTTCGAAGAACAGCCGATGCCTGAAATCTTTGCGATGCGATGGGGTTCGATGGGCAGGCTAAAACATGCGTCAATTATCGCTGCTGTGATTGAATCATGGCCACAGCCTGCACATAGAGTCGACATGCCGCCCTCATAGTCATCCCGGTACAAACCAAGGTTATTTTTTTTCGCATCAGGATGGCGAAATACTGGATTCAAATAACTCATTTACTGGTCTCCGAGCGCTTAATATTTTTCTTTATCGGCGTCACATTGTCACCGCCGATGGATTCACGAATGCTGCTGACGATGGCACGCGCACTGATGGGCAATCCATCAAAATGCAGCACCGACACTAACTTCTTCGGCAGCATTTCACATTCATTGATGAGCAGGCGGCGCATTTGGCCATCCCTGTTCTGCTCAACCACAAAAACCAACTCGTGTTCATCCACAAACTGGTCCACCTCAGCATTAAACGGGAATGCCCGAAGACGCATGGTATCCAGTAATATCCCCTCTTCTTCCAATATCTCAACGGCTTCATAACCAGGGGAAGCCGTGGTGCCGAAGAAGATCATGCCGTAATTTGTATCGCCGCTCGCTGCCTTAATCTTCGGTTCAGGCACATAGGTTTTCGCCGTTTCAAATTTCTTCAGCAATCGCTCCATGTTGCGAACGTATGCATCACCATCTTCTGTATAAACTGCATATTCATCCCTGGACGTACCACGAGTCACTATCGCTCCTTTGCTGGGGTGTGAGCCCGGGAATGTGCGATAGGTAATACCATCGTCATCAACATCCAGGTAACGCCCATATCGCTCTTTCATCTCTTCCAGATCTTTACCATGGAGCACCTTACCGCGCTTCAGGCGTCGATCATCATCCCATTTAAGGGGTGGCGACAACGCATCGTTCATACCGAGGTCCAGATCTGACATCATAATAATAGGTGTCTGCAACTGTTCGGCAAGATCAAATGCATCGACTGTCATGTCGAAGCATTCCGCAGCAGTCGCAGGGAATAACAGGACATGTTTTGTATCACCATGAGATGCATATGCCGCAGATAAAATATCGGACTGCTGAGTACGAGTCGGCATTCCAGTGGATGGGCCGGCACGTTGTATATCGATCAGCACGGCAGGAACTTCAGCGTAATATGCCAGGCCAAGGAACTCGGACATCAATGATAAGCCTGGGCCACTGGTCGCCGTAAAGGCTCTGCAGCCATTCCAACTTGCACCAATGACCATACCGATTGCTGCCAGTTCATCTTCAGCCTGGACGATGGCAAAATTATTCTTGCCGGTGCCAGGGTCAATTCGCAGACGTTTAGCGTACATTTCATAGGCTTCAACAACCGAAGTAGAAGGTGTTAATGGATACCAGGCTGCAAAGGTCGCACCGCCGTATATTGCACCGAGGGCAATCGCCGTATTGCCGTCCATAAGAATATGGTCAAACTCTTTCATATGGGGCGCTTCCTCACCGCCGCTGACCACCTGCAAACCTACTGCATTCTCATAATGTTTTGCTGCGTACTGATAGCCCAGTTCCAGCGCTTGCATATTCGGCGAAATCAATCGTTCCTTACTTTTGAATGTTTCGGCAACAATCTCCTGGAAGACATTGAAGTCAAGATTCAGCAGCGAGGCCAGAGCACCCACGTAAATGATGTTCTTAAAGAGCAGGCGCTGACGTGGATCGGTATATTCACGCAAACATATTTGTGTAAAGGGAATACCGATGTAGTTAATATCAGAGCGCTGAAGTCTCAGATCCAGGGTCTTGGTTGAGTCGTAGACGACGTATCCGCCCGGCTCAACCTCCGCGATATCTTTCGCCATGCTCTGGGCATTAACGCAGACCGCAAGATCAACACCGCCGCGGCGCCCGAGATATCCTTTCTGAGAAATGCGCACCTCATACCATGTGGGTGCGCCCTGGATATTCGAAGGAAAAATGTTGCGCGGCGCAACCGGCAAACCCATACGAAAGATTGCCTTGGCGAATAGATGGTTGGCGCTGGCTGAACCTGTGCCGTTAACATTGGCAAATTTAACAACGAAATCATTGACTGCTTCTATACGTCTTGCTGCTGTGGCAGCGGTAGAACTCATGACCCTACAACTCCTTCGGCCTTGCTGACCTCATAAATGAATTTCTGCATGTCCCAGGCACCGGTCGGGCAGCGCTCGACGCACAGGCCACAGTGAAGGCAAACATTCTCATCTTTCACCATAACGCGGCCAGTTTGTGGCAGCAGGTCAGACAGGTAGAGGTCCTGGCCTGGTTCATTGGCTGGCGCCAATAAGCGACCCCTTAGGTCCTCTTCCTCGCCGTTGCCGGTGAAATTGATGCAATCTGTGGGGCAGATATCCATGCAGGCATCACATTCGATACACAGTATGGTCTCAAACACGGTTTGCACATCACAGTTGAGGCAGCGCTCAGCTTCTTTGAGGCCAATCTTAGTATCAAAGCCAAGTTCAACTTCAATGGTTCGATCGGCGAGGGCTTTGTCCTTGTCTACATGAGGCACAATAAAACGTAAATCATCTTCGATGGCGTTGTCATAACTCCACTCATGGATGCCCATCTTCTGACTGGTGACGGTCACGCCGGGCGGCAGACGATTGGAAACATCTTCGCCGCGACAGAAGAGGTCAATTGATATCGCCGCCTGATGGCCGTGGGCAACAGCAGTGATGATATTTTCCGGGCCAAACGCCGCGTCACCGCCGAAGAACACATCCGGTCTTGTCGATTGAAAACTCTCTTCATTAATCTTCGGCACATCCCATTGACCGAATTCAATGCCAAGGTCTCGCTCAATCCAGGGAAATGCATTTTCCTGACCAATAGCAATCAGGACGTGATCACACTCAAACAGTAATGGCTCTTCATCGAGGGGAACCAGACTTCGTTTACCAGCATCATCATAAGTTACATCGACTCGTTGGAACCGAACACCGACCAGATCGCCGTCATTGTGAACAAATTCCAGGGGGACGTGGTTGTTATAGATGGGAATATCCTCCGCCTGGGCATCTGATATCTCCCATGGTGAGGCTTTCATTCTTTCAAATTCGCTTCGAACCATCACCTTGACGTCTTCACCGCCAAGGCGTCTGGATGTTCGGCAACAATCCATCGCCGTATTACCACCTCCGAGGACCAATACTCGCTTGCCTATTCTATCAATGTGATCAAAGGCCACGCTGGACAACCAATCGATACCGATGTGGATGTGCTTCGAACATTCCTGTCGACCTGGTAAATCCAAATCCGTTCCCATGGGCGCGCCGGTACCAACAAATACAGCATCGTAATTCTTATCCAGCACTTCCTTCATGCTGTCAACGCGGGCATCAAAGATCTCCGTCAAGCCCATATCAAGGACGTAATTAACTTCCTCGTCGAGCACTTCGATGGGTAATCGAAAGGAAGGGATCTGACTGCGCATCATGCCGCCAGCCTTCTTCTGATCGTCATACAAATCAATTTCATAACCCAGAGGAATCAGACCACGCGCGACCGCAAGCGAAGCGGGACCACCACCAATTAACGCCAAACGCTTGCCGTTGGTCTCCTTGGGCGCGGTGGGCATGAGATGTTTTACCTCACCCTTATTATCTGCCGCGACGCGTTTCAGCCGGCAAATGGCGACCGGCTCTTCTTCGACACGACCGCGGCGACATGCGGGTTCACATGGCCGGTCACAGGTTCGGCCCAAAATGCCCGGGAATACATTACTTTCCCAGTTGATCATAAACGCCTTGGTATAGTTGCCCGCGGCAATCTGGCGTATGTACTCGGGAACAGGCGTATGTGCCGGACATGCCCATTGGCAGTCGACAACTTTATGAAAGTACTCAGGATTCTTAATATTGGTTGGTTTCATCTACAACTCTTTACGAAAAGGTGTAACGCTAAAAAGCAGAACTACGCGCATGGTCATGCCCGGGAAATTCCCAGGATACAGAAGAATTAACCACATTTTACCTTATCGATCAATGTAAGGAGACACTTTGTTTTGCATGTTGTTTCGAAAATTGAGGAATCCAATTCAATAACTGACCCCGCCAGTTCTCGCGACGATCAAACCCCTCGGAAATTCACTCGGATCACATTGCCGTGTTGGGATCTGATACTGCCATCCTGACTGCTCGACTCGCTGGTCACATCTCTCCAACCAAAGTACTTGAGCGCAATATCTTCCGTAATGACCAGATCCATCGGATTTGCAAAAGCGCTTAGTAGATTACTCTTGATCATGATCCGGCACACTCGAAATGGTCATGCCTGGATGACGGACTATTCATAACGTAGCGCTCTAATAGGATTTGCGCGAGCTATCTTGACCGCATGTATGGCAACGATGATCCAGGCGAAAAGCACAGAAAGTCCACCTGCTATGACGACAATAACTTCTGGCATAGCAACTCTATCGGCAAAGAAGTTCAAGTAAGCGCCGGATGCAAAATAGGCGAGTGGCAGGGCTATCAACAGAGCCCACATGACAGGTTTCGAGAACTGCCATATAAGCAACTGCACAATTTGCAGGAGGCTCGCACCCATGATCTTGCGAATGCCAATTTCCTTGGTTTTGCTTTCTGCCATAAAGGCTGCCAAACCAAACAGGCCAATCAGACTCAAGGTCAGTGCAATAAAAGCAAAGCCGCCAAAGACCGCCGTCATCGCACCATATATCTTGAAGAAATTCTGAAACGTATCCTCGAGGTACTCGCTCTGGATAGGATAATCCGGGACGATTTCCTGCCATACCTCCTCGACTTTTGAAAGAGTTTCTGCCATCTGCGCGCCTTCTACCCGGATCGATGCAAAGGCGTAGTCTTCAGCAAACATATAGAATACGGTAGGTTTAATTTTGTTATGGAATCCCTGAAAGTTCTGGTCGGGAACCACTCCGATAATGGTGTATGCTCGAGGTTCACGCTGGTCGGCATCCGGAAAGTCGTAATAAACCTGGTTAATTGCTTCTGCAGGCGAGCCAAACCCAAACTTGTGCAAGGCGAGTTCATTCACAATAACGTTTGCGGCGAGTACTCCTTCGGCCACCGTATCTGCCGAAAATTGAGCGCTAAAGTTCCTGCCTTTTAATAAAGGGATATTGTAGGTTTCAAGAAAATGCTCATCGATCCTGAGCTGGTTCAGCATAAAAGATGAATCTTTATCACCTCTGGTGGCACCGGCAGTCGTGGAGGAATTACTCTGCTGATAAGGCAGCAAACTGGAATAGCTCACATGCGTTACACCAGAGATTTTAATGAGCTCATTTCGCAAGGTGTCAAATCGGGATTGGATGCTGTCAATGTCCAAACGCTGGAGGCTAATGATGGCCGATTTGGGATAGAGCTTGCTCGCATTTTCAATCTTCACATTTTGAAAGTACATAATAAGCACCATGGCCATCATGAAGATCGATATGGAGAACTGAAGGCCTAACATCAAGCTGCGAAAGAAATTGCCTTTCGCGCCTTTCACCCCGCCATCTCTAAGCGCATCGATGGGCGATGTCTTGGTAATGAGATACGCAGGATAGGCACCTGCCACAAGACCAACTAATAGAGTTGTTACCAGCAACCAGGGTAAGGTTTCGCTGTAGTCAATCACCAGCATACGATCCACCAACGTATTAAACAACGGCACAAACAGTTCCAAAAGCGCTAAGGCAATCAACATTGAAAACATTGTAATGCACAGGCTTTCTACCAGAAACTGTGCCAGCAGCTGCTTGCGGTCTGCGCCCATGGTCTTGCGCAATCCAACTTCCTTCGCTCTTCCCAAAGACTGCGCTGTAGCAAGGTTTGTGTAGTTAACAATGGCAACTACCAATACCAGTAGCGCCAACAGACGAATCGATTCAAGGATTGGCATACCGATGGAATCCCAAATTAGAGTATTTGCCTCAACCAGCGGGCGAACACGAAAGCCGGTAATAAAGTCCCTGCCGTCTTCGGGATAATGGCTTTCGTAGACACCATCCATTTTTGCCTGCAACCAATCGCGGGACTTGTCTCTAAGCAGTAAAATGTAGGTTCTGTCGCCGGAGGAAAGGTTATTGAAGTTACCGGCAAGGTCATACCCGGAGGCTCGATTTAACGCGGCAAGGGGCGCAACAAACTCAAATTTAGCGGATCCAATGATGCTCGAGCTAAAATGTGTGTGTACGGAGATGTCTTCGATAATGGCGGTAACATGTAAACTGACGCCATGGTCAAGCGTCACTACTTTACCCAACGCTGATGATTGCCCAAATATTTTGATCGCTGCGCTTTTAGTTAATAGCAAACCCAGTGGGTCATCCAAAGCTCGTGCATCGCCCTCTATGTATTTGAAGTCGAAAATCTTCAGGAAGGACGGATCAACAAAGCGGATTTGCTCATAAAAATGATCGTCTTCAATTGAAAGAAGAAACTCTGCCTTGACAGTTCGCGCCGCTTCTTCAACCTCTTCTATATCGGTTAATATGAAGGGCTGAAGGGCAGTATAAATACCGTCCGTTTCGCTAACGCCAATATTTGCGGTTGCAGAGAACAATGAACCTGCGGTGAAAATTCGATTGGCATTTTTAAACTCAAGATCGTGGGTCCGCTCGTAGGTCACCAGCAAAGAGCCGAAGATGTATACGGCGAGGCCGACGACCAAACCGAGAATGTTGATGCTCGCGTAGACCTTGTTCTTCAAAATCTGACGCCAGGCAATTGTTAGATAATTTCTTAGCACTTTTATCTCCGGTTGTTAGTTTTTCAAATAACAATCAATGACTACGAGCCATTAGTGTTCTCATAACCGCCCCTTAAACCGCCACCCGTAAATTCTCTGTCACCACATGTCCGTCGAACAAATTTATGGTGCGGCGGGCGTAGTCTGAATGTGATGGGCTATGAGTAACCATGACGATGGTGGTGCCTTCTTCATTCAGGCCCTGGAGCATCTCCATGACTTCCTGCCCATGGGCACTATCGAGATTACCGGTTGGCTCATCTGCAAGAATCATCGCCTGGTTTCCGACGACCGCACGTGCAACGGCTACGCGTTGTTGTTGCCCGCCGGAGAGTTGACTCGGCATATGTTTAGCACGGTGAGCAATTCCAACTTTATCCATGATGGCTACGACCCTGTCCTTTCGCTCACTGCTGGGAATATTGTGATAGAGCAGCGGCAACTCAATATTTTCGGCGACTGTCAGTTCGTCTATCAGGTTAAAGGATTGGAAGATGAAGCCGATATTCATTTTTCTGATGGCACTCAGCTGAGATTCGGAGTAATCAGAAATGTCTTCCCCCTGGAACAGATACTGACCAGCACTAGGCGTATCAAGCATGCCAATGATATTGAGCAAGGTTGACTTGCCACAGCCAGAGGGGCCCATGATGGCAACAAATTCGCCAGCATCAATCTCGATATTCACCGAATCAAGCGCGGCGGTTTCAACTTCATCAGTCCGATAAACCTTGGATAGGTTATGTAGCTTCAACATTTTCATTGTTCCTCAATGGCGCTAGGGAGAGTGTTCGGGAATTTGCCCGGGTTGCTTATTCTTTGCTTAGTTTAAGACGATCCATTTCTTTGAAACTGGAGTAAGGGCTGGTGACAACTTCTTCACCTATTTCGAGGCCTTCTAAAACCTCAATAAATCTGGAGTTGCGGCGCCCCAGGCGAACATTACGCTTAACGGCTTCACTGCCATCAGCATTCAGGACAAACATCCAGTTACCCCCGGTATCCTGAAAGAAGGCGCCGTTAGGTATCAATGTAGCTTTGTTTGAATCACCCAGGGTGAGCTTCGCCTGGATAGTTTGTCCGCGACGAATTCCCTTGGGTTCGTCACCTATAAACAGGAGGTCAATCTCAAATTGACCATTGCTCACCTGGGGATATATTTTGCTGATGGTGAGTTCATATTTACTGCCACTCCTGTCAAAGCTTGCAGCCTGGCCGATGTCTATACGATTCAGATAAAATTCATCAATGCTCACCCGCAACTTAAAGCTTTCCGGATCGTCGATCTGGCCAAGCCGGCCGCCCCTTTGTATGCTTTGACCCACTTCAACATCAAGACCAGAGAGCTTGCCATCAACCGGCGCACGCACATTCAGCGCATCAAGATTTTTGCGCGCCAGGACAAGGCTCTCTTCCAGCTGCCCCCCGGATTTCTGCAGAAAGGCCAGCTGCGTCTCCTGTAATCTGGCATCAGTCGCCTGGCTTTCCAGTGTGACGGCCAGACGATTATTAAAATATTCCAATTCATCCTGTGCATCTTCTAACTGACTCTTGATGGCAAGTCCCGCTGTATCAAGATTTTCCAGCCGCTCCACCTTTCGTCCCAGGCGCTTGATCTGGTAATTAATTTCCACCAGGTTGCGCTTATGGCTTAAGCGGTTTTGTTCAAGGTTCAGCTCGATATTGCGCATGTTGTTCAGCTGCTCTGTCACCATGGCTTCATTTCGAGTCACGTCCAGCTGTAGCGATGTATTGTTAAGCACAACGATGAGATCACCCTTCTTGACCATGGCGCCATCTTCAACCAGCTTTTGATCCACCTGGCCGCCTTCAATCATATCCAGGTAAACCGTCTTCTTTGGTGTTACCCGGCCGCGAATTGGAATGAAGTCCTCAAACAGGCCTGTTGTAACCGGAGAGATAACGATCCGGTTGTTGTCGATGACCAGTGACCTGCCGCTGCCTTGCTCCATGATGAGAAAGACTACTACCGCAACTACCAGTGCGACGCCTGCGCCAAGGGCAATTGTCTTTGCCGGGAACCGCTGCTTCTCAATGGCACGGTCCATTCCTGCGCCGGAGGCTGGGCGCTGTATGGATATTGGGCGGGCATTACTGCTCTGGTCGATTACTTTCATGAGATACAGGACATCTTCAATTATTCAATGGTTTAAGTAACAACCAGCAGTTCAACTTTGCTGGGTCCTCTGTTTTAAATCCGTCGATCCAGGTGGATTCCTAAACAAACTTGCACAAACTACATTCGTAATGACGCAAGCAATATGCCAGAACAGTAAGTCATTGAATTTATTAGAGATTGTAATTATTCAACTTGCCAGGGGTTGGTAAAGCTGTTCGATTTTGAACACTTGATGTACGATATCGAACAGCTGAGTGGACCGGGGGGGGGGAAATCTAAGGGTCGTGAATCGAGGCAAGGAATCAAAAGTGGATATTGGGGACAGTGCGATTCTTATTGTCGATGATGATGAGGATATATTGACGGCCGCAAGGCTCTTGCTTAAGCGGCATTACCAGCATGTAGATACCTGCAGTTCGCCGTCTGAAATTCCATCGATGATGGCGACGCAGCACTATGCAGCAATTCTACTGGACATGAATTTTGGCCCCGGTGAATCCAGCGGCAAGGAAGGCTTCTATTGGTTAAGCCAGATTTTGTCCCTGGACCCGGATGCGGTGGTTATCCTCATTACCGCCCATGGCGGCGTCGACGTCGCGGTTGATGCAATGAAGCTTGGCGCCACTGACTTCATCGCCAAGCCCTGGCAGAATGAGAAAGTGGTAGCCACTTTGTCTGCCAGTGTGAAGTTGAGCCAGACTCGTAGCCAGGCGAAGCAATTGAAGCAGACTAATACAGCTCTGGTGGAAGGTTCCAGCGCCGCCAAACAGCCAATGTTGGGACAGTCAGAGGCCATGCAGGCTGTGCTTACAATGATTGCTCGGACGGCGCCTACTGATGCGAATGTATTAATCCTTGGCGAGAATGGTACCGGCAAGGAATTAGCAGCCCGGGCCCTGCACCACCAATCCATGCGCCGGGACGAGGTCTTTATGTCGGTGGATCTCGGCGCTATTACCGAGTCCCTATTCGAATCAGAACTATTCGGGCACGTAAAAGGTGCATTTACCGGGGCTGCCCGGGACAGGGTTGGTCGTCTTCAGGCAGCCAGTGGCGGTACTTTATTCCTGGATGAAATCGGCAATATTCCATTACATTTACAAGCAAAGTTATTATCAGTATTGGAGCAAAGGCAGGTTTCGCCGGTGGGTTCCAGCAAGTCTGTCGATATTGATATCAGGGTGATTACCGCCACAAATTTGCCGAAGGAAGAACTTAGCAGGAATCAAATATTCAGACAGGATCTCTTATTTCGCCTGAATACGGTTGAGATAAACCTGCCGGCACTTAGAGACCGCCGAGACGACATCTCTGCGATCGCCGAGTTCTACGCTGCCTACTATTGTAAAAAGTACGCCCAGACGCTGAAGACATTTTCGCCCGAGGCGATGCACGCCATCGTTAATTATCGCTGGCCCGGCAATATCCGCGCCCTTCGCCATGCGATCGAACGCGCCGTTATCCTCTGTGAAGGTGAGCGCTTTGAACCAGTGGATTTCCAGATTGAAACCGATATCCAAAGCACGGATCGCACCAGCACCAGCCCGACCTCGGTGCCGCCGGAGCTTAATCTCGAAATACTGGAAAAAAGGACGATCCAGCAAGCGCTCAGCAGCCATCGATATAATATCAGTCACGCCGCGAAAGACTTAGGGCTCACACGGGCAGCGCTTTACAGGAGGATGGAAAAGCATGGGCTTTAATCGCTTTGGCCTGCATCTAGCGATTCGCCTGATCATTATTATGCTCGCCTTTGTCGGCGTGGGTTTCCTCATTGTTACTCCTGGCTATCACGCGGCAACCCTGCTCGCTCTAATCGTCGTTGTCAGCTTGTCTTTCGAAGTATTTCGCTTTGTATCCAAGACCAATCAGGAATTGGCGCGCTTTCTGGATGCTGCACGTTATGCAGACTTTGGGCAGCGCTTTACCTTTGACTCCCTGGGCGCCGGCTTTGGCGAACTGGGCGATACATTCACCTATATCCTCGATCGGTTTCGCGAAGATAGAAACCAACACGAACAGGAGCTGCGACATCTCAGGGCACTAGTGGAACACGTACCCGTGCCTCTGATTTCCATCTATGCGGATAACCAAATTACGCTGTGGAACAATGCCGCAAGACGATTGTTTGGCGTTGCCCAGATCCGACGACTGGTAGACCTGGAGCCCTTTGGGCTGGATTTTGCTAAGCAGATTGCCGTGATACAGCCAGGCCAGAGGATCCTCACCAGTTTTCAGATCGACAATACTGAGGAGCAACTCACACTGTCCGCCAGTGAGATTATTATCGCCTCAATGGCCGAGCGCCTGATTAGTTTGCAGAATATTCAAAGCGAACTGGATGGTATGCAACTCAAGGCCTGGCAGGACCTGGTGCGAGTACTCACTCACGAAATCATGAACTCCATTACACCGGTTGCGTCCCTTGCCAAAACTGCTGCGGATCTTGTGGACGATGTGAGTACCAAAATCGCAGACAAGACCGAAATTGGATCTAAAATCGGATCTGAAATTGTAGAAGAGCTTCAGGATGTTAAAGATGCAGTGAATACGGTCGCACGTAGATCAGACGGCCTGATGAATTTCGTTTCAAGCTACCGGCAACTCTCTCGCTTACCTGAACCAGAAAAAACTCGCTTTCAGGTGAATGAACTATTTGCCGATGTGAATCGAATGATCGCAATGGAATGGCAGCAAAAGGAAATCATCCTCGAGTCGAAGGTTGAACCTCTGGAACTTGATGTCATTGTCGATCGACAAATGGTCGAGCAGGTGTTGCTCAACTTATTGCAAAATTGCACCCACGCCCTTACTGGTGTCAGCAATGCGCGGGTAGAACTTTTCTCCAGACTTAATAAGCGAGGACATGTGACCATTGCGGTATCAGACAATGGCGTCGGTATTGCTGATGATGTCGCCAATCGAATTTTTGTGCCCTTTTATACTACCCGCAGAGAAGGTAGTGGCGTCGGCCTTGCCTTGAGTCGCCAGGTAATGATCGCCCATGGGGGCAGCATTTCATATACAAAAAACGAGCACGGAGGCGCCCGATTTACGCTTGTCTTTTAGGAAAGAAGCCTTGTAGGTAAAAAGCCCGTCCCTTTGAAAATCAACCATGCCAGTGTTGTTCCAAATAAGCCGTCGCCATTCATCCAACTGGACTTCCCACGTTAACGAGGACACTCTGCCTGTTTATTTTGAGGCACCTTCAATACCTCAGGATTGACACTATCGAGGTGGCCCACATTTTCGTTACATTTTTAGTATACTGCCGCCTCGCAATTCACTGCCCGCATCTTACCGGGGGTCACAAATCCACGGTAGGCATAATCTTGGTTATCAACCAATAGTTTAAAGTGAGAAAACATGACAGACTCAAAATCGAAGATAGTTTATACCTATACCGACGAAGCCCCGGCGCTCGCTACGCACTCCTTTCTACCTATCATCAAAAAATTTGCCGCCGCTGCTAACGTAGAAATTGAGCTTTGTGATATTTCGCTGGCAGCACGCATTCTTGCCGCATTCCCTGACAAGTTGACCGAAGCGCAGCGCGTTCCGGACGCACTTGCGGAGTTGGCAGCGCTAACGGGTTCGCCAACCGCGAATATCATCAAACTGCCAAATGTCAGTGCATCAATCCCACAACTGATGCATGCCATCACAGAACTACAGGATCACGGATACGACATTCCGGCCTTTCCTGAGGATCCCGCGAATGATGAAGAAAGAGCTATTCATGCAATTTATTCAACTGCATTAGGCAGCTCTGTAAATCCGGTGCTTCGGGAAGGTAATTCAGATCGCAGGGCACCCGAATCTGTAAAGCAATTTACCCGTAACAACCCGCATTCCATGGGTAAATGGAGTCAGGCTTCCAGAACACACGTTGCGCATATGCGAAATGGAGATTTTTACCACAATGACAAATCGACCGAAGTTGGACAAGCTGGAAACGTTCGCATAGAACATGTCGCCGATGATGGCACTGTAACCGTGTTAAAGGACAACATCCCTGTCATGGTAGGGGAAATAGTCGACGGCACCTATATGAGTATCAGTGCCCTGCGTCAGTTTTTGGAAGAAGAGATGGAAGGCGCAAAAAATGCAGACTTACTTTTTTCACTGCATCTAAAATCCACCATGATGAAGATCTCTGATCCCATTATCTTTGGTCATGCTGTCACGGTTTATTTTAAGAATGCATTCGAGAAGCATGCCGAGACTTTTGAGAAATTCGGCGTCGATCCCAGCAATGGACTCGCCAGCGCCTATGCCAAGATTAAAGATTGTGGTTTTTCACTGCACGACGAAATAGAAGCGGATTTACGTGCCTGCTACGAAGATCGCCCGGAATGCGCCATGGTTGACTCAGACAGAGGCATCACAAACCTGCATGTACCCAGTGACGTTATTGTGGACGCATCAATGCCTGCCATGATCCGGCTGGGAGGTAAAATGTGGGGTACCGATGGCAAATTAAAAGACACCAAAGCCATTATCCCCGATAGCTGCTACGCAACCATGTACCAGGAAGTCATCACCTTTTGCAAACACCACGATGCATTTGACCCCACCACCATGGGTACAGTCCAAAACGTCGGACTGATGGCGCAGAAAGCCGAGGAATACGGCTCTCATGATAAAACATTCATCGTATCGGCAGCTGGAACAATGAGGATTGTCGATCAGTCTGGCACCGTTCTCATCGAGCATGAGCGTGTCGAAGAAGGTGACATCTGGAGAATGTGTCAGACCAAGGACGCGTCCATTAAGGATTGGGTCAAACTGACGGTGAACCGAACAAGAGCTTCGGGTATTCCTGTGGTATTCTGGTTAGACCCACATCGCGGTCACGATGCACAAATGATCAAGAAGGTGAATGCCTGCCTGAAGGAACATGATACTGAAGATCTCGACATACGTATTATGTCCGTTGATCTTGCGATCCGACACACCTTAGAACGATTACGCCATGGTGAAGACACTATCTCAGCAACTGGGAACGTGTTGCGTGACTATCTCACTGACCTCTTCCCGATTCTTGAATTGGGCACCAGCGCTAAACTGTTGTCAATCGTACCGCTAATGGCAGGCGGAGGCCTGTACGAGACCGGTGCTGGTGGCTCTGCGCCCAAGCACGTGCAGCAGTTTGTAGCGGAAAACCACTTGCGCTGGGATTCTCTGGGGGAATTTCTCGCCCTAGCGGTTTCACTGGAAGATGTCGCTGGAAAAACCAACAACAACCAGGCAAAGATTCTCGGTGAAGCCTTGGAAAAAGCCACCGGTAAACTGTTGGCGCTCAACAAGTCTCCTTCCAGAAAAACCGGTGAGCCAGACAACCGGGCTAGCCACTATTATCTTGCGACATACTGGGCTGAAGCGTTTGCTGAGCAAACTGAGGATGCTGATTTAAAGTCGACATTCAAATCGTTAGCTGATGAACTCGCCGCTAATGAAAATACTATTCTGGATGAGCTGGTTAAGATCCAGGGCGTAAAAATAGACATGGGTGGCTACTACCAGCCAGATCCCAAACTTCTCGATAAGCTGATGCGACCCAGCGAAACGTTAAACAAGATTATTGACGGCTAAACGGAGGTTGAATTTTCCAGCGTCTAGGCGACCCCGTCTATCTACAGCGCTAGCCACTCCAGGTTAGCGACTAGCCTTACCTGGTGACGATGCAAATCTATAAGCGGGACAGGTCCTGCGTTAATTTTTCTGGTACATTAGCAACCCGCCCCTGACAAACCTAACGACATGTCTGAAACTACTGAAGAGCAAAGCACCAGCAACGAGCAGCCTACTGCCGAGAAACCTAAATATTCTGACTGGGAGAGATTCAAGAAGGTCGCAATGTATCATGGCATTGCAGCGCTTGCCTTGATTACACTCTGGGCCGCAGCTGATACCTGGTATGTGACAACAGAGCTTGGTATTGCCAATATTATCAGCGTCCTGAATGCACTTGTTGCCGGATCTTTTCTTGCAACCTTGTTTCATGAGTGGGGGCATTTTACCGGCGCAAGGGTCGCCAAGTCTTATTCACCTATTGTGCGGGATGTTAAGAACCAGTTTGTATTTGGATTTAACTTCGCCAGGAACAGCACCAATCAGTTTCTATCCATGAGCCTCGGCGGCCCCATCGGCAATTGGTTTTTAGTGTTGTTAGTGTTGTTGTTGGTTCCAATGGATAATCCCGGTAGAGTGACATTGCTGGCCATTACCGTCGCCAAGGCGATCAGCGTGTGCATTTTTGAGTTACCAATTATTATGCGAACTATAAGTGGTGGTGACCCGGAGACAGAACTGAACACCCAGTTAGGCAATGGCTCGGGAGATACCGGTCAGGTTCTGGGATATGTTGGCGGCGCGCTACTGTGGTTGATTGCTATTTAGGCATTCGTAACCTTTCGATGAGGCTTGAAGTATCCCAGCGTCCGCCGCCCTTACGTTGAATGTCCTTATAAAATTGATCCACAAGGGCTGTGAGCGGCAATGACGCTTGAATGTTCTCGGCAGTATCGAGCACGATGCCAAGATCTTTTCGCATCCAGTCAACAGCAAAGCCGTAGTCAAATTTCCCTGCAGCCATAGTTTCGGAGCGGTTTTCCATTTGCCAGGATTGAGCAGCACCTTTAGAAATAACTTCTACCACGGCATTGATATCAAGCCCCGCCTGTTCAGCAAAATGCAGCCCCTCCGACAAACCTTGAAGTACGCCAGCAATGCAGATTTGATTTACGGCTTTCGTCAATTGGCCATTGCCAGACGGACCCATTAACTTTGCAGATTTGGCATATACATCCAACACAATTTTCGCCCGAGTAAAATCCACATTATTGCCGCCTATCATTATCGTTAGTACCGCATTTTCTGCTCCTGCCTGCCCACCGGAAACTGGCGCATCCAAGAAACCACACCCCTTTTCCGCTGCGGCAAGCTGTAGTTCCTTCGCCAGATCAGGAGAGGCAGTGGTGTGGTCGATTAACAGGGAGCCTGCGTTGATGCCCGCCAGAACACCATCTTCACCATAAACGACGGAGCGAACGTCACTATCGTTGCCAACACACATGCAGACAATTTCCGCAGATGCTGCGGCTTCACGCGGGGTCATGACAACAGTGCCGGTATACTCCCCTTGCCACTCATTCGCTTTGCTCAAGGTTCTGTTATAAACCGTAACCTCAAGCCCCGCATCGGATAAATGACCGGCCATGGGATATCCCATTACGCCTAATCCCACGAATGCTATTTTTGTCATCTCAACTCCAGACCTATGGCTAAGCAAGTTAATTAATTTATCTATTGGACACCGGCAGCGCCCGCCTTGGAACCCGCCGGGCGCCAATTATATACGAAGAATCCCCTGAGTAATCCGGCCCAGCTCAGTTCCACAAAAAAATTTGGACATGAATTAGGGGCATGTTCATTCGCGGTGAAAATCTCTAACATAGGATTCCCCGGTCAACTGAAACATGAATCATGGATACTAGTCAGATAGATGTCATCGAATTGGAAAAACGTATTACCCGCCTGGAAGATCTTGAATCAATCAAGCAATTGAAGGCGATGTACTGCACCATTTGTGATGACGATCATGACTACAATCGGATTACGACCATTTTTACTGACGATGCAATATGGGAAGGTCGCGGTATCGGCAAGGCGGAGGGCCATGACGAGATTCGGGCACTGTTCCAGACATTCCAAAAGAGCATCAGCTATTCGCAGCACATGGTTTTAAACCCGATTATCGAAGTAGATGGCAATACAGCCACTGGCGTTTGGTACTTCTTTGGGCCATTTACCTTTTACAAAAACAACCAGGCCATGTGGCAAGCGGCACGTTACCGGGAGGACTACGAAAAGGTAGATGGTATTTGGAAGATCAAACACCTTCGCGTTAAAGGTCCGTCCATGAGCGCCAACTATGAAGCCGGATGGGCAAAATAACTTGCGAATTCACCCTCTAATCATCCTGCTCTCATTGCTGTCATTGTTTGAGGCTTTGCCCTCCCGGGCAATGACACCGCAGGATGAAGCCCGCATCATCGCTCTAAAGACAGAAGGTACATTGCTGCGCCTGAAGGCTGATTATGAGGGCGTCCATCGCATATCAGATCAGCTAAAAGCTCTGTTCCCGGAGCACAGCATTGGTTATACCATCAACCTTAATACACTGGTCACTCGCCTCTCCTGGGACAGCCAACAACAACATTACGATCAGATCATCCTCGATGATGCAGAAAAAACGCTTTCCCTGTGCCGGGCGCAAATCAAGGCAAAGCCAAAGGATTATGACGGCTATTATTATTGCGGCCAGGCACATTTCGCACTTACCTATCTTCATGCGCTGCGAGGCAATTACTATCGCGCGGGGAAAAACGGCTCGGACACTATAGAAACCCTTGAACAAACACTGGCACTCAACCCCGATCTCATTGACGCGAAAATGCACCTTGGCGTCGCCTATTACTATGCAGACAATCTGCCCCCCTTTATCAAGGCGTTTAGCAGATTCCTGTGGTTTGTGCCCACCGGTAATTCTGAACGGAGCCTTCCCTACATCAAGGAAGTAAGTGAAAGGGGTCAATACTTCAAAGACGTCGCCAAATTTCTGTACAGCGACCTGTTGATTAATGGCAACGACAACGATCGCGAACAGGCCATCAATATCCTGAATGAGCTCATCACCTTGTACCCGGAAAACAGACGCTTCCAATTACGCTATATTTCACTTCTTGGGGAAGTAAGTCGCTTCGAGCAATCACTTGCAACAGCCAATGAATTCATCGCCACAGAAAAAACCTATGCCCGCGATGCCATTGACATCGCTCTTGTTCGCTTATGGGCGACGCGAGCTCACCTCGGCCTGCACGACATTGAAGGGGCCATCTCAGCCTTTGGAGTGATCGAACAAACAGCTGCTAACCGTGAATTTCCATCCTGGGGAAAGTCGTGGTTTACGCTCACACTGGCGCAAATCCAGGACTTGCGCGATCAACGTAAAGACGCAATCGCAAACTATAAGAAGGTGATCAAAATGTTCGCCGATTATGCGGGTACTGAAGTTATTGATGCAGCAAAGCACGGGCTGGACACACCGTTTACAGTCAGCTCAATAAACTAGCCCTGGATCTGCTTGGTCTAACTACCTCTCTCCTGTGCATAAATCTTCTGAAGCAACGCCCGCCACTCTTCGTACTGCGACTTGAGTGAGCCAGTCAGTTTGATGACCGTTCCTTCAAGTTCGGTAACCGTTGGCGTAATCTCGGCATCAAATGAAGCAGCCAACTCCCTGAGCTCATCTTCGTTCATCTTGGATTCCTGGTAGGCCTTATAGATATCGTCAAGTTCCTCCCAACTGCCCTGCCGCTTCTTCCTGCCAGTGGACCCCGACTGCTCTATTCGCTTGTTGTATTCAATCAACTCGTAGCTATATTGGCGCCAATAGGCATAGGTCAACTGCATTTTCTTATAGAAGTTTTCGTATTGCTCATCGACGATATCGATAAATTCATATTCCGCTTCGCGAATCTTGCTGGCACGCTCATACATCACATCATCTCTGGCGGGTAAACCCGCCAGAATTATCAATCCGTCATCACCAATCTCCAGATATTCACTGAAGGCCTTGGGAGATAAAGCCATCGCATAACGTAACATTGAGGTATCCAGCATATTGGACAGACTCTTTTCCGTTTTCACTCGGCGCACCATGTACAAATCGTTGGCTATTTTATTGAATAGATCCTGGAACGGTTCGACCAAGTTCTTCATGTCGTACCGATAAGAATGATCGATGGCCCAGTCTTCATAGGTTCGATCTATCCATATCTGGCCAGTACTATCCCAGGCACGGACATCAAGCTTCAACTCAATGGCATTGGACACCAGTATTTCTGCACTGATCAATATCTCGGCCGTCGGATCTAAGTCCGGGACGACACGCACTGCGCCCCAATGGCCTGACTCCACCAGTGCTTCACGAAGAACAAAGGGAAGATACTCCCCCTCTGCAGCTCTTACCTGGGGAAAAACCTTTTTGTTCGCATTCACATTCTGCCGTGACTTGTCATTAAAGGTGAGGATGCTGACATTCAGTGCCGGTTCGCTAACAATATCTTCCTTGATAAGAGCTATATTCTTTGGCTCGGGAGCAAGCACCTGAGGAGTGCCAGCACAAGATATGAGAACCAGTAAGGACAGGCACAGCAGGCCTGTGAGCCGAGTAAGTCTTAACAGCACCAGACTATTCCTCGGTGCCAAGTGTGCAGGTGGTCTTCTTGGCCAGGGTGTACTCACATTTGTACATGCCTTTGCCTGGCTCGAAGGGCATATAAACCCGGTTGAGAGTAAAGATCTGCCTGATCTCAGAAGAGCTTACCGTCGTTGCAACATTCAGCCGCCTGCCATTGTCGGACAATGCCAGGCGATGGTTAACATTGAGCCCCTCTGGCAAGGACACGTTGAATATGAGCTGATCTCCATCCCATCCGCAGGACTCATGACCAAGGACATTCTCATTTGTTCTGTCACCCAGGAAGTCGCAGCTTAGAGCAAAGTCACCTTGTCGCTGCACGAGCACATCTTCTGCCGACTGACTAATCGTGAGCACAGTTGATCTGGTGATTTTTTCTGTCAGCCTACCCAGACCAATAACACCCTGAAGCGCGTTGATTCCCGCAGAAGACACCATTTCCGAAGGAATCCGCCCAGATTTAATCATGTCTCTTCGCGCCGCTTCCTGTTGCTGATACTGACTTCTGGTCACTTCATAGAGATAGCGCAGCTTATCATTCGGATCCTCGCTCAGCTCATAGTCAATCTCCCATGAACCTGAATAGTCCACCACCTTCGGGCTCTCCGGCGCCAGTACAACCTGATTACTCCGGCTGACACAGGCAGATAGCAGAAAACCTAAAGCAACAAGAAGACCAAGAAGAAAACCAGCAGGCAATCCAGAATTTTTCCAATATCGTTTCATTCGTTAGACAGATTCCCTTTAGTCATCCAGTTCACAGGACTAGCGCGAACTAATAATAGATACACATAAATTCATTTCGTTCATTGCCATATTATACGGAATAGTGACACCATCGAGTCTACTACCCGGACTCATTAAATATACTGACCTGAACAAGGTAGTATATTCATGCTGTCACATTAGCGGTGGATTTTCCTAAACAAGCGACGATGCCTCTTCCAGGCAGTAAACGGTGAGGCGAATATTGAAAGAGCAGCATAAAGAACTATATTTTGTTCGGCATGGTCAAACGGAGTGGAATGCAATAGCCAGAATGCAGGGTCAATGGAACTCGGATCTAAACCAACTCGGACGCGAGCAGGCCGAGGTCAATGGCCAATTTCTGGCAAATCGGCATATTGAGGCATTGTTTGTTTCACCACTCGACCGAACACGGCAAACAGCAGAAATTATCAATCAACACCTTGCACTCCCTGTAAGCTACGATGACAGAATTATGGAGTGGGATTGCGGCCAGTGGAGCGGATTCCTTTATAAAGATGTTAAGAAGAAATGGGCCGAAGAATGGCGCCAGCTGGAAGCGGACCGGTTTAATTACCGCGGCCCAGGCTGTGAGAATTATCCAGACATGATAAAACGCTCCACACCCTTCCTTGAAGAGATGAAAGCACGACCGGAAAAACGAATCGCCATCGTCTCTCACGGCCTGATCGGGCGTGTAATGATATCGCAGCTATTGCAATTTGGTCCCGGTGAAACCCTCGGGTTCCATCAGCAAAACGATGTTATCTACCGGGTGACATTGCACGAAGGCAATGTCGAAATTGCATATTTCATTGGCGGCGAAGGACCTGTTCCGGGTTTGATGGTGACCTAGAAGGCAATAAATTCAAGGACGCAGTGCAGACAACGACGTAAGATATATAGGAAGTTGTCTAGAAATTGACCCGAAAATAAATGGACATCCTACTTCTGGAATTTGTGAGTGAACAAGAACTGGTCGTGTTCTTTGTTTTGGCTATTCATATTCTAGGGGCAGCTACCGCATTGCACGCCATCGTGCGGTCACGAACGCCCCAGGGAGCAGTCGCTTGGGGAATTTCCCTGATTACCTTTCCCTATCTTGCTTTGCCCGTCTACGGTATTTTTGGGCGCGGGCGTTTTCAAGGTTACGTTCTAGCCCGAAAAAGCACGCTGGATAATATCAACCATATGTTAAAGGCGACCGCGGGCCAGGCCAATCCTAGAGCGAGTAGAATTGGAATCGCCGAATCTATCATTCTCGGTGCAGAGAAACTCGCCCGCGTACCTGGTACCGGTGGCAACAAAGTTGAGCTGTTGATTAACGGGGATGCCACATTTGACAGTATCTTCAATGGTATTAATGAGGCAAAACAATACATCCTCGTGCAGTTTTTCATCATTCACGATGATGAACTCGGCAACAAATTAAAGGATCTACTAATTGCACGCGCCGCAGATGGCATTCGCGTCATGGTCTTGTTCGATGAGATTGGCAGCTTCAGATTGTCCATAAACTGGATTAACGAGCTTCGCGATGCAGGTGTTTCAGTGAATCAATTTCACTCAATGAAGGGGCGCTTTAATCGCTTCCAGATTAATTTTCGCAACCATCGCAAGATTATGGTCGTTGATGGTCTTTCATCCTGGATCGGGGGCCACAATGTTGGCGACGAATATCTGGGGAAAGACCCCGACATTGGACCATGGCGAGACACACATATTCGAATAAACGGCCCGGCAACCATTCCACTACAACTCTCCTTTGTGGAGGATTGGCACTGGGCAACCGATTCGATGCCTACGGACTTGAACTGGCAGCCTAACGAGCAGGAAGGCAGCAACAGCGGCATTCTCATTATTCCAAGCGGGCCCGCTGACCCCCTTGAAACTACACATCTGATGTTTCTGCTGGCCATCGGTATTGCAAAGAAGCGTTTGTGGATAGCGAGCCCCTATTTCGTACCAGACCGAGCCATTATTTCCGCATTACAACTGGCTGTTCTGCGCGGCGTTGAAATACGAATATTGATTCCGGACAAACCTGACCACCATATGGTGGCATTCGCGACCTGGGCGCTGTTCGATGAAGCGAATCAGGAGGGAATCGATTTCTATCGATATACCGAAGGATTTCTTCACCAGAAGGTCATGCTTATCGATGATGTTTTAGCTTCTGTGGGAACTGCCAATTTCGACAATCGTTCATTTCGCCTCAATTTTGAAGTCACTGCGATTGTGATCGACCCCACTTTTGTGAAGGAAATTGACATCATGCTGAGGCTGGATTTCAGCCGTTCGAGGAAGATGCAGGACAACGAATTTAAATTGAAACCACTCTGGTTTAGATTAGCGGCATCAATAGCTCGCCTCTTCTCTCCTGTTTTGTAGAGTCATGGAGCCGGAATTAGACAAGGGAAGTAGAAATCACAAATGACAAAAACCATTGGACTATCTTTGGGTGGCGGCGGCGCCAAAGGCTTAGCACATATTGCAGTTCTGGAGACGCTGGATGAAATGGGTATTCAGGTTAAGGCAATATCCGGAACCAGCATTGGCGCTATCATCGGCACAATCTACGCTTCCGGGTTAAGCGGCCGTGATATTCGACTGGCCGTTGATACGCTTTTGGAGGTGCCAATGAGCTTTCGGGAAGCCTGGACAGCAAAGAGGCCATTCGGTTGGCTGGAACTTCTGAACCTTGATCTCGCTCGCAGCCACTTATTCAATGTTGACCCGCTTGTGGATGAGATACGACATCTAATTGCGGTGCAGCGCATTGAAGACTTAGGTATCCCCATGCAAATTGTTGCCGCAGACTTTTGGGAGCGAAGTGAAGTTGTTTTCGATAGCGGGCCAATCATTCCTGCAATACAAGCAAGTTTCTGCTTGCCCGGCATCTTCGAGCCCATCACCATCAATGACACAGTATTGGTTGATGGGGGGTGTGTTAACCCAATCCCCTTTGACCTCATCCGTGATCAGTGTGACATTGTTATCGCTGTTGATGTACTTGGAAAGCGAGTACCAGAGGGTCATGCACTGCCAACATTTTCCGACGCCCTATTTAATACCTTCCAAATTGCAGAGAAATCCATCGCCGTTGGAAAAATGAAAACTCACCCGCCTGACATCTATATTGAACCGGATATTATCGATGTGAAGGTGATGGAATTTCAAAAGGCTGAGCAGATTTATACCGAGACGCAGCCCGAATGCATTCGCCTGAAGGTTGAGCTTGAAAAGTTGTTGGGCGAATAACATATGCGTGGCTAACCTTTCGCCTCCGGAATGTTAATCCAACTCTTTGTGGCGTTACAGATAGTGGCACTGATCATGTTTGGTCGATCGATGAATCAGGCTAGGATTCAGAGTCCAGTGCATCATAACGATAAATCCAGTCCAGCATGTTGTCAGGCGAAAACTTGACTGCCTGGTTCCTTGCCCAGGCCGGTGCACCTCGCAGATGGAATATTTTTGCATTACGCCGCGAAGCATCTTGAATTCGCGTAGCTCTATCCTTCCTCAATAATTCATATTTACACAGGCCTGCCTCGATCTGCCCATCCTGCACACAAGCAGCGAGAACAGCAGCATCTTCAATCGCCATAGCCGCGCCTTGAGCCAGAAACGGCAAGGAAGGATGGCAGGCATCGCCTAACAGGCCAACGTTGCCCCGGCTCCAGGATGTCATGGGCGCTCGATCAAACAATGCCCACTTGAAACATTGGCTGGGGTCCATGGCATCAATCAGCGTAGTAATCCGGTGATCCCAGCCCTCAAAATCCTTCACCAGTTCGGCTTTGTCGCCCCGCTCTGACCAAGACTCAACTTCCCATCCCTTCTTCTCAACCACGCACACGCAGTTAATCAGTTCCCTTGAACGAACATAATAATGAACGAAGTGTTTTCCGGGCCCCCACCAGAGACCAGCAACTGGACGAATGCTGGCTTTGAGATCCTCTGGCAATTGATCCACATGGATTAACCCACGCCAGGCAACATTACCGGTGTAGCGAGGTTTCTCTTCACCAAACAAGGCTGTACGAATTTCTGAATGTATGCCGTCAGCACCGACCAATAAATCGGCGCTGATGCGCTCACCGTTATGACTCACGCCAGGACCATTTGTGTCTTGTGAACAGCCCTCTATCTTTGCTGACGTTGTTATTTGTATATTGGGATGTTTACCTGCCTTCTCAAAGAGTATCGCCAGCAGGTCAGCGCGATGGATATGATAATAAGGGAATCCATATTGCTCGATTGCAGAATCCCCGAGAGGCATCGAAGACAAGAGCTTGCCGTGCTTCCAATCACGAATTTCAGCTGCGTCTGGCAGGCAAGCTTTGCTCAGTATTTCCTTCTCCAGACCCAAATCATGCAGCACACGACTACAGTTCGGACTTAACTGCAGCCCTGCACCCACTTCACCCAGCTCGCGAGTCTGTTCAAATATCCGTACATCAAAGCCTTTTTCTGCAAGACATAAAGATACTGTTAGGCCGCCAATACCTGCACCAACGACCAGGGCGCTTTTATTTATCTGCAAAGGGCTGGACCAGCAGATTATGAATCCAGATTGAATTATCCTCATCAAAGCCTTTTATCCCAATCTTCAACGATTGATGAGACAAAGCAGCTTCGTCCAGATAGGTACTAAACATTCTGTCCCACCAGGGAAAGCAAAACCCAAAATTACAATTATGTTCCAGCTCATCCTGGGAGTGATGAATACTGTGCATATCTGGCGTGACCAGGACCAATCGCAGCAGTTTATCCACCTTTTGTGGTAGCTGGATATTACTGTGGTTAAACATGGAGGTGAGATTGAGCAAAACCTCTGAAATCAGAACGGCCACCAGCACCGGTCCCATTATTAGAACGACAATCATCTTAATCACTATGGAAATAACAATGGAGAGCGGATGAAATCGATTGCCGGTGGTAATGTCGTAGTCCAGATCTGTGTGGTGCATGCGGTGCAAGCGCCACAAGGGATCAACAAGGTGAAACAGGCGATGCTGCCAGTAAATAGAAAAATCGAACACAATAATGTAAATGCCAATGCCCAGCCAGATGGGCAAATTCAGGAAATTAAGCAGGCCCCACTGATTTTCCATGCATAGAACCGCAAGACCAGTACCCGCAATGGGAAACATCATTTTCACCAGTATCGAATTGAACGCGCTCAGACCCAGGTTGTTGCCCCAGCGCTTCAAGCGGGGAATTTTCAGATCCCGCCTGGGAATAATCACCTCTGCAATCGCCAACAAGGCAAACAAACCCAGGAAACAGCCAAGGCGTATCTGTAGTTCATTGCTGATGATTATGACATCCATGCGTTAAGCGTCTGTTCTTTTGGGCACAACATCAAGCATAATCTTGAGCAGACAAGAAATAGCAAATTATAAAGTAGCGGGAGATATCGATGAGTTACCCTTTGGAAGGACTGAAAGTTCTGGATTTTTCACGCGTTTTGGCGGGCCCATTCGCTGCGCGCATGTTATGTGATTTGGGTGCAGACGTTGTAAAGATTGAACCACCGGAAGGCGATGTCACTCGATATTGGGGCAAGGAGATCGCCAATATCCCGGGTTACTTCCATCAACAAAATGCTGGCAAACGCAATATTTGTATGGATCTGAGGGCAGAGGGCGCCGTTGAATTGGTGAACGAACTGGTCAAAGAAGCAGATATTCTAATTGAGAACTATCGGCCGGACGTTATGTCCAGGCTTGGCATTGGATATGAGGATCTGAAGAAGGTAAATCCCAGGCTGGTGATGTTGTCCATTAGCGGCTTTGGCCACAATGGGCCAGAATCACAGAGGGCAACTTATGCGCCGGTTGTGCATGCAGAGGCGGGATTAATGTTCCGCTCACATCAGCGAAATGATGTTCGCTTCCATGACCTGCCATTGTCTGTCGCAGATACCAATGCGTCGCTGCATGGATTGGTTGGCTTGTTATCGGCAATCATCATGCGAGACAAGACTGGCCTGGGGCAACACATTGATATCGCCATGATTGATGCTACCGTAGCAACAGACGATCAGGTTCATTACGATCTTGATGATTCAAGAGACACTGGGCCGCTGCCCAATGAAATTTATGAGCCGCCTTTTGGCCCTGTCCTTATTTCGAATGACTTCAGGTTATTGTTTCGTTTGCTAACGATAAAACTCGGTCTTGTCGACCCATCTACACCTGATATGGACTTGCCAACTAAAATTGCTGCGCGCCGCGAGGCTGTGACCGACTTTATTAATACACTGGATACTCGTGAGAAGTTTGACGAGGCGATGAAGACGATTAATGTTGCCTGGGGTGAAATACGAGACCCGGCGAAACTACCTGATCAAGTAACGATTAAGGCGCGCGGGACAATTACCCAGGTAGATGACAGGGCTGGTGGAACACGGCCAATTACGCAATCGCCTTATCGATTTTCTGATGCGGAGAGTGGGGTTCGGGGGCCGGCGGCGCATCGGGGGGAACATAATCATGAGGTTATGGCCGAGTGGTTGGGTAAATCTGGGAAGGATGCGGATGGGTTTGTTGATGGCGGCGTATTAATTTTTGATGCTGAATGGAAGCATCATTAAATTCGATACCTACATCTGTTAAGAAAGAAACTCAGTTTTCCGACCTAATTACTGGATTGGACCCGTGCACCCTCTAGTTAGCCTGGTATAAAAAAAAAGGTGGGGTATGTGAATACTCCACCCTTTTTTTGTAGGGGCGTGGGCTTATAGGCCCTTGCTTGGATTGATGAGGTATTTTTCACCGGTTGCCTGGAGGCCGTAGACGGAAATGGCTTCGATAGTAAGTGCTTCAGCGAGTGATACTTCTTTGGTGTAGGTGCTGGCGAAGGACGTGTTTACTTCGGCGGCAACTCTCTGGCGCAGCTTTTCAGTTTCTTCTGGACCAATTTTCACGAGGAAAGGGGTTAGTAACCAGCCGCCAATTCCCCAGGACATGCCGAAGGCACGATTGAAAGTAGTTGGTGAACGATCGAGACCGCCATAGATGTAAACCTGTTTATAGGTTGTTGAACCGTAGCGGGAATATTCCTTCGCGGTTTTATTAGCAGCAACTTCCATTGCGGCAAGGATGTGCCCAGCCAGTTGCCCACCACCGGTTGCATCAAATGCAATGGTAGCGCCAGTTGCGACTAGCGCATCAATGAGGTCTTCTTTGAATGATGCGTCTGATGAGTTGCAAACATACTTGGCACCAATTCCCTTGAGCAGATCGACGTGTTCTTGCTTGCGAACGATGTTGACGAGGTCTACGCCGTCTTTGATGCAGATCTTATTGAGCATCTGGCCGAGATTGGAGGCGGCAGCGGTGTGAACCAGTGCTGTATGGCCTTCTACTTTCATGGTTTCAACCATGCCAAGAGCAGTGAGCGGATTAACGAAGCATGAAGCACCTTCAGCTGATGTTACACCGTCGTGCATAAGCAGACATTGCTTAGCTTTGATGCAGCGATATTGGGCGTACATGGCGCCGCCCAGAATGGCGACTGTTTTACCCATAAGTTCTTGTGCAAGGTCGGATGCACCGGCTTTGACAACAACACCGGCCCCTTCATTACCCACCGCCAGGGATTGATCGAGCCTGGCCCCCATGGCTTTCAGTATATTTTCTGGAACGTCAGCAGTAATGACAGGACGATCTGCGGTGCCTGAAGCAACGGCTGTACTCATGTCCGCCATGCCGAGCAAGAGGCCCAGGTCCGATGGATTTATAGGGGATGCTTCTACCCGGACGAGTACTTCGTCTTCGGCGGGTTCTGGTATCGAAACTTCTGCCAGTGAAAGTTTAAGTTTGCCGCCTTTTGTCATCTCCGAACGCAATTCCAGCGCTGTGTCTGCCATGTTCTTCTCTTTTCATTCTTTAATAGTGAATTTGGGAACGGGAATACTATGCCAAGGTTTGCCGTATTGCCAATAGTCGAAGGCATTAAGCTTATTCTGGCTTATCGCCATTTATGTACTTGACCAGGAATATTGGGCAGATCCCGGTTTCCACTTCTGTATTATGAAAAATGCTATAACCTTTAAGCAGCATATAGGCACCATCTGCGCGACAACACTTAAGAGGATGAACCCAATGGAATTTGAGCACCCGGAATATCTGGTGGATACGGACTGGCTTGCCACTCACATGAACGATGAAGACGTACGCATAGTTGATGTCACTGGCATGTTGACCTCAAAGCTGATCAATCGCGCGGAAGAGCAATGTTTTAACAAAGGCCATATTAGGGGCTCCGTTTTCTTTGATGTGCCTGCCGGGAAGGGCGTTCTTTCCGATCAGAACGCAAAACTGCCGTGGAGCTGGCCATCGCCGGCACAGTTCGAAGCGACAATGGGAGAATACGGGGTCAGAAACGATAGCCATGTGATCATCGTTGCAAAAACACCAAGAGCAGACATCGATTCCGGGACAATGTGGTGCACTCGCGCCTGGTGGACCATGCATCACTTTGGTGTACGTTGTTCTATTCTTCTGGGCGGGATTGAAAAATGGGAGGACGAAGGCCGGGAAATGACGACCGAGGTAAAGAAACCGACCAGCACATCGTTCACCGCAAGTGAGCACTACACGAAAGGTCTGGCAAGCAAGGAAGATGTATTAGCAAGTATTAACGAGGAATCTATCTGCCTGGTAGACGCCCTTTCTGAAAATTCCTTTGAAGGAGATGAAGCTGGATATGGCCCGCGCAAAGGTCACATCGAAGGCGCCGTTAATGTCCCATTTCGAGCATTGATGGATTCTGAAACGGCACACTTCAAGGATGCCGATGCCATAGGCGATGCCCTAAAGGAATTGACGTCACAGGCCAGCGTCATTACTTATTGTGGCGGCGCTATTGCTGCTACGGTGAATGCATTTGCGCTGAAGCTAGTGGGTTACAATAATGTCTCTGTGTATGATGCTAGCCTGATGGAGTGGGCAGCAGACGAGAGTTTGCCAATGGTAGATAGAAGTGAAGAATAGCAGGCGATTTTGTCCCGCTGCGCATACGGCAACAAGTGCACTTGAATGTTAGGCGGCCACCGCGAATAATCGCCATTAGAAACCGCCACCAAACCTGGAATAAAAAGGAACCCGAACATGGCCAAGAAAGTCGATTGGTATTATTTCCGCAAGGGATGAACCACCTGCACCAAAGCATCCAAGTTTTTGGAAGCCCGTCAGATCGAAATTAAGGAAACCGTTCCCGCCAGCCGAAAGCTACAAGCGGCGGATTCGGAAGATATGCTACGCGCCGCGAGCAAACTTATCGCCATGAAAGGTAAGAAGATTATTGAGTTTAAGGGTGGGAAAGACACAGCTGATGAAGCTATTGATGCCATGCTTGGGCCGACCGGTAATCTGCGTGCACCGACAATGAAGCTAGGCAAAACGTTGCTGGTAGGCTTCAATGAAGAGATATTCGAAGAGGTGTTTGGCTAGTTCAATTTAATTTAGTCCAACTGGCTCCATAAGGATCTGGCAGCGTTTTTTGTAGCGATATTTCAGCCTCGTTATATTGTCGTAGTCGCGATTGATCTGATCGGTCATGTACGCAAGCGTATCTCTCCACTCTTCAAGGAAAATCTCTTCGCCAAGTTCCTCGCCGTCTTCCTCGATGGCAATTGCCTTGGCCTTGGTAACCAGGGTATCCATCTTCTCTGTTTCCAGCTCCGCCAAATTGGCAAGGCCAGACTTGCGCCTGAAGGAACCCGCCATCATTCGGTGGTATACAGCGCAGGTGGTGTACTCGCTCATGGATTCACTGGGCCTGGACTCAGTTGACGGCTCCCCCACTGCATGCTGATCTGCAGCAGCGCCAAAGCCCAGTATAACCAGACATAAACGGAGGGTAATGAATTGCATTATGCTCCGCTGCTTTAATTGTTCAGGCAGCTGCTCAAGCATCAGTTAACCCATCATCCCCGTACAGTGTAGCCGGCCCGCTACCATCTTCACCCAGGCGACCGCCTTTGCCAAAATGCCCTGCACCGGGCACATGATTGAATTCAACTCGTATACCGTCTGGATCTTCAAAGAGAATTGAGTAATAACCTGGCGCGAATTCGGAACCATCCTTTGGGCCATGTATTATTTTGGCACCTAACTCCGCACTCACATAGTCATAGATACCAATCACATCTTCATTGGAGCGCGCTCGAAAACAAAAATGATGTAAGCCTGATTTATTCTGATCGAATACCGCACTGCGATTCTCTTCCGATGCGCCGCGCACTAATATGCCGGTACGACTGCCAATACAATAGATCGTGTTCTCATTCTTAATCAGGGTCTTCATTTCCAGGAAATGACATAACTTTTCCCAAAAGGGTAAACAGAGCTCTGGTCTGCTTACAGTGAGCTGGATATGGGCTATTCCGTTAACTTCTACTGTCATATTGCTCTACCCTTATTTAAAGCCGCTCTTACCCAAAGCCACCAAAGAAATTCCTTAGCGTCTAAATATTACATCCCCACCCACTACCGTCATCACCACTTTCGTCTTCAGAATATCGGCATCCGGTATGGTCATAATATCCTGATCGAGTACTGCAAAGTCAGCCCACTTGCCGATCTCAAGTGAACCTTTTTGATCTTCCTCGAAGGCACCATAGGCAGCGGCAAGAGTAAATGTTTGCAGCGCCTCTAAGCGAGTGAGTTTCTGGCTCGGCTCAAAGCCACCTTCTGGTTGGCCTTGAAGTGTTTGCCGCGTGACCGTGGCATAAAATGATGGAATTGGATTAACCGGCTCAACCGGCGCATCAGTCCCATTCATGACTATCGCGCCGCTATCGATAAGCTTGCGCCATACATACGCCCCTTCTTCAATTCGTTTTTTACCCAAACGATCTATTGCCCACGGTCGGTCTGAACTCATGTGAATTGCCTGAACCGCAGGTATTACACCTAGCTGACCGAAGCGGGGAATGTCAGTAAGCGCTAGGTGTTGAGCATGTTCAATACGAAAGCGAACACCCCGGTCCTGGCCATCAAACAGATCATCATAGATATTGAGGGCCTCCTGATTGGCTTTATCCCCAATGGCATGGATACCAATTTGAAAGCCATGTTGGTAAGCATTGTGACTGATATTACGCATTGCTTCAATGGACATGGTTGGCAATCCGACGTGGCCGGCGCGATCTTCATAGGGTTCAATTAACCACGCACCACGTGAACCGAGCGCCCCATCAGCAACCAACTTTATGGCTCTGATCGTCAGGCGACCATCTCCTAAGTTAATCTCAGGGCCGGACTTATACCACCGTTCCAGTAATTCCGGGTTGTCTCTACCTGCAAGCATTACCCATAGCCTGCTCGTTAGTTTTCCATCTCTAAGAAATGCTTTAAACAAGTCAATATCTGCCTGCGGGCTACCAGCATCCTGAAAGCTGGTGATACCATTCATAGCCAGTTCTTCCAACGCCAGGCTTAGTGCTCTTTCTCGCTGCGCCCTTGATGGCCGCGGCACATGTTTAGCGACAAGACCTTGTGCAAGCTCGTTGAGGACGCCAGTTGCATTGCCGTCTGCATCGCGAATAATTTCACCATCACCAGAGGACCTGGTGTCTTTTGTGATTCCTGCGATTTCCATGGCCTTGGCATTCGCAAAGGCTGCATGACCGCTGGCATGAACAAGATAGACAGGATTGTCCGGTGATATTTCGTTCAGGCGTTTATTGGTCTGAAAGCCGTCAATCATTGTGCCGGGCTGGGGAACCCATTTACTCTGATGCCAGCCGCGACCCAAAATCCATTCGCCTTTTTCTGCCTTATCAACGGCGACCGCGACCTTTTCCACCAATGCCTCATAATTTGCCACGGTCATCAGGTCGAGATTAAGTTGCGCAAAACCAATGCTTATCAGGTGACCGTGACCTTCAATAAAGCCCGGAATAACCGTCTGGCCTTTTAGATCAACCACAGTGGTCTTGCCGTTTGTTTGCTTGCGCGCCTCAGCTTCCGTGCCTATAAACGCAATCTTTCCGCCCCGCTCAATAAGTGCCTGCGCAAGAGGTTGATCAGGGTTGACCGTGTAAAACAGCGCGTTTACGTAAAGTGTATCTGCACGGGCAGTGGAGCAGAGGCTTGGTAACAATAGAACGAGCGATAGGAGTAATTTTTTCATGCGCGCAAAATATCATGATGGAACTAATTTCGCACCCTGGCGACTAGCGACATTTATTAGCTATGGCACCTAATAGGCACAGCACTTGATAGCATAGGGCTATCCGCAACAAGCTAGATGCTACGAGCGATGCCACCACGAAGGGCACCCGGCGCTGTTTCCCTGAATAACACTTCAAAGGATTGAGGCAAAGGTCGGCTGTTCGCCATAGATATCCAAAGACGATACAAAAGTCTGCGTGCTTCCGGTTCAGGATTATCTCTATACTCTGTTCGGCCATGGAAAATGACGTGGTTGTTGAGAAACTGAATCTCGCCAGGACATTGCGGCGTTTTAAATGCAATCTCATCGGCAATTTCGTGCATGAGGTTGATGGCTTCCCATTGAGCATCACTCATTTTCTCAACGCCAGCCTGCAGCTGGGCGGCCTCGATAAACGTACGGGAATAATGGCTTGTAAAGTAACCCTGGTATTGCGCAAATATGGGTATGGAATACCAATTGGCATTATCACCAAATTCTTCACCCAGGCGGCTACGGTGGAAATCTCCAAACATTAATGCCAGAAGGTCCGGGCGCCTCTCGAGCATGATGTTATGAATCATGGGCACGCTGGCTAACCGGCTATCCCCACCGGATGCTGCACTTGCGATACACAGTAGCGCAACGCAATCACAGCGGTCATTATGGAAGCGCAACTGGCCGCTAGAATGAACCCGTGCACGGGATGACAGGAAGTCTTTATCATCCTCGTCCTTCACTGAACCATAACGCTCGGCACTACGGGCGCCTTCATCCGTAACATCTGACATCATCATGCCTTCGCGGCTCATGGAAACTGGCGTGCCCAGGTTATAACCAATGCCATTGAACAATATTCGGCGCTGGCTTTGCGTCAAACCCTCAAGCTTTAGGCCGCGAAGCCTCGCAAGACCAGGGCCATTTTCCAGCGTGTTCGCAATTTCCGACAGGAGGGTTGAAGTAAGAGGGATATCAAAATTGACGCTGCGAACAGCGCCCCAGGCTCGTGACTGTTGCTCTGTTTCTTTCGTGGCAGCGAACAGCTCTGCCCACATATCATCGGTCAGATCGAAGACCCAATCAGCCCTGCTTGCAATATCTTCGCCCCGCCACACGGACGGACCATTAATGATATTCTGTTTCATTTAACCTTCGCGCCGCACCCATTTACTGGTTTTGCCAAATTCTGTAATTTCTTCTTCCGCCTTTTTCCAGCCGGTAAAACCAACTTCAAGATGCGCCACATTGCTATAACCCATCGCCTGTAATGCCTTGGTCGCAAAGACGCTTCGCCCGCCGCCCGCGCAAAAGAGAATCGTTCTGCGATCTTCCTGAAAGTAATCACGGAAGTACGGGCTCGCCGGGCTCGCCCAAAATTCCATCATGCCTCTGGCACAGTGTATGGCACCTGGAATAGAACCCAGATCAACCAACTCCTGTATTTCTCGGATATCCAACAACAGGAGATCCGGGTTATCTGCCATCTCCTTTTTCAGATCATCAATACTAAGATTGTCGATGTCTTTCTTCTCTTCATCTACCTGCGCAAAAATATCCTGAATCGCCATGCTTTACCCTTCAATACACATACATCAATTAGTCTTGATTCTGAAGATAACGTAATCGACTTTCAATTCACATAAAAAGCTGTCATTTTTGCGACTCAAATTTCTGACAGATATCAAACTATTGCAAGACTTTGACTACATCATTGTTGGCGCCGGAACAGCCGGCTGTGTCCTGGCTAACAGGTTATCAACTGACCCCAACAATCAGGTATTGCTACTTGAAGCGGGCGGAAAAGATGACTACTTCTGGATCAACATTCCGGTGGGCTATCTTTATACTATCGGCAACCCAAGAACCGACTGGTGTTACGAAACAGAACCCGAAAGCGGGCTAAATGGGCGTAAAATCGGCTATGCCAGAGGCAAAGGTTTAGGCGGCTGCTCCTCCATCAACGCGATGATCTATATGCGCGGCCAACGGAGCGACTACGATCACTGGGCACAGCTCGGCAACAAAGGTTGGGGCTGGGACGAGGTATTACCCATATTCAAACAATCAGAAAACTACCAACATGGCGCAAATGAATTCCATGGTGCGAATGGCGAATTAAAAGTTGAGGAGCGCCGCGTCAACTGGGAAATCCTGGATGCCTGGAGAGACGCGGCAGAATCCTGCGGTATCCCAAAGATTGAAGAATTTAACCGCGGCGACAATTTCGGCAATGCCTATTTCCAGATGAACCAGGACCGCGGCGTACGCTGGAGCGCAACTAAAGCTTTTCTGCGGCCAGCAATGAATCGACCGAACCTGACCGTCATTACCAAAGCCCATGTCCAAAAACTAATAATAGAGACAACGGAAACGGGAAAGAAACTTACCGGATTGCGGGTCCGAATTGAGGACCAGAGAGAACTAATAATATCAGCAAGGCGCGAAGTTATCCTGTCTGCAGGTTCAATCGGCTCGCCCCAGATATTACAGGTATCTGGAATTGGCAATGCCGAACATCTCAAGCAAGCTGGCGTTGATGCCGTTCATAATTTACCCGGCGTCGGCGAGAATCTTCATGATCATCTTCAAGTGCGGACCGTTTACAAAGTCAAGAATACCGTCACGCTGAACCAGCGAGTGAATTCCATTGTTGGCAAGATCGCAATGGGGCTTGAATACATGATATTTAAAACCGGACCATTGACGATGCCACCATCACAACTGGGCGCATTCGCAAAAAGTGATGACAGCCAGCCCAGTGCTAATATCGAATGGCACGTACAACCACTATCGCTCGATAAGTTTGGCGAGCCGCTCCATAAGTTCAATGCCATCACGCCCTCAGTCTGTAATCTTCGACCCACCAGCAGAGGACACGTCCGTATAAAGAGCCCTGATGCGGACGAATACCCGGCCATCACACTAAACTACCTATCCACAGAAGAAGACCGGCAGGTCGCGGTAGACGGCTTAAAATTCACAAGAAGGATTATGCAGTCGAATGCACTTTCTCGGTTTGAACCAGAAGAATGGCTACCTGGCCTCGACATTAAAACCGATGATGATCTACTAAAGGCGGCAGGAAACCTTGGCACTACCATATTTCACCCCGTTAGCACCTGCAAAATGGGCAGCGATGAAATGGCTGTGGTAAACGATCGACTCATGGTGCACGGCGTATCAGGACTGCGCGTAATCGACGCTTCAATTATGCCTCACATAACTTCAGGCAACACAAATGCGCCTACTGTGATGATTGCTGAAAAAGGCGCGCAAATGATATTGGAAGATCAGAACGGCTAGTGTTTCAAACCCGATTCAAATCAACACCGCCATCAGAAGGAAATATGTCCTCCAAGGGGCTACGCACAGCTTGCCCTCCTCTCTTCAACACATGCGTGTATATTTCCGTCGTTTCTAAAGAGGAATGACCCAGTTGCTGTTTTACCGTTCTTATGTCCATCCCATTCTCCAACGCATGTGGCGCAAATGAGTGTCGTAGCCTATGAGAACTCGCTTGCTTGGTAATACCCGAAGCTACAACCGCCCGGCGCATCACCTTCTGGAATGTAGTGATGTGTATATGATGGCGCCCGACGTGGGTTGACCTGGGATCTTTACTCGACCTGGTTGAGGAAAACCAATATTGCCATTTCCATTCGGCCGCCGCGTTTTTGTATTTCCTGGCGATTGAATCCGGTAAATAGACCTTGCCAAGAGCTACGTCCAAATCAGTTTCGTGAGTTAAGTGAACTTCATGCAGGTGATCTTTTAACGAGCGGTGAAGTTGCTTTGGCAATACGACGATACGATCTTTTCGACCCTTACCCTCATGAACATGAATACTGCTATAGCCGAAATCAATATCTTTTACTCGCAACCTGAGACATTCAAGCAGGCGTAACCCTGAACCATATAATATGGAGCCAATAATTCTATTCGTGCCATCCAAACGGACGAGGGGTTTAAAAACCTCTTCCCTTGTTAATACCATCGGCAGTTTTTGTGGCTTCTTCGCTCGGGCCGACGCTGTGATATCACCGAGGGGCTTGTCAATGATCCATCTATATAGAAAAACTAGCGCATTAAGCGCCTCCTTCTGAGTGCTCGTCGCGACATTACGGGACACAGCCAAATAACTTAGAAACTCAACGACGTGCTAATCGTGCAGCTGCTGGGTGAGGAGTTGATAGCCAGAGAGCCGTCGCTAGTGGAAAACGTACCATTGTTCAATATGGTTTTTTTGGAAACTAGTCATGGGCACCCTGATGACTACTGGAATCTTTGCGAGCCTCTACTTTATGTAGGACATCAGAAAAAGGAACAACTATATGAAGTTTAAGTCGTTCCTCAGTCACTCGGGCCGCCTAACTAGGTGTTCAGGCTATAGAGAAACCCTCTAAAGCGCGGCCCCTCTGATATAATGTTGGCATGTATATACGAGTCATTGTCATGGCCAACTACTGTATCAATAATCATGCGTAATCTGTATTGCTCGCGATTGATTTTGAAGAACAGCTACAAGAAGGCACCTTCGAATACACCCTCCACCATCTCGTGGACAA
>JAYGEX010000001.1:0-126136 GCA_046582185.1 Pseudomonadales bacterium | reverse complement strand
TGAACCCATGGCGACAGTTGCCGCCATCAAGGGAATCGTACTCACGTGGATTCAGGGCGACGCTGTGGCGTAACTGGTGCTGAGGCTTAGCTTTGATTCTGCGATGATCTCTCCGCCAGGATCTGGCGAACCTCGGCATGTTCATCTTCATTAAAATCAAAACGGAAAAATAACAGGGCGCCTACGACGTAACATATACCAGGCAATAGGGCGAACAAGGCAAGTATTGCATTCATGGTGCGTGTCGATTGCTCAACATTTGGCTCAAATCCAGTATATTGTAGAACCATGCCTGTAATCAGTGCCGTCATTGAGGCCGCACTTTTTCGAACCAGATTCCAGACAGCGAGGTATGCACCTTCCTTTCGCTCTGATGTTAGATATTCATCGTAGTCAATGATGTCCGCCTGAATTGAAGGAGCGACTACTGCGCCACATCCTGCGGCGAAACCAAGGAAAAATGCCAATACCCAGATCCAGATGGAAGTCTCTCCCGGCGTTAACACAAAGAAGAAACTGAAGAATACTGCAGCGTTTAGCCACATTGCGAAGGCCCACAAAGGTTTCTTGCCAAATATCTTTGCAAGCCTCATCCACACGGGGGTGAATATGAATTGGGGTATTGTGTAGGCGAGCAGAATCGGCACCATCATGGACTGCAGCGGCAGGACATATTCAACCAGATAGGGGACCAGCATGCCGACGCTTGCGGCTCCGAAGGTTTCGATGGCATAAACAATTAGTAACAGGAGCGCATGTTTATTTTTGAAGACATCCAGAATTGACTTTACGATGCTGGAACTGCCCCGGCCCTGGTAGTCTCGCCTCTCCGGCAGAATTCGAGTAGACCACAGGACGATTGCAGTTACAGTGAAGCCAGAGAGCAATGATAAAAAGAAGGCAAAAGTTCGCTTGTCATCGCTCATATTCATGAACTGTAACGATATCAGCCCCAGTATGGAGCCGATCGCTCCAATCATGTGGGCGTAGCCATAAAGGCGAGTTCTCTCGTGATAGTTCGGCGTCAATTCAACGCCTATCGCGCCATGAGGTACGAAGAACGCGGTACTGGCAGTTTCATATACCAATAATGCAATCCCCATCCAGATAATCATTCCGATATCACCAAGCATGGTGGGTGGAGACCAGATCATCACCAGCCCAATGCCCATTGGAATGGCGGCGTAGAACATCCAGACGCGACGCCTTCCGTGTTTGGATATGGTTCGGTCGGAGAGATATCCGGCCAGTGGGTCGCTGAAAGCATCCCAGAGTCGAGACCCTGCGATCAGCGAGCCCATCACCGCGGGGGCAATCAATAGGACATCGGTGGAGAATTTCATGAGATAGGTGCCAAATAGCAATCCCATGATGCCGAAACCTATGCGCGGCATGGAGAATGCCCATATGACTGGCATTGAAAGCTGGTCTGTACCCACGGCACCAACGGCAGCATCCGATGTAGTTGCTATGCTTTGAGGACTAGTTTCATTTGTCACAGATGATTGGCCGCATGTTGGAATGGATTTGTCTGAGCTTGTGAATATGTGCACCCGCGTAAATCTTGGTTTGGCGAGTGGTGGGAGTATCCTTCATGAATTAAACCTTATCAGGATAGTAGCGGCGACTTTACCGCCAGTCCCAGATAGTGTTTTCCTACCAAAGAATAGATTTCAGGTCGGCCCTGGAGGTGCTGGGTGATGACATGCATGTCCTGAAATCGTGTTTGTAAGTCACTCTCAGCAATGATGCTGTTGGTGCCACAAAGTTCATAAGCTATATCAGTCACCTCCTTTGATTGGCGGATGACATGTGTAGCGGCGATTCTCAATTTTATTTTGTTGTCTTGAGAGCAATGACCTACCTCGCCGATGGCATCCCAAACTGTAGCGACGGACTGATGTAGATAGGCGTCGGCAGATTGCCAAATGGCCTGTCCCTGGCCGACCATAGATTGACTGAGAGTATCCTCGCTCATGACCTTCTGGGCGAAACGCTTGAACTTTTCCTGCGCTGTGCTGATGGCTATATCCATCGCTGCCCTTGCGACGCCAAGGGCGACCGCAGCAAAGCCACAGGCAAATAGCAGATTCAGTGGAATCTGATAAAGGCTTGGATCTTCCTCCCTTGTCCGGACTTCAAATGTATGGGACTTCGGGACCTCAAGATTTTTCACTGTGAATTCGAAGCTGCCCGTCGCTTTAAGCCCATTGACCGGCCACCGTTCGATAATATTCGCCTCACTTTTTGCAAAGAGATGCCAGAGGAAACGCTTTCCGCCATCTTTCATGGTCACCGGCGACATGCCTAGTAAGAAGTCGGCGAACTGGATGCCGCTGCTGAAAGTCCAGTGTCCGTTCAAAGTATAAGTATCATCTGATTCGAGAGACTGACAAAGTGACGGTGGACCATTTGCCAGCGAAACAGAGGGTGATTGCCAGACTTTGGCCGCCACATCTCCTGGCAGCAGACGAGCAAGACTCGCAAGTACGGATGCCTGGTTAACACACCAGGCGGTAGAGCCATCGGCTCTGGCTATTGTCTGGACCAGGTCAATGTAGTCTGGAAAATCCATTTGCCGGCCGCCCAGATATTCAGGCAGTAACAAGGAAAAGCACTGCTCCTCTTTGAGCGCTGATACCAGTGAGGTGGGCAGGTAATAATCATCACCTGGGCCGAGGGCCGCATGGTGTATTTCTTCAAGAAGTGCCTGATTCAAATTATTGATTTCTCGCCTTTTGTTCAATTTAGCATGGAGAGCCTGTCCTTGAGAACCAGGCATGGCGAAGCGATGAACTATACGTCTTCCGCTGATCACTTCAGAACGCTATTATCGATTGCTAATGCCTGCTTTCGAAATCAGTTCCTGATAGAAAATTTGGCAATGAGATCGATAAGAACCTCATACAACCAACTACATCACGATGAGTTTAGCTGCTATGGAAAAAAGAAGATTGGGACGGCACGGTCTGGAAGTACCAGCGCTTTGTCTGGGTACGATGACCTTTGGATTACAGGTCGATGAACATGGATCGAAGGAGATACTTGACACCGCCTATGCTGCGGGGCTGAATTTTCTTGATACCTCTGATGCCTATCCGCTTGGTGGCACAAGAGAAACAATTGGCGATACAGAGGCAATCCTTGGCAGATGGATGAAAGAGCGGGGTAACCGCGATGACATGCTTATCGCCACTAAGTGCTTTGCCCCCACCCGAGGAGGGCCTAACAACTGGGGTCTGTCGCGGCAGCACATCATGGAATCAATTGACAATAGTTTGCGACGGCTTGGCACCGACTACGTTGATCTCTATCAATCTCATGGCTTTGATCCCTTTACGCCTATTGAGGAAACCTTGCGAGCATTTGAAGACCTGGTGAGCGCGGGAAAAGTGCGCTACATCGGTTGTTCCAATTATCCTGCCTGGCGGCTAGGGCAAGCGCTAAGGGCTGCAGATCATCTCGGTATCTCAGGTTACGCGTCAGTTCAACCCAGGTACAACATGCTCTATCGAGACATTGAAACGGAGCTATTGCCACTGTGTGTTGATACCGGGACGGGCGTATTGGTCTATAACCCCCTTGCGGGAGGTTTTCTTTCAGGCAAGTATAAGCCCGGACAAAATCCTGAAGAAGGCACACGCTTTACCCTGGGCACGGCAGCGGACCGATACCAGGCTCGCTACTGGCATGATAGTCAGTTTGAGGCGGTTGAGCGTTTAAAAACGGTTGTTGCAGCCAAGGGTCTGAATATGGTTTCTGTATCTGTCGCATGGGTATTATCCCAGCCGGGAATATCATCTGCCATTATTGGGGCATCCAGGCCAGATCAACTTCAGGCAAATATTGATGCGCTCGAGCTGCAGCTTGATGATGAGTTAATTGAAGCCTGCGATGAACTCTGGTGGTCCCTGCCTCGTCGGCCTGTACAAGAGGGCTATCGATAGGTTCTTAACAAACTCGGCCCAGGCCCTAGTCTGGTAAATTCTGGCTCAGCGTGGGTTCCGGTGGCAGCACCAGAAGTTTCTTCTGGGCTAGTATCGCGTCATTGTGCTTGATCTGAAAGGTCCATTCGCCTGGCAATACCTCCCAGGGCTTGTCAAAGCCGAAGCCGTAGAAACTCTTAACGCCGAGTTTCACAGTAATTTTTTCTTTCGAAGTACTATAAACCTCACCTTCTGGTGTGACCAGACCGCCATCCGGATAAATGATGACGCCGGTGACCTTGAATGGTTTGCCCTTAGGTGTACTGTGGATAATGTATTGAATGCCGAAGCTGATACCCACTTCACCAGGGATTTCATTGGTGAAGTCCACGAACCGAACATAGTCCAGGGAATCGGTTCCTGGTCCTGCCGCGTTGTAACCGCGCTCGAACTGCTTTCCATATTCCTGAAATATACCAAAGGCCGTGATTTCGGCGGCTCTTATGACTACATCAGCTTGAACACTGACTGCAGAGCCTAGTAAAAACAAGAATGTGAGCAAGCAGTTCCTGATTTTGTAAGTTATTTTGTCCATTATCGTTCTTTTAATCATCGTTCTGATAGTCGATCTCATTAAATTTATGGTGAATTCGATTCAACCTGCTAAATATCCACTTCGCTGGCAGTGTACACGACTTTATAATAGTCCGATAAAATAGTGCAATAGCTAACTTGCGCGATTAGTAGTGCAGTTATGGGCAGTGCGATAATAACTAGTGTTCGCCTAGAAATGGAAACCGCCGGTGTTACTTCCCTGGTAAGTGATTGTTTTGTATGCCTAACAATATTGATATTCTGCACCTTTTGGTAAAAAATTGTAGTTTATGGACAGGAATTAACTAGTGCCACGAAACGGAAGATGGGTTCATGGGAACCAATGATTGTTTAGTCTATCTTTTGAGACAAGTTACTGATGTCATGAAATATCTCCTTTGCAAATTGCTGGCGAAAGAATTGTCAGCGAATAAACTCCCGTCTAGTGCATTTTCATCGGTCCGATCTCTGTTCGTTGTTATTTTGTTGCATGTCAGTGCTTGTTCAACAATTGTGGAAGAGCCCGACCCGCTATTATTGGCAGAAATTCGGGGCGGTGACGATGCTGCGGTGGCTCAGGTAGTAGATATTCTTGAGCTCTCCGATGAAGTGAAAAGTTTTATTGATGGTCAAATCGAACCCAGGATGCGTACATCAAAAAAATTGGAAATCCTGCATGAGATACTCTTTTCCCCTGAACTATTTTCAATCGAGTATGAATCTGGTGCCACCAAGACTGCGACGGAAACCTATCTCAGTCATTCGGGTAACTGCCTCTCCATGACCAATCTGTTTATTGCCATGGCACGATATGTTGATCTTGATGCCCATTATCATTTAGCCGAAATGCGGCCGCAATGGGATCTATCCGGTAATATTTTGATATGGACTCAACATATCAACTCCACCGGCATGCTGCGAAACGGAAGTCGTTATGTTCTGGATTTTCTGGCAGGGCAGGAATTTTATGCCCCGGATATGAAGACAGTTTCCGATAATTATGCGCTTGCTATCTATTACAACAATCTTGCTGCAGAATCGATTCTGGTCCAGAAATATGAGGTGGCTTTGCGCTACCTGAGGACCGGGCTAATGCTTGAACCTGAAATGTCTGATATCTGGAACAATATGGGCGCTACCATGCGACGGATGAACAGGCGCGAGCTTGCCAAGGCCAGTTATTTACAAGCCATCCATTTTGATTCCTACAACCATACTGCAATGAGTAATCTCTCGAGACTTTATCTTCAGGAAGGAAATACGGAGATGGGTTCATTACTCGCTGACAAAGTTAAATACCACCGCATAAAGAATCCATACTTTCGCTATGCAAATGCTCGGCAGTTAATTAGCAAACAAGAATATAAAGGGGCGAGGCGTGAACTAAATGCAGCGATTCGCTTGAAAGAGGATGAGGCCATCTTCTTCGTTGCACTTGCTGATGTTTATGCCGGGCTTGGGAACGAGGAGAAGAAAAATACAAGTCTTCAACTGGCGAGAATGCTAAGAGAATCCTCGGGCAAAACGCGAAGCAGCCTCGAGATATATCAATCGGGAAACGTGATCCTTCGCTGACAGACAAATCGATTTCAACCAGCGGACTCGAATAAACTGCGCACCCAAAAAAAGGGTGCCGAAGCACCCTTTTCAGTCAAGCATTTTTCATACAAACAATGATGCCTTAAGATAAACCCCAAGGCATCAAAGCTATCTTTCTTACATGTCGATACGGAAACGTGTGTAGTAGAACCCACCGTTGAAGCCCATTGGTGATCCCTCTGGGTAGTCGTAACCCAGTGTTAACACGCGTGGCTCTTTATCGGGGTATTCGTCAAGCACGTTTTGTGCACCGAGAACGATGGAATAACGATCATTCCATGTGTAGGCAGCTTCCACGTCCAGTACATATTCGTCACCAAAGGTGATGTCATTAGCTGGATTGTTATTGGAATCAGTCCATTCATCGTAGTAGGTCAATCTTGCCAGGAATCTCCAGTTGCCTGTGTGATGAATACCAGTGAGGTACCATCGAGTTTCAGGCAGGAAGCCTTCGAGTTCACCCTTACGTGATCGATCGATTACATCGCTCGCTGAATCAAGCTCAGTCTCTGTATGGTTGAAGGCCAGGTTCATATCGGTACTACCGAGCGCCCAGTCAAAACCATAAGTTGCAACGATGTCAAAACCAGTTGTGGTGGTGTCGAAATCGTTGGTGTAGAAACGGAACTCAGTTAAGTCACCAGCGCCTGAAATGCCGGAATCTATTAGATCCTGGATATCCTGATCAGTCAAAACCTTGGTTGCAGACTGAGTGATACGATCTTCGAGTTCAATCTGGAAGTAATCAGCAGTAATGCTGATGTTGTCTGTAAGATCCCAGACGATGCCAACACTGAAGTTAGTTGACTCTTCCTCTTTAAGCGCCTTACCACCTTTACTGACCGCTACAGGGTTAGTGGGTGGAATCGTACCGCGCTGAACCAGAATGCCATCATCACCCGCCACCGTTGAGATGTTGGAGATATTTGACTGGCCGGGTGTAGGTGCACGGAAGCCTGTACTTGCGGTTCCCCGCACTGCAAAGTCATCAGTGAGTTTGAATCTCGCTGAAAGTTTTCCGTTGACTGTACTACCAAAGTCTTCGAAGTCTTCATAACGAATTGCAGCACCAAGGAGTAGGCGTTCGGTGACATCAGCTTCAAGGTCTAAATATATACCGTAGTTGCTTCTGTCGAACTCACCGGCTACCTGTGGGCCAAAGCCGCCAAAGCCGTTTGAGCCAATGCCGAAGCCTTGGTTAAACAGTGGGCCTGTGTCCCAGCTGAATTGATCACCGGAAGTGACAGTAAACTGCTCTTCGCGATATTCAAATCCAAAGCCAACATTAAGCGGGGAGTACATACCCATCTCCATCGGATAAGAGAAGTCAGCATTAAAGTTCTTCTCGAGCTGAGTGTAGTCGCCAGGTCGGAATTCATCGGGTGAATTTGGACCGAAGGAAGGATTCAATGTGTTCACAATTTCATACTGAACATCACTGCTTCCAACGTTGGCGCTAACATCGTACAGAAGTCCGTTACTGAGTTCGCCACGAACGCCAGCCGCGAAGCTAAAGTCGATAACCCGTCCGCCAAAGTTAGGCGTGAAGCCACCCGGGTGTCTGCCATTGAAGACAAAACAATTTGGATTAGCAATAATCGCGGCTAGTCCAGCTACATTAATCGCACTATCTGAATTGTTCGTTCCATCATCACGAACGTTGACGACTGGACAAGCGATACCGTCTCCATCCCCAAGACCTGGATTAACCTGGCCCACAGGACCTGGAGTCAGATCACCAACAAGACGGGTGACACCACTATCAACCGAGAATACACCACCACGATTGGTAGGATTACGAAAGAAGAATCCGCCGAGCACCTTACGTTCTGCATAGTTACCGAACATATAAGCATGCGTATTGTCATCAAGATCCAGTCCTAGATTTGCGAAGAACTTATAATCGTCAGTGATCTCGGGCTGACCCCAGATCTGTGCAGGATTTCGAATGGCAGTATTGCCGAGCAAGATTAGCTGTGCTGCGTCTGCTCGCTGAGTACTACGACTCGTCGCATCAGATTCTGTAGTTTCAAAGCTGAAGTTTGCGAAGCCATCAGGACCAAGAGGCAAGCCAATGTTCGCTGCGATCTTATACATATCTCCATCACCTTCGAAGGTAGTACCCCAGCGTCCCTCAATAGAGAAACCCTCTGCACTATCTTTCAGGATGAAGTTGATAACACCGGCAATGGCATCAGATCCGTACTGGGCCGAGGCACCATCACGAAGTACTTCTACCTGCTTAAGTGCGATGCTTGGGATTGGTGATACGTCAGCACCTTGAGCGCCGTCTGAAACACCACCGCCCAGAAATGCGATAACCGCGCCACGATGACGTCGTTTACCGTTAACCAGAACCAGCGTATTATCTGGTGGTAGTCCGCGCAGGTTTGCAGGTCGAACGAGCGTCGCTGCATCACTGATGGGCTGTGTATTTACGTTATATGAAGGCACGAGTGTCCTGAGCATTTCGCTCATGTCTGCAGCACCCTGGTTCTCGAAGTCATCACCACCGATTACATCGATAGGTGCTGCGGAATCTCCGACAGAACGTGGTGCTCGCCGACTACCAGTGACCACGACTTCTTCCATCGTGTCTTCACCGAAAGCGACTGGAACGACACCAGGCGCGCCAAATGTGGCGGCAGCAATGGCTATTGCCAAGGCCTTGGTTCGATGTTTTACCATCCGTTATTACCCCCTAAAGGTTGGTTTTTGGTCTTAATTTTTGAATTACTCATTCCAGTAAATAGCCCGGATTCACATCAGGGCTATTCCAGAATCTCTCCATCTTTCTGGATAGTCCGACAGATTACCTGAAGAGATGGCGAAATGGAACAAAAAACCGAGGCAGAATGCAGTTTTGCCGAGGTTATCCGGGAAGTCCGAGGACCCGTTTTGCGATGATATTTTTCTGAATTTCACTCGTTCCTCCATAAATCGACACCGCTCTCGTGGTCAGCCAGTTCTTGGTGCTCTCGATTTCGTCATGCGTATAGTTGCTATCTTCCCATGCTATACCGCGAACGCCCCGGACATGTTGCTCCAGCTCTGCGCGCTCCTTGGTAAATTCGGCACCCTTAACCTTCAATATGGAAGTCGCCAGCGCCGGGGCACTTGCCTCGGTTTCTGCAATCACACGTCGCTGGGTCAATTTATAGGCTCGACTGTCCATCTCCAGGCAAAGCACACGATCACGAATACTAGGCTCAGCAATCTTGTTCCCGGCGATTCCTATATATTCCCTGGCGAGGTCCACTATTGACTTCACCTTCTGCGTTACCTGTGCGCCACTGGTATTAACGCCTCCATGTACCGAACGTTCATATTGCAGCAGCCTCTTCCCCACGGACCAGCCATGGTTGATTTCACCGATCAGATCATCCTTATCGGCGAGTGCGTCTTCGAAGAATGTCTCACAAAAGGGTGAATTGCCGCTTATAAGCTGGATTGGCCTTATCCTCACGCCAGGCTGATCCATATTTACCAGAATAAGACTGATACCTTCATGTTTTGGCTTGTCTGGATCGGTCCTGACAAGGCAAAAGATCAGGTCCCCGTAAATGCCATCGGATGTCCAAATTTTCATACCATTTAAGCGATAGTGATCGCCATCGGGGACCGCTCGCATTTGCAGGTTTGCCAGGTCGCTGCCAGCAGCTGGTTCGCTATAACCCATACACCAACCGCCTTCACCACGGGCAATTCGCGGCAGCCACTTTTTCTTTTGCTGATCCGTGCCAAATTCCAGAATCGTCGGACCAATATAATTCACCCCTCGACCGGTTAAGGAAGGCCTGGCGCCAATTCTCTGCATCTCCTCTTGAACGATCAGGTATTCGTCCTTGGTGAGCCCGGCACCACCATATTCCTTTGGCCAGGTGGGCACTGTCCAACCTTTGCCCGCCATTCGTTCCAACCAGGTCTTTGTATCCGGTTTTAATTCGATCTTGCTACTACCCCAGGGAATAAAACCTGCCCCACGAGCGCCTTCCGGGCAGTTATCTTCCAGCCAGGTTCGAGTCTCCTGCCTGAACTCTTCTAATGATTGTGACATCAAGTTTCCTTAAGTGAAGTTCGTAACGATAGAATCCTAGCTTGTTCTTGCAGATCTATGAAGGTCAAGCAGAAGAGAAACTTGCGATTGACGTAATCGAACACTGAGTATTCTGATCCGCTGTGAATACGCTAACTATCTCCAATCGGTAAGCGGAGGTGAAGAGGGAAATTACTGACTATGTCCAGGCTCAGAGCTTCGGCATTGGATATTTCAGAAAAGTTGTCGCAGAAATCCATCTGGCATAAGCTAAAGCCCTAATCATTCTCCCTGGAACATTCATGGACGAACTTGCCTTCGCCGACGCTACGACGCTAACCGGAAAAATCAGAGATAAGGAAATTAGCAGCAGCGAACTCCTTGAACATTACATTTCGCGAATGGACAAATACAACCCGGCCATCAATGCCATTATTTGTACCCAACTGGACAAGGCAAGGGCCAGAGCCAAGGAAGCTGATGAAGCGCTTGCCAGGGGTGAGAGCTGGGGTCCTCTTCATGGATTGCCAATGACCGTCAAGGAGTCCTACAACATCACAGGATTGCCGACGACCCGGGGCGACCCGCAGTTAAAAGACAATATTGCTGACCATGATGCTGTCGCCTGCCAGCGCTTGCAAAATGCTGGCGCGATAATTTTTGGCAAAACCAATGTCCCTATTCATCTCGCAGATTTTCAGAGTTACAACGAAGTTTACGGTACAACCAATAATCCACATGACCTCGAGCGTATTCCAGGTGGCTCATCCGGTGGATCTGCAGCCGCCTTGGCCGCAGGACTCACGGGTCTCGAAATGGGCAGTGATATTGGCGGGTCGATCCGAAACCCGGCGCATTATTGCGGCGTCTTTGGACACAAGTCCACCTGGGGCGTGTTACCCATGCGTGGTCATGCTAGTCCTGGAATACTTACGCCTTCAGATATATCCGTCATCGGCCCTCTCGCCAGGAGTGCGGAAGATCTGGCATTGGTTATGGGCATTGTTGGTGGTGCTGATGATCTTCATCTACCTGGGTGGAAACTTGACTTACCAGTGCCGGAGCAGAAGAGCCTGGGTGACTATAAAATTGCAGTTTGGGCAGACGATAGGCTGGCGCCGGTCGATCAATCGATCAAGGAGCGAGTTCTCAAGGTAGCAAAACTTGTGGAAGATGCAGGAGGCGATGTGGATTATGGCGCCAGGCCCGATTTTGATGCCGCCTATTCTGATGACCAATATACCAATCTGCTGCATTCAGCGATGTCTGCAAGGCAGTCGGAAGAGGTTTTTCAACAGAATTGGGATCGAAGGCAACAGCTAGACAAAGATGATAAAAGTGCCTTCGCCCAGGTCACCATTGCCTCAACGCTGTTCTATCGAGAATGGCATGTGCATAACGAAAACAGGACGCACTTGCGCTGGCAGTGGCACAACTTTTTTAAGGAATATGATTTGTTGTTAACACCCATGTGTGTTTCATCAGCATTTACTCACAATCAGAATCCTCAAATGGGAAAGAGAACAGTGACAGTGAACAATGAATCAAGGCCATATTTTGAACAAGTATTTTGGGCAGGGTTGACTGGTGTTTCATATCTGCCGTCTACTGTGGTACCAACAGGCCCTGATGCTCAAGGTTTGCCCATTGGTGTGCAGATTGTTGGTCGTGAGATGGGTGATCTTGCTACCATTGAATTTGCCAGAAAGGTCCATAATGAAATTGGTGGTTTTGTGGCACCCACAGCATATCGGGATTAATCTTCACATAAGAACCGTTTACACAAGAAGTGTTCACACGGGAACGAGTCACGGGAGAATCAGATGCGATGTCCAAAATGTGATGCAGATATGGAAGATGTGGTCTGCGATGATATCGTTATCAATCGAGTTTCTGATTGTAAGGGCTTGTGGTTTGATACCAGTGAGGCGGAGAAATTCCTGGAGAATTGGCTGGCCGAACAAATTGATACCGGTGATATTGCTGTAGGCCAGGAACAGGATGCCAAGGATATCGTCCCTTGCCCGAGGTGTGGAGAAACCATGGAACGATTCATTGATATCGATGGCACCCAGATTCTGTTTGAACAATGCAATGAACATGGCCGGTTCTTTGATGCCGGTGAATTCACCCTATGGGCGGAGCATCACTTTTCGTGATCCCCATTTCTCTTTAAAACGAATGTCCTTAAAGAGAATTTTCTTAGAAAAATTGTCCTTGGAAAGTTTCTCATTTTTATAAGAGGTGTAAGAAGCAGCAGTGCGAGTATTTGTATTCATTTTGTTTGTTTTAGCGATACCAGCTTCCCTTGCTGAGAATCCAAAGGTCACCATTAAGACGACAGCTGGTGATATAGAAGTGTTGCTCTACGCAGATCGAGCGCCGATAACTGTGAGCAACTTCCTCTCTTATGTCGATTCAGATGCACACGACAAGATTATCTTTCACCGGGTGATCGCTGGTTTCATGATTCAAACTGGCGGCTATTATGCTGATCTGCAGGAGGCGGAGGAAGGCGAGACAATTCTGAATGAAGCAGACAATGGCTTAAAGAATCTGCGGGGAACTCTGTCGATGGCACGAATGAATGAGATCGATAGCGCCGGACGGCAGTTCTTTATCAATGCTTCCGATAATGCATCCCTAGATCACTCGGATGAAAGTTGTACCAGGGAAGATGAGAAGTCTGTCGCTGCTGCGCGAGCCAAGGGGATGTATAAACCTGTGACTTGCAGGACATTCGGATATGCAGTTTTTGGTGAAGTCGTATCAGGTATGGATGTTGTTGCGGACATCGAATTAGTTGATACCGAGCCCAGGGGTGGTCACGGGGATGTGCCCATTACGCCTGTCTATATCCTCTCTATCGAACGCAGTGAGGCCGAGGCAATCCATATTCTTCACTAACAGTGCCGAAGCGGTCACAGCCAAGTGCTCCACCAAAACCCCTACCGCAAGTCTTCTCAGTGGGTTGCTTTCCGCTCCAGTTTGGTGATAAACCGTGAGTCATCTCGCATCGCCTGGACAAAGAGCTGTATCCCGCATTCCGTGTTGACGACACAAGTACTTAGATCGACAAGTGTTAGTTCGCCGTCATCGGAAATGACTATCTTTCTGGGCAGAAAATGAATCTTGGCGATTCCCACAAGGTGGAGCTTCAGGTATAGCGCATCAAGCTTCTCGACGAATTCTCTGCGGTACATCAGTTCTTCCACATCCAGGCTATTAACAGGCGTGCCTGTTGCATATGACTTTAGAATGGCATGGAAGCGATCATCTTTATATTCTTCCACTAAGGTGGTGACGCCCGAAAGATGACGTTCCGCTGCTCGATGGAGGGCATGGATTTCGTAGTAGAAGTAGGTATCGTCCCACATATTGCGGGAGAGTTTACGTACCTTAAATGTACACAACTCGCCGCTGCGTTTTACCAGCAAGGTCCTGCAACTGGATGCAGTGGAATGTAGATCTTTGACGTATTCAAGGTTCGGGTCCAGCTGATGCACAATGGCTTCGAGCTCGGACTCGGAGCGAGTATCGATAGACAATGTTGATTTGGCCATTATGTGTTCATCCATGCAAGCGAGGTAATATGTCTAAGCTGCCAGAGCCATGACTTTATTTCAAGCCCTGTCGCGCATCGCTGTTATCTATCCACTGTTGTCAATCCCTTATCATCAATTTCTGATCATTATTTACAAGTCGCGTTCAGACGATGAACCGCTTCATATGCTCTATGGTAGGCTAGCGGCTCATTTTTGCCGGGGTCCGTTTATGAGGTTAGTTTGGTGTTCGTTTCTGATAGTTCTTTCGTGTTTCAATGTTTTTGCAACTGATGGGGGAGAGTCCGGCGATGTTGCTGAACGACCGGCACTGATTATATTGGTTGCCGTAGACCAACTTCGTCGAGATCGACTTCAAGAGCCTTTCAATGCGGGGCTGAAGAGGCTTTTGGATAAGGGTCGGGTCTTCAAGGAGGCGACTCTCGATCATGCCATTACCACCACATGTCCGGGGCACAGCGTGATGCTGACCGGTACAAATCCAGGCAAGGCCGGAATCCCCGGAAATTACTACATAGATGCCGAGTCCTTTGAAGAGCGATATTGTGTCGAAGATCAAGACCCGGCGAATCAGGTGTTCGGCAGAAACAAGAATCATTCGCCGAATAATCTTCTTGTTACAACGCTGGGAGACTGGCTTAAAGAAGAAGATAGCAAGAGCCGAGTCTTTTCAGTAGGCGGGAAAGACAGGTCAGCCATCATGATGGGGGGGCACAAAGCCGACGGTGTGTTTTGGTTTGATTGGACCTTGAGTAAATTTACCAGCAGTCGTTATTACCTTAACGAACTTCCTGATTATGTGAATAGCTTCAACGGCTCAGATCCCTTTGTAGATGGTTTTCTTCGCAACTTGCCGGAGACATGGACGCATGCGCCTGGCAGGGCGAGAGCCGATGATTTTCCCGGAGAAGATGAGGAGTGGAACAATACTAGTGGTCACCCCCTAAGAGCAGGTGATAAACCAGGGGGACAGGTTTACGACTCGCCATACCTTGATACGGCGTCAATCGATCTTGCGATTGAGATCGTTCGCCAGGAGAAATTAGGCCAGCGAGACAGTACAGACTTGTTGGCAATTTCCTTGTCTGCCACCGATACAGTTGGCCATCTTTATGGGCCATACAGTGCAGAATCAGAATATACGCTTGCCAACGTGGATAAAAAATTAGGTGAATTTCTCGATTTTCTGGATGCCCGTATAGGTGAGGATAACTATATTGTGATATTGACTGCGGATCATGGTGTGGCAGAACTACCCGAGTGGGCCAGCGCCAATGATCGGCTGCAGTGCCCTGAACCTTCGGGTCGCATAAGCGTCTATGGCTTTGCGTTGCGCCTGTATTGGCATGCGTACAGTCGGTTTTCAAAGCCATTTGGCAACCCGCTTAATCTTGTAAAATATGCTGATTCACAACTCAAAATAAATAAACGGTATGCTGCAGAACTTGGCTTTGATCCAACACAGGTAATCGATGGCATGAAAGAAGTGTTGGAGGACGAGGTCGCCATTGAGCGAGCATGGACGCGGCAAGAACTTGAGAGCGACCCCAGTGAGATCGCGCGACTCTACCGAAATTCCCTTGTGGATGATAAGAGTGGAGACCTGTTCATACAATTACATCGCACCTGCCTTATTCGTGATGAAGGTACAACCCATGGTATGCCTCATGACTACGACCGGAACATCCCACTAATATTTTTTGGCAAGGGTATCACGCCGGTAACAGTAGGCGGCAAAGCCCATAGCGTTGACATTGCCACTACCCTGGCAAAGTTCCTGGAACTGGCTACGCCTTCAAATCTTGATGGGCAAGTATTGAAATTGAATTAAATACACCAGGAAGATAAGTGAGGTATGATTTGATCGGGACTGTTTATAAGAACCGCTCAAGGCTGTTTATAAAAACTGTATAGGGCTATCTACAAGAACCGTTGTGGGCCGTTTAGTAGAACCACTCAAGGCTATTTAGGAGAACCGCTATGGACATAATACCAATTACCCCTCACCTGGGTGCTGAGGTGTTGGGAGTAGATCTCTCGAAGCCTCTGGATAATGAAGAATTTGCAGCGATTCATCAGGCATGGATGGATTGGAGCGTACTTGTCTTCAGGGATCAGAATCTCGACAGAGAACAACACAAGACATTTGGGCGGCGCTTCGGCACCTTGCATGTCCACCCCATGTATAAGGACCGGCCTGATCACCCGGAGATTCTTAGAGTTAAGACAACCGCTGACTCGGCATATACTGCTGGCGATGGTTGGCATACAGATGTCACTTGCGATGAATTTCCACCCATGGCTTCAGCTCTGTATATAACAGAGACACCCGAATGCGGAGGCGGAGATACCTTGTTTGCCGATATGTACCTCGCCTATGAACTCCTGTCGGACAAGATGAAGTTAATGTTGGATGGTCTGGTTGCCGTCCACGACGGTGCAATTCCTTATGTTGGCAGCTATAAGTCGACGCCGCCGGAAGGTGGTTATCCAAGGAATGAACACCCCGTAATAACGACCCATCCAGAGACCGGTCGCAAGGTTCTATATGTAAATTCAGGCTTCACGTCTCACATCAAAGGATTGAGGCCGAATGAGAGCCGCGCCATGCTGGATATGTTGTATCGACATATAGATTCCACACCCAAGTTGATTGCACGGGTGCAATGGGAGCCAAATACGCTAACTCTCTGGGACAATCGCTGCACCCAGCATCATGCAGTATGGGACTATTATCCCCATAGTCGATATGGTGAGCGAGTGTCGATTATTGCAGATTCAAGGCCGGCAGCCTGAGCGCACCTGGGATTTGACTTTTAGAGGTACAGGGTCGCGAAGTACAGGGCCGTGAAATAGAGGACGCTAAAAAAAATGGCAGTGAGTTGAATGATTAGTTTGAAGATCAATGGCGAGAACATTGAACTCGACATTGATCCGGCTACGCCACTTCTCTGGGCACTCAGAGACAATCTAAATATGACCGGGACGAAGTACGGATGTGGCATTTCGCAATGTGGTGCCTGCACTGTCTTGTTAAACGGGCAGCCGACACGATCGTGTTCCACTAGAGTTTCGCAGGTCTCAAATTTTGATATCGTCACCATAGAAGGCCTGTCAGAAGATAGATCCCATCCGGTACAGCTGTCATGGATTGAAGAAGATGTTCCGCAATGTGGTTACTGTCAATCCGGTCAGATTCTGTCCGCTGTCGCGCTGCTGGATGACAAGGCGAATCCCACTGATGATGATATCGACCAGGCGATGACGAATATCTGCCGCTGCGGTACCTATCAGCGAATACGCAAGGCCATACACCGGGTTGCTATCGAACGGGGTAGTAAGTAGTGAGCCGGGAAGGGTCTGGCGAAAAAGGCATTGATAATGGAGGCTTAAGTAGCGCAAGTGTTGTGCCGGAGCACACCGGTATGTCTCGTCGCTGGTTTATAAAAACAGGGGTGACGGCAAGCGGGGGACTAATTCTCGGGTTTCATCTGCCTGCACAATCAATGCCCAAGCCGGCAAAGGCAGGGTTAGCCGATTCAGACGCAGTAACAGAAATTAATGCCTGGCTGACTATCGATGTGGATGACACCATTACTATCAGGGTCGCGCAGGCGGAAATGGGGCAGGGCGTATTCTCTTCGCTGCCGATGATCGTCGCTGAAGAGTTGGAGGCAGACTGGCGTAATGTTCGCGCAGAATTTGCCGATGCTAACAGACAAGTGCGTGAAGGCAATGTCTATAAGAATATGGCCACCGTTAGCAGCTATTCTGTTCGGGGCTCAAGAGAACATCTGCAATTAGTTGGCGCTGAGGCACGAGAGAGACTCATAAAGGCTGCGGCAGAAAAGTGGCTGGTTGGCCCGGAAAGCTGTTACGCAGACTATGGGAAAATCTACCATAAGGAGAGTAATCGCTCTATAAATTATGGTGTTATCGCGGCCGAGGCAGCCAAGGTCACAGTTGCCAATGTGCATATAAAGACACCAGAACAATTTAACTTAATCGGTCTGCCCACGAAGCGGCTGGATGTTCCGTCGAAGGTAGATGGTTCGGCTATTTTTGGCATTGATGTTCGCCTTCCAGATATGGTTTATGCCGCAGTTGTGCATTGTCCCGTCATCGGCGGTGAAGTTCGTAGCCTTCGCTTTAATGCCATACGAAACCTTCCCGGGGTATTGAAAGCAGTCCGGCTCAAGCATTCTGTTGCGGTCGTGGCCGAGCATTACTGGCAAGCGAAGACGGCAATTGACGCACTGCCCATTCAATGGAAACTGGGCTCAGGCTCTACGGCTTATTCAGATGACTTCAAGCGGGAATTTATCAAGGAGCTTGGTACTAAGGGGAATATTCTTGTAGAGACTAGTGACGTCGCCCATATGATGGATGAAGCTGAAACTTCCTTTGAGTCTGACTACGTCGCGCCATATCTGGCCCACGCAAGCATGGAGCCGCTTAATTGTACCGTTAGTTTAAGCAAGGGCCGGGTTGATGTCTGGGCAGGAATGCAGGACCCGGAATCTGCATTAGCAATCGTTGCCAAACTCACTGACCTGCCGCAGGAGAATGTTTACGTCCATAACTGTTTCCTGGGTGGAGGCTTTGGCCGACGTTCCAACACAGATTATGTTGAAGAAGCTGTTCTTATTGCGCAGCAGCTCGATCAGCCGGTTCAGATGATATGGTCCCGCGAAGAAGACATGCGCGGCGGCTCTTATCGGCCTATGGCGGCAATGCGCTTTAAGGCGGGCTTCGATCTTGATAAGAATCTAACGGCCTATTCCAATCGTTCGGTGACGCATTCAATTGCATGGGATAAGGTTAACAAAAGCAATGCCAATTGGGATAGAAGCAAAGTAGATCATTCCTCAATTGAAGGCTTGGTGGATATGCCTTACCAGGTCGCTCATAAAATGATCAGCCACAGTGCCAGAAATACACATCTAAGCAGTTGGTGGTGGCGATCGGTTGGACACTCACAAAATGCTTATGCCATGGAATGTTTTGTGGATGAGATGGCTGCAGCGTCAGACATGGATCCGCTTGCATTCAGGCGCAAACATCTCAAGGGAAACAAACCTTTATTGGATGTGCTGGAAGTTCTTGAGTTTGAATCCCAATGGGGAAAGAAGCGATTACCTCACGGTACAGCACAGGGAATGGCGATACATGAAAGCTTTGGAACTATCTGCGCCCAGGTGGCTGAGGTTAGTGTCTCGCAGGAAGGGCAGCTCAAGATCAACAAGATTGTCTGTGTTGTTGATTGTGGCAATTTAGTTAACCCTCTAACAGCTGAGATGCAGGTTGAAAGTGCGATCGTCTTTGGGCTAACTGCTGCACTATATGGGAAGTTAACGGTAGAGAAAGGGGTGGTACTGGAAGACAATTTTGATACTTATAGAATGTTAACCATGGCGGAGATGCCTATAATAGAGACTCATTTTGCGCTCTCCGGTGGCAATAAATGGGGCGGTATGGGCGAGCCAGCCACACCACCGGTTGCACCGGCAGTCTGCAATGCCTTGCATAATATAACCGGGCGAAGAATTCGCATGCTGCCGATCAAAGACTATTTCTTACGACGCGCATGAACGTCGCGTTCAGATATTGACCTTGCACAATGATAGACGAGATAGTGAGAGATCAAGTGTGCGCCGAGAAATGGAAACCACCGGTGTTACTTCCCTGGCAAGTGATTGTTTTATATAGCTAACGGAATTATAGTTTTGCAAATTTTGCTTAAAATTGTCTATTTATGGACGGGAACTAACTAGATGAATGGTATTGATTGTTTTCTGGAAGGCTTTTCCCTGGTGAGAAAGCCGGGCTTGCGTCAGTACGTGATCATGCCGGCTATAATCAATGCAGTTGTTTTGATATTGATGATCAGCGGTAGTTACATGCAATTTGACGGCTGGGTCGCCGCTGCAACTGATTGGCTGCCCGAGTGGCTGTCATTTCTCTCCGGGCTGGTGTGGTTGTTGGCCGTTTTTGCTGTGATTTTTGCACTATTTTTTATCTTTACCATTGTCGCGAATATCGTCGCTTCTCCCTTTAACGCATTGCTTTCTGTGAAGGTTGAGGAGCATCTGCTGGGCACAGCCATTGCATCAAGTGTATCACTATGGATGATCTTGCCGCGGGCACTGTGGAGAGAGTTCAGCAAGGTAATGTACCTGCTTCCACGCTTGTTGGGTTTGGTTATCCTAAGCATCATTCCCGTGTTAAACGCGATAGCACCTTTCCTGTGGTTACTCTTTGGTGCCTGGATGATGGCGGTTCAGTATTCAGACTACGGTGCGGACAATAACGAGCTCAGCTTTAGTGAATTAAGAGAGCGACTCGGCAAGTGTCGCCTGCAGTCAATTCTCTTCGGCCTACCTGCATATTTGCTGATGGCAATACCACTGGTGAATTTGGTCATTCTTCCAGTGGCGGTTGCCGGTGGAACTGTCTTCTGGGTAAAGAACCTGCGCTAAGATCTCTGGCGTTAAGTTTCCAGATATCAAGTTATAGAGTAGATGCGCTGCGCAGTGCCGTAAAACATTGCGTCTTTCTCATCTTCTGAAAATTCTGCCACGATTTTCTTCAGGCCGTTGTACAGAACATGGTACGACAGGGAGAATCGATCTACCGGGAAATTACTTTCCATCATGCAACGATTCGGACCAAAGCATTCTATTGTGTGCAGATAGTATCGACGCTGAGCGCGGGCAAATTCGTCCGATGTGGGCGGCGTTTCATTTGCGTGCCAGCCAAAGCCATTGTCCGGCATAGCGAGCCCACCGATTTTCGCGACCACATTCTCGCATTTTGCAATTTCCGCGATATCAATTTTCCATTGCTCAAATATTTCCTCTCGCTGGTTTTTATATGGCCCAACCCCCAATGGTGTACCAAAGTGATCCAGTATCATTTGAGTATCAGGGCATGTTCTTGCCAGTTCGGCAAAGTCCTGATTCTGATGATGGTAGTGCCAGGTATCGTAGGTCAGACCCATATCGGCTAGTACGCCGAGACCCTTGCGGAATTCCTCATCGACATATAAACCCTCTGGTGCTCTGCCTGCGATCATCAAGGCTTCGGGATGAGGCTCCCTTGCACCTGCGTGTCGAATGCCTCTGAACTTTCCATCGCCGATCTCGATGTGAGCTTCCAATACTTGCCTTGCATCATTGCCGAGGGTCATATCTGCATGCCCGACGATTGCAGCTATTTCTGCTTTACCAGCGCCGTCATCATGGCCAGCAGCGCTTAATTTTGCCTGGGCCGCGACAAACTCCGTCTCTCCCAATGGTTTAAGATGTTCTTCGCCGCCCTCTCGATATTCAGCATGGCATTCGACAAATACAGTCTTGACAACATTGTGCCCGGATCCTGTGTCACCCCAGAGATTATCAACCAGATAATCACCTCGCATGCGGGAACGCCAGAGATGGTGGTGAGGGTCTATAATGCGTCGATCCGGGTCAATGATTTCTTCCGTGACTAGTGCGAGCCAGTCGTCAGAGCCAGGTGTTGGCTTTTCGCTTGCGTTCATGTTTTCTCCGTTACTAAATGTACTTGCCAGAGTCTACCTTTCCTTTAGCCTTAACCACAATATTGTGGGAGCATGCCGATTCTGGCAAGCTCCGTACTTACGGTTCTGAGACCTCTTTAGATACAGGGCCTTACAAAATCTATAATTGGGTATGCAGATGACTGCAGCCCTGACTTAAGGTTGGAATGTAATGTGTTGGAAACTTCATGAGTAGTAATTCTTTGTTAGACGGCCTTAAGGTCATCGATTTAAGTCGGGTGCTGGCGGGGCCGTGGGTGACGCAGACTCTGGCGGATCTTGGTGCAGATGTCATTAAAATCGAACGACCTGATGGTGGCGATGATACTCGTAGCTGGGGGCCGCCATATTTTGAAAAAGAAGATGGGTCACAACTGTCTGCGTATTTCATGTCCGCCAATCGCGGAAAAAAATCCATAGCAATTAATATCGCGTCTGAGGCTGGACAAAATCTGATCCTTGAGCTGGTGAAGGAAGCGGATGTATTTGTAGAGAACTTTAAGGTTGGAGGCATGAAAAAGAAAGGTCTCGACTACGAAACCCTGTCCTCGATAAATCCAGGATTGATCTATTGCTCCATTACTGGATTCGGTCAGACAGGCCCCTACAAGGATCGGCCCGGGTATGATTTCATGATTCAGGGCATGAGCGGCTTAATGAGCATCACTGGTGAATCTGATGAGCACCCGGGGGCTGGCCCGCAGAAAGTTGGCGTTGCGCTCGCTGATATTTTGACCGGCCTGTATAGCACGAATGCAATACTTGCGGCGGTAAATGAGAGGCATACATCGGGCCTTGGCCAACATATTGATATGGCTTTGCTCGATGTGATGGCTGCGGCGCTGGCGAATCAGGCGTCCAATTATCTGGTGTCCGGAGATGCGCCCACGCGAATCGGCAATGCCCATCCCAATATTGTTCCTTATCAGACCTTTGCTTCCTCGGATGGTCATTTTATTGTGGCAGTAGGAAATAATTCGCAGTTTTCCCGATTGTGTGAGCTTATTGATCGAACTGATTTATCCAAAAACCCGGATTACGTGGATAATGAGCAAAGGGTAAAGAACAGGCAGAATCTTGTGGCTGAACTTGAGGCGGCATTTCTCACCAGGACAACGGTGCAGTGGCTCAAGGATCTGGAAGCTGCTGGCGTTCCCTTTGGACCCATAAATGATATCGAACAGATGTTTGCTGATGAACAGGTCAAGGCGCGTAATGTGGAGATTGATATGGATGGAATGCCTTTGGTTGGTAATCCAATCAAGTTCTCCCGGTCTGTGATTCGATATGATCGTAGGCCGCCAAGTCTTGGGCAAGATACCATACAGGTACTAGCGGATGAGCTTGGATTGGATGACGAGCAGATATTGAAATTGAAAGAGCTCGGGGTAGTTAGTTCCCGTCCATAAATAGCCAAACTAGAACAATATATGAAAAATTATAGATCCGTTAGCTATATAAAACAATCACTTGCCAGGGAAGTAACACCGGCGGTTTCTATTTCTGGAAGGGCACTAGTTAGATAGCACAGAGTAGATGTCCGTCCAATTCAGGCGAATCTGGTTAAGACCCGGATTGCTTTACAAAAATACTTTTTACGGGGTGAGAGATGACAGAAGAAAAGAAGAATGACATTGAGTCGAAGAAGGAATCTGCGCCAAAAGATAATATTGTTAGTACTCGCCATAAGATTCGGATTCGGGGTAAGGAGATAAGTTATACGGCGACGGTTGGCACTATCGTCCTGAAAGAAGAGGTGGATAAGGAAGGACATATGCCGAAGGCGGAGATGTTCTTTGTCGCCTATGTTCGTGATGGGGTGCGTAACAAGGGCAAGAGGCCGCTGACATTTTCATTTAATGGCGGTCCGGGTTCTTCGTCAGTGTGGATGCATTTGGGATTACTGGGCCCAAGGCGTGTGCCGATTAGCAGCGATGATGCTAATCCCGCAAAGCGGCTTGCGCCACCCTTTGAAGTAACGGGAAATGAGTTCACTTTACTTGAGGAGTCTGATCTTGTTTTTATCGACCCGATTGGGACGGGTTACAGCCGGCCATTATCAGGTAAGGACTCAGACCCTCATGAATTTTATTCCTTTCGCAGGGATCTGGATTCGGTGGGTGAATTTATCCGCCTATATACCAGCCGGCATTCGCGGTGGAGTTCTCCTAAATTCCTGATTGGAGAGTCCTATGGCACGACCCGGGCATCGGCGCTCTCAGGGCATTTGCAAGATAGATACGGCATGTATCTGAACGGTATTATGTTGGTATCAGTGGTGCTGAACTTTCAGACGCTGCTGTTCAAATCAGGCAATGATTTGCCCTTCACTATGTACTTGCCGAGTTATGCAATGACGGCCCGCTATCACGGAAAGTTAAGTTCGGCGCTACAAAAAATGACTGACGACAAGTTTCTTAAACTGGTCAGCGAGTTTGCAGAAGGCGAATACAATCTCGCGCTGATGAAAGGCTCGCGGCTAAGTGAGAATGAGTCGAGGCAGATGGCTGGGAAGTTAAGCCGCTTTACTGGTCTGAGCGTTGAATACATTCTTGGTAGTAATTTGCGTGTACCGATTATGCAATTTGCCAGGGAGTTACTGCGAAAGGATGGGTATTCAATTGGCCGCTTTGATAGCCGGATTAAGGGCGTTGAACAGAACGATGTATCTGAAGTCTTTGAAAGTGACCCAAGTTTCGATGTCGTTCAAGGTGTGTATTCCGCTTGTCTCAACAATTACTTAAGGTCTGAATTGAAATTTGAATCCGATCTGCCCTATGAGATTCTAAGTTTCAAGGTACTTCCTAAATGGAAGTATGATGAGCACGAAAACGATTTTGTGAATGTAGCGGAGACATTACGTGGTGCTTTGAAGAAGAATCCACATCTGCAGCTCTTTATTGCAAACGGGCGATATGATCTGGCGACGCCTTTTTTCGCGACGGAATATACATTGGATCACATGAATGTAAGGAATGGCGCTGACAAGAATATCGAAGTGGCCTATTACGATGCTGGTCACATGATGTATACGCACAAAAAATCATTGGCGCGGCTTTCAGCAGATCTGCTAAGGTTTGTGAAGCGCACAAGTTGATACCATTAATTCAGGGATAGAATATGGCAACTCATCAGCAGATCGCTAACCTTAGCGATGAGGAACTGGTAAAGCGAATGGTCGCCAGTCACGGCAGCCGCTTCGATGAAAATTTCTGGTCCTTTTTTAAGGAATTTGTAGATCCACACATTGATGCCGAGGCGCAGTTCGTTGATATTGGTTGCGGCCCCGGATTGTTCTTGAGGGACCTTGGGCAGCGGTATCCGATTGCGAAATTATTTGGCAGCGATGTGACCCAGGCGATGCTTGATTACGCGGCGAAGGTGGAATATACGGGCAGCAGACCCGAGTACGCACTTCATGACATTACCGAGGAGAGCCTGCCCTTTGCCGATGGCGCGGTGAATCTTCTTTCTATGGTGGCCGTATTGCACGTGCTGAATGATCCCTTTGCGGTGTGCGAGGAGATAAAGCGCGTATTGAATGATGACGGCATATTCCTGCTTCAGGACTGGATTCGCTCGCCCTTGCCAGATTATCTTGAACGGATGACCTCGGACGTGGAGGAGGAAAAGAAAACAACTGCGCGAAATAGATTGATCCCCCTGTTTTCTGTTCACAACCGCTACACCATAGACGATTGGATGTGGTTATTGAATGCTGCCGGTTTTATGGTGAACGAATACCGTCAGCTTAGCTCGGCTCATTTCAGAACATTTGTCTGCCAGAAAAAGTTGACTTAAGAAGCTGATTTAAGAACCTGATTTAAGAATCTTAGGCCTTACTCTGATTCTTTCAACCTGTCTATGATAGTGGCGAAATCGGCGATGTCGTTTGGGCCGATCAGTTCTGCAAGGCGTGACGATTCGAGTTGCTGATTGATAATCGTCTCTCTGCACTCGTGTAGGAGCCTGAGTTGTTCCGTTAGAATGGCATTGTCGTTGGCAATCGCGGTTAAGATCTCGATTTGTTGGTCGAGATCGTCGATTAGTTTGTCTATTGATATGTTTTCGCTAAGCATAGCTTTTTGTCTTTAAGAACCGCTCAGGGCTGTTTATTAGTAGTCGCTACGGGCTGTTTATTAAGAACTGCTAAGGGCTATTTATCACAAACCGCTAAGGGCTTACAATAGCCTTGTAAACCTGGCGTTTGAATTCATGGCTGAACTCGTGCCAGAAGCCGGGGAGTCTTTGGGTGAAAATTAGTGCCGCGACGCCGGCTCCGGGTGAAATCCAGGTATGGGTACCGGCGAGGCCTCCCCAATGGTATTCATCTACGGCCTCAGCGGGTTCGCCCTCCAATCCTTGCGTCTTAATGGCGAGTCCTATTCCGAATACTGTGTTCGGCATAAACCAGTTTGGTAGTTGTACGCCCATGCCGTCCGGTAGCTGATTACTGTGCATCATTGCGACGGTCTCTTCCTTCAGTATCCGCACTGAATTGATTTCGCCTCCGTTGGCCAGCAATCTAATAATCTTCAAATAGTCCGGTAGAGTAGAAACGAGACCGCCACCGCCTGACATTAGCGGCTTGGGTTCAAGATATCCGCCCATAACGGTATCTGGTGCGACTTCGAGTCCTGGCTTCAAAGGATCCATGGGGTCGACGGGTACATAGTTAGTGGCAAGGCGATGATGTTTTTCTTCGGGAACATAAAAATCGGTATCGGGCATGCCGAGGGGCTCGAATATTCGCTCCTTGAGGAATTCAATAAATGTCTGCCCGGACCACACCTCAACAAGTCGCGCCAGTACGTCTGTAGACGCGCTATATTGCCAGCGTGATCCAGGCTGATAGGCCAGCGGTAAGTTAGCCAGCTTGTCCACCAAAGCTTCCAGTGTCGATGAAGGATCCAGAACCTTGCTTTTCATGTAGAGGCTATCGACTGGAGACTCGGCGAAAATACCGTAGGAGAATCCTGCTTGATGAGAAACCAGTTGCCTGATTGTCTGTCTGCTTTGCAGCGCTTCTGTTTCTGTAGGATCGCTGGAGCCGGCTTTCAAAACCCGCAGATTTGCCAGTTGAGGCAGATGTTGGTCCAGTGGGTCGTCCAGCTTGAACTTGCCGTCCTCGAACAGGCACATGGCGGCGATAGAGGTGATGATCTTGGTATTGGAATAAATACGGAAGATTGTATCTTCTGCGAATGGTCGCTTTGATTCGGTATCGGCATAGCCCCAGTTTTTGTAGTCCACGATTTTGTCGTCCTTTAGGACCAGAGCGGAAGCGCCGGACAATAGGTTGTCGTCAACGAATTTCTGGATTGCTTGATGCATGTCTGCAAATTTGAATGGGTTTTCAATAATGCTTAAGTCTTCGATGTTTATGTCCTTGGCGGTTGTTCAAGTATTGTTTAAGTACTGTTTATAGGTATATAGGCTGCTAAAAATAATAGCCCTGACGATAAGGAGTTTCAGACGAATTTAAATTGCTGGTCAGGATATGGAAAGATCGAGGCTATTCGTCCGAAGAATCACTGGTATAGGATTTAAAAGCCAGGGGGATCTCCTAATTGTGGCTCTTAAGATCGAGGAAGTACTTTTTGTCTTTCCTGCGCTGAATTTTCAGGCGCCTATCCGGGACAATAGCACCTGGTCTGGGAGGACGTCGGTATCGCATCCTGCGCTCGCCTTCTTTTCGTTTCTCATCGAAATCAGGTTCGTCTTCGTCCGGGACTTCCTGTACGTAACATTCGCAGCCAATTTCCGATAACTTGATCATGTAATCGAGAGCGACGGATTCAGTAATATTGTTCTTGATTATATAGTCTTTACCGGAGAATAGAGATTCCGTTCGTTTCTTTTCCAGGCGAAACAATTTGGCGAAGCGTTTTTTGTTACGGCCTCGTCGCATCCTCCGGTGAGAGAACCGTCAAAGAATACTCTGAATAGTTGGTTACTCATCAAGATTGCAGTGGTACTGGATTCATCAAATACTGAACGATAGAGGATACCAGAAAAAATCGCCATTCATAGCGGCTTCGGCACGTCCAGGGTACCCGTTTAGATAATAGAGTAGATAAAAAGATTGAGGAAAATCTTGTCTTGTTTCTAGCCCTAAAATGGCAGCTTAGGCGACTTCACCGCTCAGTGTGTCGAAGCTTTGCGTCTTACTATGGCGTAATCCTATTATGATATTAGAGAGGACTCTATCGAATTCATCTCCTGTATCCAGAATCTCGCTATTTTCAGTAATGAGCAAATTCGAGAGTTGCCGTGCGGAATATTCAGCCACCTTAATACCGGCACGATTAGCGAAAATATACCGCTCGCCTCCTGGCATCACTGCCACCAGTTTGCAGGGTGTCAGCGTTCCCACCATCAGTAGTAGCTTCACCCAGGCATCCGGGTGTAGTTGTGCGACTGCTTTGACCGCGGAGGTTCTCTTTTGCAGAGTCTTGCGCCGCAAGGCAATAGAGCGCTTCTTCTTAAGCCGGGAGACAATCTTCTGCCGTGAGAGATCGGCGACTCGCGAGGATTTACGCGCTGTTCGATGTTTACGGGCAAGTGCCTTACGCTCCTTCTACTGAGTGGCAAGCCGTTCCTTCTTTACCTGCTCGTTAACCGTACGCAGGATATCCTGAAGATGGTCTCGAATTGCTTCACGGCTTGTCTTTGCAAAGGACAGCAGTTTAATGGTTTCGTTTTCCATATAGCTGACCATCTGCCCATAATCGACTTGCATTGCCTTTCTGCGGTTATGGTTGGTAAACAGGAGACGCTCGGCGTGCGGGCTATTCATGATGAGCTTCAAGCGTGCGGCTTTTTCATCGGATTCGCTTTTGTCGTCGAACAAATACCATTCGCCCAATTCCAGTGAGGCAATTTTGGAGGCCGCAGACTGCTCGATGGATTGGGTTGATATTGCTTTGTTCGATCTTGGCGAGATGAAGTTGAACTCACATGGTGTGGAGGGTTCGCCACTTCTCAAGGCGATATACTCTTGCTCTACATCCATCATGGCATTTTCAATCGTCGCGGTATCCCAATCGAGGGAGGCGCAAAACCAAGTACCTTTTCTGGCAGGTCACTCATTATCTCATTGTGCTTTATGGTCTCCTTTCGAGGTTGTAAGGACCAGATAAGTGCCTTGGTCAGGTTTGTGGCCTTGACCCATTCCTGTGAATTCTTTCCGAATTGAATGACAATTTCCTGCAGGAACTCATACCACGCACCCTGCAGCAGAAAAATAATAAACATAGGAAATTCCTGCCGATCCATTTCCTGGTTTAGTAATCGTGCAGAGTGAAGTCGTGCCTTGTGCAGGGTGAGGTTAGCCAGTTCTGTATTAGCCAGGGTTGCTTCCATTCGTTTAAAGACAGGCGCACGTTTGGCGAAGACTGTTTGAATTTCCAGCAGGAATTCATCGCTGTTCATGTGATCCTTCGAGTGAGATCGCAGCCGTTCTTCTATCTGCACGATGAGTTCATCGCCAAGGATACCCAGGTCTTCGCTCCAGCCCATACATCCCTGAAAGAGTATGTCCAGGAGCGCAATGCAGAGATGCTGTTTAGTGATCACGCCAGGACCTTCAGCGATTGCAGGAATGGCGAGCAGGGCTGAATAGCTTCGGATCAAACCTTCAATCTTGTAGTCCATATCGGTCGTGCCGAGCAACTTGCCGATCGTGTCATCGACAAAGTTTAATATCGCGTGATCTCGCTTCGATAAGGTCGTGCCAGGATGGTGTTCCTGTAGCTGCTTGATGATGCTTGCAGCTGGTTTATTGAAGGAAAGGGCAGGTAAACTCTGGAGCAGGCCCTGCAAATGGACAGACTCAATAACAACGGCACCTGGTTCCGGTGACATATAGTAATTGATCAGGGCAGACTCCACCCGTTCCTGTTTGGTCTTGCGGCCGCTCATCTGTTCAGTTTTCTAGTTATTTCTATAGAGGGTGGATGGTATAAGAGCATCGGCCGACAAAAGGTGATCTTGCTCACAGTTTTGCGGTCTATCGGACGAAGGGTAGTTAACAAGGGATGGGGGCTATATAGAAGCTATGTTATCCAGGAGCTATATAGGAGTCATATAGTAGCTATTAGGGGCTATAAAGCCGCATAACTGGGGTATACTCGCGCCACGAAAAATTTGATTGGAGAAAGATATGAAAGGCACTGTGCATTATGAGACTCGAGGCGAAATAGCCTTACTCAGCATAGACAATCCACCCGTTAACCCGCTGTCATCCGGTGTTCGCCAGGGCTTGTTTGATGGTGTAAATACTGCACTGGCTGATGATGCAATCAAGGCGATTGTTGTCACCGGGATGCATCGTGCATTTATTGCAGGCGCAGATATCAGCGAGTTCGGCAGTGCCGCCACAGAAGGTGTTGGCTTGGGAGACGCCATTGAGAAGATGGAACAAAGTACCAAGCCTATTATCGCCGCGATCAATGGAACTGCCTTTGGTGGTGGATTGGAAGTCGCCCTTTGCTGTGATTATAGAATTGCCGCCCAAAAGGCCCCTGTAGGATTGCCAGAAGTGAAATTAGGATTACTCCCGGGTGCCGGTGGAACGCAGCGCTTACCGAGGCTGATTGGCGCCGAATTGGCGGTACAGGCGATTGTTTCAGGTAATCCAATTCTCGCTCCCCAGGCTCTGGAAATGGGCATCATCGATAAAATTGCCGAAGGCGATATTGTTGAAGCAGGCATCAAATACGCAGAAGAAATCGTCGCCGCTGGTGCCCAGACGCGAAAGATCCGGGATATGGACGACAAGATTGCAGCAGACCGTGGCAATAGTGAATTGTTTGAGAAGGCCGCAGCACAGCTCGTTAAAACCAACCGTAACCAATTTGCACCTTCCCAGATTCTGAAGTGCATTGAAGGTGCAGTAAATGCGGATACTTTTGATGAAGGGCTTGCGATTGAGCGGAAGTTGTTCGGCGAATGCATGCAAGACCCACAACGTGAAGCGCTTATTCATATTTTCTTTGCTGAAAGAGCAGCAAACAAAATCCCGGGATTAACGAAAGATGTGCCGCTGATTGAAATCAATAAGGGCTCAGTCATCGGCTCAGGCACCATGGGTGGTGGTATCGCCATGTGTTTTGCCAATGCTGGTATTCCCGTCCGCTTGCATGACAACAATGCAGAGAATCTGGCGAAAGGCATTAAGGTTATCGAGGGTAACTACGCGCGAACAGTTTCACGCGGTCGCCTGTCCCAGGAAGAAATGGACAAGCGCATGTCGTTGATTATCGCCACCGAAAAATTTGAAGACCTTGGTGATGCTGATGTTGTGATTGAAGCCGTCTACGAAAACCTGGACCTGAAAAAAGAGATCTTTACTCAGCTGGATAAGGTGATGAAGCAAGGTGCCTTGCTGGCAACCAATACTTCCGGTCTTGATGTTGATGCAATTGCGGCCTGTACATCACGCCCTGAGTTTGTCTGTGGCATGCACTTCTTTAGCCCGGCAAATGTGATGCGCCTGCTGGAAGTTGTTAAGGGTAAGGATTCATCTCCTGTCACCTTGGGAACTGCAATGGCCCTCGGCAAGAAATTAGGAAAAGTGTCTGTTGTTGCTGGTAACTGCCCAGGTTTTATTGGCAATCGCATGATCGGTGGTTATAGCCGCCAGGCCAACTTGATGATCCTCGAAGGCGCGATGCCTGCCCAGGTTGATAAGGTGATCTATGAATTTGGATTAGCCATGGGCCCTTTTGCGATGGCAGATATGGTCGGCCTTGATCTTGGCTGGCGCGCTCGCAAGATGGTTGGTGGCTCAAATGAAGTCACAGCCAGGATTCCGGATGAACTTTGTGAGCTGGACCGATATGGACAGAAAAATGGCAAGGGTTATTACCAATATGCCGAAGGGGATAGAACGCCACGGCCGGACAGCATTGCCGATGAGGTCATAGAACGTGTGTCCAAGGAATCCGGTTATACCCGCCGGGAGTTTTCAGATGACGAAATCCTGAAGCGTTGCATTTATCCGCTGGTGAATATTGGCGCCAAGTTGTTGGAAGAAGGTCATGCCCTTCGTGCCGGTGATATCGACACGGTGTATGTGAATGGCTACGGGTTCCCGTCTTATGTTGGTGGGCCCATGTGGTTTGCGGACAGTCAGGGGCTTGAGGGAGTTCTTGCGGACATTGAGCGGTTTTTTGAGGAAACTGGCGATGATGTTTGGAAGCCTTCAGAGTTGTTAAAGAAGCTGGTCGCGGAAGGTAAGAACTTTGCTTCGTTTGATGCTTAGTTGAATTGAAGAGATCTTTGGTTTAATGCCTGCCGTAGCCAGTAACTGTTCTTGTTCGGCAACAGAGCTCGGTAAGCCGTAGACACTAGGTCCATGCTGGCAGCAGGACTGCGCGTCCCGACATGAGCGCGGGGATGTGCATGGCGGCGCGCGCAGCCGCAGGCCCCTTGGATGTGTGGGGGCGCCCAGCCTCATGCCGATGCGGCCAGCATGGATCTAGTGGCTACGGCGGATTCAATCGACAGAACCTCCAGAACTGAACCTGAATGTTGGGGCACATGTGGGTTAAGAACACCCTCGGGTTTCAACTAAGTCTGGTGACTATCGTGTTTGTTAACCAAAAAGTGGTGGGATTCCTCACCCTTCGGTGATGTTCTGTCTCCAGATCTATATAAATCAAAGGCTTATGCGCATGGCATAGATTCTGCTTTATTAGATATATCTAATAAAGTGGGAATTTATCAGTATGCGATTCAGTAATGCTCAGAAGCTTGTTTATCTGGTGATTGGCGTGATTTGCCTGATGATGGGGGTGATAGGGCTGATTATTCCGATAATTCCTGGTGTGTTGTTTCTGATGGCAGCCGTTTTTTTGCTGAGTCGTGGTTCGAAGCGAATTCACGAGTTTACGAAGAATGATCCTCGTTTGAGCAAAATGCATCGTCGCATGGATCAATTTGGTGAGGTGGATGCAAGATCCAGAGTTCGGCTTGCCGGCTGGATGGTGGCTGATGCTGCAGCAACGACGGTTCGCGTTGTCGGCGGTGGCGTGTACCGCGCGAGTAAAACGATCAAAAAGACTTTTAACAGCACGTTTAACGGTAACACTAAAAACAAGGTTTCAAATTACTAGCTGTGTTCTGGTCTTAAAGGTATCCAGGCTGATTCTGATCTGAAGTACCTGATCTGAAGTACCTGATCTGGAAAACTGATCTAAGAACCTGATTTAAAAAACACAGTTGCACCCGTCCTCTTCGGCGGAGATCTGTCTCTGAGTAATTCAGGGCTTCTCCGCCATTTTTCTTTCCCCCTCTCTTTCTGTTTTAATCTGATAATATTTTCTTGCAGAGAATAGGTCGGCGCTTGGCGCTAAAAAAATAATGAAAACAATAATTAGAATAAATCCGGAAATATCATTAACAAGAGCGGTATCAATAAGAGCCCGTAGATGTGATCGAGGAGAATTTTCCCGATGAACATCAACGCCTTGCCAAAATATCTTCAGCCCTTTATGAAGCCTGGCTTCTGGGCCATCAGTTTCAGCTTATTGTGCGGCCTGTACGTGCATTACTTTGTCTCGCCCACCTGGGTGGAGCAAAGGACGAACTATCAGGTCTATACGAGTCAGTCAGGGGAGTTGGCTTATACCTATAAAGGCAAGGAAAAGATCATTGGTGAGATTGTCCGTTATGAGGATTCAGTGCTCAATCAAAGCACATTGAATGAACTCGAAGGCGAGCCGCTTGTGGAGGAGCAATGGATAAGTGAAATGACGGAGCGAGATGGGGAAGTCTCTTACTCGTTGCTGCAGGCGAAATCCCATTACGGCTTCTGGTCATTGTTGCCAGCGTTTGTTGCCATCTTGCTGGCCTTACTGACAAAGGAGCCGCTAACAGCATTGCTGGGTGGTATTGTTTCTGGTTCATTTATGTTGGGTCGTTTTGATATCACGGACGGGGTATTGCTACCTAATCTCGCCACTACCGGTGCTGCGGGGTTAGTGTTGCTATATCTCTGGTTGTTGGGCGGGCTGATGGGCGTCTGGTCGCGTACTGGTGCGGCACAGGCCTTTGCCGATTTCATGACGAAGCATTTTGTCAGCGGACCAAGATCTGCAAAACTCGTGGCCTGGGCACTCGGAGTCGTCTTCTTTCAGGGGGGTACTGTGAGTACGGTATTGGTTGGTACAACCGTCAGACCATTGGCGGATAAGAATAATATCAGTCATGAAGAGATGAGTTATATTGTTGATTCGACGGCATCGCCCATTGCCTCCGTGCTTGCGTTTAATGCCTGGCCTGCATATGTCCAGGCATTTATCTTCCTGCCTGGTGTCGCTTTTCTTGCGACAGAAGCGGACAGGATCAGCTTTTTCTTCAGGAGTATTCCATTTAGCTTCTATGGCATCCTCGCCGTTCTGGGTACATTGTTACTAAGTTTGAATATCACTAAATTTTCCGGCGCAGGCCTTCGAGCGGCTCGAAAGCGGGCGATGGAGACAGGGCAATTGGATGCGCCTGGCGCCTCACCCTTAAGTTCAAAGGAGTTGCAGGGCAGTCATGTGCCGGAAGGTTATAGCCCAAACGTACTTGAGTTTTTTATTCCTCTATTCCTTTTGATTGGTATTGCAGTGGGTACCTTTGTGGTTCGCGGCTCACCGCAAGTGAATTGGGCCTTTGCGACGGCGCTTGTGGTCTCTGTGACTATTGCCCTCTTTAAGGGAATGAGCCTGGTACATGTACTGGAAGGTTTTGGTGAAGGTTTGAAAGGTGTGGTTGTAGCGTCCGTGATACTGATATTGGCGCTAACGATTGGTGCCATCAGCCAGGAAGCAGGCGGCGGCCTGTATCTGGTGGATCTTCTGGGGAAGACCATTCCCTTTTGGATGTTGCCGGTTATCCTGCAAATATTGACAATGATTATCGCCTTTTCTACAGGCACCAGCTGGGGAACCTATGCGATTGCCTTTCCGCTTGCCATGCCTCTCGCATGGGCGATTGCACAGTCCCAGGGCCTGGAGAATCCGGAGTTATTTCTCTCTGTCTGTTTCGCAACCGTGCTCAACGGCAGTGTGTTTGGGGATCAATGCTCGCCCATATCGGATACCACAATTTTGAGCTCCATGACGACCGGGTGTGATTTGATGGACCATGTGAAGACGCAGATTGTGCCAGCCAGTTTTGCGGCTGGATTGGCAGCGATATTGTGGACCGGGACAGTATTGGTTTTTGCCTAGTTCCGAGATCCGCAGATAGAAATACTTGGATTCAAAAACGAAGAAAGCACTGGTTGTATACTTGGTTGTATAAAGCTTAGCGACAAAACAATGCATCATCCAATGGGTGCACAACACCGCCAAGCCTTAATCTGAATTATTGGGCGTTCCGGATTTCTTGTAAATAGCCTGAATTGCTTGCCCCATTCGGGCGATCTCTTCATCGTCAAGAAATTCAAAATGGCTGGCTCTTTTCCGTACGGAAATCCGGTTATTGTTCTGGAGGGAGAAGCGGATAAAAAGATCGATTTGCCGGTCGGGCATGTCCACGATCTCCTGGATAGCCTGTTTAGCTTTGTCGTAATTGACCAGGAAGGCCAATTCTTTGACAAGTTCAGCATCGATAGTCTGCTCAATGAAGCGGAATAAGGCCTCTGCTTGAAGTGTCATATCGGTATACTTATACCACCGTGCAGTATCATTTAGGACCGTCATCTGCCCTTCTTCGTCGAGTGAATATTCCACTAGAGGTATAAGCGATCGGGAGAACGCTTCCAGGGAAGCGTCATAGGCCGATAAGTCTTTCAGCATTGCAGCCGATACTGGGAACATAATCCCCTCGGGTGTAAAGCCTCTGCTGGCAAGAATATTATGAATTAGGAAGCGGTGAATCCGGCCGTTGCCGTCCTCGAAAGGATGCAGGAAAACAAATCCATAAGCCACCACAGCGGCGTGGATCACAGTAGATAAACTGCTCTTACCCATGAGTATGTGGCTGGCAACCAGACCTTCCATCAGATCGGACAGGTCATCAGGCTTTGGAGAGACAAAATGGACAATTTCATTCTGCCATGAAACTGCTTCACCGACATAGTTCTGGCTTGTTCGGTAGTCAACATCTTTGAATCGGGGATCGACGATACGGTTTTGCAGGTCGATCAACTTCGATTTTACACAAAAGTCTTCTTTTTCGGCCAGTTGAAGCAGGGAAACAAAGCGTTCGGTCCTGGTTGCATTAGGCTTAATGTGTTCAATTTCAAAAGATGATTTCGTCTCCTTGATATAGAGGTAATTCATAGCTCTCTTCAGAAGTTTCGGCGAGTATCCGGCCACTATCTTTCGGCAGCGTTCGGTAAGGTCGGCCTGGTCAAACAATTGGAGTGTTCCAGTTCGGCGGACGATTGGACAGAAGCTGGGAGTTCCCAACAGATTATTGTTGATCTTCTGACGCTTGACCCGGTTTGGCGAGGAAGCAGTAAAATATTTTTCTGTTTCGAGAAGGTCGATATAACCTCCTTGCTTCAGGTTGTCCAACGGGAGGAGCGATCCTGTCAGGAACTCGTAAAGGAACCATAACCGCCGGGTATATTTTCCTCTTGGTTTCGATTCAATATAAGCCTGGAATTCATCTTGTGACGCGGCAGCAAAAATACTCGCGAGAATAGCCAGATTGGTACCGTCATACTTGACTGCGAATTCAAGGTGGTCTCCAAGTGTGTCACCGGGCCAGTATTTGGCTGGATACACTTCTTCTGTTATTCCTGCGGCAGTCTCGATCCTATGCGTATTTCCTGCTGCAACATGGGACTGATGCCAGTTGGAAATTACATTCAGATTGAACCGGACGATGAGTGCCTTGTAACCTGCCGGTTCTAGTCTGGTGGTTTCCAGATCTCGTTCACCCATTGGGGTTCTCCACGTAAAAAGTGTAATCAAGGAGAATTATAGGTAAATAATATAATGTATCAATAAATACAGGTAAATATAAATTCTAAAACATGGGATACGAGAAAAATAGGTAAGTAATAAGATATATGAGTTAATTTTTTGTTTTCACAGGAAATATAGGTAATTTTGACGCCAGTCCTTTTTTTGAAGCCTGGCTATTGGCCCATCAGTTTTAATCTGTTGTGTGCTCTGTCAGTGAATTACTTTGTTTCGCTCCACATGGGTAGAGAAGAGGATGAACTACCAGGTTTATATGAGTCATTCGGGGGAGGGGGCTTGCCTTTACCTTTAAAAGCAAGCATATGTCAGTGTATCGGATGACAGGTCTTTCCTTTCGACCAGGCTCTCGGTTAGGTCATCGCACAATAAGCGATTTATGGTACAAGCTAATAAGCGAATTATTGTGCAGCGCATTAAGCGAAGAATAGGACAACAACCGTCCTTCGTTTATCATATATACGGGCAATGGCAGATATTTCAGAATTCTATATAATTCGGGTCCCCTAATATCAGAACGTGATAACGGATGAGCGCGAAAATTGTACCTAGCATAAAGAACCCTTTGGCGGCCGCCTCAGTCATTGAAGGCGCCTCTGGTGATGGCACCTCTAGTGAAAGCACTTCTAGTGAAAGAACAGCAACTCAGCCTCAGGGCGGGTTATATGAGGAAAGCCTGCGTGCGGCTGAGGAAATCATTCAGAAGCCTTTTACTTCTGCTGGTTTAAGGAATGTTCAGCGCCAGCATCTAAAAAACAGGATGACTATCTGGGAGCGTATCGACGTATTGACGGATCGGCCTGCCAAAGTATTGTTTCAGAACTGGGGCCCAAACCTCGATGGCGCATCCCTGGTCACTGCGATTATTAGTGTTGAAGGTCGGGATGTAGCGCTCTATGGTCATGACTTCACCATTCGCGCGGGTTCCATGGATGCCACGAACGGCAAGAAGCTCGCCCGAATATTTGAACTGGCTGGCAAGCGCAAGATTCCACTGATCGGCCTGAATGACTCAGCTGGTGCATTTGTGCCCGCAGGGGTCGGCGGCCTTGATGGTTATGCTGAAGCGTTTACGGCACTGCGCAAGATTAGTGGCGTGGTGCCATCGATTATGTGCATGTTCGGTTTTAATGCCGGTGGCGGCTCGTATTTACCCAGACAGGGCAGCTTCCTGATTCAACCAAAGAACACGTTTTTTGGTCTGACTGGTGCTGGCGTCGTTAAATCCGTGCTTGGAGAAGACGTTACCCCTGATGAACTTGGCGGCCCAGGCGTCCACAGCCAGACCGGCGTCACGGATATCACTTCTGAAGATGAAGTGACGGCTTTGCTAAAAGCCAAGGAATTACTACGCTATTTACCCAACAACAATTCAGAATTTGCTTCATTTCAAACCACATCCGATCCCATTGATCGCAAGACCGTGGACATTGATCTGCTTTTCAGGAAGGCCTTCAATTCCCCTACTGGATACAACACACCCTTTGATGTCAGCGTTTTAATTCAGCAGATCTGTGACCACGGTGATTATTTTGAAATTCAGGGCAGCCGCGCCAGAAATACCATTACCTGTTTTGGACGCCTTGGTGGACATGTGGTGGGTTTCGTTGCCAACAATTCGGCCGTTGACTCCGGGCAGATTGATATCAGTGCTGCCTACAAAAATGCACGCTTTATACGCTTCTGCAATCTTTACAATATCCCAGTGATATTTATGGAAGACACCACCGGATTTTTGCCCGGTAAAGAACAGGAAAGCCGAGGCATCGTCCAGGCCGGGCGCGCCATGCTGGATGCCATTATTGATTTGAGGACACCCAGGTTTTTGGTGCTGGTACGAAATGCCATCGGCGGTGCTTATGCTTCTTACAATAATTATCCCACTGGCGCAGATTTGGTCGTCGCCTTACCGACTACACGCGTTGCCGTAATGGGCGCACCAGGTGTGGAGTTTGTTTACAAAGATGAGTTGCGCGCCTTACGTGGTTCGATGAAGCAGCGGACGATGGATGCGCAGCAGCAACATCAGTCAGGTGGATTGGGGGAGGCCGAAGCCCTGATTCAGGCTAAAGACGACGTTGGTAAGTGGCTTGCGGCTGAAGAGGCCTTGTTAGCGAAGCGATATGAAGACGAGTTGATGAATCCACGTGAAGGGCTGAGCCTGGGTTCCATTTCGCAAATTGTGATGCCTTCTGACTTGCGCCAGTTGCTGGGTGAGCAAATGGCATTTCATCTGGCACATTACGAACCCAGTCCTTTTACCGGGTTGCAGCGTGAATTCCATTAGGCGCGTTATTTGTACACTTTCAATTTAATTTCCATCGTTACTAGTTTCCACTGTTTATTAATTTCCATCGAGGTTTAAGCTAGATGTCCAACCAATGGTACCTTCGAAACCCTCTGATTCATGCCAATCGACGACGATCGGCCGAGGATTCTGAATGGATTAGATCCTTTTCCTGTTCCGCAATGAAGCCGCTGATTATCTGTCGCGGCCCCATTCGTATGGAAGCCATGTGTGTATTTGAAGAGATGGGAATATCCGGATTCGGTATATTGCTTTCCGAGAAGGACTCAATTGTCTACGCCAACGCATTGTCGCCTGAACTTAGAAAGTCCATTGATCCCTCACATATTCATCGGGTTCAGGACTATAGCGGCGCAAGCGGCGAAGAGCGCGGTGAGCGAATTGAACAGATTATCGGGATTGCCAGGCAGCACGGCTACGATTCAATATTCGCAGGTTACGGCTTTATGGCGGAAGATGAAGACATGGTTGCTGCCATGGAATCGGCGGGGCTGAATTTTATAGGGCCATGTTCCAATACGATCAAAGGTGCAGGGCGCAAAGATCTGGCTAAACGGACGGCGCTGCAAGTCAATGTATCGGTAACGCCTGGCATTGATAACGCGACAATTCTAACCTTGTTGCGGCTGCATAAAGATGAAAAAGCGCTGCAGGCGCTGGTTGAAGAGCAGAAGTTAAGTGTCAGCCAGTCTGAAATGGATGGCTGTGAGACACTGGAACTTCTAGCGGAGATGATACTGAACGCCGCCTACAAGAAACGAATTGATCTCTTTTCAACAGATGATCTGGCCATTACGCTCAGCGAACAGGTGCGCCAACTATTCACAAAGAACCCGGAAAACCGTATTCGCCTTAAAGCGATTGGCGGCGGTGGCGGTAAAGGGCAGAGAATTCTGGATTGCCCGACCTTGTTTAAAGGCAGTGCATCCGAACAACTGGCGCTGGCGGTTAAACCCGTCGAATCCATGTTGCTGGAAGTGCTGTCTGAAGTGAAGGCGACTGGGGTCGGCGACAATAAAAATGTGCTGGCTGAAATCAATATCGAAACCGTACGGCACGAAGAGATTCAAGTCGTGGGTAACGGCGATTGGTGCATCACCATGGGCGGCCGAGATTGCTCTATTCAGATGAATGAGCAGAAGTTGCTGGAGATTTCGGTTACCGTTGAAGAGCTTGAAGAGGCAATTGAAGAAGCCGCTAAAAATGGTAAAGAAGAAGCGGTAGAAACGCTGAAGTCTGATCTTAATATTCTACAAAATCTCGAAGCTGAGGCCGCCAAATTTGGCGCAGCTGTTGGCCTTGATTCTGTCTCCACATTTGAATCCATCGTTGATGGTAGTCGCCACTTCTTCATGGAGATGAACACACGGGTGCAAGTCGAACATCGCGTGACAGAACTTTGTTATCGCTTGAGGTTTGTTAACCCTGATGATTCCAATGATACCTTTGCGGTGGATTCCATCGTTGAGTTGATGGTTTTATTAGCGGAGCATGGCAGTCGAATGCCAATGCCGAGCCGGGAGAGGCGTGATAGATGTGCGCTCGAGGTGCGTTTGAATGCGACGGACCATGCGCTGAAACCACATGCGGGCGGCATTGTTAATTACTGGTCCGATACGATTGAGGGCGAAATACGCGACGATCAGGGCATTTGCCTGCATAACCCCGATACTAACGTATTTGTGAAATATCACCTGGCGGGTGCCTACGATTCGAATATCGCGTTGCTCCTGACCACGGGTGCAAATAGAGAAGAATCGTTTGCACGCATGGCAGAGATTCTTCGCCAGACCAAATTAGCCGGCGAAAACCTGGCGACCAATCTTGAGTTTCATTATGGCTTGATTAACTGGCTGATTGGTAATGACGTAAATGCGCGGCCGGCAACAAATTTTGTATCGCCCTATTTAACGGCCGTGGGCCAGTTGCGGAAGCTAGCGAATCGCATTGATATCGTCTACGCCTATAATGAAATACAAAGCCAGCAATTGAAAAATACAGACGATGCTGAAGCCAAAGCCGCAATTCAGAATATCCTCAGCCAGAAGACAAGCCTGTTGGCGCGCGCGTTAAATATTATGTTGGAGGAGCCCCATTACCTGTCTGGCTGGTTGGCGCTTAACCGCCAACATTTCGAAATTGTTGGTAACGCTAAAAATGCCAGAATCGAATGGCTAAGCAACCCTGTCATTATTCTTTCCGACCTTTATCGTTATCTGAACATGGAAGCGCGCAATGGAAAACCAGCGCTATATGTCATCTGGGATCACGATCAGGCAGTGCTGGAAGAGGCGATTGAGTTCTACAATCAACTTGATGAACGGCTGGATTGTGATAGTTGGAAGTCCCTGTGTGAATTCCTTGCAAGTTCAGCCGCGGAAAAGGAGTTTGGGGATAGTATTAGCGACGTTCGCGGTGCCCACATGGGGTTCCAGCTTGGTATGGAGATACTCTCGGTGCTGCCTTATATTGGTCATAGCTCTCGCTTCTTTGAATTAAAAGTGAACGCCAATCTTATGGTGGATATACCGGAACATCTATCCGATGCTGAAGTAAGCAGTGAAAGTTTAAGGGCCTTATCGCCGCCTCCCGATGCAGCGGCAGATGAAGTGGCGACGCCATCTGGAGGAATGTTCTACGCAAGAGAGGCACCTGATCGAGATGCCTTTATCGTCAAAGGTCAGCATTTTGAGAAAGGTGACCCACTCTTTATTGTTGAAGTCATGAAGATGTTTAATAAGGTATACGCGCCCTTTTCTGGCACTGTTGATGAAATACTGATTGATGCAGATTCGACGATAGTGAAGAAGGGGCAAGTGGTTTTCAGGGTAACACCGGATGAAATTGTCATTGAAGAGCCTGAAGATGATATGCGTGCGGCTAGAATCGAGACGACGAACAGTTTTCTGGCGTTCGCGAGTCACTAGTCAATTAAATGACCTGGACTGCGCAGCCGCAATCGAATTAATAATTGAAGGATAGAAAGACATGATCGTAGCATTGGACCACATTGCCATCGCGGTACCGGACCTCAAAAAATCCATTAGCCGATTCCTTGACGATTTTGGCCTGACTTATGAAGGCACCCAGGATGTAGAACAAGCGGGCACCAGCACGGCGTTTTTTCCGCTGGATGGTACCAGCATTGAATTGGTGCATCCGCTTGATGGTAAAGGCCCGTTGGTGCAGTATCTGGAAAAACGCGGCCCGGGCTTGCATCATATTTGCTTTCGCAGCGACAACCTGGATGCAGACATTGAACGGCTTAAAGGCAAGGGTTACCGCTTTCTTAGCGACGAACCCTCAACTGGTGCCCACAATACGCGCGTGATCTTCATTCACCCTAAATCTTGTGATGGTGTGTTGATTGAACTAAATGAATATCCCGAGGATCACTAATGGCTGACCAGGAACGAGAAAGTCACGTAAAAGAAGGTCACGTAAAAAATGGTACTGCGCTAGAACAGTGGCAAGAACAGGCTGAGAAGCAGCTCCAGGGCAAACCGCTGTCGTCTCTGAATACTGATACTGCAGAAGGCATTGAACTGAAGGCGCTCTATACCAAAGCTGATCTTGATGGTCTTGAAAATACAGATACCATGCCAGGCATTGAGCCCTTTATCCGCGGCCCCCAGGCAACCATGTATGCCGGGCGACCCTGGACGATCAGGCAATATGCCGGATTCTCCACCGCAGAGAAATCAAATGCGTTTTATCGCCAACTACTTGCTGAAGGCGGTCAGGGGGTGTCCGTCGCCTTTGATCTCGCGACTCACCGCGGCTATGACTCAGACCATGAACGTGTCATCCATGATGTTGGCAAGGCCGGCGTTGCTATCGATTCTGTCGAGGACATGAAAGTACTGTTTGATAGTATTCCCCTGGATAAAGTCTCTGTTTCAATGACCATGAATGGCGCGGTTCTTCCTATTCTTGCCGGTTATATCGTCGCTGCCGAAGAGCAGGGTGTATCCCAGGATGCGCTATCTGGCACAATTCAAAATGATGTATTAAAAGAATTTCTGGTTCGAAATACCTATATCTACCCGCCAACGCCTTCCATGCGCATCATCGGCGATATCATTGCTCACTGCACAAAGAACATGCCTCGCTTTAATACCATTTCCATCTCTGGCTATCATATTCAGGAAGCCGGTGCAGATGCCGCGCTTGAGCTCGCATATACCCTGGCAGATGGAAAGGAATACATTCGCACGGCGCTAAATGCTGGCTTGAAGATTGATGAATTCGCCCCTCGCTTGTCGTTCTTTTGGGGAATCGGCATGAACTTCTATATGGAGATTGCGAAGATGCGCGCGGCACGCATGTTGTGGGCACGCATCGTTGAGGAATTTAACCCTGCCAATCCAAAATCGAAGATGCTGCGCACGCACTCGCAAACATCCGGCTGGTCGCTGACGGAACAGGACCCATACAATAATGTCGTCCGCACAACAATAGAAGCGATGGCCGCAATATTTGGCGGTACGCAATCCTTGCATACTAACGCTTTGGATGAGGCGATAGCCCTACCTTCTGAATTCGCCGCCAGAATTGCACGTAATACCCAGCTGATACTTCAGGAAGAAACTGGCATCACCGATGTGATTGACCCCTGGGGTGGTTCCTACATGATGGAGTCGCTGACCAATAAAATTGCCGACAAAGCCTGGGCATTGATAGAAGAGATTGAAGATGCCGGTGGCATGGCGAAGGCGGTTGAATCCGGTTTGCCCAAATTGAAGATTGAAGAAGCTGCAGCACGCAAACAGGCGCTAATTGATAAGGGTGAAAAGATCATCGTTGGTGTGAATAAGTATGTCTCGGATAAAGAAGATGATATCGATATACTCGAGATTGATAACACCGCAGTTTTAAAGAGTCAGCTGAAACGGCTGGCGACATTGAAACAGGATCGAAGTGATTCTGACGTTAAAGCAGCGCTGGATGCGATCACCGTCGCGGCTAAAGATGAAACCGGTAACTTGTTGGCACTATCCATCGAGGCAATAAGAGCAAGGGCTACTATAGGCGAGGTTTCCGACGCCATGGAAAAAATATACGGGCGATTCAGCGCACAGACACAGACTATATCCGGTGTCTACGGTAGTCACTACCAGGAAGATTCCAGCTGGCAACATATCCTGTCCCGAGTAAAAGAGTTTGAGCAGCAGAAGGGCAGACGACCTCGAATGCTGGTTTGCAAGATGGGCCAGGATGGACATGACCGGGGCGCAAAAATCATCGCCACCGCATTTGCAGATGCCGGCTTCGATATCGATCTTTCGCCGATGTTCTCGCTCCCGGTCGAAGTTGTTAGGCAGGCAATTGAGAATGACGTGCATATCATCGGTGTATCTTCTCAAGCTGCAGGCCACAAAACGATGATTCCGGAATTGATGGAAGAGCTAAAAAAAGCCGGCGCCGAAGATATCATTGTTATCATAGGCGGCGTTATTCCGAAACAGGATTATGTGTTTCTTCAAGATGCTGGAGTCCAAGGCATATTCGGGCCGGGTACGCCGATTCCCTGTGCGGCGGAAGAGGTGTTGGATATTATTGCTGCGGCCGGATAGATAGCAGTGTTGCAGAAACCTACATTGGATGCATTGCTAAGCGGCGATCGTCGTGCGCTTGCTAAATGTATAACCCTGATAGAAAGCAAACATCCAGATGATCGTGAGACGGCTTCCGCACTGATTGAGTCCGTTCTACCACATTCCGGTAATAGCCTTAGAATTGGCATATCCGGTGTCCCAGGCGTTGGCAAATCTACTTTTATTGAATCCTTTGGGCTTCATCTGATTGAGCAGGGCAAACGGGTTGCTGTGCTTGCCGTAGACCCCAGTTCCCCCATTGCAGGTGGCAGCATCCTCGGCGATAAAACCCGGATGCCGGAACTGTCCAGGTCTGATGACGCATTTATTCGGCCATCACCATCTTCCGGTATTATGGGCGGCATAGCCCAGAAGACCCGCGAGAGCATTCTCCTGTGTGAAGCATCGGGATATGACGTCATTCTGGTAGAAACGGTCGGTGTTGGTCAGGTCGAAGTTGACGTACATGGCATGGTGGATTTCTTTCTTATTCTTATGGTGCCCAATGCCGGAGATGACCTGCAGGGAATTAAGCGGGGCATTACAGAATTGGTTGATGGCATTGTCATCAACAAATCAGATGGAGAGAGCGTCGGCCTTGCGCTGACGGCAAAACGACATTACCAGGGCGCGCTTAATCTGATTCGGGGCGATGGTGAATTCTTCAAGCCGAGAGTACTCACCTGCTCCGCACTTGAAAAGACAAACCTTGATGAAGTCTGGAACATGATCGATGAATACCGAGAAGTGGCAGAACAAGGAGGTCATCTCGTGAAGAAACGCGAACGGCAGAATGTAGATTGGTTGAAGCGTTTGATTAATGCCGAAATTGAGCAGCGCTTGATGACCGACGAACGGATTAGAACACGGTATCCCGAACTTGAGGGACAAGTGCTTAGTGGGGAAACTACGCCGCTCAAGGCAGCGGACGAGATTATTCGTTTGTTATTTTCGAATTCAGCTTAGGCAATTGATATTCACCACCGGGTGTTGCCTTTGACCTGTGAGCCGTCACGATTGGCAGCCCGAATTTCAGATCGAAATTCAGTTCTGATCTTCCTGAGCCCGAGCCCGAATAAGCCAAGCCCAAATATTGCCAGTGTTGAAGGTTCCGGCACAATCACATTCAGAGCGGGTCCAATACCAGGGCTTGGCGTATGAAGAATTAAAAAGTCGATAAAGTTGTTATTGGAATCAGTGCCAAACAAATCTCGAGATAGACTTTACCCGGCGCTTACATCGATTGCTGATTGGCCTTCGCCGTAAAATTCACCACTTGAGAAAATTCCATATTGAATTGCATCAATAATTTCACCCAGAGGATCCAGGAGTTGGACTGCAATCAATACAGACAAATTATTAGTAATATTGGCGGTCACATTTCAGTGACCAGCAAAATTGGAGAAGGAAGTTGTTTCTGTGACCCTGCCCTTAAGCAGCTGAAGCTCAACGGCTCATCCATAGGTATAAGGAACTTTTTTGCAGGGTTTGCATTCCCTGATTTTTCTTAGTGGAATCAAAGGGTTTGAATAATTGATTGTCAATAAATTCCTGGTCCATGCCGCTGCCAGTATCAGTTATTCTACACTTGATGGGCTCTGAATTTTGACTGAATTCAATATCGATGTTGCCATTTTTGTCACAGGCCTCTTGAGCATTACTTAATAAGTGGGTGAAGGCCATGACCAATGCGTTTGGATCAGCTTTGACGGTCAGGTCATTGCCCAGGGACTGGAGTATTGGCATTGGCTGCTTCCCTTCACATCGTTTAATCGCTCTTTCGAACACATCTACTAAAGATGTCTCCTGCATTTGAGACGACGCCAGATCGAAGGAAGTATTCTGCGTCAGTTTTGCCAGTAATTTGCTCATGCGCTGCACTGAATTTTCGATAGTAGTCATAGCGTCAGCGACAAATTCCGGGTTGTCGATAAATCTTGCGGCATTTTTTGCGACCATCCCCTGTTTGGCAATCAGATTTTTGAGGTCATGCATGATAAATGTAGTGAACTGATTAAATGCCTCAAGTTGTCTGGTAACGACCAGTTCACTGGTCATCAATTGGTAAGCGAGAAAATTTGTTAGTTGTTTGCCCACCTTTCTCATTAGATCGAGATCTTCCCAATCAAAATTTTCTACTTGCTCCAGATTTGCTGATATTGCGATAAAGCCAATTAAGCGTTCATTATTGACTAAGGGTAATATCAGCAATATTGAATCGATATTGCTCAGGCATTCTGGAATTAGTTCGTTAAATTTCGCCAGGTTTGAATTGGTGGCAGCCGGTAGAAACATCCAATTGTCGTTTTGCATTTTATCGACGAATGCTGTGTGATCTTTAGTGCTAATCGGCGGGAGTCTGGTTGATATGTTTAGTTGTTGCACCGGAAGAAATTGCTCGCCATCGATGAGATAGCATACTGCTGCAGTACCGTTGTAGATTGGCAGTACCGCGTGTAATGCTATTGAGGTATAACTATCAGATGCTGATGTTAGCGTAAGCCGATCGCTCAGATTTCGCCATTCGTCGTTGTAGTCAAATTTTGTCTGGACGAAATGTTTGTTGATCCATACGCGTGTTCTGGCGCGCCTGGCAGAAGTACCAAGATTGAAGCCAATGAATAACACAGCGAGGAAGAGTAAAAATGGCTCCATCAGGGCATATTCTTCTCCGCCAATTCGCAGCAGATATCCCAGAACGGAAACGCCAAGCAGGATAGAGCCCGCTAGAACCAGGCTGGTGGTGGTAAACACCAGTGCGCGCGACAGTGAAAGTTTTTTGTGTTGGTAGACTTTCGGAGAATATACAAAGGGCGCTACTGCCAGCATGATAGCCACTGTGGTATTTGCTAGCCCTCTAGCTTGCACCACTTCGATGGAAACCCGACCCATGATGAGAGCGCTGGAATAAAAATACAGGTTATATAAAAACAAGGCGCCGATGCCGATGCCAGTTGCCTTCATCAGGCCGCTACTATTCCAGATAAGTTGTTCCGATATCAACAAGGTGCCGACGCAGCACAATAAATAGAGCTAGAAGTGTGATTGTGTGGGCTGATTGGCGTTGACAGCTGTATATATCGCGCCTGATAGTGAGAGAAATGGGACAGCCCAGAGGAATGCCCAGCGGAGGGTAAAGGCCGCCAGTTGCTTGTTGCTGTGGAAAACCGCTAAAAAGACGCCAGACCAGAATGCTGTGTATATAAAGTCAAAGGTATAAATATGGGATGTGCTAAGTGCCCAGATAGCTGAGAACAAGAATGCTGGCAGTAACAGGATTCCGTTCTTTCGCAGAATAAAGGCATATTCAATCGAAACGATTAGGTAAACAATGCACCCGATCAGTGCGCTGAAACCGATGATGGTCAACATTTTTCGGGTTCTGGCTGAAAGAGATGAACGATAGCAACATTCGAGTGGACTTTCTGCCAAAGTAATGTCGCAATATAGGTAATATGTTTCTATTCAGTATATATGTAAAAGTATACGTTGAATAATCTTAATTATTACGTAATATGAGTTATTGCGACAATTAAGGATCTGATTAATGCTTCATCCAAAAATCTATAAGAACCGTATCGACAATGATGCCAAGGACAAATTCTGGGATACGAACTCCGTTCACCAGCTGATTCTTGAAACAATCGACCATCAAACACTGCGGACGACTGAGCGGGCATTGGAATCGTCCGGGTTATTACCGGTAACGATCAATCTACAGGACATTCAGGATGAATCCGGCGCTAATCCCAGGCACTTAGTTATCGAAAACATCGACAAGGGGGCCAAGCGTAAAAAGTGGACATCCCTGGTGCTGCAAAGCCACACGACACCGGAGGCTCAAAACGTAGTATTCGGAAGCGATGCCCGGCAGGGTCGGCGCTGGGTATTTGTAGAATCAGTTGATGACAATGTACTGCTTCTTCAAGCGCTTGAAACGCTGGCTGGGGGTAAAAACCTTATCGTTTGGCCGCATGGCGCAATTACAGCGCAAATGAAGGAATTGGTTGCACAAAATGGCAGCCATGAGTTTAGTTTATCCACCGGGAAAACCCTGCGCATTGGAACCTTTGCCTATCCTGAAACAGGCAGGGGCATATTTTCTTCCAGACAGGCACATTTAGCTTCTGTTGATGGCACGTTAACCCATCTCGACCGTCTGGAAGCAGACAGTATCCATATCATTCGTGAAGTGATGGCTCAGGCTGAAAACCCGGTGATGCTCTATTCAGTTGGCAAAGATTCTTCAGTAATGCTACATCTGGCAAAGAAGGCGTTTTATCCAAGTCCACCGCCATTCCCATTAATGCATGTGGATACTCGCTGGAAGTTCCAGGCGATGTATCAATTCCGGGATGATGTGGTCAAAGATGTGGGTATGGATCTGATCATTCATGTTAACCCCGACGGCGTGCAGAAAAACATCAACCCCTTTGACCATGGTAGTGCCTTGCACACGGACATCATGAAGACAGAGGGGCTCAAACAAGCTTTGGATAAGTATCAATTTGATGTTGCATTTGGCGGCGCCCGTCGTGATGAAGAGAAGAGCCGCGCCAAGGAGCGAGTATTTTCTTTTCGTACACCTACCCATCGTTGGGATCCGAAAAATCAGCGACCGGAACTGTGGAATCTTTATAACGGATACAAGGCGAAGGGGGAGAGCATCAGAGTCTTTCCTTTATCTAACTGGACTGAGCTGGATATCTGGCAGTATATCTACCGTGAACAGATACCGATTGTTCCACTTTACTATGCGGCAGAGCGTCCGGTAGTGGAGCGCGATGGTATGTTGATGATGGTGGATGATGACAGGATGCAACTCTTTGAGGGCGAAAAAATAGAGATTAAACGCGTTCGTTTCAGAACACTGGGTTGTTACCCCTTAACAGGCGCGGTTGAATCTGATGCGGATGACCTTTCATCCATCGTGCTTGAATTGTTGCAAAGCCGAACCAGTGAACGCCAGGGTAGGGCTATAGACAGCGATTCTTCAGGTTCGATGGAAAAGAAAAAGCAGGAGGGTTATTTCTAATGTCTGATTCTAACTCGGAAAAGAAAGTGAAAAATAAAGCGGAAATGAAAGTGGAAGAAGGCGCCGAGGAATCCATTCAGGCAAAAGTTGATGCCTATATCGAAAATCAAACACGGCTGGACTTACTGCGTTTTATCACCTGTGGCAGCGTGGATGATGGCAAGAGTACGCTGATCGGTCGAATGTTGTATGAAGCGCAGCTGATCTTTGAAGATCAGGTGACTGCGTTAAGGAGCGATTCCAAGAAAGTAGGCACCCAGGGCGGCGACATCGATTTTGCACTGCTGGTGGATGGCCTTGCCGCCGAGCGAGAACAAGGCATAACGATTGATGTCGCCTATCGTTTTTTCAATACCGATCGAAGAAAGTTTATCGTTGCCGATACACCCGGCCACGAGCAATACACCCGAAATATGGTGACTGGTGCGTCGACCGCTGATGTTGCAGTGATATTGATTGATGCGACGCAGGGGGTGCTAACACAAACGCGGCGACATTCATTCATTGCTTCGTTGCTTGGTATCAAACACGTTGTGTTAGCGGTCAACAAGATGGACTTGATCGATTTTGATGAAGCTGTCTTTCATCAAATAGTTGAGTCCTATCACGAATTTGCAACGAATCTAAAGTTTAAGACCATAACTGAAATACCCATGTCAGCGCTTAATGGTGACAATGTCATCGAACGCTCTAATCACACCAGTTGGTATGTTGGGCCGACACTGCTTGGTTTTCTGGAAACGGTGGAAGTAGGTAAATCTCAACTGGAACATCCATTTCGCTTCCCTGTGCAATGGGTGAATCGGCCAAACCGGGAGTTTCGAGGATATTCGGGTACGGTGGTTGCGGGCCAAGTCAAGGCCGGTCAAGAGATCAGGGTTCTTCCTTCTGGTGAAGTAGCGAAGATTAACGAGATTGTGCTTTATAGGGACAAGCTGGAGAAAGCGATCGCCGATCAGGCAGTGACATTGACCTTAGACAGGGAAATTGATGTATCCCGGGGCGATGTCATCGTTGCCGCAGACGAACCGTGTGAAGTCTCTGATCAATTCGAGGTTACCCTGGTATGGATGGATCAGGACCAGGGCTTTGTCGGCCGTTCTTATTGGGTGCAGATCGGTGAAGCTCGAGTGAGTGGCACCATTACTGATATTAAATTTAAGTACAACATTAATACCTTCGAACAGCTATCGACGAGCTCTTTGGCCTTGAACGAAATTGCCGAAGTCACACTGAATCTGGACAAGGCTATCCCCTACGAAGCATACCAGGCATGTAAAGCCATGGGCGCCTTTGTGCTGATAGACCGTTATACCTTTGCAACCGTCGCAGCCGGGATGATCAATTTCGCGCTTCGTAGAGCGCAAAATGTGCACCGGCAGGCATTAGTCGTGGACAAGAAAGCGCGTGCAACCTTGAATGGCCACCCTGGCAAGGTGTTGTGGTTTACCGGTTTGAGTGGTTCTGGTAAATCAACGGTGGCTAATGCACTGGAACAGGTACTTCATGCACGAGGCATGCATACCTACATTCTCGACGGAGACAACGTCCGTCATGGACTGACGAAGGACCTTGGCTTTACTGAAGCAGACAGGATAGAAAATATTCGTAGAATCAGCGAGGTCACCAAGCTCATGGTGGATGCAGGATTGGTTGTTATCACATCATTTATTTCTCCGTTCCGCTCAGAAAGGGATATGGCACGCGGACTTTTTGATTCGGGTGAATTTGTCGAAATCTATATGAATGTTTCACTTGCCACAGCGGAAGATCGAGACCCCAAGGGACTCTATCGTAAAGCCAGAAGGGGCGAGTTACCGAATTTTACGGGCATCGACAGCGACTATGAGGCGCCAAATTCTGCTGAAATCGAGCTGGACGGAGATAATCTATCCGTTGAAGAGTGTGTTGAAAAGATACTCAAATACATATAAGCGATGAACTGAGCCCCTCAGTTCATTTTGCTCGGTACTAATCTGAATTTTAGGTTCTAATCCCATGACAAGTGCTCCAAGAGAAGAACGGTGATGGAAGCCGAACCAGAAATCTATCGGGAATCCCGGCTGCGCAGTTTGCTTAAAGCACTTTCCTGGCGGATTCTGGCGACACTGACCACCGGTCTGATCGCTTATCTGATTACTGGAGAGGTCGATACTGCTATTATGATTGGCAGTATTGAATTCGTATTGAAGTTCTTTATTTACTACATGCACGAACGACTCTGGCAATTGATTCCCCGGGGAGGTATCCGGCGATTCGCGAACAGTGTTCTTTGGCGAAAATGACTTAAGAGAAGCCGCAAATATGACCAGACTCATGTCCTCAACTAAATTGCGAAGGGGCGCAAGAGATGTCGTTCTTGTTACCTTTTTCTCTCTCTTCCTGGTCGCTTGTGATTCAAAAGAAGAATCCAAACAAAGCAATGCAACCTATTTAAGTAACGCCCAGACCTATCAAGCCAGCGGCCAATACCAGGCAGCAATCCTGATGCTTTCAGAATGAGCGTTTGATGGAATTAATTTGTGGCAGCAGCGCCAAAGACCTCTCATTGTTGTCGAATAGCGCGTCTACATTCTGGAGCGAAATGGACTCTCTTTTGCGAATATACAAACATATTTGCTTTCGAACTCTCTGCTTCTCCCGGCATCGGAATAGCGATCTTGCCAGTATTCGATTTCCCGGCTCTGCTTACCAAAAGGCTTTATTCGAGTAACGAAGCGTTGCCACAAGCTAGTCTGAAATGATTCTCGCAGTGATTGCTCAAAATTAGTGTCCAGAAACTCGACCAGTTCTTTCCGTTTCTCTTGCTGTGATTAGGCGCTGAATAGCTGGTCGTTGGAAGTTTTTTCCTGAAGGTGTTTGAGGCGATGCGATAATTCGGCACGTCGTAGCCACCATAGTCTGTGCAGACCAATGAATGACCACTTCGACTCCATCTCCGCGAGCAGGTGGAGCCAGCTCGTTCGCTCTTTGTCTACTTGGTGATCACTCGTATTCGCAGACTGATGCTTGGATTTGTTTTTTTGCTTCAAGGTACTACTTTGCAGTGCTTGAGTGGTGTGGTTTCAATTGGCATTGTTCTTGTTATGTTGCCGAATGTTGATAGTACATACCTTGGTTGTTCCGGTATAGCAGTTGTAGATCGCATATAGACGATTGCGTTTTCTGCTCTGGCGAGTATTGTCGAAATATTTTACATATTGCTGGAAAATATGGCAGCGTTCCTTCAATAAATACGTCCATGTAAGCTGTTATTACTGGTTTAGATACCATTTTTGTAAGCATTTTGCTGGAAAGTACTGATCATTGTCATTATAGCTGATCTGAGGCTATTGCCATGTCGGAATTTTTGCCAGCAAGTCAGAGCGAACTTGTATAATGAAAAGCCTGATATCTTGCGAGCGATATAGCATTTATGCCTAAACATAATTTCCAAAGCCCAAAGGGCAAAATCGAATACCTCGAAATAGACTCCAAGTCTCTCCGCAATAACGTCCTCGGCGATCCATCAAAAAGAACAGTGGCCGTCTATTTACCAGAAGGATATGAGACGTCTAAAGAAAGCTACCCCTTACTGGTAGACATCGTTGGCTTCACCGGAAGTGGCCTCTCACATGTTGGCTGGAAGAGTTTCGCAGAAAGTATTCCCCAGAGAATTGATCGTCTGGTGCAGGAAGGAGTAATGGGGCAGGTCATCGTTGCCTTACCGGATTGCTTTACCTCGCTTGGCGGCAACCAATACATCAACTCATCTGCCATGGGAAATTGGGCGGACTTCCTTAACATGGAAATGATCACAGCGCTTGAGAGTAATTACCGAATTAAAACGGGTCGTCAGCATCGCGCCATATTCGGCAAGTCCAGTGGCGGTTACGGTGCCATCATCCATGGCATGTTGTACGCAGATACCTGGGGTGCGATCGCTTGCCATTCCGGTGACATGGATTTTGATCTTTGCTATCGAAGTGATATGGCGGGCGTACTGATGAGTCTTGCTGGCTATGACGACGGTATTGCCGGATTCGTGAAAAAAATACAATCAGGCAAGAAAGTTAGCGGTTCCGATATGCATACTCTTATGATTCTGGCGATGGCTGCGACATACGATCCAGACCCTTCTGAACCCTTTGGCATTCGTTTGCCGGTAAGCACAGATACCTGTGAACTAGTCGAGGAGCGCTGGCAAAACTGGCTGGCCTGGGACCCTGTGCATTTAGTTAATCAACAATCGGTTCAGGAGAACCTGAATAGTCTGAGCGGTCTGTATATAGATTGCGGCGCCAGCGACCAATACAAGCTGGTCTTTGGCGCACGCCAATTGGTCAATCGTCTGAAAGAATTCGACATCTCGCATCGCTATGAGGAATTCGCGGACAATCACTCAAGTGTGGACTACAGAATGGATATTTCACTACCCTTTCTATACCAAGCTATAAAGTAGCTCGGCGGGACTTTTGAAACAGCATAGAGAATTGAAAGTCAGGGTAGCAACAGGTGGTGATGATGAATTCAAATCCCTAAACCGCATCGAAATACTCAACTTCTGGTCGGCCTGCCATGAAAGCACCCATTTTGGCGCCGATAGCCTTAAAATGATCCGATGCGCCATGTGCATCCAATGCTGCCTGGTCAACATATTGCTCCAGCACAACATAAGCCGTATCGCTGTCTCTGGAACGATGAAGCCCATAGAAATTATTGCCAGCTTCTTTTTCGCTTACCGCTTTTTGCAGTTCCAGGAAAACTGCCTCAAATTCTTCGTTCTTTCCTTCCTGAATATTAAGTTTTGCAACAACGCCAATAGCCATATTTGTCTCCAATAGTGATGGGATGGTAAAAAAAATTGAGCCTCATTCTGGATAAGCTGGTGTTGTGAGTCAACCATCATCTATCATTGTTGTTGATAATGTTCGCCATATATATTCATAGCTATGAAGGACGGTAGGATGCAATTTCCAGAAGCCAGAATGATCAAAACTAACGGCATCGAACTTGAGGTGTTTGAAGCGGGGCGGGGCGGTATTCCACTGGTCTTGTGTCATGGCTGGCCGGAACATGCTTACAGTTGGCGTTATCAGATTCCGGCACTGGTGAAGGCTGGGTACCACTGTATTGTGCCCAACCAACGCGGTTATGGTGCCTCTAGTAAGCCCGAAAAAGCTGAAGAATATGATATTCACCATTTAACGGACGATCATAACGGACTCCTTGATGCGCTTGGCTTAGAGAAGGCAATATACGTCGGCCATGACTGGGGCGCGATTGTTGTTTGGAATCACGCTTTGCTAAACCCTGATCGAGTTTTAGGCCTTGCCAATTTGTCAGTCCCCTTTATGGCGAGGGGCGATTCAGATCCCGTGGCATTTTGGGAACAGGCGCTTGGACAGGATTTTTACATCGTGCACTTCAATCGACAGCCTGGTGTTGCTGCTGCAGCCTTCAGAAAAAATACCCATCTGTTTCTAAGCAATATGTACCGAACCAGGCAGTGGCTCGACGTAACAACAGATGCAGCTGAAGACGAACAGGAGAAGCAACCTGCAGGTATTTCGATTGTTCGCTACGCTGAAGAGAAATTTGATTCCGGTGAACTCCTGATGAGTGAAGAAGATCTCGATGTGTTTGTTTCATCGTTCGAAACGGGTGGGTTTGAGGGGCCATGCAGCTGGTATCGCAACTTTACCCGCAACTGGGAAACCACCGGTCATGTAAAGCAGGAAGTTAGTCAGCCGAGCCTGATGATCTATGGCGAGCACGATATGGTGCCACAAACAGATATGACGGCATTCGTGCCGGATCTGGAAATCCACACCCTGGAATGTGGTCACTGGATTCAGCAAGAGAAGCCGGAGGAAACCAATGAAATATTGCTTGACTGGCTTGATCGCAGGATGAAACCACTGCTGTTATGAAGAAGCTCTTTGCAACGCTTAATTCGAAAACTTTTGCAACAAGCGTTTTTAAAACAACAATAAGTGTGGCAAAGAGAATGCTGCAATCATTCTGCTATTGCTCACTATTGCTGTCCTGCTTACAAGTCCATGCCGATGATAAAATTGGGGACTTGCTTGATCTGTGGAATTACGGCGATCCAGCAGCTTCTGAGTTGCTGTTCATCTCTCTTATCGATGAGGCAAAGGCATCTGACAATAGTGAATACCTGCCGATATTGATTACCCAGTTAGCACGCACGCATTCACTTCGATCCAAATTTACTATGGCGCATCAGCAGCTGGATCAGGCGAAATCCCTGATCGAGAGCGTTAAGTCCCGTGCCTGGATATTCCTGCTGTTGGAGCGAGGCCGCGCTTACAACTCCGAAGGCAGTAAACGAAAAGCCAAGGAGTATTTTGAAGAAGCATTCAGGGGCGCAGAAATTCTTAGGGATGACTATCTGGCAATCGATGCGGCGCACATGGTGGCGATTGCGGAATCGCTCAAGAACCAGATGAAATGGAATGTCATTGCACTTGGTATTGCAGAAACCAGCAGTTCCCCGAGAGCCAGGAAATGGCTCGGCTCTTTGTACAATAATATGGGTTGGACATATTTCGATCAGGGCCAGTATGTAAAGGCGCTTTCCCTATTCGAATCTGCTGTGGTATTTCGTGAAGCACAAGACGATCAGCGCCGTACCCGGATTGCTAAATGGGCCGTCGCGCGAACCTACAGGGCGATGGATAGATTTGATGAATCCATGTCGATACAGGAAGGTCTGCTGGCAGAAACTGAAGGTCAGGGTGCGCCCGCAGATGCCTATGTTGTTGAGGAATTAGCCGAGCTTTATCACCTTAAGAACGATGTCCTGGCACCTGACTATTTTGCAAAGGCTTATAGATTGTTGGCGAAAGACGAATGGTTTGTTGAGAATGAGCCAGAACGACTGGCAAGGCTGAAGAGTATGTCGGTCAAGAATTGACCTGAAATTCCATGGTGATAGTCGTTGGCCCGTTTGAGCGATAAGGGGGAATGTTTTCCAATCCGGTTTTGATGAAGTCGGCAAACTCCTCATTCAAATCAGTGTCGGCAGTAATGTCATAACTTGAGCTCTGGTCATCTGATGATAGCGTTATCGTAAGCATAAATTGCTCGCTCTCATCAGCTAATGAACCTAGCAGGAATTGTTGAATGGCTGATACATGTTCAGTGAGCGCTTTATCATCAGCTATGGTCGAGCCCTTGATTGCGCCGGACGAAACAGAGTTTAAACGCGCTTTATCGGAAGGTGTTGTAACTCCTGTCCATGCGGCGACATGCTGATAGTTTCGGGCTTGGGTATGAAATTCGTCTTCCTCAATTGTCGTAAATCGTAACTTAAAGCCGATCAGATCGGGTATCAATAGTTCGGTACCATCCAGACAAGCGTCTCGAATTTTCGATATTGCCGACGCAGACAGAGAGAAAGTAAAACCATCCTCTGTCAGCTGTCCGAAAGACACCGGGCTCGATCTGAAAACGACAAAAGCAGCGCCGATTTTTGTAGCCTGATCAGGCTCGGTATAGGCGCCTGAATGCACTTGGCTGGGTTCCCAGTACAAACATGCATTAGCATCTTCGGTCAGGATGGTTTGTAACAGAAAAGACTGATCGTTCGCGCCGAGTTCCTCTAACTTTTGTGCCAGCAATGTTTGGTCTTCGCGCCGCACCGAAATGCTTACTATGCCCTTGTCCAGAACGGTAACTGCTACTAACGATGACGGACTCCGGAATTCGTTTAACAGCGAAGGCTCTTGAAGATTAGGTCTATTACCAAATACTGACGGACGCATTCTTGTGTTCCACGTCGGATAAGGGAAGGACGAACAAAATTTGCCAATCCTTGATAGCAATCGTGTAAAGCCGTACTTCCTGGCAAATTCGTATTCAGATTGATGAACCAGCATCAATGCCAGATGCTGTGTTGCGTCCGGTAGCTGCGTGTATTGAATTGCCGGTAGATAGAAGAGTGCGTTGAAACCAAAGAGCCCAATCTTGCCGAGTTTTGTTGCGTCGGCGATAGTCATAATTTTGCCATCGCTGGCAGATTTTTCCAGTAGCTGAAAAATCTTTATTGGTGTCTTTGGGAAACCGTCTGCTTGATCGTCGTCTTCCAACAACAGGGTGAGCATCAATTCTCTCTGCTGATGGATCACCAGGCCAGTCGTAATATAAGTCCAGCACTGGCGTTGCCGATCGCCCAGGAAAATCTGATGGAGGTGTACATCCACCTTCAATGCTTCAGAGGCATTAATCCTGATTGGAAAATTCATGGAGGGACGTGCGCTCATTGAAAAATACTAAACCAAGCGTTGGCAGGAAGCGAGCCAGATAATCAGCCGATTCGATGACAAGGGAATAAAAGGTACAATGCCTTTTCCAATTATTAGCCAGTGTACGGTGGGGTGTGATGCCAAGAGCAAGTGATTTGAAGAGAGGCACGGTAGTTGAAATTGAGGGTGTGCCTCATGTGGTTAAGCAACTGGAGGCGAAGAGCCCATCATCCAGGGGCGCTGCCACTTTGTACAAAATTCGATTTAACAATCTTGTCACCGGGCAAAAGCGAGATGAATCCTACAAAGGTGAGGACATGCTCAAAGAGGCCGATTACCAGAAGGTGCAGGTGCAATTTTCATATATCGATGGCAACCAATATGTCTTTATGGATACTGAAGATTACTCGCAATATTCATTGGCCAACGATCAGCTGGATGCTCAGCTTGAGTATTTAACGGATGGCCTTGAAGGGATCACCGCTTTGTTGGTGGAAGGGTCCATAGTCGCCATTGATCTACCGCAATCTGTCGTTCTGGAAATAACCGAAACTACGCCCGGCATCAAGGGTGCCAGCGCAAGCGCGAGAACAAAACCTGCGATTCTGTCAACAGGATTAACCGTGCAGGTTCCGGAATATATCGAGCAAGGTGAACGCATCAAGGTCAACACGACCAACGCAAAGTTCATGTCCCGCGCCTAGACCGAAAGTGTGCCTGCCCCCTTTTTGCTCTTTTCCTACTTAATAGCAATAGGATTGAGAGGAGATCCTACTGCACCAGGGATATTTAAAGGCTGTGCTGCCAGGAAAAACTCATAGCGACCGTCTTCCGCGCAATCGGCGCTTAACTCTTCCAGCCACCAGATTTCGCCGATGTAAACACCAAGGTCCCGCAACAGGCTGCCATGAATAGAGAGCGACTTTTCAGGATCCGGATTCGGTAGCACTTCCATGGCGATATTGTCTGCGGCGATGCCTGAAATCTGCATTTTGTCCACCCATGCAACTACATCTGGTCCTATACCTGTGTGCGGTCCAGCGACATATGCCATGCGTTTCATTGGATCGGTTAGCTTGTAATAGTCGGGCACAAAGCCGGTCCTTATTAGAACCATATCCCCCTTTCGCACCTTGCTTTTTTGTGATTTCAGGGTCTGTTCAATGTCTTTCCTGGTGATGACATAACCTGGCGGCAGGGAGCCGCCTTTGTAGGCCAAGACATCAATTAATACGGCTCGGCCAACAAAGGATGTTTTCACGTTCTCGATCCCAAGTTTAGACGCGCCGCCTGCAGCCGGTGCAGTTTTGATCATTTGTTGATCTACGCCGTTGTATAAGGTTTCGCCGTACCAGGCGTGAGATAAGGCATCCCATTGGGTAGATCCCTGTAGCGGCATGTAAAAGTAATCGTCGGCAAATTTCATCTTGCCTATAAGATTGGCTTGACCAGCGGCATAGTCTGCGCCTGTTGCCACCATAAAATGTTGCGGTGGTACACGCCCCGGGTAAACTGGCCCGAGGTTATCGAGCGGAATGGCAAGGCTAAAAACCTTTCCGTTTTTGATGAGTTTCGCAGCTCTCTTTACTTCTTTGGCGGTGATGTAGTTTGCAGCGCCGCGCTCATCGTTCTTGCCCCATTTACCCCAGTTATTAGGTTTCCCGGGTTTATCTTTGGCTTGCGCAGATCCGGCAAGCAAGGCCGACAGCAGCAGGGTAGTAACAACCATCAAATAAAGTGCTTTCATTTACGTCTCCAATTAAATTGGTGGGGCAGAAAAAGGGCCCGGTACAACTAACGGTTTTACTGAATTTGCTTTAGAATCGAAATTAATGGTATCTGGCCTTTACAAAGGTATCGGCCTTTTTTTAGGGTTTGTAGTTGGTATAGGCATTGGTTATGTGGCTGAGTGCATCGGGGCTTAATGGCCCCAATTGCTCGGCGTTTATTGCTTCTTCCAGTTGGTTGATATTGGCCAGGCCCACGACTATGCAGGTGAATCTTTGTTGGGCCAAGGCGAAGCGTATGGCTGTCTGCGCCTGGGTGCCGTGCTCCAGGCCTATTTGTTCGAACATGTATTCTGCCTTACTGGTTTCACTTTCTACTGTATCTCCGGGCGTGAGCGGCATCTCCCTGCCGTGTCTATCGTTGGTTGCCAGCACACCGGCGGATAAGACCCGAATGTTCATTGGCGCAACGCCGTGTTCAAAGCAGGTATCAACGATGCCAGTGAAGTTATGGTAAGGCCATGCAGGTGATGGTGTAAATGCCGCAGAGGGATTTAGCAGGTTGAAGTAGACCTGGGCAGATGCGATTCGGTTGCTTTTGATCACCCTGGTTATAGCGGCGGTTTCCCCAAGTGCGGTAATACCAAAATGATCGATCATTCCCTGGGATTTGAAGCCTTCAAGAATATCGAGGATGCCGTGGGGCTTTAACAGTTCGCTCAAACCTAAACTTCGCCCATCAGTCCGGGCGACGATTGGGTTGTGAAGTTGCAATAATGTGACTTTCTGGCGACCCAGGCGCTCAAGGCTTTGATTCAGACTGTGCTCGATCTGCCCGTAGATATCCGGGTCTCGGGAGTCTATGGTAAACTTGGTGGATATATGTGGCGGATTTGCTTCATCTTTTAGCAAGTGGCCAAGCGTCTGTTCGGATTTTCCATCGCCATAGGAGGGCGCGGTATCAATCCAGTTGATGCCACTATCAAGGGCTAAACGAAGCGCCTTTTCTTGCGTTTCACGTGGCTTATCTATCAATAAGCCGCCGACGGCACCGCCGCCAAAGACAAGCGCTGATATTTCCAATCCTGTGGTTCCAAACGGTCGGTAATGCATCTGTGTTTACACTACTTTATATTCGCCATCTGTAATTCAGCGTATTCCTTGATGGATTTGTAGTCAGCCTTTCCGTTCGCTGCTCGCTCAAGATCAGCTTTCTGAAATATATGTTTCGGGATTTTGTAACTTGCCAGATGCTTGCGGGAAAATTCATGGATCTCAACTTCGTCCACTTCGAAGCCAGGGTTGAGCTGAATAACGGCGGTAATAGCCTGGCCCCATTTTGGGTCGGGAATACCGATGACCAGCGCATCGGCAATAGCGATGTGAAGTTTGAGTGCTTCTTCAACTTCCTCGGGGAAGACTTTCTCGCCAGCGGTGTTGATGCAATTGCTTCCCCTTCCCAGGAGCGTTAGTGAGCCATCGCCTTCAACTTGCACCCAGTCGCCCGGTATGGAGTATCTGATGCCATTTATTTCCTTAAAGTTCTTGTCCGTCTTTTCCTTGTCCTTGTAATAACCGACCGGTAAAAATCCGCTGACTGCAACCATGCCAGGCTCGTTTGAGCCGGGCTTTACTTCCATACCGTCTTCTGTAAAAACTTTACAGCTGGGGCCCAAAGTAAATTTAGCGACCTCTATTTCTTGATCTTTCGTCATCACAGAACTGCCTAAACCTATAGCCTCGGACGATGAAAAGCCGTCAACCAACAACATGTTTTCGTTGTGTGTAAGCAGGCCGGACTTTATTTCTCTGGTCCACATGACGCCGGAGGAAGTAATGGCAGCAATAGAAGATATGTCGTATTTGTCGGGTTCTGCGTCCAGCGCCTCCAGGATGGGGCGGGCGAATGCATCACCAACGATGCTCACCGTTGTCACTTTATGTTCATCGATGTTCTGCAGGGCCAGTTGTGGCTCAAAACTTCGGGATGGCAGCGTGACACAGGTTCCACCTGCACTCATGGCGGCGATAGCGGAGAGCAGTCCCGTGCCATGCATCATTGGTGGCAAAGGTAAATTCACGGGTGGGTTTTGATTTCTTTTCAAGCGTTCAATGAGTTCCTCCAGATCTTTGCACGGAGCAACGCCGATTCTCGCGTTACCGCCTGCACCCATGGCCTGGAACAAATCGCCGTGGCGCCACATGACGCCCTTTGGCATACCGGTTGTGCCGCCAGTATATAGAAACAATAGATCATCAGATGAATGGGGAACATCAACAATGCTGCCGTCCCCATTGGAAACAAGTTCTTCGTAGTAGGAGTCTTCGGACTCGCTATGGGTATGGCCTTCTTCAACTTCGATCCAGAGTTTGACTTGGGGTAACTGTTCGTGAATCTGTTCTACGAACGGCTCAAATTCCGAATGGTACATGACTACCTTGGCATCTGAATCATCCAGCAGATACACGAGCTCTTGCTCAATGTATCGATAGTTCACATTGACGTGAGTGAGGGATGCTTTAAAAGCGGCGGCAATGCCTTCGCTGTATTCAGGGCAATTTCGCATGTAAAAGGCGATCTTGTCCCCGGGCTCGGCTCCTTTTTCCAGAAGGTTGCGCGCCAGATTGTTGGTGCGCGCCACAAATGCTGAATGGCTTATGATTCGGTCACCGTGAACTAATGCAGCGCGATCGCCTGGGGTCACTTCATCAACGGCATTTAGTATGTCGCCGTAATTCCACTGGTAACTCATCATTTCTCCTTAACTGCTGTTGCTCAAGCGCTGAAGCCGTTGATGTCAGTCTGCTCTTGTGCCATTGGTGTTGCTACTTAACGATTCCTTACACACTACTGAAAGTTATTCTTGATCTATAGACAGGAGCTATAGACAGGAGCTATAGACAGCAACCATAGACAGAAGCTATAGACAGGAACTAACTATATCGTGCTTCCTTTACAGCGTCTGTATTTCCAGCCCGAACAATTTCAACGCATGCCTTCAGATCATCGAGGTATACAGAGGTGACCTCGAGATGAAAAGGTGAGAGCATAAGATGCAGCGCCTTTGGTGCCGTTGTTAGGCTGGTGAACCAGCCTTTAATATACATTTGCTTATATATCGCGAACACATTCAGCTCCGGATGGCTGAAAGCGACGATGCCTAATTGAGGATCGCCGAGTATTTCGAAGCCAAGTTTTATTACACCCTTCTCGATGACCGTTCTGGCATCGGTTACCTGTTTGTGCTTTGCGCGATAGCCCTCGACGCCCAGATAATTCATGACCGCCCATGCAGCAGAGATAGCGCCGCCAGGCCTGGTTCCGGCCAACGTTGGCGTAATCATCCTGCCGCCGGGCCAGTTATCGCAATCAAATATCATATAATCGTGAAGTTCTTTGCTGCTAAATAACACGGTGGAAGCACCCTTTGCGCAATATCCGTATTTATGAAGGTCCGCCGAAATGCTGTGGACGCCTTCAACTTCGAAATCAAATGGCGGCACATCGCCACCATTCATTCGAACAAACGGGGCAATATAGCCGCCGACGCAGGCATCAACATGCAGCCACATGTTTTTGTCTACTGCCAGCCTGCCAAGTTCTTCAATTGGGTCGATCAATCCATAGGGGAAGCTTGGCGCTGAGCCAACGATCATGATTGTGTTCTCATCTATGGCGTCAGACATTGCTGCTACATCGGCCAGGTAGTCTTCTCTTAGCGGGATTCTTCTAATTTCAAGGCTCATCATCATGGCAGCCTTGTCGAATGCCGGATGTGCAGACCATGGCGTGACCAGGTTGAGACGACGGTTGGCTGCATCTGTTTTGTCGGACGAATGGCTGTTCGCTAAATGGAAGTCCCGGGCAGCCTTTACAGCCATATTGATGGAATCGGTTCCGCCGGAGGTGATTGTGCCGCAGGCATCGTCCTTCCCGTGGAGCAAGGATAGGCCCATGCCAATGACTTCATCCTCCATTTTTTTAAGGCTGGGAAACGCGAGTGGTCCAAGCCCATTCTCGGACATATACATGGTGTACGCTTCTTTCTGGACTTGAAGAACATCTTCGCCAGCGTTGAAAACGTAAACCGCCGTCTTACCGTCGCGCCACTTGGCATCACCAGCGCCGCGGTTGATCATCTCTTCTTTAAGCAGGTCCCATTCTGAGCCTGTTTCCGGCATTTCCTTTAACTTTTCCTTCATCTTAGCCTTCTCCCCTAGCACTCGATGATACCGATTCTTATCGCCGTTCGAAACTATCAGGTTTTCTTGTTCTGAAGCTTTAGTGCTTGCAGGCGTTGCAGCGATCTCTCCTCTACCAATCGATAGGCAGTATAGTATTTGTGGATATTTGCGACATACCTCACCGGCTCCCTGCTGATCATGCGGGCTGCCATTACTTCAACATTTCCAAACCAGACATTTTCGTCCAGCCCATTACGTTTTGCGGCATTACGGATACGAATAATATTAGCTGGCCCTGCGTTATAAGCAGCCCAGGAAAAGAGTGTTTGATCAAGGGGTGAGATGTCAGGATTCGTGAAATAGTGGCTCCGCAGGAACCTCAAGTACTTTGCGCCAGCATGGATATTGTTCTCCAGTTCCCTGATGTTTGAGATGGCGACATTCCGGTCTTTTGCAGTCGCGGGCATAATTTGCATGATGCCGATAGCACCGCGATGACTGGTGATTTGATTATTTAGCTTCGATTCCTGGTAAGCCTGCGCTGCCAGTGCCAGCGGATCAAACTCATAGATCTTCCCATATTTGGTAAAGAGTCCAATCGTTGAATAAAACTTGTCCCTCTCTGCTTTCTCCAAAGGGTTTTCGATCCATCTTGTATTGCCAAAGTATCTCTTAAACAGAATGTTGCCCAACATACTGCCTTTCTTCACCTTCTTGTTGAATTCATCCAGCGCGACCTTTAGATCAGGCGAATCTTTACGAATTGCCCACCCGGCAGATTTTTCTGTAGATATCTTTACATCGTTTGCAACTCTGAGATTAGGTAATACCTGCCACCATAATTCAGCTTTAAAGTCATCGCAGATGGTGTATTCGACAATCCCGGCATTGACGAGCTCGAGTATGTCTTCAGTGAGCAAACGGTCGTCAGCTTGCGTGATTAAGATAGGCACCTTGCCGATTACCTTGAGCTGTTGGTTAAGCGCTTTTAGATGTTCCGAGTAACTGCTGTCCTTTAATACATACAGCTGTTTGCCGCTCAGCTCAGTGATATGTTCAACAGGCGGCGCACGATGATTGCGCACAAGCACCTCGTCAACCTTCATTTTCTGGCTGGTAATAAATTCAACCAGGGCTTGTCTGTCTGGCGTAATGGTAAGGAATGCCGCAGCGATATCACCTTCACCAGAAACCAGAGCAGGCAGGAGCTGATGGAACTCTACGGGGATAAATTGTACAAACAGTTTATCGGACTCGCGTTTGATGCCACGATTGAGATGTTTCAGTAATTCGTAGACAAGGTCTGCCTGCACGCCGCGAATCTGGCCTTCGCGGATGAAAAAATCTGTTTGGCTGTGAGTAACCAGGACGCGAAGTAACCTGCGTTCACGGATCTCTTGAAGATCGCCTAACAATAACTCTGAGTCCGGGCTGCCGATCCGATCTTGGATGATGTTCTGGTCTTCTCCAGAGGTAACAGAATAGCTTGCCGCATTGCCTGCAAGTGAAAAGCATGCAAGAGCTATTAGCAAGGACAGATCGCGAACCCGTGCTCGAAGTGAGCTCGGCCTTATTGAAGAAAAAATTGAATGATTTAGTTGTATCACAGGCACTCTTATTTGCACATTGTGGCTTATGAATTCTATGACGTTTAACCCACAGTATCAGATTTTGCTACGGCGAAGCGATTTGGGTAATAATTGAATTATCTGTGTTTAGGAGAACTCAATATGCCAGAACCCAAATCCATTTCGACGCATTTGCTATCGTTGCCCGATCAACCTGAAGATATACCCTGGCCCACGGAGCACTGGGATCGATCAGACAGAGAGAATGCGTCATTCAAGGCGCTCACAGAAAAGATTTTTGATCTCAGTGACGCACAAGGGGTCACCTATGCACTCCTGGTTGTCAAAGGGGGGACATTAATCTATGAGCGGTATGATGCCGGTGCCAGCGCCTTTTATTTACAATATTCCTGGTCCATGGCAAAGAGTGTTACGCATGCATTAACCGGCATCCTGGTAAAACAGGGAAAGCTGGATATCTATGAGCCAGCTCCTGTTCCTGAATGGAAGGGCGACGAAAGATCCGAGATCACTCTGGATCAACTCTTAAGAATGTCTAGTGGATTGCAGTTCGTGGAAGATTATGTGGATGGTGTGGCTTCTGATGTGATCCCAATGCTGCAGTTTGATGGTCGCCATGATACCGGTGCCTTTGCAGCAGCGAAGCCGCTTATTCATCCACCGGACTCTGTGTGGTCATACTCAAGTGGCACCACTAATATCATCTGTAGAATCCTTAAAGAGATTGTTGGTGGCGGTGCTTCAGGCATGCTGAAATTTATGGAAGATGAATTATTCGGCCCCATTGGCTTCAGAACAGCCACGCCGAAGTTCGATACATCAGGGACCTTTATTGGCTCATCTTTCCTGATGGCCACTCCCCAGGACTTTGCGCGATTCGGCCTGTTGTATCTCAGGAATGGCATCTGGGACGGGCAGAAAATACTGCCAGACGGATGGGTAGACTATGCCCGTACTCCAACTTATAAAAGCGATACAGAATGTTACGGTGCCCAATGGTGGATGAATCCTGCCAAAGACAGCCAGTTTTACTGCGGAGGATATGACGGTCAAAGAATATTATGTGACCCTGAAAAGGATGTAATCGTTGTCCGTTGTGGCAGAACGCCCGCTGATGAAGCATCTTATGTGATGGACAGGGTCAAGGCGATTGTTGATCAATTCTAACTTACCAAGATCGTAGCCTGAACCATCGTGCGGAGTTAACGCGTTCGCAGCGAATTTCAAAGGTAGCATTCTCAGCCCAGTACTAACTTCCCGTAAAATTACCAGGACGCCGCTCAGACACAGCCTTCACACCTTCCTTATGGTCGGCCGTTCTCTGCAAATGAAACTGCTCAAAGCCTTCAATGTCAGTGGCAGCTTTCACTGCGTCCGCTAGTCCCGGTCGCATTTGCTCACGCACAGAAACTACTGCCAGCGGTGCATTTTCTGCAATTTCTGCTGCAAGTTCGATCGCCGCCTGGCGAACATTATCATTGTCGGTAAAAATATCACCCAAGCCCCATTCGAATGCAGTTTCGCCATTAATGCGACGGCCCGTATAGAACAGCAGGTTTGTCTTCTGGACGCCAATCACTCGTGCGAGCGTATGGGTCAGTCCAAAGCCTGGAGTGAAGCCCAGCTTTACAAAATTTGCAGTCATTCTTGTATTAGGGCAAAGCACTCGAAAATCAGCCATCACCGCAAGCCCGAAACCGCCGCCTATTGCAGCGCCTTGCACCGCTGCTATAACAGGGGTCTTGCAGCTAAATAATCGTACTGCTTCTATATAAAGGGGGTTTGGTGTATCTGCATTGCGGACCACGGCTTCTTTGTCTCTTTCACCGGGAGCAAAGTTGGCGCCTGCACAAAAATGTTTACCTTCAGAGCACAATACAATAGCTCTGGCATCCGGGTTGTTGTCGATATCTTCAAAGCAGTCACCCAAACTTTTAATCATCTGATGGTCAAAGAAGTTATTGGGTCCACGCTGAATTTCTACCTGTGCGACATAACCATCAAGTATCGTGACCTTGATATCACCATATTGGTCTTTCATATCTTTCTCCTAAAAGGATGCTCTTAAAAATCGCCTTCAAAATAGCCACTCCAAAGAAATGCTAATTCAAAATGAGTTACTCTAAAATTAAGTTACTTCTATAAAGAGTAATACCACAAATAAAAAGGGTGGCAATAGCCACCCAATTTCCAAACTTGAATCTAACAGCTATTACTCGAAAGGGCGAGCAGTAGGCTGGATACCTTTGGGCCAATTTTCGAAATTTTCCCTAACAGCTTCACCGATGTCAGCAACTGAGAATGGACCTTCTGTATTGTCTTTCTTTGCAATCAGATGCGATTGCCAGGACAGCAGTTGAACGCTATTACCTGCGACCAGGAATGTGCGACCTGTAACGTCCTTCGCTTCGTCTGATCCCAGCCAAACAACGAGTGGGGAAACTTTGTCAGGTGAGAGCAGTTCTTCCATATTTTGGCCTTCAGGGAAAATATCTGAAGTCAGACGTGACCATGCCGCTGGTGCCAGAACATTAACGCGTACATTGTACTTTGCGCCTTCCTGGAACAGGCTGCGGGCTATTCCTGCGATGCCTGCCTTTGCAGCGCCATAGTTAGTCTGGCCGAAGTTGCCGAACAGTCCCGATGTTGAAGAGGTAACGACAATACTTCCGCCCGTTTCCTGCTTAAGCATTTGGTCATAAGCTGCTTTTACAGTGAGGTAGGTACCGCGCAAATGCACGTCTATAACGATATCCCACATGTCGTTGGTCATGTTCTTGAAAGATTTATCGCGAAGGATACCGGCATTGGCGATGAAGAAATCAAGCTTGCCGAAGTTGCTTACGGCATCCTGAACCATGGCTTGCGCATCTCCTTCTTTGGTCACATTACCATAGTTGGCGACGGCTTTGCCGCCTGCTGCCTTAATTTTTTCTACGACTTGATCTGCCATATTGGCGCTTGCGCCAGATCCGTCCCGTGCGCCGCCGAGGTCATTGACCACAACTGATGCTCCTTCTTGTGCCAGTAGTAGCGCGTGAGTTTCGCCCAATCCGCCACCGGCGCCAGTGACTACAGCTACCTTACCTTCCAATAGACCCATAACTAGATTCCTTCATCTTCATACTAAATTGATTTTGAGGTTAAAAACTGAGCGAAAGTAGATCACATTCGCTGCCTGATAACCAGCGAAGGGCACAATACGGATGGGCTGCCATAAACAGTTATTATCCGGGCATATTCATATTTCAATGAGGTGATGGTCGCGTTCCAGATGATCTGGCGATTCTAGGCCCAGAATTCGCTGCGAATACGGTTTGTTCTTTATATAGAGTCGTAACGCACATCCCTGTGCACTCAAGTTTTGCATCCGTGCAAAACACGTCCTGATAAAGACAAACCTCTATTCTTCGCTGACGTTGTCTGATCGTTGATTACGGCGTCTCGGCGCCTAGTCAAAAGTATAGGTATGTCCTTCCTTAGCCCAGGAATGAAAGCCGGCCTTTCTGGCGCGAGCTCTGAATGACTTCCAATTATCTCCATAATGCATCAACACAATCTTATTCTTTAGTTTTTGGGGGAGCGTGGAAAGTTCGTCTATTGATGCGTGGATACCCGCGGTGAATAGCTGGCAGTCGTGGAATATGACATCGAAGTTAAATTTCTCATCGAATGACTCCAGTAAATCAACATCGAATCGCGTATCTGAACTGTATAAAATCCGGTCGTCGATAATAACGCCGCAACTCCAAAATGAGTCCTTCCACGACTTGGCGCTATTCGGAAAATGCATGGTCCTTGGCATTTTGATATTGATATCGCCAATATTTGCTTCCCAGGTTTCCCGCGGATAATTCTTCAGCTTCTTTGGCCGTATAACATTCCAGAGATCTTCGAAATTGAGGTCGACGGCCTCAGACTTCTCCGATCCGCCTCTGAGTGATCTGTCCCAAAGAATGTCCTGATAGGCCTTGTTGATGATCATTGATGGTGTTCTGCGAGCAATATATCGCCCAACCATCTGGGCCTCCTCCAATCCGCCGATATGGTCAGCGTGGCTGTGGGTAATAAGATAATTCCTGATATCCGGAACCGTCAGGCCTATTTTATGCAGGGTTTGAAAGCATCTGGTGCCGCAGTCGATGAGCAGGTGGTCATTACCCTTGATGATGAGCAAATTATTTTGGTTGAGCGTTCTGGCGAAGGCCGAGCCGGTGCCCACAAAGTAGAGCGCGAGCTCACCACCATTGAGGAGTTTTACTGATTTGTTGGGTCTACTCGATACTTTCATCGCGTGCAGTCATCACATCCATTGGGTTGGCTTGTGTCAATTGTTTCGGCTTGAGTCGAACTCAACGATTTTGCCCAGTTTATACGAAAAGTAATGGAATCAATGCCAACTAAATCACATTATTTACATGTCTGATGTATAAGCATCTGATGGCAACTGACGATTACTTTCCACGAAAAACAAAGTCAGCAAGGTGATTGACAAAATCCAGATCGACGGCTGGCAGTGAAGGCTGGCAGATTTATCATTTCTTAGGCATAGTCAGTGAATCACAGGCAACAAAGGTTGGGCACAGGTAATGAATCTATTTGATGAGGCCAATAAAGTACTGCCAGATGTCATAGACCTGCGCAGGAAGATTCACGCTAACCCTGAATTGGGGAACGATCTGCCCGAAACGACAAAAGCTGTCGTTGAATCGTTATCGGGTCTCGATCTTGATATTCGTTACAGCAAAGAGACCTCAAGCCTGGTGGCGACCTTGCATGGCGCAGGAAATGGCCCCCGAATTATGCTGCGAGGCGATATGGATGCCTTGCCGATGCCGGAGAATAATGATCTCTCTTTTGCCTCTCAAAATGAAGGCAAGATGCACGCCTGCGGCCATGATGCACACACTGCAATGCTGATGGGTGCTGCCAGGGTATTGCACGCCAATAGACAAGAGATTAATGGTTCAGTGGATTTCTTTTTCCAAACCGGGGAAGAAGGCTACTTTGGCGCGAAGGTTGTATTGGATGAGGGTTTGTTTGATTCACCAAATTCTCCCGATGCCGTATTTGCGATCCACATTACGCCTTTGTTAGATAGTGGCAAGATCGTTGGTAAAGCCGGGCCTTTGCTGGCTGCTGCAGATTCCTGGAAAATGGTGATTAAGGGTAGAGGCGGGCACGCGTCACAGCCACATGACTGCCTTGACCCCATTCCGGTTGCCTGTGAAATCGTGCAGGCGTTTCAAACCTTTGTAACGTCCCGTATCAATGTATTCGATCCAGTCGTGTTAACGACAACAATGATTCAGGCAGGAACCACTTCAAATGTAATTCCTGAAATAGCCGACGTCATTGGAACATTAAGGTCAACGTCTGAAAAGTCACGAACCAAGGCACATGCAGGAATGGAACGTCTGGCCACGCAAATTGCGCTGGCCCATGAAATGGAAGCTGAGTTCAGTATAGACAGGGGCTATCCTGTTACTGTCAACGATCCGGGTTTTGTCGATTTTGCCCGCCAAACAGTCCAGGAAGTTCTCGGCCAGGACGCGTACATTCAGATGAAATCGCCGATGATGGGAGCAGAGGATTTTTCCTACTTTCTGCAGAAATGGCCTGGCGCGATGTTCTTTCTGGGCGTGAAGCCGGAAGACCCATCACTCGCGGCGCCGTGCCACTCGAATCGAATGATGCTCAATGAAGATGGTATGGCTCATGGTGTTGCACTGCATGCGGGCATCGCGATTAACTGGCTGAATCAGCATCAGGGTGGATAGCCTCGATGTGACAAAAATAGCTCGTCGAGCCCGCAAGTTTGGAAGTTCTCAGCTCTGTTTAATTGTTAGCTAACGTTTGTGATCCAATGTCATCTATTTGGCTATTCTATTGACTATATTTGCGAACCAGGTTCTTTCTCGGCTAGGCTGAAGTTATCAATCTTTGAACAAATTGAGGCACACTATGAAATTATATGACTACGCGGGCGCGCCAAATCCTCGCCGTGTAAAGATCTTTCTCGCCGAGAAGAATGTCGAGTTCGAAATCGTAAACTGCGATATGACGAAGGGCGAGCATAAGACCCCTGAATTTCTGAAGAAAAATCCCAGCGGAAAAATTCCGGTTCTGGAATTGGACGACGGCCGATGTCTTGGCGAATCTGTTGCCATCTGTCGATATATAGAGGCTATCCATCCCGAGCCAAATTTGTTTGGTAATGACCCATTCGAATTAGGGCACATTGAAATGCGCAATCGACAGATAGAGCTGGAATTATGGACGCAAGTTGGCGTTTCATGGGTGAATGGACCCATCGTCGGCAAGATGGGCATGTTCACCCAGAACCCGCTTGCCAAAGAGATGAGTGACGCAAATGTCAGGCGTTATCATGAGCGCCTGGATGCCGAATTTTCAGCGAGTGAATACGTGGCTGGTGATAGATTTACCATAGCAGATATCACCTTATTATCTGCTATCGATTTTGGGGCAGCCCTGGTTGAATTGAAGCCGGAAGAATCATTGACCAATTTGTGGCGATGGCATGCACTTGTCTCAAGTCGCCCCAGCGTGGACTGATTCGGCAGTTGTTGATTTACTCGCTGCCGTTATTCATGAAGAGCTTGCGTAGAGTACTTCAAGCGCTTTGGTGATGGCGGGTCGAACTTTCATCATCTCGTACCACCGTTTTAGATGAGGGTATTCATCGATTGTCGCAGACGTAATTTCGGTCACAGACAGGTAGGAAAATGCTGTGATGTCTGCATTGGTAATGTCTGCACCCAGCATAAACTCCTGGTTTTCAAGTTGCCCGGTTAAGAGAGGCAGAGCCGAGGCGAGTATCTCCTTGGCTTCATTGAGGTCTTCCTGCGAAGGGGCCTCATTGAAGTATTTTGCTTTGACAACCTCCTCGACAAAATAAACACCGTACCAATGTCCCACGTGCTGGGTGAACACATCGACCTGTTGGTCAATGATGGCCTTTGCCATTGCATCCCCGCCATAGAGGGGCGATTTTTCCCTGGCTGCGAGATAGCGGCAGATGGTGTTGCTTTCATATACGTATTTTCCGCCATCTTCTATCACCGGAACCTTACCCATTGGATGCCGGGCAATATGTTCCGGCGTTTTGTGGTCTCCCTTTGAAGGGTCCAGCTCTATATATTCGTAGTCAATGCCAAGTTCTTCAGCAGTTGCCAGAACTTTGAGGACATTATATGTAGCAAAACCATAGATTTTCATTGGCTTAAGTTCCTGATTATGGTCGTTGTGGTCGACCCTCTTTTCTTTAATTTATTACTCAATATATTACTTCAAATATTGCTCAAAAAATCCCTGACAGCCTTTGCTGATTTTCCGGGTATTTCTTCCATGGGTATATGGCCAACGCCTTCAAATGTAACCAGGCTTGAGTTTGGCAATACTGAACTAAACCGATACGCTATATCCAAACTGGAAAGCGGATCATCCATACCCCAAAGGATCAAGGTGGGTTGATGGAGGACGGATAAGTCCGGCGATTCAGTTTTAAATAGTTCAAGGGATTCCAGCCGTTTTACGCTCGCCTCTCTAGTTCCTTGCCTGAGCGCCATCCTGGTATAACGCATGATGAGTTCATCGGTGACTACCTTTGAATAGTTATACGCTGAAGGTATGCCTTGCTGCGCGAAATAGTAGGGGTCCACATAGGCAGCCAACAATCTGAACCAGGGCTTGGACAAGAGGATAAAAATGATGGGTGGATCTGCCGTCTGATTCTGTTGTTCAAGTCGCCATGGGTAGGGTCCTGCCGCACTCACCAGAACCAATGCTTTTACTTTTTCAGGATGAGCAAGGGAATAACGCCAGGCAACGCCTCCGCCCATGGAACTGCCGGTGAGGACGAATGAGTCCACACCAAGTTCATTAACCACAGCGTCCACGGTACTTATAAACGCCGCATGGGAATAATCGTTGTCGGGAACTGCGCCTGTCAGTCCATGAGCTGGCAGATCTAGTGAAATGATGCGATAGGTGTCACCAAGGATCTTAACCCATGGTTCCCAGGTATGCAGTGACGCGAAGGTACCGTGCAGCAGGACAATTGTATCGCCGCTGCGTTTACCTTCATCACGGTAGTGAATTCGGGCGCCGGTGGACATCACCAGAAATTGTGATGATCTGTTGGCATAGAGACTATCTACGACATCCGTCGGAATGGAACTCTTGAACAGGAAGACCCCTGTAACAAAGATCAGGATGACCAGCGAAAAACCAAGAAACTTCAATATTTTCATTACATTAGTCTAATTTCAGTTTCACTTTATATTTTAGCTCAATTGGTCAAAATGCAGAAGCCAAGGCTTGTGCAGTGGATATATTACTTGCAACAGGTCTACACGTCAGTAACATCAGTAGCCCTGCAAGATATCGAGGCGCTCTGTGGCACCAGCTTTAGCAAAAAGAACAGGTGACGAAGAAGCTGTGAGAATGCTGATACTGGAAGCACTGGATATCATTCGTTCTCATGATTTTGATCGCTACTTCGATCTGTTCGCTGATGATGCTATCTGGATGATGCCGGCCAGCTTTAAGGACGTGGGCATAAAAGAGGCCCGCGCGTTCTATCGGTTTACCGCCAAGTTCTGGTTCGATCAGCAAACAACTGTCGATGAAGTTTCAGTTTCAGGTGATACCGCTATCGTCCGTGTTGGCTTCGATGGTTTTCTTCGTTCAAAGTTTGATGAAAGTGCGCCGCCCCTCCGATCCATCAGCCGCCATATTTGGGTTCTGAAGAAACAATTTGACGGAAGCTGGAAAATTGCCCGCGATATATGGAACAATCCAAAGAATAGTAAGTAAGCGGCACCCCGGAATTATTCCAGCTGCCTGAATGTTAACTTTTATTCTATGGATATTCTGTGAAAGGCGTCAGACCCGAAATAGCTCAACTTGAACAAAATGGTATCACCGCCGTCGCTTTTACGCGTATGGATGATCCTGATGTTATCCCCTTATGGTTCGGTGAAGGTGACATCGTCACCCCCGATTTTATCCGCGATGCCGCCAAAGATGCCCTGGATCGCGGCGATACATTTTATGTCCATACGCGGGGCCTTGAAACGCTGCGCCTCGCGATAAAAACATACCTCGATTCCCTGTATTCTGCAGACATTGATCCCAGGCGAATCTCGGTTCCCGGGGCAGCGATGATGGGCGTCACCATTGCTGCGCAAATGGCCTTAACTACAGGAGACGACGCGCTGATTGTCAGCCCGCACTGGCCGAACATAGAATCTACCTATAGGGTGACCGGGGCGCGAGTCAATACTGTACGCCAACGAGAAACGCCCAGCGGCTGGGAACTTAGCGCAAAGGAAATAATCGATAAAGTCACTCCAGCAACAAAAAGTATATTCGTCAACACTCCTTGTAACCCCACCGGTTGGATTATGGGGCGCGACGACCAGGAAGAATTATTAACTTTTTGCCGGGAGCGAAACATCCTGTTGATTGCCGACGAGGTTTATCATCGCCATATCTTTGGTGCCAATGTAGCGCCTTCGTTTTTGGAGATAGCCCGCGATGACGATCCTGTAGTGGTGGTAAATGGTTTCTCCAAGGCCTGGGCGATGACTGGCTGGCGAGTGGGCTGGGTAGTAACGCCGGTTTCGCAATCCAACCACTGGGCAATGATGTCTGAATGTTTTAATACAGGCGCAACCGTCTTTGCGCAACACGCCTGTATTGCTGCACTTGAGAAAGGCGAGCCCTTCGTTCAGGAACTTAAAGACCAATACGAGGCCGGCAGTAAGATTGTGCTGGATGCCTTCGAAGGCCAAAGGCGCATCAAGCTTGCGCCGCCGAAAGGTGCGTTCTACGCCTTCCCTAAAATTGAGGGAATCAACTCCAGTCTGGACTTTGTGCTAAAACTCTTGTCGGAAGAAGATGTTGGCGTCGCGCCGGGTTACACCTTTGGGCAAGGTAACGAACAAAACATCCGATTGTGCTTTGCGCAGAGTCACGACAAGCTCAGGCTAGCCCTGTCGCGCATTGTTAATTTTGTAGAGCGATATGATAACAATATGCTTTGAGGCTATATTCTTCGAAGTGAGAAGATGCAGTCCAAAAATAAAATGATGGGGTAGGGGAACAATATGGCAATTTATGATTTCGCAGTAGGACAAACCAATCCGGATACGTTTCCGGTTGAAGCTTTTAAGGAAGCTGCGATTCGTGCAATCGAAAACGAAAATGTTGCGTTCAATAAGTACCCGGGGAACAAGGGGCATGAGGGCTTAAGAAAAGCCATGGCTGAAAGGGAAAGTGAACGCGAAGGTGTTTACGTTGACCCTGAGCAGGTTGCGATTATGAATGGCTCCATGCAGGCGGTAACGCTGGTTGGCCAGGCCCTGATGGAGAACAAAGGTGATCTTGTGATCGCAGAGGAATATACCTATAGCGGAACCATCGGTGCCTATAAGGGCATTGGTTTGGAATTTGTAGGCATCCCACTGGATGATCATGGCATGCGCATGGATGCCCTGAGCGATAAGCTTAAAGAGTTGAGCGATCAGGACCGGCTGCCAAAATTTATATACACACTAACGACCTATCAGAATCCAACTGGCACATGTATGCCAAAGGATCGGAAGCTGGAACTGATCAGCATTGCTGCTGAATACGATATGCCGGTTGTGGAAGATAATTGTTACGGTGATGTTCACTTCGATGGTGACAAAGTACCCTCGATGTATGCGATGGATGACAGCCCTAACCAGATTTACATAGGCTCGTTGTCAAAGATTCTCGCGCCCGGCGTTCGCCTTGGTTATCTGATTGCAAAAGAGCCAATGTATTCGAACATCGTCAATAAACGATTCGATGCTGGTAGTAATTACTTTGCTGCAGCAGTAGTTGCAGAATTTTACAAGAATGGAATTTGGGATCATTGTAATGTTGCCAATCCGGTTCTGAAGAATAAGCGAGATCTGTTAGTCGCGGCCTTGAAGGAACATTTGTCCGATACCTGCGTCTGGTCCCATCCCGTTGGCGGCCTGTTTATGTGGGTTCGTTTACCAGCCGATATTGATATGAAAAAGTTGGGGGAGGCCTCGAGAGAGAAGGGCTTTTACTTTGCACCTGGTCAGGCATTCCATGTGGACGCTGCCAATGAGACATATATTCGATTGGCCTTTGGCCATGTTCCTGATGATCTGATTACGGAGGGAATTCCTGTGTTGGCGATGGCGATAAAGGAAGCCCGGACTAGTAATGAGGCTCGGAGTTTTGATTCTTTGTTTGATTAGGCGTTCTGGTGATTTTTCTGTTTGTTATAGGGTGCTCGCAAATGCTGTAGGGAGTCCACTTCTGAAGCGGCTTGCGGAAGGGCCGACCTCCACCCATAGCGAAACCCACTCAATTAAAGATAACCGACCGATGACTCAAAAAAACCAGGGAAGATTTATCTAGCTACTAGCCGTAATCTGCATCCCGTCAATCTGTCTAATGTGGGCCTGGCTTATACCGATAGAGATGATCAGGACGATATAAACGCTGGCGGCAATAAAGACAGCGATTGGAATGCTGGTGAAGGTTGCCAGATATCCGGTGAACAAACCTCCGAGGGGCATCAGACTGTAGGTGATGCCGTGTATTCCCATCACTCTGCCTCGAACATCGTCTGGCACGCGTAGTTGTAATACGGTCATAGAGGTAATCATAAAAATGGATGCAAAGAGCGCTACGGTAAATGCTGATGCCATGGCAAGAATGTAGGCGAATTCCGTGGCAGCAAATTGTCCTGTTGCTGCAGCGAAGGGATAGAGAAAGAGCCCTGATAACATTGCTGTTATTAGTATCACCTTGCCCAGTTGTTTTGAATCCTGAATAGAGCCCACCAGGATAGTTCCAATCACAGAGCCGACGCCTGTAATTGAAATCAGATATCCATAGCCAGCTTCACCAGCACCTAACAGATTTGAAAAGGCCGGCATCAGTTGCATATAGGATGAGACGAAGAACATACCGGCAAAGGACATTGAAATCAGGACGAGGAAAGTCTTCTCATGAAGAATAAATTGAATGCCTTCACTGATTTTTTGCATAGTTGATGTGAGTTCATTTTTCATGACTGGGAGATCGACTTTTAGACCCGACATCACAACGAACATGGTGAAAAAACCGGCTGAACACAGAATGAAGATGACCCATGTCTCGGTGAAGGCGATGATTAAACCTCCGAATGCCGGCATGATCATTCGGCAGCTTTGCCAGATAATTGAATTGAGAGCAACGCCGCTCATCATGTCTTCCCTGGCGATCAGGTGGGGGAATATGGCCTGCCGGGTAGGCCAGTCGAATCCGGAAATAAAGGAGATGATTCCGGCAATCAGAATGACATGCCATGCTGTGACGATTCCGCTTAGATCCAGCACGCCAAGGGCGAGCAAGAGAATGGCTACGCTAAGGGATGTGACCATGAGGACGATTTTCTTGTTAACCTGGTCCGCCAGTGCGCCGCCAAAGAGAGTCATGACGATGGTTGGAATCGCCGAAGCTGCGCCGAGGTAACCCAACATCAGTGCAGAGCCCGTTAATTCGTAAATCAACCATCCCTGACCCATTACCTGTAGCTGGGTGGCACCGACAGATGCGAATGAGCCAAGCCAGTATCTGCGATAGGGTGTGTGCTTCAATGCACTAAGTCGGCCTGTAAATTTCACTCGTACCCTTGCTTATACTGCTTAATTTTTTAGAAATGTGTAGTTGATAGTCGTAGCGTTGAAAATTGTTGCGCCAATATAACAGAAACACTTGTTTCACTAGCAGTAGTCGTGTTTCCATTTGCGGACAAGATAATGTTAGATTCAAACCATCGTTTATACAAAGGAGAGAGTAATGAGTTTTGAACCCGTCGTGACAGCTTCCGGTCAGTTTGCCTATGATCGGATGCATTTTGCGCAAGCAACCAAGAGTGGCGGCTTTCTGTTTCTTTCTGGCGTAGTTGGTACCGGAGAGAAGGGCAAGTTACCGGATAATGTTACCGAGGAGTTCAATAATGCCTGGAAGAGCATTGGTGAAATTATCGGCGAAGCCGGGGCTGGATACGGTGATATCGTTGAATGCACCACTTATCACGTTGATATTAGTTCTCATATTGGTGAATTCAGCAAGATTCGCGATCAATACATTAGTGAGCCCTGGCCAGCATGGACTGCCATTGGTATTTCAGAACTTCTAATACCTGGCGCCAGCGTAGAGATTCGGGTCACCGTGAAGCTCCCCGATTAGCAACAAACGGCGGATTGACTATATTCTGCGATAGGCCGCTCATTCCCCGGTCGCTAATCCTCTATAATTCAGTACTCATTCTGATTCGGAAATTACAGATTTCATCTTGTTGAAGATATTGATGCCTTCGGTAGAGCTCATTTTTGTGTCCATCAATTCTTCGACAATAAAGTGATTTATAGCACAGGAAATTTATGCAAATCGCGGAGATGTCGCAAAACAGGCACTATCAATTCTGGACCCTCCAGCTAGCGGGATGGACAGGGTGGGTGACGTTGTTTGCTCTGCGAGATGCTTATTGGGGCGAGCCGTTCGAACGATTTATGCTCCTGTGGGTGGGCGCCTCTACCGGGCTTCTCCTGACAACTGGACTACGCTATATATACCAGTTCGTCTGGGATCGGCCGATCATTATTCGTCTGATTACCGTCCTCAGTGTCTCTTATGTCTTTGCAGTGATTTGGCAAGTCATTAAAAATTATTCGCACTTTTACTACTACCACGACATTGAACCGCTCGAAAATTATGACTATATGGCATATCTCAGCGGTATTCTCGGTTATTCTTATTTCTTGCTCTTGTGTTGGAGTGGCATGTACTTTGGCCTTAAGTTTCATCGCCTGTTGCAGGAAGAAAAGGAAAAGAGTATTCGAGCAGAATCGCAGGCACATGAAGCTCAACTTCGGATGCTGCGCTATCAACTGAACCCCCATTTTCTGTTCAATACCTTGAATGCGATATCAACATTGATTCTGGAGAAGAACACAAAAGTCGCCAATGACATGGTGAGCAAGTTAAGTAACTTTCTGCGATATTCTCTGGATAAAGACCCCATGCAGAAGGTTGATCTTGAGCATGAGATCAGCACGATGAACCTCTATCTTGAGATTGAGCAGGTACGTTTCGATGACCGGCTTCAGGTGGAAATTAATATCGAAGAATCTGCTCGAAAGGCTCTGGTACCTAGCCTTCTGTTACAGCCCCTGGTTGAAAATTCAATCAAATATGCGGTTGCTAATAGGGAGGAAGGCGGCAAAATCACCATTAAGGGTCGGGTATTTGCCGGTGATTTGCTCATTGAAGTTATCGACGACGGCCCGGGTATAGCGGTCGAGAAGGGGAAGATTTCTGAATTCAAAGGGATTGGCTTATCCAATACGCGCAATCGTCTGCAGGAGTTATATGGTGCTCGACATTCCTGTAAGTTTGGCGCTGCATTACCCCATGGTTTAAAGATTGATATACGTATTCCATTTGAGACAGAACCTGGTTTAGAAGCCAAATAGCTGTGATTAAAAAACTGAGGCGATAAGCGTGTCCAATTCAGATAAGCCGAGATCAGAAAAGTCAAATTTAGATAAGTCAGACTCGGAGCAGGTATTAAGGCTGATCATCGTGGATGATGAATCCCTGGCGCGCAGGGGTTTGAATATCAGGCTGAGTGAATTATCCGGCATCGAGATTGTGGCCGAGTGTGTTAACGGCCGGGAAGCGCTTGCTGCCATTGCCGAGCATGAACCTGACCTGGTGTTTCTGGACATTCAGATGCCTGGCCTGAGCGGCTTTGATGTGATCCAAAACCTGCAGCCAGACAATATGCCGATGATAATATTTGTCACTGCCTTTGATGAATATGCGCTGGATGCTTTCGAAGTCCACGCCATAGATTACCTGCTAAAGCCTATTGATACCGACCGCCTGGAAAGCGCTGTTAATCGCGCGAAGGCTCGCTTAATGCAAAGGGAATCGATCACAGATAAGCAGCGTCTGCTGGATCTTGTTATTAGTATTACCGGTAAGTCGGAAACTTCAGTTGCCCAGCTCATCAAGGAGAATGCCGGCACCAAATCCTATCCTGATCGTATTGCTATCAAGGATGGCGGGGAGACGACACTCGTTGCCACTGTTGATATCGATTGGGTAGATGCCGCAGGCGACTACATGTGCATCCATGCAAATGACAAGACGCACATCATGCGCGTTACCATGAAAGATCTTGAGTCTCAGCTGGACCCAGCTAACTTTCAGCGTGTGCATCGCAGCACCATTGTTAATCTTGATCGTGTGGTGAAGGTATGTTCCCACATGAATGGTGAATTCCACCTGATTCTCAACAATGGCTCCATGGTTAAAATGAGCCGCTCCTACAAAGAAAAAGTGAAGCATTTCTTCTAGGCCCTGCGTGTAATAAAATCCCCTTCCAGTCGGCAATTTCAAGCAGATAGCTTGATGCCAGAGTAGGTCGACCTTGTGAGATATCTAAATGACAGTTGATAGCCATATTGCAATCGCGATTCATGGTGGCGCAGGTACATTGCTGCGCGAAAAGATGAATGACTCAGTCGAATCTGCCTATCGGCAGAAATTGGAAGAGTCAGTTCTTGCGGGCTTCGCCGTGTTAAAGGATGGAAGTTCCAGCCTTGATGCTGTGGTTGCCTCGGTCGCGGTCATGGAAGATTCCGAGCTGTTCAATGCAGGCAAGGGTTCAGTCCTAAACCATGAAAGCCAGATCGAGATGGATGCATCGATTATGGAAGGGCTAGGGCTTGAGGCAGGATCTGTCGCAGGCGTTAAACATATCAAAAATCCTATCATGCTGGCCCGACAGGTATTACAACAATCCGGGCACGTCATGCTGATCGGCGATGGCGCGGAAGAATTTGCCGCCGAACAAGGCTTTGAGCATATAGACAACAGTTATTTTCGCATCGCGCGCAGGGAAAAGCAGCTCCTTAGAGTTCAGTCCAGTAGCACTACGACTGCACTATCGGAAGATGGCTCTTCTGAAAATAGCTCCGATGTCTTCGATGATAAAAAGCTCGGCACGGTTGGCGCTGTTGCTATCGATCAACGAGGCAATATTTCTGCTGCAACTTCAACCGGCGGCATGACTAACAAACGATATGGGCGGGTGGGAGATTCACCGATCATTGGTGCTGGTACTTATGCCGATAATCGCTGCGGCGGCGTTTCCGCGACAGGCCATGGCGAATATTTTATTCGTGCGGTCGTTGCCCATGATATTTGCGCCCGGGCAATGTACAAGGGTATTTCCCTGCAAGAGGCGGCCGATGAAGTGGTGATGGAAGAGTTGGTGAATATGAAAGGAGAGGGCGGTGTAGTCGCAATTGATCCACAGGCTAATGTCGTTTTCTCATTCAATTCTGAAGGAATGTATCGCGCTGCCGTCCATAAAAACGGTGAGCTGGAAGTCGAAATATTCAAAACTTAAGATAGAACTAGCCGCGGCATTGCTTATCGGCGTACTTGTTTTTGCTTAAGTCGCTGCGTTTGTTAAGCAGCAGCGCTTTTTAGGTGGCAGCACTTACAGCAAGAATAAGGTTGTAGCCAACATATGCGCCAAGGAGCATGAATCCTTCCCAGCGGTTTACTCGGCCGGCTTCGCCAGAGCTGCGAAAGCCATAACACATTATGAACAATACGATGGTCATTACTGCGAGTACGGGGATATCGCGGGTCAGTATGTCCGGGTGAAGTTTGGACGGAGCGATGACGCCGGCAATGCCTAGAACGATGGATGCATTGAACATATTCGAGCCAATAATGTTGCCCAGTGCCAGATCATGCTCGCCCTTCCTGACGGCGGCAATGCAGGATGCGAGTTCAGGTAGTGAGGTACCAATCGCGACGATTGTGAGGCCAATGATCAGGTCGCTAATACCCAGTTCATGAGCAATCTCAACGCCACCCCAGACCATAATACGGGAACTGACCACCAACATTGTCAGGCCCACGAACAGTTGGATTAGTGCCTTGTTGAGCGGCAAGTCGTCTTTATATTCCAGATCCACCAGTTCCCCAAAATGATCGCTGGGTGTATTGAGCCCCACATAGATTGACCAGGACACAACACACAGGAAAACTAAGATGAGTATGTAACCATCTGTCCTGCTTAACATGCCATCGAAGTAGAGCAGGGCCGACATAATCGAGGTGACCAGAATCAGCAGGGGCAACTCTCTTCTCAGTACAGTTGAACCTACCACAACGGGGCTGATGACGGCTGTAACACCGAGAATAAGGGCGATGTTGGTAATGTTCGAACCAAAGGCATTACCCATCGCCAAGCCTGGATTGCCCTGCATGGACGCCAGGGCTGAAATGACCATTTCCGGCATGGAACTGCCGAAGCCGATGACCAGAATGCCAATTAGGAGAGGCGGTAAGCCAAAGTGTCTGGCAGTGGCGGCAGCGCCATCGACAAATTTGTTTGCACTTAGAACCAACAGAATAATTCCGCCTATGAGCGCAGCACTAGCCAGTAGCATCGTATTAATGTCCTGCTCCCGATTGGACTATGTTGCCCTCGGACTGTGTCTTTGCAATGATTATATCGGCAGCGGAGAAATGTTCGATGCTTATTTTTCCATCTCGTATTTATGTGGAGGCATTTGCCTTTAAATTAGACCGGCAACATCCAGAACCGTTCCACTCCTGTAGGATTCAACAGCAACTAAAACAGGCCGAGTTGTTCAACCCCTGCTTGTGCTGTTTTTGTTAAACCCTTTTTTGCTATATCAGTATTAAAGAAAGACGAAAGTCCGCTGGAGCGACTAACAGATCTTGTCAGCGCCTGTTCCCATGTCTCTGAATCAACATAGATGGCAATGGAATCGCGTGCACGTGTCACTGCTGTGTATACAAGCTCCCTTGTTAACAACTGTTCTGAAGCAGCGGTGTTGAGCGCTGGAACGATCAGGGTCACATGGTTGAATTCGGAGCCCTGACTCTTGTGAACCGTCATGGCAAAGCAAGTTTCGTGGGCAGGCAGTTGAGATGCATAGTAGTAGTTGAGGTCTCCGGCATTATTGAGGAAAGCTACCTTGAACCCGTCTTCCTCAATTATGCAAATTCCAACGTCACCATTAAAGAGACCTAAACCGTAGTCATTTCGGGTGATTAAAATGGGTCTGCCATGATAAAACGCTTGCGCTGAAGGCTTCAGGTCTTTGGACTCGAGGTAGGATTCTATTTCCTTATTCAGCGTTTCAATGCCGAGGTCCCCATCGCGTAATGGGCACAAAATTCTGGTTTGCTCGAAGCTGTGGATGAGGGTCAGGGCATCAATGTCTGTATCCCTAATCAGCATTTCGTATTCAAAGAAATAAGAGGAAATTTCCCGGCTTAGCTTCGCCGGCGATAGGGCGCTTATATTCAATACCCTGACTTCATCATCGACGCTGGATTCCAGCTGCGCATCGCCGGAGCGGATTAGGTTTGCCAGTTGGCCAATTCCCTGGTACTGGGCGAATCTGTAATTTTTCTGCAGATGGCATATGGAATCCACGAGCTTATGGGGTTCACTTCGAACCGGCACATCAACGCCCAGCAGTTTCTTCGCCTGGATTGAAAATTCAGCGCTGTACCCTGGGCTTACGCCGGAGCTGCTCAGGCAAATGTCGGCGAGCACCTTGCCCACATCCACAGAGGGTAATTGTTCCGGGTCACCCAACAGAATTAATCTTGTGCTGGGCATCAGTGCATCCAGAAGATGGTGCATAAGCGTGAGATCCACCATAGAGACTTCGTCAACAATAAGAAGGTCGGTGACTATGGGGTTGTCGGAATTGTATCGATAAGTTCTACCGTTGTTACGCATACCCAAGAGGCGATGGATGGTGTGAACCTCCGTGGGTATTTTAGCCCTCACTGGTTCAGGGATGTTAGGCAGGAAATCCGATATGGACGCCGATAGCCGCATGGCCGCTTTGCCGGTTGGTGCAGCGAGCTTGATTGATAATGCGTGACCGGAATTATCACCCAGCAAAATAGCCAGGATCCTCACTACAGTGCTTGTTTTGCCGGTGCCGGGGCCGCCGGTAATTATCGTTAGGCGCCGGGTCAGCGCCTGCATAATAGCAAGCTGTTGCCAGTCTATTGTTTGCGAAGGCTTTGTCGCTGAAGTTTCACCAAATGTTGACTGCAGCTCAGCAGAAAAATCTGACTTGGTATCCAGCAAGGTATTTCTTGAAATTAGCGCCTCGGCAATTTTCTTCTCGTATTGATAATAACGGTGAAGATAGAGTTTCCTGCCCCTTAATATCAATGGCGTGATCTCTTGTTCCGCGCTGTCACTCACTATTGAGAGCGTGTGCAATTCTGCCAGCACCTCTTTCTTGACCTTGCTGATATCGAGGCAACTGTGTTGAAGTGACAGCGAATAACTTAAATCAGCGATCAGGTCGGCGATTGCGCTAGTGAACCCCCCGGCGTGTCTGTACATCAGCTTGCTGAATTCGGCATCTACATAGCGAATCTCACCTTTGAGTACTCTTTCCTGTAAAAAATGTTGCAAGAGCTTAGCCATTAGGAGGAAATTCCAAGAGCAAGATCGAATGCCTGAATTAGCTGCCTCGATGGCTTGTCATGGTAGACACCTGATTCTTCCTGGCCATTCATCCCGCGCAGGAACAGATACATTACGCCGCCAAATTGTTTGTCATAATCATAATCCGGGATTCTCTGCGTGAGATATCTATTCAGGGCAACGCAGTAAATCAGATACTGTAAATCGTATTGGTGATCTTCTATTGCCTGAAGCAGTGCGGGTTGATCATAGCAATCAACCGAATTTCCGAGGTGGTTGGATTTGTAGTCGATCAGGTAATAACAATTTTCATGGCGGACAACGAGGTCAATCAAACCAGTCATCATGCCTTCCAGACGGGCAACAGTGAGGTGGTCTGCAGACTTCAGGTAGCCTTCTTTTTTTAGTTCATCCAGAAATTGAGCGTTGGCATTTAATGGAAAGTGAAACTCAAGTTCATCTATCCTGTCTTTGCGGCTGATGTCTGCAAGGCAAAAGGGTAATGGTGTCTCCCGGGCACTAGCCTGAATGAGTGGTGTGCCGAGGATATCGTCCAGCCATTGGAGTAATACCGGAAGCCATATATCCTGATCTTCAATGATGCCTATCTTATTAAGGCAGCATTGACAGCGATATTTGCGCTCCTCTTCATCAGAGCGGAAATCCAGATCTTCCATCAGGCTATGTAAAGCGATGCCAATCCTGGCGCCGCGGGGGAAACTAAACCGGTCCGCGCTTTGGCTTAGGCTTATAGTAGATGAGCCAGAATTCTCACCAACATCATCATCTATAAAGCCCGGAATTGTGTGGTCTGGCCTATCCGAATATGAATGATGTATTGATTGTTCATCGCTTTGACTGTGTTTTGCAATTAAGTATGTAACGCCGGTATAACTGTGCAAGCGCCAGGAATCGTTGATGGCGGGAGGCGCATGCGGTGGTACAAGCCTTGCCATAGTGGCAACAGTGGCATCGTTGGTGAAAATTGTTACATCCGGAGTCAATACACAATCAAGCTGAAACAAGGCCGCAGGCAAGATAGACAAACGTTGCAGAATTTCAGCACTGCTTGTCTTTGCGGATTCGATGTCAAGTAATCGAGCCAGTGCAGATTTGGGGAGATCGCGAATTTTTGGAATGCCGAGACAACAGTAAAATTTTGCCCTGGTAATCGCCACATATAAGAGGCGCATATCTTCCGCCAGTATCTCCCTTTGTGCCTGCTGTTTGTGTGCTTTGTCCTCGCCGAGCTCCAGGCAGGCTTCGAAGCCAGATTGCATCTCACGGTGAAAGAGACCGGGCTCTTTTTTGCCAAGCGCCTTGTAAAATGCACCGAAAGGGATATAGACGATATCGTATTCGAGCCCCTTTGCCGCGTGCATGGTGACAATCTTCACCAGGTTTTCGTCACTTTCGAGTCTTAGTTGCCGCTGCTCACCGGCGCCGGTCTCGGCGCCGCTAATTTCCCTTAGGAACCAATTCAGTAGCCGATGCATTCCCGGTGTGACCGTTGATCGTTGCTGTAGTAACTCAGCCAGATGACGCAGGTTAGTGATTTGTCTTTCACCGTCCGCCTGCCCCAGCCACTTATCGGCAATCTTTCTATTGACGATTAGTTTTTCAATCATTGGCGCGATGCCGCGGCTGGACCAGATCTTGTGGTAGTCAAGAAACTCTTCACTTAACTTTTGCTGAAGAAGACTGTCCACATTCAGCGCTTGTATTTCTGAAACGGTGCATTGAAGCAGGTTGGTTGCCAGCGCTGCCTTACTTGCGCGATGACTGTTGAAATCAATAATACCTTGCAGAACAAGGCCAAGGTCCTTGGCGGTATTTTCCAGGAAGACACTATCCTGGGTCAGGTACACGCTCTTTATGTTTCTGGCTCTTAGCGCTAATTGAACGGCATTTGCATCCACACGGCTGCGAACCAGAAAGGCAATCTGCCCGGCGTTTACGGGACTATCGCAGATGGTCGCTTTACCTCTGGCGGATAGCGTCAATATTCGACTCACTTCCTCGGCGGCATGATTCATCGCCAACATACGAGCATCATCCTTGTTGATTGCTTTCTCACCTTCGCCAGTGAGAAACAAGGAAAACGGTCTTTGCAATGTCCCATCCAGTAATAAGCCAGATGCCTCAATCCCGTCTGTTCCTTTCTCAGGTGCCTTAACAGCCAGAAATGGCATATCGATATCGTTGTCGAAGATGCTGTGCTTATCGAACAGGTGGTTCACAGCATCGATCAGTGCCGGTGAAGACCTCCAGTTGGTTTCCAGAGAATAAACATTGTTGCCGCAGGCCCTCTTGGCATTGATATAGGTAAAAACATCGGCGCCGCGAAACTGGTAAATAGCCTGCTTTGGATCACCAATCAACAACAGGCTCTGCTCTCCCGGGCGGTTGTAAATGGCATCAAAGATACCGTATTGAATATCATCTGTATCCTGGAATTCATCCACCAGCGCGCAGGGATAGAGCTTTGAAAGTTCACTGGCAAATTTCTCGTTGCTGGTAACAGCCCTGTTAAGCTGTGTCAGTAAGTCATCAAGCGTCAGCTGGTTGGCGTCCTGTTTCATTTTATTCATATTGAGGCGAACCCGGTTGAACATCGTCTGCCAGAGCGCCGACCTTATTTCATCCACAACATCTCTTGATTGATAAATTGCTTCAATCAGGTCCAGGCACGGATGCTCCGGGGCAGCATTTCCTGCCTTTAGGTTTTTGTTTAGCTTCTCTGAACTCCAGTGCTCCCACAAAGGCGACAGCGGATCAGGTATGCCCTCCTGGCCGCAGAATTCGTTCATCTCATCCAGCTTCTTAAACGAGTTTGTATTGGCTTTCAATCCGGCATCCTTAAGAACTGTTGCAAGATCACTTTCAAGCCAGAGGGCCTTTGCCTTTATCATCGTAGCGATCAATTTGACCTGTTTGGAATTCACCTCATGTGCTTCCGGTAACAGGACCAGATTGTCGCGAACCAGTAAGCTACGAATTCTCGATTGCAGCACTTGAGGGTTTGGCCAGATATCCAAGGCTTGCCTTCTGTCAAAGTCTCGCAGGCTCAGGATCTCCTGACGAAAACAGTCCTCACACGCCAGTGCCAGTAATCGCTCCTTATCCGCATCCATGTTCTGATCAAACAACATACCGGTATCAAAACTTTGCTCCTTCAATACCCGCGCGCAAAAGCCATGAATCGTATAAATTGCCGCCTCATCCATCAGCTGAATAGCGGCTGCCAGTAATCGACGATCTCGCTTCCTGTCCTCACTGGCATCAAGTAGAAATTTCAGGAACGGATCTTCAGACTCCTCTACAATGAACGCCAATCTTGTGGCGACGATGCGCGACCTGATTCGATGACGTAGCTCCTCTGTCGCCGCGATAGTAAATGTAAGAACCAGTATTTCGTTTACTGCCAGTGGACGATTGAGAGACTTGCTGTGACCCAACAACAATCGCAAATACAAATTTGTAATTGTGTAGGTCTTACCGGTACCAGCACTCGCTTCAATGAGCTGCATTCCTTCCAATGGAAAAGTGTCAGCGACAAGTGGTTTCATGAAGAAATTACTTCCATATTTAGCAACAAAGGCCCATATACGATCCCTGCATTCTCATAAAACCCCTCATCCATCACATCCCTAACGTCAAACAAACGACGCCAATAAACGTCCTGGCTCTCGGAAAATTCATTCCCATTCCATGCCTTCACTGCCGCCCGTTGCGCCAAATCAAAGTCATCCTTCGCATCCATTGATAGAACGAAGCTGAAGCTTGTCTCCGGCGGCAAGAACAATGGCGACTTCAATCCCTCCTTATACAGATTCACAACATTCTCCAGATGTGCCATTGCCTGATCCTGCGAAAGTGCTAACAGGCGGCTAATATCGGCGCTGTTTTTGCCCCTTGAGATACTCAGCAGATCAGTATTTAACCCGCTGGCGCTGGCAAATAGATGATTAAGCCAGTTTTCGATCAGATGTCGTCTTCGCAGCTTGCCGCTTCGATAACTCAGAATGTGTTCCGCTGTTAAATTGCGAAGATGTCCTTCAAGCTCGATCCCCGAGACTGTAATCGTCCCGTGGTAGTTCTCCATGGATTCTTCCAGATAGGTCTCAAGCTCTCCGTAAATCAGTTGCGCGTGTTTAACTTCCGCTTCTAGGTAACTGGCGCCAATCGGCCCCTCCATCACAAACCCGGACGCGATCATTTCCCTATGCCAATCACGGATGTCCTGTTTTTTTATCAGCGCTTTGAGCGCGGCGTCAGAAAGTTGGTAGCGTTCCAGACCGTCGAGAGTAAATGACTCTGTTTCCAGCAATTCATTTTCATCCGTGGTGAAATAAATGCCCAGTCTCTTCTGCAGGAAATACCTGCCACTGTGTGTAAGAAAATCGACCAATTGGCCAATCGAGTTCAATTCATTTTCGTCTGCAGGCGCTAGATCGGAATCCAGGAATGGACCGACCTCGATAGGTGAATCAAGTGCGTCGTACCAAGATCTCTGGAATGTCACCAGCCCGGGTCTATCATCATTTCTATTTTTGTTCGTATCTGCTTTTGCAAGCTCAGTTCCAACATCTCTTGTAAAATAATAGCGCCGACTGAACGGTTGAAGAGGGTGTTCTATTAGCTCAATAGTCTCGAACACCGCTTCGTTATATTCCATAAGCTCACTAACAACAACAGAGGGTGGCTTTACCTGATTGTCCTTTAGTGAGCGACCCTCAAAACTGACATACAGCACATCTCGTGCAGACAGTATTGCTTCCAGGAAAAGGTAGCGGTCGTCGATGCGCCTGGAGCGGTCTCCCTTTCTGCCTGCCTGGTCTAACATCAGGTTAAACGATATATCGCGGTTCTCTCTCGGATACTCCTTGTCGTTCATGCCCAACAGACATACCATTTTAAAGGGAACGCTACGCATGGGTACAAGCGTCGCAAAGGTGATGCCGCCAGAAATGAAACTGATGGAAGAACCGGAATCAGCCAGTTGCAGATTTATCCAATAACGAAGCAGGTGGCCCGATATATCAACTTTATGATCAGCATTTTCAGTATGCTCAGTCAGCTTCTGGGTGAGTAATTGTATGGTTGAAATATCGAGTGTTTCCCTGTCTTCTGTCTCAAAAAAATCGCTGAGCAAGGAATTAATCGTAATTTGCCAGTTTTGTGCTGATCGCGGCTTTTCGAGTTCAGATCGATAATATTTCAGTAAGCCGAAGATCTCACATAAAGTGCCAAGGAGTTCTGTGTCGCCAAGATCAACTTCGAACGGTAATGTCTCGTTCACTATGCCGCCATCGGGGGTCAATGCAAGGCCGAGCAAAAGACGGTCCAGGCCAAATTGCCAGGTGTTTTGATTGTTTGCCGGAATCTGCCAGTTCCGGGCTTTGCTCTCCCCATCTGTTTCCCAGCGAATACCGGATTCTCGTATCCAGTAAGCAATCGTGTTGAGGTCCTCATCATCCAGTGAGAACTTTCGCGCAATGGCCGGAAACTCCAGAAGGTCCATCACCTCGATACTGCTTAGTCTCGACTCCGGTAATTCAAGCAGCTTCACAAAACAATTGATGAGTGGTGATTCATCACTTAAGGATCTATCTGCAATGCCATAATGAATATGGTCTTTGAATACTGAATTGATGAATGGCGCGTAATCCGTCACCTTGGGAGCCATCACAATGATGTCGCCGGGGTTTATGTGCGGATTGCCGGCGATGGTTGCAAGTATCTGATCATAGAGGATCTCGATCTCTCGCAGCTTGCTGTGGCAGCTATGGATTTGAATGCTGCGATCTTGAGTGTCCAGCTTAAGTTTGATAATTGCTTGGTCGGAACCAAATTGCCCGCCAAATTCCAGATTAAAAATATCATTTTGCAGATAGCTCAATGCCGATGTCACTGACTTCTCATCAAAGAAATCAAGCGTATTGATGTCACCAGCTTCCAGGATCATTTCCAGAAAGTCCCTGCCTTGCCTGCCCAGGGACGCAAGCAGGGGATTGCCCACCTCCAGGTAATCTTCCTCCTCCAAAGCACCGCTTTTGTTTACCAACTGCCGAATGGATCGCCTGGCGATGCCTCGTTCGGAAACGATATCCCCCCAATAGTGTTGGCAAGGGTTTAGAAAATAGATGTCCACGTTGATATGGCAAGAGAGTGCGCGCAGCGTTTCCAGCTGCATCGGCGGTATGGAAGATAATCCGAATACCGATAGATGTGGCGGTAGAGTGCTGGGCTCGGTCATTTGGCTGAGTTTGTCCAGGGATCGTTCATGTAAACGAGCTCTATGCTGGGTCGCGAATTCCGGAGTAGCTTCCAGTAGATTGCGCCACAATATGGCCTGCCATGGGTGTTTGTTATTGTTCACCAGATCCTCGCCATTCTCCCAGGCCAGTATCCAGTCCGGGCGATAGAGCAGATACTGGTTATACAGATCTGCAATTTTGTTGGCCAACTGATAGATGCGCAGGTCCGGATCACCGGGGGCATCAAGATAACGATTGACGGCGTCAAATTCCGGTGACGTCTGCCCTGGCAACAATGCCATCAGTCGCCAGCTCAACAGTTCTTTGTCGAACGGTGAGTGTTCAGCTTGCTCAAGCAGGTTTCGATAAAGCTCCCAGATGAAATTTGCAGGTAGCACGCAATTCAGATTTGCGGAAATGCCTTGCTTAAGCGCCAATTGCAGCTTTAGCCACTGGCCAGTGCCGAAGCTCTGTACGATGACGGTGAGAGGAGCAAATGGATCGATCTGAATACTTTTACTGCGCTCACAGAAAGCATTGGTCAATGCTGACATATCATTGGATTGGAAAAATTGCAGCATTGAAAAAGTCAGACGAGGTGAATCTCCCATGGTAGGGAATATTTTAGCCAGAGTAAAATATTCAAAATGGTGGTTTTTTTGCCATGTTGATAGCCATGTTAAGATAACGACAATCGATCAATGTGAATTTCGCAAGATTACGGAAATTCCCAAGAGTTAATCATGTCTAATCTGAACACGCCAACAATACCGGATCCCTATTCCATACCCCTTGAAAGCTTCAATATGGCCCAGCCCCATCTGTTTCAAAATGATGCGCATTGGGCTTATTTTGAGCGCATGAGAAAGGAAGATCCGGTTCATTACTGTGCCGATAGTGCCTTTGGTCCGTACTGGTCTTTAACACGGTATAAGGAGATTCTGGAAGTTGACAGAAACCATGAGCTGTTTTCCTCTGCCATGGGTGTGACAGTTGGTGGCCTGGGCGGCGGTGGAAAACAGTCTGGCGCCGCAGCGAAAGAACAAGGCGCCGCAGCGAAAGAACAAGAAGCGACCGATGGAAGCGCAGCTGAGCAGGAAAATAAATGGGGCGGCTTCTCCATGTTTATTGCCATGGACCCGCCGAAGCATGACCTGCAACGAGCGACGGTTACCGGCGTCGTAGCACCGGCCAATCTAGCCAAGATGGAAGCCATTATTCGGGAACGAGCGGGTAAAATTCTCGATTCCCTGCCCATCGGAGAAACCTTCGATTGGGTAGATCGAGTATCTGTTGAATTAACCACTCAAATGCTCGCAACGCTCTTTGATTTTCCCTTTGAAGATCGACGCAAGCTGACCCGCTGGTCTGATGTTGCCACCGCCGCGCCTGGGACCGGTATCGTGGAAACAGCCGAAGAGCGCAGGGCAGAGCTTATCGAATGCCTTGAATACTTTACAGTCCTCTGGAATGAGCGAGTAAAGCAGCCACCGAAAGGTGACCTCATTTCCATGTTGGCCCACGGTAAAGATACCAAGGACATGATGCCGTTTGAATTCCTCGGTAATCTGCTTCTGCTCATCGTTGGCGGCAATGACACCACGCGAAACTCCATATCAGGCGGCGTGCTTGCCTTAAATGAAAATCCCGATGAGTATCAAAAGCTTCGCGGCAATGTGGGTCTGATACCCAATATGGTATCGGAAATTATCCGCTGGCAGACGCCGCTGGCTCATATGCGTAGAACAGCCACCAGGGACACCGTCCTCAATGGCAAGCAGATCATGGAAGGGGACAAGATCGTTATGTGGTATGTCTCCGGCAACAGGGATGAAGATGCCATTGAGAACGCCAATCAATTTATCATTGACCGCCCCAAGGCACGGCAACACTTATCCTTCGGGTTTGGTATTCATCGCTGCATGGGCAATCGTCTTGCGGAGATGCAGTTACGAATTGTATGGGAAGAAATAATGAAACGCTTTCGAATGGTCGAAGTTGTTGGTAAGCCAGAGCGAACCTTTTCGTCATTCGTGAAAGGCTTCACGTATTTGCCCGTTCAGGTTCATGCTTTATGACCCGATGTGTCTCTGATGGAGATTTAATCTAGGGGGGCGTGACCATCCATGGCCTTCAGTCGATTCAAGATGTTTCGCTACTCGGGCATCCTGCCCTCCCTACGCTCCACAACTGCGCTCGCGAAAGCCCCTCATTGCCAGAAGCTCAGCGATCAGACAAGGTTAGTGGAGTATAGAGGTTTGTCTTTATCAGGACGTGTTTTGCATGGATGCAAAACTTGAGTGCACAAGGACGTGCGCTACGATTCCAGATAAAGATAAACCTCTATTCGCAACGGATTCCAAAGTCGATCTTTGTGCCTTAAAAGACAGGGAACTAATCTGAATTAGAATGCCGTTCTATCGCCTCATTAATTAACACTTTAGCCGCGGGTGCCGAATCCCACTTCTCAAGTTCCACCCACTTGCCATCTTCCAGATCCTTATAGTGCTCAAAGAAATGCTGAATCTGATGAATCGTTATTTCCGGTAAGTCCGTGTAATCGTTCACATCCTCATATCTGCGGGTCAGTTTTGTTGTTGGAATTGCGATAATCTACTCGTCCCGCCCGGCTTCATCCTTCATCACCAATACACCGATGGGGCGGCAATTAATAACTGCCCCGGGAACAATAGCGCGACTGTTGGCTACCAGAACGTCAATTGGGTCTCCATCTTCCGATAGTGTGTGGGGTACGAACCCGTAATTCCCCGGATAGCGCATGGGTGTGTACAGGAAGCGGTCGACAAATAGCGCGCCGGATTCTTTATCCATTTCATATTTGATGGGTTCCCCGCCCGCAGGCACTTCAATAATGACATTGATGTCTTCAGGTGGGTTGTTTCCTATTGGAATCGCCTCGATTCTCATTACTTTACTCCAGGTATATTCTTGCCAGTGCTATCCCGACGCTTCGGTTACTCTAATGACTTAATCACCTTACGATAGGAGCGATCTGGTTTTACGGACATATTGCCATCGAGCAAGGTTAAAGTGATGTATCCCCTGGATAGCAACACTGTGTCGGTATTTTCATCCGATTTTTTATCCGATGGTGCAGACAAATTATATTCTGGTGACCATCGCCCATCCTCTTTTTGATTAAAATTGATGGTGAGGACTGAGCGTTTCGAAAGGGTCGCCCATTTTACGCCCAGAACCTTATCCTTACTCGTTGCTGGATAGTTAATGTTAATAACATTGTTCATATCAAATTTCTTAAGTGATGAAATATATTTGACTAGAAAAATCCCGGCATCCGGAAAAGCTTTTACCGTCGAGGGAAATCTCGCTTCAATTTCTTCAAACTTGATCTGCACTGAAATCGCGATGGCTGGCGTGCCTAGCTGAAGTGCGGTAATCGCTGCGCCAACGGTGCCTGAGATATTGGTATCAACGCCAGTGTTATTGCCAAAATTAGCGCCAGAGACAACCAGATCCGGTGGATTATCTTTCATGATATGGCCAAGTCCGACACGTAGAGCGTCAGCAGGGCGCCCATGAACTGCCCATATTTTGTCCTTATGTTCAGTTATTCTCACGCCGCCGCTGGTAACACTGGCAGCGGCACCGCTTTGTTGGGTTGCCGGAGCGATCATGTAGACATCATGGCCGGCGGTGATCAATGCCTCGTGCATGGCCCGTATGCCTGGTGCTTCAAAGCCATCGTCATTGGTTAACAGTATTCGCAGGCCTTCAGCAGCCTGTAAAGACAGGGGGCAAAGGATTAGAACTAGCAGTAGTTGTTGCGTTAAGTTTTTCATAAATTGAGCCAGCAGTTTGCGGTTGGTTATTCTCTAAAGGGCGTGAAAAATCGCGATGATATTCATGGAGCCCGCTAATGTCTATCTGAAATGTTTGAAGGCTGCCCATGCCTGTCCGAATTCTGGCATGATTCAGGAAACAATCGTGTAAAGCATCAATTGTAATTAGAAAAGCAAGGAGCAAATTTAATGACCTATGAATATCAAACGATATCTACCCGACTGGACGCTGGCGTTTTATTCGCCGTGATTAGTAATCCACCGGTGAATGTAATGACGCCAGAAATGTATATGGATCTGGTGGCGTTTACGAAGGAAGTGGAGAAAGACGAAGAAGTTCGAGTTGTTGTATTTGAGAGCGCAGATCCCGATTTTTTCATTGCCCACTTTGATCTTGAGACGCTCCTTGTTTCACCCATTGATAAGCCAGCTCAAAAGGGTAAGTCTTTAAGCGAATTTCACCAGATGTGCCAAAGAGTTAAAAACATGCCTAAAGCAACTATTGTGAAAATGGCAGGCCGGGCTGGCGGCGGTGGCAATGAATTTGCGTCCTCGTGCGACATGCGCTACGGCATTAGGAATAAAACGATCATTAACCAGATGGAGGTGGCGCTTGGCATCTTGCCCGGAGGATCGGGTACACAAAATTTGCCAAGACTAATTGGCAGAGGGCGTGCGATGGAAGTTTGCCTTGGTAGTGATGACATAGATGCCGAGACTCTTGAGAGATGGGGTTACCTGAACAGAATTTTTGAGACAGAAGAGCAACTCAATCAATTTGTTGATCGTCTCGCGATGCGTATCGCAGGTTGGCCTGCGGAAGCCATTGCTCTTTGCAAGCAATCGGTAAACAACGCTGAATTACCGATTGAAGATGGCTTGCTGGAAGAAGCCTATCTGTTTCAACAAACCATGAGAACCGATGGCGCGCAGACGAATATGCAAAAAGCCATGGATCTTGGGGCGCAAACCAGGGAAGGGGAATTGAGAATGGGTGAGCTCTGCGCGGAAGTAGCGGAGGCCGCTAACAATAAATGAGCGCTGTTTTAGAACGATCTGTACGTAAGCTCGATGCCGGGTCCGAGAAGATAGTGACCCGGTTCAGCGAGGGCTCGCTGATTTTCAGGCGATGGCGTGGCCCGCGCGATAAGGCAGAGAGTGTTTTGTTAATTCATGGAGGTTCCGGCTCGTGGACGCATTGGTTCAGAAACATTGATTATCTTCGTCAGCACTTTCATGTCTTAACGGTTGATCTGCCAGGGCTTGGAGAATCTGCAGCTTTACCATCGGGTTATCGCGCGGAAGATGCCATCAAGGTGATGAGTGAAGGCTTCAAAAACCTCGTTGATATGGGAACCATCAACGGCAAAATTCATGTTGTAGGCTTCTCCTGGGGCTGCGCCGTCGCATCTCAAGTCGTTCGTTTGAACGAAAAGAGCGTGAAATCACTTATGCTTCTTGGCCCGGCTTCCATCGGCGATATACCTCGTCGCGGATTGGCGCAGCCTCTTATAAAAAGAACGCCAGAGATGAATTCGTCAGAAGTAGCAGCAGCTAACAAGGAGAATCTTGCGCGGTTGATGTTCTTTGATAAACGCAATATTGATGAAATGGCAGTGTATCTGCAAACCATTAATACAAATAGGTCGAGGTTTAATAGTCCACAGTTTGCCAAGTCGACGCTGGTGCTTGATGGCATTGGTGCCTTGAGCATTCCTGTAAAGGTCATCTATGGAGAGTACGATGAACCAGCACAACCCGATGTCGCCGGGAAGAAAGCATTGTTTCTTGATGTTAATAAGAATGTAGAATTTGATCTTATTCCTGATGCTGGCCATTGGTTGCAATACGAACAGTACAATCTCTTTAATATTCAATGCCAGGAGTGGATAGAGCGACATGCCCAAGACATTAGAAACATCAATCTGTGAAGAATACGGAATTAAGTATCCGGTATTTGGATTTGCACATAGCGTTGATGCCGTTATCGGCATTACCAACGCAGGAGGGCTGGGCGTTTTTGGTGGCACCCGCTCAACGCCGGAAGAAATAGAAGAAGCTATGGCGAAGATCAGGGCTGCGGTGGGTGACAAGCCATTTGGAATAGATCTCGTCATGCCCCCCGGTATGCCGGAGAAAGACAATCGGGATGCGATAGAAGCCGAGATTCCCGAAGGTCATCGCGACTTTGTGCATAAGATCATTGAGAAATACAAAGTGCCCAAGGGCACAAAACCGGGCATGCGCTCCAGGTTTGTGCGTTCAACCGAAGTGGAAGATCAGCAACTGGACGCTATTATGGCATCAGATGTTGACCTCTTTGCCTGTGGTATCGGCGCTCCGCCCAGGGCCATGGACAGGGCAAAGTCGCTTGGTAAGAAGACCTGTGCACTTGTGGGTAGTCCCCACCATGTGCAACGCGCAATGCAAACAGGCATAGATCTGATTGTAGCCCAGGGTTATGACGCCGGCGCTCACACGGGGCAAATTGGTACATTCTCTTTGATCCCGCAAATAGTGGACGCCGCTGAAGGATTGCCGGTTCTGGCTGCAGGCGGCGTTGCAACAGGGCGACATATCGCGGCATCTCTTATGTTGGGTGCGGTAGGGGTATGGATAGGCACGGCGTGGTTAACCACCAGTGAACATGAGGATCACATGTCGCCGATTAATCAGAAGAAACTCCTGGAGGCTGGCGCCAGCGATACGGTTATATCAAGAGCAGACAGTGGCAAGACGCTGCGTCAAATTCGTTCAGCATGGAGTATGGAATGGTCATCTGATGAAGCACCGGCCCCCTTGAAAATGCCATTCCAGGATATTTTGGTGGGTGACTTATTAGGCGCGATTGATGAGCACGCGGTAGAGGCGCTGGTTCATTCACCGGCGGGTCAGGGTATTGGCTGGTTCAATGAAGTCAGGACAGTTAGTGAGGTCATGGAACAACTGGTATCTGAAGCCAGACAAGCACTTGCTTAAGACAGATGTAAGGCGATTAACAGATTACTCGCCGATCTTGGAAGTCGTATCCAATGTTCTTCACAGTCAAGAATGCCGGAAACGACTACCTTGTGGTCCAGTCGAGTTGTAAATCCAGAGGCTGAAAGTCAATATCCAATCCTACTTATGCAGCCTGTAGAACCAACGCTTCCGTTTTCTCCAGATCTTCTCTCAATGTTTTTGCACCCAACCAATAGTGTGTTCCTGCCCAAAGGTTAGCAAGCACAGCAATGCACAAGGCATATCTGAGGGAATCAGTTTGAAATGATGGCGACAACAGATCACTGGCGATACCGACAAAATACGGTCCAAGGCCCATCCCTATAATGTTTAATATGAACAACAGTATCGCTGAGGCGACTGCTCGCATACGTAAGGTGACGAGACCTTGAGTCATTGCGAATGACGGACCGAGATACATGCCGCCGAGAATCGATACCACTAACAATGATGGAATGACAGCGTAGAGGCTATCGCTAAGATAGGCGGTGAATTGAAAGGGAACCATAAAGACGGTTGAGATGAGTGGCACCCATAAATACCAGCGCCGGTCGCCAGTCTTGTCAGATAACTTGTCTGAAATATAACCACCGCCAAAGGTACCAATGGCGCCGATACCGGAAATAAGGGCGAGCCAGGAGCCCACTTCCGTAATTGGCATCTCATGGCTGCGGATCAGGAATGGGGCATTCCATGTGCCTACGCCATATCCGACAAAAGCGTGTGCACCGGCGGCAAAGGCAAGGTGCCGGAAGGATTTTCTTTCCCATAGAAACGCCAGCACTTCCTTTACGCGCGGTGCCGGTGTGTCTTTTTTTATGACAACCATCTTTACTTCAGACATACCGCGAGGGGGCTCTTTGAGTGTTAACCAAACAAGTAGCGCAACGAAAATACCGGGAACACCCACCAGGAAGAAAGTTGTCCGCCATCCAAGCTCGGCGGCGCCCCAGCCGCCCACGTAGTTGCCGACCATCGATCCGAACGGGATGCCCAGTGCATAAATTGATAGTGCCGTCGCTCTGGTTTCCACTGGGAAATAGTCTGAGATGAGAGAGTGAGAAGGAGGGCTGGCGCCTGCTTCGCCTACGCCAACACCAATACGCGCGAGTAATAACATCACAAAGTTACTCGCCAGGCCGCAAGCTGCCGTCATGGCGCTCCAGATAATTATGGATATTGCCAGGATTTTCACACGGTTCCAACGATCGGCTAAGGCCGCGATGGGGATGCCCATCGTCGTGTAAAAAATGGCAAAGGCCAGGCCGCCCAAAAGGCCTAGCTGAGTGTCTGAAAGCAAAAGATCGTTTTTGATGGGTTCGAGAAGGATGGATAGAATGGAACGATCGATGAAGTTCACCACATAACCCAGGAATAGAACGCCAAGGGCGTAGTTTCGATATCGCGGCGAAAATAGTTCAGCTGTGGACATTAATTTGATACTTCCTGATTCAATTCAATATGTGTATGTGGAAATTAGTATCTAGCATCTGGTCGTGAAATAACACCGGTGTCAGTTAGTGCCAGGTGAGTTAGCGTTTGTTCATCGTGGTTCATTCGCCAGGACAACATCTTTTGCGAATACGCCAATACCTTCTGGGCATATTTTGGATCATTGGCCAGGTTTACCATCTCGTTCGGGTCATTCTTCAAATCAAAGAAGAGAGGCGGCAGTGCAGTGAAATGAACATACTTATAATGCCCATCGCGGATGACATTGAGAGTGCATTGATCTTGGGTCAGCTCAAGTTGCTGCTCCAGCACTTCACCCTTCGGCACATCCCGAAAGTCATATTCCCAGTGCGCCTCTGTCCGCCAATTAGCTGGGAAGTGACCTGATTGCACAGATGACAGGAGGGACATACCATCACATTGCACAGGAATCGGGATATCCAGGTAGTCGAGCATTGTCGGCATGATGTCGATATTTTCCGTAAATGAGCTCAGTCGCCTGCCTCGTGTTTTATCTGCCTTGGCGCTGGGATCATAAATGATAAGCGGGATGTGGTAGGAGGCATTGAAGTAGCCCATTTTTCCCAGTAGCCAGTGGTCACCGATTTGTTCGCCGTGATCCGAAGTAAAAATAATAAGAGTGTTCTGCCACTGTCCAGACGCCTTGAGGAAAGCGAACAGGCGTCCAAGATTGTGGTCAACCTCCGTCATCAGGCCGTAATATGATGCTTTCAATCGGGTCAGTTTTTTAATGTCTTCAGGTGCCCTCGAATAGCGTGAACTCAGACAATGTGCCATAAAGGGATGCTCAGCCGCTTCAGTGCTCACGTCAGGATGTCTGAGGATGTCTTCCAATTCCGATGGCGGGTACATGCTGTTGTAAGGTTCAGGCGCGATCCAGGGTGGATGAGGTCGTAATAACGATAAGTGAACGGCCCACGAATTATCTGCCTGATCGTTACTACCGCCTTTAATATGTTCTTCAATATAGTCCATCGTCTGGTCAACCATAAACCAGGTATCGTGCTCATTAGCCTTGATAGCAAGTGGGGCGGGTACATCGCCGCCATTCTCATACTCGGGGACATCTTTTCTCTTGGTATACAGTTCGTAGGTATTGTCGGGAATTTCATGGCCTCGCTGCTTCAACCAATCTGCCCACGCATCCGGGTAGGTGCCCATGTAGATTTTCGAATTGATGCCGGGCAGTGGACCTTCATAGGATTTCAGAATGTCATCGTCTGCATCAAATTGCCGGGGATCGTTGGCAGTGTCCGTATAGCCGAATAACACGGGGTCGTATCCGTGGGTTCTCATCTCCAGGGCCCAGTTGGTATGTCGGGCATCGAGGGGCGTTCCGTTGGTTCCTGATCGATGGTTTTGCAGGTACATGCCGGTATGAATACAGGCCCTTGATGGTCCGCAGGGTACTGCATTGGCATAGTGATTTTCGAAGAGTATGCCTTCACTTGCCAGCATGTCGAGATTGGGAGTTTGTACTTTATGACCTAATGTCGATAGACACTCGCCGCGCCACTGGTCGGCGGTGATAAAAAGGACATTTTTCATTCAGTATTCCATCTATCTACTATTTGAATTCCAGTTGAGTCTTGGTCCTGAGTGTAAGCTGAATACCAGGTTGATGCAAAAATCCAAATTTGGGGAGACGCAAGCCTTCGCTATCTATATGCTAAGCCGATTTTTTCAAGGCATTAGCTCGTGATTCCCGTCAACTGGCCATTCAGTCCCAAAAAGCTGCCGTTCTTTTACGGATGGGTGGTTTGGTTACTGAGTACCCTGGGATTCCTGTTTAGCATACCCGGCCAAACCATGGGAATGGCTGTCTTCACCGACCCCTTTATTGAAGTGTTGGGTATGTCGCGCACCGAACTTTCCATGGCATATCTGTTTGGCACCATGGCCTCATCACTGTTCCTGACTCGGGCAGGTCGCTGGTACGATCGTTTTGGAGGCCGGGTGATGATCACGCTATCGAGTATTGCGCTTGGGGTGATGGTTTTCTATATCAGTATGGTGGACAAACTCAGCAGCCTTTTAGGTGGATATGGCTGGCTGACCTTTTTGCTTATTTTCCTGGGTTATTTTGGCGTTCGTTTTTTCGGTCAGGGCGTACTCACCAGCTGTTCCAGAAATGTGATGATGCCCTGGTTTGTCAAGCGGCGCGGCCTCGTCAGCGGTATCCGCGGCATTTTTGTATCTTTTGGTTTTTCAATTGCGCCGCTCGTTCTGGCCTGGTTAATCGTCGACTTTGGCTGGCGTGGTGCATTGTGGTTCCTGGCGGCCCTCGGCGGTATCGGCTTCTCACTGCTTGCGTTTGTTTTTGTACGTGATAATCCTGAATCCTGTGGATTGGCTGCCGACGGTACAGCCTCGGTCTCTGAATTAGCCGCAATGATTGACGTGCCCAGTAAAACTTTACGCGAGGCCAGACGCAGTCCGGTGTTTTGGATCTACTCATTTAGTCTGGGCATGCATGCAATGTTTGGCACGGCGCTTACTTTTCACATCGTTTCTGTGTTCTCCGAGGCAGGCAGGGGTAGAGAAGAAGCGTTTGGTTATTTTTTACCTGCGGCGATTTTTTCAACGATGACAAATCTGGTCGCCAGTTGGATGGTCGATTTTCTGCCATTGAAGCCGTTCTTGATTACGATGTTGGGTGCATTCATCATTGGTGCATTCGGTTTGATCAATCTTGATCAAAGCTGGGGCTTCTGGATGCTGGCTGTTGGTTTTGGCGCTGGAGGCGGTTTGTGGGGTGTGACTTCCAATCTCGCCTTCATTCGATTCTTTGGACCCTTGCATCTAGGTGAAATCAGCGGCTTCAATACCTCCATCACCGTATTTCTGAGTGCCATCGGTCCGGCAGCTTTTAGTCTCGGGCTGGACTATTTTGGTAGCTATGACGCCGCGGTCCAGATTTGTCTGGTGTTATTAGTGTGCCTTTTTGTAGCATCTATTATTGTGAAGCAAGAGGAGTTGTAAGCAACAGTGACGAACTCAATCGAAGATCAACATATTCTGCGGATTCGACCGCTCATTACCCCGGCATTACTGGCAGAAGAATACACAGCCACAGAAGAAAACCTGAATCTGGTATCCGGCGCGCGCTCGTCCTTAGAGGCAATCCTTGATGGCGAGGATTCGCGACTCGTTGTCATTGTTGGGCCCTGTTCTATCCACGACCCTGACGCGGCTTTGGAGTATGCCGGTAAACTCAAAGAGCAGACTGCCGGCCTCGATAATCTGCTGCTGGTGATGCGAGTCTACTTTGAGAAGCCACGGACCGTTGTTGGCTGGAAGGGTTTGATCAACGATCCCGATATTGATAGCAGCTTTAATATCAATAAAGGATTAAGACTGGCGAGAAAATTACTGTTGGATATCACCAATCTCGGTTTGCCCTGCGGAACTGAATTTCTCGATACAACCTTCGGGCAGTACTACTCCGATTTGATCAGTTGGGGTGCCATTGGCGCGAGGACTGCGGAAAGCCAGATACATCGTGAGTTAGCATCTGGCCTGTCAATGCCCGTAGGTATCAAGAACAGAACCGATGGCGACTTGCAGGTAGCCATTGACGGCATTAGGGCAGCTGCAGAGAGGCATTTGTTTCCGTCTCTCACAAAGGACGGTGCGCCTGCCATTTATGAAACTGCGGGCAATAAATACTGTCATCTGATTCTGCGTGGCGGCGATAAGAGCGGGCCAAATTATGATTTGCAGTGGATCAAGCAATCCGAAGCCCTGTTAAGAAATCATGGCCTTGCAGAAAACATAATCGTTGATTGCAGTCACGGAAATAGTGAAAAGGATCATCGTAATCAGGCGAAGGTAGTGGCATCGGTTTGTCAGTCCCTCGGTGCCGGCCACTTGTCGATCAAAGGCGTCATGCTCGAGAGCCACCTCAAGGCAGGCAAGCAGAAGTACAGTGCGCAAGGAATGGAATATGGGATGAGTATTACCGATGCCTGCTTGTCTCTTGATGAGACGATCCCGCTGCTGGTGCAGCTTGATGGTGCGTTGGGCTAAGCTACCCTGGTACTTTAAGCGGAGTCCGGTTTGCCGGTTCGTTTGAGCAGCTCCCGGGTTGATGCATCGAAAGTGCTGCTTGAATCACTGGCCAGCATGGAATTGGATAGACGCTTTCCCAGTTCCACACCCCATTGGTCAAATGAATTGATATTCCAGATAACACCCTGAACAAATACCTTGTGTTCGTAGAGTGCAATAAGCATACCTAGTGCGTGTGGGTTTAGTTCCTTCATCAGTATTGTATTGCTGGGTTTATTGCCCGCGTAGTGTTTATGTAGATCTTCGCTGCTTTGACCTGCCATTAATGCTGCAGCTTGCGCAATCATATTCGTGAGTAATACCTTGTGCTGCTCCTGGCTTCCATCGTTCTCACTAATGGCGGCGATAAAATCTACAGGGATCAGCTTTGTACCCTGGTGGAGTAACTGAAAAAAAGCGTGCTGCCCGTTGGTACCGGTTTGCCCCCAGATTATCGGCCCGGTAGAAATAGTCGTGTTTAAATTGTTCAGAGTTGCGGACTTGCCATTGCTCTCCATATCAAGTTGCTGAAGGAAGGCGGGGAAGGATGCCATCCTCTGGCAATAAGGAATGACAGCCGCGCTTTGTGCCTTAAGAAAATTGTTGTACCAGATGCCAAGCAAAGCCAGGATGATGGGCATGTTCTCTTCAAATGGGGTGCTCTGGAAGTGTTGGTCCATGTCTCTGGCGCCTTGCAGCAGCTTCTCAAAATTGTCGAATCCAATTGATATGCTGATGCTGATTCCGATGGCGGACCAGAGTGAGTATCTACCGCCGACCCAATCCCAGATCTCCAGAAGATTCTGCTCACCAACGCCAAAGTCGAGCGCTCGCTGCTTGTCGGAGGTGACGCCGATCAAGTGGCATGAAAGGGTTTCGCCGCTCCCATCTTCTTTGACTTGCTCCAACATCGATTTTAGCCATCGCACGGCGAACTGTGCATTTAGCATGGTTTCCTGGGTGCTGAATGTCTTGCTGCAAAGTATGAATAAGGTTGTCTCCGGGTTGAGCCTTTCCAGAAGATGGTGGATTTCGGCGCCATCTACATTTGAGACAAAGTGGGTGAGCAGATGAGTGCTTGAGTATTGTCTCAGTGCTTCACAGACCATTTTCGGGCCAAGGTCCGAGCCGCCAATTCCTATGTTAACGACATCGGTAATGACTTTGCCCGTGGCTCCCTTCCAGTGCCCATCGCGAATGGCCGCGCTGATCTGTTTCATCTTGTCCAGCTGGGCGGAGATGAGATTGGCGATTGCCACGCCTTTTACCTGAACTTGAGTTTCGGGGTTTCGGAGCGCCGTGTGAAGAACCGCTCGATCTTCCGTTGTATTGATTATGTCACCGCTAAATTGAGCGGATATTCGCGCGCTGAGAGGGGATGCTTTGGCCAGCTCTACCAATGTACTGAGAGCTTCTGCGCTAAGTTTGTTCTTTGAGAAATCCAAATAGAGGTCCCGATATTCAATGGAAAACTGTGCCAGACGCCCCTCGTCATCATCGAAGTATGCAGCGATGGAAGTTGTATGGGCCTCGCTTGCCAGTCTGGATAGCTGCTTCCAGGGGGAGGATAATTCGGCTTGGAAATTCTGTGCTGGCATTAAGTAAATTGTCTCTTTTTGCTTACTCGTTGGTCTTGCCTTAAGTGTACCAGCCGGCTGGTGAAATGCTGAACTGCTCAGGGCTGTTTATGACGAGCTGCTCAGGGCTGTTTATGACAAGCCGCTCAGGGCTGTTCTTTATCATCAGCTTTTCCTTGGTCTGGCGGGCTCTGATTATTGTTCAGCCATTCCCCTGAGACTATTTCAAGACCTACAGGTCTTTCGGTGAATCCGTTACGTTTGTAAAATGCGACTGCATCATCTGTAAAAAGATAAATGTGTTGCCCGGGACAAGCTGCGATAATAGATTCCATCATCTTGCTTGCGATTCCCCGACTACGATAAGTGCTTAAGGTCCATACATCGACGACATAGGCGTTACATATTCCGTCAGATAATGCCCGCGCGGTTGCGATGCAGCGGGAATCGTCCAGTACATAAGATGTAACGGCGCTGTTCCTGAAAGATGTCTCAAGTTGCTCAGTTGATCTTCCGTTGTGAAAATCATCGGCGATAAGATCTTCTCGCAGCTCGGACCAGTTGATCTTTTGTGCATCGCTTGTATAAATGAGGTCCATTGACGAGTTCCATTATAGGGCCCTTGGGATTTGTATCGCAGGCTGAGTTCCCTAGAATGAGTGTAACAAAATGAGGTGGCTCGCATCTGTTTATGAAGGGCCGCTCAGGGCTGTTTATTAAAGAGCCGCTCAAGGCTGTAAGGATAAGAATATGAATAAAGGAAAGTTGGGGTTGGTGGCATTACTGCTGGGTGTAGTGAGTGCATTTATTTACTTTGATATCATTCAGTTCCTGAGCCTGGACTATCTCAAGTCCGAGCAAGACGTCTTTCAATCCTATGTAGAGGCGAACCCCTTTCAGGCGGCAATGATTGCGTTTGTTGTTTACATCATTGTCACTGCGGCGTCTTTGCCCGGAGCCGCGATAATGACCTTGGCCATTGGTGCAACCTTTGGCCTGGGGTTGGGATTGCTCATTGTATCTTTCGCATCAACCATTGGCGCGACGCTGGCGATGCTGGCGGCGCGTTTTATTCTCGGTGATCAGGTCCAGCGCAGATTTAGCAGGCAGCTAAAGGGAATAAACGCGGGTATCGAAAGAGAAGGAGCATTTTATCTGTTTACCCTGCGACTGGTCCCCGTGGTACCGTTTTTTGTTATTAATCTCGCCATGGGTCTAACGAAGATATCCGCGCCACTGTTTTTTGTGGTGAGTCAGGTGGGTATGTTTGCAGGTACGATTGTGTTCGTGAATGCTGGGACCCAGCTCGCACAAATCGATTCGCTGTCCGGTGTTCTTTCTCCCGGTTTGCTATTTTCTTTCATCTTGTTGGGCATATTTCCGCTCATCGCCAAGAAGCTGGTAGACATGGCGCGGTCACGAAAAGTATTAAAAGGCTGGGATAAACCTGCAAAATTTGACCGGGATCTCATCGTAATCGGGGCAGGTTCGGGTGGCCTGGTATCTTCGCTCATTGCGGCAACTGTCAAAGCCGAAGTGACGCTTATCGAGCGCCATAAAATGGGCGGTGATTGTCTCAATACTGGCTGCGTACCCAGCAAGGCCTTGATTCGTTCCGCCAAGCTGGTATCAGATATGAATCGTGGTGCAAGCCTCGGCCTTAGTGATATGAAAGCCGAGTTCAAATTTTCAGATGTGATGGAAAGAGTTCAGCGTGTTATCAAACAAATTGAACCCCACGATTCTGTCGAACGGTTCGAGGGACTGGGCGTAGATGTGGAGATTGGCGAAGCCGAGATACTGTCCCCATACCAGGTCCGGATCAACAATAAGGTCCTCAGCACGAGAAACATAGTCATTGCAACGGGAGCCGTGCCATTTGTGCCTCCCATTAAAAACCTGGACCAAATTGACTACCTGACCTCGGATAACATCTGGGAGATACGTGAACTGCCAAAGCGGCTAATCGTGCTCGGTGGTGGACCCATCGGCACTGAGCTGACACAAACATTTAATCGCCTGGGCAGCGAAGTCACACAGATCGAACGCCTGCCACAAATCATGACTCGCGAGGATCCGGAAATTGCTGAACTGGTAGCGAATTCCTTGAGGAGTGAAGGCGTGGATGTTCTCACTGGCTATAGTGCCTCTGAAATTGTAATAGAAGGGAAAGAGAAATATCTTGTCTGCGAAAGTATGGTAGCGGGAGAAGATGATAAGAAGATACCCTTTGATGAATTGTTGGTAGCCGTTGGCCGAAAGGCAAATGTTGAAGGTTTTGGCCTCGATAATCTTGGCGTGGAAATTACGGAAAGGGGCACCATAGCTGTTGATGACTACCTGCGAACCAATTACCCCAATATTTATGCCATTGGTGATGTTGCTGGTCCCTATCAATTTACGCACACAGCTTCCCACATGGCATGGTATGCAACGGTGAACGCATTGTTCGGCACCTTTAAGAAATTCAAGGTCGATTATTCTGTCATTCCCTGGTCGACATTCTGTACGCCGGAAGTGGCAAGGGTAGGGCTCAATGAAACTGAAGCACAATTGCAGCAAATTGAATATGAAGTCACTCGCTATGATGTTGCCGAATTAGACCGGGCAATCGCTGATGAAGAAGCTCACGGTGTTGTGAAAGTGCTGACAGTGCCGGGCAAAGATACAATCCTTGGTGTCACCATAGCAGCAGACCATGCCGGTGATCTTATCGCGGAATATGTATTAGCCATGAAACATGGGCTCGGCTTAAACAAGATTTTAGGCACAATCCATATCTATCCCACACTTGCCGAGATGAACAAATTTGCGGCTAGCGAATGGCGGAAGAACCATAAGCCGAACTGGGCGCTTGATCTCGCAGAAAAATATCATACCTGGCGCAGGGGTACGCCAGTATCCGGTGGAAGCAAGTCACCTGATGGTATGAGTGTGGATTAGTGGGGCTGTGTAGACTTACAGCAACCAATACTGAGTGTATCGGAAACGTTGGCCGATCAGGCTTGCTTCAGCTTCTGAATCAGTTCTTCGATTTTTTCATCGTCTGGTTCTGGTGCTGATGAAATGTTGCTTGCCACTTTCATGGTGAGTTGTAGCTGCCTGAAATATCGTCGGCAGTACTTGCACATGGTGAGGTGCAAGCGCAATTGGAATCGCTGTAGCAATGAGCTGGGGCCTTCCAAATAGTCGCTGGTAGTGTTACTGATGTCCTTGCAAGTAATCACTATTCCCCCTATATCAATTGGTACAGCATTCGCCAGTTTGCTGAAAGTTCTCAATACATCGAAACAGCCGGTTTCTGGAACGATGCAGCAGTACTCTGACATTAGACTCACTCACGTCCAGGATGTTACAAATTTCAAGGAGCGAGTATCCCTGTTGCTCGCGCAAGTTCAGGGTAGCGCTTTGTAATTCCGGTAATGATGAAATCAACTCGTCCATACATGCTTTTAGTTCTGCGGACGAGAGTATTTCCTCCGGCGAGTCCGCATCCCATTCCAATGGCACCTTGTCTCCCCAGTGGCCCAGATCGTTGTATCTCCCGTTTAGAGCTGAATCACTGGCCGTTAGCGCCTCTAGGGAAGTAAGCCGGTTCTCTTTGCGAAGCCTGGTCTTGGCTTCATTGGAGACAATTCGCAGCAGCCATGTCTTCAGGCTACTGCGGCCCTCAAATTTCGGCAGGGCACGCATGGCCGAAAACCAGGCTTCCTGGACGACCTCATCGGAAAACTTGTTACCCATGAAGCTATGGGCGAGATATTGCATTGCGGGCTGGTATTGCTTGATCGCATAGCGAAACGCCGCATCTTCTTTTTTGATCAGGCCGTCAATAAGGTCTTGTTCTTGTTCGTACATTAGAGAGTGACTACCATTGTAAAGCCCTCACGTTACCAGTAATTATGCGGAACAGAAATCAGCAAGATGTAAATATCTGCCTTTGGTTGTAGTCGCCTAAGATCTCGATGAACAGTCATATTGAACATCATTGTCTCTCTGGCCGGATTCTCGCTGAATATGAATGCTTGGCATTTAAGTGTGCATGATAGTTGCACATGTCGGAAAATGAAAAGCGCCTGTTTTTACGGGTATTTTCTTGATGAGAATGTGAACTCGAGCCTTGACTCATGATTCAAAATCTGTAAATTGCATTCTCACCCTGAACATGAGCATGAAGTATGTCTGTATTTGAAGAAGAAGATCAACAAACCGTCAAAGGCCTTTTCTATGGCTTTATCGGAATTTCCGGTTTAACGATTGCGCTGATCTTGCTAGCCCTGGCAATCACCGGATAGGTGAATTGTCGATTGGTGCCCTGGGGTCGAGTCGGTAAATTGTTCGGCCATTCAGGAATTCTTCAAGCAGTCTCTTGTCTGTAACAACTCGTGCGTTCGCCCGATAGATTAATTGCCCCAGCTTGATTCTGATATCAGGGTCTTGTGAAAGGTATTTATGCCAACGCCTCCCTGGTGCCGCATCGATGTACAACCGCCCATCCAATACAACGACTCGAAGCCATATAGAGTAGGGATCACTTGGTCGCGTCTCCAGTTGAAGTAATGCAAATTCACTGGCGAAGGCGAAAGAATCTGTCTCAGCTTCCTCTCCCACAAGGGTACCGCCCGGCAGTGTAAGAAAGGCTGTTTGGCACGCGCTCGTCAGTAAAATTAGAATGACCAACAGTAATTGTCTTTGTATCATCTGCACTTCTGTTTGCTTTACTTTGATGGTGGGAATTAGTTTAAGCATGCAGCAGTTTAGATTCCACAAGAGGTATTGATGAAACTTGATCACGTTATGTACGCCGTCAGTGATCTGCAGGACGGGATTAGCGAAGTGGAAAAGCTCACCGGTGTTAAGGCAACATTTGGTGGCTCCCACGAAGGGCAGGGCACCTGTAATGCTCTTCTGTCATTTGCTAATTCTCAATACCTGGAAATTATCGCACCGGATAAAGAACAGGAACTGGCTGAAACTACTGGACAGGAACTACTGGACCGTCAATTCTCCGGCATTCGTCGATGGGCAGTTGCGACAGATAGTTTCGACACCGTAAAGCCTGTTCTGGATGAATATTCCTACGGCTATCACATTATTGATATGACCCGCACGCGCCCGGATGGCTTGAAGCTGGCCTGGCAGATATTATTCGTTCGTGATCATCCGTTCCGGGACTTTATGCCGTTCTTTATCAATTGGCTTGATTCACCGCACCCGGCTGATGATTCCCCAGCGGGTTGTACGCTCAATAATTATGCCGTGCAACTGGTGAATGATAGCGAGGTATTTTCAGCACTCATGAAGTCACTGGATATTGATGTCGAAGTGATTGAAGGGCCTGACGGCATGCGGGCAATTATCGATTCTCCGAATGGCAGAGTAATGCTGCACTAGAGTAGTGTCCCGTTGCAGGTTCCCTGATTGATTCGGGCCGGTAGCACCAGCCCGGAGGCAAGCTATTCGCTAGGTAATTTCGCCGATTGACGAAACTACCTTGTGGACGATGCCGTATTCGATCGCTTCATCAACGGACATCCAATAGTCTCTGTCGGTATCTTTTTCTACCTGTTCCAGTGGTCGGCCAGTTTCTTTGGAAATAATTTTGTTGATTCTTTCCTTTGTCTTAATTATTTGTTCCATCTGAATTTTAATATCCGTTGCGTCACCTTGTGATCCACCTGAAGGCTGATGCACCAGGTAGCGGGTATTTGGCAATGAATATCGATTTTCTTTCTTTGCGGCCAGATAGATGTTGGTTGCAGCACTGGCAACCCAGCCCGTTCCAACCACTCTAACTTCTGGCTTGATGAACTTGATCATGTCATAGACCACATCGCCGGATTCAACATGACCACCTGGGGAACTGATGTATATGGTGATGGGCTCATCACTCTCGGCTGATAGTGCCAGTAATTGCTCGGTAACTGTTCGAGCTACCTTCTCGTTAATTTGCCCAAATATGGAAATGGAACGGGACTTAAAAAGTTTTTCGTCCATAAAGTTGATGTTCGGGATTTTTATGTCCTGTGTTTCTTCGTTCATTGCCGATCAATCCTCAAGTTAGTTCCTGTCCAGAAATATCATATATTTGGTTGAAATTGCAGCATACGATTTTGCTTAGATAGTTAAATCAATTACTTGCAAAGGTAGCACTTACAAAGAAAGTAACACCGGCGGTTTCCATTTCTGGATACGCTCAAGTTAGTTGCAATGCATCTGGTGCGGCGAAGCATAGCAGCGAGCACCTTCTTCTGCCAGTTCAGGCAGTACAGATGTGGGGATGTTTACGGTAATTACAAGGTTCCACCAGCTCATATTGTATAAGTTGTTTACGTTCTGCCGGGTGCAATAAAGACACTACCTTCAATTACACTTGCTTTAATTATGGTTATTCCGGCATTCTCCTGTATCGAAATAAATCTGGATCTTATGAATGAACTATGCTGAAACTGCTGTCGAAACAGCAGCATTAAATGGTATGGCCGTAGCGGTGCATGCGGCTTGTAAACCGAATGAAATAGCCGTGGTCGACCGCTTTGGCGACTATGACTGGGAACACCTCAATCGAAGGTGCAACCAGTTGGCAAATCACATGCATAACCTTGGATTGGGTGTTGACGATGCCGTGGCACTACTCTGCAGTAACAGGGTGGAGTTCATCGAGGTGATCATGGCTGCCTTTCGTTCCGGAATCAGAGTGACGCCAATCAACTGGCATCTGACCGGCGAAGAAATCGGATACATCGTTGATAACTGTGATGCGAAGATATTCTTTGCGGAAGATTCAATGTCAGGAAAGGCGCAGGAAGCGACCCAATTATCCTCGCGGCTGCAGGTTTGCCTGTCTATTGGTGGCAAGATTGAAGGCTTTGATTCTTATGATGATGCCCTTGGCGCGCAGGATGGCCAGAACATCCCGGAGCCTGTTCACGGCGGCACCATGCTGTATACCTCCGGCACAACGGGCAAACCCAAAGGTGTGTACCGCGAAGAGCGCCCGCCAACCATGCCTGATTATGGCGCCACAGGTTATTCAAAGGGAGACGAAGTCTGCCTGTGTACCGGTCCTGCATATCATGCCGCGCCCTTGCTCATTGATGTACTTGTGCCGATTGTTTCCGGCGCAGGCGTTGTGCTTATGGACAGATGGGATCCGGAAGAGACGCTCCGCCTGATCCATGAACGAAGGGTAACCAATTGTCACATGGTCGCGACGATGTTCCACCGCATGTTGCAGCTGCCCGAGGAAACCAAAGCCAAGTATGACATTAGTAGCATGCGCCTGATTATCCATGGTGCCGCGCCTTGCCCCGTGCATGTTAAACACGCCATGATCGAGTGGTTCGGCCCGGTGCTGGTGGAATATTATGCAGCCACGGAAGGCGGTGGGGGTTTCCTGATTGGCTCGGAAGAATGGCTGACCAAGCCAGGCAGTGTTGGCAATCCAGGGCCGGAATTTGACAACAAAATTGTCGACGATAACGGCGATGAAGTAGCGGTCGGCGAGACCGGTACCATTTATATGCACGCTCCGGAGAAAGGCAGGTTCATTTACTACAAAGACAAGGAAAAAACCGAATCATCCTATAGCGGCGACTATTTTACGCTAGGTGATATGGGGTATTTTGATTCGGATGGGTACTTATTCTTAACCGGGCGTAGTGCAGAGCTGATCATCTCCGCTGGCGTAAACATTTATCCCCAGGAAGTTGATAGCGAGGTCATGCAGCATCCAGCGGTTCATGATGTTTGCACGATCGGTATTCCCAGCGAAGAGTGGGGCGAAGAGGTCAAGTCTGTTGTCCAGCTAAATGCTGCTTTCACTGCATCCAGCGAATTGTCCCAGGAGCTCATCGATTTTGCACGAACTCGACTGCCTGCCTTCAAATGTCCAAGGACAATCGATTTTGTTGATGATCTACCCAGATTACCCACCGGTAAAATACTCCGCAGGACAGTTCGAGAACCCTATTGGGCTGGTCGGGATAAATCCATATAGAACATTCAAGCTATCGGCCTTCGATGAGCAAACGTTTTCGGTGAGGTGAAATATGCCTGATTTAAAGCCAAGGTAGGCTAAAGATGATATGAAAATGGCATCAGTAGCAATCCGCCGTGCTGTTACTGCGGATGCTGATAAACTTGCCGAAGTCCAATCAGCAGCCTATGGCGCGCTCACAGAAAATTGGGTTTCACTGACAGATTGGCCCAAAAGGTTCCAAGAGCCGGGCGCATTTACTTATCTCGCTGAAGATGAAAGTCCGTTTGGCTACGTAAGCAGTGGTGATCCTGGCGAAGACTATTTCCGGGACGGAGAAACAGGAGAAATTATGGGCTTGGCATTGCGCCCTGATTACTGGGGCTTTGGCTATGGCCAAAAGCTGTTGGTGCATGGCCTGTCAGTGCTTAAGAGGCGAGGCTTTGAGCATGCGATCATATGGATCCCGGCGCTTTCGCCTGTTGCGATTGGCTTATCTGAAAAGCTAAAGTTCAGCAGGCTTGAGAGCTCCAGAGTCAGCAATTTTGGTGAGGTAGAGATCACGGAATTTTGTTACAAACTCGCACTTGGTCGATATTTTTAGATACGGTGAATTCTGGGTATCAGCCGATTGTGAAGATGAAAGCCAAACCCAGAAACTCTGAGGAATGAATGATGTATTTTGAGCCTATATCCGGGGAATACACAATGAAACAATTTACTGACGGCCTTCTTACTCACAGCCTTTGCGCAACCCTTGCGATAGCTGCTCTTTTGCCCCTGCCCCTATTTGCTAGTGAAAGGGATCTCCATGAAATTGCCGAGAGCACCTCGGCTGCGCGTATAGAAAAAGACATCCGGATGCTCACAAGCTTTGGTACACGTCATACCTTATCGAGCACCAATTCCGATTCTCGTGGAATAGGCGCTGCCCGCCGGTGGATTAAATCTGAATTCGAATCAATCTCCAAGGACTGCGGCGGCTGCCTCGATGTCTATTATCAAAGCGAGGTCTTCAGCGACGAGCGTCGTATTCCTGAACCAACTGAAGTTGTTAATGTGATTGCTATTTTAAAAGGTACCACCGACAGCAATCGTTACGTGATCATGTCAGGGGATATAGATTCCCGCATCAGTGATCCTCTGGACAGCACTAACGATTCGCCTGGTGCCAATGATAATGCATCCGGCATGGCTGGAACCATTGAAGCCGCCAGGGTGCTCAGCAAATACCGGTTTGCAGCAAATATTGTATTTAGCGGCTTGTCCGGAGAAGAGCAGGGTTTATTTGGCGGTAAGATCTTTGCAAAGCAAGCCAAGGCAGATGGCTGGCACATTGAGGGTGTGCTCAATAACGACATGATTGGAAACATTTCCGGTATCAATGGCGTGATCAACAATACCACTGCCCGGGTGTTTTCAGAGGCCACCAGGCCAAATGAAACTGCCAAGCAGGCGCGGCTGCGTCGGTTCACAGGCGGTGAAGTAGATTCGCCTTCCAGAAACCTTGCGCGATACGTTGATCGTATGGCAGACCAGTACATCCGGAACCTGGATGTCATGATGATTTATCGTTTGGACCGCTTTGGTAGAGGAGGCCATCACCGTCCCTTCAATGAGCAGGGGTTTCCGGGCGTAAGAATCATGGAAACCAACGAGCACTATGACCGTCAGCATCAGGATTTACGTGTTGAAGATGGTACTGCTTTTGGTGATGTTATTGAATTTGTGGATTTTGACTATGCCGCCAAATTAACTGCGCTGAATGCCGTTACCCTGGCGTCCATGGCCTGGGCTCCGGCACCACCAAGTAATGTCAGCATAGAAGGCATGGTCTCAAAGGATACGACGCTGAAATGGGCAAAGATTCAGGGTGCTGCGAGCTATAAGCTTTATTGGCGGCTAACGACTGATTCGCAGTGGCGGTGGTCCAGAGAAGCGGGCGACGTTACCGAATTTACCCTGGAGAATGTTGTCATCGATAACTATATATTTGGTGTAACCAGTGTCAGCGATGATGGCCTGGAGAGTCCAGTAGTCTTCCCTGGCCCAATTGGCGCTTTCTGGTAGATGGACTTATCTAACGTCCATGTTGGCTGTCTTTGAGGTCAATGTCCTCATTCGTGGTGTAATTATTGACATTACTTTGATTAGGCGCGATGGGTTGGAGAATAGCCTGGATGATTTTCATATTCCCCATAATCTTATCGGCCTGCTCCTGATTTAGGCCATGCTGGGCGCTCGCCATCATCTTCTGTTGGTCTTTGGCCAGGCCATCCTTGTACTCGTTCATGCACTTTTGGTATTTCTTCGCCGCCTTCTTGTACTTCCTGTCTTTGCCGACCATGACATTTGATTGTTTTACAGTCGGGACCTTGCAGTCATGATCCGGCAATGTCCAATCGAGAGCCGCCTATATTTCTGGATTAGTCTCTGTGGATGAGAAAGTAGCTGCAAGGCCCGAAAGGGGCATCATCAGGCAAGTTAGAATAATTAGACGGTATATGGCGATAACTCCCCCTATGTTGAAGTTCAGACCCGGCCTTCAAACAAGTTGCGGTGAATCTTCGAGTTCTTCATGAGCCTCGGGGCGTGCACGATCGCCCAGGGTAGGATCAATTGACTTGTATAAATATACGTCGTCTTGCAGAACTCTTTCAATTCGATTACGACCCATCAGGCAGTGGATATGAGCGATGCACTCTCCAAGAGCCATAAACAATGAGTGATCTTCAAGCTTCCGATTGAAAAGGTATGGCAGCAGGTCAATCGCTCGCTGAGGCTCGACGCATTTCTCCTCAATAATGAGCATCCTGTCTTCATGGTGGTCGATAAGTTGCTGTAGCCGTTCCTGAACGCCATAAAAAGGACTGTTGTGAGCAGGCAGCACAAGGATATCGTTAGGCAATAACTTTTTGAATTTTTCATGTGAATCCAGCCAGCCAAGCATTGGATTCGCCAATGGCTCAGTTGGTTGAACGCTGACATTCGATGTAATAATGGGCAGGATCTGATCGCCGGAGATCAGTATTCGGAGTTCCTTACAATAGAGACAAATGTGTTCCGGTGAGTGTCCATTGCCGCTAATCAGATCCCATTTATTTTGGCCGATCTGGATAGAGTCACCATCGCTGAGCCGATTAAATGATGACGGTAATGGTTTGTCATCAGGCTGTGGTGTGAAACTGCTGCGGATATCTTTCATTTTTTCCAGTATGTCGTTGCTCATCCCCGCGCGCGCAAAGTAATCGCTCATATGCCAGGAGCCACCTTCGCGCATCATTGTCGACATCACTCTAGCCTGGTAATACTCGCCATAGCTCATCAGCAGGGGTACGCGCCAATGTTCAGTAATAAATCCCGCCTGTCCCGTATGGTCGGGATGCATGTGCGTACAAATAACCTGTTCTACCGGTTTACCGCCCAGTTGAGTATCGAATATTTCCAGCCATAGATCTCGCGTTTCTGAACCTCTTATGCCCGTATCCACTACCGTCCATCCGGTATCTCCTTCCAGTAAGTACAAATTGATGTGATTAAGGGACATTGGCAGGGGCATTCGAAGCCAGTAAACACCGGCCGCAATTTCCATTGTGGTGCCAGACGCAGGTGGCTTGTCGTAGGGATAAGTCAGGGGATCGGAAACGTCAGTCATGGGCTAATTCTTGATGCAAAGACCAGATCATACACTAGGTGCCTCGTTTGAAAATAGTTAAGCCGTTCGTCGCCCATTTGTCACCAGTCGCCATTTGTAAAGAATGTAACACTTTGAACTGGCGCAAACTGCTTATGTGATGCAGCGCACGGTTCTGGGAACAAGTCGAGAGAATTGTAGTGGTATTCCATCTTCCGTGATATTTATGTTATTCAGGGACCAAAAAACAGATTGGGAAATATCAACATGACATCGTTATTACAGCAGGATGCTAAAGTAATCGATTTACCGATGGCCGCGAGGCGAAGAACATTGGATATAGTTAAAGAGCTCAAGGTAAACATGGACGTCAAGCTTGATTATCTGTTTGATGGCCTTGGAGCGAATGTGGCAGACGCATTGTTTGAAGAAATGTGGGGCCTCGATGAGCAGGAAGCGCTTGAGCATCATTTCAACGTGATGCGGGCGTTAAAGGTGCAGTCTGACCTGTATCGCGGCGAATTTACGCGACTTATGAAAGAAGTGTGGCTGATCTTCCTGAACCAACGTGAAGATCCCATTCTCAATGCACCTAGAGGTATTGCAGAGACCCTGATTACGACTTACAAGTCAAAAACCGAAAGCCATTATAAAGTGTTCATCAAAGAAGTCAGGCTGAGGATGTCGCGATTGTTGAATCGTGACCTGGATGAATTTCCCTTACGCCCGGAGATATTCTTTCTATGCTTCTGGCAAGCACTGGAACAACTGAACCTCCGATATGATGAACGAGTGATGTTACTACCCCTGTTTCAACGCTTCGTTATGGACCGATACGGGCAGGTCCTGGCGGCGGCTAACCAAACTCTGATTGAGCATGGCGTTGAAGTAAAGCTGGAAGAGGTTGATGCTTGAGTTGGAACATGCGGACTCACCGACTTGCTAATCGCTAAGGCAAGCTCTCCTCAACATCTCAGCCGTTTACATCCAGCCAATAGTGACCGTCAACTTCCTTGAAATAACCAGCTGTGGGCGTAGCGAAATGCGTACCGATTATCAACACATCTTCGTTTACATATTTTTCTAACAGCTTGACTCTGGTGTCTATCGCTTTTGACGGATCATAATCCGCGCTACTTGACCATTCTATTTTCTCAATCTGGCAAGGGTGGTGAATACAATCACCTGTGATCAGTGCATGCTTGCCCTCGGATTCAATATGTACGCTGACGTGCCCAGGTGTGTGCCCTGGGGTTGCTTCAAAATAGATTTCATCGCTAATGCGATGATCCATATCCACCAGGTCAACCAGCCCAGCATCAAATACCGGGCGAACTGAATCTGCCATTACTGCATCGTTGGTGGGATCGGCATCCTCGCTATTCCAGTAGCCGTATTCCTGCCTTCCCATAATGTATCTTGCGTTTGGAAACGTCGGCACCCATTTGTCGTCAACCAGCATGGTATTCCATCCCACATGGTCAACATGAAGATGCGTACACATTACTGTGTCAATATCTTCCCGGGCGTAGCCAGCTTTTTGCAGGTCTTCAAGGAAAGGCAGTTGCAGGTTGGTCCAGTTGGGTATATTTCGTTGCTTGTCGTTGCCGATGCACGTATCTACAACCATCTTTCTGTTGGGCGTCTCTATTACCAGTGCATGAATGCTCATAATGAGGTTTCCGTCGGCATCTGCGAAGTGCGGACTTAGCCATGGCATCTCCTTAATTGCATCCCGATTAGCCTGGGGCAAAATGAATTTTGTACCACCGGTGACTTCCATCTCGATGACCCGGGTAATCTTGACCTTACCGATCTGCCATTGGTTCATTATTATTTTCTCGTGGCTATGGAGCGATGACTTAGGGTTTGTTTTTCGGAGTTTGTTTTTTGGAAGCTGATTTTTCCGAGATCAGTGCGCCGTTCATTGAATCATTTACAGCGCGGCTGATTCTGGAGGAAGTCCCATGGAAAATTCAACGACACTCTGGATATATTTGAGTGTTGAAAGAATAGCGTTCACCTACGACTGATTCAGGCCGTGTTGTGCGACGCTCTTCAATGATTCCATCTCGCTCAGCAGGTTATCCTTGTAAGTTAGAACACATTCGTCATAGTCCTTCTTTTCTTTATCTGCCTTTCGCTGTTTGCCGGGATTTAACTTTCCTTCTGTTTCCACTATGCCGTCATCGTTAGCGATAAATGCATTCAGGCCTACCTTTGGTGCGATGCAATTATTGGTAGGTAAACTCCAGTCCAATGCGGCCTGCACTGCAGGGTGAACATCAAGAGACTGCGCCTGGCAGGCGAACATTAGTAGTGCGCCCATAATTAGTCCGTTTTTCATTCTCAACTTTTCCGTAATTTACTGCGTTACATAATGTAACGCTTTAGAATCATGATTAAAACCTTCTCATGCATCTTTCTGTTTCCGGGTCCGGTACGCTCAGCCGGTAATCTTTTCAGCACTGTCTGATTTAGGTACTCTTGCCTAAAGTAATGATTGAACTTCGAGGGTGAAACAATGTTCGAGATGCCGCAAAAAGCGACCAAGGTCAGGCAGGAAGTCGAGGTGTTTTTTAACGAGCGGGTACTGCCCAATAATCGCCTGTGGAACGAACAGGCCCATGAAGGCCAGTCCGTACCTGATATTGAAAAGTCACTCGCTCAGGAAGCGAGAGCGCTGGGCCTTTGGAACATGGCTTTGCCAAGGCTCGCTGAAGATGAGCCTGGCTTGTGCTTATCCAATTTGGAGTTTACTGGTGTGGCTGAAATCCTTGGCCGGCTGGAATGGGCGTCCCGTGTGTTTAACTGCCATGCCCCTGATGTCCCTAATATGGAACTCCTGCAACTGTTCGCCGACGATCAGCAAAGAGTTGATTGGCTAAATCCACTCCTCGAAGGTAAGTTTGGTTCGTCGTTTGCGATGACAGAACCTGAGGTCGCCTCTTCGGACCCGGCGAATCTTGAGACAAGCATTGTTAGGGACGGAGACGAATTTGTTATTAACGGTCACAAGTGGTTTGCCTCGAATGCATCCCACGATCGATGTGAATTGATCATTGTTGTTGGTGTCACTGATCCGGAGGCTTCCAAATCCAGGCGGCAGTCGCTGGTATTAGTACCAAGGAATAGCCCAGGCATCAATTTCATCCGAAATCTCCCGGTGTTTGAACATAGTTCGCCGACCAATGTGCATCCAGAGCTGACTTTCGACAATGTCCGGGTGCCTGCCAGCAACCTGCTAGGTGAGCAAGGCGCAGGTTTTGCCATCGGCCAGGCACGATTGGGCCCCGCGAGGTTACATCACTGCATGAGAGCTATCGGTGAATGCGAGGTTCTCATTGGTCTGATGGTAAAACGCTCCTCGGAGCGGACGACATTCGGCAAACGTATCGACGAGTACAGTTCCACTCAGGAAGCTATCAGCCTGTCACGCATTGAACTGGACCAAAGTCGCCTGCTCGTTCAATATACAGCGCAGCTCCTTGATACCGTTGGTAACAAAGTTGTCAGAAAGCAGATCTCAATGATCAAAGTGGCGGTCGCCAGGGTCTATCAATCCATCGCGGACAGAACGGTTCAACTTTATGGCGCCAAGGGTGTTACAAACGATACACCGGCAGCCAGAGCATTCGGTAGGGCGCGAGCATTCCGCATTTATGATGGTCCTGATGAGGTTCATCTGCAAACCATTGCCCGGCTTGAGAGTGCGGAACAGGATGGCTCTCTGTTGGATCATTACTTGTTAAACTAGAGCTTATTAAACTAGAGCTTGTTGAACTAGAGCTTATTGAAAAAAAATTGCTGAACTAAGACTTGTCGAGTTAAGGCCAACGCCATTTCAGTGATTGGCAGTTAAGAGGGAGTGTGATGTTACAAGAATATTCAGATTATGACGCCGTTGAATTGGCGGCGATGATTGCAGATGGTGATGTAAGTGCACTGGAAGTCCTTGAAGCTGCGATTAGTCGGGCAGAACAGATCAACCCGGCAATAAATGCCATTGTTACCCCTATGTTTGATGAGGCAAGACATGTGGCAGAAGGTAATCCTGAGGGACCTCTCGCAGGTGTACCTTTCCTGATAAAAGATCTGAACATGGTGAGTGGCACTCGCTGCAGCATGGGTAGCAGGCTCTGGGCAGATTTTGTACCTGATCATGATTCGGAAATCGTGAGACGATATCGCAAGGCGGGCCTGGTGTTATTGGGTAAGAGCAATACACCAGAAGTGGGCCTGGCAGCGACGACTGAATCAAGCTTTCTGGGTGCTTGCAAGAATCCCTGGGATCTCAAGCGCACAAGTGGCGGTTCAAGTGGTGGCGCTGCCGCTGCTGTTGCCTCGGGAATAGTACCGGCGGCGCATGCAACCGATGGTGGTGGATCAATCCGTATCCCTGCGTCTTGTTGCGGTCTTGTCGGTCTGAAGCCAACCCGCGCAAGAACACCTATGGGCCCTGATGTTGGAGAGGGGTGGGGAAGTATGGCCAGCGGCCATGTTGTTTCCAGGACTGTGCGTGACAGCGCCCTGTTTCTGGACGTTTGCCATGGTCCGGCACAAGGCGATCCTTATCATCCACCAGTTTTCTCCGGCTCATACTTTGAAGATCATAAAACCGAAACGGGAAAGCTGCGCATTGCAGTTGATCTTACGCCTAATTCTACCGGCAGCGTTCATCAGGCGTGTTTAGATGGCGTTCGCAACACAGTAAAAATGTTGGAAGGCATGGGCCATGAAATTGAAGAAATTAATTGGGGCTTTGATCGTGAAGAATTCGGCACCGCGAGTTATATCTTGGTGGCTTCAAATGTTGCCAATACAATCTATTCACGTGCCGCTGTTCTAGGTATTTCGGAGATAGGCCTGGAACACGTTGAGCAGACAACGCTAGCTGCAGCGAGGTTCGGACGTTCATTTACAGGTGAAGATTATGCCAAGGCAACGAGCGTCATTCACAAGGTGGGGCGTGTGGTCGCTTCGCAGTTTGAACAATTTGATTTAATCATCAGTCCAACGCTGCTACAGCCACCGGTAGAGCTTGGCTTTATGAATACCTGCGGGGATGATCAGGAACTCTATGGCGAACGCATCAATGCATTCTGGGGGTTTACTCACCTCTATAATGCAAGTGGCAACCCATCGATAAGTTTGCCCCTGCATTGGAGTGAGGATAATTTGCCGGTCGGAATTCAATTCACCGGTGCCTTTGGCAATGAATTACTTCTACTTCAATTGGCTAATCAGCTGGAGCAGGCGCAACCATGGATCGGCAGGAAACCACCCCTGCCAATTTAGTCATAAGCTTGCGCATCCTGCAATATCAAGATTCTACCAGCCGCTTGATTCACTCTTCACAAGATCCACAGCTTCCGCCAGACTCTCGGTTCTCTGCTTCCAATCTTTGCCGCCGGTACTAAGACGCATGGATGTTACACCTGCATCTCGATAGACCCGCAGCCTTTCCCGAACCATTTCTTCGGTACCAATCAGATTAGTTTTAAGAATCATCTCATCCGGTACTGCTCGAATGGCTTCTTCTTTTTTGCCGTCCACCCAGAGGCTTTGAACCTTAACAGCTGCTTCTTCATAGCCGGCCCGTTTGAAGGCATCATTGTAAAAATTGGTCTTTGCTGAGCCCATTCCGCCGAGGGTGAAGGCCATCGCAGGTCTTCTGGCATCGATCAAGCGTTCGACGTCATCACTAATTTCAAAACTACCGCCAACCTGGATATCCAGATCAGACATCTGCCGGCCCGATTTGGCAAGACCTTTTTTCAGAGGAGCCAGGAATACATCGGCGTGCTCCGGAATGAATGAAGTGCCAAGCCAGCCGTCTGCCAGCTCGCCCGTCATCTCCATCGATTTGGGGCCGAGGGTAGCCAGGTAAATGGGCAGATCAGGGCGAGGCGGCTGCGATAAGCGAATAGGTTTACCTTCTCCGCCCGGACGAGGCAAGAGATAATGCTTGCCGTCATATTGAACTCGCTCGCTGTTGAGCCCCATGCGTACAATTTCAACACATTCACGAAGACGGCCAAGGGGATGTGAAAATGATGCGCCATGCAAGCCTTCAACCACTTGTGGTCCACTGACGCCAAGCCCTAATACAAATCGGTTCTCAGAAACTGTCGCCAGACTCTGCGTGGTCATTGCGATCATGGACGGGACTCTGGCACTAATCTGCAGGATGCCCGTACCCAGAATGATGTTCTTTGTTTTAGCCGCCATATAAGCAAGTGGAACAATTGCATCCATGCCCCATGCCTCGGCGGACCAAAGGTAATCAACACCCATCCTGTCGGCTTCGACAGCGTAGTCCACCAGTTGATCCCAGTCTTCGCCATTGTAGTAAGCACTACCAATTCCAATTGCTGTCTTCATGTCTGTCCTTTTTATATACGATTACGATATTGTTTATTGTGATTCGCTGGTCTCGATACCACCGAGCCCTACGTGCTTGTCATATTGATTTCATATTCAAGGTCTACCAGCTTGTCCTTGCCGAAGAATATCTCAGTTCCAACATAGAAGGTAGGCGATCCAAAGGATCCCATGTCGACAGATCGTTCAGTGTTAGCTATCAATGCCTTCTTTACTGCCGGATCTTGCATCCCGGCAATAATCTCATCTACCGGTAAGCCTGATGATTCCAGGGCTGATTTAATGACCTCCAATTCATCCATCTTCTTGGGCTCACTCCACATGTGTCGATAAATTTCGTCAACATAACGATCGAAGTAATCCTGGCCTTTGGCAAAAATAGCGCCGCGCATGATTTGTAGCGTATTGACCGGAAAGAATGGATTGCGATTGTAGCTGGTGATCTTATGTTTCTTGAGGAAGCGCGCCGTTTCTATTCCCTGGTAATCACCCTTGTTTTTAATCCCGTTCAGGGAAACGGCTGGCGACACATTTCCTGTGGCTTTGAACACACCACCAATCAATACCGGAAGGTACTCAAACTTTTTGCCAGTCCGTGCTTCGATCTCCGGAATAATCAGGTGGCTGAGGTAGGCGTTGGGGCTGCCAAAATCAAAATGGAATTCAACGTTTGTATCACTACTCATCCTGGGAGTACCTTTTTGTCATTACGAATTTGATGTACTGGATACCATATGCCTCGCTTGTTTTCACTAGTTGCGCTCGCATTGCAGTCATTGATTTTGCTTGTATCCGTTATGTTCAGTGAAAAGTAAAATAAATTTGCCATAATGTCTAATATATATTACATTATGTCTATAATATTGGACATTAGGTGAGGTGGAGAAATGGATCTGGGTTATAAGGAGAAAAGTGTCATCGGCACATTGCTGATCAGCCTGGTCGTGAATATCTATTATTTCAGTAAGGCCTGGGAGTTGTACCAATCGGGAGCGCCATCGGTTTCGGATCTACTGCCCTTGATGGGCGTTGTGGTGGTTTTACTGATCGTTCTGGAGATTATCTATGAAGCGGTTATTTCCACTCGAAAAGGAGGGGACCTGATTGATGAACGTGATAAGGCCATAGAAGGGCGTGGCAATAAGTTTTCTGCTTACGTTCTTGCAGTTGGAATTTACTTTTGCCTGGGTCATGTTGTCTTAAATGATGTTATGGGACGAAATGATGGCACCACAATTTTCATCACAGCGAACGCACTGATTCTCACGCTCGTGATTGCTGAGTTCACCAAGGGTATCTCGCAAATCAGTGCTTATCGAAGGGGCGCGTGAAATGCCTGACAAGAAGATTTGCAATCAGATAAAGACGCTTCGTTTTATGAACGGCGAGCTTACCCAACAGCAATTGGCAAATGAGATAGGCGTTACGCGGCAAACGGTGAATGCTATAGAGGCAGCCAAGTATTCGCCATCGCTGGAGGTCGCATTTAAAATTGCCGATGTATTTGAGCTTGAGCTAGGGGAAGTGTTCCAGTACGAGTTGGAAGCGCTCTGATTTAACAGCAATACGCAGCGCTCAAAAGATTCGGACCACACATGAAAGCTGTCAGCGGTGCGAATCAACTGTGCAGTAATGCGAACATGAACAGAGGTCAACTTCAGCTATGACTTTACAAGCTATCGCTCGCAACGTAGGGTCATGATTCGGCTGGCGCAGACTTAACAGAATTTGGGTTATTAAAGGGGAACTTATGGCATCTGAAGAAAAAGACCTGAATCTGGCACTCTTCTGCGATTTCGAAAATGTAGCACTGGGAGTGCGCGATGCAAAGTACCCCAGGTTCGATATTAAACTGGTGCTAGAGCGGGTACTGCTAAAGGGCAGTATCGTTGTAAAAAAAGCCTACTGTGATTGGGATCGGTACAAGGAATTTAAACCAATCATGCATGATGCGGCGTTTGAGCTTATCGAGATTCCACACACCAGACAGTCCGGCAAGAATTCGGCTGACATCCGCCTCGTTGTCGATGCGCTGGACCTTTGTTATACCAAAGAACATATCGACACCTTTGTGATTATTAGCGGTGACTCTGACTTCTCTCCACTGGTCAGCAAACTTCGCGAGAATGCAAAACAAGTCATTGGGGTTGGCGTGAAGAACTCAACTTCTGATCTGCTGACGCACAACTGCGATGAGTTTATTTTCTATGATGATCTCGTTGAAGAACAAACGACCAGAAAAAGGCGACAAAAGGCACCCGCGAAGAAAGCGAATGCCGGTACTGCTGCTAGCAAAAAAACCAAGGCAAGCAAGTCTGAAGGTAACAACATTGATGATGCGATCCAACTTGTAATAGAAACGGCCGAGGGATTACAGGCAGACAGGAGCGATCGCGAGAAACTGTGGGGCTCGATGATCAAACAAACATTGAAACGTCGCCAACCCGGCTTTAACGAGCGCTTTTATGGCGTAAATTCATTCAGCGATCTCCTCGAAGAGGCAGAAAGTCGGGGTTTGATAAAGCTCGAATTAGATGAACGTTCGGGTGGCTACACCATTAGATTGTGCAAGGTCACCTGACACTCGTGCCTGTGCATATGACGACCCGGAGGACTGCGGCGGGCCAGGTTCTCTTTTCTGAAGAATTTAATGGTTAGGTTCACGGTAAGGAATTGCGGACACTAACTACTTTGCTGCTCAATCTAGTGATCGCGCAAATACTGCTCGGTATGTGTCACCTTTGAATCAAGCAGTTCAAGCATCTCATCAAACCTTGGGTCATCTCGTATGGGGTCTAACCACGGCGTAACCCGAAGAGCTCCTACCAATAACCGGTCATGGTTTTCAATGCCAGCCCGAATTGATTTGAAGGTATTGTAACCACCTGCCCGGGTGCCAGTGGCTGCTGGCGAGTTCCTCGCTGTCAATTGGCATCCAAAATTGACCCACTTTGGCGTTTAAAATTGACCCACCCCTGAGGTCTACTTTTTGTGCTTTTGTTGGCTCTGTTTAAAACGATATGAGTCGTTCTTTGTTTCGATTATTGAGCAATGGTGGGTGATTCTGTCCAGCAATGCCGTGGTCATTTTGGCATCCCCTAAAACACTCACCCATTCGCCGCGAATACAGATCCATCACGATCGCTAAGTACCTCCAGCCCTCAGCCGTCTTTAAATAGCTCACGTCACCGGCCCAAACGTCATCTTTCCCAACTGGATTGAAGTTCTGATTGAGCAGGTTAAGCTCCGAGATCTCCAGGCCACCAAACTTAGCCTTCCATCGATAAAACGACTGTTCCGAGCGGTTATGCTTGCGCCATACATCCGCCCGGAACAGGAAACAGCATGTTGACAGATAAGCAGATGCGCCGTTATTCATCAAACTTCAGTACAAACAGGCCACGGTCAATATCGCTGACAATGATGGTGCCGCTCGGGAAGAACGGATAGACATTCCAGGCACCGACGA